>JAHDWJ010000016.1 GCA_023384415.1 Anaerolineae bacterium
TAGTTGATTGGCATCCACAGCTTTATGAAGACTGGCTGGCCTGGTATCGGCGCAACCTGGGAACAGGCGAAAGTTTTATCCGGCTGTATAATCTGAACAGCAGTGAACAGATCACTATCCCCGTCACTGTCAACCAACATACCTGGGTCAGCCTGGATGATCAATATGTGATTTGGGATGATTGGCGCAATGGGAATAGTGATATTTATGGGTATGACTTGATCAACCGGCAAGAGGTGGCTTTCATTACTGGCCCTACTAACCAAGGAAATGGGGTTATTCACGAAGGGCTGCTGTTGTATATTGATAGCGAACCCCCCCGCACTCTTCGCATGTATCACCTGGATTCCCAGCAAACTTATGTATTGTTTCAACAACCCCCGCAACATGATCTTAGACGGCAAATTGGGTTATATCAAGGGACTGCTGTTTGGATAGATGGAGGGTATATTGCTACTGGACAGACCATTATTTATGGGGCGCGGCAGCTGCCGAAGCGGTTTTATTTGCCCATTGTGGGTCGCCCTTAAAGGCTATGTAAATGCTTACTGCCTTTAGAGAAGGCGGGCTTTTCGCAAAAGCCCACCTTCTTTGCCAAACCCTAAACTACATCCACTATTGCCTCAACCCCAATACCATGTCTGATGCTCTTGAATATACCGTCTATACTTTTGAGACCCGCACTTATGTTGATCGGTATGCTTATTGGGTAGATTGGCGTCCGACACCTATACCTACCCCATTGACCTCTACTCCTGGGGCAAACGACAGCGATGAAGCTATACCAGAGGGGCCGCTGGCTTATTGTGCCCGTCCCGCAGAAAACACCGGGTCTTTGAGATTTTGCGGGGTAAGGCTAAAGGTAGGGGGATACCCTTGTGGTTGCCCTCGGCTGGTCAGGCACAAGACCGGCCCCTACATCTGGTGCCAACCCCCTGAATCCCTTAAAAGCTAAAGTAACTGTTCAGGTTCTCTGGATATGGAACCGCTAAGACGCTAAGAACGCCAAGCAATTACTCAAGTTCTTTGTGTTCTTTGCGTCTTGGCGATGAATAGTTATAAGCTAAATGTATTATGCAGTTCTGTAAAGCTGTGCCAGGAAAGATAAATCAGGTCAGAAAAATTACCCTCATTCACGCTTTCCCCTGAAACTTCTCCCTATACATCCAATCTGCTGCCCGGTACGTCAATACAGTTAAGATAATAAGGTATCTTCTCAAGAAGAAGAGTCGGGAGCGCGATGTAGCACAACTTTCTTACTTGTGCGGCAAGAAACAATCTTGCCCTACAATCCCAAAATATTGAGAAGCTACATAATAAATATCACCTTGCGGCATAGTTCATTTTCTCGGCAAACGGTGCTTTACACTTTTTAACCGCTGACGGCCAACCGCCCATCACTGGAAAATTTGCCGTCGGCGGTTAGCGGTCAAATTGTAAAGTTCAGTTGAACCATGCTCTTTTGATTAAGTTGAATAGTATGAGCATAAAGGAAGCTCCAGACTGGTGTGTGAACCATACTAACCAATTGTGTTACAATTCCCCTCGATAACCCAGGGTACACCTGAGTGATATAACACAGTGGTGGGCTGATGGGGTGATAGGGTGAAAACCAGGCCCTTTATCGGTATAACACCAGGATTTATGGAGTCCGTGTATGGATTACACGCAACTTTCTGATGATGAACTGTTGCAATTGATTACCAGGCAGGATGCGGAAGCGTTGGCCCATTTTCATGATCGGTTTGCTCAAACAACGTTTAACCTGATTATGCACATTGTGCGAGAACGGTCTTTGGCCGAGGATTTGTTGCAGGAGACGTTTTTGCAGGTATGGCATAAGGCGCAAGATTTTAAGGGGGATGGGGTGGTGGCGGCGTGGCTGTATCGCATTGCCCGGAATAAATGTCTGGATGCGTTGAGGCGGGAGAAGGCGCGGCCGCAAACTGAGGAGCTATCTTCCCTAACCGTAGAGACAGGGCCCAGCCCCGCCGCCTTTCCGGTGGAGCAGAATGTCAACCGCCGCCTGGATCAACAAAAAGTCCGGGGGGCACTGCTTCACCTTCCTGAAGAGCAGCGCCAATGCCTGGAGCTGGCCTTTTTTGGCGGCTTGAGCCAACGAGAGATTGCCGCCCACACCAACACTCCCTTGGGCACGGTTAAAACCCGCTTGAGCCTGGGGTTAGCTAAGTTAGAACATTCCTTACGCACGGTTGGATACCGGGAGGAAGATGTACGATGAATGACCATTTGCCCTTAACCGAGGCTCAATTAGAAGAACTGCTGCCCCTCTACCGGTTAGGTGCTTTAGAGCCTGATGAGGTGGTTATGGTTGAAGCACATCTGGCGGCCAATCCCCACTGGCAGCCGAAGCTGGCCGAGAGTGATCTGGCTCTGGTGGCCCTGGCTGAGTCGGCGCCCCATGCGGCTCTGCCGGTGAATGCCAGGGAGCGGCTGCTGGCGGCAGTCCGACCAGAAGGAGGGGTCGCGGCCGCATCGTCCGCCCCTCGCCCCGTTGTCATTGCCTCAGATCACACCCCCAGCCGGGTACGGGTCTGGTGGCAGCAGGTATGGCAGGGACGTGGGTTGTGGCCGGCTGCGGCCGCTCTCACTTTTGCTGCTCTCCTGTTCCTCATCTTCTACACCATAGACCTCAACCGGGAACTGGTCACCGCCAACCAGCGGCTCACCACCCTGGCGCAGGACAACCAAACCCTGACTGAGGCCAATGATGTTTTGCGCCAGGAGAATGACCAGGCTGCGGCCGCGAACCAGCTTCTCAGCCAACAAATCCGGCAGCTGCAAACCGATTTCCAGACCAACCGGGAACTGTTAGCCTCAGCCCAAACCGACCCGGACCTGCTCCAGGCAGTCCTGCGAGCCAGCAATACCATTGTCTTGCATAACCACGTCGAAGGGGATTTGCCGCGAGGGGTGTTCTACCAGGATGGGCACAGCGGGCAGCTTGTTGTGCATGGGCTGGACCCCCTACCCCAGGGACAAACCTACCAATTCTGGGCTGTCACCCGGGATGGGGTCCAGATACCAGCCGGTTTCGTCACCGTGCTAAACCGTGATGGAGCCACCTGGACGACTATTACCATCCCGGCCACCATCGCCGTCACCGACCTGGCGGCTATCGGCATTAGCATCGAACCGGACGGCGGCAGCCCATCCCCCACTTCGCCCATGCTGTTGGATGGTGAACTGTAACAGCGAATTTGAAGAAGGAGCGAATTTACCTTTCATTCGTTCTTCCCTCAAATTTGCTGTTGCAGAAAACTCAACTACCCAACAAAATACGTTTTAGCCCATCCAATAAGCGGTAGACATTTTCGGGGCGGCTGTTGTACCCCATGAGGCCAATGCGCCAGACTTTCCCGGCCAATTCACCTAACCCGCCGGCGATTTCAATATTAAACTCGTTGAGCAGCCGTCCGACGACCGCTTTGCCATCTACTCCATCAGGAATGCGAACGGTGGTAAGGCTGGGCAGGCGGTATTCCGGCTCAACATGACAGTGTAACCCCAGTTCCGCCAGACCTTGCCAGAGTAGTTCTACGATTGCCTGATGCCGTGCCCACCGTTCGGCCATCCCTTCTTCGGCCACCAGGCGCAGGGCTTCCCGTAGGCCGTAATTCATGTTGATAGGGGCGGTATGGTGATAAGTACGGCTGTCTCCCCAATAGTTGCTGATCAGGCTCATATCCAGATACCAGTTGGCTACTTTGTGGCGGCGATTTTTTAATTTTTGCACCGCCCGCTCGCCCAGGGTGAGGGGGGCTAAACCAGGGGGGCAGCTCAAACATTTTTGGGTGCCGCTGTAGGCCACATCTACCTGCCATTCATCCAGAAAGAGAGGGACACCCCCCAGGCTGGTAACGGTATCAATCAGGAAAAGGCAATGGTTGGCCCGGCATAACTCCCCCACCCCTTCTAAAGGCTGCCGTGCCCCGGTGGATGTTTCGGCGTGTACCAGGGCTAGCACGGCGGGTTTATGCTCGGCAACGGCTGCTTCCAGTTCGGCCAGGCTGAATATTTGCCCCCACGGTTTTTGGATAATACGCACATCGGCCCCGTAGCGGCCGGCCATGTCAGCCAGGCGCAGGCCAAAGTAGCCGTTTATGCCGATAAGAACGACATCCCCTGGCTCAATAACATTGGCCAGGGCCGCTTCCATGCCCGCGCTGCCCGTGCCGCTAACCGGGATAGTGAGGGAGTTCTCCGTTTGCCAGGCATAACGCAGCAGCTCTTGAATTTCATTCATCAGGTGGATGAAGCGGGGATCCAGGTGGCCGATGGGGGGCAGGCTCATCGCCTGTAAAACGCGGGGGTGGGCGTTAGAGGGGCCTGGGCCAAGCAGCAGCCGGTTAGGCACATCCAGTTGGGTGGTCATAAGCCGATGGGCTTCGTTGATGGTGTAGGTGTATGACATGGTGTAGTTCCTTCGAGAATAGGACTGAGTGTTACGTATTGAGGAGTGAGTGAATGGTCACAAACTACCCTGGATCATACTCTTCTACCTCTGATTGACAATACCAAATGGTCATGGTCAGAATTGACAAATCTTCAAGATTGGTCAATTCTATTTCTCTTGACGGGATGGGCGGGTCTGGTAACATTCGCCAGGAACATAAAACATCTGTGCCAAAGTTGAAAGGGCAAAGGGTATGAACGAAGCAATTGGCTATATTGTCGGGGGTGGGTTGAAGGAAGGGTTTCGTGCCCGGTTGACGGTGCCGGCCGAAGTGGTGCAGGAAGGGAGTTTTGTAGTGTGTGACAGCGGCCGCAACCGTTATTACGGTCTGGTCACTGATTTACAACTAGGGGCCACTGACCCCCGCTTCGCCGATGAGCAGCCCACCCGGTTACAGCCCGCCATCAGCCACGCCCTCCTGGGTAAAACCCTTTACACCACCCTCAACCTTTACCCAACCCTTATGATGGACAGCGGCCCCCCTTTGGGCACCCTGGAACGGCAGGAGTGGGAGCAGAAGATAGACCAGGGCGTTGAAAACCCCGGCCCCAAACCGGTGAAAACCGTCCCGGCCCACCATACCCCTGTCCGCCTAGCGGATGAGGGAGACGTGGCCGAGATTTTTGGCCAAGAAGGCAAAGGGATGTTTGTGGTGGGGCATACCATTGAGCAGGGGTACCCCATCCGCTTGGATTTGCAGAAATTTGTGAAACGGTCCAGCGGTATTTTTGGGGCGACGGGCACAGGCAAGAGCTTCTTGACCCGGATGGTGCTGGCCGGGTTGATGCAGGAAGATGTCGCGGCCGCGCTCGTCTTTGATATGCACAATGAGTACGGCCTGGACGACCTGGACGCAGACAAGGGGCAATCGGTGCGGGGGTTGAGTTCCCTATTCCCGCGCAAGGTGCAGATTGCCGCCCTGGGCAAAGGGGCGATGGTGCGAGGCAAATCCCCTGATTTCACCCTGGAACTGGCCCTGAGTGATTTCACCACCAATGATATTAACCTGCTGAGTGAGTCACTCAACCTGACCGATACGGCCACTGTCACCCTGAACGCCCTGGAACGGGCTTTTGGGACCCATTGGTTTGGCGAATTTATGAAATTAGAGCCAGGAGCGATGGAATTTGATCCGGAAACGGGCAAGGGGCGGCCGGCCTCCAACTCGGTCGCTTTTTGGGCGCGGGAGAACAATGTCCATGACAAAGCGGCCGAGGCGTTACACCGCAAATTAAAGCTGATTTACGACCGCCCCTATGTGGTGGAAAAACCAGCCATTGATGCGGTGACAGATATTGTAGATAAGCTGGAGAATGGGCGGCATGTGATTCTTAGCTTTGGCGAATATGAAAGTGACCTGGATTATCTGCTGGTCAGCAATATTTTGACCCGGCGCATCCGCCAGCATTGGGTCCACAAGACGGAGCGGCATAAAACCCACGGTGCGGCCGCGCCCCGCCCTCTGGTCATCGCCATCGAAGAAGCCCACAAACTGCTCAACCCCCAAATTGCCAGCCAGACCGCCTTTGGCATCATCGCCCGCGAATTACGCAAATATTTTGTCACCTTGCTGGTGGTAGACCAGCGGCCCTCAGGTATTGACGATGAAATTATGTCTCAGATAGGCACCCGGATCACCGGCTGGCTGGGGGATGAGGATGATATCCGGGCGGTGCTTACGGGGCTGGCCGGCCGCGACCAACTACGCGGGATGTTGGCCCGGCTGCAAGAGAAGGAAGAGGTGTTATTACTGGGCTGGGGGGTCAAAATGCCCATCCCCATCCGCTCCCGCCGTTATGACGACAAGTTTTATGCCGAGATCAACCCGCGACGCAGCGGCCGCGGTCTCAGCGACCTCAGCAACGACGAGCTTATCAACGATATATTTGGTTAGCTCACCACACCACCAAAACCATGATGAACAAATCAATCATCAAGAAGTATAAAATTGAAGAAGCTCCTACCGATTTTGTTTACTGGCAATCTCGTCCTTATACAGAACGGATGGCAGCCCTAGAAACCATTCGAGAGGAATATATCCGGTGGCGCTATGATCCTCAACCAAGATTTCAGAGAGTTTATCGAATCGTTAAACACGAATGAAGTGCAATATCTGGTGGTGGGGGGGTATGCGGTTGCGTTTCATGGACATCCCCGTTACACCAAAGATATTGACATCTGGCTAAAAGTTGAACCAGAAAACGCGAAAAAAGTCATTCAGGCTTTAGCAGATTTTGGCTTTGCGTCTCTTGAGCTTACCTCTGATGATTTCTTGACGCCGGGTTATGTGATCCAACTTGGTAATCCCCCCTACCGTATTGATTTGCTGACAGAATTACAGGGAGTTGATTTTGACGCATGTTATTCCCACCGGGCGTTGGCAAATTTTGAGGGGCTGTTGGTCAATTTCATTGATTTAGAAAATCTAAAACTTAACAAAAAAGCCGTTGCCAGGGATCAGGATTTGGCGGATCTCAAAGCGCTACAATAATAATAATGCGACCATTTCTTAAGTGGGCAGGGGGTAAATACCGGCTGCTAGAGCGGATTAAGGCAGCTTTACCACCGGGCCAACGGTTGGTTGAACCGTTTGCTGGGTCTGGGGCACTGTTTCTGAATAGTGATTATCCAGCCTATCTTCTAGCCGATACCAATGGGGATTTGATCAATTTGTATCAACATCTTCAGAGAGACGGAGAAAGGTTTATCACGGAATGCCGCTCTTTTTTCCGCCCGGAAATGAATGAAAGAGCGGCTTATTATGCCCAGCGGGAGCAATTTAACCAGACCCGTGATCGCCGTCAGAAGGCAGCCCTTTTTTTATATCTCAACAAACATGGGTATAACGGCTTGTGCCGCTACAACAGCCGGGGGCAGTTTAATGTCCCTTTTGGCCGGTATAAGCAGGCGTATTTTCCAGAGATGGAGATGCGATTTTTTGTTGACCGCTGCGGCCGCGCTACCTTTAACCAGGCTGGGTATGTAGAGACGATGGCGGCCGCGCTTCCCGGTGATGTTGTCTACTGCGATCCCCCTTACCAGGCCCTCTCCAAAACCGCCAACTTCACCAGCTACAGCCGCACCCCATTCGGCTGGGGCGAGCAGGAGCATCTGGCTGCTCTGGCCCGACAGTTGGCTGCCAGAGGGATCCCTGTCCTCATCTCCAACCACGATACCCCAGAGATACGGGAGCTGTACGCCGGGGCCGAAATCAGTCAGTTCACCGTCCAACGCTCCATCAGTTGTGATGGTTCCAACCGGAACCGTGTTGGGGAGCTATTGGCCTTGTTTCAATGAAACTTTTTGGGTAGGTAATGTTATCCCACGCTTACCCGGTTATGGTGCGGCCGCCATTACCGAATTTTTTCTGCTGCTTCAACTTCTCTAAATAGGCCTCAATTTCTTCCGGTTGGTATTGAGCCAAAACTTCTTCTGGCCGCAGTCCGCTTAACCGCTCTTCTGGCCGCAATCTACGCAGCAGTTCTTCTGGAGGGTAATGTTGCAGCACCGTTTCTGGGGCAAAGTGTCCAAGATGAGATTGATCCACTATTCTCCCAACTTCATCACTTTTTCCGGTGTCCATTCGTTGGTCATTGGCTCTTCTCCTTTGAACCATACCTGCTGTAACCCTAACAACAAATCAATGGCTTTCTGTTCTACCAACTGAAATCCGACTTCCACCAATGTTGCAAACGCCTGATTCCTGGCTTTTTTATGCCGGGCAAAACATTTGACAAAGGCGTTATGGGGCTTATTGTCCAATTCGCTCAAAATGAGCAAAGTCACCCCAGTCAGCATCGGGTTACTGCTTCGGTACACACCAACTCATTGTGTGGGGGCAAAGCCAAATTTGGCTAAGGTAGCGGCTCGCGGCCGTACCCCGGCCAACAGCACCAATGCTACCTCATTCAAGCCTAACGTTCGCCATCAGGCGCGTGTGTCCTCGCACGTCGCCTGCATGGCATTGTTGGGCATTCCGCGTGTGTCATCGTGAGACCTGCCCTGGAAGAAGGTCAAACTTCGTCTGGCCGGAAATCGATTCGATGCCATAAGGTTGAGTTGTATCGACGTGCAGCAGGACACGGCCAGTCTCATCTTCCAACTCAGATTCAATCTGGCAACCGACGTGCCCAGAGACTGGGAAAGCCGAGTGTGCCGAAATCTCTTGAGCCGACACCACTGGGGCTTTCTCCACGAACGTGTGTTCCTGCCCATGAGCGTCAATCAATCTGCATTCGACGAAACCTGGAAAGGCTTCGTCCGCGATTCGTACGATTGCCACTTCGATTTCAGGCATGTTTCTCTTTAAGCCCAACTTTTGGTTTTGCCAGTAAAAATGTCCATACGCGGTTATCTGTCATAATTTGTCCAGGTTTACCGATTCGGTTGCTTTGAACTCAATGAGAATAGTATGGGCTGGACTATCTCGAATACCATCCGGCAGCCGCAACCGCTGATCTTGCGTCCATTGTTTATCGTATCGGCGCAAGAGCAAAATATCTACTTCTGGAGGGTCCGTCATAATGGGGACATCTGTTTGGACACTGATGTTGACTGACGTAAGAATATAGGTCAATAATGCCCCTAATAACCGATGCCAGAAGGTTTTCATTAAGGTTATTGTAGCAGATGAGGGGGATGTGGGAAAAGCTGGTAGATAGTCTGAAGTTTGGGGGAACTTTTACCGTGTGGGTGGCGTTTTGTGGGTAGATGGCCTTATTTACCTTATAGCAAAGGAGTCACCCATGTTGAAGAAATTCACCCTTACGCTGTTGGTTTTGTTTTGTATTGGGATGGGGTTCGCGGCCGCAGCCCAGGCCCAAGAACCCATCCCGCCCCCTTTTCCCCCACCCATTCCCATAGACCAGTTCACCATCGCCTATCAGCGGGTTAATGTGACTATCGTCAACCAGATTGCTACGACCCACATTGACCAGCTTTTCGTCAACCCAAACAGTTGGATGGTCGAGGGTACCTATCTGTTTCCTTTGCCCGCCGGAGCCACCGTCAGCCAGTTGACTATGTGGGTAGATGGTGTGCCCATCGAGGCCAAAATCCTGACCGCCAGTGAGGCCCAACAAATTTATGATGAGATTGTGCGCCAGATGCGTGACCCGGCCCTGCTGAAATATGTAGGCACCCAGGCCATCCAGGCCAACGTCTTCCCCCTGCCCCCCAACGGTGAGCGGCGGGTTGAAATTGAGTACCAGCAGCTTCTCACCGCCGAAAATGGGCTGTTCCATTACGTTTATCCCCAATCAACGGAGTTGTATAGCAATGAACCGTTGCAAAGCCAGAGCATCCGCGTAGATTTACAGTCAAATGAGGCGATTCGCACCCTTTATTCACCCAGCCATGCCGTCGCTATCAGCCGGGCTGGAGAGTTTGCGGCGGTGGTTGGTTATGAAGGGAACAATGTCCGGGCCGAGGAAGATTTCAGCCTGTTTTACAGCGTTTCACCAGAGGATATTGGCCTGAGCCTGCTCAGTTACAAAGAGACGGGCGAAAATGGGTTCTTTTTACTCCTGGCGTCTCCTAAAGTCACCGTTGACCCCAATCAGGTGGTGGCTAAGGATGTGATACTCGTTTTAGATACATCGGGCAGTATGTTTGGTGAGAAGATAGATCAGGCTAAAGAGGCGGCCAATTATGTGATTGGCCGGTTGAATCCCCAAGACCGGTTTAATGTGGTGACGTTTAGCACCGGGGTCACTTTGTATGAGCGGCAGATGGTCGCGGCCGCGAACGCCGCCGCCGGCCAGGCCTTCATCAACCGGATTGAGGCCATCGGCGGCACCAACATCAGCCAGGCTTTGCTGGAAGCGATTGCCCTGGCTGACCGGGAGCGGCCTACCACCATCATCTTCCTGACCGACGGCCTGGCTACCGAAGGGATCACCGACAGCGGCCGTTTACTGGACACAGTGAGTCAGGCGGCCCCGCCCAATGTGCGCCTCTTTGCCTTTGGGGTGGGCAATGATGTAGATACCTTCCTGCTCGACAGTCTGGCTCAAAACCATCGTGGCACCAGCAGCTATGTCCGCCCTGGTCAGGCCATTGATGAGGTAGTGAGCGGTTTTTACGCCAAAATCAGCACCCCCGTCTTGTCTGACATCAGCCTGGATTATGATGGGATTGTGGTGGAGCAGTTGTACCCGCAAACCCTGCCGGATCTTTTTGCTGGCAGCCAGTTGGTGCTGGTGGGGCGGTACCGGGAAGGTGGCCCGGCCACACTTACCCTGCGCGGCACGGTCAATGGGCAGCCCCAGGAGTTTGTTTATACGGACCACCATTTCCAGACGCGGGGCGGCAATGAGTTTATCCCCCGGCTGTGGGCTACCCGGGCCATCGGCCATCTGCTGACGGAGATTCGACTGCATGGGGAAAACCCAGAGCTGGTGCAAAGTGTGATTAACCTGAGTGTGCGGTATGGGATTATCACCCCATACACCAGTTTTCTGATCGAAGAGGATGATATTTTCAGCCAGACGGGGCGTAATGCGGTGGCCCAGGAAGCGGCCGCGACGTTTGCTCCGGCTGCGGTAAGCGGTGAATCGGCTGTAGGCGCGGCCGCCGACCAGGGGGCATTGGCCGAAGCAGAAGCCCCTATGGCTCCCCCGGCCCCGTTTGTCAGCCTTCAGACTGGTCAACTGGTGGATGTAGCGGATCTGGTTCAGGCGGTAGGCAGCAAGACGTTTGTCTTGCGGGAGGGGGTATGGATTGATACGACGTTTGATCCAGCCCAGTTTACCCCAGAACAGGTGGGGTTTGCCAGTGACAGTTACTTTGACCTGCTCGCGGCCGCGCCTGATTTAGGTCCCTACTTTGCCCTGGGGACACAGGTGGTGGTGGTGTATGAAGGGGTGGCTTACCAGGTGGTTGAAGGGGATGGCAGCAGCAGTGTGACCATTCCCTCGGTAATAGCGGTGAACCCTGAGACTGGCAGCAGCCCGGCAGCAACAACTTCAACGGGGGTAGTTACTGGTACGGGCAGTGGCTCAGCGGGAAGGGGGGGAGTGTGCGGGGGCGCGGCCGCGCTTCCCGTGGGGCTGCTCATTCTAGTCGTCGGTCTAGGATGGCGGCGGCGAGATTTCTACCACTAGTGAGCAGTAAGCAATTAGCAGCAGGATTCTCCAGAAGTAGGGCGTATAAAAATAGTTTGCGAACTTCTGTAGACCCATATTAATTTTTTACCGCTGATTCTACCAACGTTGGCTGCCCGTGCTGAAATTTGCACAGGGCCGGGCACGCTTTGCGACGATCAGTGTAGAAATCGCGTTTGTTTTTTGGCTGAGGGCCAAATAGCTAGACCGCCAGAGGCATCTGCTTTTGGCGGTTTTTATTTTCCTCTTGACAATACATCTCTTTTGTGAATAATTTAGGCAAGCCTAAATATTAGGCATACCTAAATATCTTGAAGAGGTGTATTGTGAACCATGAAACCATTTTCCGTCTAATTACCATTTTAGTGGTCAGCATTATTTTCACCATCAGCGTATCGTTCCGCCGTCGGGCAGAGAAGCAAGCTGGCCAACTTCGTAGTAAAGAGGGTCAAGGGGCCGTCCGGTTAGTTCGGCTTTATGTTTTATTGGTATGGGTGGTTATTTTGGCCTATCTCATTAATCCAACCTGGGTGCAATGGGCCCAAATGCCGTTACCGATTTGGGTACGCAGCTTGGGAGCTGGTCTGGTGGGGTTAGCTATCCCCCTGGTTTATTGGGTGTTCGTGAGCCTGGGGTTAAACATTTCCCCTACCCAATCCACAAGGTTGGGAGCTACATTAGTGACACACGGGCCCTATCGTTGGGTACGTCATCCCTTGTACAGCGTAGGTTGTATGGCCTATCTGGGATTGACGTTACTGACAGCTTTGTGGCCGATATTGGTGGGGTTAATCCCAGCCCTAGTCTTTATCATCTGGCGCACCCCAAAAGAAGAGGCCCGGCTCATAGAAACTTTTGGTGAGGCGTATCGCACCTATATGGTCCGGACTGGTCGCTATGTGCCCCGGCTGTGGTAAAAGAAATAGGGGTCTTGGGGATTTCGTCGGGTCCGAGGTGAAACGTGAAGCGTGATACATGAGGTCTCTCTAGTCACGCAGCACGTTTCATGCTTCAACTTTCACCCATCACAATTACGAGAGGTTGCTATGTTAGATTTCACGGTTATTCTGCCCCACAGCCTGGGGTATGGCTTGATTTATGGGTTTCTTTTGGCAGGCTTAATTTTGGGAAGCCTGTGGTATAACGCCGAAATGTGGCATCAGGATTATCCAGAAGCGATTAAGGCTAAAGTTGGACCGATAAGTGAGAAAGCGAAACGGCAGCGAGCCTGGTTTGCTTTACTCTTTTTCCCCCTGACTTTTGGCTTTCCCTTATTGGTTGTGTGGCGGCTGAGTTTGATTGTTGGAGATGTTGGGTTCGCGGCCGCGTTCCTGATGGTGTTTATTCTATTCTTTCTCTTTAATCTGATAGATTTACTGGTGGTAGATTGGTTGATTGCCGTTTACCTGCGCCCTTCTTTCCTCATCTTGCCCGGCATCGAAGGGATGGCTGAATACCATGATTATGGCTATCATTTTCGCGCTTTCCTCATTGGCCTTATCTTTTGCCTGGTGAGTGGGGTTGTTATAGGGGGTATAGGCTCGCTTATCTGGTGACCGGGCTTATTCACCTATTTTTCCAGGCCCAATGATGGCGGGTAACAGGGTCGTGGGGATGGTCCGATGCTTCGGTGGTGGTGAAATCATGGGGCGGCAGTCCGGCTACTTCAACGGTGATGCTGTGAATGTGGTAGCGGGTGTCCAGGCCAGGATAAGAGGCCGATGGGATTTGTTGTTGGTGCTGCCGGTATGTTTCCGGGTGTAAAATAACGGCGGTGGGTGAGACGTGCAGCTCTTCTTGTAAACCTCTGATGGCGGCTTGCTGGTAGGTTTCACCTCGTTTGATTTTTTCGGAAGGGGGATAATGGCGCGGCCGCATCCCCCCTCCTTCCATCTCTTGGGCCACTTCTACCAATATCCGCTCCCCCTGGTAAATGATAATCTCTACCGCCTGAACCAGCCGCAGCGGGGGATTATCTTGCAGCACCGTCTCCCCGGCTACAATCTCGGCCCACAAATGATGGATTGTTTTTGTCCCTTCTAGCTGGCCCCAAAGGGTACTGTCTATCTGCTTATCGGCCAGCCACGTTTGCAAATCTTGGAGGGAGGTCAGGTTCATTGGTTTTCTCGTAAATAAGTTTCCAGGTGGCTCAAATTGGTGGCGAAATTGCGCCGCCCCAGGCCCAGGCGAACATGGTGATCGTCATAACCCAAATGAGGGCCAGGCAGGAGCAATACACCGGCCTGTTCGATAAGCTCCTGGCAAAATTGGGTGGCTGAGGGAACATTGACCCCCAATAAAGCGACGGATCCCGCCTGCGGCCGCCGCCAGGTAAACAGCTCCGGCCAACGGGCAAAAAACGGCTCAGCCTCCAGCAAATTTTCCTGGATGATACGCCGGCTGCGGCTGATAAGCTGCTCTTGAACGGAGAGAGCTACCAATGCCAGGAACTCGCTGGGTGCGGCCGCACAGATACTGGTGTAATGTTTCCAGTTGATGAAGCGGCCGCGTACTGCCTCATCCTGAATGATGACCCACCCGCTGCGTAAGCCGGGCAGCCCGTGAACTTTGCTCAACCCACCCAGGACAAGGCACCGATCATAGAACGCGGCCGCGCTGGGCAATGTCTCCCGCCCATCCAACTCCAGTCCCCGGTACATCTCATCCCAAAAAAGCCAGCACCCCTGCTTCTCCGCGATGGCCACAATGGCTTCCAGTTCGTCGTAGGTGGGTAGACAGCCAGTAGGGTTGTGGGGAAAGTTGACGATAATCATTTTGGTCTGGGGAGTCACCAGGTTTTCCAGATGGGCCAGGTTAACACGCCACCCTTGCTCTGTCGGCTGGATGGGCCAGAGGCGGGTCTGGTCGCGGCCGCAAATATGTTCCGCCACCTGGAGCAAAGAAGCATAGGCCGGAGCCATCACCACCACCTCATCCCCCGGCTCCAGGAGCGTCCGCATCGTCACATAAATCCCCTCTTCTGGGGCATTCAGTACCACCACCTGATCCGGGCTGACCCCAGGATACCGGTCAGCAATGGCCTGGCGCAGGCGTGGGTGCCCCTGTGATTCTGTGTATCCCAGGTGTAGATGGCCCAAATCATCCAACGACCGCCCAGCCAACGCCAGCAGCTCCCCCACCGTCAGGCTCTCACAATCAGAAGCACAAAGCAAATAAGGCGTGGTAAACTCATATTTAGCAAAATATTCTTCAATGGCGAAGGATGGGATGTTCATAAAAGATTCCTTGATATGCGATTTGTGATGCGTCATTCTTTACTGATGACGCATCACCCATTAAGGGCAGAATTCTACCTCACCCACCAGATTTATGGATCACTTTCAACGCATTTACCGACAGGAAGCAGATGGATACAGCCGGTTAATGAGGGGGGCGGATGTAGATGGTCGGCTCGCGGCCGCGCTGCACACCCTCACCTCCTTCACCGGCAAAAAATGGCTTGACCTGGGCACAGGCACAGGGCGCATTCCCGCCATTGCCGCCGGGCAAACGGGCCAACTCATCGCCCTAGACCGCCATGAGGCGATGCTCAGGCAGCAACTCCTCCCTGGCTCTACACGCCCTACCCCTCTGCTCGTTCAAGCCGATATGCAGGCTTTACCCTTGCCCAGTCACCGCTTTGATGTTGTGACCGCCGGGTGGGCCATTGGGCACAGCCGTTTTTGGGCCGCCGAAAATTGGCTGGAGACGATTGGGCAAATGGTACAGGAGATGCGCCGGGTAACCACCCCAGGTGGGATGGTCATCATCATTGAGACGATGGGCACAGGGGTATTATCACCCGCTCCACCTAACGCGGAGCTGGCAGAATATTATGGTTGGCTAGAGTCCGAGTGGGGATTTGCCCGGCAGGTGATCCCGATTGATTATGAGTTTCAGAGTGTGGAGGACGCGGCCGCGATGATGACCTTCTTCTTTGGTGAGGCAATGGGGCAGCAAGTGCGGCAAAATAATTGGAAACGGGTGCCTGAATGGGCTGGTTTGTGGGTGTGGCATCAATGATCTGGTTGCCTGAGAAGACAAAATTCAGGAGATAGGCCTCAGAAGCAGCACTCGTCGTTTGCCCATCTGAAACTGCTCAACACGTTGATAACCTTCATGGGCCACTCTTTGCCCCTTATCAGATACAAGGGCAACAATACTCGCTGGCGTCAAAATACCTGCCAAAGTATCAAGCATCTGTTTCAATGGGCTGCCTGATGCGGATAGAGTTTGTGGATAATGCCAATGTGAATGCACCCCGTAAGGTACATCTGTAAACACAATGTCTACAGCTGTGCCTTTCAGGTTTCTATGGACTGCATCCCCATCCAACACATTTGCCTGAAACACAGTTGTCCTGAGTGGATGATTATTGGCTAAATCGGCTATTTTGCTACGCAGGCGATAGGTACTGTTCAAGGCTTCCTGGTGTGATTCTTTGCCATATAATCTCAGCCTTTCGGAGAGTTCATTTTTCCTTTTGTCCAGACCATTTACAGTGAGCAAGTCCAGGTTTTGCTGCGCCACACGAACAGCTTTCCCCTCAATGTCCGAACCGATGATCGTCCGAAAAGAATGCCAGTACAAATAAGCCAATATAGTGAGATGATAGGCCGCTCCACAGCAAGGATCATATAAGACGCAAGGGCCGGCCATCTGATTTGTTTCCCGCCAGACAAGACACCGCTGTATAATCTCATCAGCCAGACGAATAGGAAATGCTGGATGCCCGGGCAAGCTGTAAAAAACCCGACCACTCGCCAGATCGGAATAATCGGGACGTTCCTTCGCAAATTTATAGGGCATCGTCAATCGTGGTTATTTGCCTGAATAGTTTCGGGCAGCTCCCCGGCCATGTCATTAACTTGTTTTACTCTGGTCACGCGGCCGCACGCAACCCCACCAATATCGGCTGCAAACAACCCATCATCGCCACCAGCCGCGTCGCTACTTTCTCCTGATATGTTAGGGTCAAAGGCTCTTCGGGAATTACCTCATACACCTTCGTCCATCCGCGATCCCACATCTCCGCTTCCACCCCATCCCCCAGTACATCTTTAATCTCAAACAAGTGGCGGCGAAATCCGTCTAATAAGATCCGATTCAATTGGTGGTTCTTATCCTCAAAATGCAGCCCCAGTTCATACCCTCCCGTCCGATACGCCTTCACCACCTCATAATGCAAATTCGGCTCGCCAAAATGGAACTGCACCAGGAATCCCCAGGGCTGCCGCGTCTGCACTTGGGGCCATTCAGGGGGCAATTTAGGAATCACCAGCTCTGGTAACGTTTTGAGGAACTTTGTTTGGGAGAGTTGAGCCATTGGTTGAAACAAAAACCGCCCCGTTCAGACAGCAACGGAGCGGCCGCGCAAGAAGGGTGAGCTATCTCATTCAGTTGTCACCACAGGCCATTTAATATCCTCCAGCGATTGGGCAAACACCACCTGTTCACTCAACTGATCTAACAGCGATGGATCATGAATGGCCTGCAAACGGTCTATGTAACTGGGCGATACCGCACCAAATTTCATCTGCATTAGATGCAAAACGATGTCACGCTTTCCCTTTAGCTCACCTTGTTGCAGCCCTTGTTGCAGCCCTTGTTGCAGCCCTTGTTGTAACCCTTCTTGAATGGCTTTCTTTGTTTCCTTACTTAACCAGGTTCCTTCAATCATCTGGATTGTGTCCATTACCTGTTCACCTCCACTCACCAACTGTTCTGTTGGCAAATACGTCTGCATTACGTTGATTAAAAAGATTTTATCCCCATCTGTCAAGCTGCTGCTCACTACAGAATTAAGGGCAGTCAATTTTATCTGCGCTTTTTGTGACGGGTCTGCTTGCATCAACGTTGCCAAAGCCGCCATCGCTGGTTTATCTGTATCCAGGTAAGCAAAGCTGTCTAAATCAAACAGGCCTACCTGACCGTAATGAAACTCAACGATGGTATGCCCTAACAAGGTTTCACGATAGGTTTGCCATTGTAAGCCACCAACATTCTTTTTTAGAATCAAGGCCAGAGGTAAAACCGGTTTCTGACGCAGACCCCTGATTAACCCGTAATATTCAAACATTCGGCCCGGCAACGTTTTAGGACGATTGGCCTCAATTTCAATGTGGATCAAAATCAGTTTTTCGCCCCCAGCTTTGAGGCCAATTTCGGCGATCAGGTCGGAGATGCGGGTTTTTTGATCGGGAAAGTTGCTGATAAGCTCCTGTTCCACCCATCTTAAGGTGGCGAAATCTAATTGCGCTGCTTCTTCCGGGAAGAATGTTTCCATAAATTCCTGGAAGAAGCGATGTAAAAACTCTTTGAATAGGGGATCATGGGGGATAGACATACCCTATGCTCCATATTTGTTGAGCCGCAGAGCGTGGGCCATTGCCAGGGGCATCAGGTCGCTGGCTGGGAATTGGCTCAGCCCACCCCGTTGCGTTTCCCGCTCACCGAACGATTGACAGGTGTCGGGTAGGTGGGTGGCGGGGGCCCACAGCAGGGTGGGGACGGGGTGCCAGGAATGGGCGCGCAGCCTGGCCGGGGTAGAATGGTCGCCGGTAATGATGAGAACATCGGGGTTGAGGTTGAGCAGGATAGGCAGGGCTTCATCTACTTGTTCGATGACAGCCGCTTTGGCGGGAAAATTGCCATCTTCGCCCCGGCTGTCGGTGTATTTGATGTGGATGAAGAAGAAGTCGTATTCGTTCCAATGGTCGGCGACGACCTGGAACTCTTGACCTGGAGTAAAGTTGCCGGTGGGCAGAACGTCCATGCCGGCTAATCTGGCAACACCTTTGTACATGGGGTACACAGCGACGCAGGCGGCCTTAAGGTGGTAAATATCTTGGAAGGTGGGCAAGTCAGGGGGTTGGCCGAACCCGCGCAAAGTGACCATGTTGGCTGGAGCGTCGTTTTTGAGGATGTCCGCGGCCGCGTCCACCCACTGCCGCACAATTGCCGCCGTCTTTTCCGCTTCTGGTACTAACGCGGCCGCCGGGTAGGGAGCCTTGCCTGTTACCTGGGGGTCTGTATCGGCCAGGTTGCCGTTTAACCCTTCACCGCTGATGACCAGGACGAAGCGGTACTCTTGTTCCAACCGTACCTCAAGGTTTACCCCTGGAATCTGAATGGTGCGCAACTTTTCGACCAGGGGCGCGGCCGCTTCATTACTAATCCGCCCTGCCCGCCGGTCCGTAATCAGTCCATCGGCATCTACGGTGCAGAAATTGCCTCGTGCGGCCACATCGGCTGCTTTGATGGGAATGCCCGCCCCTAACGCTGAGAGGACCCCCCGCCCCACCGGTATGGCGACCGGGTCATAGCCAAATAGAGAAAGATGGGCGGGGCCGCTGCCAGGAGTTATACCCCGGCTGATGGGGTGACTGCCCCCCAAACACCCTTCTCGAGCCAAACGATCCATGTTTGGCGTATTGGCTGTTTCTAGCTCTGTTAGCCCGTCTGGGGTCATCGGCATTCCCCCCAGGCCATCCATCACCAGGAGAATGATTTTACCCCCACTGGCTGTTGCCAGTTGTTTGATCAAGTTCAAATTGGCCATGACAAACTCCTTCGTGGAATTATTAGTAGATTCGTCAAGGGTTGGTTGTTCAAACCAATACACCCTTACACCAATATACCAATAACCAATACCCTAAATAAAAAGGCGGCCTGATTGCTTTCGCACCAGACCGCCTTCAGGCTCCTCAGGTTGGACTCGAACCAACAACCCTGCGGTTAACAGCCGCATGCTCTGCCATTGAGCTACTGAGGAACACGAAGGCGAATTATAACAAAGTGGGTCAGGGTGTCAAGATAAAATAATGAGGCTACTATATGGGGTAGAACGGGTTTGGGATTCTCCCAAACGGTTAATACCAACATAAGGAGGCATGATTTGGACAGGACAGCAATGTATCAAGAAGGTCGTCAGCCTGTGTATCTACGGATAGCTGTGATACTGTTCTTAGGGCTGTTTTTCTCAGCCTTGATCCTGCTTGCCGGGGCGGCGGCTCTAGGAGAATCGCAAGGGAATCTGGGCTTATTGTTTTTAGGCGGATGTACGCTTTTGGTGGGAATGGCTCTCTGGCCGCTTATGCTGGTACTGTTCTGGCGTGATTGGCATTCTCCCGTTTTGCTCCTGACCACGACTGTCAGGCAGAAAAAGCTGGTCACAGCGCATGGGGGTATTGGCAGACCCCAACATTGGCTGATGACGCGGCCGCTTGAAGCGGTGCAGCTTGGGTCAGATGGACGAGAAACACCAATCTCCGCGGCTAAGCTGCCCACAGATTATCTGGTGCAACCCCAACTTTATACGGCGGTGCAGGAAGGGGATCGGGTGCTTCTGCTTTGTAATCCCCGGCTGAAGCTGGGGGTTCGTCTGATCACCCATTGGCCAAATGAGCCAGCCGCAGATGAGCCAGACAGCCAGGAGCCACAGAAGATCAAAAAGGCCGAAGCTCCCCCAGCGGCCGCAGATTTAGTTCGCGAATATCGCCAATATGTACAGGGGCGGCTGTTACTCATCCTGATCATTGGCCTGGGGCTGAGTAGCCTGGCCTTTTGCCTGGGCTTAGGGGGGCTGTTCTTGTCCAACGAGGCAGATCTTTTCGCCACCTTCATGGCCTTCGCCTGTTTTATCTCTCTAGGTGGGGTTGGCCTGGTTGTTACGGGAGTTTATGGGTGGCGCATCTGGCAGGCGCGGCCGCAACAAATAACCGCCGTTGTTGTGAGCCGTTGGGAAGAGCAGCGCCGCTCCAGAGGGGTGACGGTGCTTCGCTTTTATCACCTGCGTTTACGCCTTTTGCGGATGAGTACCTTCCCCCTAAACCCAGGGGAGCAGCCAACAGAGCTACCTCTGCCCCAGGCTGAGACTGAGGTGGATTACAACGTGCCTGCCCAGCTATTTGAGCAAGTTCAAGAGAAGGAGCAAATTGAATGTCTGGTGATTCCCTCACTCAAGCGGGTGATTGCCCGGCTCGATTAAGGCAGGGTTGCGGCCGCGACCAACTGCCGCCGCATGATTGAGGTGGGGGTCATCGCCACAAGCTGGTTGCGTACCGCGCAAAGGATTCGGTTCTCCCACTGGGCTGCCCGCCCAATACGCCAGGAAGTATTGGTAATCCAGGCGGTGCGCTGGCGGCGGGTCTGCTCATATCGGGCCAGCCTGTCGGGAACATCGGGCTGCCCTAACATCTGGGCCAGAGTGAGGCTGCTTTTTATAGCCTGGCACGCCCCCTGCCCCATGTTGGGGGTTGTGGCATGGGCCGCATCCCCCACTAGCGTAACCCGCCCCTGGTGCCATTGGGGCAGCGGCCGCAAATCAGCAATCGGGCTGCGTAGAATTGTTTCAGCTGGGGTCGCCTCGATCAGCGATTGTATCGGCTCATGCCACCCCTGGAAACGGGCCAACAGCTCTTCTTTCTCCTGGGCGGCATCCCTGGGGCTGCTTTGTTCACCTTCGCTGGCGTTGGCCGTGGCGAACCAATACACCTGCCGCTCATTTAAGGGGACAATGCCAAACCGCTGCCCCCGCCCCCATGATTCTGAGGTGCCCCCCTGGGTGAGGTGATGCACCCCCTCAGCCACACCGCGCCAGGCTACGTATCCGGCATAGCGCGGCCGCGCTTCCGGCCACATCTGCTGTCTCACTTTAGAGCGAATCCCATCGGCCCCCAGCAGCATCTCTCCCGCCATGACCGTACCATTGGCAAAATGAACCTGTACCCCTGTTTCCGTTTGCTCAAACCGGTCAAAAGTGTAGCCGAGGTGAATCGTCCTCTCTGGCAAAGCAGCCAGCAAAAGGCGGTGCAAATCTGCCCGGTGGATGGCGATGGCGGGGTGTCCCAGGCGGGTAGATAAATCCTGGAGATTGGTGTGGGTCAGAACGCGGCCGCGTTCCGACCGAATTTGCGTTTGGGTAATAACCGACCCGGCCTGCTCCACCGCTTCAGCCAGCCCCAACGCCGCCAACACCTTCAAAGCATTGGGCCACAAAGTCAACCCGGCCCCCACCGGCTGAATCTGCTCCGCCTGTTCATACACCTGGGGCTTCAATCCCACCTGGTGCAAACCAATGGCTGTACACAATCCGGCAATCCCAGCCCCGATAATGATCATACTGAATCTCCTGACAACAACGGATAGGGAAATAAACGGATGCCTGCCGGGAAAAATCCGCTCCTTTCTAAATCCGCTGTTGTCTCCTCTAAATCCGTTGTTGTCCCCAGTGATATAGAGAGCTTATGATTTGCTCCGGGGGTGAAGGCGCATGTGCAAATTTTTGGGGCGCAGGGTGATAAGCTGCTCCATTTCTACCTGATGGTTGGCGGGCAGTTCCAGGCGCACCTGCTGGCAAACGGTCGCCAGGGTGAGGGCGACTTCGGTTAGGGCGAAGCTGTTGCCAATACATTGGCGTGGCCCACTCCCAAAGGGGATATAGGCGTGGCGCGGCCGCGTCTGTTCCATCCCTGGGGCAAACCGTTCCGGATCAAACCGCAAAGGCTCTGGCCAAAACTCCTCTAACCGGTGGGTCAAATACGGGCTGAGAGTCAACACCGCATTGGCCGGCACATCATAGCCGCCGATTTGATCCGCCCCTTGTCCCCAGCGGGAAATCACATACGCCGGGGGATAAATCCGCATCGCTTCATCAATAACCTGGTATGTATAGGTAAGGCGAGGCAGATCATCCACGGTGGGCAGGCGGCCATTGAGTACCTGCGCCAGCTCCAGTTCTAACTTCTCCCTTACTTCTGGGTATTGGGCCAGAAAATAGAAAACCCAGCCCAACGTCACCGCTGATGTCTCGTGGCCGGCAATAAGCATCGTGGCAACCTCATCCCGAAGCTGTTTATCATCCATCATCGCTCCAGTTTCCTCATCCCGTGCTTCCATAAACATGCCTAATAAATCCTCATGGTGTACATCCGGGTTTTGCCGCCGCTGCTGAATAATGCCGTTAACCACCTCATCCAGCACCGCCGTATGGTTCAAGATGCGTCGGGTGCTGGGGACAAATGGCATCCGAATCGTCCAGATGCCGAAGGGGGCACTGGTCAATTTTACGATTTCCTGGCTGACCTCGGTAAATGCCTGCCCGACTTTGTTGGCCTCGCGGGTTAAATCTTTGCTAAACAACGTTTTGCCCGCTACTTCCAGGGTCATCCGGCTAACTTCTTGCTCTACATCTAACGTCGGGCTGTTCCGGTTGGGGTTGAGCCATCGCTCGACCATATCTTGGGCCGCCTGGGTCATGGTTTGCCCAAAACTGGCGATACGCTGCCGGTGAAAAGCAGGTTGAGCCAGCCGCCGCTGTCGCCGCCAAAACTCCCCATCACTGGTGAGCAGGCCATTGCCCGCCAGCGGCCGCAAAATCACAAACGATGGGTGGGGCATCTTGGTATAATTTTTATTGTTGTCCTGCAAAATATGTTTGTTATGCTCAGGATGGACAAAAATATAGCCATGAAAATGGGCAAAAAAGCGGAAGCGTACCGCCGGGCCAAGCTCCTGGACAAGCTGCTCCATATACCCCAACGGGTTTTTTTGGAACCGGGAGACCGTTCCCGTCATCCAATTAACTTTTGGCCCCGGTGGATGGCGTAGGGTAGAAGATGAGGGTTTGATAATGACTGATGACATGAGGTACTCCTTGAGTAGAGCTAAGGACTGCGTGCTAAGGACTGAGTTGCTTGAAAAGCCACGAATTAGCCCGAAATATTTATGATGCCTTTGTGCCGTAGTGTTTTCGCACGAGCTTTTTTAGTCATGCTGAGGGTTAAAGGGCAAGGTTTGTGATTGATTTCACAAACACGGTCAATAGTCTAGCAGAACCGGAATTTGTTTGTCAATCAGCAATAGAACATCGGTGAGAGTGGGGTATAATTTAGTTTCGAGATTCGGGTTATCGCAATCGTAGTCGTAGCCGCTACAGCTATCGCAACCATATTCTACTTACCCCTACCCATTATGAGCGTTACTGACGAAATCAAAAGCCGACTGGATATTGTAGATATTGTTTCCGAATACGTGCAGTTGCGTAAATCCGGGACCTCTTACACTGGCTTTTGCCCGTTCCATAGTAACACGCGCACGCCAGCTTTTGTCGTCTTTCCCAGTTCACAAAGTTGGCGCTGTTTTGGGGCCTGTGCCGAAGGGGGAGATGTTTTTAACTTTCTGATGAAGAAGGAAGGGTTGGATTTTCCTGAAGCCCTGCGGGTATTGGCCAATCGGGCTGGGGTCACATTGGAAGCTGCTACCCCGCAACAGACGGCCAAAGACGCGGCCGCAACCCGTCTCACCGATCTCCTCGCGGCCGCCGCCGACTATTTTCACCACCTTTTCATGTACGCCCCCGAAGCCGAGCTTCCCCGCCGCTACATGGCCGACCGGGGCATTACCGCGGATACCCTGGAAACCTTCCAGATCGGGTACGCCTTCAACCGGTGGGATACCTGCCGCACCCATTTCCAGGAACAGGGATACAGTCACCAGGAACTTTTAGATGCTGGTCTGATCACCGTTAACGAAGAAAAGGGCACCAGCTATGACCGCTTCCGCAACCGGCTGATGTTTCCTATTAGAGACGTTAGCGGCCGCGTTGTTGGTTTTGGGGCACGTACCCTGGAAAAAGATGGCCTGCCCAAATACCTCAACTCCCCCCAAACTCCGCTCTTCAATAAAAGCAGCCTGCTCTATGGTCTCGACCTGGCCAAACGGCCCATCCGTGAAGCCCGACAAGCAGTCATCGTAGAAGGATATATGGACATGATCCAGGCGTGGCAGGCAGGGTACACCAACGTCATCGCCCAGATGGGCACCGCCCTCACCTCAGACCAATTAAACCTGCTCAAACGGTTTACCAAACGGTTCATCCTGGCCCTGGATGCGGATGCGGCCGGGGATAAAGCGACCCTGCGTGGCCTGGATGTAGCCCGTGAAACCCTGGATCATGAGACGGAACTCCGATTTGATAGCCGGGGATTGCTCCACCATGAAGCCCGTTTGCAGGCGGATATACGGATCATTACTTTTCCTGAAGGAGATGACCCAGACTCATTTATCCGGCGCGACCCCCAGGCGTGGCCGGCCCTCATTGAAAAAGCGGAGCCGGTAGTTGCTTATGTGATCCGGGTGATTGCCCAAAACAGCAATCTGAATGACGCTAAAGAGAAGGTCGCGGCCGCTAACCGGATCATCCCCCTCATTCAAGAAATTCCTAACCCAGTAGAGCGTGACCATTACCGCCAATTATTGGCCCGTACCCTGAGAATAGATGAGCGGAGCTTACACCAACTAATCGCCACCGGGGCCGGGCGGCCTGTCGTAGAAGGGCGCCCCCGCCCTCAAACTGGGAGAAAAAATGGCGGCTTGAAAATGACGCGGCCGCGAAACCCCGATAACCGCATCATCCGCCTCGAACTCAACTACCTGACCCAATGCCTGCGCCATCCCCAGGTCATCATCCAGGTCAACCAAAAGCTGACTTCTCTCACCCAACCCGCCGTCTCAGCCGACGATTTTACCCATGCCGAAGACCGCCATCTGGTTACCTACCTCTGGGCTGATTTGCAAGCTGCCCCGGTTGCTTCTATAGATGAACTGTGGGATAGTTTAGATGATTGGCTTCGTGACCGTGTTCAATCCCATCTTGCCTCTGCTGAAACCAGCAACGACGATTTGACCCGCCTGCCTGACACCCTGACCCTCTCTGTACTTGATTGGCGGCAGGAAAAAATTAAACGGCTGGGTGTCGAAGTGAAAAGATTATGTGAAGAAGCGGCCGGCCAGGAAGACCCCGCCCTGCGTCTGACTTACACCCATCAGGTCTACAAACTGGCCCAACAAGAACGCAGCATTCACCATGCCAGACATGCCATGTCGGCCTTCAGTCGCCGCAAAACTGAATGATCAAACGAGGAACAAGGAATGCCCCTGGACGATGATGATCTGATTGAAAATGAAGAATTTGAAGCCGCTGAGGAAGAAAAGCCGGTAGATGTTGAGGCTATCCTCAAGCGGGCCAGCAAAGCCGGCAAAATAGACGAAACCAGTATGCAAACCTTACTGGCAGTCGTAGATGATGCCGATGCTCTCTATGAACGGTTGGAAAAACTTAAAATTCGTTACGATAGTGATGATGATGATCTTCTGGATGAAGAAGAGGACCTGGAAGTTGATTGGGACAATGACGACAATGATCTGCCAAGCGGCCGCGGCTATTACGATGCTGACGGAGAAAACGACCCCGTACAAACTTATTTGCGTGACATTGGGCGCGTCCCCTTATTGACTGCTGAACAAGAAGTATGGCTCTCTACCCAGCTAACCGCCGTTGCCGTTTTAGGCGAACGGCGAGCTGAAGCGACCATGATGAAAGGGGAAGATGATCTGCCCGCTCAGACCATGATGTTCAACCTGGAACATTTGCGCCACCATTGGGAGCAAACACATATTCTGGCGCAAGCTTTGCGTGTAGAACCGCCTGATTTTCGGCAACTGATTGTCGAAACCCAACAGCTGCACCAGGGTTGGCAATACAGCACTCCATCCTACATTCGTTCTTATCTTAACAATGGGGATTGGGGACAGGAGCGAGAATGGGCCAGGTTGGCCGGCTCATTATTCGTTCTTTTCACCACCCTATACCTGTTTCCCGATGAAATCCTACAGCAGTTGGCCCATCATTATGCCGCCACCCAAATGCTCCCCTCTGAAGAACAATTCCGTGAATGGCTGCCAGACGCCCACCGCTTAGAGGAGAACGAGGGCATCATTTTTACTCAGGCAGAAGAGGCTAAAATTGATTTGACCCGTGCTAATCTGCGCCTGGTTGTCAGTGTCGCCAAACGGTATATGGGGCGGGGGATTCAATTTTTAGACCTGGTACAAGAAGGCAATGTCGGGTTGCTGCGAGCCGTAGAGAAATTTGATCACACCAAAGGATTTAAGTTTAGCACCTATGCCACCTGGTGGATTCGACAAGCAGTGAGCCGGGCGATTGCCGATCAAGCCCGTACCATCCGTATTCCCGTTCACATGGTCGAGACGATCAATAAAATCATGCGGCGACAGCGGGAGATGATTCAATCTCTAGGGCGGGAACCTTCCGCCGAAGAGTTGGCTCTGGAATTGGAGTACCTGGAACCAGATGAGGTGTTAGAGATTCGTGCATCCCTGGCCGCCGACAGCCGTCTGGATCCCATTTTATACCGAAAGTGGCGGCAAGCGGCCGCGAAAATTCGAGACATCCTTAAGATCTCCCAAGACCCCATGTCATTGGAGCGGCCCGTCGGGGCCGACGATGATGCCACCCAACTGGGAGACTTCATCGAAGACAAAAGCGTGGTTGAGCCAGTAGATGCGGCTTCCAAAGAGCTGCTGCGCGAACAGGTACGCAGCGTCCTCTCCTTCTTAAACGAGCGAGAACGATCCGTTTTAGAGATGCGCTTTGGCCTCAATGATGGCAAAGATCACACCCTGGAAGAAGTAGGCCGGCAATTTGGGGTCACCCGTGAACGCATCCGCCAGATCGAGGCCAAAGCCCTGCGTAAACTCCGCCATCCCAGCCGCAGCAAGTCGTTACGCGATTACCTGAGTTAATTCCGCTATTGGCAGATGAACATTATTTACGGCCATCAAGATATTGAGTTTGAGTGGGATAGCGTCAAGGCTCAAACCAATATCAAGAAACATGGCATCACTTTTGAGTAAGCCACTGAAGCATTCTTTGATCCATTTTATCAAACGGGTGATGCCTCAGTGGATGAAACAGAAGAACGTGATTTTATCCTCGGTTATTCTCTTTCGGTACGTTTACTTCTGGTAGTTTATACCGAGCGTGACGCCCGATTCCGAATTGTTTCGGCCCGCCGGGCTACCCGCGATGAGAGAAAGCTCTATGAACACAGCTAACCAAACCCTTAATATCCGCCCTCGTCCTGTTGAACCAGTTGCCCTGCAGATACCGGGTGATACGTTTGAATCGCTCAAGAAAGTAGCTGCCAACCGGGATATGTCAGTTGATGCCTTGCTCAAATTTTACATCGGTCAGGCCTTGCGTCAGGGTGTAGCGCAATTATTCTCCGAGCGTGTGTTGGAAACTACCGCCCAGGTTTTATCCCGCCATCTTCACTCGGAAGAAGAAGTCTCAACTATTTTGCGTGAGATCCGTTATGAAGTTCCTTGAGCGATACCTGCATTATGAAGAGCTTTCCATGGGCCGGGGCGCACTAAGCCTGCCCTGAGCTTGCCGAAGACTTGCCGAAGAGATGGATGAAAACAACGAGTTTGCGAGTGGGCATCCACTCACTCCCCAGTACTATTTTGTTGGCGCAATACTGCTTTGCCCATGATTTTTGCTTGTGATAAAATGCACATAACCGTTGAGCTTGTGTAATTCCCACACTTTCGCCAAAAGGGTATAAACAGCCAAACAACACGGTTTGGTGTGCAAAACCGAACCCACTAACTGCCAACTGCGAATTGTCAACGGCTCTTTACACTGGTGTATTTATGGATAACGATTTTCTCCGCCAATATATTCCGATTGCCGTGCTGCTGGGCTGGGCTCTCTTTTTTGCCTGCCTGCTGCCGTTCCTTTCCTTGATCCTCGGCCCTAAGAAGCCTAATGCCCGTAAAAACCAACCGTATGAATCGGGGATGGCCCCTATTGGCCCGGCACAACGGCGAATGCCGGTGAAGTTTTACCGGATAGCGGTGCTGTTTATTTTGTTTGACATAGACATTATTCTGCTCGTGCCCTGGGCTATCGCCCTGCGGCCGCTAGGCTACTTTGGCTTGGGGGCGATGCTTATTTTCCTGGTCATCTTTGTCCTCGGTGACATTTGGGTCTGGAAAAAGGGAGTTCTGGAATGGGAGTAGAACAAAAATTAGGTAACATGGGGGTTGTCACCCACCGTTTAGAAGATTTAGTCAACTGGGGGCGCACCAATGCCATGTGGCCCATGTTGTTTGGCCTGGCCTGCTGCGCCATTGAGATGATGGATATGCAGGCCGCTACCCATGATGGCTCCCGCTTTGGCATGGAGCTGATGCGCCCATCCCCCCGGCAGGCAGATTTAATGATTGTCGCCGGCCGCGTCTCCCGCAAAATGGCCCCAGTGCTGCGCCGCCTTTATGACCAGATGCCTGACCCTAAATGGGTTATCGCTATGGGGGATTGTGCCTCTTGTGGGGGCATTTTTAACAACTATGCCATCGTCCAGGGGGTGGATGAAATTGTCCCGGTAGATGTGTACGTGGCCGGCTGCCCCCCCCGCCCAGAAGCCTTGATTGATGGCATTATGACCCTGCATGAAAAAATTCGCGGGGAAAAGTTGACGGATTGGGCCTGACATGAGTACAGATTACAACGAACTCGCCAAAGATAGGATCGCGGCCGCGTTCCCCAATGCCATCCTCGATGTAGTAGATTTTCGTGGCACCCGCACCCTCATCATCAACCCGCCGCAGTTAAAACCCATCGCCCGCTTCCTGCGCGACGATGAAGCCCTGCGTTACAACTACATCAGCGACATCTGCGCCGACGATATGCTGCCCGAACTCACCAATGGAGACGTAGAAGACCGGTTCGCCGTCAACTACCACCTGCTCTCCATGAGCAACAAACACCGCCTGCGCCTCCGCGTTCCCGTCGAAGACCCCGACAACGGCCCTGAAACCCTCACCGACCTCTGGCCCGTTGCCGAATGGTTAGAAATGGAAGTATGGGACCTCATGGGCATTCGCTTCAAAGGCAACGACGACCTGCGCCGCCTCTTCCTGCCCGAAGATTGGCAAGGCCATCCCTTACGCAAAGATTACCCTCTCGGTTACGAAGAAGTTCAATTCTCCTTCAACTGGGAAGCCATAGACGCCAAAAAACCATACGCCAAAGATTAACCTCCCCAACTCGAAACTCGAAACTAACTATCATGACCCTGACGACCCAATCAGACACCATTCAGGAATTAACCGTCGAAGAAATTCGGGCCAAACTGGGCACCAAAATGCCCATCGAAGACCCCGAAGAGCACATGCTTCTGAGCATGGGGCCGCAGCATCCCAGCACCCATGGGGTGTTACGCCTGCTGCTGGAACTCGACGGCGAGCGCATCGTCAACCTGGCCAACGACATCGGCTTTTTGCACACCGGCATCGAAAAGACGATGGAGTCCAAAACCTACACCAAAGCCCTGGTAATGACCGACCGCATGGACTACCTGGCCCCCATGTCCAACAATTACGGTTACATCCTGGCCGTCGAAAAGCTTCTCGATGTCGAAGTCACCCCCCGCGCCGAAACCATCCGCCTCATCCTGGTAGAGCTGGCCCGTATCAGCAGCCATCTCGTCTGGCTGGCGACCCACGCCCTGGACATCGCCGCCATGTCCGTCTTCCTCTACTGCTTCCGCGAGCGGGAATACATCCTCGACCTGTTCGAAATGGTGGCCGGGCAGCGGATGATGGTCAGCTATTTCCGCCCTGGGGGGTTATGGCGAGATGTGCCCGAAGAGTTTGAGCCAGCCGTGCGAAAATTCCTCGACTTTATGCCCTCACGGATCGCCGATTACGAAGCCCTGCTCAAAAACAACCCCATCTGGCTGGCCCGTACCAAAGGGGTTGGCACCATCTCCGCCGATGATGCCATCGCCTGGGGACTGAGTGGGGCCAGTCTGCGCGGCTCAGGGGTAGATTGGGATATTCGTAAAACCATGCCTTATGGCGGGTATGAGAAATATGAGTTCGATGTTCCTGTCGGTACAGATGGGGATGTGTATGCCCGTTACCGCTGCCGGATGCAAGAGATGAGTGAAAGCCTGAGAATTATTCGTCAGGCTCTGGACAAACTCCCCAAAGGGGCAGTTAATATTGATGACCGCAAAATTGTGCCCCCACCACGAGCTGAATTAGGGCGAAGCATGGAAGCGGTTATTCACCATTTCAAATTATGGACCGAAGGGTTTTCCGCCCCAGCCGGGTACGTTTACCAGGCCATCGAATCCCCACGCGGGGAGTTTGGCTGCTATTTGCGGGGCAACGGTGGCCCTAAACCGGCACGGGTTCATTTCCGCACTCCCTCTTATGTCAATCTGGCCTGCCTGCCCATGCTCTCCAAAGGGGTCTTCGTCGCCGATCTGGTAGCCATCATTGGCTCGATTGACATTGTGTTGGGAGAAATTGATCGTTAATTTCCATCCCTAGATTACACCGATTTTCCCAGATGAAGAAGATTGGTGTGATCTTAAGAAAAATATCTGTGACATCTGGTAACTGTAACTATTAAGGCGCACAAGAATTTCACCGCGAAGACGCTAAGATGAGTAAGAATTTCTTGAGGAACTTCGAATTTTTTGCGTCTTTGCGGTTAGTTGTTACGACATCTGTGGTTAAGCTATGATTCGTGAAAAATACGCTGACGTCATTCAAGAACTGTTCCGCCGCTACCCAGAGCGAAAATCGGCCATTCTGCCGCTGATGCACATTGCCCAGCATGAGTATGGGTATATGAGCGAAGAGGCGATGCAAGAGGTAGCCGATATTTTGGGCCTCAACCCTACTCATGTGAAATCTATTGCCGGGTTCTACACTCTGTTTTATGAAGAGCCGGTGGGCAAATATGTGCTGGAGATATGCAACGATCTCGCCTGTGCCCTGCGTGGGGCAGATGAATTTGTGGCGATGGCCTCGAATAAGTTAGGCGTTCCTGTTGAAGGGACAACCCCGGATGGGCTGTTCACCCTTAAAACGGTCATGTGCCTGGGGGCCTGTGATCGTGCCCCTATGCTGCAATGTAATCTGCGTTTTCACGAGCATCTCAACGAAGAAAAATTTACGGCTTTGCTTGACCATCTGCACCAGGAAGCATCATCAGATCAGGTTGAATCTGCGGTTGTCGAAAAAATCGTTTCATACATAAACTAACAAATCCGTAGAGGACTTTTATGGCCCATTTGTTGCTACGTCATCGGGAAATTGAAAATATCAAGAAGTTGGATGTATACCGGGCACATGGGGGGTATGAGGCCCTCAAGAAGGTGTTGAGTATGGCCCCGGCTGAGGTGATCCAGGTGGTGATGGAGAGTAATTTACGCGGCCGCGGCGGGGCCGGTTTCCCCACAGGTCTCAAATGGAACTTCATCCCCAAAGTAGCCGGGGACAAATATGTCGTTGTCAACACCGACGAATCAGAAACCGGCACCTTCAAAGATCGGGAGCTGATGGAAGGCAACCCCCATCAGGTCATCGAAGGCACCCTCATCGCCGCTTACGCCATTGGGGCTAAACTCACCTTTAACTATATGCGCGGCGAATATATGGATGCCGCCTACGCCTTTGAGGAAGCGCTGAAAGAATGTTATGCCAACAATCTGCTAGGCCCAAACATTCTGGGGTCAGAGTTTTCCTGTGACATGTACCCCCATTACGGGGCCGGGGCGTATATCTGTGGCGAAGAGACCGCTTTGTTAGAATCGCTGCATGGCAACTTAGGTCAGCCCTGGTCTAAACCGCCGTTCCCTGCTGTGGAGGGGCTGTACCGCAAACCGACGGTGGTCAATAACACGGAGACTTTAGCCAATGTTCCCCTGATCATCCAAAACGGGGCTGAATGGTATAAAAGCATGGGTACGCCAGGCAGCACCGGCCCTAAAATCGTTTGTCTCAGCGGCCATGTGGTAAAACCGGGCAATTACGAAATCATTATGGGCATGACCTACCGGGAGTTGATTTATGATTTGGCCGGGGGTATTCCGGGAGGCAAAAAAGTGAAAGGGTTCTTGCCGTCCGGTGGCTCTGGTCCGGTGGTGAAGGAAGAGGCTCTGGACGCCCCTATTTCGTATGAGGGGCTGGATAAATTTGGCTCGGCCATGGGGTCGGCGTCGGTGATTGTGATGGATGAAACGGTGGATATGGTGTGGGCAGCCAAGAAGGCGACCCATTTCTTCAAACATGAGTCGTGTGGCAAATGTACTCCCTGTCGGGAAGGGACGTTCTGGCTGGATAAGGTGATTCATAAGGTGGACAGCGGCCGCGGCACCGCCAACGATATTAAGGTCCTCAACAGCGTCGCTGAACAAATTGGGGGCAAATGCCTCTGCGCTTTAGGTGAATTTGCCAAAAATCCAATCCTGTCCACGATTAAACATTTCCCCCAAGATTATCAGGCCAAAGTCCGGGCCAACGGCTAAAAAGCCATGAATGGCACGAATTAGCACGAAACTGAGGTCAATTCATGAGTGATCTGGTAACGATTACTGTAGACGGGGTAGAGGTCACGGTTCCCAAAGGGGAGCTGGTGGTGGATGCAGCCAAACGTATCCAGAATGACATCCCCGTATTTTGCTATCATCCCAAAATGGCCCCGGTGGGCATGTGCCGGATGTGCCTGGTGGAGATTGGGCTGCCGGTGCGGGACCGGGCTACCGGGGAAATTTTACGCAACCCAGACGGGACGCCGCAGCTTAATTTTGGTAAAGGGCTGCAAACTGCCTGTACCGTGCAGGTGGCCCCAGGCATGGTTGTCCGTACCACCACGAAAGAAGTGGATGAGGCGCGGGCTGGGGTGATTGAATTTCTCCTGACCAGTCACCCTCTGGATTGCCCTATTTGTGATAAGGGTGGGGAGTGCCCGCTGCAAAATTTGACCATGGCCCATGGGGTTGGTACCAGCCGCTTTGACTTCTCTTTGAAGATGAAGATGGATAAGCATGTGCCCCTGGGAGATTTGATCTTCCTGGACCGGGAGCGGTGTATTCAATGTGCCCGCTGTACCCGTTTCCAGGCTGAAGTGGTGGATGATCCGGTGATTGGGTTTCATAATCGCGGCCGCAGCCTGGAAATTATGACCCTCTCTGACCCCGGTTTTGACAGCTACTGGAGCGGTAACACCACCGACATCTGCCCGGTAGGGGCCTTGACCACTGCCGATTTCCGCTTTGGGGCGCGGCCGTGGGAGTTGATCCCCGTCGCCAGCCTGGACCCCTACAGCCCGGCAGGGAGCAATATCGTTTTTAGCACCCGAATCGAAGCCAAAGCTGGCGGCCGCACCGTCATCAAACGCATCCTGCCCCGGCAAAATGAAGCGGTTAATGAAATCTGGATAGATGACCGCACCCGCTTCGGCCACCATTTCGCTGAATCCCCTAACCGGCTGACTAAACCCCTGGTGCGGAAAAATGGGCAGTTGGTCGAAGCCAGTTGGGATGAAGCCCTGCAAGCCGTGGCCGATGGGTTGACCCGGAACAAAGGGGCCGCGGCCGGCCTCAGCAATGATCGGGTCAGCAACGAAGCTCTTTATCTGTTCCAAAACCTCATCCGGCGCGGTTTGGGCAGCAACCACCTTGATTTGAGTGGGGCACGGCTGGCCGGGGGGGATGTGACGGCTAAAGTGGGGTTGAGCAAAGGGAGCAACCTGAAAGAGTTAGGCAAAGGGGACGCCATTTTGGTGGTGGCCTCAGATTTACACGAGGAAGTACCTATCTGGTGGCTGCGGGTGAAGCAGGCCGCCGAACGAGGGGCTACCCTGGTGGTGATGAATGTCCGCCCCACCCGCCTGGAGCAAAAAGCGGCCCATGTGTTCCGTTACGGGGCCGGCGAAGCGTTAAGTGCGACCCATGATTTGCTCAATGCCGCTAAAGTAGATAGCAGTGGGGATGATCCGTTGACCGTCGCGGCCGCGTCCCTGGTCAACGCCAACAACCTGGTTATTTTTTATGGCTATGAAGGGTTAAGCTATGGCGAAACAGACACCCTGGCCCGCATCCTGGCTAACCTGCTGCTGCTCAAAAACAACGAAGGTCAGGCCCACGCCGGGCGGGTCAATAACGGCCTCATCGCCGTCTGGCCCCACAACAACACCCAAGGGGCGTGGGATATGGGGATTCACCCGGCCTTTGAGCCAGGGTATAAAGCGGTTGCTAACCCAGGCATGGGGGAAGCTGAGATAATCGCGGCCGCGCAAACTGGTGACATCCGCGCTCTTTATCTCCTGGGGGCCGACCCGGTTGGTGATGGGCGGATGGCCGACCGGGGCAAGCTGGATTTCCTGGTTGTGCAAGAACTATTCAGAACCCCCACCGCCAAACTGGCCGATGTGGTGCTGCCTGCCCAAAGCTGGGCCGAAAATGATGGCACTTTTACCAACGGTGAACGGCGAGTACAACGGTATTATCCGGCCATCTCCACCGTTGGTCTCAGCCGGCCTGATTGGCAAATTATCGCCCAGGTTGGCGAAAAGTTAGGCCAGGGCAAAGGCCCCATCGCCGCCAGCCTGGTGTTCCGGGATATGGCTCGTGCTGTGCCCCAATACAAAGGGATGGATTACCGCTCCCTGGCCCAGGTGGAAAAACAGTGGCCGGATGTAGGCGGAGCAGACCTGTATTACGGTGGCACTTCCTATGAGAACAAATCGGGCCTGGGGCAGCAGTGGGCCGCCGAAGCGGAGACGAAGCTGCCTGAACCGTATACCCTGGGTGATACAAATAAACCGGAGTTGATGGGGTTGCAGCTTATTTACGGCGCGGCCCTATACAATGGTACGGGTAGATTGATACGAGAGGCAGAGGTGCTGCGGCCGCGGTTGGCCCAACCCACCGTCCTCTTGCATGAAACCGATGCCCAAACCCGCAAAATCAATCACGGGGATACCGTCCAGGTCAACGTCAATGGCCTGAACATCGAAGCCGTCGCGGCCGTCAATGGTCATGTTCCTGCCGGGTTAGCCGTGCTACGTGGCAGTCAGTTTATCCCTGGCCTACAACGGGCTGCTGTGCATAAATAATTATTGGTGGCGACTAATAACCAATAACTAATAACTAATAAACCAACCTATGGACGAACTCACCACCAGTCAAATCGCTTTACGTGCCGTTGTCGTCGGCCTTATTGTCACCTTTGCCGTGATCACCGGGTTCGCTTACACCACCCTGCTAGAGCGGAAGCTGCTGGCCCGGCTCCAGGCTCGAATCGGCCCCAACCGGGCTGGTTATCTGCCCATCCCGCGGCGGGGCAAAAGTGAGCTGCGGCTGCTGGGGGGAATCATGCAGCCGGCCGCCGACGCTGTTAAGCTGTTCTTCAAAGAAGACCCTACCCCGGCTCAGGCTGATAAACCGGTCTATTTCCTGGCCCCCATGCTAACCGTCATCCCGGCCATCCTCATTCTGGCCGTCATTCCCTGGGCTGGACCATTCAAATTAGGGAATTTAGATTTCAGCCCTTATTTTGCCATTGCCCCAGGGGTCAATGTGGGGGTTCTGTTCGTTTTAGCCATCACCTCGATTGGGGTGTATGGGATTGCTCTGGCGGGATGGGCTTCCAACAGCAAATACGCGGTATTGGGGGGAATTCGTACCACTGCCCAAATGATCAGCTATGAGTTATCCCTCGGCCTCTCGGTGCTGCCTCCCATCATGTTGGCGAATTCAATGGATTTAGGCGAGATTGTGAACGCCCAGTCAACCTTGTGGTTCGTCTTTCTCAACCCATTGGCTGCCCTCATCTTTTACATTGGGGCGTTGGCAGAATTACAACGGTCTCCCTTTGATCTGTTAGAAGCGGAGCAGGAACTTTCGGCAGGATATGTGGTAGAGTATGGGGGGATGCGCTTCGGCATGTTCTTCATGGCTGAATACATGAAGATGATCTCTCTGAGTGCTATCGCCGCCGTTTTGTTCTTTGGTGGCTACCGGGGACCATTTGTAGACCAGGTGCCAGCCCTCGGGTTTGTTTACATCATTCTGAAAATATTCCTCAGCCTTTGCCTGATGATCTGGATACGGGCCTCTATGCCTCGCTTCCGTTACGATCAGTTAATGCAGTTTGGCTGGAAAGTGCTGTTCCCTCTGGCTATCGCCAGCTTCATCGCCACCGGGATCGGCATTGTTCTGTTTGGCTAACTCGAAACTAGTAACTTGTTTTGTAGGAGAAACGCATGATTGAGGCAATTCTCAAAGGGATGGCGACGACGCTGAAGCATCTGTTCCAGCCGCCGGTGACGGATGAATACCCGGAGAAAGCGCGGCCGGTCAGTGCCCGGTTTAAGGGACGACATCATTTGCACCGGTACGATAATGGGCTGGAAAAATGTATCGGCTGTTCTTTGTGCGCGGCCGCGTGCCCGGCTGATGCCATCTTTGTCGAAGCGTCAGAAAACACAGATGAAGCTCGCTTTTCTCCTGGGGAACGGTATGCCTCAACCTATGAGATCAACATGATGCGCTGCATCTTCTGTGGCTACTGTGAAGACGCCTGTCCTACCCAGGCCATTGTCTTGGGGCGGGAATATGAACTGAGCTTCACGGACCGGCCCGGCGCGTTGTACACCAAAGAGATGCTTCTGGAACAGCCTAAACCGGGGGCTATTTACATCAATTTGCCGGTAAAAGTTGAACCCGGCACCTTTGACCGCTCTATTCCCGATATGGAAAATCCGAAATAATCGTCTAAAAATCAACTTCTTCAAAGAGGTTGAATTTGTAACACGGAACTCGAAACTAGAAACTAACAACCATGGGCAACCCTATCCTCTTCATTATATTAGCCGTTATTGCGGTTGCGGCCGCACTGATGATGATCACCAGCCGTAATGCTGTTCATGCCGCCCTGTTCCTCATTGTGAACTTTATGACAGTAGCGGTGTTTTATCTGCTCCTTAAAGCCCCCTTTGTGGCCATGGTTCAGGTTACGGTCTATGCCGGGGCTATCATGGTGTTGTTCCTCTTTGTCATCATGCTCTTGGGCGCAGAAAAATTACAAGGAGTGAACTACCGCACCTTATTTGGACGGGTGGTGATTGGGCTGCTTGGTTTGGCGCTCATTGTCACCTTTGCCCTGGCCTTGTTGGGAGTCTTTGGCCCTGCCGGTGTGGAAGCGGCCACTATTCCCCCTCTGGATGCGGACCCCGCCGCTTTGGGGATTCGGCTGTTTGAGGCGTATGTCCTACCCTTTCAGATTACCGCGGTGTTGTTATTGGTAGCCGCGATTGGGGTGGTGGTACTGCGGCCGCGGAACAAAGGGGAAAAGGCTGAGTAGTGAGTGCTGAGGACTGGGGACTGAGGTGCCGGTCGCAGCCAGAGACTGTTTTTGCCATGAGTGACACCAAGCAAAAAATTCGTGGCATTCGTGGCAAAAAAATCAATCATCAACCCATATCGGGATAGAGGAAGCGTTATGGAAGTCACTATTGAATGGTATATTGCCCTGAGTACCATTTTGTTTACCCTCGGCGCGTTGGGGGTGCTGTTGCGCCGCAATGCGATTGTCATTTTTATGTCAATTGAGTTGATGTTGAACTCAGCCAACCTGCTCCTGGTGGCCTTTGCCCGGCAGTTTGGCGATTTAGATGGGCAGGTGATGGTCTTTTTTGTGATGACCGTTGCGGCCGCTGAAGTAGCCGTCGGTCTGGCCCTTATTGTGGCAATTTTCCGCAGCCGCCGCAGCATCAACATTGATGAAGTCAATACCTTGAAAGGATAGGCGAGAGATTAATAGACTAATAGAGTAAGAGATTATTTACTCTCCCACTCTCTCACCCTCCCACTCTCTACACTATGAACGCATTCGGTCTCATCCCTCTCATCCTCGTCTTCCCCGCCATCGGCTTCCTCTTTAATGCCCTGGTGGGTCGCCGCTTTGTGGAAACAAACCGCTCGGTGGGCGAAAAATGGTCGGGCTGGGTTGCCAGTCTCATGGCCCTGTCCGCCTTTGTGATTGCCCTGCTGCAGTTGTTCAGCCTGGTGGCTAACCATTATCACGCCGAAGTTGTCACCCTGTTCGATTGGATTCGGGTGGGCAATTTCCATGTCCCCTGGGCGTTCCAGATTGACACCCTCTCCGTCACGATGATGCTGGTGGTGACCGGGGTTGGCTCCCTCATCCACATTTACGCCATCGGCTATATGCACGGCGACAAAGATTTTAGCCGCTTCTTCGCCTACCTCAACCTGTTCCTCTTCTTCATGCTGATTTTAGTGACGGGGAACAACTATTTGATGCTGTTTGTAGGATGGGAAGGGGTTGGTTTATGCTCCTTCTTGCTCATCGGTTTCTGGTTTGACCGGACGGATGCCAAAGGTGAGGCGATGAATGCCAACGCCGCTCGCAAAGCGTTTGTAGCCAACCGCGTCGGCGACCTGGCGATGATTTTAGCCATGTGCCTCACCTTCTGGACGTTTGGCAGCCTGAACTTTGAACCGGTATTTGAAAGTGCCGTGGAGATGTTTGCGCATGGGGAGATGGTGGAGTTTGGCCTCTTCTCGGCCACTTTGGGGCAGGTGCTTACGGCGATTACGGCTTTATTCTTGATGGGCGCGGCCGGGAAATCCGCCCAAATCCCGCTCTATATCTGGCTGCCCGATGCCATGGCCGGCCCCACCCCCGTTTCCGCTCTCATCCATGCGGCCACGATGGTCACATCCGGTATTTATCTTATTGTCCGCAGCAATGTGCTGTTTGAACTGGTGCGCGCCAGTGATACGTTCATCATCGGCAGCCTGACTTCCCCCGATCTGGTGGCTTATATCGGGGCAGCGACGGCCCTCCTGGCCGGCCTTATCGCTTTTACCCAATTTGATATTAAGAAGGTGTTGGCCTACTCCACCGTGAGCCAGCTTGGGTTTATGATCGCGGCCGCAGGCATGGGGGCTTATGTAGCGGCGATGTTCCATCTCGTGACCCACGCCTTCTTCAAAGCTCTGCTCTTCCTCAGTTCTGGCTCCGTCATTCATGGTATGGAGCATGGGCATCACGAGCTGCATGCTCATGGGCATGGGGGCGGCGGCCATGATGATCATCACGCCGACGACCATTTTGATCCCCAGGATATGCGGACGATGGGGGGGCTGCGGCACAAAATGCCTATCACCTTTGCCGTCTATATGATTGGCACGTTGGCTTTAGCCGGTATTTTCCCGCTGGCTGGCTTCTGGTCTAAGGATGAAATTTTGGCCCATGCGTCCACCAATTCGGGGGTGAGCTTTACCGTTGTCAACATTATGCTGACCCTGGCGGCGTTCTGTACCGCTTTTTACATGGGACGGCAAATTAAGATGGTCTTTTTTGGTGAGCCACGGCACGACGCGGCCGCGCACGCCCATGAAAGCGCCCCCTTGATGACTACCCCGCTCATCATCCTGGCAATTTTATCCGTCCTGGGTGGGCTGCTGAACTTCCCCTTCTTCTCCGAAGCGGCTTACAAAGCGGCCAGTGCCGCCCATGATTATGGGATCAATCTGGCCTTAGAGCATTGGCTGGAACATTCTATCGCTGCTTTTGAACTGACGGCGGCAGGGGTGATTAAACTGCCCAAGACCCCCACCTGGGTGCAATATAACGTGGCTGGTATCTCTACAGCGTTGGCGGTGATTGCCCTATTGGCGGCGGTGTTTGGCGTGTATGGGTCGCGGCCGCGTACCGCCCATGAACGCGACCCGTTACAAAGCACCCCTATCTGGTGGTTCGCCATTCTGCCCATCAACACCCTGGTAATGAGCGGGATCATCCCCTTGTTCAACCGACTGGCTGATTGGCTGGGGCACAAATTAGATGGAGCGTTCTGGCACGATTTCTTCCATGAGCGGCTCATTCGGGACAACTTCGTCGGATTTGCCAAATTCTCCGCTGACGTATTAGATCAACTAGGCGTAGATGGCCTGGTCAATGGCAGTGCCAGAGTGACCCGCCGCTTCGCCGATCTCATTCGCACCACCCAAACCGGCAACGTCAGCGGTTACGCTTTAGGGGTATTCATTGGGGTTATAACCCTGGTTGTTTATTTCTTTTTACAAACAAATTGAAGGGTTCGGTAAGCTAAGAACATGATTAAGCCAGAATTTAAACTACCCCTCGGGAAAGCTTAATAGTTGGATAACTAAAAGCAGAAATTTTTATCTGAGATAACCTTTCAACCATTTGGCAGTTTGTTCCAATGGTCAGCAATTTTAACAAAGTCTATTGGAAGGTTATTTCACTGGAGGGAATCTAAGTAATCGTCCAAAAATCAACGCATCCAAAAGTTCAACTCTCCCGAAGAAGTGGAACTTCTAAAATGGGGAGTTATAGCAGATTTATTTGGAAAATGGTGCAAATGCATCTCAGTGGTTTGAAATGAGTCTTTATGGATATCTATATCACGGCAGAGCAATGTTAATAGATAGTTCATTAACCCAACAAGGAGCATGTAAACAACGCCCCCAAGATTGCAATTTAGACAATAATGCCCCTAATGAAGGTTGGCAGCAATTATTTTCAGCTCTCTAGTCAGATATGCGAACATCCTATCATGTACCTTACTCGACTGACATTCGCTATCAAAATCAATAGCATGGCGTGGGTTGGGTGCTTACCAGGAGTAAAAATGTTTGCTATAAACTACACCTTAGCATGGATTCAAGAATTTGTTTACAAAGCAAGTTTTATGGATTTAAGTAGCAGCCTGTTAGGTGTTTTTTTAATAGTGGGTTGTGAAAATAAAAATGAACTTGAACCCTTTGCAAATCAAGTGGACATCAGCGTAACGATTGCACCTTACCCTGGTTTGTTACGGATCGAAGAATTTCATCTCAATGAGATTGCCTATTATCGAAACGCACTTGATAATGAATATTTAACTCCGAGGGAAAAGGAACAATTAGAAGAAGCCCTCAAATTTGCTGTAATGCAGGCTACTTCGGTTGCAGTTGAGAGACCAACACCTGATCAGGCTCAAATAGAGGCTGACATATTAGCAACCGCTGCTGTTATGACACCCCGACCAACACCTACGTTGCAAACGGGCATTATAGATGAAGGTGAATTATTTGTTGTCCACCCACCTCGCCGTGTAGCTATAGAAAACATCTGGCAAGATATGGTGGATGATAAACTAATAAGGGTATATGCTGGACTGCTGTTACCCGATTATCGCCAACCTGGGGCTAATCAAACCCAACATGGCGCAGTTTATGTGATGACCGTTTGGCCAAATGGGAAAACGGTAACTGGCTTATACATTACTGAAACTGAGACAGGAGCCTTAAGGATAATTGGACAGACTGGTTCTAAGTTGATTTTTCTGGATGCCAATAACGGGTCAATATATTTTGATTTCCTGGCTTATCAATTTGTTGATTCTGTGGCCATCACTTTGCCAACAGCAACCCCGCCAGGCAGTGACATCAATGAACCTACTCCATCCGCAAGTTACCCATAACAGTGGCAGGTGATTGTCCAGAAATAAGATACCTGCGAACACGTTGAATGGTATCGCAAATGATTTAGAGGCAACAAACTATGGAGAACTCGATTTTAACAATCCTAACTTTCTTCCCGGTCATTGGTGTAGCTGCTATGCTCATGTTAAAAGTGACCAAACGGGAAACCGACGAAGCGGCCAAACAAATCGCTTTGTGGACATCCATCATCACTTTTATCATCTCCCTGGTGGTATTAGGCATGTACCGGAGCAGCGTCAGCGGCTTGCAGTTAAACGCCGGCCCCTACGATTGGATTCCCACCATTGGCATCAGCTACCACCTGGCCATAGATGGGTTAAGCATCCTCATGGTGCTGCTCACCACCTTTATCTCCATGCTGGCTATCGCTTCCTCTTTCCCGTCCATTAAGGAGTCGGTAGGGCAATATTACATCTTCATGCTCCTGCTGGAGACGGGTATGTTAGGGGTGTTCCTGGCCCAAGATATGTTCCTCTTTTATATTTTCTGGGAATTTACCCTGGTGCCGATGTATTTCCTCATTGGTATCTGGGGGGGTAAAGAGCGGGTGTACGCTTCGATCAAATTTTTCCTCTACACCATGGCCGGCTCTTTGCTCATGCTCCTGGCGATTTTGTACATGGGGTTGCAGCTAGATACCTTTAATTTGCCTGCTCTCATCGCCAATCGGGATGCTTTTGCCGATGCCCAGAACCTGCTCTTCCTCGGTTTTGCTATCGCCTTTGCCATCAAAGTACCCCTGTTCCCGTTCCACTCCTGGCTGCCCGATGCTCATACTCAGGCCCCAACGGCTGGTTCCATTATCCTGGCCGGGGTCTTGCTGAAAATGGGTACTTACGGCTTTGTCCGCTTTAATTTGCCGCTGTTCCCAGAAGCGTCAGCCCATTACGCCCCGCTCATCGCTGTCTTGGCGATTATCGGTATCATTTATGGGGCGATTGTCTCCTTTGCCCAGACCGATGTAAAAAAGCTGGTGGCTTATTCCAGTGTCAGCCATTTGGGCTTTGTCATGCTCGGTATTTTCTCTTTGAATGAGCAGGGGATTGCCGGGGGGATTTTACAAGGGGTGAATCATGGCCTCAGCACTGGGGCCTTATTCTTCCTGGTCGGTGTCCTCTATGAGCAGCGGCACACCCGCGATATGTCCCAATTTGGCGGTATCTGGCGAGCGATGCCAGTGTTTAGTGCCCTTTCCTTGATTGTGGTGCTGTCGAGTATGGGGCTGCCAGGGTTGAATGGGTTTGTGGGTGAGTTTACCATTCTGCTCGGCTCAATGGGGGCCGCCTCTTATGGGCCGCACCCCTGGATCTATACTGCTTTTGCCACTACCGGGGTTATTCTGGCGGCCGTTTACCTGCTGTGGATGTTCCAAAAAGTGTTTATGGGGCCATTGGACAATCCCGAAAATAAGAAGCTGCGGGACATGACTCGCGGGGAGTTGGCGATTATGCTCTCCTTTATCCTGTTTATTGTCTGGATTGGTATTGCTCCGTCTGGCTACTTTGGCCTGATGGAAAGCTCTATTGCCAGCCTGGTGGATGTGGTGAAAGATGTGATCGTCGCGGCCGCGCCGTGATAAACGTGAAGCGTGATGCGTGATTCCGGTCACGCATCACGCTTCACCCCCTTTATACCCCTTAGCTCCCCCATTTCTCCCCAGTTCCTACGAGTATTTGTTGTGACCCCTCGAATAACGGCTGAATCCCTCAAGCCTTACAAGCCAACGGAGTCCGTCTATTTTGTCCAGATAACCGATTCCCACATCGGCCCATCCGTTGACTACGCCCGGCACGGTCATCGCGCCTTGCCCTGCCTGGAGAAAGCGGTCGAGATCATCAACAATTTACCCCAACCCCCTGATTTTGTTATCCACACCGGCGATGTTGTCACCGACCCCCATCCAGCTTCGTATGAATTAGCCGCCGAAGTGATGTCCCGGCTTAATGTGCCCGCTTATTACGTCACCGGCAACCATGACCGCGCCCGTGATTTACACCACTATTTCCCCATGGGGCCAAAACAGGATGCGTATGATGACCCCGAACTGTTAGCCTATACCTTTGATGTGAAAGGGTATCGGTTTATGGTGGTGGATGCCCGCGCCGAAGATGAGATTGACCCCCACGGCTGGCTGACGCAAAAGCAGCTTGATTTTGTGCGCCGCGAAATTCGCCAGCCCGGCCCCCCTCTCACCCTCTTTCTTCATTATCCAGTTGTCCCGATCAACTCTACCTGGATTGATGCCTACATGAACATCGTCAACGGGGAGCAGCTGCGGAAAATCCTGGTGCCGGTGCGGGAGCGGATTCGAGGGGTGTTTTATGGGCATATTCATCAAAACGTGCAGATTGTTCAGGATGGCATTTTGCATGTCGGGGCTGCCAGCCTGTTCTCCCAATTCTCCGGCTGGCCCAACGCCGATGTGATTGGTTTTGACCCCGAACATCCCCCTGGCTATAACTTCGTTCACCTGCTCCCAGACCAAACTATCGTTCATCAGCATACCTTCCCAAGACCCTGATTTAGAGTTTATCTTCTTCTTCTGGTTCTACATCAGGAGCTTTGGCAAGAACGGCCAATAATTTTTCCCGACTGCCACGGTTAGCCCGCGTGGCTAGATAATCAGCCTGTTGCAGCACGCGACTTTCTTGGCAATGGCTACTATGCAAAGGGTGTGTTTCAACTAAGTTGGGGCAGTTAACTTAGAATATGGATGAGCAGGATTAGCGGATTTATCTGCCCTAGAAAAACCCGTAAATGCCCTAAATCCGTGTTCTCTTCTTCAACTGAAATGAAACACCCCATGACAAATTGGTTGATAGATATGCTTTCCTTGACCAAAGTGGTAAAATTCTGGTAGCTATTCGGGTATGCGCATCTGAACCAAACAGATGAGGCAAGTGATGTCAACAGATAATCTGGTAATAGGCAAAATCATTGAACAAGTTAGCCATTTGTCCATTCACGATCGTGTTTTGTTGAGTCAACAACTTGTAGAGCAGTTGGTAACAAATAAACCAACGGAACCATGCCCATTGTGGCGTTATGGTATCTTTAGTGTTGGGCGACTTTCTAATGAAGATGATTTTCAATTAGCGGAATGGTACCCTACTAATGAGGAATTAGATGGTTAAATATGTCCTAGATACTCATGCGCTTATCTGGTTTTTGGAAGGAAATCCTAAATTAGGAACAAAGGCAAAAGCAGTTTTAAGTAATGTTGAAAATCAATTAATATTACCCATCATTGCCCTGGCAGAAGCATTATTTATTGTCGAAAAGGGTCGTATACGCATTCCTGCGGTAACTAATCTGTGGCAGGCTGTACACGCCGCTCCCCATGTGACTATTTATCCCCTTACCACGCAGATCATCTAGAAAAGTCTCGAACTCACGATTATCCCTGAGATCCATGATAGCTGATCGTAAGGACGGCCGCTTTTTTAACCGTAACCCGTCAAAAAACCTATTTACTTACCCAAGATTTGACGATTACACATTCAGGTGTGGTAGATATTCTCTGGTGATCTATGACACGACAACTGGTTTATGGGGCCTGCCCGCATGACTGCCCGGATACGTGTGGAGTGGTGACGGAGGTTGAGGGCGGGCGGGCGGTGGCTTTTTATGCGGCCGCGTCCCATCCCATCACCGACAACTGGCTCTGCGCTAAAGTTCGCCCTTACCTGAACCATGTCTACCACCCAGAGCGGCTGCTTTACCCTCTGCGCCGCGTTGGCCCAAAGGGCCGTGGGCAGTGGGCACGTATCACCTGGGATGAGGCCATCGGCGAGATTGTAGACCGCTGGCGGCAGATCATTGCCACCTATGGAGCGGAAGCGATCTTGCCTTACAGCTACAGCGGCACTTTGGGGCTGGTGCAGATGGGGGTAAGCAGCGCCCGGTTGTGGAACCGGCTGGGGGCCAGTCAACTAAAGCGCACAATTTGTGGCGCGGCCGCGGAGTTTGCCGTCGAAATGACTCTGGGCATACGCCAGAGCCAGGCGTACCAGGATGTCCGCCACAGCCAATTAATCATCATCTGGGGGCACAATCCGGCTACCACCGCTCCCCATTTCATGCCCCACCTCAAAGCCGCCCAACGAAACGGCAGCAAACTGATAGTCATTGATCCCCGCCGCACCAAAACAGCCAGAGGAGCTGATTGGCACATCGCCCCCAGACCGGGCAGCGATGGGGCTTTGGCCTTAGGCGTGGCCCATCTGCTGGTAGCTGAAGGGTGGCAGGATGAAAACTGGTTGGAACAATACACCATTGGTTGGCCAGAGCTGCGGGCACGGCTGGCTGATTATCCCCCGGAACGTGTGGCTGCCCTGACTGACTTGCCAGAGGGTGACATCCGGGAGTTGGCCCGGCTGTATGGCACCCTGCGCCCCGGCCTCATCAAAATAGCCGATGGTCTCCAACGTAACCGGCGCGGGGGGCAGACGGTGCGGGCCATTTGTGCCTTGCCGGCCATCACCGGTCAATATGGGGTGGCCGGGGGGGGACTGGCTTACAGCACCAGCGGCTCTATTCGGTGGGACAGTGAGGCCATGAACCACTGGGCTGAGTGTCCCCCCCCTGGTCGGTCGGTCAATATGAACCGGTTGGGAGCTGCCCTGCTGGGGGAGGTGAATGATCCCCCCATCCAATCCCTGTTTGTATTTGGGGCCAACCCGGCCGCATCTAACCCCCACACCGGGCCAATTCTCCAGGGGTTGCAGCGGGATGATCTGTTTACGGTGGTGCATGAACTGTTTATGACTGATACGGCGGATTATGCCGACATTGTGCTGCCAGCCACGTCCCAGTTGGAGCAGACAGATTTACATAAGGCTTATGGGCATACCTATCTCACCTATAACGCCCCGGCGATTGCCCCGCTGGGGGAGGGCAAGAGTAATTGGGAACTGATGCGATTGCTCGCGGCCGCGCTCGGTTTCACGGAACCGTGGTTGCAACAAAATGAGGATGAGGCCATCGCCGAAATTTTGGCGGCGACGGCCGCTCATACCCCAGCCCTACAAGGGATCACCCTGGAGCGGCTGAAAGCTGAGAACACCATCCCCCTCAACCTGCCTGCCTCTATCCCGTTTGCTGACGGCCATTTCCCCACCCCCAGCGGCAAAGTGGAGCTGTTTTGTGAACGGCTGGCTGACCTGGGGCTTGATCCGCTGCCCGGTTTTATCCCTGACGCCGATGATGACCCGCTCAGTCCAAACGCACAACCGCCCGGAAACGGCTCTTTCATCCCTCATCCTTCATCCTTCATCCTTGTCTCCGCGGCCGCGCACCATTTTGTCTCCAGCAGTTTAGCCAACCAGCCGGGGCTGCTGCGCCATGAGGGAGAGCCATTTGTGGAGATACACCCCCAGGACGCGGCCGCACACGGCATTCGCTCTGGGGATAACGTGCGGCTGGAGAATGAGCGCGGTTATTGTGAGCTGAAAGCAGTTGTCACCGAGAACGTCCGGCCTGGGGTGGTAGCCTCTCCTAAAGGACGGTGGCAGAAGTTAACTCATGGCGGCCGCAACGTCAACTGGCTCACCTCTGATGAACTGGCCGACATGGCCGGGCAAAGCACCTTCCACAGCACCCAGGTCCGGCTCCAGCTTAGGGCCGCTGACGACTGGGAGTTGCGAGAATGACCCCATCACTCGCCATTCAACATATAAAACTCCGCGAAACCGTAAAGCCCCTTTGTTTTTAGACCCGCATCTTCATTTGCCGCCAGCCATTGCGCCAGGGGATGTGGTTCAGCAATTCTCAATTTAAAACCCGTGGTAGGGGTGGGACAGGCGGGCAACCATCCGGGTCAAACGGTTCAACCTGATTCCCGCCTGTCTCACCCCCTTTACCCCTTCCATTTCAGCCAAAGCGGGGCGAGACAGATGGGAACGAAACGCTCCCGTTTGACCAAAATCCTGGCCCACCTGTCCCACCCATACATTCATTTTAGGGCAAATTGAGAACTGTTGGACGTGGTTATTTTCGTTTGGGAGATTGTTGTAGTAGTAGTAAGATTGGGGGATCAGTAACAGCAGACGGGTTTTCAGCCCTGGGTTGCCCGCCACAATCGTCAATGATTCGGCAAACGCACCACAACACGGCAATCATTAACTGGGCTTGGGCGAAAATTAATTTCACCACGGGTAATACCCAATACACCAATACAGTAATAACCAGTGGTCAGCTCAAAAAACGCCAGACCCCAGTCACTAATTGTAAATGGTAGGACAATAACGAATGAATAATCTGTTAGCCGGTTTTAATGAACCTCAATTAGCCGCCGTAACCGCCGACCCTGGCCCCGTTTTAGTGATGGCCGGCCCCGGCAGCGGCAAGACCCGGGTGCTGACCCACCGCATCGTTTATCTGCTCCAGGAAGTGGGGTTGTCTCCCTGGCATATCCTGGCCGTTACTTTTACCAATAAGGCCGCCCGTGAAATGCTCCACCGCATTGAACAGATGCTGGGCGGCTACCCCAAAGGGTTGATGATGGGCACCTTCCATTCAACCTGTGCCCGCATCTTACGGCGGGAAGCTGATAATCTCACCCATTACAGCCGGGAATTTGTTATTTTTGATACCGATGATCAAAAACAAGTGATCAAACAGGCATTGGCTGACCTTAACCTGGATGAAAAACGGTTTACCCCCGGCAAAATATTGGCTGCTATTGGCTCAGCCAAAAATGAGATGATTACCCCGGAACTGTATGCCGCCACCAATTATGTGAGTGAAATTACCAAACGAGTATATACCCAATATCAAGCTCTTTTGCGAGCCAATAACGCCATGGATTTTGATGATTTGCTGCTGAATGTGGTGCTGCTGTGGGATGAGCGGCCCGATATTTTGCATAAGTACCAGCAGTTGTATCAATATATTTTGGTGGATGAGTTCCAGGATACTAATACGACCCAATATGCCCTCTTGCAGCGGCTCGCGGCCGCGCACCGCAACATTTTCGCCGTTGGGGATGCGGATCAATCCATTTACAAATGGCGTGGGGCCGACATCCGCAACATCCAACGATTCCGTGAACAATACCCAGATGCTCGCCTCATCCTGCTGGAGCAAAATTACCGCTCCACCCAGCTCATTTTGGATGCCGCCAAAGCGGTCATTCGCCAGGATAAAAACCGGATTGATAAGGATTTGTTCACCGAAAAGCGCGGTGGGGCCAAAATCCAGATCAGCGAAGCGTATAACGATACCGAAGAAGCAGAAATGGTGGTGAGTACCATTCAGGAGTTAATGTTAAAGGGGTATGGTCCAGGTGATTTTGCCATCATGTACCGTACCAATGCTCAATCCCGCTCCCTGGAAGAAGCGTTTCTACGCCGCAACTTGCCGTACCGGCTGGTGGGAGCCTTGCGCTTTTATAGCCGTAAAGAGGTCAAAGATGTTATTGCCTATCTGCGCCTCATCAACAACCTGGCTGATGGCATCAGCTTCAACCGGATTATTAATGTGCCCGCACGGGGGTTGGGGGATAAAACGGTGCAAGATTTACGGAACTGGGCGGAACAGCAAGGGTGGCAGCCGGGAGAAGCATTGTTTCATCTGGCGACAGAGCAAGACATTCAGCATCCCTTTAACAGCCGTGCCCTTAATGCCCTGCTTCCGTTTGCCCGAATGTTGGCCGGGTGGGTAGCCCAGCGTGAGCAGGTGGGGGTAGGGGAGCTATTAGATATGGTGCTGCATGAGGTGGGGTACCGGGCTTATATTGATGATGATACGGATGAAGGGCGGGATCGCTGGGCCAATGTGGTAGAACTGCGTAATGTCGCGGCCGCGGACCCCACTGCCCCCCTCTATCAATTTTTAGAGCAGGTAGCCCTTGTTGCTGATGTAGATAACCTGGAAGAAAACAGTTCGGCCCCGACCTTGCTCACCTTGCACGCCGCCAAAGGGTTAGAGTTCCCTGTCGTTTTCATCACCGGGCTGGAAGATGGGATTTTGCCCCACAGCCGTTCCCTGGAAGATGGTGATTTAGACGAAGAACGCCGCCTGTTTTATGTCGGCATCACCCGCGCTAAAGAGCGGCTTTATCTTTTTTATGCCTTTCGCCGCTCTTTCTTTGGTGAATCTGAACTCAATAACCCGTCCCGATTCTTAAATGATGTCCCAGACGAGTTGACCAGTGGGGGAAATGCAGCTACCCGCCGGAAAGCGACGGTAGCCAAAGCAACCAGTTGGAATTGGACTGGGGAAAGTCAGTCCGCCTATGGCTCACGGGCCAGCGCGACTCCGCGGGGGTATAACTGGGCTGAAGGGGCGGGGGCGGCCGCAAAGCCAGTGACAGTCCAGTCGCGGCCGCTGCCTACTCCCAACGCGGCCGCGACTGAACGGCCGACCCGTACCACCGCCCAATATAAAAGTGGGCAGAAAGTGCGCCATGCCAAATTTGGTGAAGGCATGGTGATCGAAAGTAAATTAACAGGCAATGATGAAGAAGTGAGCGTGGCTTTTCCAGGGCAGGGGATCAAAAAACTGGCTGCCAGTTTTGCCAAATTAGAAATTATCGGCTAACGACGAACGAAAAAACAGGGATAGTACCTTACGAGTCAACTTCTTGTACAGTGAGCAAAAAAATCTCGCGCAGAGGCGCAGAGGCGCAGAGGTTTTTTCTCCGCGCCTCTGCGCCTTTGCGCGAGATTCGGTTCTGGCTTGTCCAGGTTAGGGAGGAGTATGGAATAGCCTAAGTCCTCTGAGTTCCCACTTTTCATTGCCGTACTCTTACTGCCTTATCTCAATATCCCGGCACAACTCCAACCCATAGAGAGAATTGGGTTCGTCAGGGATGGCTGCCTGAACTTGCTCAAACAGCGGCCGCGCCTGGTCACATTTATTATCGGTATACACATAGGACAGCCCCAACATATTAAAATAAATCGCCGTGGTGATGTCCGGTGAGCCGTATTTAGCCACCGCCTGCTCCAGATAAAAAATCGCCCCTGTACTCCGCTCATAATTGTTTTGGCGGAACAAAGAAGCTCCCAAACGTGCTTTAGCCCGTACCATCTCTGGGTCCAGTTCAATCGCTTTCTCGGCGTTGCTTTGGGCCCTGGGATATTCCCCAATCAGGAAATACATATAAGCTAACCCATCATAAGCGTCGGCATTATTAGGATCATAGGCCAGGGCATCGTTAAAATAGTTGATCGCCCCTGGGGTGTTGCGTAAAGCAAAGTTGTTATAAGCAATGGAAAGGGAGAGGCGGGCACGCTCTAAATCGCTGTTGGCCCCGCGCATTAGCTGCTCATAAATGCGAACAGCCGCTTCATATTGCCCCTGATACTCCAATAAGGTGGCGCGGCCGCGTAACACAATCCGATTATCCTCATCCAACTCTACCGCCTTGTTGATCATCTCCTGGGCTTCAAATAAGTTATTGATGTTTTGATACAGGAGTGCCTGGGCGCGGTAGGCGTAAGCGGCCGCGATATTGCTGTTGACGGCGATAGTATCACGAGCGGCCCGGTCGGCCAGGTCATAATTTTGCATCGCCTCCGTGCGAAAACCGGTTTCCTGAAGACGGCTGCCATACGCCAGGTACGCGGCCGCCATTGCTAACAGCACCTGTTCATCACCGGGAGCCAATTCGTTTGCCTGGCGGATTAGCGTAACCGCCTCTTCCCCACGCTCCAACAAAACCAATAACTCAATGAGCGGGGGATAAAAACGGACATTCGTGCCATCCTGGGTGACGGCCGCCTGATACAGGCTGATTGCTTCGATAATTTGCCCATCCCGGCGCAGCCGATCAGCACGAGCTGCCAGATCAACGGCGTTCCGAGTTGGCTCAGGTGTGGCCGTAGGAATGATCGCCTCACGTACCTCATCGGCATTGACGATGAGGGTCACGCCAGCAATGACAAAAAAAATAACCACCAGCACCAACATACAAGATGGCCCCTGGCGTGGGTAACGAACTTGAGGGCGATTGTTGATGACCATAAGAGCTAATCTCTACTAAAAAGAGAGCCTTTCACTATTAAGATACGAATGGCCCAAAGATTCTCTTTGCCCTATTCGCGTCTTAGCGGTTCCCCTTTTTCCTCTTCCCATGAATACAGCCGTTCACAAAAAAAGCCGACGGGCGGGCGCGTCGGCTAGAATGGATGAGACTATAACATTGGCCCCTGGCAGCGTCAAGGTTTACCCATGAAGTTATAAGGGTGTAGAATGGGCCTCAGTCCTCAGTCCTCAGTCCTCAGTCCTCAGTCCTCATTTTATGCCCGGCAGCCAATCATACACAATTCCTACCAGGCCAATGAGGATAAGCAGCACCCCAGAAAAGCGAGTGAGCAAGGTGTAATTCTGGGTTAGCCAGCCAGTAAAGCGACGTTGCAGGGGTGCGGCCGCAAATGGCAGCAGCACCAGCGGCCAACCAAACCCCAGCCCAAAAGCGAAGAAATAAGCCAGGCTGCTGGTGAGGTCCATAAAGCTGCCTGCTCCTAACAGAAACGCACTCACTACCAATGGCCCGGCACAGGGAAGCGTCATTGGCCCCAGAAGCAAGCCATACAGGTAAGCCCCGGCATACGGATTGCTTAGCACGGGGGCCTGGGAGACGCTTAACCGGGCAAACGGGTTGCGGCCGCTGACCATTAGCAGGCCCAACAAAATAACCACCCCGTAAATAAAGGGCAGCAGCAGGGGCAAAATCGCGCTAAACGACTTTTGCCCCAAATAGAGCAGCAGCCCAACAACAGTCATCAAGGTTAGAATTCCTGCCAACACCAGGATCCCCAACCAGCGGGTTGCCTTTTGCCCTTTTTCGCTCTGCGCCTGCCCGGCCAGAAACGCGATCAACCCAGGGTAAAGAGGCAAAATACACACATTGGTCAAAATGGCACTATTGCCGAGGATAAATGCTTCAAGTAGCTGGGGCATAGGTGGTTTGGGGCGAGTATACGAGTGTGCGAGTGAGTGGTGGACATTGACTCACTCGCTTAATCTCTCAATCTCCAATCTCTAATCTTCTCCTTCACTGTGCTTCCCGAATCGCGGCTGCCAGGGTGTCCACACTCTTAATCCCTGTTGCCAGGTCGGTGGTAGAGCCATCAGTACGGATGATGAAGTGGGGAGTAGAAGGGGGATTAACAACGGTTTGTCCGTAAAGAGCGGCCAGTTCCCGCAACAGTTCCGGGGTGGCGACAGCAAAAATCCAATCAAAGCCGGTGCTATCAGTATAAGCCTTTAACTCGGCGTCGGTGAGGGCGGTTTCCACACTCAGGGCGATAAAAACAACGTCCTCCCCAAATTGGCTGCGTACGGCACTAACATTGCCCAGTTGGCGGCGGCAGTTGCTGCACCAGGTTGCCATTGGCTCTACAAACACAGTTTTGCTAGCAAAATCGGCCAGGGTGAAGGTTTCTCCGGTGCGGACGTTGGTCAGGCTGATATGCTGCCAGGCAGGGCGGTCGGCCATGTCGTCCATCTTATCATCCAGCATAGCATCATCAGCCTTATCATCCATCATGGTTTCGTCGGTCTTCTCTTCCATCATGGCCTCGTCCATCTTATCATCCATCATGGTGTCATCGGTTTTGTCATCCATCATGACGTCGTCTGTTTTGTCTTCTATCGCGGCCGCGTTCCTGGCAGGCGCTTCATTGCCAGATGACGAACCTGAACAGGCGGCTAACAGCAGCATCAGAATTAGCGTCAAGGAAATCAGGGTTAATTTTTTCATCAGGTCTACTCCTTGGGTGGTCCCTAAAAAGGATCAACAACTATTTTTGACCACATGCGTCTGTTATAACCTTACGTTTGGATCGTTAAATCTCGCTTGAATAACCGTTACAACTTCCTTACTAAACCCTTACACCCATACGCCGACCTTGCCACATTGATACCCCAGGTTGAATTACGTTATACTACATTCGCCCGCTGTCAGGGCTGTATAGCCTAATCCAGGGTGGCTCAAGCTATTTTTGCCCTTTAATGAGTGATGACGGATGAACAGTCTCTCAATCTCTCCATCTCGCTATGAAACGTACCATCTACCTCGAAGATCTCCCGCTAGATGAAGCCTGGCCCCGGTTTGCGGCCGCGCTCCAATCAGCTTCTTTGTGGCAGCCACTGGGCACAGAAACTATCCCTCTCAGCCAGGGGTTAGGTCGGGTGACGGCCGAACCGGTTTGGGCCAGAATATCTGCCCCCCATTACCACGCCAGCGCCATGGATGGGTATGCTCTCCGCGCCCGTGACACCATTGGGGCCAGTGAAACCACTCCTATCTCATTCACCCTGGCCGAAACCTGGGAAGATATTGCCCCTGGAGTACGCCCGGCACAGGCGGTTAATACCGGGGCACCTTTGCCTCTCTGGGCCGACACGGTGGTGATGATTGAACACACCCAGCCCTCTGACGATGGTCTGGCCGTTTCCCTGCGCGCCAGCCTGGCTCCCTGGAGCCATGTGCGGCCGCTGGGTGAGGATATGGTCGCCACCGAACTGGTGTTACCGGCTAACCACAAACTCCGCCCCATTGATCTGGGGGCTATCGCTGGCTCTGGTCACGCCACCGTTACTGTCTACCGGCGGCCGCGTGTGGCCGTCATTCCCACCGGGTCAGAACTGGTGAGTAGTGAGCAGTTAGCCGGGAGCAGGGAGCAGTTGCCATCTTCCACTCCCGCACTCTCTCAGTTTCCCCATCTCCATCCCGGCCAAATCATTGAGTTCAACTCCCTTGTTTTGGCGGCGCAGGTGGAACAGTGGGGAGGGTTGCCAACCCGCTGGCCCATTGTACCGGATGAGTTCGAGGCGATTTTGGCTGCGGTGCGGGATGCGGCCGCGACCCATGATCTCATTTTGGTCAACGCCGGTTCATCTGCCGGAAGCAAAGATTACACCGCCCACATTGTGCAGCAGCTAGGCCAACTCCTGGTTCACGGCGTTGCCGTGCGACCGGGGCACCCGGTGATTTTGGGGTTGATAGAGAGGGGGGAACAGTTAGCAGTGAGCAGTGAGCAATCTCCAGTCCCCAGTCTCCAGTCCCCAGTCTCCAATCCCCAGTCTCCAATCTCCCAATCTCCCCTTACTCCCATCATCGGCGTCCCCGGTTACCCCGTCAGTGCTGCCCTCACCGGTGAGATATTCGTTGAGCCACTATTAGCCCGGTGGCAGGGACAGCCAGCTTATGAGCCGCCAACGCTTCAGGCCAATTTAACTCGCAAACTGGTTTCCCACACTGGTGATGATGATTTTGTGCGGGTGGCTGTGGGGAAAGTAGGCAATAAGGTGCTGGCGACCCCAATCAGCCGGGGGGCGGGCGTGATCAGCTCTCTGGTACGGGCCGATGGCCTTGTGCGGGTTCCCCGTTTTAGTGAAGGGGAAGAGGCGGGGGCACAGGTGACAGTCCACTTGTACCGTACCGTGCCAGAGATTGAGCGAACTATTTTATGTATTGGCAGCCATGATTTGACGTTGGATTTAATGGCCCAATTTTTAGCTGAGCGCGGCCGCAGACTCAGTTCCGCCAATGTGGGCAGTGTCGGGGGGTTGGTGGCCCTGCGCCGAGGGGAAGCCCATCTGGCCGGTTCCCACCTGCTCGACCCAGACAGTGGCGAATACAACGTCAGTTATATCCACCGTTATTTACCAGAGCGGCCGGTGCTGTTGATCACGCTGGTGGGGCGGGAGCAGGGGTGGATTATCCCGTCAGGCAATCCCAAAGGGATCAAGGGTTGGGAAGACGTTGCCCGCCCAGACATCCGGTTGGCTAATCGGCAGCGGGGTGCCGGGACGCGGGTGTTGTTGGATTATGAGCTGGGGCGGCGGGGTATTATTCCAGAACAGGTGGTTGGGTATGAACGTGAAGAGTATACCCATCTGGCGGTGGCCGCCGCCATTGCCAGTGGTACGGCTGACATGGGGTTAGGGGTAGTGGCGGCCGCACGAGCGTTACAGCTTGATTTTGTCCCCCTGGCTCAGGAGCGGTACGACCTGGTGATACCGGTGGAATATGAGGAGGGGGAACTGCTGCGGCCGCTGCTTGACCTTCTCCATGATGGCGATTTTCGGAAAGCAGTATCCGCCTTGCCTGGTTATGACGTCAGCCAGATGGGGATGAGGCACGATGAGGTTAATTTTAGCCGTGACTGATATTGGCACCTCTCTGCCTGGTTGATTCTAAACAAACGCTATGGGGGGCCAAGGATAGTTTCAGGGGAGAAGCCGCTAAGCCGGCCACTGCTATCCAGAGCGGCCATACTAAACGCATACCGGGCCTGGGGGTCAAGCCCGTTTAGGGCGATGTTGCCCGCCTGTTCAGCCGTTACATAATAAAACGCTTCATAATGAGGAATGCCAGGCCGGCGAAATGAGAAAACATAGCCTGCGGCCGCGTTGTCTTTGGGCCAGGTCAACAGATAAGAGCCAGGGGTGGCCATTGGGGCAATAATCGGTGATTCTGGACGAGCGGGGGCCCCGGCCAGGTTCGCCAATACCGCCAGATTCAACCGGGTGATTTGCACCATATACCCATAATCCAATCGATCAAAGGTGTCTCGGCTGGTATGCTGTACAGAGGTATCCTCATTTGGTTCCGTCAGACGTAAAGCCGGTATGCCAACGGCAAAAAATTCTCGATGATCACTATATCGCTGCGGCCGGTCCCCCCCATCTTCAAGAATAATTTGGAAATCAGGAGCATACAGAGCGTTGATGTAATGGAAATAGCGGGCAAATTGGCGCGAAACAGATAAATCTGGCCCTGGGGAAAAAAGGCGGACGGCCTGGGGGGTCCCGGCCCGCCCTCCTACGATGTCGTTGTTGATGGCAAAATCAATTTGCAGCCCGGTGGCAAAAGCGTTGGTGACGAAATGGCGGCTTCCCTGGGTTTGTAGCTCTTCAGCGGCAAAAGCCGCAAAGATGATGGTCTGATTCCAGGTGCGGCCGCTCATCAGCCGGGCAATTTCTAGCAGAATAGCCACCCCTGACGCATTGTCGGTGGCTCCTGGGGCGCTGCTTTGTCCGTCAAACGGGTCAATAGTGCGGGAATCATAATGGGCCATCAGAACAATAGTGCCCGGGTAGCTGCCATTGCCGGGCAGAGTAGCAATCACATTTTGTTGCGGGAAGGCGAAGCCGCCAGAGCTGGCTGGATTGAGGGTGAAATCATCAAAACGGACTTGTAAGCGGCCGCGACCAACGGTCTCAAACTCTCGGAACAGCCAGCGCCGGGCGGCCCCCACCCCAAACTGTTCTGATTGGGTGTCGCTAAAGGGGTGGCGGGTGCCAAACCCGCTCAATGTCTGGACATAGGCTTGCAAATTTTGCTGCGATACTTCATTCAGCAGAGACAAAATTTCTGGGTCTACGGCTGGGACAACTTGACCAGTTTGGACAGCGGCCGCAGCCCCCCCGCCACCGCCAATACTCCCACTATTCCCATCCAAAACAGGCAATGTTTGCCCAGCTGCCAGGGCTTCCTGCACACTGATTTCCACCGGGGGTAGGGTTGGTAAGGCCGGAGCGGGGGTTGGCACTTGCGGCCGCTCTGGTTCACCTAACAAAGCGCAGGCAAAAGAGAAAATTATAAGCAGCAAAATGGGCCAAAAACGTCGCGGTTTCATCCCGTTAAGCATACCCAAAGAAAGGCAAGATGGCACATTGTGGGGGTGGGGGAATGGGAGATGGGGCTTGCAAAGTTGCCTACTTCCCTACCCGTTCATACAAAATGTATGGGCCGTACTGGGCAATAGGGGCGTATTCAGGGGCTAATTGTTCGGGGGTGTAAAGTTCAATCCAGGTAGCAAAGGTTCCAACCAAAACATAATCGGTTGCCACATATTCACGGAAGTTATACTGAGCCGCAACAGGAGGCCCGTCCATGAATTTTTGCTGGACGGAGAGGTTTAGTGTGCCAGAGGGTGGATAATGAAACGCATGATCGGTGAGAAAGCCAATTTCTGGCTCCCAGGTTTCGATGATGGTGGAAGTGGGTAAGGTTTGGTTGAGGTAATGGGCCATCTGCGCGGCCGCGTTCGTGCGGGTCAGGGCAATGTTGCGCCCATTTTGGGCCAGAGGTAGGGCAATCATCGTCACCAACCAGAGGGCCAAAGTCAGGCGCAGGGCCAATGCAGGCAAATTATCCTGCGTTTTGCCCCAGACAACAGCCCACAGCCGCCGCACATCCTCTAAGAAATTAAAATTGTTGGTCAGGACTAGAAAAAAGCGGGCGGTAAAGAGGGTACTTACAGCTAACCCGGCATAAGCGTAACGAATCCAGCCAATGGAAACGATATACCAGGCCAGGTTGGCAATGACTAAAATATAAAGAATGCCCCACTGCTGACCTTGCTGGCTGCGTGGCAAAATGAGGAAAAAATTATAGAGCAAAACGGGTAAGAGAAAACCAAGAAACAGATTAAGGCTGGTCAGTTGGCGGATTGATTCGGCCATGATGCCGGGGTTAAAAACAAAGGCGGCTCCACCCGCCGCTTCACTGAGCAGGCGAAAATTTTCGGCTGCGCTGCCAGGAGCCAGGGCTATAACAATGATAACCTGCCAGACGGCATAACAGGCAGCCGTCAGGATACCAGGAATGAGGAAATGGAGATGGGGTTTTTGCCGGTAGTAAAACCAGTTACTAATCCAGGCCAATCCTAAGGTAGGGGCTAAGACTAACAAATATTGTTGTTTGGTTACGGTAGCCAACCCAAAGAGCAGCCCTACCAGAACCAGACGGCCATAGCTTGCGTTTTCCCAGGCGGCATACCAGAGCCAGAAAGCCAGGGCGATGAACATGAAACCGGGGATTTCGCCTAACACTTGTCGCCCATACTCTAAGGTGCCAATGAGCCGTGAGGTAAGAAATAGCGCGGCCGCGACCAAAGCCAGAGAGCGTCCGCCAAGCGTATCGGCCAATTTGTAGAAAGCAAAAACGGTACCTAGCAGGAACAGCCCCATCACCAGCCGTGCCTGTACCAGTCCGATGCCGGCCACCTTAAACATCAAGGCAATGGGCAGCAGTACTGTCGGCCCTACCCCTAGTGTTGGGCCAAAGTAACGAAATCCATCACTGCTGATATCGGCATAAACACCATATTGCACCAGCGTTTTGGGAACGTGCAGGTGAGAGCCTTCATCGAACCAGGTGGCCGGGTAATTCCCCAGGTTGAAGAAGATGAGAAAGAAGAGTGCGGCCGCAAGCAGCCCCCACCCAACCCGGCCAATAGCTATTGGTCTATCTTTACTTGCCTCAATCTGCATAAGTCACCCTTTATGAGTTTGTGAGGGCTTCGACCGTCACCGCTTCAATATCAATTCTACCGTGCGGCGAGCGTACTGGGTAACCGATTCCCCATTAGTTAATTCAGGGTAAATTTGGGCGGTTGTCGAGAGAAATAAATTACCTACAGGGGTCTGGAAATCAGGGATTTTATCCATATCGTTCAGCCCGTGCAGCGGCTCCACAAAGGGAGTCCGGTTCATCACAAAGTAACGAATAGAGCTAACATCAAAGTTAGGAAACATTTTCCGCAAATAATCCAGCCAGATCGTTTTCAACTCCTCATCACTTTTTTGCTGCCATTCACTGCCAGGGGCGGTATATTTGGGCAGATAAACCAGATGATGCCCTCCCACATATTGGGGATCAATGTAGCTGGTGGTTTCGATAATGCCAGTGAACGGGATGGTGTCATCGGTAATGTTAATCGTCCAATAGCTGGTTAATGGTTTGTCTAAGACCAGAATGGGGCAAATAACCCCCAAATATTGCTGCTGTTTGAGGAAGGTATGGTATGACTCTGGGGCGTTGGGGATGAGGCGGGTGAAAATCCCGGTGGGGGTAGTGTTGACAACGACATCATAAGGGCGGAACTCCCCTCTGACACGCAGCCCGGTAGCCTGACCATTTTCGATGACGATTTCTTCAACCGGAGTGTGATAATGAATATGGGACGCGGCCGCTTCAATCCGTTCAGCCATCGCTTCCAACAGCGTCCGGTAGCCACCGATGAGGTGGCCGGCCTCTTCCTTTTGACTGGCCCCCTCACGGGTAGATTTCATCCGCACCAGTCGTGACCATATCCAGGTGGCCGGCACGTTATCAAACCCCCCATCAAACTTGGCTTTTAGCAGTGGTCGCCAGATGTTGTAAAAAGTGTTATGGCCTCCCCATCGGTTTAGCCAGGCCTCAACACTAACACTCTCTAACTTACGCCAATCCCGCACCATCTGGGCCGCCAGTACCGTTACCCCCAGACGGAAACGGTCAATCCATCCCAGTGGTGGGAAGCGCAAAAACTCAATAATGTTATTCATGGAATAGATGCGGTTGTTATAATAAAACCCCATCTTCGTCTCATTAAACCGCATCCGGTCAGAAATGCCTAACTCCTGACACAGCGACGCCAAATGGCGATCACTGGAGAGAATAGTATGGTAATACCGGTCCACCTCAGTGCCATCCTCTAGCTGTAATGGCCCAGCCAACCCACCGATGTCTCCGGTGGATTCAAAAATTTCTACCTCAACCCCTTTTTGGGTCAAGAAATAGCCCAGGCTAATGCCCATAATGCCAGCCCCAACAATGCCTACTTTCATCCTGCACCCTTCCTAACACATAATTTCTTCTATCAATTGACCAATCCGCTCCCCTGCTTTCCCCTCACCAAAAATCGGTGGCTGCTCCGCAGGAGGGGTGAAATGCTGCCAGGCATCCAGGACAGTCGCCAGGTCCAGAGGCATGAGGCGATTCCAACCGGCTGTTACCGTTTCTGTCCACTCTGTTTCATCACGCAAGGTAAGGCATGGCTTACTCAGGAAATAGGCTTCCCGCTGCACCCCACCAGAATCCGTAGCGATGAGGCGAGCGTTATCTTCCAGAACAATCATGTCAAAGTAGCTGACCGGATCAATGACCCGCACGTGTTCGGCAAAGGCTGCGCCCAGGTGGGTCAACGCTTTTCGAGTACGTGGATGGGCCGGGAAGATGACCGGTTCCGGGGCGTGGTTGAGAATGTTGACAATCTGGCTCAGGCGAGCCGGATCATCTGTATTGGCTGCCCGGTGAACCGTGACCAGGGCGTACCCATTCCGGGTTAAGCCCAGGTTTTCTACAACGCTGGAGTTACGGTAGGCGATGGGGCGGTTAAAAATCATGGCGTCATACATCACATCACCCACCCAATGAACACAGTTACTCACTCCTTCACGGGCCAGGTTACTAATAGCCGCCTGGCTGACGCAAAAGTGCATGTCGGCAATGGAGTCGGAGACGACCCGGTTGATCTCTTCCGGCATTCGCCGGTCATAGCTTCGTTCCCCGGCTTCGATGTGGGCCAGGGGGATGTGTAGTTTACTGGCCGCAAGGGCCCCAGCCAGGGTGGAGTTGGTATCTCCCCGAATAATGACCAGGTCAGGCTGTTCGGCCAACAGCACTTCTTCTAAGCGAGCTAAAATTTGGGCTGTTTGCTGCCCATGTTGGCCAGAGCCAACTTCCAGATTGTAATCAGGGGGGGGGATTTCTAACTCATCAAAAAAGGCCTGGGACATTTGGTAATCATAATGTTGGCCGGTGTGGACGAGTATTTCCTGGTGTCGCGGCCGCAGCGCCCGACTGACAGACGAGGATTGGATAAATTCTGGCCGCGCCCCGACAATAGAGATGATTTTCATAGGGAGTACCTCGGTGATAATAAGCAGTAAGCAGGGGAGCCTCAGTACGCAGCCCTTAATATCCCATTTTCTCCCTCGGCATAGGCCGGGGTTTGGGCTGCTTACGGGCGAAGATGTTGAGTTTGTTGAGTAAGATGGTACCCTGGAATTGCAGGTGAGCTTTGATGGTGCGGGCGATTTTGGCTTTGGAGACGCCAAAATTTCGTTGATGTAAAACGGTGGGATATTCGGCTACGCGATAACCAGCCATCATTGCCTTTACCATGAACTCAGTGCCGGCCAGGTAACCATCAGCATGGAACGGGATGGTCTCTATAATTTCTCGCCGGTAGGCTCGGAAAAGGGCGGTATAACAGTAGATTCGCCAGTTGACAATGAGCCGGTAGATAAAAGATGATCCTTTGCTGAGGATAAGCCGGTATTGGGGCACCCCGGCTACCCCCCCCTGTGGGTGGTAGGGGGAAGCGGTTACGATGTCAATATCGGTGGTCATGTAACTGAGCAGGGATGGGATTTCACTAAACTTGTAGGTGCCATCGCTGTCTGTGGTGATGATGATGTCCCCGGTTGCGGCCGCGAACCCTGTCCGTATGGCCGCCCCCAACCCCATATTGCGGGGGTGCTTCTCCAGCCGAACCGTCACATTGGCCTCATTCAAAGTCCCAAACGTCTCCTGCATCAGGGCCCAGGTATTATCCGCGCTGCCATCATCTACCAGGACAATTTCTACCGTGCGGCTTTGGGCCAGATCACGAACAACGGGCAACAGCTTGCTTTGTAACTGCCCCATGCTTTCTTCTTCGTTAAAGCAGGGAATGATGATTGATAAATCCATAAGAGAAGCTCCGAGGAAGTATGAAAGGTGAATGATGGTAACTATTAAGCCTTCCGAAGGTTTTCTCCACTGGTGATCATTGGCAACGAAACCTTCGGAAGGTTGTATCACCAGAGAGGGTTAGTAGTTACGAATGATGAAGGATAAATAGCATGGGTATCCGTTAGCATCAGGCAAACGGCAATATTAAACCAGGCTGTTTCTGGGTGTCATCATAGCCAGGGGGACTTAAGAACAGGCTTACACCCCTGACATATCTGGGCTGGCTTTGAGATAATACGCGGGTTGGGTTGGGTGCGGCAAATGCAGCACCCACTCTGCTGACATGCCCAGAGTATTGCGCTCCCAGGTATAACCGGCGATTTTTTCGGCCAACGCCGCAGGAATATTAAACGGGAGAAGAGGCATAAGGGGCAAAAATTTATATGGAAATAGAGCCTTTGCGGAAATCGGTTGCGCCTAGCAGCACATTGAGGAGAACAGCGTGTCCCTGGGCGGCGTCTTGTTTGACCTGCTGCAAAGTGGTAAATAAATCGGCCGGGTTGTCCAGTTTATACCCTCGCCCACCAAACCCTTGTGCGGCCGCATGGTAATCAGTGTGCGTAAGCTGTGTCCCGACGGCTGTGCCAAACCAGACCACCTGATCGCGGGCAATTTGTGACCAGGCGGCATCATTGCCCACCACAGCGATGACCGGCAGATGGTGCCGGGTAAAAGTGTCAAACTCAGCCAGGGAATAAGCACATGCCCCATCCCCATACAACAGCCATACTTCAGCTTCTGGGCGGCACAATTTGGCTCCCAGAGCAAAACCGGCCCCCACCCCCAACGTGCCGAACGGGCCAGGATCAAGCCAGGAAAGCGGGGTTCGCGGCCGCACCGTATAAGCTGCCGTGGCCACAAAATCTCCTCCATCGCCGATTAGCACCGCATCCGAACCAATCATCTGCTCCAGAGTCAGGCAGAGGTCCAGCGGGTTGATATAGGTTGTGACCTGGGCTGCCTGCTGCCGGATCGCTTCATCCCGCAGATGATCGCGCTGGCGCAGCGTCTCATGCCAGACCGACCAACGGCTATTTTCTGGCGTTAGCGCGGCCGCGGCCGCGCGCAAAAACGCCCCTGGCTCAGCCAATACCCCGATGTCCGGTTTGCGGTTTTTGCCCAACTGCTCCAGGCTCCGGTTGATGGAGACAAGGGTGGCCCGGCGGTTGATGTGATTGCCATACCCCAGGCGAAAATCGCACGGCACTCCCGCTAAAATCACCAAGTCTGCTTCCCGCAGGGCTTCCTTCCGCTGATGACGCAGGTGGAGCGGGTCATGCCCCAACAGCCCCCGCGCCATGCCAGAAAGGTAGGTGGGGATGTTGAGATTGAGGATAGCCTGTTGGGTCGCGGCCGCATCCGGGGCTATTTGTACCACCTGGCTGCCGGCCACTAAAACGGGCCGCTCCGCCCTTTGCAACTGCTCTACCACCTGGCTCAACTGCCGCTGGGTGAATTGGGGCACGGTGATAGCTGGCGCGGCCGCGGGGGTCTCCCCCATCCCGGCAAACAGCCGATCCAGATGCCTCTGAATGTACCATCGGGTGGCCCGACTGCCCCAATCATCCCCTTTGGGCATATCGGCGGCGTACCATTGGCGGGTTGTCTCTTCCGGATACAGCAAATCCAGGGGCAGCTCTACAAATACCGGGCCAGGCACACCGGATTGGGCTGCGGCAAATGCCTTTTCCAGGGTGGGGATGATTTGGGTCACTGTTTTGACGGCAACACACACCTTGACATGCGGCCGCATCAGAGCCATCTGGTCAATATCTTGCAGCGAACCCCGCCCCTTAAGAATCGTAGCCGTGGCCCCCCCCAGGAGAATAAGCGGTGATTGGGCCAGTTGGGCATTTTTAATAGCCGTGATGCTGTTGGTTACACCGGGGCCGGCCGTCACCACAGCCACACCAGGCACACCGCTTAATCGGGACACCGCATCCGCAGCAAAAACAGCCGTCGCTTCATGGCGCACATCAATCACCCGCAGCCCTGCCGCCTCGGCCGCCACCAAAATAGGGGAAATATGGCCGCCACACAGGGTAAAGAGGAACTGTACCCCCTGTCGCTGCAAAACATCCACCACTTGCTGACCCCCATAGGTAGACATAAACAAAAACTCCTTATCCCCTTTTTGGGGCTGTGCTGGTATTATTGGAGTGTGGGAAATTACGGATTGAGACAACAGCGGATGAAGAAGTGAACGGATTTTTTAGGATAATCATTCGTTTATCTCTCTATCTGCTGTACTCGCTGGTTATTATCATCTGGGCGTTTACCAAACCTATCCGTGTTTTCCCTACTAGAGTCAGCGGTAGTATAACACAATGAGCCGTTACGAATTTCATTACCTCAAGCCAGAGAAACCCGCCCCACCCCCCAGTACCGGCAAACGAATCGCCAGGGGGTGCGGCCGCTTCTTGCTCCTCATCATCCAGCTCATCCTGCTGGGGGGAATGTTCGGCATTATCCTGGCCGGTGGCTTCTACATCTACCTGAGCAACGAACTCAAAGATGCCATTGATCAAGTTGTGGCTTACCAGGGGCAGGGGCCAGGGGGTACCCCCCGCTTTTATGACCGCAACGGTGAACTCCTGTTTGAGCTGACCGTCGTTGAGAAACGTCGCTGGTTGGCCGCCCATGAAATCCCCCAAACAATTAAACTGGCAACCGTCTCCGTCGAAGATGATTCCTTTTGGACCAACCCGGGCTTTGATCCGGCGGCCATTGTAGCCGCACTTTTGCGTAACGCTCAAACAACTGATGGCCGCCCGGTGGGGGCCAGCACCATCACCCAGCAGTTGGTGCGTCATATTGCTTTCAGCTACGAAGAGCGGGTTAGCGTGAGTTATGAACGGAAGGTGCGGGAAATTTTCCTGGCCTTCATCCTGACCCAACAGCGGAGCAAAGAAGAGATTTTGCAGATGTACCTTAATGAGATCTATTATGGCAATCTGGCTTATGGGATTGAAGCGGCCGCGCAAACCTATTTGGGCAAACCCGCCGCTGATCTCACCCTGGGCGAAGCCGCCTTCCTGGCCGGGCTGCCCCAATCCCCTATCGCCTACAACCCATATGTCAACTTTGAGGCGGCCAAAACCCGGCAAGAGTTCATCCTGGGGCTAATGGTCACCGATGGAGTGATCAGCCAACTCGATGCCGAAGTCGCCAAAGCCGAAAGCATCACCCTGGTTCCTCTTATCCCAGTTGCTACCGAGGCCAGCAGCAAAACCTTAGAAGCGGCCCACTTTGTTCTCTATGTGCAAAACTTCCTGGAGCGGCGGTATGGGCCAGATGCCCTGATCAAAGGGGGATGGCAAATCACCACCAGCCTGGATTTGAACATTCAGCATTTTTCTGAGCAGGCGGCACGAGAATGGATCAGCCTGCATCAGGCCAACCACAATGTGAATAACGCTTCGATAGTCGTGATGAAGCCGGGCACGGGGGAGATTCTGGCTATGGTGGGCAGCCTGAACTATTTTGATGCCTCGATTGACGGGCAGGTGAATGTGGCCCTCATGCCCCGGCAGCCCGGCTCTTCCTTTAAGCCGATTACTTACGCGGCCGCGCTTGAACATGGCTGGACCACTGGCAGCGTCATCTGGGATGTGCCTATCAAAGTAGATTTAGGCGGGGGGGAGTTGATGCAGCCGCGCAACTACTCTGGCAATTTCCACGGCCCCATCTTACTCCGGGATGCCCTGGCTAACAGCTACAACATCCCGCCGCTGCAAATTATGCGGGACATTGGCATTCCCACCGTCATCGCTACTGGGCGACGTATGGGGGTGGAATCACTCCGAGAACAGCCGGGTTATTATGGCCTTTCCCTCACTCTGGGCGGCGGGGAAGTACCTCTCCTGGAGATGACCCACGCTTATGCCACTTTAGCTAACCAGGGGCAGCGGCCGCTTCTGACGACGGTACTAAAAATTGTAGATGGCCGGGGCAATGTCCTGTTTGATCATCAGCGGGAGCGGCAAATCAGCACCAACGCCGTAGACCCTCGGGTCGCTTATATCCTCACCCACATTTTAGATGATGATCGCGCCCGGTGGCCCGCTTTTGGGCGCAACAACCCCCTGGAACTGCCTTTCCCGGCGGCCGCCAAAACAGGCACCACCAACGATTTTCGGGACGATTGGACTATTGGCTATACCCCAGGGGTGGTTGTAGGGGTGTGGGTGGGTAACAGCGATGGTCGTCCTATGCGCCAGCTCTCTGCTGTTCGTGGGGCCGCTCCTCTCTGGCGTATGATTATCCAGACCATCACCAACACCCCGGAGATGCAGGCCAGTTTACTGGTCAACGGTCAGCCCCCCCCAGTAGATTTTGTTGTCCCGCCCAACATTGAAGAAAAGCAGGTTTGCCTGCCCCAGGGCACCGGGGGATCAAGCTGTACCGCCTGGCGCACTGATCTGTTTCTCGTCAGTGGCCCGCTGCATGGGGTCAACCGGCTGGGGTATATGCCGGATATTACCAGCAATCCGGGGGCCTGGACGCTAACGGTATTACCTCTCACAAACCCTTCGGTGGTGATGACCAATATGCCACCCCTGGATGATGGCACCCTCCCCCCGGTACCAACTCTTTGTGTAGTGAACAGTGCTACCCCACCTGCAGGGGCACAGACGCGCCTCTTTTTGCCTGTGCCCCCTTTTTACCCGGATGAAGTGCGGGCACGTCGTTGGGCCGCCAGTACCGGCTATGTGATGGCTCCGCCGGCTGCCTGCCCCCCTGATGTTGTCCGCGCGGCCGCGACTGGAGGTGGGGTTGTCGGTGGTGGTAATGGGGGGGGCAGCAGTGAAGCGGGAAGTTCTGCTCCTGCCCCGGCGGGTGTTACTTATTTCATCAGTTCGCCAGGGGCTGGGGCACAGGTGAGCGGGCTGATCAACATCATGGGCACGGCCAGCTTCAGTTCGGCTGAGGTGCAATATTACAAGCTGGAGATTGGTAGCGGCAGCAGCCCAACGGAATGGACGACCTTCGGCACCACCCACAGCACCCCGGTCAACAACGGCGTCTTAGAGCAGCTTCACGCCGACGCCTTACCCCCCGGTCCCTACGTCATCCGCCTGGTGCTGGTCCGCACCGATGGCAATTTCAGCAACCCCCACGCGGTGCCCATTACGATTGGGCGATAGGTTGGGAGTTTTTAGAATTGACAAATCTTCAAGATTTGTCAATTCTATTTTCCATACCTCTGGATAAAGCTGAGAATGAGCGGCCACACCTGGGTATGGGTAGGGTCATGCGGCCGCATCAATTCGTGGCCGGCCTCAGGGAACAGATGGAACTCCTTCTCCTGCCCACCTAATGAACGGTGAATCTGACGTGCGCCATCGGGCGCGGCCGCGATGTCCCTCTCCCCATGCAAAATCATCGTCGGAATAGTCAATTGCGGCCATAACCCTCGTCCCAACTCCACCATCCGGCGCATCTCATCCATGCTAGAGGTGGGCACTCGCACCATTTGCGGCAAAGCCGCCTGCACCGCCGGATCATCAAAATTTACTGTTGGGTCGAAGTCGTGGACACGCTCTTTAACCAGCCGCCCCAAACGGCGGCTGCGTAACGGATTGAACCAGGGCATCACATAACGCAAATAACGGAGCCAATTGATCCGCTTGTCAGGCACATCATATACCGGAGCTAACAGCACCAGCCCGGCAATCCCCCCATATTTGATAATGAGATGGGCGGCCAGAATGTTGCCCATGGAGTGGGCAATGATGAAGAGTGTGGAGCAGTGCGGCCGCAAAAAGTTCAACGCCTCTTCTGCTTCCGCCAGCCATTGCTGGTGAGAGATGCGGTGCATCTTATCCGGCCAATGACCATGCCCCGGCAAGAGCGGGCAGTGGGTGGTGATATTTTGCTGTTGGAGAAATTGAGCCAGCGGCCGCGTACTTTTAGGACTGCCCATATACCCATGCAGCACCAGGCAGCCCACCGGCCCGGCCATGAACGTATACGGCTGTCGTTCTGCAGGAACATCATAGGTTGGTTGAAACGGCATAAAAGGTCCTTTTCAGTTTTGAATTTCGTGAGAATGGACAAATCTTCAAGATTTGTCCATTCTATCCCCTAGTTATTCACAGCCTGATTGAGTTATCCACAGATTTATCCCCAGTTATCCACATGCTAATCCAGATGGTCAACGCCCACTTTCATCATCCTCATCATCATTTGCCAGGGGGACAAATGGGTTAATGTAGTGAGAAATGGTCAATCCTAACGCCACCAGCCGCTCGGCCGCCAGCCAATCATTAACTGATATCGGTTCTATCGTTTCTAACTGTAATCCGCGACGGAAAAGGGAGACAATAGGTCGCTGACCATACCCTTTGGGGGCCGGCCAATGAACCAATAAATTACGAATGGCTGGCGTTAACAAACGGGAGACCAGGGGGCGATGAGCCGTAAACACAAAGAACAGTTCATCCAGCATCTCATCCCCCAGAGGCATCTCTACCACCTGCTCACTGAGGGGTAAAGCAGGTGGCCCAAACACCCGGTTGAGCATGGTGGGAATGAGAGTGCGAGGCACAGCTTTCATCAGGCGACGGGGGCGAGGATAGAGAACGATTAACCCTTCTGGGTAATGGCGGCATTGGCTTTGCCAACTCAGACGCACTTTGTTCAGCCCTGATTGGTAGGCCATCAGTTCCCAAGGGGTGGATTCACCAGGGGGGTTAGTAAGATGAAAGATGAGTTTGTGGGTAAAGGGACGGTTGGGATGCGGGTGATATTGCCATTGATGCCGGGAAGCCACCTGGGCGCGGTAGCGGTGCCCCCAACTCATTAGCCAGGTGTGCAGCCCATACAACAGAAGCAGCAAACCGAGCATCGCGGCCGCGCCTATTAATAAACCATTGGTGACTGTCTCATTCATGGTTGTCCGATTGTACCACTTTGACCATAATTCTAAACATGGATTTTTGCAAGCGATTGCGACCGGGTGCCCCCGTTTTCGGACTGCTCCTTATTTTTTTACTTCAATGGCTGCTCCTCTTTTGGCCTCGTGTGCCGGAGTGGGATGCTGCTTTTTATTATGCTTATGCCCGCTCATTGGCCTTCGATCAAGATTTACATCTGGACAATGATCTGCTCCTGGCCTATCCCTATGTCAACGAACATTTCCGCGGCCGCCACCTGGACCCTATAGATGAGCAGCGGACGGTGACAGGGCGAGTGGATGCCCCCTTTGCTATCGGGACAAGTTTGTTGTGGGCGGTGGGGCTGTTTTTATTGCGGCCGCTGGCTCACCTGCTGGTAGAGTCAACCGGGCCGCTCACCGGGTATGAATGGCCGTTTGTCATCACCATTAACGCGGCCTCGGCGGTGATTGGGCTGCTGGCTTTTTGGGTGGGGTACCGCCTGACCCGGCAAGTGGTGGGGGAAAAGCTGGCGGCCGCGGCCGCGCTGACCCTCATGTTTACGACCCCCATGTTGTATTACCAATACCGGGAGCCGATTTACTCCCATGCGGCCTCGGCCCTGATAACTGGCCTGGTGGTGTTGACCTGGTGGCGTTTGCGGCCGCAGCCCCTCTCCTGGCGCAATGGAGCTATCTTAGGGGTACTGATAGGGTTGGCGGCCCTGGTACGGTGGCAGCACCTTATTTACCTTTCCCTGCCTGCCGTGGCGGCCCTGTGGGATTGGGCCGTCTTGCCTGCCGATAAGCGGGGGCCGGCCTTCAAACAGGCGATGATTTACGGAGTGGCGATAGGCGCGGCCGCGTTCCTGGTTTTTCTGCCTCAAATGGGTGTCTGGAAGCTCTTCTATGGCAGTTGGGTCACAGTGCCCCAAGGCGACCCGTATATGGTTTGGACCCCCACTTTCTTCTGGCCCACCCTGATCTCCCCCTATCGCGGCCTCTTTACCTGGATGCCTATTATTTTATTCGTCTTTATCGGCCTTTTCGCCCTTAGCTACCGCTCCCCCCGCACTTATATTCCCCTGATCCTCATTTTGTTCTTGGAGATTTACGTCAACAGCAGCACCCGGGATTGGTTCGGTGGGGGAGGGTTTGGGCCACGCCGGTTCACCAGCGAGTTGGTCATCTTGCTGCTGGGGTATGCCGGTTTTTTACAACTGCTGCAAACCCGATGGCCCGGTTGGGGGCACCGGGTACTCATCGGGATGTTGGGGTTTTTCCTGGGATGGCAGCAGTGGATATTACTCCGCTATGGGTTGAGAGAACAGCTAGGCGGCCGCACCCTTTCTATGTGGCCGGATTACCGTTGGCAAGAGCTATCCCTGGGGGAATTCGGGCAACAGATCATCACCCGCGCCGGGAGTTTATGGACGCAGCCAGCCGATTTTTTCATCTTTCCCGGCTCTCCCCTGGCCCACTGGCAGCAGACGGGCGGCTTTCCCTGGTCGTGGCTGCTGCTATTGGGTGGGGTGGGGCTGGTCGCGGCCGCGACCGTCCAACTGATCAAGATGGTGATACGTAAAACGTGAGGCGTGATGGCTGATGACTAACGCCTCACGTTTCACCGCAACCATAAAAGAGCGGCTTCATCATTTACTGCTGCGGTTCATTTCTGACTGAACCAACAGCCGCTCACAATTCCATGCTCTTACCAGTCGTCAAGATCAATGCCTGCGCCTTAAACGCAGCCACAGCCACCGTGCCCCGGTCTTCACCTGTGCGTGTACGTACTGCTACCCCATGAGCTTCCGCCTCTTTATCCCCCACTACCAACATATAAGGGATTTTTTGCAGTTGGGCATTGCGGATTTTCTTATTCATCCGATCATCACTCTCATCTACCTGAACCCGCAAACCAGCCGCCCGCAGCTCTTGAGCTACCTGCCGGGCATATTCATTGTGGCGATCCGTAATCGGCACCATCATCACCTGCACCGGTGCGAGCCACAAAGGAAACGCCCCATTGAAATGCTCAATCAAAATGCCTACAAACCGCTCCATACTGCCAAACGGGGCGCGGTGAATCATCACCGGGCGATGTTTTTGCCCATCTTCACCCGTATATTCTAGATCAAACCGCTGCGGCAGTAAGAAATCCACCTGTACCGTGCCCAACTGCCATTCCCGCTTCAACACATCCCGGAAAATAAAATCGAGCTTCGGGCCATAAAAAGCCGCCTCACCCACCTCAAGGGTGTAATTCATGCCCACCTTATCAGCTGCCTGGCGAATGGCCTTGATCCCCTGGGCCCACATCTCTGGCGTCCCGGCATATTTATCACTTTCCGGGTCATTCGTCCCCAGCCGGGCACGGAAATCATGGAAGCCCATGGTGTTAAACACATGCTGAATCAGGCTGACGACCCCAATAAATTCCGCTTCTAACTGCTCCGGAGTTACAAAGAGGTGAGAATCATCTACGGTAAAACCGCGCACCCGCGTCAGCCCTGTCAGTTCACCACTCTGCTCATACCGGTAAACCGTGCCAAACTCCGCCAGCCGCAGGGGTAAATCCCGGTAACTGCGTGATTCGCTTTTATAAATTTCGATATGGTGGGGGCAGTTCATCGGTTTCAGCATAAACTGTTCCCCATCCACATCAATCGGCGTGTATTGGCTGTCTTTGTAATAGGGGTAATGCCCACTGGTGATATACAAATCCAGCTTGCCGATGTGTGGTGTAATGACCGGCAAATAGCCCCGATCTAATTGGGCCTGGCGCAAAAATCGCTCCAACTCTTCACGCAAAATAGCTCCATTGGGCAGCCAAAGGGGCAGCCCGGAGCCAACCAGTTGGGAAATATGGAACAGCCCTAACTGTTTGCCCAGCCGCCGATGATCCCGGTTGCGCGCTTCTTCCAACCGTTTCAGGTAATCATCCAACTCTACTTTGTTGGGCCAGGCTGTGCCGTAAATGCGTTGGAGTTGGGGGTTTTTCTCATCTCCACGCCAATAGGCGCCGCTGGCCCGTAAAATTTTGACGGCGTTGGCTCTCACCTGCGAGGTATAACCGACATGCGGCCCTCGGCACAGATCAATAAATTGCCGGTGTTGGTAAATGCCAACCTCTTGCGCCGGTTCCGTTGTGGGGTTGCCCATCTCATCTACTTTGCCGGCCGCCAAATCTCGGATCAGTTCTAGCTTATATGGCTGATCGGCAAAGTGGACCAACGCCTGTTCCACCGTCAGGGTATATTGCTCGAATTTGGCATTTTGTTTGAGCAATTCCTTGAACCGGAGTTCAATCTTTTCTAAATCTTCTGGCGTGAAGGTACGAGCTTTGCCATTTTCATCTTTGCCCAGGTCAAAATCATAATAAAAGCCATCTTCAATGGGTGGCCCGATGGCTAATTTAGCTTCGGGAAAGAGTTCTTTGACCGCCTCGGCCATGACGTGGGCGGCCGAATGACGCAGCCGGTATAGCTCTGACTGTTCGTAGGGGATGTTTTGTTCGGACATAATAACTCCTTTATAAGGATTGAGGAATGAGTGGCTACACGCTCGCTACTCGCATACTCGCTACTCGCTCAGGATAAAACAAAAAACGCCATCGTCCCGTTATTGGGGCGATGGCGTCTCGCGGTTCCACCCAATTTTCGTATCGTTGTGGCTGGTTATGCGGGATAACCAGGGGGTTAATGATACGCTCATTGCTGCTGCTAACGGAGCAACCCGGATTGTCTTACTGAATGGTCTTATGGTTCAGACAATCACTCATGGGGGGTATTGCCACTTGTTTTTGTAGTGGGGGCTTCCAGCCTATGGCCCATCACTCTCTGTTACAATGTCAAGGGCAATGTGTCCCAATCATCGTTTTGGTGACTAAAGGTAATTGTAGGGAGAATTATAAGGGGTCGCGGCCGCATGTCAACCCCTAATGACGGATAAACGAAGGATCAAAAATGGGTGTTTTCCCACCATCCGCCATATTGCTTCTGTTATCTCTTCACCTATACCTTACCCCACAATGAGCCTTTTTTCTCCCTGTTTGACGGTCAAACGTGCCATGTTATAATGTTTTTTATCGTTTTATCGGCTCTTAGGTGCCAATGACTGAAGATTCTTCACTGACTCGTCGCTCGCGTTCACGTATCCGCCTACCTTTATGGGGTGTGGGTTTATTAGCTTTGGTGATAACGCTCTTACTGGTAGGTACGGCTGTCTGGCTGTACCGTACCATTGAAGCCATTGCTGCGGACACAGTGGTGATTGAGCCAGTATTCATAACCTCAACTGGGACAAGGGTCCAACCCAACCCGGCTGTCAACACCCAATTCGAAAATCCTACCCTTTTTAATCCAGAGGCCCAGCCTGTTATTACCAGTAATGCTTTTCAGCCCTGGGCCGGGCAGGAGCGGGTCAATATTTTGCTGCTGGGCATTGACCAGCGTTGTGATGAAACTGGCCCTACCCGCACGGATAGTATCATGGTGGTAACGATTGATCCGGTGGCTAAGACAGCGGCCGCACTCTCGATTCCGCGTGATTTATGGGTTGAAGTGCCCGGTTTTGGGGTTGACAGCATTAACTCGGCTCATTTTATTGGTGAAGTGAATGAATATCCCGGTGGGGGGCCGGCCCTGGCTGTTAAGACTGTCGCGGCCACCCTGGGCGTACCGATTGATTATTATGTGACCGTCAACTTTGATGCCTTTGTCGAAGTTGTAGATTTAATCGGGGGAATTACCATTACCGTGCCAGAGACGATTGATGATCTGAAATACCCCGATAGGTGTTATGGCTATGATCCGTTTCACATTGAAGCGGGAACACATCAGATGGATGGGCAAACAGCTTTGAAATATGCACGTACCAGAGCCACGTTTGGGGGGGACGTGGACCGCGCTGCCCGGCAGCAACAAGTTGTCCTGGCCGTGCGTGATAAGGTGTTGTCTCTGAATATGATTCCACAGCTTATTGGGCAATCCCTGGAGCTATGGTTTACGTTTCAGAACAATGTGCAAACCAATATGGTTCCGGATCAGGCAATTCAATTAGCCCTGCTGGCGCAAGATATTCCCCGTGCCAATATTCAGACGGTAGTCATTGATTACACCTATGTATTTAACGAGACTACTCCTGATGGACGGCAGGTACTTGTGCCTAATCGGGATAAAATTCGCCAGTTACGAGAACAGCTATTTGCCCCGCCGGCGATTCCTACGCCGGTGATTGAAAATTTGCCCGAACGTGCGGCCGCTGAGCAGGCCCGTGTCGCTGTATACAACGGCACCAGCCAATTTGGTCTCGCGGCCGCAACCGAGGCCTATTTGCAACGCCATAACATCAACGTAACCGAAATCGGTAACGCTGATGCCGCCACCTATCGCACCACCCAAATTATTGATTTTGGGTCCCACCCCTTCACCACTCGTTATCTGACACAACTAATGGGGATTCCTCCGCTCAATGTCAGTACTGGCATTAATCCTGATGGGGATTATGATGTGCTGATCATCATTGGCGACGATTGGGATGTGCCATGATCACTGTGTGACCAGATAAAACCAGCCAATTCTCTCTGTGCCCGGCTCTTAGCCGATTATTTTGCCTGGGCTGGTCTAATCCGCAGTCAGTAAACGCCGATGCACACTCCTGCCCAGCCTCGCCATGAGGAGGAGATATGCCCATAGCTAAATTCGCCTGCCTGGTGGCTGGCTCCTTGCTCGTTTTTACGGCCGCGTGCCGTCCTGCACCGCCGGAATCACCAGCAACCAGTTCCATTGAGATGGTCCAGGAGGTTGGTACCACGCAAGAACGCTTCCCCGTACCACCGCCAACAGCAAGCCTGCCTGATATCACGCTCTCCCCTTTACCCAGCACACCAGAGAATGAGGCCACGGCCGCGGAATTAGTCACCCCTACCCCCTTCCCAGATTTTAGGATGCCATCTGGTTGGAAAGGCGTTGGTTTTTTGAGCGAAGGAGCCTGGATGATAGCCCCGGACAATTGGGTAAACCTATCTCCCCTGTTGAACAGTCCAGATGTTATCACCCGGTTGGGGCCAACGGTGCGATTGGTCGTAACTGATTCTAAAGAGACAAGCAACCGCTTGTTTACAGCGCAAACACCCGCCGCGGCCGCTATTGGGCAAGGGGCATTTGTCCTGGCCTTGCTCGACCCTTCTCTGAGCGGCAGCCCAACTGCTGGCCTGGAACAAATATTGACCCCACAAGCCAATTTCGAGAGTAGTATGAGACCGCTGGCTGTGAATGGCCTGACTGGGGCTGTCGCCGATGTTTCTGGCAATCCTCTGGGGTTTTTGCCTGTGCGAGGAGATGGTTTGCGGCTGCGCGTGGCGGCGGTATTGCCGACGGATGAGGGGGAAGGACAATGGGTGATTATTTTGGGCGCGGCCGCAGAGCGATGGGGTTTTTATGAACCTGTTTTCAGGCAAATGTTAAACTCCTTGCATCTATTTGGGGGGCAAGAACTCGCCGGAATTGTCACCCCGCATAATGTGGTTGGCACCCTCACCAGCGGCACCCAGGTGGCTGGCAGCCTATCTAATGATAAACCAGACACCTGGCTCTTTTATGGACAAAGCGGTAGTTACGCCACCATCACCCTCACGCCAAATACTCAGAGCAATAACGATCTAATTTTTACCCTCATTGATCCGGCCGGCCGGGTAATGGCTGTTTTAGATACAGGGTTTACCAATGATGCAGAACGCTTGGTGGATGTGTTGCTTTATCGTACGGGCACATATCAGATACAAGTCACCGAATTTTTTCGCCAACCGGGGACATACACCCTGCACCTCTCCATTACGCATGAACCCCAATTTGAAGGGGGCGGCCGCATTGCCCCCGGACAGGAAGTAACCAGCCAGCTCCCTGCCCGTCAGGTACAAACCTGGGTTTTTGAAGGCAGTGCTGGGGAGATTGTCAGTCTTATTCTCACCCCCCTGGACGAACAATTTGATGCTGTATTGCAGGTGGTAGGACCAGATGGTCGTGAATTGGTGAATCTGGATGAAGGGTTTAGTGGGGATGCTGAGGTGATCGCTAATCTGGAACTACCAGCCACCGGCGAATACGTTATTGTTGTCCGGGAGTTTAACCGACGCGAGGGACGGTATAAACTTGCCTTAAACCGGGGAGGGACAGCCCTATCCAATTTTTATGATGCCGGAGACCTGGTGTATGGTCAGGTAAAAGGTGAATCACTACAAGCCGATGAGGCCCATGCCTGGTTCTTTGTCGGCGAGGCAGGAGATGAGATTACCCTGGTTGTGACCCCGCTAACAACCAGAGCCGATATGACGGTGTGGCTGTTGGGGCCAACTTTGCAACGGTTGGTGATGCAAGATGAATTTTTTGCCGGGGCCACGGAGACGATTGTGTATCGTTTACCGCTGGCGGGTCAGTATACGATTTTGGTGCAGGAGTTTTATGGGGAAGCGGCCGCGTACCAAATCGTTCTCACCGGGGGCAACAACCCATCACTGGAGCTGGCTGGAAATATTGCTTACGGCGAAACGGTGACCGGAAATATCTCCCAGGGCAAGGAGATGGTCTGGGTATTTGCGGCTCAACAAGGGGATGTGATTTCGGTAACGCTGCGGCCGCGTGACAATAACAGCGATCTAGTCCTCGTTTTACGTGACCCAGATAACAACATCATATGGGTTGTGGATAATGCTCTGGCGGGTGAACCAGAATATCTCCTGACCTTTACGGTATCCAAAACCGGTGAATGGACTCTCCTCCTGCGTGAGTTTTTTGCCATGCCGGGTAGTTACGCTTTAACTTTAATGAGAATTGAGGAGTAAGTCGTTCGCAAACACGTAACTTGAAACCAGAACCCTGAGACTCCTATGCTCCCCATTTACCTGACCCTCTGTTGGTTTCTTGGGATATGGCTGGCCGCGCAGTTAGGGTTGTCGCCAAACCCGTGGCCCTGGCTGGGAGGTGGGGGAGTGCTGCTGCTCCTGGGTCTGGTAGGGGAGCGGCGGGTGAATCTGGGCTGGCTGGCTTATGTGGGGATGGTAGGGTTGGGCTGCGGCCGCTTCCTGTTAGCCCAACCAATCATTGATCAAAACCACATTGCCTATTACAACAACAGCGGCCAACTTATCCTCACTGGCGTTGTCATCACTGAACCAGATGTCCGTGATCGTTCTACCAATTTACGCCTTCAGGTCGAGACCTTACAACTGCCGGGCGGCCTGACCCTGCCTGTTACCGGCCTGGTCCTGGTGCAAGCCCCCCGTTTTCCCGAAACAACCTATGGTGACCGGCTAGAGATACGAGGTGAGTTAAGAGTTCCCCCAGAAACCGCCGATTTCAGCTACCGGGAATATCTGGCCCGTCAGGGGATTCACAGCCTGGTCAGCTTTCCTCGCCTCACGGTGCTGGCTCACGAGCAAGGGTCCCCCTTCCGTCACCTCATTCTGACGGTTAAAGGTCAGGCCCAGGCCACCATCAGCCAGATTATCCGTGAACCGCAGGCGGCTCTACTCACGGGCATTCTCTTGGGCAACGACAAAGGGCTTTCCCCCCAACTGCAACAAGATTTCCGCACGACGGGCATGACCCACATCATCGCCATCTCCGGGTTCAATATTATGCTCCTGGTAGGGGTGCTCCTAAAGCTGTTTGAGCCGCTGGCCGGCAGGCAGTATGGGGCCATCCTGGCGGCCATCGGCATTGGCTTGTACGCCATTTTGGTCGGGGGGGATGCTTCGGTAATGCGGGCTACGATTATGGGGATGGTCTATCTCTTTTCGACTCGTTTTCTAGGGCGGGCGTCCTTCCCGTTTGCCTCTCTTTTTGCCGCCGGGCTGTTGATGACCCTATTTAATCCTATGACCTTGTGGGATGTGGGGTTCCAACTTAGTTTTATGGCAACGCTGGGGCTGATGTTGTATGCCGAACCGTTCAGCCAGGCGGCTAAAAATTGGGTTTCCCGTTACCTGGATGAAAAGACAACGCAGGGGGTCATTTCCCTGCTCTCAGATGCGGTGCTGGTGACGCTGGCGGCTCAGGTGTTGACCTTGCCCCTGATGATGGCTTATTTTGGGCAGTTGTCGTTGGTGAGCCTGGTAGCAAATATGCTCATTTTGCCGGTGCAGCCCGCCGTGCTGGTATGGGGTGGGCTCGCGACGCTGGTGGGGATGGTGCTGCCAGGGGTAGGGCAGATGCTAGGGTGGGTAGCCTGGCTTTGTCTCTGGTATACCATTACCCTGGTGCAGGCATTGGCCCAGGTGCCCGCGGCCGCGGTGCCCATCTCTCTCTCTCCTACCGGTGTTTTCCTCATCTATCTTCTTATTTTCGGGCCAACCTGGTGGTACCGCCAGGCTCCAGAGCGGCGGGAACGGTTGTGGGAAGGTATCCAGCGCAATCTGAATCAAAAAATCGCCGTCACGGCCACTCTGGTACTGGCCGTTTTGGCCCTCATCGCCGGGAACAGCCAGCCGGATGGGTATTTGCATCTCTGGTTTTTTGATGTGGGGCAGGGGGATGCTATCTTTATCCAGACACCCAGTGGTCGCCAAATTTTGATTGATGGCGGGCTATATCCATCGGTATTACAAGAGGAGTTAGGTCGCCGGATGCCCTTTTGGGATCGGACATTGGATATAGTGATTGCCACCCACCCAGATGCAGATCATGTGGCTGGGCTGCCTGGAGTATGGGGACGGTACCGGGTGGGGCAGTTGATTACGGATGGCAGCGAGTGGGGGGCGTCACCGGTATTTGATGCTTTGCTCCAGGCGGCCGCAGACCAGGGAACGCCGGTGCATCGAGCTTATGTTGGGGAGACGATTGTCATTGGGGATGGTGTCCGGTTGGAGATTCTTCATCCTGGTGCTATGCTCAATCAGAGTAACCGGAATGAAAATTCGGTTTCGGTGCGGTTGGTGTATGGTAAGATGAAGATATTGCTGACGGGTGATGCGGAACAAGCAGGGGAAGCGGCGATGTTACAAAGCGGCCGCGACTTACAATCATTTCTGTTTAAGGCCGGGCACCACGGCTCGGAAACATCTAGTGGATCCCAATTTTTGGCGGCGGCGCGGCCGCAAATCGTTGTTGTTTCCGCCGGTAAAGATAACCGATACGGCCATCCTCACCGGGATTTGTTAGACCGGGTGGCCGGGCAAGGGGCGGCTCTTCTCCGCACCGATGAATTGGGTACAATAGAGATCGTTAGTGATGGTGAACTGGTTTGGATACAGGGGTATGGGAGATAAAAACGTGGCAAGTAGAGAGTGGAAGCTCAAAACTAGAAACTATATTGGGAGAAGTGGAAGTGAACGAAAATCAGAACAACACAAACGCGTATAATGACCTGGTGAAATTTGGGGTCTTACTGCTCATCTTTGCCGGGACAATTTTGGTGGTATCACTGCTGCGGCCGCTCATTTTTGGCCGTATCGTTCCCGCTATTTTGGGAGATACCCGGGCGGCTGCCCCACAGCCGGTGGTGCCGGTTGTCCCTTCCCCCGCCAGCAGCGAGGCCCCCGCCAGCAGTGAGGCCCCAGTGGCGTACCCAGCCCCCTCAGAAATGGTGACACCGTTGGAGACAGGGATGGACGCGGCCGCGTACCCTGCCCCAGAGGAGTCACCCGGCGATGAAACTGCCCCCCAATTTATTACCCACGTTCTCCAACCTGGGGAAAATCTAACCCGCTTAGCCACCCGCTACAATGTGACCGTCGCGCAAATTATTGAGGCCAACCCTGGTTTGCCCAACCCTGATAATGTCCAGGCGGGTACCGCCTTACAAATACCTGTCGTGCCTTGATGATTGACCGCCGACGGCTGACCGCGGACCGCCGTCTGCGGTCAGAAATTTGTACGGCACCATTTCCAAAGAGGACGAACCAGCCCAAAATCAGTAAGTGAGAAGATACATTATGATATAGAAATTGGCCGGGTTTTCTGCTACCATGATAGGGTTCTTAATGGCCCACCTTTACCGGGAGATTGCCATGAGTCAGAAAGCCCGTTCCCCCCGATCCAGAAGACCGCAACCCCCCACGCGGCCGCGTACCCCAAAATCACCCTTCATCCCCCAACTGCAAGAAGTTGAACCGGCTGCGGCCGCGTCCCAGGCCAAACAGTTCCTCACCCCAGATGTGCCCAACATCCTGGCCCTCCAGCACACCCTGGGTAACAAAGCGATCCAGCGGCTCATTGCCAACCGGCAGGGCAAAGTACAGCGCCACTGGATGCCTGGCGAACCCGAAGAAGTGCAGGCGATGCCCGCCATTCAACGCCACTGGATGCCTGGTGAACCAGAAGAAGTCCAGGCGAAACGAGTACAGCGGGAAGGAGAGGAAGATGAATTACAGCCAAAACCGGCGGTTGGGTTGAGCCGGGCGTTTGGGGGGCCAGGCCACCTCCAGCGGCGGGCGATGGTGCAGCAGACGATTAACCATCATTTGTGGGGGAACGCGGCCGCAACTCCCACCATCCAAACCTGGAAAAAAGGGGAAGTATCAGAGGGTACCACCAAAGGAGACATTACCCTGGGGCAGCACAAAGATGTTGGTACCAAGACCACTGGCTGGCAAACCGCTACCCCTACCGTTGGCCCTGGGGATAAATCTGGTTTCAAATTAGGGGAAGAACGTACTCCAGCCACCTTTTCCGGCCCCATCACGTTTAATCAGGTTGAACTCCCGGCGGATGGCAAATCGGTGGTTCAGGGAACGGCTAAATGGACGCCGACGACGCGCAGCCTCAAATGGGGCTTTGTGGGCAATGATTATGGCAGTACGGTCACAGATACCGGCCAAATCAAAGTCGGAGATAATACCCAAGGCAATGAGAGTGTTAAACTCCAGGTCAAAGCAGAAGATGCGGCGGATGGATCCGCCTTTACTACTGGCTTTATAACCCTGTATGACGCCAAGTTTTATCAGGCCAAACTGGATTTTCCCAAATTTGCGGCCGGGACATACAGCTACCCTAACTTCACTATCGGGCTAAATGGTAAATTTGATCTGGATTACCAGCCGGCCGCCAACCGGGCCAATGTGACGGTAAAGGTAAAATTCGCCTTCCCCGATGAGGATTTATCTAAAATGGGATTGGGTGAGATGGCCAACGCTATCATCAGCCAGGTGCAGCGGCAGCAGCAATTTGTTAATCAGATCGCGGCCCAATGGAGCGGCCGCTACCAGTTCAAGAATGTCCGCGAACCGCAAACTATCTGGAGCAAACTTAATCCGGTGGATGTAAAAGTCAATGTAACAGCGGTACAGAGCGACCAACATTTCACCGTAAACCTGTACTCCAAGACCAAAGGGCGGGCTAACGTAGGTGGGGGACAGGTCCACATGTTCGCCGGCAGTGATGTACCCAAGCCAGCCTTTAACCCCGGCACCGCTCAGGGAGAGCTGCTCCGGGTGCGGCGTAATACACCCACCCCCATTTTATTTGCGAATAACTCCGCCGATGTGCCGGGCGACGCGGCCGCGAAGCTGCAATTCCTGGGCACTTACTTAAGCCGCATCAACAACCCCAAATTTGAAATAACCATCACCGGTCATGCCAGCGCCACCGGCAATAAAACCCAAAATCAGAAACTATCTGAGCAGCGTGCCCAAAACGTGGCGGCCATTTTAACCGGTGCCGGTGTAACCCAACACAAGCTCCAACCCAGCGGCGTGGGTCAGACCGGGGCCACGGCCGAAGACCAATGGCGCAAAGTTGAAATTGCCAGCGCTACCCCGGTTGGCTGGCAAAATATGCAAGACACCACCGCCCATGAATTTGGTCACATGATCGGCCTGGGGGATGAATATTTAGGCAACGATCCCACCCAAACCCTGGCAACCCATTACGATCTGGTGGCTAAAGCGTTTGGCAAAGATTACGCCGATCAGGTCGCCAAACGGGGCGATACGGATTATGCCAGTATCATGGAAGGGGGGGATGATGTTCGCATTCAACATTATGTCACCTTCTGGTCAGCTCTGGCGGAAACAACCCAAAAAGCGGCCCTGCCTGATCCAAAATTTGGCTACGATGATTGGAAATTTATTGGCTAGCAGAGGCCAACATTATGCTTATTCAAGACGACGACCATCACGATACCCGGCTGCAACGACGTATCATCTCTCCCTTGCCAGAGGGGGTGCTGCTCCGTTTTCAGGCCATTAACCGGGGCAAAGACCCCTCATACAATTATTATTGGCAGTTGCACGAGGATGGCCGCTGGTTTCATGTCTGGCATTCCGGCGACACAACTGAATGGCAAACACCGTTCGATACCCCCTTGCCCGATGAGCCAACCACAATATTCCCTGAACCTGTCATGCACCAGATTCGAGAACAGTTGGTTGAGGCGCAATTGATGGATCAACCCAGGTATCAACAAGATGCAACGGTTGAAGATGGCAGCTACTATGTCGTAACGGCACGGCAAAATGAACAGGTTTATGAAATCATTTATGAGGCCGTTTCCCCCCCGCTTGTAGCTTTCCTGGAGAAGCTGATTCATCAATATGGCTACTAACCCGTTAACCCCCTGGAGCAGTATAGCCGCCGGTGTTGTGCCGGTGGTCTCACGCCCGTTGAATTATCAGGAAGCCCTAACCTCGCCTTGTGCTTCTTGTGGTACGGCCCCTTGCTGCACCCATCTTCCCCTGCACACGTTTCAGGTGACAAACCTGCTGGAACTAGACCACGCCGTTTACCTGTTGAACTTCGACCGCATTCAATTAGGGCTGTCCGCCTCGGGGGAGTGGAGTGTTTACTATGTGCATCCCTGCCGCTTCTTGAACCGGCAAGATTTTACCTGTACGGTTCACAACAGTCCTACCCAGCCGCAAATTTGTGTGCAATATAACCCGTATAACTGCTGGTATAAACGGGTCTTTAATCATACGGTTAGCCAGGAGTTTCTCATTATTGATCGGGAGCGGATGGATTTTGTCTTGCAGCATATCGTTCTAGATGAGAACCGGCAAATTACGGCGGTGCCAGATTGGCCCAGTATGGTGACGGCTATGGCGGAGATGGGCAGCCAACCCAACAGCCGCACCCCGGAGCCGGATTTGCATGATGCGGCCTGGCAAGGGTGGGAGGAGATGGTTTTACACCCCAACGGCGCGGCCGCGCCGTCTCCCACACCTCAAAGTTACGACGCCATTCAGGACCCTTGCACCGGCTGTGCCGCTTATTGCTGCAAAACATTGGTCTTCCCACACGGTTTCCCCACTAGTGCTACCAACCTGGATTATTACCGTTTTTGCCTCGGTTTTCCGGGGGTAGAGCTTGGTATTTCCGATGAAGGGTGGTCAGTTATTGTCAAGACAACTTGTCGCCATCTGACGGATGAGAACCGGTGTGGGGTATATGGGCAGGCGGTGCGGCCGCTTATCTGCAAATATTATGACGCCTGGAAATGTACCTACCGGGTTCAATTTGGCCTGCCCCGCCCGGAGAAATTTTTACGGGTACGTCTGGAACAGTTCCCCTGGCTGGCAGAATGTTTTCCGTTTGATGAGCACGGCCGCATTACCGCCATGCCTGCTGCAGAACAGATTCGCCAGCATATCGAAAGCTGTTGGCAAGCGGCCGGCCACCTGCCGGTAATACAACATAACCACAGCCCTTGAGAGATTATGAAAAAATCAATCCCCACCCGTCTTGGTCAGGCTAATCTGACCGCTAAACCCCCTCCCTCAATGCTGATTGCCAATCGGCAAATCCAAACCAATCGCTCGTTAACCCAATTTATTGGTCCGGCCGTTCCTATGCTGAGACAGACCACAACGCGGCCGCAGCAGCAGGCCGCGTTGTTACAAATGCAGGTCCAGATGGGTAATGCCTTTGTCCAACGGTGGCTAAATGACAATAGAAAAAACCCAATCATTCAAAGACAATGCCCCTGTCAGGAAAGAGATGAGAGTGAAGGGGAATGCCCTACTTGCAGTCAACGAAAAATTCAACGATTTACGGGCATCATCCAACGGGAAAACGGGAGCGGTGAGGCGAGCTATGAACACAACTGGGGTCGCCTGGAACGGTTAAGCGAATTAAGAATTGCCATTGAAGATGAAACCGAAAACAGCTTGCAAACCCGGGCCAGCCTGGAGTCAATAGCTGAGACCTCTTCAGAAGAGCAGATTAAGTTAGAAACAGATCTCAACAAAAGCCGACTAGCTCTTATCCCTTTAATTGAAGAGCGAGTGGGTTTGCTTAAAGAAGAAATTGGCTCCCTCAACTCACACCTTAGTGTAGCGGAGCAGGTCAGTTCACCAGATAACGATAATGCGACGATGATGGCTGAGTTAGAAAAATGGAAAAAGGAGTTACAGCAACATCTGGAGCATCTGCGGCCGCTAAAAATGTGGCACATGCGGCAGCAAATAAGTGACATCAATGAACAATTAGCGGCCATTGAGGCCGAATTGGCGCCACTGGGTAAAATAAAGGGCACGCCAGATCCAACTACCCAATTATTGCTTGAGCGCAAAGCCGATTTAGAAAAACAGAAAGAACAACTCGCCAAAGCCCTCACAGCCGATGCTGTTGAATATGAACAATTTGATAAGCGATGGGGTGCCAAACGGTATGGGGTAAAAGAAGAATGTGGTTCGATCAAATCATCCGGCTGTGGGCCAACCACCCTGGCTATTATACTTAATCATCTTTATCGCGAAGACCCGGAGAATTTAGCCGCTCATGGGCGTATGGAGATTGTAACCCCGGAAGAAACCGCTACTTATGCGGAAACAAATGGTCGTGTTTGTGGCAATGGCACGAGTGGTAATACTATGGTAACAAACGTGCCAACTCAATGGCCCGGCTTTGCTGGTGAACGTTTAGACATAAAGCAAGCCACTAGTGAGTTACGCAACGGCAACTTGATCATTTTCCTTTGCCGGAACTGCACGGGCAAGAAGAAGCGGGGTGGCAGTAAAAGCTATAAGGGGCATTTTATGGTTTTAAGCGGCGTTAATGGTTCCGGGCGAAAGGCGGTCTATGATGTATTAGACCCAGGGGCCAACGAACGAGCTGATATTGCTACCATAAGCTATGAAAATTTGAACAGCAACAATGCCGGTTTTTGGATTGTGCGCCGCAAATAATTTGATTCATCCCACCACCAACCGGGTCTTCTGCCGGGCCAGGGTGATGGTGGCCTGGGTGCCGGCGTTGAAGGCCAGGTAATCGGCGGCTACCCCATCGCTGAAGATGACTCCCCCTTCGGCCATCTGGGATTCTAGCTGAAGCGGTGTGTCAGAGGTGACGCGGCCGCACACCACCCCCGCGGCTGATGTTTTGCTGACAAACGGCTCCCGTACCACAAAATATAACTCATTCGTTTCCCAATTGGCCTGCGGCCGCGTCAACCCTTCCCCCATCTCACCCCCAAACCCACGCAGCATCCCATTAGCCATATTAAACAGGCTGCTTAACCACCCCGTTGCCCCGGCCCCGGTAGAGACAATAATGCCGCTAGATGAATGGCTCTCCTGCTGCCCGGCAAACGCCAGCCGGTACCGGGCGGATACATGATCCTGCCGCCCGATAAACAGATCATTAAACGCCAGCAGCCGCTGCCCATCGTTCAGAACCGCCTCAGCCATGGTGATGGGGCGGATGGCAGCCTGGTTTTGTAGAAGTTTACGCACAACGGCCTGAGCCTGAGCCACCTTAAACGGCAGCAGGACCCCGTCAATATGTTGAGGGTCTGGGTTGATGGCGACGAGGGGCTGCCCATCCAGATATTTGGCCGTATTGACCACCAGCCCATCAATGCCAATGGTAATTACCAGGTCTGTTTCAGCAAAAAGGAAGTTGGGCAGAAAGGTGCGCTCAATGATCTGCATTTTAAGCAGCCCTTGCAAGGCAGCTTTGAGCTGGGTTAGCGATTGATGGTACGTTTCATGCTCTCGTTCATACAGACTGAAATCGCCGCCGCTGTGTTGGATATAAAACCGGGCTTGCGGCCGCGTATTAAACCGTTCCACCAACTCTTCTAACCGGGTCTTCCGGGTTACTAAGACAATTTTTTCGTACATATTGAGTTTCCCCGCTGCCTCAGTTACAAGTTAAAGGTTCATCCGGCACTGTTTCTATAAGCTCTCATCCCCATCGCCAATGGCGTTTACGAATATCCAGGTTTTCACGGGCCGTGTGGACAAAATGAGTAACCATTGGGGATGTGGTTTCATCTGATTCCTGTCTATCATCCCCACACCCTATTCACAGCATATTTATCAAAGATGGTATCGCTGCTGATCAACGGAATTTGCTCAACAATGGATTGGGCGATTAATAGGCAATCAAATGGGTCACGATGGTGAAAGGGAAGGAAAAGTAAATGTTCTAAATGCACAGGTCGAATGGGGAGTAATTCAATATCGTTTAGGAAAATATGTTGTTGCATAAAAGGGCGGAACGGTAAAGATTCTGTGTCGCACGACTTAGCCTGGGGTTGTCATCAATGAACTATAAAAACGTGTGGGTATCCAGAATAAGCTTCATCTCATATATTCCGCAAAATCTACTAATGGCGCGTCAAAATCCTCACTCATTTTGATTTGTCCTTTAGCGCTACCGCGGCGACGGCCAGGCTGATTGATTCGCGTGATTTTTAGCCCTGGCTGATCATCTCGAGTGATGACAATCTCTTCACCTGCCAGGGCATTTTTATTAAGTGCAGCCAGTTGGTTTTAACTTTTTCTAATTCAATGTATACCATGTTGATACCGCTCCTGTTTCCAACCTCATTATAACATATCCATTCTTATCTTTTAGCGAGCCAATATTTGCCGGGCAGCGCGTTGGCCGGAGAGGTAAGCCCCATGGACGGTGGCGGAGTAGTTGGCGATGGTAGCTTCACCAGCAAAGAAGACGCGGCCGCTAATCGGTTCAGCCAGAAGGTCACGATCCCAGTTGCGGGCCCCAACCCCAGGTGAGGAGTATGCCCCCCGGGCGAACGGGTCGGCCCCCCAGCGGGTGATGAGCCAATCGGTCGGGGCGGGGATGTCTGGCCCATACAGGGTGCGTAAGGTGTGCATCGCGGCCGCGACAATTGCCTCATCTCCCATTTTCTCAATGGCTAACCCATAGGTGCCCCCGTTGAAGCAGAGTAAGATAGGCTGCCCGATTACCCGGTACATATTCACATATTCGGCCCACTCCCCTTTGTTGGCGGCCATATACCCCAACAAATCAGCCTCTTTATCCCAAAAAACGGTGGGGAAGCGTAAATAAAGTTTGTTGAGAACGCCAAAGCCCAGTTTTTGTAGGGCATCTTGTTTGGTCTGGGGGAGCGGCGGCCTAAATTGTACGGTGCCGTGCTGCAACACCCCCAAAGGCAGGGTGACAATGACCTGCGCGGCCGCGAACTCACCCCCATTGGTTATCACCCGCACCCCGTTCTGATCATAAATCACCTGTGAGACCACCTGGTTCAGCCGAATATCTAACCCAACCGCCAACACCTGCACCAGCCAATCATATCCCCCAGGAAACAGCACGTCATCCCCAGGAAACTCCTCATCCTCATCCCAATACCGGAGAGACATCTGGCTGATGTCGTTAGCATATTCATGTTCGATGAGGGTGTTGAGAGCGTAGTTCAACTGACGCTGCCGGGTGGCGGTTAAAGGTTCACCGGCCAGTACCTGGTTGATCCCTTCCTGGAGAGAGATGTCGTTCTCCAGCCCGTCTCCCAGGTCTGCGGCCGCGGTCAGCAATTGTTCTACCCATTTCTCCAGTTCCGCCTGCTCAGATGGGGTGACACGGCGGCCATCCCAATCATACAAAACCAGGTTATCATAATCGGTTGTAACCGTCTCCACCCCCAGTTCAGAGGCCAATTGGGCGATGGGGTTGCCGCGTACCCCATGAATCCACGACGCCCCCAGATCAAGTGGAATATCGGCCCAGGTGCGGTCTGTCCAGACGCGGCCGCCAATTCGGTCACGCCCTTCCAACACCAACACCTGAACCCCTGCCTCATGCAAGTGATGCGCGGCCGCTAACCCCGCTACCCCCGCCCCAATCACAATCACTTGAACCGACCCATCCTCACGACTCATCACGGCTCCTGTTTCGGCGAACTATTTATCCGTAGATTAAGGCAGATTTTGGGGATTACGCTAGGAAAAATCTGCGCCAATCCCTGAAATGTACGGATGAAAAGTAGATTTGTCCACAGATGTCACAGATAGACACAGATTTGTTTTTATCTGTGAAAATCGGTGTCATCTGTGGATCAGCGCTTGTTTTCCGTCCAACAATTTGAGTTATACGGCACTAATGGGCGGTCGGCGGTCAAAAATCTGTTTGCCTATTGCTTCTCCAGCAGCATCGTCAACAAATCCGGCGAGATGTTTAACTGGCCGATCTTGCCCGCATTTTCGGCCATCTGCTGTAGGGCCTGCGTCACCATGAGGCGGGGATCAGTGGTTTGCATAGCTAGAAGCTGCAAGGTAGCCTGATCCAGTTGGGTCAGCGGCCGCAGCGTTGCCTCAACCGCATACGCCTGAGCATCCGCCAGGGCACGGCTGTTGGCCGTCTCTGCTTCTACCAACTTTTGCCGCTCCCCTTCCAGGCGAATTTGACCATTGAGGCGGGCCTCGCGGATTTCCTGCTCCTTCGCTTCCACAGCCAGGTCAGCCGCCACTTTAGTCTCCCGAATTTGTCGCTTTTTCTCTTCAACGGCAATTTCGGTACTCAATTCGTTCTCTTTAATGCGCCTCTCTTGTTCTACGGCAGAGTTACGTCGGTCATAAATGGCGTTATCTGCCTGGCGCAGCAGCAGTTCCCGCGCTTCTGCTTCCAGGGCGCGAGACATCTCCGGGGTAGGTTTGATGGCCAGGACGGCAAAGGTGAGCATCTCTACCCCCAATGCCTGCATCGCTTCACTCTGGCTTAACTCCTGCAAAACGGCGCGGGCGATCTCATCCGAAGCGCGAATGGCATCCCGCAGCGGCCGCGTCTGAACCTCCGCTCGGGTTAATACCTGGGCCAGGTTGACCAACCGTTGGGCCAATTTCTCCGGGTCATCACTGATATATTTGTCCGGCCCGCCTTCGATGGTGTAATCAAGTAGCGAGGCTACCAGTTCTGGGTTGACGATGCGGTAGGTAAGCTGCCCCTGCACTGTCACCGCCTGGAAATCACTGGTGACTTCGTTGAAGATGAACGGGGCGTCGGTGCTGCTGATGGGGATGACGGCGATGGAGGAGGCTGGTTTGTAGTAGAAGAACGCCTGCCCTGCGCCCTTATGCCGGACGCGGCCGCGTTGAAAATGAAGCACATATTGGGTAGGGCCAGTTTTGAGGTATTGAATGCCGAACATGCGTGATTTCTCCTTCGCCGATTGGTACACAGATTATCACATACGAGCATAGATCAAGGGGGATAAAGCCATACATCCTACCAAGATCATCTGCGTCAATCTGTGTCATCTGTGGATAATAAACCCATTTAGTGTATTTATTACACGAATTATAAAGATTACAACCGAAAAGTCAACATCCGGTTGTCCGGCAATCTCGCCAATCCACATCCTAAACGCGGATGGGGAGGATGAACGGATAATCTGCACAACCCATCTGCTAATCCTGCCAATCCGTGTTCCAACCCCAATGGTCACGAGCTAAAAAATCGGTTATAGTGACACCATGAACGATTTAGAACGATTCCGCGCTGAGATTGACCAATTTATGAAGCTCCATCCCCAATCCCCCTTGGAGCCAGAGCAGCGGGCCAATTTTGTCGCCCTGAGCTATTACCCGGAAACCCCTGAGCTTTGTTTGACAGTAACTGTAGAGAGGTGTCCGGCGAATGAGCCATTGATGACTATGCAGACAAGTACCGGTGATACCCGGCAATACCGACGCTGGGGGCGATTTTCTTTGGTCGCAGCCGGGCAAGAAGGGCAATTGACGATTTATGCTGATCCTTACGGCAGTGATCTGTTTTTGCCGTTCAAAGATAGCACCAATGGGGATGAAACATACGGAGCTGGCCGCTACCTGGACAACCATCGCCCGGCAATTCAACGAATACACGGCGATTTGTATCAGATTGATTTTAATTACGCCTACAACCCATACTGTGCCTACAGCCCTTACTACAGCTGCCCCTTGCCCCCACGTGAGAACTGGCTCACCCTGCCCATCCAGGCGGGGGAGAAAGATTTTATTGTGAATTTGGGCTGAAAGTTTTGGGGGTTGCTATTAATGGGTGTATACTAATGGCGATTTTGGTTAGAAAAGAGGATGTCCTATGGCAAAGCGAAAAAATGTAAAAAAATCAAGAAGTTTCTCGGAAAAGGTGATGATTGTTCTCAGTATCCTCATCGCCGCAAGCATGATTTTGGGGTTGGTGGTTGGCTTGGGGGGCGGCTTTGGTGGCTCTAGCTCCAGCCTCATTGATCCATTCCTGGTTCAAGCCCAGTTGTGGGTTACCCTGTTTTAACAGGTAAACTTCCCAGGTCACACCCGCACAATCATCCCAAAGGCTGAAAGTTTTCCTGACTTTCAGCCTTTTTTTGTCAGCCGCAAACCATCCGAAGGTTGTTCCCCCCGGTTGTCGCTGCCCAGAAAACCTTCGGAAGGTTATGAGACGATACCATTTACGATTGACGATTGGTGACCCTTGAGCCACCACCCTTCATCCTTCATAATTCATCCTTCCACAGGAGGTAAACAGGTTTATGCTTATAGTTATCATGGGGCTTGCCGGTCTCTTGGCTGGGGGGATCATCAATGCTCTGGCTGATTGTTTACCCGAACGAGAGCCGCTAGCGCGGCCGCGCTGCTCCCACTGCCATACATCCTATCCCCTCACTGGTTGGTTGGCCCTCTCCCGCTCCTTTCTCTACCAGGGTAAATGCCCCGCTTGCGGCCAAAAAGAACATTGGCGCGGCCGCGTTCTGGAAATCAGCACCGTTGGCCTATTCACCATTTTACCCCTGTTCATCACCCACCCTATCACCCTGGTTGTGACCGCCTTTTACACCGCCGTTCTCCTGCTTATCATCGTCATTGATCTGGAACACCGGCTTATTCTTCACGTCGTTACCTTTCCCGTAACCCTGTTGGCTTTACTCCTTACCTTCATCAACCCAGATAACAATTTGCTCCTGGCCGTTACGGGCGCGGCCGCGGGGTTCATCAGCTTCTTTTTACTTTATCAGCTCGGTATACTTCTGTTTGGGCCAGGAGCTTTAGGCTTTGGCGATGTTACCCTGGCTATGACCATGGGGGCTATGTTGGGGCTGCACCGGATCATTTTCGCCCTCATCATTGGTATTGTCTTGGGGGGAATCATCAGCCTCTTCATCCTGCTCATCCGCCGCTCTGCTGCTCGCAGCTACCTGCCTTACGGGCAATATTTAGCCACCGGGGGGATCGTCATGCTCATCTGGGGCAACCAAATTTTAGCCTGGTATATTGGCTCGGTAGAGGGGGGATGATAATCTTGGAGATTTGCTTATGAGTACACCTCTGAAACTCCTCTGTATTTTGGCCCACCCAGACGATGAAACCTTTGGCACTGGCAGTACCCTGGCCAAATATCATCGTGAAGGGGTGGAAACGTATCTCATTACCGCCACCCGCGGCGAGCGGGGTTGGCCGGCCGCTACCCATCCTGGTTTTGCCGAAGTGGCTCGCATCCGCACCAAAGAGCTGGAAGACGCGGCCGCAATCCTCGGTATTCGTCAGGTTACCTTTCTCAACTACATAGATGGCGACCTGGACCAGGCCAATCGAGATGAGGCCATCGCCCAAATTGTGGCTGAGGTACGCCGGGTGCGGCCGCAGGTGGTCATCACCTTTGACCCATTTGGCAATTACGGCCACCCAGACCACATCGCCATCTCCCAATTCACCCAGGCCGCCCTCATTTTGGCGGCCGCCGCCGATTATACCGACCCCGCCGCTCTACCACCCCATCAGGTCGCCAAGCTCTATTATCTGACCGACTCACTCCCCTTAAAAAAGCTGTATCAGCAAATATTCGGTCCCCTTAACTTTTTGGTTGATGATGTCATTCGGGAAGCTGTAGGTTGGCCCGATTGGGCGATTACCACCCGCATTGATGGGGATGAACATTGGGAGAGGGTCTGGTGGGCGGTGGCCTGCCACAGTTCGCAGCTGCCTGATCTGGCGAAAATGGAGCAGGCGGTACGAGAACACCATACCCTCCTGCTCGGCCAGCGCACGTATTACCGCGCCTACAGCCTGGTCAACAGCGGCCGCGAACCCGAGACCGACCTCTTCGTGGGCTTACGCTGATGATGGCTAGCAGTGAGCAGCCAGCAGTCGGCAGTCAACAGTTGCGTGAAACATTCCCTGCTTGTCTTGTGTCTGGTTCTGTTCCTGGTAAGCTGCTCTCAGCCAGACGAGTTCGGGCGGGCTAATGAAGTTACGCGGCCGCCCGGTGGTGAAGGTCGCCCGGTGGTGAAGGCCGCCCGGTGGTAAAACCCGCCCGGCGGTTTTACCGCCGGGCTAAAAATACAAAGCCCTACCGGGCTGCTGATGTGAGGCCAGCGGCCTTCGTATTTTTAGCCCGGACGTTCACGTCCGGGCGGGCATTACATCCGGGCGGGCCACATCCGGGCCAGCCATGTCCGGGCCAGCCATGTCCGGGATGGATTACGTCCGGGCGTACTATGCCCTGGGCCGGCCACCTTGTTAAATTCCCCCAACTTTCACGTTCGCGGCCGCGGCAAAAAGGTATAGTTGAACCTGGATTAAAAGCAGAAAGGTTCTCCTAACCATGAATGTAGACTCCGTTGTGGCCGACCGCTATCGTGTAGAAAAATTAATTGGTTCAGGCAACATGGGTGAGGTGTACCGCGCCTATGATCTGGAGCAGGAGCGGTTAGTCGCTCTCAAACGCATCCACCCCCATCTGGTCACGGATAAAGATGCCATTTTGCGCTTCCAACGGGAAGCCAAAGCGTTAAGCCGCCTCAACCATCCTGGCATTGTTAAATTCCATGGGTTTCATGTCGAAGAGGGGGTTTATTTTATTGTCCTCAACTATCTGGATGGACAAACCCTGGCCGAGCGGCTCATTGAGGCCCAGGAAGCCCATCAGCCTGTGCCCCTGGAAGAAAGCAAAACGATAGCCATTCAGTTATGTGAGGCATTGGCTTATGCTCACCGACGACAGGTGATTCACCGAGACCTGAAACCAGCTAATGTGATGATCAGTCCCCAGGGGCATACAATTTTAATGGATTTTGGCATCGCCCGGCTTCTGGATGGAGATCATCTGACTGGAGATGGGCTTTCCCCTGGCACCCCTGGCTACATGGCCCCGGAGATTATTCGCGGCCGCGCCGTAGATGGTCGCTCTGATTTGTACACCCTGGGTATCATCCTATACGAGATGGTCACCGGCCGCCGCCCTTTCTATGGCAACAGCCGGTACGACACCCTACACGGCCACCTGTTTGAACCCCCACCCGATGTCCGCCAATTTAATGACCAGGTGCCAGCGGAATTAGCGGCCGTGATCCATAAAGCATTAGCCAAAGAGCCAGCCGACCGGTTTCAGAGTGCTGAGGAGATGGCCCAATCGCTGCGGGAGCAAGAAGGCATGGCTGTTACTCCTGAGCCAATACGTAAAGCGGCCGCACCGGTGAGTTATATCTATCCGCCAACCACCCTACCAACACCCCAGGGCGCGGCCGCGTTGAGTACCCCCTGGCCTATCCCGGCCCAAATCCCAGAGGCACGGCCAGCTGCTCGTGGAGCGTTGGAGCGCATTCCCATCCTGTCGTTTAGCCTGCTGATTTTACTGTTTTGCCTTTTGGGAATGGTTGGGCTTATTTGGGGAAGCCGCCAATGGGACCGACCGGCCTTGCTCACTATAACAACAGTCACGCCTACGACGGACGCGGCCGCGCCAGGCGCAACACCTCCGCCAGGTAGTGGTTCTAATTCACCCGGTCAGGTGCCCACAGCGTCAACATTGCTGCCCCTGGTAAATGAGAATGGGCCTACACCCACCCTGGCATCAACCCCAACCGCGACCCTTACCCGGGTTTTCAATCAAACCAACACCCCTTCGATGACGCCCACCAGCCCGGCGAATGAACCACCCACGCAAACCGGCACCACCCCGCCACCCACAGCCACCCCGACGGTTGTCAACACGCCCATCATTCCGGCGACCTTGACCCCCCGGCCTACCAACACTGCCCGCCCCACTGAAATTCCCGCCCCCACCAAAACCGACAAGCCAGACGAACCCCCGATAACTATCGTCCCGGCCCCTACAGTCACCCCTAAAGATGACAACAAACCCGTCCCAACCCGCAAAAGTTGATCCGCCTCTACTTCACCGCTAATTCATCACAACGTTAGCCCTTCTTTCGTCTCCTGGACCAGGCTGTCTACAACCGCCTTGAGAGCTTCCTGCCGGTTTTCGTCGCCGCCGTGAGCTTCATAGACCCGCACCTGGCGATCTGCGCTGGTGCCGTTGTGGAGGATAGTACGGGCATACTCCACCTCTTTGCGACTGCCCAGCTCATCTACCACATCATCTATCAATTCCAGCAGCTCTTCAATGAGAAATGGCACCGGCACTGATTCTTGTTTGCCGTAATCAATTAGCTCCCCAGCAATGCCATAACGAACGGCCCGCCATTTATTTTCGGTGATATAAGCGTGGCGATACGGCCGCCAAGACATATTTTGGCGACGTAATTTAACCAGCTTGGCACAGATCGCCTGGAATAGAGCCGCCAGACAAATACATTCATCTATGCGGGTACCAATATCAGAGATACGAAACTCCAGGGTATCAAAAACGGGGTGGGGGCGGATGTCCCACCAAATTTTGGCCCGTTTATCCCGTTTGCCAAACGCCCCCACTCGCTCCAGGGTATGCTCAAAATTAGCATATTCAGCCCAGGAGACGAAGGAGTGAGGAATGCCGGTGCGGGGCAACATCTCAAAGATGACACTGCGGTAAGATTTCAGGCCAGTGTTTTGCCCATGCCAGAAGGGGGAACTGGTGGAAAGGGCCAGTAAGTGAGGAATAAAATAGCGAGCCTGATTCATAACATCTATCATCATATCTTTGAGTTCAGGGTTTTCTTTGTGCCCAAAGCCCACGTGGACGTGCATCCCAAAGATAAGGAGCCGTTTGCCGACTCCCTGTAAATCGTCTATTAATTCCTTGTACCGCTCCCCATCAGTAACGGGCTGCTCATCCCAACGGGCGAATGGGTGGGTGGACGCGGCCGCGATGCGTAAATTACTTGCCTCAGCCATCTCAATCACCGCCCGGCGCAGCCGTTCCACCTCATACCGAACCTCTTTGATGTTGCGGCAAACCCGGGTACCCACCTCAACTTGAGATTGGCGGAACTCTGGTTTAAGGTCAAGTTTGGTTGTCCGTTGGGCATCTAGTTTGAGAAACTCGCTGATGTAGGCATACAAATTGCGGCTTACCGGATCAATGATCTGGTACTCTTCCTCAACACCCATCGTTAGCGGGGGAATCGGCACACTCATTGGCTGCACTCCTTGTAGATGATTAGGTGGTTGTAACTGCACCGGTTTTTTGGGGAAGTTGAACTTTTCGCTACCTTTGACTATCTGCTTATCCAAAAAGGTCAACTTCGGATTCTGTAGTTAGATGCGCGATTGGCTTTGGGAACAGGACATGGTTGATTATAACAGGTGAATATACCAGCGTCATCTGGAAATATGAGGTATAAAATCAAGTCGTTGTTGTCTTGTTTAAGGTGTCATATCATTAATTCCCATGATAGATAATCCCAATCTTCTTTATGCCCATATCTTTGTCAATGCGCTAGCCCAAGGGGGGCTGGCGGCGGTTTGTATTGCTCCCGGCTCTCGCTCCACGCCGCTGACCCTGGCTTTTGCTGCCCATCCAGACATACAAGTTTATCTACACCTGGACGAACGCAGTGCGGCTTTTTTTGCCCTGGGGATGGCCCAGGCGACGGCTAAACCGGTGGCCCTGGTCTGTACGTCGGGCACTGCGGCCGCGAACTTTTTCCCCGCCCTCATCGAAGCCAATATGTCGGCCATCCCCCTGCTCCTGCTCACCAGCGACCGCCCCCATGAGCTGCGCCACAGCGGGGCCAACCAGACCATTGATCAGGTCAAACTATATGGCGATCACGTCCTTTGGGCAGTAGATATGCCCATTCCCCAGATAGATGCTCCAGAGGTAGCCTGGCGTAGTTGGCACACCCTGGCCGCCCGCGCCCTGGCGGTGGCCGATGGGTTGGTGAAGGGGCCGGTACATCTCAATTTCCCTTTTCGTAAACCGTTGGAACCGGTGGATGGTGCCTGGCCTTCCCTGATTGGTGAGTTCCCTCTGCCCCCGGTGGTTATCAATCGCGGCCGCGTCCATCCCACCCCAGAGCAAATCAGCCAGTTTGCCACCCTCATCCAGCAGCACCCTCGCGGCCTCATCGTGTGTGGGCCAGGCTGCCCCGGCGAACCATTTCCCCTGGCCGTCCGCGCCCTGGCTCAGGCCATCGGCTACCCCCTGCTGGCCGATCCCCTCTCTGGCCTGCGCTTTGGCGTTCCCGAATCTGTTGGCGGGTATGACGGCCTGCTGATGAAAGGGAAGCCTGACTGGCCTGAGCCAGAGGTAATCATCCGTTTCGGGCAGGTGCCCACATCCAAATGGCTCAATGAATACCTGGATCGCATTAACCCAACTCATCGAATCCACATCCGGGAAAATGGGGTTTGGGCTGATGACAGCCAACGCACGAACTGGTTTTGGCAGGCCCATGAAGCCGCTGTCTGCCAGGCTATCGCCCAGCTTTTGGGGCGTGTGCCCGTGCCGGAAACCAGCCTGACACTGCCGGTTCAGGCTGCCGAACGTCGTTATTGGCAGCGGGTGACAACGGCCCTGGGGCAAACCTGGTTTGATGGCGCGGCCGCCGCCGAGGTCGTCGCCGCCATGCCTGAAGGGGGGAACTTGTTTATTGGCAACAGCCTGCCGGTGCGCCACCTGGATCAGTTTGGCCGGCCCACAGTACGCCCGTTCCAGGTGTTTGGCAACCGGGGAGCCAGCGGCATTGATGGCAATGTTTCGACGGCGTTGGGCATTGCGGCCGCCCAGCCAAACATCCCGCTGGTGGCCGTGTTGGGAGATATCACCTTTTACCATGATCTCAACGGCCTGTTGGCGGTTAAGCAGCAGCAGCTAAACAATGTCACCTTTATTGTTCTGAACAACAACGGCGGGGGTATCTTCCGCCGCCTGCCCATTGCCCGGCTTGACCCGCCATTCACGGAGCTTTTTCTGACCCCGCATGGCCTCACTTTTGCTGCGGCCGCAGAGATGTATGGGTTACAATATGTAGGGGTACGCGGCCGCGAGCCATTTTGTACTGCCTTACATAACAGCCTGGGCTGCGGCCAACCTACTCTCATCGAATTACACACCAACAGTACTGACGACCTGGTACAGAGGGGAGGGATAGTTTCTAGTTTCTAGTTTCGGCCCTTATCATTCATAATTTGTAACTTCTCAATAAGTTGGGCGTGTAGGGTAAGATACCTTCTTGTCCGCACAAGTAAGAAAGTTGGGCTACATTGCCCACAGATTGACACAGATGAACGTGAATTTTCATAGCTTTATCCGTGTTTCTTTAGATCAGTGACTATTTTCTTAGGAGTATGTATGACCAATTGGCAAACCGTAAAAGAGTATGAAGATATTACCTACCACAAGGCCGATGGCATGGCCCGTATCGCCTTCAACCGGCCTGAACTGCGTAACGCTTTCCGGCCCAAGACCATTGACGAAATGACCGACGCTTTCCGCCATGTCTGGATGGATCAGGAAGTGGGGGTCATTTTGTTGACCGGCAACGGCCCATCCCCCAAAGATGGCAAATATTCCTTCTGTGCCGGGGGGGACCAAAAAGTGCGCGGTCACGCTGGTTACGTAGGGGATGATGGGGTAGCCCGGCTTAACGTACTGGAACTCCAGCGCATCATCCGCACCATGCCCAAACCGGTCATCGCCCTGGTGGCCGGGTATGCCATCGGCGGCGGCCATGTACTGCACGTCATCTGCGATATGAGCATCGCCGCCGATAATGCTATTTTTGGCCAGACTGGCCCCATCGTAGGCAGCTTTGATGCTGGTTATGGCTCGGCTACCCTGGCCCGCATCGTGGGGCAGAAAAAGGCGCGGGAAATCTGGTATTTGTGCCGCCAATATAATGCCCAGGAAGCCCTGGAGATGGGGCTGGTCAATAAGGTTGTCCCAGTCGAGCAGCTAGAGGCAGAAGGGATCGCCTGGGCGCAGGAAATCCTGACCAAGAGTCCACTGGCGATTCGTTTCCTCAAAGCGGCCATGAATGCCGATATGGACGGCCAGACTGGGTTGCAGGTGTTGGCCGGGGATTCGACGATGCTATTTTATATGACTGAAGAAGGCAAAGAAGGGCGCAATGCCTTTGTGGAAAAGCGGGATGTTGATTTTAAGCAATACCCCTGGCGGCCGTAAGGTTAGAGATGAGGACTGAGGATTGAGTGTTCAGAACAGTGTGTCAACGGCTAACGGCCAGCCGCCAGCAGCTAACTCCCTATGTTCACTGATTGGCTAAAGGCACAGGCGAGGGCGCGGCCGCAGGGCATTGCCCTCGTCTTTGGGGCGCAAACCTGGAATTACCAGGAGTTAGATGACTGGGTGGAGGGCTGGTGCGGCCGCCTGGCTGGTTTATCATTGACTGCCGGGGAACGGTTAGGGGTCTGTTTGCCTAACCACCCGGTGGTTGTCGCTTTAGTTCACGCGGCCGCCCGGCTGGGCCTCATCCTTGTTCCCCTCAACACCCGCCTCACCCCCCCTGAACTGGCCTGGCAGGTGACAGAGACGGGCTGTACCCTGGTCATCGGCGAATGGGATGGGGGTGAACCACCCCTTTTGGGCTGCCCGGTTATTCCCCCGGACGCTTTGGCCCAGAGAGACCCTGTACCCTTTCAGCCAGCTCCGTTTAGCCTGGATACTCGGCAAGCAATTGTGTTTACTTCTGGTACCAGCGGCCGCCCTAAAGGGGCGATGCTCACCTTTGCCAACCACTTTTGGAGTGCGGCCGCGTCTGCCTTTCGTTTGGGTCTCTGGCCTGAGGATCGCTGGCTTACCTGCCTGCCCCTGTACCACGTGGGGGGGCAGGCGATTTTGTTCCGTTCCGCCCTGTATGGCACGGCGGTTGTTCTCCAGGCCGGGTTTGACCTGGAAGCGATCAGCCACAGCCTGGATCGGGAGGGGATTACCCTGGTGTCCCTGGTACCAACGATGTTGGTTCGGCTGTTGGAGCGGCGCACCCATTGGCCCGATTCGCTGCGGCTGATTTTGTTGGGGGGCGCGGCCGCGGAGCCAGCCCTCATCCAGCAAGCCAACCAGCTGCCCCGCCTGACAGCTCCTCCCACCCCTCTGGTGGCCCCCACCTATGGCCTCAGCGAAGCCGCTTCCCAGGTAGCCACCCTGCTCCCTGCCGAGGCCCAAATTAAACCGGGCAGTGTGGGCAAGCCGCTCCTATTTACAACGGTGGAAATTGTAGATGAGCAGGGATACACGTTACCATCAGGCAAAATTGGGGAGTTGGTGGTGCGTGGCCCGACGGTGATGGCTGGTTATTGGCAAGACGCGGCCGCGACCGGACAAACGATTCGGGCAGGGGCACTGTTTACTGGGGATTTGGGCTACCTGGACGGGGACGGGGATTTGTGGCTGGTGCAGCGGCGCACCGATTTGATCGTCACAGGGGGAGAAAATGTGTACCCCGCCGAGGTCGAAGCGGTGTTAAAGCAGCATCCTGGGGTCGCGGCCGCGTGTGTAGTCGGCCTGCCCCACCCCCAATGGGGGCAGCAACTGGCTGCCCTCATCGTTCCCCACCCAGCCCAAACCGTCACTCCAGAGGAGCTAATCGCCTTCGCTCGCCACCATCTAGCCGGTTACAAAATCCCCCGCCTCATCCGCCTGACCGACACCCTGCCCCAAACCAGCTCCGGCAAAATTGAGCGGTGGAAGGTGGTTTCTAGTTTCTCGTTTCTCGTGGCAGAGTAGCAGGTTTCCCAATCTCTCAAACTTTCACTAAATACCACGCGGGCAGCACCGCAAGCCTTTTACGTTTATCTTTACGTTTATCTATACCCATCGTGTCCATAACGTGACATTCCTAATTGGAGAGTAGTAACTAGAGACTGAAGACTGGTTAATCTCAAGTCTCACTGAAAATGTCAGGGTATGATCGTTGGCAGTATATACAGGTATGAATTGAGCGATGAGGTTACATTCTTGCTCACCTCTAGGGTTTCTGCTTCGCTGCTGGTGCGCTGCCCAGCCGCGTCGTAACTGAATCTGGTCACACTGCTCTCCACTCTCCTAATCTCCCATGCCTTACACCCACCTGCACCACATTTCTTACCATTACCAACGGCATGGCACCGGGGAGACGGTACTGCTGCTGCATGGGTTTACTGGTCGCGGCCGCACCTGGGATAAACTACTTGAGCGTATCAGCGGCCCATACCAATGGCTCACCGTTGATCTGCTGGGGCATGGCCTGACCGACTCCCCACTTGACCCAACCCGATATGAGATGCGGTTTGCGGCCGCGGACCTGGCGGCTCTCATCCTCGACCTCGCCACCCCACCCATCCATCTGCTGGGGTACTCCATGGGGGGGCGGCTGGCCCTCTACCTGGCCATCCATTACCCCCACCTGTTCCACTCTCTCACTCTGGAGAGCAGCTCCCCTGGTTTAGCTACCGCAGAAGAACGGCAGGCCAGGCAGGCGGCTGATGAGCAGTTGGCGCAAAAGTTAGAACGAGAAGGGGTAGACGCTTTTATGCGCTATTGGCAGCAGCTACCGCTGTTTGCCAGCCAGAACCAACTCCCGGAGCCGGTGCGGGTGCAGTTGACCCAACAGCGGCGGCAAAACAGCGCTTGGGGATTAGCCAACAGCTTGCGCGGCATGGGCACGGGTCGTCAGCCGTCCCTCTGGGACCAGTTGCCAGGACTAAATCTGCCGGTGCGGCTTCTGGCTGGGGCGTTAGACCATAAATTTGTGATCATCGCCCGGCAGATGGCTGCCCGGCTGCCCCAGGCTGAACTGATCATCGTTCCCCAGGCTGGCCATACCATTCATTTGGAGCAGCCTGATAGCTGGATTGCGGCCGCAGGGTTCAATTATACGCAGATGAACGCAGATTTTAGTACCTTATAAGTGCCGTACAAGTCAACTTCTTGTACAGAAAATAAGAACTGATCCACAGATGGCTTAAAAATCTGTGTGCATCTGTGACCTCTGTGGATAAATCTTTTCTGGCTTGTCCAGGTTAGGGATTAGGCGGGATAAAGCCGAAACTTGAAACCCTGTCCATGTCCGGCTATAATACCATTCAGCTAGCCCTGGTGGCGGAATTGGCATACGCGGTAGGTTGAGGGCCTATGCCCTTTGGGCGTGGAGGTTCGAGTCCTCTCCAGGGCACAAAAAAGCCAGACAGATACCCGTCTGGCTTTTTTTATTATCATCTCTTCCCTCATCACTCAGTCCTCACCACTCACTCCTTATCCCTCTTAAACCGTTCATCCTCAACTAACAAGCGGCGCAGCCCATCGGTGAGGCTAACATGGGGCTGGAACCCCAGGGCCATCCGGGCTGGGGTGATGTCGGCGACCAGCCGCTGTACCCCACCACTCTTTTCCTGATTGTAAACCGGAGTGATACTTTGCCCGGTGACACTGCTGATCGCTTCGATGAGCTGGGTGAGGCTGGTTTCCTGCCCGCTGCCAATGTTGAAGATTTGCCCGACGGCGGCTTTGCTCGCGGCCGCGTTCACCAAACCAGCCACCACATCCGTCACATACACAAAATCCCGCGTCTGGCGGCCATCACCAAAGATAACCACCGAACCACCAGTCAACACCTGGTACAAAAAGCGGGGTACAACGGGGGCATGGGAAGCGGGTAAACTTTGGCGCGGGCCATAAGCATTAAAAATCCGCAAAACCACCGTTTCAATGCCACTCAATGCCCCAATTGTCTGCACATATTGTTCTGCCGCCCATTTGCTCACGGCATAAGGAGAATCGGGGCGGGGAAAATCAGCTTCGTGAACCGGCTGCTCAGTCTGTACCCCATAAATAGCCCCCGACGAGGCCAGAATCACCCGGCGTACCCCTGTTGCCCGCACCGCTTCCATCAGGCTGACCGTCCCGCCAACATTGACGGCGTTATAATCGCGGGGGTACAGGATAGATTGAGCGACAGAAACACGGGCTGCCAGATGATAGACACAATCTACATCTTGGAGCAGCGACCAGAGCAGAGGCACATTGTTGACATCTCCCTGGGTGAATTGAATCCCCGGTTCCAGATGCTCCCGGCGGCCATTGCTCAAATCATCTAGCACTTGCACGGTGTGCCCATCATGGGCTAACTGATTGGCTAAGGTTGAGCCGAGGAAGCCAGCCCCGCCAGTAATCAAAAATCGCATAATGTCTCCTGTCACGGACTTCCCTTTTGGGGTACCAGACTTGAATGGTCATAAGTGACTCTACTGAAAAAGGTCGCGCAGAGACGCGAAGGCGCAAAGTTACCAAAGGAAATTCGCGTTAATTCGTGAAATTTGTGGTTTCTTTCACCGGACTCATAAGTGGGTAAGTATAACAACAAATCCTGACCCTATGTCGAGTTTAACCTTTATCTGCTTGTCGCCGTGATGACCCTGCTTTATCATCTAGGCTATGTGGTGGAAACGATTGGCTGTTTTTAGCAAAATTGCCGGGCTGATGCTGCTCTTTATTCTGGTTGTGGCCCCGGAGTGGCCGGTGTTTGCCGGGGAGCGGCATCAATTGTACCAGTTGATTGGGCGACAGGAGTTTGATTATGTGGCCTGGGAGCTGGCGGCACTCTTTAGCAAGGGGGAAGCAGAAGTTGCCGGGGGGCATTTATATCTGGATGAGGTGACGCGGCGGGAGATTGTGCTGCATTATTTGCATCAGGTAGGTGAAACGTGGCAGATACGCCAGCAGATAGCCCGGCTGTTTGTAGATGCGGCGGTAACTGATCCGTTCGCGGCCGCGGCCCCTTTAGAGCAGCAGTTAGATGCGATACAATCCGACCTGGCCCGGCTGCAACCGCTGGCCGAGAGTATCTTACAAGAGCAAGTCGCCAGCATTTTGTTGGCTGAAGGGTTTGGGGTATTGGGCCAGCTCATCCCGCCGGTGCAGGCCCGCATCACCCCCCTGCCTACCCTGCTGGTCATTTCTCGGCGAGACCGGATTGAGGAGTTGACCCGTGTTTCTCTCACCCCTGGCCTGGAGATACCGGAGCGAGAACGGTTAGAAACAGCTATTTTTGACCAGCTAGATCGCTCGGCTCTGATTGTGCCCCTGGGTGGGGTAGGTACGTACCCTTCGATGATTATCGAGACGACCAGCCTGCTTTATCTAACTGATGTGATAGCTCACGAATGGGCGCACAACTGGCTGACGCTGCGGCCGCTGGGATTCAACTACAACGCCAGCCCGGCCATGCGGGTCATTAACGAAACAGTTGCCAGCGTTTTTGGGGAATTTATCGGTCTCAAAGTGATGGAGCGGTATTATCCTGATCTCATCCCACCACCTCGTCCAGTTACACCGCCAACTGGGCCAACAGAGCCACCTACCTTTGATTTCCGGGCGGAAATGGCCGCTACCCGCATCCGGGTAGATGAACTTTTGGCCGATGGGCGGGTAGAAGAAGCCGAAGCGTACATGGAAGAGCGGCGGCAATTTTTTGTCGCTAATGGGTATCTGATCCGTAAACTCAACCAGGCCTATTTTGCCTTTTATGGCTCTTACGCCGATCAACCTGGGGCTACTGGGGGCGATCCCACCGGCCCGATGGTTGTCGCCATTTTTCAGCAGAGTAGTTCCATCTATCAATTTATGCAGGTTGTTGCCCCTGTCACCAGCTTCGCTGCTTTAGAAGCGGTTGCCAAAACTGTAGGAGCAGTAAGTGGCGAGTAGTGAGCGGGCAAGTTTGCGAGTGAGGTACCTTTCATAATTCAGCCTTCATAATTCAATCTTACCCTCAAAGGAGTAACTAATGGAATATCAAATCAGTGGCAGTATTGCCCAAAATGTCCGTATTGCCTTAAACCAGGGAGAAACCCTGTGGGCTGGTCGGGGAACACTTATGGCGTACTCGAAAGGAATACAGTGGAACCTGCGAGTTCCCGGTGGATTAGAAGGTGCGTTGAAACGCACGTTTGCCGGGGAGGGGATTTCTTTAATACATGTCGCGGCCGCGCAAGATAACCAATACGTCCTGCTGGCTGCCAACGAACCGGGCCACATCGAAACCTGGGACCTGGCCGATGGCCCGGTTGTGACTACCCGAGGGGCTTTTCTCTGTGCCTGGGGGGAAACCATTGACATCAACGTTACCATTGCCCGTCGGGCGGGGGCGGCCTTCTTTGGTGGCTCCGGGCTGTTTTTGCAGCGCATTTCCGGCAAAGGGAAGGTATTGATTCATGGCAGCGGCGACTTTTATGAGCGTAACCTTGAGAGTGGGGAGCAAATATTGGTCAGCACGGGCAACCTGGCCGCCTTTGCCGATCAGGTGGATTATGATATTGAAGGGGTAGGCGGCTGCCGCAAAATCCTGTTCAGCGGTGAAGGGTTGTTTATGACTCGACTAACCGGCCCTGGCCGCGTCTTGCTGCAAACCTTAAAACGGACGATTGTGCGTAAGAGTGGTATAGAAAATTAGCAGAACCCTGACTTCTGACTGTTATATTGGTGACGGCTGCCTGTTGTACCCCACATTGTTTTTGAGTAAACTTACAATTCGTTTACAGCAATGAAGAGCGCGTGGGAGGGGCAGCCCTTATCCTCCCACGTAGGCCCTATTCCACTATGAACAAGGAGTTATACTAATGGGCGTTTTACTTGAGCCTGCACCTGCGGCCGCGCCTGCCGTTCACCCTAATCCCATCGTCAACGATTTTTCCTTCGTCGTGGCGACAGAAAACGGTACCGGCAGCCAGACGGCCAATCTGACCATCTTACGGGCACTGTTCAAAATGGGCATTCCCGTCAATGGTAAAAATATCTTTCCCTCTAATATCCAGGGTTTACCCACCTGGTACCATATCCGCGTCAGCAAAGATGGGTATGTGGCCCGCCGCCACACCTCAGAGCTGCTCATTGCCTTCAATGAAGCGACGGTAGCTGAAGACATCAAAAATGTGCCCGCTGGGGGTGTTTGCCTGTTCAATGCCGATTGGCGCAATGTCCCCACCCGCGAAGACATCACCCTTTACTCGATACCTGTGAATATGTTTGTCCGAGAGACCGGGCTGAAAGGGAAGTTGGGCAATTACATCGCCAATATGGTGTATGTAGGAGCGGTGGCCCATCTGTTTGGCATTCCTCTGGATTATATTGAAGATGCTCTACGCTTTAATTTCGGTGGCCGACAAAAATTAGTGGATTCTAACATGGCCGTTGTTCGGGCGGCCTATGACTGGAGCGTAGCGAATATCGTCAAAGTAGACCCATACGCAGTTTCCCGCATGAATGAAACCAGTGGGATGATTATGATGACGGGTAACGAAGCGGCCGCGTTGGGAGCCATCTTTGGTGGTGTCAACTTCGTCGCCTGGTACCCCATCACCCCCTCGACCAGTCTGGTAGATGCGATTAATGAATATCTACCCCGCTTCCGCACCGACAAAACAACCGGTGAAGTGACCTGCGCCGTCATTCAGGCTGAAGATGAGTTGGCGGCGATGGGGATGATTCTGGGGGCTGGTTGGGCCGGCACACGGTCTATGACCGCTACTTCCGGCCCAGGTATCTCTCTCATGGCCGAATTTACCGGCATGGGTTATTTCGCCGAGATTCCGGCAGTTGTCTGGAATATTCAGCGGGTTGGCCCCAGTACCGGCCTGCCCACGCGCACTGGTCAAGGGGATATTATCTTCACCTATTATCTGGGGCATGGGGATTCTAAAAATGTTATTTTGTTCCCTTCGTCCATCAAAGAATGTTTTGAGTTTGGCACCACATCTTTCAACCTGGCGGAAATGTTGCAGACACCCGTTTTTGTCCTGAGTGATCTTGATCTGGGCATGAATAATTGGATGTCTGAGCCGTTTACCTTCCCAGATGAACCGCTTCAGCGCGGCAAGGTATTATCGGCTGAAGAGGTGAATAGCAAAGGGTTTGCCCGATACAAAGATGTTGATGGGGATGGCATTACCTACCGGACGCTTCCCGGCAATGAAAACCCCCGGTCGGCCTGGTTTGCCAGAGGGACGGGACACAATGAGAAGGCCGGGTACAGTGAACGGCCTGAAGATTGGTATAACAATATGGAACGGCTGGCGCGAAAGTTTGATACGGCGCGGAAGCTGGTTCCTGGTCCGGTTGTGCAGCGGATGGCTGGGGCTAAGGTAGGGATCATTGCTGTAGGGACAACGGAATATGCGATTGAGGAAGCACGGGATCGGCTCGTGGCCGCAAACCTGCCTACCAATTTCATGCGCTTGCGTGCCCTACCCATCAATGATGAAGTCAGCCAATTTGTAGCCGAACATGAGTACGTTTATGTAGTAGAGCTGAACCGGGATGGTCAACTGCATAGCATTTTGATCACCGAGATGCCCCACCTGGCAACCAAATTACGCTCTATTGCTTATCTGGATGGGATGCCTCTGACGGCCCGTTGGCTGGTTGAGGCGGTAGAAGCGGCAGAAGCCCAACAAGAGGTGCTATGATGGGTCAAACAAGAACACGATCCAATGTTAATTTAGTCGGTCTGACCAAAGCGGATTACAACGGCAATCCCACCACTTTGTGCCAGGGCTGCGGCCATAACTCCATTGCCAGCCAGCTTATTCAAGTGGGATTTGAGTTGAGTTTGCGGCCGCATGAAATCATCAAAATGAGCGGTATTGGCTGTTCCAGCAAATCCCCCGCCTACTTCCTGGGCCAATCTCACGGTTTCAACTCCCTACATGGTCGTATGCCCTCCATCAGCACCGGGGCACTCATCGCCAACCACCATCTGCGTGGCATAGGTGTTAGCGGGGATGGGGATACCGCCAGCATCGGCATGGGGCAGTTCAAACACCTGGTGCGGCGCAATGTTCGCATGGTATACATCGTCGAAAACAACGGCGTCTATGGTCTTACCAAAGGGCAGTTCTCGGCCACGGCTGAGGAAGGTCTCAAGCTCAAATATGCCGGAAAAAATGATTTGCCCCCCATTGACATCTGCATGGAAGCGATCCTGGCCGGGTGTGGCTTTGTGGCTCGCTCCTTCTCTGGGGATGCCAAACAGGTGCGAGAACTGCTCAAAGCAGCTTTAAGCCATCGGGGCACCGCCGTCTTAGACATCATCAGCCCCTGTGTAGCCTTCAACAATGAAGATTGGTCGCCTAAGAGTTATGCTTACGGCAAACAAAATGAGCTGCCCCTGCATGAGATCGGTTTTGTGCCTAAACGAGATGAAATTGAAATTGAGGAGTATGCGCCGGGTGAGATGCGTCAGGTAGAGCTGCACGATGGCTCGCTGATTCAACTGCGTAAATTGGAATCGGATTATGATCCCACCGATCAGATGGGAGCGCTGCACCGGTTACAGTGGGCCGAGCAGAAACAAGAGTTCATCACCGGACTAATTTATTACAACCCAGACCGCCCCTCATTGGCCGAAGTGTGTAACCTGGGTGAAACGCCATTGGCGCAAATGCAGGAAGATAAGCTGCGGCCGCGCCCCGAAGCATTAGCCCAATACATGCAAGAGTTAAGCGGCTAAATTGCAAAAAACGAGTTTTTACTCTTCTCCCTTATGACCAGGCCAAAGTGTCAGCCTGGTCATAAGGGGCCCAGGTTGGCTCAGGAGCGAGGGGAGAGTTGAGGCAGAGGCAAGGCTGGACGGTTGTCTAACTGCGGCCGCGCTACCGGATTCCGCTCTAAGGAATCTAACGCTTCCTGGATGGCCCGGTTCAGTTGAGCATCTACCCCCTGGGCAAAATCCTGCGGTGTATTCTCCACCTCAATATCCGGGTCCGTACCGTAATTTTCCACGCCCCAGGCCACATCGGTAAACCAGAAAGAAAATTCTGGCTGGGTAGTTAGCGTCCCGTCGGCCAGAGGGTGGCTAGGGTTAATCCCCACGACCCCACCCCAGGTACGTTTGCCCACTAGAGGGCCTAGCTTCATCAGCTTAAAGCAGTGGGAGAAAATATCACCATCGGAGCCAGCATGTTCGTTGGTCAGAGCGATGATGGGGCCGAGGACAGATTCATACGGATAAGGCACCGGCTCCTGGCTCCAGCGGGGCAAATCATATCCCACCCGTTTGCGGGCTAATTTTTCCAGAATGAGGGGGGAAACATGGCCGCCACCGTTGTAACGCACATCTACGATCAGCCCATCCCGCACGACTTCGGACAGATACCCCCGGTGAAATTCGGCATACCCCCAGGGTCCCATGTTGGGGATGTGCAGATAACCGATGCGGCCGCCACTCTTTTCATGGACATAAGCCCGGTTACGCTCTACCCATTCCCGATAACGGGCAAACTGCTCACTGCGTAACGTCTTTGTGGTCACCTGGCGGGGCGTCTCTTCCCCGTCACGGGCCACCGTCAGCAGCACCTCTTGCCCGGCCAGATTCACCAACGCGGCCGCGACCGAAACTGTTCGGCTCAACGGGCGGCCATTCACGGCTACAATCCGATCCCCTGGCTGCACATTCACCCCTGCCCGCTGCAGCGGCGATGAGCCGTTTTCATCCCAGCCATCCCCGGTCACAATATGGGTAATGCGCCAGCTATCCGTCCCTTCATCATAAGCAAAATCGGCCCCCAGGTACCCTTGAGCATATTGGGGTGGGGTACGGTGGTCGCCGCCAATTTCATAAGCGTGTGATGTGCCCAACTCCCCCTGCATCTCCCACACCAGGTCGGAAAATTCCGAGCGGCTGGCTACCCGGTCTACTAGCGGCAAATACCGCTCTAATACCCGCACCCAATCCACTTGGGACATATCCGCTGTCCAGAATTGATCCCGCTGCAACCGCCACGCCTCCCGTAGCATCTGCCGCCACTCATTGACCGGGTGGAGCGAAACCTTGATCCGCCCCAAATCAATCCAGCCGCTCTTACGGTTTGGGGCATCCCCCCCATTCTCCGGCTTGGCCCCGGCCTTCAACACCCGCAGGCGACGATTAGCCCGTATCAAAACGGTTGCGCTGTCCCCAGAAAGGCTAAACCCGGTAATGCCGCTAACCAGACTTTCTTCTTTTTGCTCTTCTAAGTTGTAAACCACAAGCGTCCCTTTGCCCGGCGTATCGGCATCAAACGGGTTTTGCGACAAGGCCCCTTCAACCGGATAAACGGAGTAAAGCACTTTGTTATCTTTCAGCCCGGCAATATGCCCATATCGCCCCTCGTCAATGGGGAAGGCGATGATCCGCTGCTGAATGCCGTCGAGATCAATCTGGATTTTCTTGACCTCATTTTTGGCCTCTTTTTCCTTATCCGGTTGATCTGGTTGCCCTTCCTCTTTGGCTGGTGCATCGGCCCCATTTTTGGCAGGGGTCTCTTTTTTAGCGTTGTTGTTGCCAGTTAATGGTTTTGGCTCTGGCAAGAAGGGGGAAGTCGTCTCTTTTTGCAGGGTGATAAGGTGGGGTTTGGCGGCCCGAGGGAAGTTGAGATCAAAATGGAGATGGTCGTATACCGGGTTGAAGGTGCGGTAGGAAAGGAAATAAATATATTTTCCCTGGGGATCAAAGGTGGGATAAAGATCATGTAGGATAGGCTGGGTTAGCTGATAGGTTTCCCCGGTGCTAGCTTGCCACAGTTTAAGGATGGTTTGCTGCAAATTAATGTTGACGCTGTACACCACCCATTCCCCATCCGGCGACCAATCGAACCCTTCGATATGGCCGGTGTGCCCTTGATCTATCTGTTTGAGTTCCTGACTTTCCAGGTCAAGCCAGCATAATTGATAGCGATGGTTGCTGAAAACAATTTGATCTTTTTGAGGGTTGACAGCCAGGGCACGGGGGCGACCTATATCTGGTGTGGCTAAAAATTGGGGTGCGGCCGCGCCATCGGTCCGCAAAATGACAAATGTTTCTTCCCCCTGGGCGTCAGTAACGGCCAGGAGCCGCTCCCCGTCGTTGAGCCAGGTGAGCATCCGGTAGCGAGCTTCCCCTTGTTCATTGTGCTGCCGGACGGCCCCTTCCCAGTTGCCCAGGGTGAACGCCTGCCCCCGGGCCGTGATGGCCAGGGAATGCCCCTGGGGATGGAGGGCGGCACTGTGGAGATATTTTGCGGCCGCGACAAATTTCCGGTTGCGCTGCGTTTGCGGCGAATAAAATTGCACCGCTATCTGGTTGTAACTATCACGGGCCGGGTCAAACAGATACAGATCGCTGCCGGCGTGGTACACAATCCGCTGGCCGTCACTGCTGGCGTTGCGGGCATAAAAATCAGCGTGGTCCGTGTGCCGCCGGATATCCCCCCCGGTGATGGTTGAGGAGTACAGGTTGCCCACCCCTTCATGGTCAGAGATGAAATAGATGCGGCCGCCAATCCAGTTAGGTGATTCCAGGTTACCCCGCACATCTACCAGGGGGCGGAACTGCCCATCCCCTTCCGCGTCTACCCAAAGCTGCCCTGCTGTTCCCCCACGATACCGTTTCCAATAAGCCGGATTGGCTGTATTGCGCCCAATCACCAACGCTCCCTCTGGCCCGTGGCTGATAGCGCGGGCTGGGCCGATGTTGAGCCGCTGCGGGCCGCTCCCATCCAGGTCAACGGTGTACAGGTAAACCAGGGCATTGTGGGGCTGCTGCCCATTGCTGCCAAAGATGATCTGCCCATCAGCACGCCAACCAACCACCCGAAACCACAAACCACCCATAAACGTCAGGCGGCGGGTTGGCCCCCCTTCGGCGGCCATGACATACACATCCGGCTGTCCCTCATCCCGCCCAACAAAGGCGATATGGCGGCCATCTGGGGAAAAGGATGGGTAACTTACTTCACCCAGGCCCGAAGTGAGACGACGGGCAATTCCCCCAGTGGCGGGGACCGTCCATAAGTCATCCTCAGCGACAAAAACAACAGTGTCCCGGTACAGCGTGGGGTAGCGATAATATCCAGAGGTCATTTCAAGTCCTTTATTTGCGATTTTAGATTTACGATTGATGATTGGGCGACTGGCAGCCCCATTTTTAATTTTTGCCCAACCAGATTAGGTGATTATCTAATGGCAGCCAGGATTGTAACACAAGGTGATCGGGAAAGCGTAGTCTATTTTACACGGCTCAAGCAGCGGAGCTATTTTCTCAGCGACGGAGACGTGTAACCTTCGGAAGGTTTGAGCCAAGAACTTGCCCATTACAGAAACCTTCTGAAGGTTCGTCCCAACTTATTGAGAAGATGGGTGAACCGTGTCTAAAAGTGGAACAAACGAATAATACACAATACAATTAACATGAGTTCCCCTTATCGTGCAGCTGGCTCGCGGCCGCGTTCCCTTTAATCTTGGGCTGTTGGCTAAGCAATACCTGTTTATGCAAAACAAATATGGCTAACGAACCTGCTTCCTCCGCCCCAACAAACCCCCTGCTGGTTTTCCTGAGCCGGTTGTGGCGTTCAATCAATGTTCCCCTCATCGCCATCCTATTGGCTCTTACCATCGGTGGCCTCATCCTCATCCTTTCCTCGGCCAATCCATTTGCCGCTTACTTTGCCCTGTTCAAAGGGGCCTTTGGCAGCCTGACCAGCTTTGGGCGTACTTTAGAAAAAGCCACCCCCCTGATTCTAGGCGGATTGGCCGTTGCTTTCGCCTTCAAAGCTGGATTATTTAATATTGGTGGGCAAGGACAATTGGTTTTTGGGGCCATTGTGTCCGCCTACCTGGGATACAGTCTTACGGGGTTGCCCTTTCCCTTGCACATGCTCATTGCCCTCCTGGGTGGAGCCTTGGTTGGTGGTTTGTATGGGGCTATACCAGGGGCCTTAAAAACATATACCGGGGCACATGAAGTCATCACCACCATTATGCTCAACTTCATCGCCCTCAACATTACCGACTATTTATCCAATGGGCCGTGGAAAGATACCGGCATTGTTGCCCGTACCCCGGCTGTTTTAAGTTCAGCGGCGATTCCGCGCATTGGCCAAATACCATTTGGCTTTTTTGTAGCTGTTTTAATAGCTGTTCTGACCTGGTATTTATTATACCGTACCACCATCGGCTTTGAGATTCGGACCGTTGGCTTCAATCCCCATGCCGCCAAATATGCCGGGATCAAGGTAAGCCGTACCGTTATCTTAACTATGATCATCAGTGGTTTCATGGCCGGGATGGGGGGGGCCATTGAGACATTAGGGGTTGTAGGGCGTTATCAGCCAGGGTTCAATGCTGGCTTGGGGTTTGATGGCATCACCATCGCCTTGTTAGCCCAAACCAATCCCCTGGGGGTCATCCCCGCGGCGATTTTGGTAGGCGCAATGCAAGCTGGTTCCAGCCAGATGCAATTTGATGCCAGAGTGCCGTCACAAATTATTGATGTTATTCAAGCGCTCATCCTCTTCTTCGTCTCCGCGGATGCTATTGTGCGCTGGATATTACGCAGCCGCAAAACGGATGAGGATAAAGTGACATTGAGTACCGGTTGGGGAAAAAGTTAGTTTCTCGTTTCAAGTTATGTGTAGACGAATGTAAGAGTAACAAAATGGCATAGGGTGTGTTTCAAATTAGTTAGAGGAGTAAGGCATCCCCAGAGGCCGCCCCGTTCGCATCTGGGGATGCTCACTCCTTTTGTTTCAACCGAAATGAAACACACCTGATGGTATGTCACTTTGTCGCTTTGCAACTCTATAATTTTGTTCCTTTTCCTAATTCATCCTTCCCAATTCATCCTTTTCTACGGGAGTTATTATGCAGGCAGCAGGGGGTTTGGATAAACAGTTCAACAAGGCCATGCTTTGGTATTGGGGGCGACGAGGGGTGGCGTTAGCTCTGGTTTTGCTCATTTTTTATAGCTATTGGCAAAATCCGCAGCTTACAACCGGCATGTTGAATGCCATGCTGCGCCAATCTACACCGCTTGTTTTAGGAGCTTTGTGTGGCATGTTAGGTGAACGCTCCGGGATTATCAACATCGGTATTGAAGGGCAGATGCTGCTGGCCGCTTTTGTTGGCTTTATGGTGGCAGCGACAACCCGTAGTTTGATCGCCGGGGTAGTCGCCGGGGTATTAATGGGGGCTATCTTGGGGCTGTTTCTGGCTTTTATGGCCGTCAGCCTGAAAATGGACCAGATTATTGGTGGCACGGTTATCAATATTTTGGCCCTGGGGTTGACTAGCTTTTTCTATCAGGCGAACCAGACGATTCCTGGTAAGCTGCCCATTATTTCTCTAGGCCCTTTAGCTGACATTCCCTTAATTGGGTCGGTGTTGTTTCGTAACCCCCCTATCACCTATCTGGCTCTCATTTTGGTTTTTGTGGTGCATTATGCTTTGTTTTATACTCGTTGGGGGCTTCGTACCCGGGCGGTGGGGGAGCATCCCCGCGCCGCTGATACGGTGGGGATCAATGTATACCGGCTGCGTTATATGAATGTGATCATTGGGGGGGCGATGGCCGGAGTGGCAGGGGTGTTTCTCTCTCTGGAGTCGGTAGGGTCGTTTGAGCGGGCCATGACCAATGGGCGTGGCTTTGTGGCCCTGGCCGTGATGATTTTTGGCCGTTGGACACCCCTGGGGGCCTGGGGGGCAGCTTTGCTATTTGGCTTTGCCAATGCTCTGCAAACCCAATTGCAGTTTGGCGGATCGCTGCAAATTCCCTACCAATTTATTGGGATGCTGCCGTATGTCTTAACGATTGTGGTGCTGGCCGGGTTTGTGGGTCGGTCGCGGCCGCCGGCGGCTGTTGGTCAACCGTATGAAACAGAGTGATACGTGAAACGTGCTGCCTGAAAAGCTTTTGATTACGCTTCAGGCGGCACCTTTCACGCCAGGATAAGTACATGGCGGAAAAAGGTTCACCCATTGTTTTAGAGGCCAGAGGGCTTACCAAGCGGTTTCCCAGTGTGATAGCCAATGATCAGGTAGATTTATTTCTGCGCCGGGGGGAGATTCTGGCCCTGTTGGGGGAAAATGGCGCGGGCAAAAGTACCCTGATGAATATGTTGTATGGCCTGTACCACCCTGATGAGGGGGAAATCTGGATCAAGGGGGAGAAGATCGCTCTGAAAAGCCCTGGCGATGCTATTGCTCGTGGGGTAGGTATGGTGCATCAACATTTCCAACTGGTGCCGGTGATGACAGTGGCCGAAAATGTGATGCTCGGCTCAGAGACGACGCGCCGCTGGGGGATGCTGGATGCTCGTGCGGCCGCACGCCGGATTCGCAACCTCTCCCAACAATATGGGTTGCAAGTAGACCCAGAAGCGGTTGTAGAAGATTTGCCTGTAGGGGCCCAGCAGCGGGTAGAAATCATCAAAGCCCTCTACCGGCAGGCAGATATTTTGATTCTCGATGAGCCGACGGCTGTTCTTACCCCCCAGGAAGCGAATGAATTGTTTCGCATCATGCGTGATTTGACAGCGCGAGGCGTCTCGATCATTTTTATTACCCATAAGCTGAAAGAGGTGTTGGCGGTGGCCGATCGGATTGGGGTGCTGCGTCGCGGCCGCGTCGTCGGCACTACCGATCCCAAAACGGCCACTGAAGCCAGCCTGGCCGAAATGATGGTCGGTCGGCAAGTGCTGCTCCGCGTGGAAAAAGATGATGCCAAACCTGGCCGCCCTATCTTGCAGCTTAACGATTTGCGGGTGAACGATGATCGGGGGCACCAGGCGGTAAAAGGCTTGAGTCTAGAGCTGTATGCCGGGGAAATATTGGGCGTTGCCGGGGTGGAAGGGAATGGGCAGCGGGAATTGGTAGAAGCGTTAACCGGGCTGCGGCCGCTTGCTGGGGGCACCGTTCTCATTGACGGGCAAGACACCACCCACTTCACCCCCCGCCAGATCACCGAACTAGGCGTCGCCCACATTCCCGAAGACCGGGAGAAACATGGCCTGGTCATGCCCCATCCCATCTCCGACAACATGGTATTAAATCGGTATTACCAACCCCCATATGCCCGGCACGGGGTCATGCAGCAGGAAAAAATCATCGCTGATGGGGAAAAACTGGTGCAAAAATTTGATGTTCGCACCCCCTCAGTACGAAACACCGCCAGCAGCCTCTCCGGGGGAAATAAACAAAAAGTGATTGTTGCCCGTGAATTTTCCCACCCCACCAAACTGCTCATTGCCGCCCAACCTACTCGCGGCATTGATGTTGGCTCCATCGAATTTATCCACAAACAGCTAATCACCCAACGGGATGATGGAGTCGCCGTACTCCTGGTTTCCGCCGAGTTAGATGAAATATTAAGCCTGGCCGACCGCGTAGCCGTCCTCTTTGATGGTCGAGTCGTCAAGCAGCTTCCCATCGAAGAGGCGACCCGCGAGCGGGTTGGCCTCTTGATGGCCGGCTCTACTGAAGCGTAAGACAACCCTGACTTTCAGATTTTTCGTGATGGGTGAAACGGGATACATGAAACTGCTCCTGTCACGTATCACTTATCACGTTTCACCCCTCTTCCCCCCAATTCCCACAAGACCAGAATTAAGCCACACATATCCCACAATGCTTTGTGGGATATGTGTGGGATATATAAATCGGTGATGACGTCTCGCAGACCAGCGGTGTCATCACGTTTCCAGGTCATAATCTCGTTTTCTGCTCTATAAAATCTCATAAGACTCAACGGCTTTACGCCCGAGATCAGAGCCAACGGCAAACAACAGGATCGCTTTGGGATCACTCCATCTGGTATCCTAAAACAAGTTATACCCATCGTGGTCATAAAGTGACATTCTGGTTGGAGACTGGAGATTGAAGACTGGAGACTGGTTAATATTGAGTCGCCAGTCTCACTGAAAATGTCAGTTTATGACCGTTGGCAGTATAGATAATGCAGAGGAACTGGGAAAGCTCCAAATGCCAGGGGTAAATGACCATGATAAGCGTAAAATGGCTGCCAATTCTAAGCTGTTTCTCAATTCTCTTTTTAGGGGGATTAGCTTGTACCCTTAGCTCATCTGGATCGGGACTGCCCACCAATCTGAGCAGGACACCGGATGCCCTCTATACTATCCGCCAGTTGCCAGCGCAAGGAGATTGGATTATCGGCGAGCGCACTGGGGACAAACATTTCTTTGCCATTCACGTCGAAACGGGTGAGCGGCTGGCGCTTAACCTGAAGCAAGGCGGGCTGGCGTTTGCGGCCGAGGAGCCGGATGCTCTCTCCCCATTCTCTACCGGTTATTTGAGTTATAGCATTACCTGGGACGGTCGTTACACATTCAACCCCCCAAAGACGAGCGAAACCAATTACAGTATCGAGACAGCCGACGGGACATTGCAGGTTGTCTATCAAAGCCAAAGCCAGTTTGAGCTGGTGACTACGGGTAGCAATGGGCAACAGCGCAGCCTGGCTCAGGGGGAACGGCCGTCTGGCAAAACAGTAGAGGATATACGCGCATCGGACGACAGTCGTTTTATCTACATCTACTGGCACACCGGCTATCCGAACCCCGGTTATCCCGAATTCATGGTTGTAGATACGGCCAGTGGCTCCAGCCGCACTCTGATCCAGATTAACGAGGCAGAGCGGCTGTTCAAACAAGGGTATGCCCTCTCCCCCGACGGGCAAACCCTATATATTGGCTTGCCCGACCGGCTGGAGGCCATCTCTGCCGTCAATGGGGCGTCCCGAACTGTTTTTCGGATCAGAAATAGCAAGCAGGCGTTGGCCGATTTCAGCCTCAGCCCCGACGGGCAGCGGCTGGTTTATTTACAGCGGATGGAAGAGTGCCGTGGCCGGCGGGACATAGAGGGCAACCCCATCCCAGATGCTTGCCGCTTTGAGTTGTTTCTGATCAATGTTGACGGCAAGGAGCAAAAGCAGTTCACCGATGGCCTGGCCGATACCCCCGCGGTGCGTTGGATTGCCTGGTGGCAAGGGCCGGAGCCAGGCCAACCTACCCTGCCAACGGTCGAACAGGCGCATCAACTCCATACCCTGCCCGTCATTAGCGAAGGGTTGGCTGGCGGCCAGTTGATTTTGCTGGAGACGACCAACGGCCTTTTGGCTCTTTCGCCTCGTCAGACCAAACCGGTTCTCTGGCAGCCTGGTACGGAAGCCCCGCTGGCTGAGGTTCTGACAAGTGGTCAATATGCCCAGTTTGGCGATACTTTTTATTTGCGCGATGGCCGTTGGGCTGACCTGTCCCAATTAAGCCGCCCGGTTAGCGGCCGCGTCCTTATTTCGCCGAACGGTCGTTATATCGCTTATGAAACGTTTGACGGCGTTGTTTCTGATCAGCCCGCCCCCTACATCTACCTGGAAGATTTGCTTGATGGGGATGGCCGCCCCATTCTGGACGGCGGGACACGCATCCTTTCCTGGTTTGATGATGACAAAGCTCTCCTGGCAAAAAGGGGTGATGAGATCATCCGCTTTTACCTGGGAAAAATACCGCTGACTGAGGGGCATCTTGGCCGTTTTACCACCAGCAATGAGGCGCGGCCGCAAGTCACCTATTACGAAACGGCCGCCAATAACAACAACAAAGGCATCCTCTGGCGCGCTGGTTCACAGCTGCTCCACAGCACCGGGGCCAACCAGCCCCTGACGGAAACGATGCACCCCACTACCCCTTTCGTCCTCGCCCCGGACAATAACAGCGTCGCCTGGATTGATCAGACCTATCCTCAACTACGGGTGTATAGTATGTTCAACCCTGGTTCAGGCCCTGTGGTGCGGCCGCTCACCAATGAACCGCTGAAGGAAAGTCACAACCCGGTCGCTCACCTGGCCTGGTCACCCAATGGGGATCAGGTGGTGATATGGGCCGCCGGGCCGTGTGGCGAACAGAGCCAACCGGCTGCCGATTGTTACGGCGACCTGTTTTTGGTTGACCTGAACCGGGGTGCAGCGATGATGGAGGCCGTTCGTCTGACCGACAGCCAGATTCCCTTTGGGCAGGTGACAGGGCTGCAATGGCTGGGGCCAGACCACCCAGTCACCGCCGAGCCACCCATTCGTTACGCCGGTTTGAGCCAACTGCCAATCACCGCCAATGTCTTGTCCCCCAGCGACCGGGTTTTGCTGCAAACAGCCGCTGGCCCCCTGGCCCTGAATAGTTCATTGGCCACTCTGGCCCCCTGGCAAACGACACCAGCCGATATAGGCGGCCTCCTGGCTGGCGATTTTACCCATTTCGGCCTGAACATTTATGCCAGTGATGGCCGCCATGCTGACCTCTCTTTTTTGCCCCACCCAGTGATTGGCCGGGTTCTCATCTCGCCCAACGGCCGTTTCATCGCCTATGAAGCACAAGGGGCGCCAGATGCAGAACTGGCAGGGGCCTGGATTTATATCCACGACCTGGAGAACGGTCGTTCCGAAAGAGCGACACAGGGTGATAGCGATTTACTGGGTTGGTCAGGTGATTCCCGCTACCTGTTTATTCGCTCCCGCGCCAGCTACCTGCGAATTGAGTTGTTGGGGCCATCAGGGGAACGGGTCGTTCGCCTGAATCATTTTGAACCAGACCTGACTGGGGCGCGACCGGTGCTGGGCACGTCAGATGGCCGCTATCTCATCTGGCAAACGGGAGCGCAGATGATGAATTGGATGTTTATTCACCGAACGGCGGTTGTTGATGTAGAGGGGGAGGAAAGCGGCCGCAACCGGGCTTACCGGCTGGCAGACCAGCTATTTGAGCCTTATGTTTTTTCTCTGTCGCCTGATGAGGGCTACCTGGCCTATTTTGCCTATGAGCGGGCTGGCCTTTATGTGCGACAGGTTGGCAGTCAGGCCCATTGGCAGCTTAACCAAAACGCCCATATTCACCACCTGACCTGGTCGCCAGACGGCCAGCGGCTGCTGGTCTGGGCTACGGTTGATTGTTTACTGGCAGCTAATACCCCCCTACCTAACTGTTATGGCGATCTCTACCTGTTTGATCTGACTAATCTGACTGAAGCGGGTTATGCTCCCGCCCTGCGCCTGACCAACAGCCAGATTCCTTATAACCAAATAACGGGTATTCATTGGTTCAAAGAATAATGGGCGTGGTTCAAGCCGGCGTTAATAATTTCTCAATATTTTGGGAGTGTAAGGCAAGATTCTTTCTTGCCGCACAAGGAAGAAACTTACGATACATTATCCGTTACTATGCGGCTGTGCAGAGCCATGCTCTTAATCGCTTCACACATAGGTTGGTTAAGAGGAAAATGTTGCTCCAGGAAGGATAGAATAGCCAGGGCTGATTCTTTGTTGCGTTCATACCCTTGCAGCCACGCGGCCGCGTGACTGGCTGTCATTTTATACCGCTGTTCAAAACGCCGCTCTGGGGCAAACGGATCACCAAACACCGGCTGTGCCGTTTCGATAAAGTCGGCCAACTCCACCAGCCGGTCTACGGCATACCCCTGAATAAAACGCAATGCCGACAGCCGTTCTCCCCGTCCCTCGCGGGCTAACCCCACATACAAATTGGTCAGTACCTCCCCCAACAACCATTCCTGATCGGGTTTCCGTCGGGTTGGTTGCGGCTGACGGGGTTGGCTGATGGTTTCGGGAACCTGGGGCTGTTTCCAGACAACCCGGCCGGCCGCAAAAGGGATTCCCAGTAACTCCTCTGGTTCAAACAGGGCAAATTCACAAAAAATCCCATCAGCAAAAAGGAGCTTATACCCATCTTCTGTGTTGGGGAAATGGTAAGCAATGGGGTTGATTGCGCTTAACCAATGTAAATCGTTCAGGTAAGCACGTTTATATCCCGGTTCAACAATGACGAAGAAATCCAGGTCAGAATAAGCGTCCAGCCGCTCTAATTCAACCCCGACTGATCCCAGCCCAATCAAGGCCAGAGCATGGTGGCTTCGTTCTAATGATTGCCCAATTTCATCCAGACGTGTCAAGAGAAGTTCTGTTTCCATTCCCTCTACCTGCTTAAGGGGTACATCAATCTTGTCCTCACTGGTTGGCGTATCCATCAACTCTTTGCGGAAATATCTCTCTGTCTCCTCATAACCCAAGGCGGCATGGGCCTGGGGACTCAGGGGATAAGAGGGGTTGGTGTCAGAGGCCATTTCCAAACACCCTTCAGCTTTGGCCCACGTTTCAGTCCTCTCAACTAAAGCACGCCCCACACCGCGCCCTCGCCAATCAGGATCAACATACCATGCTTCCAGATAACCAATACGATCCGTTTCGCAGCCTGGGGCGGTGTGATGAATGGAGACCTCAACCAGGCCACACAAGCCGCCATCAGGCCGGGGGCAAACAAAAGCAGCATGAAGGGTAGGCAGTGGCGGGCGAGGTGGCACAGCGAGAAAGTGGGCAATTTCATTTGCCTCTTCATCAGGATCGGTATCAGGCCATAGGGCTACCCGCATACGCAACCACTCTGAAACATCATCTAATTGGACCGGTCGAATTATCATTGTCTATTCCCCTCACCTGGACAAGCCAGAAAAGATTCATCCACAGATGCCACAGATAGGCACAGATTTCCAAGCCACCTGTGAAAATCTGTGTCATTTATTCCGGGGCACTGGTTAGTCTCCCAACCGGGAGTAAGCACGGTCAGAGGCCGGCCCGATATATCCCAACTTGTTGAATTTTGGGTAGGAACATTGGCGGCTGACTTTTGGTCATTTCAGGATGTAGTAAGTGCCTTTGTTGGAGCCAATTTTTAGTAAGTGCCCCCGTTCGACGAGATCAACCAGATCGCGGCGCAAGGTTTCGCTGGAAACATCCTCAAAAAGCCGCTGATATTCCCGATTGGTGATGCTGCCATTTTGCCGCGTATAAGCCAGGGCACGGGCCTGCCGCTCGTTCATACTCTGCGCTCCACGAGGGGCGGTCCGCCGTTCTCGGCTGTTGGTGAGGGTAACGGTGAAGGAGTAAGGAGTTTCCCGAAATTGGGGGGGATTGTGGCCGGCCTGCACCATCTCTTCAATCATCCGGTCTATGCCCAAGCCCAGTTCTTCGATATACCCCCATTGGTATAGGCCATTGACCAGGCGAGGGTTGCGGGAATAATGTTCTTCAACCAGGTTGTCTATGGTGATATAGCCGGGCAGGCCCCCGGGGCTGATAATCTCCAAACGGTCAGCGTACATGCGGATTTCCGTGCGCCGCCCCTTGATGCTGTAATCCCGGTGGCAGACGGCGTTGACAAGGGCCTCACGGACGGCAAAGGGAGGATATTCAGGCAGCTCTTCCCGCTCCAATCCATTGACGGTGGCCCCAACACGCATCTCTTCCCAGGTGATGGCCCAGGCTCGTTCGATGATACGCGCCAGAGGGCCGTTCAGTTCGTCCCGGCGGCCATACCCCACGCCGCCATCTTCGCCACGGGGTTCGGTGCCGGGGAATTTGACGAAGACGAGGCCGCTTTGGGGCAGGAAGGTTTGCGGCCGCTTGCCCAACAACAATATCCCGGTCACGGTGGGATCGCCATATTGGTCTACTGCCCCAATTTCAAAGAGCATATTTTGGGGATTGGTGGGGCGGGGTGTACCGCGCTGCTCTCGTTTGGTGACATACTCGGCTACGATTTCCGGATCAAAATCTTGCTGAGTCGCCCCTGGAACGGGTTGGGTTTCATAATCGTTGGCATCTTTGGTGCTGGCAAGCTGGTGAACTTCCTGCCCAGAGAGGGGGCGGTTGTTGGCCCCGCTGCGGATGAGAACGCGGCCATCGGCCAGGCTGTGCAGCTCATTGCTGCGAGTAACTCGTATGCCAATGAGCATCCCTTGGGCTGTTTCTACCTGCTGCCAATCACCGCGCACAGGGGGACGACAGTTGGACGCGGCCGCGCGGAAGGCTCCTTCGGCCTCTTCCCCCCAAATTTCATTGACATAACGTCCATCCTCATCCAACCCCAGGACAATAAGTCCCCCTTCACCGTTGGCAAACGCCACCAGGCATTCAGCCAGGAGATCGGCATCCGTTTCAGGCAAGAAAGCTAATTGTGAGCCAGGACGTTTGTTGCCCAGAGGAAATTGAGAAGCCATAAGGAGTTCCCTGATGGGTGATGGGTGAAAACTTACGTTTCACTTCATTGCCAAAGAGTCACTTTTTTCACCCACATGAATGGCAATCGTGCCAAACATAAACAACTTAAACCGTACCTGGCTGAATCCGGTCTGACGCATCGCTTCGGCCAGGGCTTCGGGGGTGCGGAACTGTTGGGTGCTGTCAGGTAGGTACCGGTACGCTTCGGATTCGCCGGTGATGAGGCGACCCAGAGTAGGGATGACTGTGTTGAGGTGGAACAAGATAAAGGGGCGGAGCAGGTTCCGCTTGGGGGGGCTAGATTCCAGAACGATGACGCGGCCGCCAGGCTTCGTAACCCGCCACTGCTCCTGAAAAGCCTTATCTACATCAATCACATTGCGCATGAGAAAGCCAGAGGTCACAGCATCAAAATAATTATCAGGAAAGGGGAGTGCCAGAGTATCGGCACCCACCCATTGAATGGTGCGCCGCTCTGGGTATAGTTTGCCTGCCTGCATCATTTCCAGGGTAAAATCCCCTCCTACCGCTTGCAAACCGGGCACTTGCTGCATCCCTTCATAAGCAATGTCACCGGTGCCTGTAGCGATGTCCAGCAAGCGGCCGCCGGCGGGAATGTTGGCCTGAGCAATCACATAACGTCGCCAGCGCACATCCTGGCCGAACGTCATTAGCCGGTTCATCCGATCATACCGCCCGGCAATGCGGGCAAACATATTTTGTACATAGTGGGCACGTTCCTGCCCGGTTAAATGAGCCATAAGTTTTTAAGGGTTTTGGGGGGGTTATACTTCATCAAAGCCAATCTCCAAATCGTCGTTTCGTTCATCTCCACCCATTTTGCTCGCAGAAGCAAGGTGATTAACTGCCTCTGATTGATCCTCGTTCTCAAGGCCAACCACCTCCCGCGCTTTACTGGTGCCGGTGGGGGGGCCGATGATGCCTTGCTCTTCCATCATATCAATCAGCCGGGCGGCACGGGTGTAGCCGATACGGAAACGGCGTTGTAACAGGCTGGTAGAGGCTTTTTTCATCTCTCGCACCATGGCAATCGCTTCTGGCAGCAGTTCATCCTCATACTGCGCGGCATCCTCTTGAGCGATCAAATCTTCCCACAATGGCTGCTGTGCCTGGGGGTGGGGGGATGGGGCAAGGGGACGAGGGGGTACAGCCAGGCGTGGTTCAGCATTGACTGGCTGACCACTGGAAAAAGTAGGGGCTGGGGGTACAGCTTTAGGGTCGGTGTTAATGATGGGGGGAGGGGGGGGCTGGCGGTTAGCCATCGGTGGTTGGCCGCTGATGGTTGGTGGCTGGGGTCTGGCGGCCAACTGTCCACTATTCACGGCTGGCTGCTTACCGCTCATCATTTGCTTGCTCTCTGGGGTGATTAAATTATTTCGTCTGGCCTGCTGCCAGAAGGCGATCAACTTATCTAACTCTCCATCACCGACATAGCAGCCCTGAAGACGAACCGGCGCGGCCGCGTCCGGGCTTTGGAACAACATATCCCCCTGGCCTAACAGCCGTTCCGCCCCCACACTGTCCAAAATAACCCGGCTGTCGGTGCTAGAAGCGACGGCAAAGGCGATCCGGGCCGGGAAGTTGGCCTTGATCAACCCGGTCACCACATCTACTGAAGGGCGTTGGGTGGCTAAAATCATATGAATGCCGGTGGCACGGGCCATCTGGGCTAGTCGGGTAATTCCTCGCTCCGTCTCATCCGGAGCCAACATCATTAAATCGGCCAACTCATCAATAATAATGACGATATAGGGTAGCTTTTCCCCTTTTTCCTTGAGCAGCTTTTTATTGTACTCCTGGATATTACGTACCGCGGCCGCCGAAAACGCTTTGTACCGCTTATCCATCTCGCGCAAAGCCCATTGCAGCGTTCCTACGACCCGCTCTAAATCTACCACTACCGGAGCAGCTAAATGGGGAATGCCATTGTAGCCGGTCAACTCTACCCGCTTGGGGTCTACCATCACCAGTTTCAAATCATCGGGGGTGTTTTGCAGAATGAGGCAGGCGATAATGCCGTTGACACAGACAGATTTACCCGACCCGGTGGCTCCGGCGATAAGTAAATGGGGCATTTTGGTTAAATCGGCGGCCACCGACTGGCCTGCCACATCCTGGCCCAGGCCAATCGCCAGGGGTGATTTTATTTTTTGGAAGGCGGCCGATTCCATTACATCGCGCAGAGATACAACGGCTTTAGCGGCGTTGGGGACTTCAATGCCCACATACCCTTTGCCGGGTACAGGGGCCTGGATACGGATGCTGCGGGCGGAAAGGGCTAAAGCCAGATCATCGGCCAGACTGGCGATTTTACCCACTTTCACTTTAGTCCGTTTGCCGTTGCGCTGTTCTATGAAGAGAGGCTCGACACCGTACTGGATAACGGTGGGGCCAAATTGGGTATCCACTAGTTTGACCGGGGCCCCAAAACTTTCCAATGTTTTCTCAATAACGCCGACTTGTTCACGGATGTAATCGTTGTTGGCATCTTGTTCGCTGCCCATTTCTAATAGCTCCGCCAGGTTGGGCCGGGGCCAATTTTGGGCTGGGGTCTGTCCCACGAAAATAGGCTGGGGAGCTGAGGCTTCTTCGACGGTAGTGGGCTTGGCCGGTGGGGCCGGCGGCCGCACGGCTGTTGGTGTGGGTGAAACACGTTTTGCTGGCTCAGTTAATGCAGCTGTAGGAGCGGGCCGGGGCGCGGCCGCAGCCGGTTTCTTGTCAAAAGAAAGAGCGGGCTGGATAGGGTGGCCATCGGGAGGTGGGGGAACTGGGCGGGGGCTGATGGAGCGGGGGGCTGGGGCATTGGCTGGCGGCCGTGTGGCCGTTACAGCCTGGCGTAACCCGTTCAGGCTGTTGATAATATCCGTTTTGGTGAGGCCAGTGAACAGGATCGTGGCAATCCCCCCCACTACCAGATAAAGCAGAAGGGTAGCGGCCATGCCTATAATCTGGGCCAGGGTAGCCACCAACATGGCTCCTAGATAACCGCCACCCAGGCCCGCGGCCGCGACCTGCCAGACATCATCCGGGGTATTCTGTTGGGCCACGGCGATAAAAGTGGCTAATGCTTCAAAACAGAGAAACAGCCCTCCCAGGCCGATAAGGCGATAGGTGGGCAGGCGGGGGGGCTGCTCCATCCCCCACAATACCAGATAAAAGCCGGCCGCCAGCAGGGTGAGCGGCACAAAAATCCCCCCCCAACCAAAACTGCGCCAGATTAAATTAGCGATAGTGCCTAAAAGCTGCCCTTGCTCTGGAGAAAGTAAGCTCAGGGTAATGGCAAAGGTAGCCAGGGTGAGGGCAATACCAAAAATAATCGCTTTTTGGTGGATATTTAACGTGAAAGAACGCGGCCGCCTGGCTCGTTCCGTTTTAGCTGGGGGGCGTTTGCGAGCCGGGGCTTTATTGCTGGGTTGTTGTTTTGGAGATGGGTTTTGCTTTCGTGTTGCCATCGCTCAAATGTTCCTGTAAACCGTAACAATTATATCACACCCCCAAAATCGTGATCGTATTCATAATCGTAATCGTAATCGAAAAACCGATTACGACAGCGATCACGGTTGGTCAAGGCAGTGGCAGGAGCAAAAGATAAAACAGTTCTCGCCCCACCGGGCCATTGAGGAAAAAATTATGCCCCTGAATTGGATCATACAACCCTATGGCTAAGGTGGCCTCATCCCAAAGCCCCGGCGGCGCCACCTCCATCGCCACCCGCTCAACATACACATCTCCTACCTGCCATTGATATCCCCATTGGCCATGCTGGCTCATATTTACCAGCAACTGCCCCTGATCATCAAACAGTTGATAATACGGGGTGATATACCAGGCAGCCCGATCTGGGTGCAGCTGCTCTACTCGCCAATAAGTTGTGATCATGAGGTTGGTTTCAACCAACTGTACATCATAGCCGAGCAGGGTCAATCCAGCGTCACTGGTCCAACCGACTGGGTTGGATGGTAAAGCCAGAGCTTCTTCCTGGCTGTAGGGGGTCACCAGGATGAAATCAACCTGGGTGCCATCGGCCAGGGTGATGGTTTGCTCAGGGAACCTTGTTTCGTGGGGACCTAATGTGCCCGGTATAGGGGGTTGTTTGTAGTGGAGATAGAGGAGTGGCTCTTGCCCTGGTAAAACAACAAAATGGGGATAGGCCAGGTTGTCAATGGTTTGTAAATAGGCAGCAGCCAGACCGCTCAGCAGCGGGGCATTGGTTTCCGCGACGATACGCCTGGGATAGCTTTGACCGCTTGTTAAGGCGCGAATGGTTTGCCCCAGGCGGTCTGCCTCGACCAACACCCATCCATTGTACCCATCACCGGAAGGGTTCGCGGCCGCAGCCTGCCCGGCTCGTCCCAGATTGACCTTAAACTGCCCGGCCCCCAGAATAAGACCGAGGATGATCAGCCAACGAAGCTGCGGCCGCAACCATCCCCCTCTCAGCCCCCAGGCTGCCAGTAGGTGGCCGGCCGGTAAACTCAGCAGCAAATAATGGGCATGAACCAACGTCGGCAGCACCGTCAGCCCCACTATCGGCACCCCAAACCAGACAAGCAGTATAATCGCCAATCGTCGCTGGGAGCCATCCGTCCCCAAAGCAGCAATTGCCTGCCCCATCCCAACCACCAGGGCCGCACTCAGACTGATATGAGCCACAATCATTAACCAGGGTGATGGCACGGGTTCAGGGGAAAATTCGTCCTGGCCGTTAAACTCCCACCCTGTGATCAGACGGACAGCATGTTCCCAGGCCTCTACATTGAGACCCGCTCCCCCGCTGCCTACAAAGCGGCTTAACTTTTCACTATTTTGCCCGCTGCGGCCGCTCAACCCCCAGGCAAAAAAGGCTAACGAGAACAGCAAAACGGCCCCTCCTGCCCAAACAGGCCAGCGGGGCAGGTGGCGGTGAAAATAGAGCAGCAGCACTCCTATGGGTACAATGATAACAAAGGCCAAAATATAGGTCTGCATCATCGCCACCGCCGCCAGCAAGCCCAGGAACAACCGCCGGGGTTCAGCTTTGTCCGTCACCAGGGTAGGCCAGAGGCCCCAGGCAATGATGACCATGAAAAATGGGAGCAATCCTTGTGTCCAGGGAAGACGGCTGTAGTAGACGACCCAGGGGTTGATAGCGAACAAGAGAGCTGCCAGGAACGCGGCCGCGCTACCCATCAGCTTGCGGGTCACACTGTAGAGCGGCCAAACGGCCACCGTATTTAACAAAGTGACAAAAAGATAGACAGCCCAGGGGGAACGCCAGAAGAGCAGCGGGATGGCCTGCAAATACGCCATCAGCGGGGGGTTATCCAAAAAAACAGAAGATGGCTGTCCGATCCACAGCCATTCCCGGCCATCTACCAGGCGCAGGGCCAGATACGCCTGGTAACTTTCGTCATAACCATGCCGCACCAGGGGCAGATCTGCCAGCCGGAAAAAAGCGGTTAAGAGGATGAGTAAAACGGGGATAAGGAGGGAAGCAGATCGGATAAGCAGCACCGCAGTCCGTTAATCCTTCTCTTCAACATTATCAGCATGGACCCAACCAACCTGTCCCGAACTACTTCTAACCTGGTACCAAAGCTCTCCTTCAACTGCGGCCGCTTGCTCAATCGTAACCGTCGTTCCCCGCGACTCCCCAGCCACCAATCTACCATTTGGCCCATCCAGCAAATTCACTAAAAAGCTGCGCCCTATCAAAATCGCCTGCTCCCCAACCTCAATCGTATCATCCCCAAGCTCCCCTGGTTCAACCGTCGGGATGGGTGTGGGCATCGCCCGGCGTGTGGCCTCTTCCACCGTGAACACCTGCCCACTCTGTTTACATGCCAATACAGTCAACAACAAAACCACAATGATCCGTAAAAACAGGTTCCTTCTATTCATGGTGAGTCATCATCCAAAACAAGTTCGTCGTAATCACTCTAGCTGGCTAAACCAAAAAAGCAATTACCCCAAACAAAAAAGCCACAATCTTAATGCTTCCCCCGCTGCCGTGGATCAAACGCATCCCGCAGCCCGTCCCCCATAAAATTAAACGCCAAAGTCGTCAAGACCAAAGCCATACCCGGGACCAACACCAGATACGGATTAGACCGAATACCCTGATACCCCTCATTGATCATAGCCCCCCAGCTAGGCGTCGGCGGATTTACCCCCAGACCGATAAAACTGAGCGCGGCTTCCAGAAAAATATACCCCGGAATAGCCAGACTTTCGGCAATGAGTAGGGTTCCAATGATATTCGGTAATAAATGTCTAAACATAATCCGGCTGTGGCCGGCTCCCATCGCGTGAGCCGCCTCAACAAACTCTTTCCGTTTATATGAAAGCACCTGCCCCCGGGCTAATCGAGCCAGGCCAATCCAGTTAAGCACCCCAATAACAGCAAACACCAAAAAGAGACCCCCGCTGGCCTGATCAATGCGTAAAATAAAGCCCGCAAAACCCGTTTGCACCCCAGTTCGCCCCAACGCCTTAAAATAGACAGAAATCAAAATGATCAGTGGCAAAAGAGGTACCGCATAGAGAAAATCAACCGTCCGCATAATCAAATTATCAACCCATCCCCCCACATAGCCAGATAGCACCCCCATAAAAATACCTAAAATCAGGCTCACCGCCGAAGCTACAATCGCCACCGATAAAGAGACCCGACTGCCATAAACAATCCGGCTCCATATATCTCGCCCCAACGCATCAGAACCAGCCAGATATACAGTACAGCCCCATTGCAAAGGGGTTCCCGCCCAGTGACACCGTTCTAGTCGGGTCTCCACAATGTCATAACCCGTCATCGGTTTACGGTAAATAGCAGACGTGTTTTGCTCCCGAAAACTATAAGGGGTGAGAAATGGAGCGAACAAAGCCACCAATATTTCAAAAATGATGAAAACCGTGCCGGCCACCGCAATTTTGTTGCGGCGAAACTCTCGGAAAGCGTCCGCCGCCGGACTTCGTCCTTTCTCCAATTTGGCCTCGTCAACCTTCAAAGTTACTGCCATCTACACACCTCCACATTCTGCATGCTTTTTACAAGCACCCCTCTAATCAATCGTAACGAATACGTGGGTCTAACCAGGCATAAATAATATCTACCATCAAATTACCCAGTATCAGTAAAACAGCGAACAAGAGGGTTAAACTGGTCAACAAAAAATACTCCCGCTGCCCAATACTGGCTACAAATTGCCGCCCCATTCCGTTAATGGCAAAAATTTGTTCCGTGATCAGCGACCCAGTTACCGCCCCAGCCAGGAGCGGCCCCATAATCGTGGCCACTGGAATCAGGGAATTCTTCAGGGCGTGGACGATAATAACCGTCGAAGGTTTCAACCCTTTGGCATAAGCGGTGCGAATATAATCAGAATCTAAAACTTCTAACAATCCAGCTCGCGTCAATCGGGCAATACCAGCCGAATATGCCGTGCCCAACGCAAAGACAGGCATGATGGCTAACTCGAAAAACTTGGCATTGGGGCCAAACATCTCGCTGTATTTGGGTAAAAACCTAAAGGCAAATGGATACTCCGCTCCCCATCCAGGAAAATCAAACCAACGTAGCTGCACTCCAAAAATTAAAATAAGCAAGGGGCCTAAGACCAGATTAGGCACTGATACGCCTAACACAGCTAAAAAGGTAGCCGTATAATCAATAGGTGTGTTATGGCGCAGAGCTGCAATAATCCCGGCAGGAATGCCAATGGCAAACCCTAAAATCAGAGAAAGCAGGCCAAGTTGAATAGAAATAGGAAAAGTTTCTCTAACAATATCATTTACATCCCGGCTTGGGGTGCTAAATAATGGCCCTAATTCCCCTCTCAGCAAATTCCCCACATAAAGAAAAAATTGTTCTGGCAGCGGTTTATTAAGCCCATACCGATTCTCTAGCCGTTCACGCACTAATGGCGGCATGGGTCGCTCACCCACATTATCAAACGGGCCTCCCGGTATGGCATGAATAAGCAAAAATGTTGACAAAATAATGAAAAATAAAACGGGGATAGAAATCAAGATACGGCGAATGATATAAGTTATCATGCACCACCTCCAAATACGCAGACGCTCAGCATGAGACCAACCATTTTTAATAGGCGTGACATTTAGAGAAGAAACAATTGAGAGAGCAGATTTGATTCATCTGCTCTCCCAATTGTTGATACGGATTGGTAACATCTCATCAAATTGGGATTAGCGAACGCTGAGCTTGGCGAAGGTCATTGATTTTAACAGACTCAACTAACTTACCCCATTTTTTGAGAAGTTACTCTGGTCAGGGTTTGAGTGGAAGGAAGCCTTATCCAGGAATGATTAAACAAGCAAACCACCCCTGGATACGACGATTCTTCAACAAAATCCGCCAACCCAGGCCAATTTATCGCCTGCGGGCAGCTAATTGAGCTTCCTGGTCAATGCTGTAGTTGTACCACTGTGCTCCACCAAACAAAGCTGGAGTGAAATCATACCAGGAATGAACGGCGGTATAAGCAATACGCAGGAAGATTGGCGCAAACGGGAACTCCCCTTCTTCACCAAAGAAGTTTTCTTCAATTTGACGGTACAGTTCGATGCGGCGATCGGGGTCTGTTTCAGTACGCGCTTCCACGATCAACTCGTCAGTCTCAGTACAGGGTCGCTTCTGACGATTTTCGGCATTACCACACCACAACACGTCACCAACCCAGTTGTTTTCGTCAGCATAATCAGGGCCCCAACCGAGCGTCCACATATGCGGTGCCTGATCATCTGGGGTGCTGGCATCGGTAATGCTCAACAGTTCGGCAAACGGCTGTTGCTCAATCTGGATGATACCTGGATCACAACCCAGATTTTCAGACCAATTGTCTTGGGCAAACTCAATCCAACTCAAGGTAGCTGCACCAGAATATCCCAAAAGCGTTACCTGTGGGAACCCTTCACAATTGGGGTACCCAGCATCCGCCAATTGTTGGGCGGCATATTCGGGGTTGTAGCCGACACCCACTTCATCAATCGGGGGAGCACCGAAGATACCAGGAGGCGCAAAGTGGCGCATGGGCAAACCCTGCCCCTGACGGACTTCAGTGACGAAGGTGGCCCGGTCAAAGGCAGCGCTGAATGCACGGCGAACGCGCACATCGTCAAAGGGGGGTTTGGTGTAACGGAAAGAGATATAGAATACGGCCAGATCAGGAATCTGGACGGTTTCACTGGCAAAATCAGACAGATGGGCTGCCAGTTCCGGCGCAGGGATACCAGAGGTTTCTACCTGACCATTAAGCCAGAGAGCATAACCGGTTGATATATCGGGTACGATGGTGACAATACGGCGTTCGATGTTGCCTACCCCACGCATGTCAGCGGGCATGAGGGGGTTACGCAGAACGGTGACACGTACATTGTGGATCCATTCGTTCAACACATAGTTGCCGCTGGTGACGATATTGCCCGCTTCGGTCCAATCATCCCCGTGGGTGTCAATAGCCCATTGGGGAGTCGCGGCCATTACCCACATGGGGGTCATGGAGAGGAAGAAGCTGGTGGGGTTTTCTAGTTCGATAACCAATGTGCCGGCATCAAGGGCAGAAACGCCGATGGCATCTACTAGTTCTTGGGGGACGGCTGATGGGTCTTCGTAATTCAACACATCGGCACAACCCAAGATAATGGGGGCAATAACGCTGCTGTAATATCCACCGGTGTTGGGATCACAGGCTCGCTTGATGGCGTAGACGAAATCATCAGCGGTGACGAAACGGGGGTTGCCCTCATCATCAGTCACCTGGGTGGTTTCCAGGGTGGCCGGATTGTGGTAGACCCAGGGAATGTCGTTGCGGACGTAGAAGGTGTAGGTCAACCCGTCATCACTAATATCCCAATCTGAAGCGGCTTCGGGAACGATTTCGGTGGTTTCCAGATCATAATTGGTCAGGGCCACGAAAAGGTTCTCGATGTAGGTGATACCTACCTGATCTTCGGCAATTTGGGGATCCAATTCAGGAATGTCCGTCGTGTCGTATTGATACAGGGTCACAGGTTCGCTGGGAGTGGTGGGTACTTCGGCTGCGGCCGGATCAGGTGTAGCGGTTACAACGACAACATCTACACGGGTGACAACCACTTCTTCGCCTTCTTCCACAACGGTGTCGGTGACGACGCGGGTAACTTCCATAGGTACTTCAACGACCTTGGTCACTTCTACGGTTTGCGCCTGGCAGGCGACAATAAATAAGGCTACCAGGGTGAGTAGGGCTAGTACGAAGCCCTTATTTTTGTTAATCATCTTAACTCCTCCGTAATGTGGTCTAACAATTTTTGTGTTGAGTAAAACAGGTGTAAATCAGGGTAGTTGTGCTTATGAATCACCTCCTTTGGCTTGGCCTGTGTGGCCGGCTTGCATACCTGACATGATTGGTGGATTGTGACTCAGATGCGTAAGCAACTGATCGAGGGGCGATCAGTTGCGGCGTAAGACCTTTCCGTGTGAGCCAATCGCGGATTGGGTCAGATGGTGACGGTTACTTAAATTTTTCGGCATGGTGGCAGGCCACGTAATGGGGTTGTTGTTCTGTGCCTAGATTACGGAAGAGTGGTTCTTCCTGGCTGCAAATATCGGTGCGGTGACTACAACGTGGGTGAAAATAACAACCAGTAGGGGGATTGGCCGGGTTGGGCACATCTCCCTCAAGGATGATTCGCTTACGTATGGCCTCCTTATCAGGATCAGGCACGGGAATAGCGGAGAGGAGGGCTATGGTGTAAGGATGGAGCGGGTGATCGTATACATCATCTACATCCCCTAGTTCAGCTATTTTGCCCAGGTACATAACGGCTACCCGGTCACTGATGTAGCGGATCATGGAAAGATCGTGGGCGATGAACAGGTAAGTCAGGCCCAACTGAGATTTGAGATCATCTAGCAGGTTGACGACCTGGGCTTGAATGGAAACGTCTAGGGCCGAGATTGGTTCATCGCAGACGATAAATTCGGGGTTGGTGGCCAGGGCACGGGCGACGCCGATACGCTGCCTCTGTCCCCCGGAAAATTCGTGGGGGTATCGGTTGATGAAGTTGGGGTTCAGGCCTACCAGGGCCAACAGCTCTTGTACCCGGTCTCGCCGTTCGTTATTGGTACCGATGTTGTGAATGTCTAGGGGTTCGCCAATAATGCTGCCGACGGTCATACGTGGGTTGAGGGAGGCGTAGGGATCCTGGAAGATCATTTGCATGTGGCGACGCATTCGGCGGAGGTCACCGGATTTTAATTTGGTGAGGTCTTGATCGCCGTAAAATACTTCACCGGCGGTTGGTTCTAACAGCTGGAGGACGGCCCTCCCGGTGGTGGATTTGCCGCAGCCACTTTCGCCTACCATACCCAGAGTTTCACCTTTACGAATATCGAAGCTGACCCCATCTACGGCGTAGACGTGGCCTACGACCCGGCGAAAAATGCCTCGGGCGATGGGGAAATGTTTTTTCAGGTTACGAACACTGATAAGAGTTTCTTTTTGTTTGGGGGTGCCATTGGTTTGGTTTGTTTCGTTCATGAGCGCATCCCTGCATTAACTTCTTCCCAGCGGAAACAAGCGGAATAATGATCTGGCCCGACTTCATAGAGAGGGGGGAGTTCTTGCCAACATTGTTCGATGGCAAAGCGGCAGCGGGGGGCAAAAGGGCAGTGGTTGGCTTTGATTGTTAAATCGGGAGGTAAGCCTTCGATGGCGATCAGGCGTTGTCTTTCCCGCTTGGTGTCTACTTTGGGTAGGGATTGTAGTAAACCGAGGGTGTAGGGATGGCTTGTTTTGTTGTATAGAGCGCGGACTGGGGCCTGTTCCACGACGTAACCGGCATACATGACAATTACTTTGTCTACCATGCCGGCCACGACGCCTAAATCGTGGGTGATCCAGATGATGGCCATGCCTAGTTTTTCTTTAAGCCGTAGAACCAGGTCTATAATTTGGGCCTGGATGGTGACATCAAGGGCGGTGGTGGGTTCGTCGGCAATGAGAACGGATGGGTTGCAGGTGAGGGCCATGGCGATCATGATGCGCTGCCGCTGACCGCCGGAGAATTGGTGGGGGTAATCGTGGAGACGATCCGCGGCGTTGGGAACACCTACCAGGCGGAGCATTTCGATGGCTCGTTCACGGGCCTGGTCTTTGTTTAGCCCCATGTGGACACGGAGCATTTCGGTCATTTGGCGATCTACGGTGAGGACGGGGTTGAGGGAGGTCATGGGGTCCTGGAAGATCATGGCGATTTCGCGGCCGCGTACCTGCCTCATCTCTTCATTATTTAATTTGAGCAGATCCCTACCCCGGTACAACACCTCCCCATTTTCAATGCGCCCTGGGGGCATGGGGATGAGCCGCAAGAGGGTTAATACCCCTACCGATTTCCCTGAACCACTCTCACCGACGATAGCCATGGATTCCCCTTCGTTCAACGTATAGGATATGCCGTTGACCGCGTGAACCACGCCACCTTCGGTATGGAACCTTGTGACGAGATTACTGACTTGTAATAGATGTTCCATGTACCTTTTCCCCAGTTTGTGTTGTAAATAAAGACAGCCAGCCATTTTTGTCTGTTGGCTTGTTTTCTGTCACCCCAAAAGTCCCCTACTTAACTTTATATCACAAGCTGGTTAGGTGCAAAAACGGTAAAATTTGCCACTATTATTGTGTCAGGCTGCCTGAGACACTCTTTGGGAAAGCTCGGGCTAACATCCACGATTGTAGAACAAATCCCTAAAATAGTCAATATGGTGTCAAAATAGTGTCATTTTAGGGTCTCGGTGAATAATGCCAATATAAAGAACGTGGGTAAGCCGCTCTTTGGATCTGTGCCTTATGATCATTTGCCCTTTGCTTATGGTTTGTACGCGGTGCTATGTGCTTGCCTGTTTGGAGCATCACCTATAGCATTAACGTCTGGTGTGTTGGCCCACTCTATTTGTTGAGGGATGACCTATGTGTGCAACTTTATTTGATCCGCCCAACCGGTTTACTTCTTTAGAACAACTGCTTGAAGTGATGATGAAGATGAATGATGATCCGTTGTCTTCTTCGGGCAGCAATGTGGTGATCTGTCGTGGTAATCCGCTGGCGAAGCTTATGGTGGTGGGGGAAGCCCCCGGCCCGGAAGAAAACCGACAGGGGAAGCCGTTTGTGGGGCGGTCTGGGCAGTTGCTAGACCAAATTTTGCAGGCGGTGAAGTTTGATCCGGAGCAGGATGTGTTTATCACCAATTCGGTGTTTCGAATGCCGCCAGGAGAAGGGGGGCAGGCGTTTCGTAAACCATTGGCTGATGAGATTGCCTTTTATCGCCCGTATGTGATGGAGATTGTGCGTCTGGTGGATCCGAAGGTAATTGTGCTGACAGGCGGAGTCGCGGCCGCGTCGCTGTTACACGAGAAACTTGGGATCACTAAGATTCGCGGCCGCTGGGTAGAGTGGCAAAATAAATGGGTTATGCCTATTTTCCATCCCTCTTATTTGCTGCGTAACCCGGTGCGTACTCCCGGCTCACCGAAAGCGTTGACCTGGCAGGATATCCAGGCCGTGCGGCAGAAGTATGATGAGCTTGTAGGGAGTGAACAGTGAGCGAGGAGCAGTCTCCAGTCGCTCAATCTTTTTATGACTACAGAGCTTTTACCAAAAGCGGCCGTACGCGGTGAACCAGGTTATGTGTGGCGTTCTGGGCAGGAGCGCCGGCTGGCGATGCTGCGCCAATGGGTACCCCTGGAGGGAGCAGTCATTCTGGACAATGGCTGCGGCCTGGGGACATACCTTAAGGCATTTGCCCCTTTTACGCCCACCCGGTTTGGCCTGGAATTGGAGCATGATCGGGCGGTACAAGCGATTTCTCATAGTGCTGGGGTGGTACAGGCCGTAGGAGAACAGCTTCCTTTTTCAAATAACCAGTTTGACATTGTTTTTAGCAATGAGGTGATTGAGCATGTAACAGATGATGCCCTGGCGGTGCGGGAGATGGTGCGGGTGACGAAGGTGGGCGGCCGCATCGCTATTTTCTGCCCTAACCGCTGGTACCCGGTGGAACAGCATGGTGTTTTTTGGCGCGGCCGCTACCATTTTGGCAACATTCCCCTGGTCAACTACCTGCCCGACTTTCTCCGCAACCGGCTGGCCCCCCATGTACGCACCTACAGCAAAAGCAGCTTAATGGCCCTATGGCGTAATTTGCCGGTGCAGGTATGCCATTACCGCCGTATCTATGGGGGGTATGATAATATTGAACGGTCGCGGCCGCGTCTTGGTCGCCTGCTCAAAAAAGCCCTCTACCTGGCCGAAAAAACTCCCCTGGCCGTGTTAGGCATTTCCCACTTCGTCATTCTGGAAAAACAAAACTGAAGAACCTAATCCTTTTTGGGTCAACCGGGAAAATGGCTTTTGTTTTTTCGCATTTGCTGCTCACCGATAGAGCCAATCTCCTTGCCTTCAGCCCCCCTCACTACTACAATCCAACTTGCATCTAACAGCGAAACGCAATAGATGCAACATTTACTAACTCTTACCTTCAGAGGAATGGGGATGAAATTCATCCTTCATCCCTCATAATTCCTAATTCCGCAGGAGGTCTATCATGGAAAACGGCTACCAAAACGGTCGTGGGGAAACTGGCAGCTTCAAATTGAAGGCAGGTTTAGCCCAAATGTTAAAAGGGGGGGTGATCATGGATGTTGTCACTCCAGAGCATGCCCGTATCGCTGAGGAAGCAGGGGCGGTGGCGGTTATGGCCCTGGAACGTGTTCCCGCCGATATCCGGGTACAAGGTGGCGTGGCTCGCATGTCTGATCCCGGCCTGATCAAAGAGATCATTGCGGCCGTCACAATTCCCGTCATGGCAAAATGCCGCATTGGTCACTTTGTCGAAGCCCAAATTTTAGAAGCCCTGGGGGTAGATTACATTGATGAAAGCGAAGTGCTGACCCCGGCCGATGAGCAGTATCACGTCAACAAGCACCCGTTCAAGGTACCCTTTGTTTGTGGCTGCCGCAACCTGGGTGAAGCCCTACGCCGTATCGGTGAGGGGGCGGCTATGATTCGTACCAAAGGGGAAGCGGGTACCGGGGATGTGGTAGAAGCGGTACGTCATGCTCGTACTGTTCTGGGCGACATTCGCCGCCTGCAAACTATGCCTGATGAAGAACTCATGAGTTATGCCAAAGAGATTGGCGCTCCATATCATCTGGTGGTACAGACGAAGGAGATGGGACGATTGCCGGTGGTCAACTTTGCCGCTGGGGGAATTGCTACCCCAGCCGACGCCGCTTTGATGATGCAGTTGGGGGTAGATGGGGTATTTGTAGGCTCCGGCATTTTTAAGAGCAGCGATCCGGCCAGCCGGGCCAGAGCCATTGTACAGGCCACCACCCATTACAATAATCCGCAAATCCTGGCTGAGGTCAGTGAAGGGTTGGGTGTGCCTATGACCGGGATCAATGTTGACAGCCTCATTCCCGCCGAACGGTTAGCCGCTCGTGGCTGGTGATTGGATATAGGTTTCAAGTTTCAGGTTGCAACCTGAAACTTGAAACCTGAAACCTTCAACCATGAAAATAGGTGTTTTGGCTCTGCAAGGGGCGTTTATTGAACATATAGCCATGCTGCACCGCCTGGGGGTGGAGGTGGTTGAGGTGCGCTTGCCAGAGCATCTGGATGGGTTGGATGGGCTGATTATTCCTGGGGGGGAGAGTACGACCATTGGCAAGTTGGCGGAGATGTATGGGTTGATGGAGCCACTGAGAGCATTCGCGGCCGCGCACCCTGTTTGGGGTACCTGCGCCGGGATGATCTTCATGGCCAAAGAAATTGGCCTGAGCCAACCCTTGTTGGGCCTCATGGATATTGTCGTTGAGCGGAACGCCTTCGGCCGCCAGGTAGACAGCTTCACCACCCATGTGACCATCACCGGGCTAGATGCGCCCTTCCCGGCCCTGTTTATTCGTGCCCCACGGCTGATTGAAGCCCGCAACGGGGCGCAAATCATTGCCCGGTTAGCCGATGGTACGGCGGTCGCGGCTCAGGAGAATGGCTGGTTGGTCACATCCTTCCACCCTGAACTCACGAACGATCCCCGCCTGCATCAATATTTCCTCAGCCTGGTGAAACAGGGCCAGAATGTGTAATAACGAGGGCTGAGTGAGCCAGGCAAAGTTTTAAACCCCTACTTGTCACTAAAATCTTTTAGGGTATGGGCCAGACGGTGTAACTGTTTCTGCACAATACTATGCACCGTACCGGTGGGGAATGTTCCATCCGCCTGCGGTTCACCAGCAGGAAGACCGGTCAACAGGGTCATTCCCTCGTCTATGGTTTGGATGGGCCAGATGTGAAATTGGCCGGCCGCCACTGCTGCGAGTACCTTATCATTGAGATTGAGATTGACCAGGTTAGCCTGGGGGATAATCACCCCTTGCGTCCCATCTAGCCCCCGCTCCTGACACAACTGAAAAAAACCTTCTACTTTTTCGGTTACGCCACCAATGGGTTGAATTTCTCCCCGCTGGTTGACAGAGCCGGTGACGGCCAGGTTTTGCTTGAGAGGAATCTGACCAATGCTGGAAAGCAAAGCATATAACTCGGTAGATGAGGCACTGTCTCCATCTACAGGGCCGTAATTTTGCTCAAAGGTGAGGCTGGCGTTGAGGGAGAGGGGGTGGTTTTGGGCGTATTGACCACCTAGATAGCCGGTGAGAATGAGGATACCTTTGTTGTGGATGGGGCCGGCCATTTCCACTTCCCGGTCAATGGCGATCACGCCGTCTTCGCCTAGATAGGTGCGGGCGGTGATACGACTGACGATACCAAAACTGTAATCACCGCTGGCGACGACGGAGAGGGCGTTGACCTGGCCGATAATGCTGCCGGTGGTGGTTATGTAAATCTGGTGTGTGGTTACCTGCTCCAAAAGACGCTCTTCCAGCCGATTGGTTCGGTAGGTGCGTTCATCCAGGGCGGTTTGTACATCTTCTGGGGTTACGCTGTCGCGGCCGCGTACCCCAGCCCAATAACTCGCTTCCCGTACCAGGTCGGCAATGGCCCCAAAGCGGGTACTTAGCCGGTTCTGGTGTTCACACAGTCGAGAGCTAAATTCGACAATTTTTGCGGCCGCGTATCGGTCAAAATGGCGCAGCCCCTCCTCCTGGCAGCAGTTGGCAATAAACCCGGCCACCATCAGCTCATGGGACAAATCTCGGGGCATTACCGTATCAAAATCCGCCTTCACCTTAAACAATTCCATAAAATCTTCTTCTCGCTCAACCAACGTCTCATACAGAGCGGTACTCCCCATAAGAATAATTTTGACGGACAGAGGAATTGGCTCTGGGTCTAACGATTTAGCCGGAATCTGTCCGCCCAACAGCATTTCGGGTGATTGTAGGGTAATTTGCTGCTCTTTAATCGCCCGTTTCAATGCTTCCCAAGAAAACGGTTGGCGCAGCAAGTCCAGGGCATTAATGACCAGATATCCCCCATTGGCGCGGTGAATACTCCCCGGTTTGATGTTGGTGAAATGGGTCGTGACTCCCCCGCCCATCGTTTCATATTCAATACGCCCCATCAAGTTGGTAAACGTGGGGTTAGTTTCAATGATGACCGGCACACCACTGAGATGACCGTTATCTACAAACAGGTTGACCTCATAACGGCGACTGTCTATTTCCGCCAGGGTGGGGTTATCCTCATCATTGCTCGCCTGGAACAGGTTCACTGAATTGAGGATGTCGGTGTGCAGCTCATCAAGGTAAAGGAGAATTTCGACGTGGCTGGCGTAGATCGTGCGTAAACGATTAAAATGGTATTCCAGGGCCGCGGCCGCGACCTCTTTTTGCAACTGTCCCAATCGTTCTCGCAGTTCATCTTCCTCCTGAAAAAATTGCCCTAGAAGCTCTTGTAACTCCTGCGCCAGTACATCATATCGGATCTGCAACTGCTCTTGTTCGGCCAACGGCAGCTGCTGAAACGCCGCCGGATCTAACATCTGCCCATTTTGCACGACCCCAATTCCAAAGCCCGAAGGTGTCGTCACAATAGCCAGCCCTTCTTGAGCTGCCTTTTGCCGCAGCGATTGCAACCGCTGCGTCCGCATCTGTTCAAAATTACCCTGCCACTGCTTCACCGTCTCCAGATACGCTTCTGAAGCAAAGGCTTTTGACAAATCTTCTTCCAAGTGGCTGATCAGGGTAGCAATCTCATTCTGGAACTTTTTACCGTCACCGGGAGAAAAGGAAATAGCACGGGGTTGATAAGGGACAGCAAAGTTGTTGACATAAATCCAATCATTTGGCACCGGCTTTTCCTTACTTTTTTCACGTAGAAACTGCATAATTGCTGTAGTGCGGCCGGTGCCAACTTCTCCCAGGACATAAATATTGAATCCCTGGCTCTTAATGTTGATACCAAACTCAATGGCACGGGTGCCTCTCGGCTGGCCGATAATCGTATCCGTCGTTTCTAATTCGGCGGTGGTGGCAAAGCTAAACTGCTGGGGATCACAAAGGCGACGGCATTGGGTTGGCGAAGCGGGTTGCAAATTCATGGCAATTTCCTAACCTGGGCAGGCCAGAGATGATATTAGGCAACAAATGGTTTAATAAGCAAATGATAACAGGGGTGGCGGGAATGGTAAAACGGGGTTGTAACTGGCACATCTGGCAGATGTGCTATAATTTACACGAAATAGTTGTTTCTGCTCTTGATTCCGGTCATAAACATATTTAGTAAGCAGGTAGCCGTTTGACGACTGCTTGCTGTATGCGGCTCACTGAGCACTCTCTTACAGGAGGCCCCTATGTCAACCCTTCTCCTCACAGTGCGCGAAAGTATGCGCTATCGCGGCCGCAGCGGACATTATAGTTGGCTGGCTCATCGCATATCTGGCCTGGCTATCCTTTTATTCCTGGTCATGCACGTTTGGGACACCGCCAACGCCCATTTCTACCCCGCTTTATACGCCTGGTCCCTTGAGTTATTTAAGTACCCCCTCTTTGCCGTTGGTGAAATTGGCCTCATGGCCGCTGTTCTGTACCATGCCTTCAACGGCATCCGTATTACCCTACTCGACTTCAAGCCCGAATGGTGGAAACATCAAGAAAAAAGTGCCACGATCTCTTGGGGGTTATTCTTTATTATTTTCACCCCCATTGGCCTATACATGTTCATTGAGCTAATTGCTCGCTGCAACGAACTGGCCGCCCATGGCAATACCTGTTGGACTATCCCATCTCTTGCCTCTTACCTCAGATAACCACATACCTATCATCATCATGAGGAAAAAATTATGACCACTGTTATCGGAACCGCCAAACGAAAAGTAACCATTCGGCAGGTACAAATACAGGCCAACAGCGAACGATATGCCTACCTGTTTATGCGTATGTCTGGCGTTGCCCTGCTCGTTTTGGCTGTCGGCCATATGCTCATCCAACATGTCCTCAACAGCAGCGGCAACCTCACCCTTCTCTTCGTTGCTGACCAATGGAACTCCTGGGGTTGGCGTGCCTACGATATGTTCTTGCTCGCCTTTGCCGTAGCCCATGGCCTCAACGGCCTGCGTAACGTACTAGAAGATTACATCCATAACCCCAACACCACCAAATGGATCAGCCGTTTTCTGGTCGCCTTCGGCATTATTACCATCATTTGGGCTGGTATCGGCATCGCCTCATTTGATTCCGAAGCCGCCAGAGCCGCCCAGGAAGCATTACGCCAATCGTTGGGGCAATAAACCAGGTATGTTGTACTCTGCAACGCCATTTTGGTATATGAAATAGGCAAAACGGGGAGAAGCCCACTACAATTCCCTAATCACCTGACCAGGTATTTCACGAGAATTAAATTATGTCGCAAATACACACTCACCAACACGATGCCATCATCGTTGGCGCTGGGGGGGCCGGTTTGATGGCTGCCCTTTACGCCAGCAAAAAAAGTAATGTCGCTGTCGTATCAAAACTATATCCCACTCGTTCTCACACCGGGGCCGCCCAAGGGGGTATTAGTGCTGCCCTGGGTAATGTTGAAGAAGATAACTGGGAATGGCACGCTTTTGATACGGTTAAAGGGTCTGATTACCTGGCAGATCAGGATGCGGTTGATGTGCTTTGTAAAGAAGCCATTGATGCTGTGATTGAGTTAGAACATATGGGGCTGCCGTTTGATCGTTTCCCCAACGGCAAAATCTCGCAGCGCCGCTTTGGCGGGCACACCAATAATGAAACCAAAAAGCCGGTACAGCGGGCTTGCCACGCGGCCGACCGTACCGGGCACATGATTTTACAGACGCTTTACCAACAGTGTATCAAAAACAAGGTCAACTTTTTTGATGAATATCATGTTGTAGATTTGATTCGGGTAGGCAACGCGGTTGCCGGGGTCATTGCCGTAGATGTGGCGACAGGGGATTTTCACATTTTCCACGGCAAAGCGGTTATGTTCGCCACTGGCGGATGGGGGCGTTGTTGGGAAGTCACCTCTAATGCCCACTCTCTCACCGGGGATGGGGCGGCCATCTGCTTCCGCCGTGGCGTCCCCATGGAAGATATGGAGTTTTTCCAATTTCATCCCACCGGCATTTTTAAGCTGGGAATTCTCATCACCGAAGGAGTGCGTGGTGAGGGGGGCATTCTCCTCAATGGTAAGGGGGAACGGTTTATGGAGAAATATGCCCCCACCATTAAAGATCTGGCCAGCCGTGATGTCGTCAGCCGGGCGATTTTCCTGGAGCTTCGGGATGGTAATGGGATAAATGGGCAAAATTATGTCCACCTGGATGTAACGCCTAAGACGGTGAATAAATATTTTGAATTGGCTGGGGAAAGTCGCCGCATTACTCGTGAGGATATTGAGCAGAAATTGCCTGATATTGCTGATTTTACCCGTACTTATCTGGGGATTGATCCGGTTGAGGAGCCAATGCCGATCCAACCGACAGCCCATTACGCGATGGGGGGCATTCCTACGGATGTGGATGCCCGGGTGTTGGCGGATGCTCAAGGGAATATTATTACGGGATTGTATGCCGCCGGGGAAGTCGCCTGTGTTTCCGTACATGGGGCTAACCGGTTGGGGACGAATTCACTGGTAGACCTGGTGGTGTTTGGTCGGCGAGCAGGAATGCATATTGCTGAAAATGTGCCTCACATGGAGTTGTTACCGCTGCCAAAAGATGCGGCCGCGTCCGTCATAACCGAGTTTGAGCGTCTTCGCACCAGCAAAGGGAAGCACAAACCCTACCAACTACGTCAGCGAATGCAAAAAACAATGACCGACAATGTTGGTGTTTTTCGCACAGAAGAGAGCATGAATGCAGCTCTGGCGGAACTCAAACAGCTGCGTGAAGAGTATATGGGAAACATTACCATTGATGATAAGGGGCGCATATTCAATACCGATCTATTAGAAGCATGGGAATTAGGCTGTCTGCTAGAATTAGCCGAAGTCACCGCCTACGCTGCCCGCAACCGTCAAGAAAGCCGTGGGGGACATGCCCGCGAAGATTACCCTAATCGGGATGATGAGAACTGGCTCAAACACAGCTTCTGCCAAAAAGATGATGATCAGTTCCGCCTGGATTACAAACCGGTGACCATTTTGCGCTATCAACCAAAAGAACGTGTCTACTGAGAGATTGGGAGATTACTCTCTTAATCTCCCTCATTGAGGAGAATGTTATGCAAGTACAGCTGCGGATTCGCCGTTACAACCCGGAACAAAGTAATAAACCCTGGTGGGGGGATTACACCTTGCAAAATGTCAACCGCACCGATACGGTTCTTGATCTGCTGCATCGGGTGAAGTGGGAAATAGATGGCACTCTGGCCTTACGCCGCTCCTGTGCCCATGGGGTATGTGGCTCTGATGCCATGCGGATCAATGGGGCTAATGTCCTGGCCTGCAAGACATTGGTTTCTAGTTTCAGCCGCGAAGGGTCCAACCAGGCCAAAATACAGGTAGAGCCTATTTTGGGCCTGCCTGTGCAGAAAGATTTAATCGTCAACATGGAGCCATTTTTTGAACATTACCGCTCGGTACTGCCTTATATGATCAACAATGATCCTGCTCCCGCGGATGGGCGCGAGCGGCTGCAATCACCGGAAGATCGTGCCCGATTTGATGACACCACTAAATGTATTCTTTGTGCCGCCTGTACTACCTCTTGCCCCAGCTTTTGGGCTAATGATAAATATGTGGGGCCGGCCGCTATTGTCCAGGCTCACCGGTTCATTTTTGATAGCCGTGACCAGGCCCCAGCCGAACGACTCCAGGTGGTGGGGGATACCTTTGGCGTATGGCGCTGCCGCACGGCGTTTAACTGCACCAATGCCTGCCCCCGTGAAATTGAGGTGACAAAAGCGATTGCCGAAGTAAAAATTGCCCTGGCGACCGGGGAAGTTTAATAATTAGAAAGAGGCGAAAATGAGAGCCACCTTGCGCCTGGTGTAAGGTGGCTTTTTTGTTGCCTATCTCCGCGGCCGCACCGCAATTTACATCGCCGCTGACTCCCCCTTGCCATAAGAATTCAGCCCATGTTAGAATGCCAACTGTTATGAGCCGAATCGTCTTTATGGGGACGCCCCAATTTGCCGTTCCCACCCTTCATAGATTGATTGAGACGCAGCAAGTTGTTGGCGTCGTGACCCAACCAGACCGCCCGGCTGGGCGCGGCCAGGATGTGCGTCCTTCACCGGTTAAACTCGCGGCCGCAGCTCACCATCTCCCTATCTACCAGCCCAAATCCCTGAAGGCCCCGGAATCCATTGAGCCTATTCGGGAATGGCAGCCAGATATGATTGTCGTAGCGGCGTTTGGGCAAATTTTGCGGCCGCATCTCCTCAACCTGCCACCACACGGCTGCCTCAATGTGCACGCCTCACTCCTGCCCCGGTGGCGGGGGGCTTCACCCATCCATCACGCCATCCTGGACGGAGACAGTGAAACAGGCATAACCTTGATGCAAATGGATGAGGGGCTGGATACCGGGCCGATGTATGGGCAAAAAACCATTCCTATCTACCCCAATGAAACAGCCGCCACTCTCCACGATCGACTGGCTGAATTAGGTGCGGTCATGATCGAGGAATTTTTGCCTGGAATACTGGCCGGGCATTTCCAGCCACAACCGCAAGATGACCGCCTCTCTACCTACGCCCCGATGATTCAGAAGGAGGCAGGTCAAATCAGCTGGAGTAAGACAGCCAGCGAAATTGATCGCCATATCAGAGCAATGACCCCCTGGCCGGGAGCATATACCTTTTGGCAGGGGCAGATGGTGAAAATTTTACAGGCGCGGCCGCAGCCAGATATAACCCACTACCCCAGCCCCCCGGGCCAGGTCTTCCCCTATGAAGATGGGGTGGCGGTGCAGACTGGGCAAGGAAGCCTGTATCTGGATGCGCTACAGCTGGCGGGTAAACGGCCCATGTCTGGGGTCGAATTTGTACGCGGCCGCCCGGCTTTTCAACAAGCGATGTTAGATGATGCGTGATGGGGAGTGATTGATTATTTTTGATCTTCTATCCGCTATCATCCAAAGGGGTATTATGAAATTACTTGTCTATGGTGCAGGAGCTGTGGGACGGTACCTGGGGGGTATGCTAGACCAGGCCGGGCATGAGGTGACTCTGATTGTGCGGCCAGAAGCAGCTGCATTACTCCAGGCAGAAGGGTTAACTATTCAAACGTCGGCGGGAATGATTATTACGCGGCCGCAAGTTGTTACCTCTTTGCGTCAGGCTATGCTTAACAGCCTCAGCCATGATGCCATGCTCCTGACCATGAAGGCCTATTCGGTCAATCAGGCAATAGACGAAATGATTGCCTTTTGCCCCATACCCCCACCGCTCATCACCTTACAGAATGGGGTTGGTATTGAGGAACAACTGCGCCAACAGTTCCCCCAAACGCCAATCATTGCCGGCTCTGTAACCACCCCCGTCACGCTCAAAAGCGAAAACATTGTCGTGGTAGAAAAAAGCGGCCGCGGGTTAGGGGTTGCCTCAACAACGGCGGCTGAATCAGTACGCCCCTGGGCCAAACTTTTCCAACAGGCTGGCCTCAAAACAGTTGTGGCTAAAAATTACCAAAGCCTGAAATGGTCCAAACTGCTGCTTAATATCATTGGCAATGCCAGCTCCGCTATTCTTAACCGGCATCCAGGCGTGGTTTACCAGAGCCAGGCCATGTTCAATCTGGAAATAGCCGCTCTGAAAGAGGCGTTACAAGTGATGGCCCGGCTAAAATTAACGGTGATCAACCTGCCCGGTGCCCCGGCTTGGTGGCTGGCGTATGGGGTGAAAAATTTGCCCCCCTCGCTGCTTAAACCTGTTTTGACCCATTTAGTGCTGCGCGGCCGCGGTGAAAAAATGCCCTCCTTTTCTCTCGATCTAACCGCTGGTAAAAACCAAAACGAAGTGTTATACCACAATGGCGCCATCGCCAAAGCCGGGCGAGAATTAGGCATAGCTACCCCTGTCAACACCGCCTTCACCGACATTTTGCTCAAGCTCACCCGCCGTGAACTAGACTGGCAAAGTTATAGCGGCAACGTTAAACAACTGGTGGCCGACATTCATGCCTATATGCCTGGGGGTAGTAAGTAGGGATCGGTGAAAGCAAACAGGCCGTATACGTAACAGCTCAATAAAAGGCGGAACCTTCGGAAGGTTTGGCCCAAGTGCCAGGCCATAGATGAAACCTTCCGCAGAATTGCCCTGAAATATTGAAAAGATTCCCGCTTATCTTCTCCATCTCCTTAATCCAGTTCGTAAGTAACCCCTTCTACCATCATCTATAAGATACCCTAAACCTATTATGTAGCCTTCATCCCTGCTATGTCTTCATCACGCCCAACTTCTGCCCTGGATGGCCTTCGCCTATATCTGAGCCGCCAGGCCAGTTCCCCTGCCCAGTACATCCTCGAACAAACCGTTTTTGCCCTGATTGGTTGGGTACCCACAATCGTCGGTATCGGCTTGCGGGGTTTCTTGTACCGCCTCATCTTGAAAATGGAAGGGCAGGCGGCTATCGAAAACAACGTGCGACTCCGCTTTGCCAGCAACATCCGCCTGGGTCATGCCGTTTATCTGGATCAGGGCAGCTATTTACACGCTACCCCAGGCGGTATCGAAATTGGGGACGAAACGATTGTCATGCACGGAGCAATATTGCACGTCTATAATTTTCGTGATCTGCCACACGCCGGTATCAAAATAGGTAAAAACAGCCTCATCGGTGAATACAGTATCATTCGGGGACAGGGGGGCGTCACCATTGGCGACAGAGTATACACCTCCCCGTTTACCCAAATTATTGCCGTTAACCATATTTTTGACGATCCAGACCGCCCTTTTATAGACCAGGGGATCACTGCCGAAGGGATCGTGATTGAAGATGATGTGTGGCTGGGGGCCGGGGCCGTGATTACGGATGGCGTTCGGGTAGGCAAGGGAGCGGTGGTGGCGGCCGGGGCCGTGGTCACCAAAGATGTTCCCCCCCATACCGTTGTGGCTGGTGTACCGGCCAAACCAATTAAACAAATTGAAAAGAACGCGGCCGCGCCCCGCCCAGAGCGTATTATTTACATGGCGTGATCCTGATTCTTTTGCAACTAGAAACTAGAAACTCGGAACTCATTCCTGTAGGAGAACATACATGACAACTCTTTCCGTCGTTATTCCGGCGTACAACGAAGAAGATGGGATTGAAGATATTGCCCAACGGGTTTTGGACGTGCGGCCCGCTTTAACCAAAGTAGGCGTAGACCGTTTAGAACTCCTCGTCGTCAACGACGGCTCACGGGATCGCACCGCTGAAATTGCCGGCCGCATGGATGGCGTTACCCTCGTCAACCACCCCACCAACAAAGGGTATGGGGCCGCTCTAAAAACTGGGTTTGGTAAAGCCCAGGGAGAACTCATCGCCTTTTTAGATGCCGATGGCACCTACCCCCCTGAATATTTCCCCCAACTGTGCCAGGAAGTGTTGCAAAATGGGGCCCAACTGGTCGTTGGCTCACGTCGCTCTGGGGCTGAAAGCCATATGCCCCCCATGCGCCGCCTGGGTAATTTCATCTGGTCTAACCTGGTGACTGTTTTAGGGGGGCAGCGGGTCATTGATCCCGCCAGTGGGATGCGCGTCTTCCGCCGGGAAATCTTAGAACAGATTTACCCCTTACCCGATGGCCTCAACTTGACCCCGGTGATGAGTACCCGTGCTGTTCACGAGGGGGTCCGCATGAAGGAGCTGCCCATTCCCTACAGCGAACGGCTTGGCCGCTCGAAGCTGAGTGTGGTGCGGGATGGCTCTATTTTCTTGCAATCTATGGTGTGGACGGCCCTCACCTACAACCCGGTGAAAATTTTAGGTTTGGTGGGTGCAGGTGGTATTGGGATAGCTGGGTTGGTACTCTTGGGGCTGATAATTGCTCGTCTTAGTGGGGTGACAGAATTAGGGCCGTGGGGTGTGGCGGCCGTATTCACTGCTCTGGTCGCGGCCGTTATTGGAGTGAACCTGTTTGCCCTCGGTACCACCTTCAATTACCTGGTGACCTTGTTTGTTAAACGCCCTATTCGCCAGGGGTTGTTTGGGCGGCCCATGTTTAAGCAGCCATTGGAGCGACAATTTGGCTGGATGGGGGGGGTGAGTTTTTTCCTGGGGCTGCTGGTAGCTATTATCAGCCTGGTTATTGGCATTGGCGCAGATGATATTGCTCGCCTCTGGCTGTACCTGCTTGGTGGAGCAATGCTTTCCCTGGTTGGGGTGCAGTTGATAGTGTATTGGATTCTCTCCCGGGTTCTGGAAGAGTTGAGCCAGCGGGAAGCCATTACCCAGGAATCGTTGCAGGTAGATTAAGCCTGACTAAATAGGGCAGCCATCCTCTGGGTGGCTGCTTTTTTTATCGGTATATTTTTACTATATTCTTTATAAAAATATGACAAATTGACAAAAGGTGAAGATAATTAGGAGCAGCGGCCGCATACAGTAAGCAGGGTTGTCAGATTTTCTCTGTATCCTAACCAACACAACCAATTGCCCTTATCCCGCTCGGTCCATTATCAACCGGCGAAGCAGAGAAAAGAGGATGCTACCATGAGCGAAAAAGTAGATGTGAAAGTTGATCAGATTCAAGTAAACGGGAAAAGCAGCCCCGATAAAGAAAGTAAAGAGTGGAAAAACTTAGGTACCCGCCGGGTGCCCCAACTGCGTATGGCGAACTTTCCCGACGCCGATGAAGCGGTACGGCAAGGGTCGCTGAATACGAAGCGGCCGGCGACCGCCGTAGATATTTTGTTAGTTAATCCCCCCACTCCAGATGGTGGGTTGTGGATTCGCACCCAGCATCGGGTAGGTCGGCGCACCCGCGAAAATATGGTCTGGCCCCAGGTCTCCCTGGCCCAAATGGGGGCCTTGCTCCATCCTGAACACAAAATCGCCATCATTGACGCCAATGCTGAACGGATGGATTGGCCTACCTTTGCCAAGAAATTAGACGAGTACCAGCCCAAATATTACCTCACCCAGGTGACCGCCCCGACGCTGGAAAATGATATGTATGGCTGCTTCCTGGCCAAAGCGCGAGGGGCGTTGACCATCGCCTTTGGCACCCATGTTACCCCTATTCCCAGAGAGACAATGCGGCCGTATCCCGCTTTAGATTTTATTTTGTTGGGCGAGCCAGATTTGACCATCCGGGATTTGCTAGATCACCTGGAAAACAAAATTGACCAGCGGCCAGAAAATATCCAGAAAATTTTTATGGAGACGGATCCAGCGTATAAACCATCCTTCCATGAGGATGGAACGGTGGACTTAAACGGCATTAAAGGGTTGGTCTGGCGGGACAATGGGGAAGTAGTTATCAACCTGACCCGTCCGTTCATCAAAGATATGGATTCGATGCCCCATCCGCTGCATCATCTGCTGCCCTGGGAAAAATATCGGATGCCCCTCATCAAAGGACCGTTTACCTTTATTGTTACCAGCCGGGGCTGCCCGGCCGGCTGCACCTACTGCATCAAGCATGTGAGTTATCAATACAGCGTCCGGCTGCGCTCTCCAGAACATATCATGGAAGAGTTGTGGATTCTCAAGAAGATGGGGATCAACAATATTCATATGTATTCTGACTTGTTCACCGTCAATCGAGACCAGGTGATGAAGTTGTGCCAACTGATGATTGAGCAGAATATCCAGATTAGATGGACGAGCAACAGCCGGGTGGATTATGTGGATGAAGAGATGCTGCAAATGATGGGCAAGGCTGGCTGCCGCCTCATCTCCTGGGGCATTGAGAGCGGGAATGAGCAGATTTTGCGCCATGCTCGTAAGGGAGCATATCCTGATAAGGCTGAAAAGGCGTTGATCTGGGCCAAGAAGGCCGGGATCATGAATTGGGGCTATTTCATCATTGGCCTACCTGGGGAAACGGTGGAATCTATTCGGGATACGATTAATTTTGCCAAGAAGCTCCCCCTGGATATTGCCTTGTTCCATGTGGCAGCTCCTTATCCGGGAACACCGTTTTTCTTTGAAGTGGTTGAGAATGGTTGGTTCCGGCCTGGGACGCGCTGGGAACAGGTGGATATGGATAAGGGGACGGTGCTGGATTATGAAAATCTGAAAGCTGAGGAGCTGCTCTATTGGCAGAAGCGGGCGTTCCGTGAGTGGGCATTCCGCCCCGGTCCAATTATGACCTATTTGAAGATGCTGCTGTCTGATGTTTCGACGATGAAGTCGGCCTTAAGTGTGGGGTTACAGACTTTGAGCTGGCAGGCGAGGGCCAGTGAGCATTGATAGATAGGATTGGTTATACAGCCCGTAAGGCTTAAGCGGTAAAATAAAAGGCGTGATGGGCAGGTTATAGGACTTGCTCATCACGCTTTTGTTTTGTCCACGTTATAGAACAGATTATGAGCAGCAGCGGCCGCCTCTCTTCATCCTCTCTCTCTCTTTACCTCGTTGCTTTGGCCGGGTTCATCTGGTACGCGGCCGCTATTACCTCTACCTCAGTGGGGGGGTGGCCGCTGCTTTTGGTAGGTGGGACACTGCTCCTGGGTAGGTTAGAGGCGCGGCCGCGTTCCCCATTCACCTTATGGCATGGTTTGCTGCTCTTTTTTGGCCTGTCTGTCCTGGTGGGGGTGTGGGCGGCTTACGATGTCGCGGCCGCGTGGGGCAAATTTTGGGTGTTGTTAGGGGCCATTTTTTTGTTTGTAGTCATTGGGTGCCAGCCGCAAAAACAGGGCCGGGTATTGTCAGGCTTTATCAGTTTGGCAGCCGCCCTCATTTCTCTCAACTTGCTCCTCACCCATGATTGGCAAACACACCCGGCTGATATAGACCTTCTCAACCGAATGGCCCGAATTTGGATGGATGTGCGGCCGCAGCTTTCGCTTCCGTCCATCCACCCTAACTTTGCCGGGGGGCTGCTCATTATGCTGCTGCCGTTTCAAGGAGCGGCAGTGTGGGTACGAACGGGGGATGGGTCTGAGAAGCTGGGAGCTTTTAATAACTCATCCCTTCCTTTCTGGTTGGCCCTGGGCCTCAGCCTGGTGGCCCTGCTGCTGAGTAGTTCACGGGGAGCCTGGTTGAGCCTGGCGGCCGCAGTCGGGGTGTATCTTCTCTGGTGGCTGGCTGGTTGGCTGGGGGAGAAATGGGCGCGGCCGCGACCTCCCTTGTTCCTGGCCGGTATTGGCCTGAGCAGCGTGGCCGGGTTAATCCTCATCACCCTTTTCCCCGGCGGCCTCATCGGGTTAGTCAACCGGCTGCCTGGCCTGGCCAGTGGGGAGAGCCGGTGGGAAATTTACCAAAACACCATTCGCCTCATCGGCGATTATCCCTTTACCGGCGGGGGGTTGTACAGCTTCCCTGGTCTCTACTCCCAATATATCCTCAACATTCCTTACTTCCTCTTTGATTACAGCCATAATCTGTACCTCGATCTACTGCTGGAGCATGGCCTATTTGGTTTCCTGGTCGTGATGGGGGTTATTTTGGGAAGCCTGGGCAAAGTGGTATGGGGAGAATTCAGGGAAACTGGGGAGAACGTAGGTGAACTTTCATCTTGTTATCGGTGGGCAGCGATTGTGAGTTTATTGACGGTTTTGGCCCATGGGTTTATTGATAATGCCTTACACGGCGGCCCAGGGACACCGCTGCTTTTTTTGCCCGCAGCCATGGCCCTCTGGGCGACCTCTCCAGGTAATCAACAGAGTAAGATACGTTGGTGGGGAGTAGTGGCTGTTTTGCTGCTGATACTGGCAGTGGTCTGGGGGGTGCGGCCGCTGCGAGCCACCTGGCAGGCCAATATTGCCTCTATACACTTATCTAAAGCGGAGTTGGCAGGTTGGCCGTCCCTGGATCGAACTATAGACAGGGTGGCTGTTCAATGGGCCAGAGAGCAGTTAGCGCTGGCCCGGCAAACTCATCCGGCCAATAGAGCAGCCAATTACCGCCTGGGGTTGTTGGCCGCAGGCGAAGGGGAGTATGCGGCCGCGCTCCCCTACCTGGAAACCGCCTATCAGGCCGATCCGGGGCATCGTGGCGTGATCAAAACTCTGGGTTATAGTTATGTCTGGTTAGGACGGCTGGATGAGGCAGCTCCCCTGTTAGCCCAAATCCCTGAAGCTCCCGCCGAGCTAGAAACATATAGCTGGTGGTGGGGCACCCAAGATCGCCCTGATCTGGCTGAATATGCGGCCGCGATGGGGGTTATCCTGGTCCAACGGTAGCGGTTAATAATTGGCCGCTGTTATTGAAACAACATGCAACGTTTACGCTTAAACAAAATGGCTCGGTGGTTAGCCTTGTGGCTGGTTGTGGGCCTGTGGGGCTGGTTGGCGGCTGCGGCCGCGCAAAATAATCAACCATCCTGGGCCGATCCCATCAACCTCTCCCAATCAGGTTTCGTGGCCCATCCCCAACTCTTTCAGGATCACCAGGGGGGGATCCATATCCTGTGGCAAGACAATTTCCGGCGAGCCATTTTCTACGTCACCGGCAATGGGACCACCTGGAGTGAGCCAGAGATCATTACCCCCCCGTTTGGGGTGCCTCTGGCCCAAAGCACCGCTGCCAACCCCGCCGCACCCATCATTCCCCATTATGTCACCGATAACAACGGGATTGTCCACACTTTTTGGCGCAACGATGAGGATAATTTACGTTACGGCCGCGTTCCCCTGGCTGATTTTGGCGATGGCAGTTTATGGTCGCCTACCGTCACCCTGGCTAATGATGTCACAGCTTTTGCCGTAACCAGCACTCCAACCGGGCAGTTAGCCCTTCTCTACATCCGCACCCCGGATAATCCAGCCATACCTACCGGTGTCTATTATCAAGGGTCAACGGACGGGGGTATTACCTGGGAGAATGAGATCGTTCTCTACGAGTCGCTCTATTTTCGTCTGCTATCCCCCGATGATAATTTTCTGGCTATTGCTCCAGGCACACAACCGCGACAGTTAGTGGCTACCTGGGATGATGTAGCCCAAGAAGCGATTTACACCAGTCAATCTACCAATGGGGGGAGCAGTTGGAGTGATCCAGAGATTGTAGACAGCCGGGAAGAAACAGATCTACCTGGGAGTGTACGCCCACTTCGGTTACAACTAATCGCCCGCCAGGGCATAATCCATCGCCTCTGGGTAGCCGGGCACCAAAACCCCGATACGCCCGACCAGGGACCAGCTTGTGCCCTTTACCACAGTTGGTCAACCGATCATGGACAAAGCTGGACTCCCCGTACCCATGTTTTAGATGAACTCAATGGTTGTATCCAGACAGCCCACCTGTTTGCCGATAGCGAAAACCGGGTCTGGCTGCTGGCGACAACGGCGGATACGGCGATGCTGCAACTGTGGACGGCCAACGGCTGGGGGGAACCGCAGATGCAACAGCCTGCCGTGCAATTGATAGACAGGCAATCACTGCGTCCCTTGACAGTAAGCTGCCAACAGCCGGCGATTACGCCCAATGGAAATCTGGTGTTGTTAGGCTGCGCTAGTTCGTTAGGCCAGGATGCCTGGCTTTTGTCACGGCCGTTGGGGGATCTGGAAGTTTGGCAGCGGCAAGAGCTGGATGAAACGATATGGCAGGTACCGGTGATGGCCTATCAGGACTCGGCCGCGATCACTGAACTCACCCTGGTGGGCAATCAAATCAATCAGCCCCACCTGTTTTGGGTGCAGCCGCAGCGGCGCACGGCCGATAATGATCCAGGCACTGTTTTCTATAGTGATGCGGTGATTTATCATACTATCCGCTTAAATGATAGCTGGATTGCGGCCGCGCCAGTCATTCAAGCCCCAGAAGGGGAAATAGAAGAAATAGCCGTCACCATCAGCCGGGAAGACCGTCTGCTGGTTGTCTGGAGTAACCCACAAAGCGGGCAGCTTTTTTTTAGCCAGGTGAACAGCCAACAGGCGATTGATTCTAGCCAATGGTCTACCCCTTTCGCCCTGCCTGTGCCCATCGCGGCTGCTACCGCTCCAGATATTGGGGTGATGGATGATGGCACGATTGTGGTTGCCTATGTTGTCCCCATTAACGAAGGGCGTGGGGTTTATCTGGTCACTTCACAGGATCAAGGGTTTACCTGGTCAGAGCCGGTGCAGGTTTTTGACGGCGCGGCCGCGAATTGGGCTATGCTGGACCAGCCCCATATCGCCTTCACCAATGGCACCCATATCCACCTGATCTGGCGTCATCTGTCCCTTCCCCCTACCAGTGAACCCCTGGCCCTCTATTATGCCCGTTCTACAGACAGCGGGCAGAGTTGGAGCGCAGCCAACCCCGTTGTTTCTGGGGATGCGGTTGTTTGGAGTGAATTGGTGGGCTGGTCTACAACTCAAATTCACATTGTCTGGCGGGAACTACAATCAGGACGAACGACGCTCTGGCATACTTTTTCTGTAGATGATGGCCTTACCCTGGAGCGACCCAGCCGGATAACGACTTTTGAGGACCTGGCCGGCCCCACCAGTCTCACCATAGACCTGACCGGGCAGTTACATTTATTCCAGATCACTCATCCCTTGCGTCAACCCCCCTCTTTGCTCCCCTTTGTTTGGGAGGAAGGGTTTTGGTTGCCAGAGCAGGAGCTAGACCTGACATTGGTGACCATACCCGATGAAGCACGGCTGGCTTCGGGGTTAAGTAGTGATGGGGAATTGATTTTGGCAGCTTCAGGGAAAACAGGGGGGCTGCGAGAAGAACAAATATGGGTAAGCGGCCGCACGGTTTCTCAACCGGATGTAACCCCAACCCCCCTACCGACCCTCACCGCCACCCCCGAACCGACGGCCACCGCCACCCCCACCGCCACCCCCACCGCAGAGCCAACGGTTGATTTTCCCCGTGAATCAGAAGATGCCAACAGCCCCAAAATAGGCCCTATGACTATCAACAGTACCACTGATGGCATTGTGATCGGGGTATTTTTAGCTGCCTCTTTTGTGGGGGTTGTCTTTTTGTGGGGATTACGCGCCAATCGGCGTGGAAAGTGATATGATAGGTGCTATTATGAACCATATTCTTACCAAAGTCCCTTTGTTTGCTGGCTTAGATGAGGCAGAATTAGGCGAACTGGCAAATGTCATGCAAGAACGTCGGGTGGCCCCTGGTGAACTCATTATTCAACAAAACAGTTTGGGTGATGAAGTTTACATTATCACAGGAGGCAGCGTAGAAGTTTTCATCGCTGGTCTCTCTGATGAGCGAACGCTGGTATTATTAGGGCAGGGGCAGGTTGTTGGGGAATTAGCTTTGATCGATCATGGCTACCGTTCAGCTTCGGTGCGTGCCTCGCAAAATGAAGGCTGTACGTTAGCTATTTTGACCGGAGCAGATTTTAGAGATTTATGTGAGCGCAATCATCACATTGGTTTTTTAGTTATGCGGAATCTGGCTATGGATGTCGCTTTTAAGCTGCGCCATCGTAATCTGGCCAATATGTAAATCCCTTTTGCCCCAGAAGCCGAACTTTTTGAAGAAGTTCGGTGTATCTTCTCAAAAAATAGTGGCGAGCAATGTAGCACAAGTTTCTTGCTTGTGCGGGCGAGAAAGAATCTTGCCCTACAACCCCAAAATATTGAGAAGCTATAAGTTCGGCTTCTAAAAGGACAGGCTCTTATAAGTTCTCCATAGTTCCTACGAGTTTCCCAGAGTGTTATACTTGTGGGTATCGTCCTTTCATTTTGTCTCCTTTGTCGTTCAGGAGTGACCTATGAGTGAACCAGTGTATAAAGTCAGTTATGTTGTAGCCGACATCAAACACCCAGGTGCTATTATCAATAGTGACCAGAAGGTTGAGGTTGGTGATGAGGTCACTTTTGATGGTCAGCGTTTTGTGGTCATTGAGGTGGAAGAGCTAATGCCGCCTATCGGTGGGTTTGGTTTATTGCACGCGACGGTGCGTATGTTAGAACCCGTAGGGACGCATAAGTGAGCCGCCAGCCGTTTATGGGGTGATGTTTATGACACATTATGTCAATGTGCTGCTGCCTGAAACAACCTGCCAATGTAGCAAACGGGCAGCGGCCGCAACTGAATGTAGTTTAATCTGCACCGGCCGCAAAACCATCGGCCAGGGAGACGCGGCCGCTGTCCCGCGCAAACCCCGGCACATCCACATAGCGTAAAATCCACACCGAAAGCAGCAGCCCAACCCCGCTCAAAATAAAAATAGTCCCATAACCGACCGCCTCCCCCAGATGCAGGCGCAAAATAAACAGGTCCCGCAATATTCCCCCCACAGCAGTGCCAACCCCTTTGCTGAGAAGAACACACACCGTCCACAACGCCAGGTACGCGGCCGCGTCCTTATCTGGAGACATCACCGCCATCAAACTCAGCCCGCCAAAGGTATACACCCCAAACCCCAGGCCAAAAACCAGCAGGGCCGGCATCAGCAGCCGCTCCATCTCCCATAGCCCCGTCAGGCCAAACAAAAACAAACCAACAGCCATCACCACCAGCCCTACCGACGCTTTACCTGCCTGGTCTTCTGGCTTTTGCCGCCGCCAGATGACAAACCCTAGCAGCAGCATGAGAATCGTCCCCGTGCCCCAATAGCCGGTAAACCGGGTTGTTTGTCGGGCATCCAACCCTAAAACTTCCCCCCCAAATGGCTCTAAAATGGCATCTTGCATCCAGGCGAAGAGGGTAGCCAGGGCCAAAAAGGTGAAAAACAGGGCGATACGCCGGTCTTGTAAAATTTGCCGAAATTTGGCCACCGTCTCCCACACATTGTCTTTGTGAGCAGGCGAGGGCGCGGCCGCGTCCATTCTCTCCTGACGCACCACCGCAAACCACCAGAAAAAGCCGGCCATCACCGCCACCAGCAAAATCATCTCCCAAAAAATTAGCTCCTCATAATGGGGCATCCAGCGGCCAAAAGTAAAGCCAAAAATGGCAAAACAGGCGATCAGCACTGTCTCGGCAATACCGATAGCGATCCCCTGCCGGGCTGGGGGGGCCGACTCCCGTACCAGGGCCAGATACACTCCTCCCGAAATCAATTTGCCCACCCCGAAAATCAAAAAGCTGATCATCGCCAGCAGCCAGCCGCCACTGGTATCTCCGGCCTCAAAACGGCGAACACTGATGCCCAGCAAAGGCAGGGCCAGCACCATCAGCCCCCGCCCCAGCCAGATGTACGAGGTGCGCCGCCTGCCCCACAGCGGCACCGTGTCGGAGCGGTGCCCGGCCCATAAGCTGATGGGCATGAGCAGATATTGCAGGGCCAGCAGCAGGGCCACCGGCGTCGCATCCATTTTCAGGTCTACAATCATAACCCGGTTCCAAACACTGGCGGTTAAAATTTCAGCCATGGCGGAGCCGATTTGGAAGGTGGTGAGGCGGATTGTTTGCCCCAGGCGGAAGGGGGTACTGTTAAGCATGAGCAGAATTTACATCAACCAGAGGTTCTGATCAACTTTGCTGCGGCGATCCAGGCCGCCAGCCCTGGTTCAAGGTGCAAGGTGGTGCCGTGGGGATGAATCCAACCCAACTGCCACTGTTGGTGCTGCCCATCCTGCCATAGGTCAACCAGCCAGGCACACCAGCCAAAGTGGGGTGGCTCTGGCCCATCATGCAGCGGCTCCCATTGGGTCCAAAGGGTGGGGCGAGTTTGGCTTTGTGCCCAATGATGAATGTGGGTACGCAGGCCGGCCCCTTTGTTTTTGAGGTAACTGCTCATCCAGGTGTTGTAAATGAGGACGGGGGCTCCGTTGTCTGGCAGGTGGGCCAGGAAGGTGGGGAGTTCGTCAGGCAAATCAATAGGGTGGATGGGTGCGGCCGCGTTCCCCATCACCTCATGCCAGGCCGTTATCCCCTCCCGGAGCCGCTGCAACCGATGGGGCTGATCTCCCCAGATATAAGCCATCAAGGTTAATTCTTGCTCTGGGCTGTCCAGACCAAACGGGTGCAAATCACAGCCAGTGCGGCTGAGGATGTGGGGCATGGGCTGATCGGCAGCGGGGAAGCTGTGAGGGGGCAGATCATGCCGATTGAGCAGGTGAGTAATGAACTGAACTGGCTGCCCCTGGCCTACATCTGCCAACACCTCTCCAGTGGCCTCATCAGTGAACCGGTAAGCCCGCCGGTCGGCTACCAGGTTGAGACCAGCACTGGCCCCCAAATCCACCAGGTTGAGCTGTGACCAGCCGGTATGCCCCAGCGGCCACAGCCAGGCCAGGCCGCGCCCCGTTTCGTTGGTCTGGACGGTGTTGGTTTGCAGGAACGGGGTATATGCTTTGCGCCGGGCCAGGATGGTAGCCTGCCATAAGTCTGGTAAGGCCGGGTCATCAGGGGAGCGGGGGCCGCCAACGGTGGGGTAGTAGGGGGTTAAGGGGTGCGCGGCCGCGTGTCCGGCCAAAACATCACGGTGAATCGCGGCCGCCAGCAGCAGGCATATATCAAATGGGTCTCGCGCCTGCCCAATCTCCAGGAGCCAGCGGGTAACCGGGTGGTCTGGTTGTTCCGCCCAGGCGGCCCCGGTGGCAAAAAAATGGGCGTATAGGGGAGAGTACGCGGCCGCGAACTGCTCCTGGGCACGAAACCGGTGATATAAGCGGGTGTCAAAGTTGGACATAGGAGTGAGGGCTGAAGGGTGGGTCAGCCGTCGGTGGGCACCGGTCGGCGGGAGCCAAATTGATAAGTATACACCTTCGTTATTTCCGCGCCGAAGAAGAGGAGTTGGGCTGAATAGTAAACCCAGAGCAGGATGACGATGAGGGAGCCGGCCGCCCCGTAGGCTGAGGCAACCCCGGTATACCCCAGGTAAAAGCTGATGAGCAGTTTGCCCAGGAGAAACAACACCGCTGTCACCACCCCGCCAATGGCGACATCTCGCCAGGTGAGGGGGGTATCAGGCATACTTTTGAAGATGAGGGCAAACAGAGGGGTCATCAGCAGCACCGAGCTGATCCCATCTACCAGCGGCAAGGCCACGCGCAAAGCGGGTATCGTTTCCGTCAGCAGTTGGCTGAGGGTGGCGATGGCCGCGCTAAAAATGAGAGAAACGAGCATGAGAAACCCAACGGTCAGCACCATGCTTAAGGAGATGAGCCGCTGCCGGATGGTCAGCCAGATACCCGCTTCTGGGGGTGGGGTGACTTTCCAGATGGTGTTGAAGCTGTCTTTGAGTTGGGTCAACACCTGAGAAGCTCCCCACATCAAGACCAAAATCCCGATGAGGGTAGCCCGTCCACCCGCCCCAGGGCGGCTCACGGTGTCAATCATGCCCGCCAGGGCTTCGGCAACCTGGGGGCCGGCCGCCGCCTCAATCTGGGCCACAATTTCCGTTTGGGCTTCCCCCTGGCCAATAACCAGCCCGGTGATGCCAATGGCGATGACCAGCAATGGGGCCACGGAGAAGAGGGTGTAATAAGCTAACGCGGCCGCGAGCCGGGAAACATTGTCCTCAGAAAACGCTTTGGCCGCATCACGGAGCAGGTAGAGGGCTGTTTTCATAGTGGTTATTAGGGGTGTATTGGTGTATTGGTGTTGTTGCTGATGAAATCAATGATCGTCAGGGTTTAGTGGTGGTTGAGGAAACAACGGTGGTTCTATACCCATCTTGGTCATAAAGTGACATTCCAGTTGGAGAGTAGAAACTGGAGACTGGGGACTGGTTAATCTCGAGTCTCCAGTCTCACTGAAAATGTCAGTTTATGACCGTTGGCAGTATAAACTTCTCCTTATCTCCCTCTCTCTACATCTCCTTAATTTCATCGGGCCATCAAGGGTAAGTATACGGTGTGTACCGGTACAAGCAAGGCGAAAGAGCCGGAGCGACAAATGCTGATGGTGATCTGATTGGTGACCTGGTTGTGGGTGTAAATAGAGGTTGGGGTGCAGGTCGCGGCCGCGTCCACCCACGCTCCTCCCTGCCACCGCCCCAGGAACATTCCCTCCTCATTTTGCAGCGGCCCCAGGTCTATCTCTGAATACTGGATCATCACCTGGATCCGGTTGTTGAACAAAAAGTTGGGCATGAGGGTGCTGCCCTGGTACACAGCCAGATCAAAATTGTGGCCGATGGTGCGTAGGCTGGGGTGGTCAAGGGTCAACAGAGTAGGCGTGACCACAATGGTGCTGGGGGTGGTTACGCTGCCAATGGGGAAGGTGAAGCGGGTAGGCAGCCCCTGGACATCGGTGTAGATGAGGGTCGCGGCCGCGCCGGGGGTGAGGGCAACGGTGACGGGAGCAGGCAGGCTCACAAACGCCTCTCCCGCAACCGATGGCCCTACCCCCACAACCCGGTGGGTAGGGGTGAAAACAAAATCAGGTAGGGTAGGGGTAATGAGATAGGAACCATAAAGAAAACCAGCCAGGGTAAAGGTGCCACTTATATCGGTGGTGGCAGTGAGTCCGTTACTGGCCTGGAGCAGCACCCCGGCCTGAGGCACCCCGGCATGATCAGCCACGCGGCCGCTAATCCGGTATGCCTCTTGCACCAAAGCCACTCCACCACTCATATCGGCCACATACGCCGTGTCCCCACTTAGGGTGATGCTGCGAGCGGTGCCCCCGGTACGCAGATAAGCGGTCTCTACAGGATTGGCCGGGTCTTGGAGATGAAACAGGCGCACTCCCTGGATGGACGCGGCCGCGAACAGCACATCATTTTGCACGGCTAACCGATATACCCATCCACCCACCGTAATCATCCTGATTTGAGTGGGAGCTGTAGGTTGGGCAATATCTATCACCAGCAGATTGCCATTCAACGCCGCTACATAGGCAACATCTCCATAGAGAACAATCCCTACGGCCTGCCCAAACAGGACAACAAAGCCAACTTCTACCGGTGCGGCTGGGCTGCTCACATCAATCACCCGGATACCCTGTGTGCCATCAGCCACAAAAGCCAGATTGCCCCGCAAGGCCACATCCCACGCCTCGCCTGGGGTATCCCAAAAACCGACCTGGGTTGGGGCGACCGGGTTGCTCAGGTCCAAAATAAGCAGCCCCTTGTTCCCATCAGCTACATAGGCCAGGTGCCCGTCAATGAGGATGCGGTGAACGACACCGGTGGTATTGTATGATCCCACCACCACTGGAGCCGCCGGGTTGCTCAGGTCCAAAATACGAATCCCGGCACTGCCCTGGGCTACATACCCATATTGCCCCCGGATGGCCAGATGTTCGGCGATATTGGGTAAAGGGAGACGGTTTTGCCACAAGGGCAGGGCTGGATCCGTCACATCATACACCGCTACCCCAGACCAATCAGAGACATAGGCCGTTGAGCCATACAGGGTGACATCCAGGGCATGGTTAGTGACTTCATAGCTGCCCAACAAAGCTATGCTGGCCGGGTTGCTGACGTTGTACAGGCGAATCCCTCCCTGGGCATCGGCGATATACGCCTGATTATTGTGCCAGGCCACATCCCAGGCGGTGCCAGGGGTAATGATTGATCCTGCCAATACCGGGGCGTTGGGGTTACTGATTTGCATAATACGGAACCCCCCGTTGCGATCTGCCAGGTACGCATAATCCCCCACAACGACCAGGTTGGCCCCAGAGCCGGGCAATAAGGTGTGGCTGTTGGCGGTCGGGTTGGCGGGGTCGGTGATGTTGATAATGCTGAGATACCCATTACATTCACCTGTGCAGTTGGTCTGAATGACGTAGGCGTAATTGTTCTGAACGGCAACCCCTCGCGCCCATCCGGGGGTGACAAGGGAGCTAAGGGGGGTAATTTGGGCGGGGTTGCTGATGTTGAGGATACGCAAGCCGCCAAAGTCGGCCGCGACGTAGAGCAGGCTGCCGCTGGCAACCAGGTTATAGGCCGGGACGCCGAGATTAAGGGTGTGCTGCACGGTCGGGGAAGTGGGGTTGGTGATGTCCAGGCTGGTGATGCGGCCAAAGGGGGCGGCGGTGAATGTTTCGGCCAGATAGGCGATGTGCCCCTGGACGGTTACAGCCTGGAGTTGGCCGGTGACGGTATAGGTGCTGAGGTAGGTGGGGGTGGCGGGGTTTTGAATGTTGAATAAATGCAAACCAGATTCCGCGGCCGCAACATAGGCAATCGGTCCAATGACGGTCACATCGGTCACCAGACCGGGCAGGGGGGCATATCCCAGGCGGGTGGGGGATGCCGGGGTGCTGACATCCAGGATAGCCAGTTCCGCACCCAACCCGGCGTACAGGTGGGTGCTGCTGATAAAGACGGCATTGGCCAGGCCGCTGATATGTCCCTGGTAGCGCATATCCTGAGCCAGGGCCGGGCTGTTGTTATCTGGGGACGCGCTGAGGGGGTGCGGCCGCGCCACCATTGCCCAAAGCCAGCCTGCCAACAACAGCGTTCCCAGGCCGCTGCCCAGGATTATCCATACTCTCTGTTTCTTCATAGCTTCATCCTACCCTGGATAAAAACGCGGCCGCCCGTAAAATGCCGATCACACTTTTGCCATCTATCAACCGACCATCCAGGGCCATAGCCACCAACTCAGCCAGCGGATAAGGTTGAACGGTGATCTGTTCATCTACGTCAGCGGGCAGCGGGTCAGGCTCCAGGTCCCGCGCCAGATAAAATTGCATCAACTCATCGGTTACACCGGGGGCCGGCCACGCCTGGCCTAAAAAGTCGAGGCGGCCGGCCCGGCAGCCGGTCTCTTCACGCAGCTCCCGCTGGGCACAGAGCAGCCAATCCTCATCCCACCCCCGTGTCCCAGCAGGACACTCTAAAATGGTTTGCCCCAGGACGAAGCGGTATTGGTGCAGCATGAGAACCTGCTCCCCTTGCATGGGGATGATGACGACGGCCCCGGGATGTTGGATGCGGCCGCGAGACAGCACCGTGCCATCCCCCATCACCCATTCCTCAGCCCAAAAGCGCCAGCTTTTCCCTTCCCAGGCAACCTGAGCCTGACGACGTTCTAGCATATTTTTTTTACCGTATCTGCTCAATATTCTGGGGCGATCCTTCGGAAGGTTTTGCCAACGGTCAAGCTCTTGGGTCAAACCTGCCAAAGGTTACACACTTTATTGGGATGTTACCCAAAATCTTTCATAAATCTATACAGCCCCTCACCCTGGTCCTCTCCCCCAGTAGAGGGGTATGCTCCCCTCTACCATCGTGGGAGAGGGGCCGGGGGTGAGGGATGATTGATCACCTGTACAGTTACAATCTAAAATCGTCAATCGTAAATCCCAGAACCGTCAGGGCATTCCGCTCCTTGCCTTGACTTTGTATTCTCATCTTCTATCATCTATACTCAAGATAGCCTGTTCATTGTAGCTTACAGATAACAAACCCACACAGTAAATCATATTCCCTTTATCTTGGAGGTTCAGATGACCGTCATTCCTAGTTTACTTCTTCGGCAGCTTTATACTTTTAATAGCCTGAACAACCGCAATGGGGGGATCACTTTTGCCCTGAAGAACCGGTTAAGTGATGCCCAGGTGACTGCGTTGCAAGCGATTACCATTAACGGTCAAACTATTTCCCCCCAGGCCATTACCCTGGACCTGGGCGACGGGCAGATTTTAACCCCAGAGCAAATTAGCCGCGAAAACCCGGTAGATTTTCCGCTGCGGAAAATATTGACCGTTCAGGCCAACATCGGCGAACTGCCCCAGGGCAAACATAACATTGAAATTCGTTTTACTGCCGAACCGTTTGGGGAGTTGAAATTAGAGGTGGTAGATTCGATTGCGGCCGCGTCCCAACTCGTTCGTATTCCCCGTGATCCCCAAGATGATTACCAGGAAGCTATCATCAAAACCCGACAGGCCTTTGTCGAAGAGTTCACCGGCAAAAAATTAGAACATATTCCCCATTACTCCTTCGATCCCCACACTCTCAAAGGCAACATCGAACATTTTACCGGTGTGGCCCAAATTCCCTTGGGGTTTGCTGGCCCCATCACCATTCACGGCGAACAGGCTCAAGGGGATTTTATCATCCCCATGGCCACCACTGAAGGCACCCTCGTCGCTTCTTATAACCGGGGGATGAAGGTATTGAACCAATCTGGGGGGGTGAAATGCAGCGTGGTGGGAGATGCCATGCAGCGTGCGCCTGTCTTCGTCTTTGAGGATGCCCGTCAGGCTCGTGATTTTGTCCGTTGGGTGCAAGAACATTTAGACAAAATCCGCGAAGAAGCCGAAGCAACGTCTAGTGTGGCTAAATTACAATATATTGATTATTTCCTGGCCAGTAAATTCGCGTATCTTCGTTTTAACTACTCTACTGGGGATGCTGCCGGGCAAAACATGGTGGGGCGGGCAACCTTTGCCGCTTGCAGTTGGATCTTAGACCATTATGACCACAAGCAGCATATTAAACATTTTTATCTTGAATCGAACCTGGCGACTGATAAAAAAGCATCTCAGGTCAATCTCATCCGTACCCGAGGCAAGCGGGTTACGGCTGAGGCAATCATTAAGCGCAATGTGCTGGTAGAAACGATGCGGGTAGAGCCGGAAAATCTGGTCTACCATGCTGGGGTTGCCAATGTCGGCTCCATTCTTTCCGGGGCAAACAACAATGGGCTGCATTCGGCCAACGCTATTACCGCCCTGTTTATCGCCACCGGGCAAGACGTGGCTAATGTCGCGGAATCGTCGGCTGGGGTGGTGTATACGGAACTGCTCCCCTCTGGAGATATGTACCTCTCAATTACCATTCCCTCCCTTATCGTGGCAACGTATGGTGGGGGTACTGGCCTGGCGACGCAGCGGGAATGTCTGGAGATGTTGGGCTGTTGGGGGCGGGGCAAAGTCAATAGATTTGCGGAAATTGTGGCCGGAACGGTGCTGGCTGGGGAAATCTCCCTGGCGTCAGCGATTTCCTCTTCGGATTGGGTCTCCAGTCACGAACAGTATGGGCGCAATCGGTAAAAACGAGAACTGAGGGCTGAGGGCTGAGGGAGTTCCCTCAGTTCTCTTGTTTTTTAATGTCAGATCAATCATATCGTAACTGTTTATTGGCCCTCACAGGGGGGCTGCTGTTTTTTTTCTGTATTACCTGCTTTGGGGTGATAGCCATTTCTGGCGGGGTAATTGCTCTGGGGGAGGCCGTTGCTAATTGGCCTACCCTCACTTTGCAGCCGACCATTTCCCTGCCTACGGAAACGGCTGCTCCGGCTCAGACTCAGGCGGAACTGGCCCCAATTCCACCGCCTACGCAGATTGCGGCCGCGCCAATAGCATCCCCCACTCCTTCTCCGGTGATACCCATCCCCCGGTTTACCCCCGCGGCGGTTATTGTTGAGCCAGCAACTCAGGCTGAATGGGAAGCCCTTGACCGGTTCTGGCATACCTATTTCCCCCCTCGGGATTATTATGAAACGGCGTACCGTCTCTCTAACCGGCGGTTGGTCAACCGGACAGTAACCGCACCGGTCTATAGTTTGGGCAGCCGCCAAACTTTTTTCACCGATCAGGGAGAGGTTCAGGCCGTGTTGGTAGCAGCGACGGAACATGCGTATTTTTGGGTTGAAGTGGGGTTGAATCTGGACCCGACGGCATTGAGCGCGGCCGCACAACGATTTGAGTCAGAATATTACCCACGCATTGCTTACCTTTTTGGTCAGGAATGGCGACCAGGCATGGACAATGATCCCCGTTTCAGCATTTTGCATCTGAGCAGCACCCAAGGGAATGAGTTAGGTTATTTCGACAGCAGTGATCAATATCCCTTAGCCATCAGTCATGGCTCCAACCAACAAGAGATTTTTTATCTCAATATGGCCTCATTGACCGTTGGCGAAGATTTATATTTTGGCACGATGGTGCATGAATACCAACACCTCATTCAATGGTGGCTGGATCCTAATGAAACGATCTGGCTGAATGAAGGGTTGTCGCAACTGGCAGAAACATATGTGGGGCTAGATACAGTTTCGATTCGAGATTATCTGGATAATCCTGGTATTCAACTGAACAGTTGGCCTGATGATAAGAGCAATGAGGATGCTATTTATGCCCATTATGCGGCCAGCTATCTGTTTGTGCTTTATTTGTGGGAACAGCTAGGGGATGCGGCGATTCAGGAGCTGGCCCGCCACCCGGCCAATGGGTTGGCCTCGGTGCGTCAGGTTTTGGCCGGGTATCGGCCTGATTTGACGTTGGAGCAGTTTTTGGGGCAGTTCGCGGCCGCGCTCTGGCTAGATGATCCTGCGGTGGGGTCGGCTTACCATTTTGCCCATCAGTCCCTACGGCGGCCGGCCGCACCCCAAATTCTTGATGTTCCGATCACCCTTAACCGCGCTGTCAACCAATATGGTCTGGAATATCTCCCCATCAGACCAAACGGCCGCTATACCATTCGTTTTGCCGGGGATAATACGGCCGCTTTGATTGGCGCCCCGCCACGCAGCGGCGACAAAATGTGGTTGGCCCCATCAGTAGATGATCTCAATGCCCAACTGACGGCCCGTTTTGACCTGACCGGGCTGCCTACCGCCAGTCTGGAATTTTGGGCCTGGTATGAGTTAGAAGAAGAGTATGATTTTGCCTACGTCACTATCTCTAAGGATGAGGGGCAAACCTGGGATTTACTTTTTTTCAATGGAGCGGCCGTAGGGGAGTATGGGCCGGCCTTTAATGGGTACAGCGGCGATGTGGCCGGGCACCAAGATGGTTGGATACGCACCAATATCAACTTGAACCGTTATACCGGGCAGCCGGTCCTGCTCCGTTTTGAGATGTTGACGGATGGCGGGATTAGCGGCCGCGGCTTCGCCATAGACGATCTATCCATCCCAGAGCTAAATTATGCCACCGATTTTGAAACGGATGATGGAATGTGGCAAGCCGATGGTTTTGTCTGGACAGGGCACCAGCTACCCCAGCAATGGGTTGTGCAGTGGATCCAAACCGGCGCATCCCCCCAGATTACCCCCCTACCTCTGGACATATTCAATCAGGCAGAATGGGTGTTAGAAACAGGCAGCAGTGGGGGCGTTTTGATCATCATGCCTGTTACCCCATACATTTACCAACCTGCGGCATATTGGTTGGAAGCGGTGAGTAGTGAGCAGTAATGACTGCTTACTGTTTACTGATACTAATTATGCCCTTGTTTCATTCGCTCAAATTCACTATTTAGAGCCTGCTCCATCTCTTGTTTAGCCCGGCGACCTTCACGCATCGCTTCTTCCAGGCGGGCGTTCACTTCAGATCGTAGTTCACTGCCCGAAGCTGGGGTCAGCAGCAAAGCGGCCACACTGCCGACAATCGCTCCACACATAGCTCCAGCCAAAAAGCTGAAAAATTTAGACATGGTTTTTACCTCCCAAAATGCACTTTCAAAAGATGGGGGTGATTATAGCAGGTTTTACTCCCGGTCATAGGGTGCAAGTAGAGGTAGGGTAGGGCAATCGCATATTAAATTTCACAGGAGAGGTAACTTGATGTATCCTTCCC
>JAHDWJ010000101.1 GCA_023384415.1 Anaerolineae bacterium
GTGCGGTTTTAGTGGCTCATCTCATTGAGCCACTAAAAAGTGCAAAGATAGTGATACCTGACTACTTGGTATAGTGATCCATCCACACAAAGTGGAAGAAGAACAGCTATTGTTACAGCGACTGTTATTGGAACAGCTTACATCAATAACAATCTAAATGATAAAGTGACTACCCCTTCACGCGGTGGAGTATGTACAGGATTACAGGTAAATTATCACCTTCCGAGAGGTTCATCAGGGGGGCCAGCAGTTATGTTCTTGAATGAGCAATTAGTGGTGATTGGGATCAATGCTGCACATAACGGTAGTGGCACCACGTCCTTTATTACAGCCCCCTACCGTTAAACAAAATAGGGATTAACTTGTTGGAGAATTAAGCCATGAATCCAAAACCTGTTCTAGTGTTACTAATGGTTGTGGGTATATTTATGTCATTGCTCTCCGCCTGTGCAATCAGTGAATCCGAGTATGAACCCGGTGCAGCATTGGCGATAACGGCAACAGCCACACTCACATTTCAGCCAGTCACTGTTACTCGGGTGGTAATAGAAGCTGATGTTACACCCACTGCTACAGCGACACCGCCATTTCCCTTTATGGCCAAACCTATGTCAACTCCCCGGGCTGATTTTATTGAAGCTGTCAGCCCACCCGAAAACCGGGTTATTCCTCATGATGTGTATACGCGCCAACCTGCTGTTGGAGAAGTTGGGTTTGGTTTTGGCCTTAATGCTGAGTTAATTTGCGTACAACCTGTTGCTATATTGTTAGTACAAGAAGGTGATATATTTGTTGATGATTGGCAAGATGGGGAAAAATTGTGGGGCCGAATGGAATTATGGGTTAATGGGCAGGCAGCGAAATATATGGGGAATGCGCGTGGGTTCCCTTATAGTTTACCTACTAGAGAGCCGGAAGGTCCGAGGACAGATTTCTTTGAATGGGTGTCTTATTGTTGGGAGGCTCCTTTAGGTATTGGTGTTCATGAAGTTACCTTTCGTTTCCGTCAAACATCAGGGGATGTAAAAGAGTACACCTGGCATTTTGAGCTTAGTGAATGATAACCGCCTTGCCAGACACGGATGAGCAGGATTAACGGATGAGGCGAGGTGGGGATTGGTTGGGCAGTACCCGCCTGCTGGCTACTCCCAACGGCAGCCCGGTCCAGGGCACAACCGCCTACTACCTGCCTTATGGCGACTACCGGGGCAGTGCCCCCACCGCCACCCCCTTAACCGAACGGGGTTACACCGGCCACCACGAGAACCGGGAGATAGGGCTGACCTACATGAATGCCCGCTTCTACAGCCCCACCAGCGGCCGCTTCCTCACCGCCGACACCCTCATCCCCAGCCCTGCCAACCCGCAAGCTCATAATCGTTACACCTATTCATTAGGCAACCCAATTAGGTTTATTGATCCTTCGGGGCACGAAACTGTACATGCAAACCTCTCCAAAGATGAAGCCCAAATTCTTGCAGATGCAATTGCGTTATTACTGATGGAACATGATTCATTACAAGTTAGTGTTATTGAGTTTTTATTAAGTCATTTTGGTCCAGCTGTGCTATCTGGCGCAACTACATATGCTGTCACTGAGGCATTAGTAGCTGCAGGCTTTATCGCAGCAGGGGTAGTAGGGGTAGGAATTAGTATTGGTATATCTGTGATCGTAGGCGCGGCTATTGCCTGGGATAAAGTAGCCACACAAAATGCAATGAATACATTGAGAAATGTGCATCAAAGCCTCCTTAATGCTATTAATATAGCGGAAAACACTGATAGAATAAGCATCTTCGCTGCCAGCACATGGTTTAGTTCTGATAGGGTAGAGATAATGATTAACGGTTTTGATCCATCAGGCAATATCCATTATGGGCAAAAATATTATGATCGGATGCAGACTGGAATTATTAATAGTACAGGAAAAATAATGGTCAGCCTGATAATGAATCTCACTACTTTTGAAAGTGGTGTTCATGCTTCGGTAATATACAACTATCGTTATGAATACAAGCCTCTTGTGCATAATAACACAGGCCATTGGACTGGTACCTATGATATTTGCACGGTGTATTCTGGCATATGCGCTCGTCATTTTTCAGGAAGTACTAGAAGATAGCCTCAAGAAGAGAATAAATGTGAAGCTAGTGTAAATAAAAATATTACTTCAATTTTCATCGTGCAAATGATTGATACAGCAACTTATACGTGGATTCCTTGGTGTGGTTGTTTCGAGAAAACCGCTTGAAATACCGGAAGTGTAAACAGAAATGGACTACTTTCAGAGTTGTTCAAAGACGTTAGTCATACAAGGTTGTCATATTCCGATTTGCTGTTAGTGAGGTTTTGGTATGATGGATGATTGGGTAAAACACAAGAGCGGTAGATGGAAGTTTTTATTGTTTTCCTTGTTCGTACTTCACTGCCCTGGCGCCTTTGCTTCATGGTTGATGGCAATGAACTACCACCCTCTTAGCCTATTACTTTTACCAATTTTTTCAGGTCTTTTATGTGTCCCTATTAGCGTCTACCTCTGGAGGTATAATTCAAACATATGGGTTAAGCGAGAAGCCTGGAAATTTATAATTTACGGCTGGGTATTGACAGCAATAATGCCGATCGTTTACTTTATCATCCTTTTTTTGCCTGGGTGATTTGGGGATTTTATCTTGTATAACAGCGGCCGCTTACACTACATTCGTCATGGTAACTGGCACGACGCTTTG
>JAHDWJ010000102.1 GCA_023384415.1 Anaerolineae bacterium
CACCGATTCGGAGGTTTATCTATTCCTGTTTTATAAGTTTAGTCAGTCAATCAGCGAGATCAATGGCTGTTGAAGAACTCATAAATTTATCTTTCCAGATATTGAGAGTGAAATTATAGCTGTTATTAGATTGCCTGTGATTTAAGCAAAGCATTACACAGACGCTCATTTTTACATCTTCAAACACTCGGAGTTTTGTATTATCCCTCTCTGGAAATGAATCTAGTTGCATGATTCTCTGATGTTGAAGAAAGTGCTTACGAAGTTTTGTTGCAGAGCGATCTGCTAAAAAAGAATTCTGGAATATTTGGCAAAGTATCCCATTCGGCTTTTGTAGAGTTAAGGATTTGGCTAAAAATAATTTGTAAGCATTCAACTTACCACCTGTTGAAATATCATATGTCGGTATTCCCCTAATTATTCGTATCTCATCTTCTCTATCACCTTGATAAACATCATAAGGTGGGTTGGCAATAACCACATCAAACCCGCCATTGTGCTGGAACACCTCAGCAAAAACGGTTCTAAAATCAAAATCCACCTGATAGCCCAACGCTTTCAACGAACCGGCGTAACGGCCGTTGATCTTGGCGTCAATTTGCTGTTTAAGCTGCTCCTTGCGCGTGGGGTGCGTTTCGTGGAAATGGTCGCGGATCAGCCGCTCAATCTCCTGCCCGCTACCCGTCTGGTACTGGTCAGGAAAGCCAATCAGCGAATTGCCGCACACTATTTTGTAATCGAGGTTGGGCAGCGGCTTAATCTGGCGGATGTCCTCCTCGTCCACAATCAGCGACAGCCAGAGGCGCAGTTTGGCAATCTCCACCGCGCCGGGGTCAATGTCCACGCCATACAGGGCATGTTCAATGCAGGCGCGTTTGAAGGCGTAGGGAGACCTTCCCAAACCTGACAGGTCTGGTCGGTTCGGTAGATAGGTCGCCAACGTCGGAGACCTGTCAGGTTTTCCCAGAAGGGCGGCCTGTTCACGGATGGCGGTGGGGGCCAGCCAGGGGTACGCGCCCGTCTCCCGCCCCGCGTTTACCACCCGCGCATCGTTTTCCCGCCACTCTTCTCCCTGCTCAATGAACAGCGTCGGGTCAGCCTGGCTGACGGTATCGGCAACGGCCGTCGTCAGATAATGGATCAGGCTTTGGCGGCACATGTAATGGACAATCTCGCGGGGGGATGTAATAAACGCCGTACTGCTTGTTAAATTTGCTCTCTTCCCCCTTCTTGCCGCTGCTGAGCGCGGCCACAAACTCGTCATAATTGTCCAGGCGGATGGCGTTGAACTTTTCATAGGCCTTGCCCAACAGTTCCGGGTCAATGGCCACCTCTTTCTCAAACGGCTCATCTTCCTGCACCGTAAAGTCGTAGCGGTCGAAAATGTCCAGAATGCCGTCGCCGGTGTCCCCTTCTTTCGTTTTGTTCTGGTTGGAAAATAGGTCGTTGGGCAGCAAAATATCGGCACGTACCCAGTCGTAACCGCCCATGGGGTCAAAGAGGCCGCCGTTGAGGAAGGGGATGCGGCAGTTGAAACGGCCGTAATAATGGTCGTCGTGGCTGCGGTCATTGCGTAAGGCATCATAAAAGAGGTGTTCCAGGATGTCGTTGAAGAAGTTGGCGTAACGGCCGTGTTTGCCGTTGAACAGTTCGCGCAAAAATTGTTTGGAGCCGTCGCCCCATTCGCCATCACGCGGCACACCAAACCAGCCCTTCTTTTGCAGGTAATACAAAAAGACAATCTGCCCCAACAGCTTCTTGGCCAGATTGACCGTATCTACCCCTTTGGCGGCTAAATCGGTCTGCGTTTTGGGGTTGGCGGCCACCGCCCCGTCCAGTTCCGCCTTGGTGCGGATAAACAGGTCGCGGTATTTCTCAAAGAACTCCCTCGTCACCTTCTCAATGTTGAACGCTTCTTCCAACTGAGCCAGCGTCGGGTTGCGCTCCGTCTCCTGCATGATGGGCACGAGCCGGGTTTGCGCCATGTGGCTCTTTTCATTGGCCCCCACCAAAAAAGACCAGCGCCGCGCCGGGGTGAACTCGTCTACCGCTTTGACACCGCCTCTGGGGGTGGTGTCCAGCCGCGTTTCCAGCTTCACCAGCGAAAAACGCCAGTCGTTGGCGTTTTCGGCGGAGACAAAGGCCACCAACGCAGCATCCTTGTCGGCACTGGAGCCATATTTGCCCTGTAAATAACCGGCGATGAAGCGGCGTTGGGTGGCGCGGGCGCGTTCAACGGCCGATTCCCGCTGCAAAGTGACAATGAGAATATCTACCCGTTTGCCTTCATCGTCGCGGTATTGGCCCAGCCGTTCATATTGGCGCACCGTAGCGCGGAAAGCGTCGGGGATAAATTGGCCGGTGTAGGTGAAGGGGTCTGGTTGGAGTTGGTTGAGCAAACGGCCGATGAAGCTGGCGAATTTTTCGCGGTTAAAGGGGGATTCAAAGGTGTTGCGAACCAGGTCAATGGCGTGTTGTTTGTTCATAGGTTGTTCTCATTTGCCCCAAAATGAATTTTGGGGCTATGCAGGAAACATGTTTTAACATGTTTTATCGGATAGCCTGCCAATTCATTGGCAGCAATTAGATAGCCTGTCAATTCACCCCCAAAATGAATTTTGGGGCTAAGAAGGAAACATGTTTTAACATGTTTTATTGATAGTTTTATTGATAGTTTTATTGATAGCCTGCCAATTCATTGGCAGCAATTAGATA
>JAHDWJ010000017.1 GCA_023384415.1 Anaerolineae bacterium
CAGCCCTCTTGACTTCAATGAGAAAAACCCTCTTGACTTCAATGAGAGAATCTACCCATGCAAATCCTGGCCGCCACCCGCGCCTGGGAAGCGGAAATTGACCGCCACATCTACGCCCTCTGCGGCCGCACCGAAGCAGAGATCGGGGTTGTGGAAGGTTAAGACATGGTATACTTAAGAGGCGACAGAGGCGACAACAATGAATCTGCAATTTGAATGGCATCCAGAAAAAGCGCGGCGCAATTTACAGAAACATCAGGTTGGTTTTGATGAAGCCCAAACCATCTTCGACGATCCGCAATTGATCGCCTTTCTGGATGAAGAACATTCAGTGAACGAAGAAAGAATCATTACCATTGGACTGTCTAATCAGCATCGGCTTCTCATGGTGGCATATACCGAACGAAACGGCCGTATCCGCATTATCAGCGCCAGAAAGGCAACAAAACATGAGGAAAAATTCTACGATGAAGCAAGATGACGACGAACTAGATGATTACGAGTTAAAGGAAGAGTATGACCTTTCGCAAATGACGATACTCCCGAAAGGCCGCTTTGATCCCAAACGCAGGATTGGGAACAATGTGATTGTCCTGGAGCCAGATGTGGCTAAGGCATTTCCTAATGATGAATCGGTCAATGAAGCCCTGCGGCTGCTGTTGCAAGCCGGCAAATTAATACAGAGCCACGCGGTTTAACAGCTTTTCAGGCCAATTACAGCCGGTAAGCCAGCCGACCCGCAGGCCAACACCCGCGCCTGGGAAGCAGAAATTGACCGCCTCATCTACGCCCTCTGCGGCCGCACGGCCGTCGAAATCGCCCTTGTGGAGGGACGACCGTAGGGCAAATCCCTTATTTACCCAGACAAGAAAGCATCTTGTCCTATGGGGGTTTCATTACGGAAACAGGTTTGCTACACTGTAATGCAGGTAAAGAACAGAGAGGCTAAGGAAAAATCATGCAAGAGCAAGAATTATTAAACCGGATTACTTTTAACCCTGCTATTTTTGGCGGCAAGCCGATTATAAGAGGGCGGCGGTTGGCTGTTGAACATGTTTTAGGGATGCTGGCGGCCGGGGATACCCCAGATGATCTGCTCCAGGCTTATCGCTGGTTGACAAAAGAAGATATTCAGGCCTGTTTGCTCTACGCCCATAAACTGGTGGCTCAAGAACGTATTGAACCCCTGCAACTGAGCCTGGCGGCATGAAAATCCTGCTTGATTCCTGTGTCTCCTCTATCTTGCGCCCGCCATTACAAACGGCCGGACATGATGTTATCTGGACAGGGGATTGGCCACAAGACCCCGGTGACGAGGAAATATTGGCTTTTGCCTATCAGGAGCAACGCACCATTATTACCCTCGACAAAGATTTTGGCGCGTTGGCCATCCGAGATAAACGACCTCATGCCGGTATCATTCGTCTGGTGAATTTCTCCTTGCGCGATCAACCGGCTGCCTGCGAACAGATTTTGCGCCAGCATGGGGAAATTTTGCTAACCGGCGCCATCATCACTGCCGACCAAAGACGGTTGCGTATCCGTTTACCTGATTAAACCTGTCTGAGTACGAACCAAACAGGTCAACCCGCAGGCGGACACCCGCGCCTGGGAAGCGGTAATTGACTGCCTCGTCTACGCCCTCTGCGGCCGCACCGAAGCCGAAATCGCCATCATCGAAGGACGGGCGTAGGGATGGGACAGGCGGGAATAAAGTTGAATCGCTTGCCCCAGATGGGTTCCGCCTGTCCCACCCCTACCTCATTACTACACAACGGGTTCTAAATACGGATTCTAAATTGAGAATTGCTGAATGCCCCCCATCAGTTGTTTTTGGTTACCCTGGAAACAGCTATAATTTGTCGGTTTTATCGGCGGTGGCCTGGTCAGAAACCGCCACCACCAGGGCCAAAGAGGCCGCAAAGGAGAACAAACGATGATCCAGGCAGGATTTACGATTGAGAACCCCCTTACTAAATCGCGAACGGTGGTGATGGAAACTGATTTGGAAACCAATGGCATGGGCTGGCTGCTGGAGATCTACTGCCCTGCCCAAGCTAAACCTGATATTGGTGAACATCTGCATCTTAACTGGACAGAAACATTTGAAATCATCTCCGGCGTGGCTTACTATAAACTCAACGGCGTTCAGAAAACAGCCCAGGCAGGGGAAATCATTGTGATGCCGCCGGGTCAGTTGCAAATTCATCCCTGGAATGCCGGGGAAACGGCAATGGTTTATCGTCAACGGAATCAATTTGAGCAAAGTAACCCGCAAGCGGTGCAGGATGTTTTAGGTGTTTTTGCTACCATTGCCGGCCTGGCTCGTGAAGGCAAGGTTGACGCCAACGGACGCCCCAAGAATCCCTTACAACTGGCGATTACGCTGCGTACATTGGCTAAATATGATGGCTATGATGCCAGTCTGCCTATCCCTGTGCAAAATTTTCTGGCGGCTACGTTGGGGTGGCTGGCTAAAGTTTTAGGCTATAAGGCTGTTTATCCCCAGTATGTCAAGGCAAAAGGTGTTTTCGATGAATAAAGCCGAACTTCTGGCCCTTTATGACCAGGATCAAAGACGGAATATAAACTACCCTGGGATGCGGCGAGAAGTCACCGCCAATGTGGTGCGCCATATTGACGGTTCCGAGATTGGGGAAGGGATGATTAGTTACAGCCAACTGCATGAGGGGAATGTTGATCAGGTCATTGGTGAACAGATTGAGTATTTCGAGAGTCTGGGCCAGGATTTTGAATGGAAAGTGTATGATTATGATACGCCGCCCAATTTACAGGAAAGGCTAAAATCTAATGGGCTTATTGTCGAAGAGCCTGAAGCTGTTATGGTTCTTGATTTAGACTCTGCGCCTGATCTTTTTTGGCAGCCGGTGCGCCACAAGGTGCAGCGAATTACCAACGTGGAAAAGTTGGCGGATGTGCAAATGATTGAGCAGCAAGTTTGGGATGAAGATGCTTCCTGGGTACTCCATCTATTAGGGGATGCGCTTAATAATCATCCTGAGCGGATGAGTGTGTATGCAGCTTATGTCAATGAGCAGCCGGCCAGCGCGGCCTGGATATATTTTCCGGAAAATAGTCAGTTTGCCAGTTTGTGGGGAGGGGCAACTATCAGCCGTTTTCGTAAACAGGGGCTTTTTACGGCTCTTTTAGCGGTGCGGGCACAGGAAGCAAAGGCTCGCCAGGTGAGATTTCTGACGGTGGATGCTATGCCTATGAGTCGGCCAATTTTAGAAAAAGTTGGTTTTGCCATGATTGCTTATGCTTATCCTTGCAAGTGGAAAGGTAACTCGAATTTCCTTTGAAAATGTAGGGCGATTTAGTAAATCGCCTGGACGATTTGCCAAATCGTTTTACAGCCGACCCGTCACCTCTGGGCGTGAACAGTTACTACATTTTTATCTATTTGTGGTGTATCGCGCCCATGTTGAATTCCTTTGTATTGCCACTGGTCTCTATTTTACCATAACCTAAAACTCGCCGATATCGGCATAGCGAAACCGCTCAATAGCGATGAAACCGGCCGCACAAACCAGGAGTAAGAGGGTGCTCATGGCAACTGCCTGGCCGATGTTGAGGGCCCCAGGCTGGCGCAGATACCGTTCGATGGCGATGGGAATGGTGAGGAAGCTGCTGTCAGGGCGGATGATGAAGCTGGTAGCCCCAAACTCGCCCATGCTGACGGTGAAGGCGAACAGTGCCCCTACCAACAAGGCCCGCCCGATAATGGGTAAATCTATTTCTCGCCACACCTGCCAGGGAGACGCGCCTAAGGTCGCGGCCGCGTCCCGCAAGCGCTCCCGTATCCCCAGCCACACCGGCAGCACCGACCGCACCACAAAGGGAAAGGCCACCAGGGTATGGGCGATCAGCACCAGCAGGGGGGAAGTCCGCAGCCCACGAAAGGCAATTACATAACCAAACCCCAATGTCACCGCCGATACCCCCAGCGGCAGCATAAAGACCGGATCAAGCCATTTGCCCCAGCGTGAAGGGCGGGCCAGCCAGGACGCGGCCGCAACCCCCAACCCAGTCGCCGTCATCACCGTCAGCAGGGCATACCCCACCGAATTCCGAATCGCCAGCAGCGGCGGGATAAAGGTGATGCTCCCCCGCCGTGACTCATGCAACGCCCGGTAAAAGGCCAGCGTCACCTGCCCCTCTTCGCCAATGAAGGAGCGCAAGACCAGGGCGAGCAGAGGGCTGCCTAAAAACAGTAGGGCCACCAGCAGCACCCCATACAAGGCTCCCTTTTCGGCCCAGGTGCGGGGATGGCGTAAGGTGGTTTGCTGCGGCCGCAAATCTAACATCACCACCGTTTTGCGCTGCCAGCGGGTATACAGGGTCATCAGGCTGAAGGTGATGATCATTTGTACCAGGGAGAGGAGCGCGGCCGCGTCGGGGCGTAAAAAGGTTACATATTGGCGGTAAATCTCCGTCTCGATGGTGCTGAACTGGGGGCCCCCCAGGATGAGGATGACCCCATAGCTGGTGAAGGTGAAGATGAAGATGAGCAGAGACGCGCTGAGCAGGGGCGGCCGCAGTAGGGGCAGGGTCACATGCCAAAACACCCCCCACCGGCTGGCCCCCAGAGTTGCGGCCGCTTCTTCCAGGCGGGGGTTCAGGTTGGCCCAAAAGCCACCCACCAGCCGCACCACCACCGCCAGGTTATAAAAAACATGGGCCAACAAAATAAGGCCCACCGTTTGCTCCAGTTGAATGGGGGGAGTATCCAGGTTGAAGAGGGAGCGGGCGGTCTGGTTGATCACCCCCTGGCTGCCGAGTAAGGTACGGAACGCGGCCGCGACCACCACCGTCGGTAAGACAAAGGGGAGCGTTATCAGGGCGCGAAAAATGGTTTTACCAGGGAATTGATAGCGGGCAAAGAGGTAAGCCAGGGGTAGGCCGGCCAGCAGGGTGAGCAAGGTAGAGAGGGCCGCCTGCCATATAGTAAACCAGAGGACCCGGCCATAATAGGGCGTGGAGAAGAAAGTGGGGAGCGCGGCCGCGGTCAAACTCCGCCCCAAAATCAACCCCAGCGGATAAAAAAAGAAAACCGCCAAAAATCCCAGCGGCAACAACAAGGCTAAAAAACCACGCTTATCCCTTAACACCCGGCCATTATATCACGCCATTCCCCAGAGCAATGCCGCCGTACCCTTTGTCTGACCATCTGGTATAATTGCCTTAAGGTAGTGAGCTAACTGGAGAAAGAAATATGATTGAACCTGTTCTAAATCCCGAATATATAGACGAAATACCTATTCCCGACATCTCCCATCTCATCACGGAGGACGATACACCTGTAGATAACATATATTCTGGCTTACAGCAATATCTTCTCTATGATTCTATGGAAGCTTCTTGGGAAGGTCCACCAGGCGAAGATCGGAATTTTATTCATCTTGTCAATGTCGGGGTCTTTGATACTGTTACCCAACAAGCCATTGTGCCAGATGTTATGGTCAGCCTTCATGTGACCTTCCCGGAAGAGTTATGGGAAAAGCGGCACCGCTCTTATTTCATCTGGGAATATGGCAAGCCGCCCGATCTGGTTATTGAAATTGTCTCTAACCGTAAAGGGGGAGAGTTAGCCGAGAAACGCCGCCGCTATGCCCGCATGGGGGTTGCTTATTACGTCGTTTATGATCCGCAGCGATTGTTGAGCCAACAGCTTTTACACGTTCTTGAACGACAGCGAACCAGTTATGTTCCTCTGGATGAAGCCTGGTTCCCTGAACTTGGCCTGGGACTTCAATTATGGACGGGGGAGTATAGGGGGGTAACCAATGAGTGGCTGCGCTGGTGCGACAAGGATGGCAATCTCCTTATGACAGCCTCTGAATTGAGAGCCAAAGAACAAGAAAGGGCTGATCGAGAGGAGAAACGAGCTGAGCAAGAGCAGAAACGAGCCGATGAAGAACGCCAGCGTGTGGAACGATTGGCTGCTCAACTGCGGGCACTGGGCATTGAGCCCGAGTTGTAGGGTCTCTTGTGTTGTTGAAAAACCTACCGGCCACGAATGGCACGAATTAAACAATTCGTGCCATTCGTGGCAAAAAATTACCTCTGCTTACGCACACGATCTAACCCATCTTCAACCAGGCTGTACACAACCGGAATGATAATCAGGGTGAGGGCCGTGCCAACGATCATCCCCCCTAAGACTACCCAGGCCAGGTCCGAGGCGATGATGGCCCCAGCTTCGGCACTGAGGGCCAGCGGGGTGAGGGCCAGAATGGTGGTCAGGGCGGTCATCCAGATGGGACGCAAGCGGGTGCGGCCGCCTTCCACCAGGGCATCATACGTATTGCTCCCCTTCTCCCGGAGCTGCTTCACCAGCTCCATCAACACAATACCGTTGGTAATCACTATCCCCACCAGCATCAACAGTCCAATCATCGAGGAGATGCCCAAAACCCGCCCCGTGAGGAACAGAGCCAATGAGGCCCCAATGAGGGAGAGAGGCAGGCTGAACAGAATGACAAATGGGTGTACCAGGCTGCGGAAAGAGAGGGCCATGATGATGTAGACCAGAACGCTGGCCCAGGCGATAGCCACAATCATGCTGCGGAACCCCTGGGTTTGCTGTTCCGCCTCAAACCCTTCAGAGACAATGGCCCCGGCGGGCAGGCTGGCTAAACTTTCTACCCGGCTTTTCACTTCTGCGGCCGCGCCAATCGTATTCGATAACCCAAACTCAAAACGACCCGTGAAATTAATCGCCGGCTGCCCATCCACCCGGATAATCGAACCATTCCCCCCTTCCAGGGCCGCATCGGCACTGCTGGACACATTGACAATATCCGGCGACCCATTGCCATCCATATCTACCGAGGTAATCGCTCCCTTAATCTCCTCTACCAGTTGAGCCAACGGTTCCCCCTCAACATCAATCCCCTGCACCACCAGCCCATACCCGGTGAAGCCAGTCTGCGAGCCGGCCGAGACAATCACATTCTCTTCGCCGCCAAAAATACGTTCCGCTTCCCGGCGCACTTCAATCGTCAAGGCCCCCAGAGCATCCTGGTTGAGCAAAAACTCATGCCCCACACTCAGCGTCACATTGGCCGCATATTGGGTCACATTGCCACCACCAAAAAACGCCTCAAACCCACCACCACTGCCAACTTCGGTGCGGATTTGTTCAATCCCGTCTAAGCCAGCAATCGCTTCTTCAAAAGCCAAAACTTGCTCATTGGTGGCCGCGATGCGTGTTTCTGGGGGCAGGTTCACCGTAATGTTAATCGTCGGTTCACCCAGGGCGGGGATGAAATTTTGCGGCAGGCGATTGAGCAGATAGAGGCTGCCCAAGAATACCACCAACGTAATGCCCAGGGTCAGCAGCCGGTTACGCAAAGCCCACTCCAGCGACGGGGTGTACCATTGCTGGAGCTTCGTCTCTTTGTGGGCGGGGATATTTTCCCGGCGAATAAGCAGGACGATCAACACCGGGACTACTGTAATCGAGACGATGAAGCTGGCCGCCAATGCGTAGGTAACGGTCAGGCCAAAGGGAAGGAAGAAGGAGCTAATCAACCCTCCCACCAGCCCCAGGGGTAAGAAGACGGCCATGGTGGTAGCGGTGGCGGCAAAGATGGCAATCGCCACTTCTTTGGTCGCTTCGATGGCGGCATCTACCGGGCGATGCCCTTGCTGAATGTACCGATAGCTGTTTTCTAACACCACAATTGAATCATCTACCACCCGGCCAATAGCCACGGTCAACCCACTCAGGGTCATAATGTTAAGGGTGATATCAGCGGGGAGTAGTTTGGCCAGGAAGCTGAGCAGGCCGCTGTTGCTGTTGCTGGCCCAGGTGTTGAGCGGTTCACCCACCAGCGGAATCCAACGCATAAAGAAGAACGCGGTCAAAACCGAAAGGGGAATAGAGACCCCCACGACCAGGGTGGCCTGCCAGCTTAACCGGTATTTGCCCTGCACCTGCCCGCTCAGGAAGATGAGGATGATAATGATGGCAAAAATCCCCCCGCGCAGCCCATCGTTGGAGACCCCGGCAATAGCCTCACGGATGAAGGTGGCCTGCTCAAAGGCGATGGCGTACTCAAAAGAGGGTTCTTCAACTTTATATTGCTCCAGGACGGCAAAAATGGCATCGGCGGTGGTGACGGTGTTGGCCTCGCCCGATTTGAAGATGGCTACGAGCAAAGCCGGGTTGCCGTTACTCCGCGTGATAGTAGCTTCGGGGACAAACACTTCAACCTCGCCGGCCGCAATGCCCCGCAGGCGGGCGGTCAGGTCGGCGTCAAACGATTCCGGGTAACTGTCGAGTAGGAAGGTCAACATTTCCGGGGTCATTAGCTCTAACAGAGCCGGACTCAGGTTGGCGATGAACCCTGCCTCGTTTTGGGCCAGCCATTGCATAACATCAATGGTTAAATCCTGGGCTGAGGCCACCGGGTCTTGGGAGTTGTTGGGAATGAAGTTGAGGAATTCGGCCGCCGTGGGCGTGAATGGGTTGCGTAAGATGTTGGCTGCCGTCTGGTAAGGGGACGGATTGCCGTTGGGGTCGGGCAGCAGCCACACCCCAGACATGGGGGGCGCACCGGCGGCGATGGCCGCTACTTCGGCTTCGGCGGCGATGGCTAAGGCCCCGGCCCCGCCAAATTCGGCGGCTAACTCGTCTAGTTCGGCGCGTAAGGCTGGGTCCAAGGTGTCCAGGAAGGGAACGGGCAGCCAGGCGATGGTTTCAGGCAGGAGCAGACGCAAATTATCTTCGCTGAGCAGGCCGAGGGCTTGAATTCCCTGCTCCCCCAGGCCGCCGAGTAGTTTGATGAACTCTGGGGTGATGTCTTGGGCAAATTCAATGGTGACGCCGGCCGCGGCCGCGCCCTGAATAATCGCTTCTGATAACCGAGCCGGGTCGGCGGCGGCGGCTTCGGCCGCCGCCAATGCCCCTGCCCCGCCAAATTCAGCCGCCAACGTGTCTAATTGGGCCCGTACATCGGCCTCTAACCCTGTGACAAAGCTAACGGGAAGCAGGGCGATTACCTCTGGCGACAAGGCCAGCAGGTTCTCTTCGCTCAACTGTTGCAGCAGGAGATTGGCCTGGGGGCCAGCCCCGCTGATGAGGCGCATCATTTCAGGGGTGATGTCTTGGGCGTATTGGATAACAATGCCGAAGGGGGCCACTGTCTGAATAACAAACGGGGGCAGCGGCGAGAGGGCGGTACCGGTGGGTGGGGGTGGGGTGGGTTCGATGGTTCCGGCAGTGGGTTCGGCGGCTTCGGCATACAGCAGTACCGTAGCAATGGTCTGCTGCAACCCGGCATCCAGCGAAGCCAGGATGTCCGGAGGAATCAGGGCTAAAAGTTCCGGGGGCAGGGCTAAAAGCAGGTCTGGCGGTAAGTTACGAATGACATCTGGGGCCAACCGGAGAATCGTTTGTACCAGAGTTGGGTCTAAATCGGCCGTGGTGCGGATGTTAAGTCCTAACAAAGCCAACCCCTGGACCAGTTCATTCGGCAGGGGGAGAGCTGCTGGAGCTATCCCCTGGGCAGCGTTGAGGATGGCGGTCAGCTCGGTTTGCAAGCCGGCCTCCAGGGTGGCAGCGGGTAGTAAAACGGCTAAAACATCTGGCGGCATGGCACGCCACATGTCTGGTTCTAAATCGTTGAGCAGTTCTGGGGCCTGGGCCACAATGCCCTGGGCGAAGGGGACGGTGATGTCGGCGGTATTGCTGATGGTCTGACCGAAGGTCGCGGCCGCAGCGATCCAGGATTGGGGCAGCGGCACGGCTTCCACCAGGGGGGCGGCTCCAGTTTCGGCCAGATAGAGCTGCCCGGCCCCGCCATACGCGGCCGCCAGCTCATCCAGTTCCGCTACCAGGGCGCTGTCTAAGGTAGCTAAATAATCTGCCGGTAAAAGGGCAATGACCTCTGGCTGGAGAGCGCGTAAATTGTCCGGGGTGAGCATGGCCAGGAATTGGTTAGCCATCGGGCCAAACCCGATGATTTGCCGGGCCATTTCTGGGGTGATCTCATCAGCATATTCGATGGTCAGGCCAGCCTGGGCGGCCATGCCGATCATCATTGTCGGCAGGCGGGAGCGGCTAGGGGTGGCGGTCGGTTCGGGGGTAGCCGTTGGGGTGGATGTGGCGGTTGGCTCAGGGGTGGCAGTTGGTTCGGGGGTGGCTGTGGGCGCGGCCGCGATCTCCTCGGCCGGTTCCGCTTCAACCATCGCCTCATCGGGCAGCGCCTGTCCCCCAGAAACAGTCACCTCGCTTACCTGCTCAATGGCTAAAAGCTCTGGCTCCAGGCCGCTCTGCACCAGCAGTTTTAGCTCATCCAAAGACAATTCAGCCGAGGAGACACTGACAACCACGACCGGCAAGTCGCTCAGACTGAAATCCAAAATTTGGGGCAAAGCCATCCCATCTGGCAAGGTTACCTCGTTGAGCGCATCCTCGATCCGAGAAAGCATTATCGCCTGGCTTAAGCCAAATTCATTGCGAACAACCAGGAAAGCAAACCCTTGATTGGTGGTAGATTCGACATTGACAACACCGGTCACGCCTTGTACCGCCTGTTCCAGGGGAATGGTTACCTGGGCCAGGAAATCTTGGGCATCTTCTGCTCCGTCCCATTGGGCAATGAGAATCGTTTGGGGGAATTCGATCCGAGGTAGAAGCTCCTGGTTGAGATCAATCAGGGCCAGGGTGCCGGTCACTAAAATGAACAAAGAGAGGCCGATAGTCAGCCATCGAAAACGAAGGGCGATGCGCGTCATGGCATCAAACAACTTTGCCAGCATAAAAGACTCCTGCGAAGATAGGTTTCTAGTTTCGAGTTTCTAGTTTCGAGTTTCTAGTTTCGAGTTCCCTCAAGTTCCCTTGAACTCCCCCCACTCAGCCCAAATACTTGATGGAGGATGGTCAACCCCTGGGCCAGGGTATCCCGCTCCTGGGGAGTGAGATCGATCAACAATTGGCTGACCTGCTTTTCGGCATGTTGGCTCATATTGTCTAGCATCTGACTGCCCCCGGGAGTAAGGGTTAGCCACACTTTGCGCCGGTCATCGGGGTCGCGCTGCCGCTGTACCCACCCCCTATCTACGAGGGTGCTGATGGTATTGGACATGGTGGGAGAGCTAACCGCCTGCTGTTCGGCCAGGTCGGTCAGGATGCAGGGACCATAGGCCAGGGTGATGAGGACATTGAAATGGGTCGGGTTGAGCAGATGGCCGGAGCGGCGCAGCTCAGCGGCAACCGTCCGCATGACAGCCGGGATGATTTCTAATAAACGTAAAGCTAAGTTGGGTTGGGAATGGGGCATGGGAGACGTGAAGCGTGATGCGTGAGGCGTGAGGGGTGATTAACGATATGCGTCTTTTCAGGTATCACGCCAGGAATAATTAGCTATACTAATAGTTAGCAGTGCTAATTGTAACCATTTTCACAAAGCGAGCAATGGGAAAAAAGCATCAGTGAGAACAGAAGACAAAAGATAAAGGGGTACATGGCTGCAAATAGGTTCTCATAGGCCCACCGGCCGCCCATAATTGAGCTGGGTGCCGGCGTAGAGGAAACCGAGTTTTTCGTACAATCGCTGGGCGCCCTCGGCGGCGGAGAGCCAGCAGAGGGAGTAGCCCGCGGCCGCGTACTGCCCTAACAATTGTTGGCAAACGGCATAAGCCAGCCCGCGGCCGCGCCAATTGGCATCGGTCCAGACCCCGGCCAGCTCACCAATCCCCCCACCTATTTGCACCACTGCTCCTGATAGCAGCCTACCTTCATGCTGCCACGCGGCCGCCATTACTGCGCCACTGCGTAACCCGTTTTGCAAATTAGGCAGCCAACCCAGAGCTTCTTCATCTTCCCCCGTGCCCCCAAAGGCAATACTCTGGTGTACCAGGTAGGTTCGCAGCAGCGGCTCATCATCGGGGTCCAGGGGGCGATAGTTGGGGGATGGGGAAGGAGGGGGTGGGAAGGCGGCCGCGTCTAAAATCATTACTGGGGCACGGGTTTCACAAACGAGACCTGCCTGTTCCAGGGCAGGGGCCAGGTGGGGGTGCAGGTCAGCGATAAATTCCAGGCGCGGCCGCTTGCCGCGCTGCTGGAACTGTTCTATGAGGGTGAGGATGTGCGGCCGCCACCCATCCGGGTCTGGGCTGACAGGCACCGCAAAGGTCAGGTGATCCAGGGTATGGGAAGAGAAAAACAGTTCAAAATGGGGTATCTCTACTGCTTCTCGCTCCATGCGTCCCACCGCTCGTAAACTGGTTTCTAATGCAGCCAATTGGTTCAGGTTCATTTTTAGCCTCGATGAAGGGAACACAGACAAAACCATGCGTTCCTACCCGTTCCCCTGATTCTCCTGTAATACCGCCAGCCGCTCTAGCAAACGGCGGATGTGCCCTTCTTCAATCATCATGCCCCAATGGCCGTCGCTAAACCGCTCTCCCCGCACACAGTAGGTTAGCATGGTCTTAATTTGGGCCAGCGAGGCTTGTTTGACCAATGGCTCATCGGCCAACATTTGCCACGCCTGGGTCATGTCATATTGATAATCACGCCAACATTCGGCGGCCGCGGCCGCGAAAAATTGGGGCACCAATTCATGGTATTCCGGCCAGGGCAGCGTCATCGTGCCATCTTCTTTAGCTCCACCATGCCATGCCTTGACCGGCACAAACCCATCCCCATACAGCCGGGGCAAAAAAGAAAGCAGTTCGTCTATCTGCTGGGCGGTGGGGTCAGGCGTAGTCATTTGTGTTCATTCGTGAAATTCGTGGCTTCTTTCAGTGAACTCATCTGTGTCATCTGGGGATAAATCTTTTCTGGTTTGTCCAGGTTGGAGATTTTACAAGTAGTTGCCCGGTTTGACATATCTAACCACGTCGGGTAGCATCTTTAGCGCAGTCAAAGTTGAATAGGTGGCAATTAAAGCGCATGGCCCTGTGGTGCCCTGTTAAAAAGGACGACACAGGATGACGCGGTGGAGGTTTCCTACCGGTGGGTAGGATTAACAGAGGGGACTCCCCTTTGGAAAAGCGAAAATCAGCGGGTGCCTCCCCGGTGCGGCCGCAACCGGCATTGTGCCAGCAATGATGTTCCCCCTCAAACCGGCCTTCGCAAGAAGCCGACAAAAGGGATACAGCGGCTTTTTTTAGTTTCGAGTTTCGAGTTATTGACCCCACAACTAGAAACTCCCCTTCCCTATTCAGCCACAACTTCATAACGCAGCGTGATTACCTGAGAGTCGCAGGCTGTTGACCCTTGTCAATCTCTCAGCCCCATCTCTCTGCATCCCTTTACTCACCCGGCGGCGGTGACTGCCCTCCTGCCTTACTCATGTGATGGTATTGGCGGTAACTGGCGAACCAACAAAGGACGCCCACGTAGCACGCTTCACGCATCACAGAAGGAGAATTTTCTCATGTGTGGAATCGTAGGTTATATTGGGCCGCGCCAGGCCCCCCAGGTAGTTTATGATGGGTTGAAACGGCTGGAGTACCGGGGGTATGACTCCGCCGGAATCGCTGTTTTGCCAGCTGATGGCCAGGTAGCCATCCGGCGTGATGTGGGCAAATTGGGCAATTTGGGCCAACGGCTCATGGAATCTCCCCTGGTGGGGCATATTGGCCTGGGGCATACCCGCTGGGCCACTCATGGGGCTCCCAGCGAACGGAATGCCCATCCCCATCTGAGCATGAATGGGCGGGTAGTGCTGGTGCATAATGGGATTGTGGAAAACTTTTTACCCTTGCGGGAAGAGTTAATGAGTGAAGGGGTCACGTTCAACTCCGATACCGATACGGAAGTGATTGTGCAAATGATTGAACGATATCTGGAAGCGGGGCTGCCTTTTGTCCAGGCGGTGCGGGATACCCTCAAACAGCTTCAGGGGGCCAATGCGGTGGTGGTCCTAAATGTGGATCAGCCTGATACCCTGATCTGTGCCCGGCTGGGCAATGCCGGGGGGATTACCCTGGGGGTGGGGGATGGGGAAATGTTTATCGCCTCAGATATTCCGGCTATTTTAGAATATACGCGGGAGATGGTTTTCCTGGAAAACCGGCAGATGGCTCAACTGACCCGTACCGGTTATGTGGTGACGGACCTGGACGGTCGCCCGGTGCAGCCCACGCTCCATACCATTGCTTGGGACCCGGTGAGCGCGGTGAAGGGGGAGTATAAACATTTTATGCAGAAGGAGATTTTTGAGCAGCCCAGGGCGATTGTGGATACGCTGCGCGGCCGCGTAGATTTTGAGCGTCATACCATCCATCTGCCTGAGATGAACCTGACCCCCGCTCTGGCCCAACGGCTGCAAAAGCTGTTTATCATCGCCTGCGGCACCAGCTATTACTCCGGGTTGGCCGGTAAATTTATGTTAGAAAGCATCGCCCGGCTGCCCACCGAAGTGGTGTATGCTTCCGAGTTTCGTTATTATGACCCGATCATTGGGGACAACGCGGCCGCGTTAGCCATCACCCAATCCGGCGAAACTGCTGACACCCTGGCCGCCAGTGAACTGGTCAAAAGCAGTGGAGCCGTCCTGTGGGCCATCGTCAACGCCATCGGCAGCCAATCGGCCCGCTTATCCGATGGTTATATCCCTATGCACGCTGGGCCAGAAATCGGCGTCGCCAGCACCAAAGCGTTCACCACCTCCCTGGTAGATCAATATTTGCTGGCCTGTGCTTTGGGGCAGCTTCGCGGTACCGTCAGCCCGGAGCGGATGCGTCAGTTGGTGCAAGATTTAGCCCATCTGCCTGAGTTGACCGGTCGTGTCTTAGAGCATGATAAAACCATTCAGGAGTTAGCCAACCTGTTTTTTAAGGCAACCAACTTCCTCTACCTGGGGCGGGGAATCAATTATGCCGTCGCCCGGGAAGGGGCGTTAAAATTAAAAGAGTTGAGCTACATTCACGCCGAGGGGTATCCCGCAGGAGAAATGAAACATGGTCCCATCGCTCTCATTGACGAAACATTGCCTATTTTAGCGATTGCTACTCGTGATCATTTGTACGAAAAGATGATCAGCCAGATACAGCAGGCCAAAGCACGGGGGGGAATCGTCATTGCTGTAGCCACTGAAGGGGATGATGCCATCCGGCAAGAAGCCGATCATGTTATCTATGTCCCCCAAACACCGTTCTTGCTGGCTCCGGTAGTGAATGTTATCCCGCTGCAATTGTTGAGCTACCATATCGCCGTCCGGCGGGGGTGTGATGTGGATCAACCCCGTAACCTGGCTAAAAGTGTCACCGTCGAATAACCAACCTGCGGCTGGCGAGGGCACATAGCCTTCGCCAGCTCCCCCACATCTATGATCCATTTTAACCCACAAACCCGCACCTTTAATCTGCTTTTGCACACCAGCTATTATGCTTTCCAGGTAGATGACCAGGAGCAGCCAGTTCATCTCGGCTGGGGGGTACGGCCAGATGCGGCCGCCGCCGATGATCGTCTTAGCGGCGAGACCGTTTATGAGCAGTATGATCCCCCCTGGAGCTTTATCACCCAGTTCCGCCCCGATGAACTTTTAACCTTCGGTGATGTGACCTCCTATGGGGTTACCCTCAAAGCCAGTTTCCCCACCCTCCCCCAACCATTAGCCGCGGGGGAACATCTGCACCTGCCTATTCGTGATTTGCGGCTGCGCTATGTGGGGTATGAAGTTGTCACCGATGCCCAACCAGGCCTGGCCCCCACTCACGGGCTGCCCACAGGAGTATCATCTCCCCGCGAAACCTTACGTGTCCTTCTCCGTGATCCGGTGCAGCCGTTCCAGGCTATCGTCTGTTATCGCCTTACCCCAGAGCATGACATTATCGAGCGGTGGTTGGAATTGGAAAATCTGGGCAGGGAAACAGTGACGCTAGACGTGTGTCATTTTGCTTCGCTGCATCTGCCTAATGGCACAACGGAGCTGACCTATGTTGCGGGCACCTGGGCCAGGGAGTTTATGACGGCGCGACAGCGGCTACCTATGGGAACGCAGGTGATTGAAAGCCGCTCGGTACAAACCAGCCACAATAGTAATCCGTTTTTTTTCCTCAATCAGCCAGGGCAAGCCTGGGAAGAGGGGGGAACGGTCTATTTTGGGGCTTTGGCTTACAGTGGCAGCTGGCGGATTAGCTTTGAGCAGCTTCCCACCTGGGATATCCGGGTGCATGGGGGGTACAACCCGTTTGATTTTCACCTGGCCCTCACCCCTGGGGAGCGGCATATCACCCCGGCGTTTGTGACTGGGGTAAGTAATGATGGCTGGGGTGGGGCCAGCCGCCGCCTCCACGCTTTTACCCAGGAGCGAATATTGCCCGTTTCTGCGGCGTATCCATCCTGGCGGCCGGTTTTGTACAACAGTTGGGAAGCGACTTATTTTAATTTGAGTTATGAAAACCAGGTGGCGTTGGCCCGGAAAGCGGCCGCAATCGGGGTTGAGCTGTTTTGTGTAGATGATGGCTGGTTTGGCGGGCGGCGGCACGACCGGGCCGGGTTGGGCGATTGGGTCGTGAGCCAGGATGTATTCCCGAATGGGTTAGAGCAGTTGGTGGCCGAGGTACATCGTCTGGGGATGAAGTTTGGTCTGTGGGTGGAACCGGAGATGGTCAACCCGGATTCGGACCTATACCGGCAGCATCCTGAGTGGGTGTTACATTTCCCATCGCGGCCGCGTACCGAATCCCGGAACCAACTCATCCTTGATTTTGGACGGGAGGAAGTCATCGCCTACATCTTCACCCTGCTGGATGAACTGGTGACACGCTATGCCGTCTCTTTTTTCAAATGGGATATGAACCGGCTGGCAACCGAACCAGGGTCGGTGGTGGGACAGGCTATCTGGCGCCAGCATACAGCCGGGGTCTACAGCCTTATGGATCGCCTGCGCCAAAAACATCCAGGGCTGGATATACAAAGCTGTTCGGGCGGTGGCGGCCGCATTGATTTAGGCATTCTAGGCCGTACCGATCAGGTGTGGGTCAGCGACAATACCGACGCCTTCGACCGTACCCGCATTCAGGAAGGATTCAGCCTCACATACCCGGCACGAACGATGGAAGCATGGGTCACCCATGAACACAATCACATTACCCAGCGTGTTACTCCCTTAGCTCTCCGTTTCGATGTCGCCATGCGTGGTGTGTTAGGAATTGGCGCCAGCCTGAATGAATTAAGCGAAGCAGAGTTACAACAGTACGCCAGCTATATCACCTTTTACAAACAAATTCGCCCCGTCATCCAGGGCGGAATACTATATCGTCTACAACGAGTGGAAGAATGGGGCGCATCCATCGTCCAATATGTCCTGCCGGATGGCAGCCAGGCCGTCTATTCCCTGGTCATTCACCAGCATCAGGTGGGTAGTTATCGGCCCAATCCCCCCTTACGCGGCTTACAGCTCAAAGCCAATTACACCGTAACAGATCGGCGCGGCCATGAAATACACCGGGCAACGGGATATGAGTTGATGACCCTCGGTTTACCGCGTGAACTGGGGGAGTTTGGAGGGTACAGCCGGACGCTGCATATTAGAGCGGTTACTTTTTCTTCTTCCCTTTAGCCGCAGCTTTGGCCTTATTTTCTTCAACCCGAAACTGCACAATCCGGCGGATCAGGTCATAAGGGATCGGCTTATTAAAGGGGAATTGGATGGATCCTTTACCTTGTTTGTACCCAGATAACTCCCCCTTAAACGCTTCTATACCACTGGGCACCGGGTAAAAGCCGATATGGTTCTTGAAAGCCGCAAAGTAAACCAGATTTCCATGCAGCCTAAAGGTCGGCATTTGATATTTGATCGTTTCCTCAGCCTCTGGGACCACGTCTTTGATCGTCAACCGTACCCTGGTCAGAAGCTCCTGGATGTCATCAGGAAAACCAGCAATGTATTCATCTATGTTCTTAGGGGGGGTATTAGGGGTAAGGGAATCAGTTTTCATCTAAGTTCCTCTTTGTACTCTGGACAAAGCAGCTCTGCTTAAGGGGTGTTGCATGATAAACTTTACGCCTGCGGATGTTTAGTTTTGGTTTTTATAGTATAGAGAGGGATGAATAGGCTCGCAAGTAAGGAGAATGTATGGGCGAAATTATCTACCGTCGGGGCACGGAAACGGATTCGTATGGGGTGTTTTGTCTCTTTGAGGAGACGTTTGCCGATTTATTGCACCGCTTTGGCCTGGCGGATGAGACGGAACCCGCCTGGCATGAACCAGAGAAGCTGGCCCGGATGTGGGCGGAGCGGCAGTCGCTTTATGATTATCTGGGCCAGTCGGCCGAACATTTCTGGCTGGCGGAACAGGATGGGCAGATCGTCGGGTTTGCCCGGTCGGTGTTTCATGGCGGGGTGCGAGAGCTGACGGAGTTTTTTGTCAGGCCGTCAGGGCAATCGGCAGGGGTGGGGCAGGAGCTGCTGCGGCGGGCTTTCCCGGCGGCGGGGGCCAGCCACCGACTGATTATTGCCACAATGGATGTTCGGGCGCAGGTACGTTATCTCAAAACGGGGGTGTATCCCCATTTTCCGCTCTATTATTTCTGGCGTGAACCCCAGACGGTAACGGTGACGACAGATTTGCAGACGCGGCCGCTAACCCTTTCTCCGGAAACCATAGATATTTTAGCCGCTCTGGACCAGACGGTTATTGGCTTCCGGCGGGATGGCATTCACAGTTGGTTGTCGGAGAATCGGCAAGGGTGGCTTTATTATCGGGCTGGGCAGCCGGTGGGGTATGGGTATACCGGCAAAAACAACGGCCCCTTTGCCCTGTTAGACAGTCAGGATTTCCCGGCGGTGTTGGCTCAGGCAGAGTCGTTCGCGGCCGCGCACCACCCCACCCATTTTGGCCTGGAACTCCCTATGATCAACCAGGTTGCTGTCACCTACCTGTTGGAGAGGGGGTTCCGCATGGATAATTTCGCCGCTTTATTCATGTGGGACAAGCCGTTGGGCGACCTGTCTCGATACATCTGTACCAGCCCGCCGTTTTTTATGTGATGGCCATGGGGCAAGGCATTGATCCACAGATGTCACAGATGAGCCACAGATAGCCCGCGAAAAAGGTACTATGTCGTCCCTTATCTCTGCCCTGGAACAGTTAGCTGCCAACGCCTGGCCGGCCGCTGAAACGGCGTCGGTGGATGGGTGGCTGTGCCGGTATGCCGCCAGTTCCAGCCGCCGCCTCAACTCGGTTTTACCTTTGCAAACAGAGGGTCAATTGGGTCTGGATGAGCGGATTGCTGCTGTGGAACAGTTCTATTCCCGCCGCCAGACCCCCGCCCGCTTCCAGGTTAGCCCCGCGGCCGCGCCTTATTCTCTGGATGATGACCTGAAAACGCGAGGGTATGATCTTGTGGGGACGATTTTGGTGCAAACGGCCGCAGTGAAGGATGTGCAGACGAGATGCGGCCGCCTCACCTCAGGGCGAATCGTCGTGGCCGACCAATGCCCAGACTCCTGGTTTGATACCTATCTGCGGGCGGAGCCGGGGCGAGAGAAGACGGCCGCGGATCGGCGGGCAGTGTTGGCGCGGATTGCCCCGCCGACGGCGTATGTGACCTGGGAGGTTGTGGGGGAGGCGGCCGCAATCGGCTTAGGGGTGTTGGAGCAGGGGTGGCTGGGGGTGTTTTGTATGGCTACGCTTCCAGCTTACCGGCGGCAGGGGGGCGCGACCGCAATTTTGGGGGCATTGGCTGAGTGGGGGGCCGGGCAGGGGGCGGAAGAGAGCTATTTGCAACTGTTTGCCAGAAACACGGCCGCGTTAGCTGTTTATGGCCGGGCCGGTTTTACAACCTTATACCCCTATCACTTCCGCGAACGCGCTCCCTAACCGGGATAAGTCAGAATTGAAGAGACTCTTGCCACGAATGACCCAAATTGACACCAATTTTTCTTGATTCGTGCGAATTCGTGTCATTCGTGGCTAAACCAATCGTCTATCTAAAACCGTCTGTGACATTAACTTTCCGGCGGTGTAAATTTGAAGTTGTCAAATTGCACTGTCACCCCACCTTCACTAAACGTCTCCACAAAAATACCAATATCCCCCTTAGCCAGAGTAGCGTCCGTGATTGTGCCCACATTTTGATCATTGACAAAGAAAGTCATACTGCTGCCAATCGCTTCAACCCGGAGCACATTGGTATTATTGACCCCTTGTTTAACGGCATCTGAGGTAAACCAACCATCACCGATTAAAATTTGATAATCTTCACAGGCGTTGGCACAGCGGGCAACCAACACAAACCCATCTCCACTTATCTCAAACAGATAAAAAGAATCGGTGTCATTGTTGACCCGGAACATCATCCCATACCCGTTATCCAGAGGGCCAGCCGTTTGGGTAGCTTCAACTTCATAAGTGCCATCACCAAAATCTTTGCCCCCGGTGGACCAGAAAAACTGCTCGGCGGTCTTGACGGTAAAGACATAAGCCCCACTACGCACATTCCCTGAGGCATCACTGGTGTCATCAGTACCCCAGGAGCCGATGCTGTTAAACTCTTCGTGGTAGGGGCCGCCACCCAGAGAACAGGCCAGGCTCACCAGGGCTAAGGCCGTGATGAAAAAAAACAACCAACGCATAGAATAAAAGGGTGTATGTTTGCTCACGTTTTTGCTCCTATAAAATTTAGGGTTGCAGAGTAAAAAGATCCCCTGCGTTTGCTATAGGAATAGGGCGGGCCGCGCCTATAGCACTGGGTTATTAGTGTATTGGTGAATGGGTACGTTAGTCAATAAACCAATATACCAGTATCCCCAACTTCTTTCTTTCAACTGACAGCCTCGGCCACAATTTGCGCCACATCTTTAACGACCATGGCGTTGTCTGATTTACCATTGGCATCGTGCATCATCACGGCACAGAACGGGCAGCCAACCGCCAACACCTTGGCCCCGGTAGCTTTGGCTTCCCGATACCGGTTGATATTCACATTTTCCCGACCATGCTCTTCCTCTTTCCACATTTGCGCCCCACCAGCTCCGCAGCAGAAGGAGTTGCTTTTGTTACGATCCATTTCCAGCAGAGTCATACCCGCCTGGGCTAACGCTTCACGGGGATCAGTATACACCCCATTGTGCCGCCCTAAATAGCATGGATCATGAAAAGTAGCTGACTCTAATTGATTGCCATTGAGCCGTAAAACCCCCTTGCCCACCAGTTCAGTGATCAGTTGGGTGTGGTGGATGATCTCATAATGACCGCCATACCCGCCGTACTCCTTACCGATAGTGTGCAGGCAGTGGGGGCAGCTGGCAACAATCCGCTTCTTATCGGCCCCAATTTCGTTTAATTTTTCGATATTGGCCAGGGCCATTTCATAAAAAAGAGCTTCATTCCCGGCCCGGCGGGCTGAATCGCCAGTGCAGGCTTCCTCTTCGCCTAAGATGGCAAAGTTTAGGTTGGCCGCTTTCAATATGGTAACGACAGAGCGCGCAACCTCTTGGGCATTGGGGTCAAACGCCCCGGCACAGCCAACCCAAAAAAGAATGTCAAAGTCGGGATTTTCTTCAACCGTCGGCACAGGAAAATCGAGGCTTTCGGTCCAGGCAAGGCGGCTGTCGGTGGCTTGCCAGGGATTGGAGAGCCGCTCCATGCCGGTGAATGCCCCTTTGAATTGGGCCGGGAAGCTGCTCTCCATCATCACCTGGTGGCGGCGCATATCCATAATGTCAAACATCGGCTCGTTGCCGACGGGGCAGACATCTACGCAGGCCCCACAGGTGGTGCAGGCCCACAATGCGCTTTCGCTGAGGGTCATTTCTAACAAGGAGATCGGCTCGGCCTGCCCGGAAGCGACGGCGGCCATGTTGTTACGCAGGTAATACCGTTTGTTGATTTCGATAGCTGCCGGGGACAACTCTTTGCCGGTGGCATAGGCCGGGCACGCTTCCTGGCAGCGGTTGCACATGATGCAGGCGAAGGCGTCCATGATGTGGGTCTGGTGGAGATCAAAGAGCGCGGCCGCGCCAAACTGCTCTATGCTCTCATCCTCAAAATTAAGGGGTGTCAGCGCCCCCAACGCCTTACGCTCTGGCCGGGTCATAAAGTTCAGCGGCCCCATAAACAGGTGGGCATGTTTGGTATACGGAAAGTAGGGAATAAACAGCACCACCAACCCGACCGAAATCCACCAGCTTATATGACGCCCCCACTCCAGGCTGGCCGTATCTAAACCATTAAACCAGCCCGCCACCAGGGTAGCGACCGGCTGCCACACATCAGGGCCACTATGGGCCAGATGGAACGATTGCCCCAACAGGCGAAAGCCGATATGAATCAAGATAAATGAACCAACCACCAGGGAATCACGGGGAATACCGATGCGGGCGTTCGGGTCTACCTTCACATTGTCCCGGATTTTCAGGGCACGATCTCCAGCGGGGAAACGGCGAATGAGCAAAAAAGCGACCCCTAGCAGCACCAGGAACCCAAACAAATCAGCCAGCAGGCGGTAGACATCCCCCACCAACCCCGGAATGGCAAAGTCAGCCATAAACGCTTCCAGCACATCTACCATATTGACTAAACCATAAAAGATGAAGCCAAAAGCGACCAGATAATGGAAGAATGAGGTGAGGCGGCGGTGGCGGATGATGCGCCCCTGGCTGAACAGGGCCATTGTGCCCACTACCAGCCGTTGGAACAGGTTATCCAGCCGCAGTTTCCCTTGCCCTTGCAAGATAATATCGGCCATGAGTTTGAAGGTGGTATAGGCGGCGGTGAGGCAGATAGCGACCAACAGGATAAACAGGAGACGTTCGATGGGGGTTAGCATATTCTTTTCCTCTTTCTAAATTCCTCTGGAACTAGCCACGTATGTAAGAAAACACGGATAAGAAGGGCCACGGATAAAGCGGTTTAGAATATTACATCTAGTCTGGTAGTCTGGCGTGTGCTTTGGCTGAAAAGGGGTGTCACCAGAGCAAAGAGATTCGTGATGATTGATGGAATTTGTGACTATTTCAGGAAATTGCGCCAAGTCTAACATTGTTTGACGCAATGCGCTATTCAGGAGTTTCCCGTATTGTAGGCACGCCGTAATAGATGAAAAACAAAGGAATTTGGGTGAACTTACTCAATCCTCAGCCCTATCTTAGCCGTGATTTTCCCGTTATCTCGGTCTGGGGTAGGATTGTGGTATGTGGCAAAAACGGTTATTTCTCGCGGCCGCGTTCGGGCTCATCCTGGCTTTATGGCCGCCGACATTCTCTCTGGCCCGGCTAACAGGTGAGGAACAGCTGCTGTCCCAGGTGCGGGGGGGGTGGCAGTGGGGGTATTCGGCCTTGCGGCCGCAGCCCCATCTTGCCCCCACCGCCATCACCACCTCCCCCCCTGCCCCCCCATTTGGTGTCAACATTTTCCTGGAACAAGAAGCATTGCCCGAAGTACGCGAACAGGCGATGCAAATGATCCAGGCCGCCGGCTTCCACTGGCTGCGCCAGGAGTTTCCCTGGTACGATATTGAAATTCATGGCAAAGGAGATTTCAGTGACCGCCGCCACCTGGATGTGGTAGGAGAAATTTCGGCCTGGGACAAATATGACAACATCGTCTCCCTGGCGGAACAGTACAACCTGGAGATTATTGCCCGGCTGAGTGCCCCACCAGCCTGGTCCCGCGCCCAACCGCCAGAGGTAAGCGGACCCTTTGGGCCCCCCGATGAGGTTAATGATTATGGGGATTATGTGGCGGCGGTGGTAGGGCGGTATCGCGGCCGCGTCACCTATTTTCAACTATGGAATGAGCCAAATATTTATCCCGAATGGGGGGAGCAAAATGTAGACCCCGCTGCCTATACGAATTTACTTTGTACCGGCTACCATCGGGCCAAAGCGGCCAACCCACAGGCCATTATTTTAGCAGGGGCGATGGCCCCTACGATTGCTATAGACGGCCGCAACCTAAATGATTTGATCTTTTTACAGCGGATGTATGATGCTGGAGCCGGGGAATGTTTTGATATTTTGACCGCCCAGGGGTATGGCCTTTTCTCGGGGGCGTGGGACCAACGGCTGCGCCCGGTGGTCATCAACTACCCTCACAATCTGCTGCTGCGGGATGTAATGGTGCGGAACGGGGATGCCGCAAAGCCGATCTGGATCAGTGAGATGGGGTGGAATGCGGTGCCGGATGGGCTGCCCCAGGTGTTTGGGCAGGTAACGGAACAAGTCCAGGCCCAATACGCGGTTGAGGCATATCAGCGGGCACAGCAGGAGTGGCCCTGGGTAGGGGTGATTAATAGTTGGTTTTTTAAGCGGGCTACAGATGGGGAACGGGGTGAGCCAATGTATTATTTCCGCCTGGTGGAGCCAGATTTTACACCGCTGCCGGTGTATGAGGCGCTGCGGGAATATTTGCCAGACGCGGCCGCCTCTCCCCCCACCCCCCGGTCTAATTTTTACTATACCTGGATACGGCTGCGGCCGCTGCTGGGGCTGGGCAGTGGGGCACTGCTCTTTTTCCTGGCCTTGCAGTTGTGGTCGCCAGATGCCAGATCATGAGTGACAACAACGCATAGGGAAATAAACGGATGCCTGGCGGGAAAAATCCGCCCCTTTCTAAATCCGTTGTTGTCTCAATAATCACTAAATGGCCTTAGATGTTGAATGACCCGCTATAAATATTTCATCCCCCTGCTCCTGCTGGCGGCCGCGCTCCGTTTTGCTTACCTGGACACCCAATCCTTTTGGAACGATGAAGGAAACAGTGCCCGCCTCAGTGAGCGCACCATCTCCCTCATCATCGAAGGGACGGCCAGCGACATCCACCCCCCGCTTTATTATTTGCTTTTGCGCGGCTGGCGGGAACTGGTCGGAGAGACGGAGTTTGGTCTGCGCTCCTTTTCTGCCTTTGTGGGGATTGGGTTGGTAGCGGTGACTATCGCTTTGGGGCAGGCCATTTGGAGGCGGCCGACCCTGGGGACCTGGATCGCCGGGTTATTCGTCGCCCTCAACCCCATTCTCATCTATTACAGCCAGGAAGCCCGGATGTATGCTTTGCTCTCTTTCCTGGCCCTGCTCGCCACCCTGCTCGTATGGCGCTGGCTCATTCTCCCCCCACACGCCTCACGTTTCACCTACCTAGCCGCCTACACCATCACCCTGGCGGCCGGCCTCTACACCCATTATTTCTTCCCTACTATCATCCTGATTCATGGCCTGCTCTACATCACCACTTTGCATCGTCAATCTAAAATAGTTACCCTAAAATCCCTTACAGCCTGGGGAATGGCTTTGCTGGCGGCCGCGCTGCTGTATCTGCCCTGGCTGCCCATTTTTTGGCGCCAAACAAGCGGCCGCGCCACTACCAGCAGCCCCCCACTCCAATTTTTCTATGACAGCACCACCTGGCTCTTGCTCGGCAACTTTATTGGCTCTCCTTTTAGCCAATATGTCCTGCTCGCGGCCGCGACCCTCCTCATCTTCGCCCTGATCCTTCATCCTTCATCCCTCATAATTCATAATTCATCCTTCCCCCTTCTTCTCGCCTTCCTCACCCCCATCATTTTGATGCTCCTGCGGGGTCTCACCAAAGAGCCATTTTACAAATTTATGCTCATGGCGATTCCCTTTCTGGCTCTGCTGCTGGGGCAAGGGGCAGCCCTGGCCTGGCGGCGTAAGGGAACGAGAGGAGTGGGGGTGGTCGCGGCCGCGATTCTGCTTCTAGCTATGGGGCTGGCTTACCAACAGATGCGCTTCAATCCTGCCTACGCCCGCGCCGATTACCGGGCCATCGCCCAGCGCATCAGTTCTGACAACCATCCCAACGCCGGGGTTATTCTCAACGCCGCCAACCAATGGGAAGTATTCACCTATTACCACCAGAACGGGGCACCTACCTACCCGATCCCTCGCGGGGGAATGGATCAGGCCCATATTGAAGGGGAGCTAGATGCAATTGCCCGGCAGCATGACCGGCTGTACGCCATTTTTTGGGGGGAGGCGGAACAAGACCCGAACCGATTTGTGGAGCGGTGGTTGGATGCCAACTGCTTTAAGGCGGTGGATGAGTGGGTGGGGGATGTGCGGTTTGTTATGTATGCCGTGCCTGGGGAGGCGGCCGCGACGATGCAAACTCCCCTCAATTTACAGTTTGGCGATCATATCACCCTGCTCGGCTACACCTTGAACCAAGACACCCTACAACCCGGTGACATCATCACCCTGACCCTATTCTGGCAAACAGACGCCCCGCTGGCCGAGCGGTACAAAATATTCCTGCACCTGGTAAACAGCAGCGGGCAGATGGTCAACCAGCGGGACAGCGAGCCAGGTGGCGGCCTGGCCCTGACCACCATCTGGTCTCCCGGTGAACCCATTACCGATAATCATGGCGTTTTTATCCCCGCCAATGTGCCTGGGGGTCGCTACACTTTACTATTAGGGTTGTATCATCTAACCGACCCGGATCTGCGGCTGCCGCTAAGGGGTCAGGAAAGAGCGATGACAGCCTACCCCCTGGCCCCGATTGAAATCAGATAATAAACACGTTTGTCATTGTGCTGCCTGTTTGCGGCCGCGTTGCCCCACCCCTTAAGCGGCAAAAGTAAAGGCTTCGACGGCTGGCATCGTTTGTAAAATAACAGCCTGGTAATCATGCCGCCCACCATGGTCCACGTTGGCAACGACTGTTACCAGGTTATCTGGTGTGGTTTGCCCTGGAGCGTAGGCTACAATGACAATGCCCTTCTGTAAATACACATCGGCAAACAAAACAGCATCTTGCAGCAGCAGCCCGTTGCGCACACGTATAGCGCAGCGGGGGCACCCCATTCCAGACACACTTAAAAAGGTTACTTCGGCTGTGTGCAAAGCTGCTTGATCCAGCGGTTTCTCTATTGGTTCAACATAACAGTCTGCGTGCTCACTCATGGCCTCTCCTATTAAAAATACCGCCTGGATGCGTGGCAACATCACGAGTTAATCCGTTAGCTTCCAGATAAAAACACGTTCCGGGACATCCACATCACGAAGGGTCAAGGTGAGGGTTGTTGCTCCCTTTAGCCAGGCTGCCCCATCCACAATAGCCGGAAAAGAAAGTACCCCTGAGACATGATGACCCCCTTGAGGGGCATCCCAGCCCGTGGCCACCATCTGGCGGCCATTGTCAGTCGTTAATGAAGACATTGTGGCCAAATCCATACTCAAATCAACGGAGTGGGTATCCAGGGTTATCTCAAAATCAATCGTTTCGGCTGAACCATCTAGATTTAGTGGTTTAACCACCACAGTCACCTTACCCTGAGTATCTTCTAGTGTGGCATAAGTCGTTGCCGAATCCGGTTCGTTATCTGTCGCTAACGGCAGGTTCGGCCCGGATGTGGTGCCCTGACAGGCAACCAACAATAAAATGGGTAACAGCAGCCACCAAGGCGCATATCTATGTTTCATAAAATCTCCGCAGTCGGGGTCAACATTTGTACAACTCGACGCCGCTCTCTGAACAAAATAACCAACATCATCACAATACCCAAGACGGTACTCCCCAGCCCTACCAACATGAAAGCGATCCGGTACTCAGCCAGGAACGCGGCCGCGACCGTCAACCCTAAAATAGGTAGAACATCTGTGACGTGATGGGCGCAACAGGCAACCATAGCCACCGCAGACATTCCACCCCCGACGCCAGTCAAAGCCCCACTAGGGTCGGTATGCGTTACTGGGATAAACAACCGTTTTTTGAGGATGGTATATAAAGCGGCCTGCACCCCAAAGCCTAAAATAATGGGCAGAACAATCCAGCGATCTTCCCAAAATAGATCAATGGCATGTTGAGGGCTTTCAGCCCAGGAAACAATGCCAAAATAAATAAAGGTCAACAGCCCGGCGCCAGCTAAACCTGCTCCTATAGGCCATAAAATTCGTTTCGTTATTGTCATCTCTCACCTTATAACCACAGAGCCTGGAGAAGCAGACTTTTCTCTGGTAAAAACACGATTTAAACAGACAGGAGCCTGACCTCTGACCTATATACGTGCTTTTTATGTTTTTATGATAAAAAACTTGGGCACAAACCAGTAGCGCCGAATGGCGTGTCACCTATAAAAGGTGATATTTGTTATCGGCTTTGCTTGATATGGCCTGGAGAAATGACCGGTTAAGCGGTTCAAAATAAGTGGCAAACAGCTTCAGGCTGTCATAAGGAGTACCCGCCAAATGGCTTATGACCAGCTAAGGCAATTGGCGGTAGTAAACGGCTCCTGGATGGTTCATAATAGGCAGATAGACAGTATCCAACCCTATTCATAACTACTTCACCTCTCCACCTCTCTGGTGCTAGAACCTTCCGATAGTTTGATCAAAGGTCCTGACCAGTAGAATTACCCTCCGGCAGATTTCGTAGTTACCTATGTTGTCATTATTCACCGCAAAGAACATAAAGAAGGTGTATACTTTTCATGTCATCATCTACTGGGATCAACAACCATACCCCCACCATGCGGGCCAAACGGTTCGCGTACTGGTTGAGCCAACATTGGCTGTTGGTATTTGGAGTATTGTTTGGTCTATTTGTGGGGCTGCCCTGGCTGGCCCCCCTTTTTCGCCACTGGGGTTGGAACGCGGCCGCAAACGGCATCTACACCCTTTACAGTACCCAATGCCACCAACTTCCTCAGCGCTCCTTTTTCCTCTTCGGCCCCCAGGTCATGTACAGTCTGGATACAATTCAGGCAGCCTGGCAAAATACCGATAACCCCCTCACCCTGCGTCAATTTGTTGGCAATTCAGAGATGGGTTGGAAAGTAGCCTGGTCGGATCGCATGGTTTACATGTACACGGCCGTACTATTCGGAGCTGCTCTTTTCGGGCTTTGGCGCAAACGTATCAAACCAATACCGCTCTGGGGCTTTATTCTCTTCCTATTACCCATGGCGATAGATGGTTTTAGCCACTTCATTAGCGACGCAACCGGGGGAATGGGTGGGGGATTTCGGGATAACAATGCCTGGTTAGCCCTTTTAACCAACAACGTTTTCCCCATAACTTTCTATGCTGGAGATGCTTTGGGATCCTTTAATTCCTGGATGCGTTTTTTGAGTGGCCTATTTTTTGGCCTGGGGATGGTCTGGTTTACCTTCCCTCATTTAGAGGACAGTTTTGCCCAGACCGCCCAGGAACTCAAAATCCAACTTCAGCCAGCCAAAACCAAGAGCAACGAGTTAATCCATGAATCAACCCATCCGCGTTCTATTAGCCGATGATCACGCTGTCGTTCGGGCCGGTATTCGCCAGTTTCTGGAACAGGCTCCGGATCTTCAGGTCATCGCTGAAGCAGGGGATGGGGCAATTGCCTGCACCCTCATTGAACAGCACCAGCCCGATGTAGCCGTTTTGGATATACAGATGCCCCAGACGAGCGGCATTGAAGTAACGCGCTGGGCACGGGCCAATTACCCCAATGTAGGGGTTCTAGTGCTGACGGCATATGATGACGACCCGTATGTGGTTGCAGTTCTCCAGGCTGGAGCGAATGGTTATGTCCTGAAAACCAGCTCCCCAGCCGAGATTGTGCAGGCGGTGCGTGATGTTTATGAGGGAAAATCGGTCTTTAACCCGGTCATTACCCAGAAATTATTATCCCATCTGGTAGCTCAGCGGCAGGCCATAGCTACCCATGAGGCCCTGACAGAGCGGGAACTGGAAGTCTTGATATTGGCCGGCAAAGGGTATACCAACAAAGCCATTGGGGTACAGTTGGGGATTAGTGATCGGACAGTGCAGGGTCATTTGGCCAAAATCTATGGCAAACTAACCGTCAGCGGCCGCACCGAGGCGGTGATGAAAGCTGTCTCCTTGGGACTTATTGCCGCCAAAGAAGGATAACTGCGCAACCCCACTCCTTGCCTTAGTAATCGTCCAAAAATAAGTTCCACCCAAACCCGACAGGTTTCCGAAAACCCGTCCTGTCTAAATTGGTAAGTTATTTTTAGATGCTCCCTTAGTTGAATATTCACTGGTTATAGAGAGGGTTATGAAACGCTGGCGCAGTTTTCCTGTCCAACTTTTTCTCCTGATAGTTTTGCCACTTACTATTCTGTTATTAGCTATTGCGTTGGGCAGTTTGACCTTACACCAACACGCTATGCGTTCAATGGTAGCTGAACGAGATGAAAGGGCAACCCGTGCTGCGGCCGCGGCCATCAGCGAACAGTTAAACCATCGCCGTATCGCTATCCGAAGTCTTGCCTTTCAGGCGGCTCTCTCCGACAGCCCTGAACATGCCCTGGCTGACGCTACCTTTCTATTGCCCGACTTCGACGGTGGATTGTCTTTGTACGATACCGCCGGCTCTTTACTGGCAGCCACAACTGACCAAAACCCCTGGCAAGCCCGGGCGATCCAGGAACATCTCACATCCTTCGACCACAAGGGTCTACCAGATGACGCCTTCTTCCTTCCCCCACTCACTGATCCCACAAGCGGCGAAACATTATTAATGGTGGTAGCTCAGGAAGATGGCTTCATTGCTGTCGGCGCATTTTCACCTGTTATGTTGGCACGTCAGGTGTTAAGCAACCTGTTTGTGGAGAATGCACAAGTATTGATTTTGCTGGTGAGCCAGGAAGGGACAATTATTTATCAAACGGGCTTGCTCAACGAAGAAGGGCATGAGGGGCAACAGCCTGGTGTGGCGGAGGCGTTACGGGGGGAAAGCGGCACGGCCTACCTGTCTCTGGGACGTCACGAACAGGTCGTTGCTTTCACCCCTGTGACTCCAGTTGGGTGGGCACTTGTGACCATGGAGCCGTGGCGGGGTGAAGCAGACCCTCTGCTTAGCGCTACCGAACAGGCACCTCTTATTCTTGTGCCTGTTCTTATAATGGCTCTGATTGTACTTTGGTTTGGGGTGCGCCAGATTGTACAGCCCCTACAGGCCCTGGAACGGCAGGCAACCCGACTTGGTTGGGGTGATTTTACGGCTATTCAAGAACCGGTGGGGGGGATCAATGAAATTCAGCGTCTACAAACAGAACTGATGCACATGGCGCAGAAGGTCCAAATTGCTCAGAAAAGTTTGCGTGGCTATTTAGGAGCCGTAACCGTTGGGCAGGAAGAAGAGCGCCGCCGCCTGGCCCGAGAATTACATGATGATACGATTCAGTCGCTTATCGCCTTGAATCAACAAATACAACTGGCTCAACTCGCAAACACAGAGGAGCCACTTACAACGCAATTGAACCGAATGCAGCAGATGGCCGGGCAAATAGTAAACGATTTACGCCGCCTAACCCGTGATCTACGCCCCATCTATCTGGAAGACCTGGGACTGGTGCCAGCCTTAGAAATGTTAGCCCGGGATACCAGCAGAATGTTAGCTATCCCCGTCCTCTTTCACCACTCCGGTACGGAGCATCGCCTGCCTCCTACAACCGAGCTGGCATTGTATCGCATGGTTCAGGAGGGGTTGAATAACGTGGGGCGTCACGCCCAGGCAACCCAGGCTGAGGTACAGTTATGCTTTGATGAGCATAGCGTCATCCTCACCGTCAAGGATAATGGTTGCGGCTTTATAGTGCCGGAAAGCCCGGCAGAAATGGCAGCTACCGGCCATTTTGGTTTGCTGGGCATTCAGGAGCGGGCTGAATTAATTAGAGCGCAGGTGATGTTAAAATCTACGCCAGGAACAGGAACGATTTTAACAGTTATTGTGCCAGAATTGTCATGGTCATAAAAGCATCACCAATTGCCGTGATCATTATCGCGGCCGCGAACCTGCACCGATTAGCCTGGTCAGCCTTGTTAGGGCAGCACCCAGGACTGATGGTACGGGGCACAGCCGCAGACCCTGGTGAATTACAAGGCATGGTCGAGGCCCCGGTTACACTTTTGGTAGATATGGCCCCTGTACAATCAGAGTTGGTACGACACCTCGTCGCGGCCGCGCCCCATTCAACCATCCTCTGCCTCATTGATCACCACGACGTAACCCAGATCGTAGATCTTCTTCGAGCTGGAGCAACGGGGTGCCTCAGTCGTAATGCCAGCATCCCCGAATTGGCGCTGGCCCTCATTGCTGTGGCGCGGGGTGAAATTGTTTTACCACCTGAACTGGCAATCCAGGCGTTAACCGCTCTGACGCATAGCAAACAGGACCAGGTTCAACCTGGCGAAAGCCTGAGCGAGCGAGAAATAGACGTCTTGCGCCTGTTAGCTCAAGGATTGAGCAACAAAGACATCGCCCAAACCCTCTTTCTTAGTGTACGTACCGTCGAGGCCCATCTTCGCAACATCTACAGCAAACTTGCCATCACCTCACGCACAGAGGCGGTCTTGTGGGCAGTCAATCATGGCTACAGAAGCTGAAATTCCGAGTGCAACGTTTCGAGTTTCACATCAGAACATTAACGCGAACCTCTAAACACGAAACTTGAAACTGAACCTTCTACGCAATTTCACCTAAGCACAATCCCGTACTTTTACCGTACCATACCAGCCGGACAATAGGTATCATGGCCGTGTAAATGAAAGGAACGAATGAATGAGCAATCCGGAAACAACCACCATCGCCGTCCTGGGGACCTTAGCCGAGTTTCATCGGGAGCCAATTCCGTATAACTTGACCGCCCTGGTGCAGTTGGTAGCTGACATCCACCCGGATTTACTTTGTCTGGATATGACGGCAGAGCAATGGCAACAGCAAGATTTTTCCACCCTGCCGCCAGAATACCAGGAAGCACTTCTGCCATTAGCCAGGCAGACAGATATCGTCGTAATTCCTCTGACCAGACATCAACATCCGCCGAAACCAGAAGCCAGCGGATGGCGCGGCCGCGTCATTGCCTGGTTGCGCTCCTGGTTGGCCCTCATACAACGCACCGCTCCCAGTCCCGATGCCATCAACCAGGGTTGGCGGCACGAGTTAGCCAACACCTTATACGGTTTAACCCGTCGTCTAGCTGGTGAGGTTGTGCAAAAGGCCTGGGACGAACACGCTGACCACCTGACTGAATCTGTTTTGGCCGTGGCGCGTCGTGATCCTGGTCGCCGTATCCTGGTGGTTGTCAACGTTCAGCATTGTCACATCATTCGCCATCGTTTACACCATTATCCCGAACTCCAAGTCACAACCTATCAGGATTTGTGATGTGAAGCTAGAGCAAAGTTAAAGCGGTTTTCTCTAGCTCCTCACTCTGGCTTAACGAGGTGAATGCCATGAATAAACACAACCATCAACATCATCAACAACATGAGAAGCCGGGCGCCACAACGAGCATCGAGCATCCCGATCACTCTACTGAGTCAACCCCTGACGTTAATCAACACCAGGCACACAGTAACCACCCTCAGCCCCAGGAACACAAAAATCACAGCAAACAAGGGGGACAAGGCAGCCATGATAGCCACAGCGGTCATGGCGGTCATGGCAGTCATGCCGGCCACGAACTCATGTTCCGCAACCGCTTCTGGGTTTCCCTGGCCTTGACGATCCCTGTCCTCGTATTCAGCGAGATGGTTCAGATGTGGCTAGGCTTCAGCACACCTGATTTCCCTGGTAGTACCTGGATTGCCCCTGTCTTATCCAGCATCATTTTCTTTTACGGTGGCCTGCCCTTCTTACAAATGGCCGGTTGGGAACTAAAATCCCGACAGCCAGGGATGATGACCTTGATCTCTCTGGCCATTAGCGTGGCCTTTGTTTACAGCCTGTCCACCCTTTTTGCCAACCTGGGCGAGAGTTTTTTCTGGGAAATGGCCACGCTCATTGATGTGATGCTCTTAGGCCATTGGCTGGAAATGCGCAGTGTGCGTCAAGCATCCGGAGCGTTGGATGAGCTGGCAAAACTTTTACCAGATATTGCGGAACGCATCATCAGCGACAATCGCACAGAAGAAGTGGCGGTCCGCCAGTTAAAAGTGGGCGATAAACTGTTGGTACGGCCTGGAGCCACTATCCCCGCGGATGGAAGCATCTTCGCGGGAGAATCAGATGTCAACGAAGCCATGATTACTGGCGAGTCGAAGTTGGTGAAAAAGACGGTTGGGGCCAGAGTTATTGCCGGGACAGTCAACCAGGGCAATGGCAGTCTTCGTCTAACCGTGACCGCAGTGGGTGATGAAACTGCCCTATCCGGCATCATGCGTTTGGTGAAAGAAGCGCAAGAGAGTAAATCAAAGACGCAGTTATTGGCGGATAAAGCGGCCGCGTTCCTGTTCTATGCTGCCCTGGCTGCGGCCGCGCTCACCGCCATCATCTGGCTCATAGCCACCGGCTTTAACGTAGCTGTGCTTAAACGAGTAGTCACCGTGTTGGTCATTGCCTGTCCCCATGCCCTGGGGTTGGCTGTACCGCTGGTCGTAGCTATCTCCACTTCACTGGCCGCCCGCAACGGTATCCTGGTGCGTGACCGGCTGGCGTTGGAAGCCGCCCGGGAAATTGAGATTATTATCTTTGATAAAACGGGCACACTGACAAAAGGGGAACAAGGTGTTGTTGGGTTACTGACGGCTGAGGGGATGAGTGAAGATGAGGCGTTGGGCCTGGCGGCCGCAGTCGAAGGAGATTCCGAACATGCTATTGCCCAGGCTATTCGCCAGGCCGCTCAGGTAAAAAAGCTGAACCTGCCGACTATCACCGATTTTGCCGCCTTGAAGGGGCGAGGGGTACAGGCCAACTACCAGGGCGAAACGGTGTATCTGGGTGGGCCACGCCTGCTACAATTCCTGGAAGTCGAACCATCGGAAGCAATGGCTGAATTTGGCCGGCAGGCAGGGGCCAGAGGGCAGGCGGTGATTTACCTGCTGCGAGATGCCCGAGTCGCGGCCGCCTTTGCTTTAGCCGATGTCATTCGTGAAGAAAGTCGTCAGGCGGTGCAAAAACTTCATCAAATGGGCATTGAAGTTGCCATGCTCACCGGTGACAGCAAAGATGTTGCCAGAGCCGTGGCCGAAGAATTGGGCATTGACCAATATTTCGCCGAAGTTTTGCCTGAAGATAAAGATAAAAAAGTCGCTGATCTGCAAAAACAGGGCAAAAAAGTGGCTATGGTGGGTGATGGCGTCAATGATGCCCCTGCCCTCACCCGTGCCGATATCGGTATTGCCATTGGCAGCGGCACAGATGTGGCCGTGGAGTCAGCCGGGCTGATTTTGGTGCAGAGCAATCCTCTGGATGTAGTGAAAATTATCGCCCTGAGCCGGGCAACCCAGCGCAAAATGGTGCAAAATATCTGGTGGGCGGCTGGCTACAATATTGTGGCCATCCCCCTGGCAGCAGGGATACTGGCCCCTATCGGTTTTGATATGCCCCCAGCAGTTGGGGCATTGGTGATGTCCATGAGCACCATCGTTGTCGCCCTAAACGCCCAACTTCTGCGCCGGGTCAGATTGCTGCCATAATTCAAGGCAGCTGCGGCTTCTTAATAGGTTTTACCGGTAAAAGGATTTTTCACTCAGACCTGGCAACTCTCAGAGAGTTGTCAGGTCTTGTTCTCAATAATGTTTGCGATTTCGGCAAGATTTGTAGTTTGAGCAAGCCTGTCATAAGCTGCTGATTTCGACAGGCTCAGCTCATTTTATTTGGCACCCAGGGATCAGGCGCACGATAATCGAGGCCGGTCATCACTTCCACCACCGCCGGCCGCCCTGAGGCTAAGGCTTGCTGGATGGCATCCCTGATCTCAACCGGCTGCTCCACTCGTACCCCCCAACAGCCCATCTCCTGCGCTATCCGGGCAAAGTTGACCGGCTCAAAACGATATAACTCTTCTGGTTTGCCTGGCCTATCCCCATACATGGCGTGAACATCTTTGATACCCTGCCCCAACCCGCCGTTGTTATTGATAATGGTAACGGTATTGATTTGATGACGGCGAGCTGTCTCTAGTTCACTCAAATGGTACCAGAAGCCACCATCACCGGTGAAACAGATCACTGGCCTGTCTGGTACAGCACATTTGACCCCTAAAGCAGCGGGAAAAGCCCACCCCAAGGAGCCGGCCGCCCGTAGGTAGCTTTGTTCCGGATGGCGCAAATGGAGCATGGTGGCTGTCCAGATCGCCGAGTAACCAGTATCGGCAACCAGGACGCCGTTTTCGGGCAGAATGTCGCTGAGCTCCCGGCACAGCCGCTCCGGGCGAATGGGCAGGTCAGAGGAGTGACGCAGGGGTTCAATGTCATTATGCCAGGCGGTGACGAACGCCTGCACTTGTTGAAGCCAGGACTCATTGGCGGGTCGAGCGGGAATCGCGGCCGCGAGCTTAGCCACCGCCATCTTCGCATCCCCCACGATCCCCACCGTTCCGGCATAATTACGGCCAATCTCCGCCGGGTTGATGTCAATCTGGATGATGGGCGTTCCTGGTCGGGGGATTTGCCAATCATGGGTAACCTGATCTCCGGTGTTGCTGCCGATATAGATGACCAGATCGGCGGCGGCGACAACCTGGTTGGCACAGCGAGCGGAGTATGAGCCAACCACGCCAACACTCAGGGGGTGGTGGTCAGGAATGGTGCCTTTGCCGTTGACGGAGGTGGCCACGGGGATAGACAGTTTTTCGGCCAGGGCGATAACCTCGGCCGCGGCCGCGGACCAGCGCCCCCCCCCTCCAACAACAATCACTGGACGGGACGCGGCCGCGAGCCTCTCTTTCGCTTGTGCAATTTCCTCATCATGGGGCACGGTGCGGAAAGCTGGGGTATGGCAAAAAGAGGTCTCTGTCACCAGCGGCAGCACCCCTTCGGCAGCTTCCAAAGGGCGGCCGCTGTGCCCTAACAGGTCGAGATGGACAGGGCCAGGGGTGTTAGTTGTGGCTTCACGGAATGCCTGACGCAGCAGATAAGGTAGTTGGGCCAGGGTGGTGACATCTACATTGTATTTAGTCACCGGGGCAAACATGGGGTGGTGATCAATTTCCTGGTAGGCGTGGCGATATTGGAACAAGGGGGGCTTTTTGCCGGTGATGGCTAACACAGGGGAACAGCCCAGGTACGCATCTTGCAGCCCGGCGGCCAGGTTGGCCGCCCCCACCGATTGGGCCATGCAGACACCTACCTTGTGGGAAATTCGAGCATATCCATCGGCCATGTACGCGGCCGCTTTTTCCGAATGGGTAATCACCCGGCGAATCCCCAGCTCTTCCAGGTCTACCATCGTCTTACGCAAAATGGCATCCACATAAAAAACATGGGTGACGCCATACCTCTGAAACGTTTCGGCAATAAACCTGGCCCCGCTCATCAGTTGATGATTCTCCATTCAATTTCTCCCTTGTAAATCGCACTTCCAGTTCGATACGTGATTGGGAAAATCGCACCACAAATTTTCATTCATCAGGTCCCATCACCTGATTGGGGGTAGGCATGTTTGGCGGTGCGATCAGATGAGAGTGACCCCTGGCGTTCTCTGGTCAATTGTTCAATCGCATCGGCCAGGTGGGAATCCTGGATGTTGTACGCCCCTTCGGCCACCCGAATATGGTGGGCGGCAAATAATACCTGAGCATGGGTGCAGCCTGTGGGTGGCTCAAATTTATAAGAGGCCAATTCATACAACTGGCCGAGGGGGTCGCGGAAATAGATGGAGTACATAAACCCCCGGTCAATTTCGCCGGTGTTTTTGATGCCCCGCTCATCCAGCCGCCGCGCTGTTTCAATGAAGGTAGCGCGGGAAATGGAGAAGGCGATGTGGTGCAAATTGCCAATGCCTTCGGGGTTTGGGGTGCTGTCTGCGGTTCGGGTTTCATTGGTAAAGACGGTAATCAGCCGGCCGTCCCCAGGATCGAAATAGAGATGACTTTCGTTGGGGTTGTCTAAATTGGGCTGCTCAAAAATAAAGGGCATCCCCAAAACCCCTTCCCAAAAATCAATAGATATTTGCCGGGTTGCCCCCACCAGGGTAATGTGGTGTACACCCTGCGTCTGAATTTTTTTCATCATGTGCTCCTTTCAAGTTATACGTTTGTAGCCGATGGCCAGACGGCCCAGGCGTCTTTCATGGGGGTTGAGGATGATACGGTACGCGGCCGCGACCAGCGGCCGCGTTTCCGTCATCTTCTGGTGAATCCACAGCAAAGTCAGCCCGAAAAACCGGCGGTAAGTCACCTCAACAACCGGCTGGAAACCGGCATTGACAAACCCTTGCACCGAAGGTTGGTTCAGACGGGAAGCCCCAATCCAGATACGGGGCACCCCTTCATCATGCAGTTGATAAATCAGGTGGCTCAATAAAGAGGAATAACAATGCTGCTCCCGCCAGGCCGGCACCGTTCCACAATGCCAGATATACGCTTCCTCATCCAGGAGATAGAACTGCCGCTCTAACTCGCCAACATCCTCTACCCCATGCGTCACCCAGCCATAACAGACAATCTGCCCCGCGCTCTTGAGAATAAAACAGCGGCGGTTATTTTGCAGCCGTTGTTCAATCAGGTCAGGGTTAGGCAGGTTCATCGCCACCGCCAGGTCAGCCACATCAGCCAGCCCAACCTCACAAAAGATGGTTGCGACCTTTGCCGGGTAAAGGGGTGGCCGGTTATGTTGTGGCTCCACCGCCCACAGCGTCCCATACTCCACCGTCCAGATTCCCATTCAGGCCACCCCTTGGCAAGGATGAAGGGTGAAGGATGAATTATGAATCCGGTTCATCCTTCATAATTCATCCTTCATCCTTACTAGATGGGGAAGAAGACGGTGCGGGCTTTGTGGATCACATCTGAATCGCCCGATGTCTCGCCACCGTGGATACGTTGGTAGGTTGTTAAGACCATATCTGATGGGTGCTTGAAGTGGAAAAGGGCCTGGGCGGCACTCAGATCATCGGTGGCCTGGTAGTTGAATTGGCCGTCTTTGACTGTCGCCAGCCATTGCCCACCCCATTCGCCATCCACTTTAACACCGTAGGTGATGTCTACTCCTTTCGCGGCCGCTTGATCCACCGAATATTGCCAGATGATAAACATGTAGGGAATCAAAACCCCAGCGGTACGCTCATCGAGTCTGGCATCCTTGTCACCCAACCCCCAGTGCATATCCCAGGTGTGTACCCCATAATCCATAATTTGGAAGGCGGGGTAACAGAAGGCGGGGGTGGGGCCGGAAAAAACATGAGCGACCATAAAGCTGTTCCAGGTGTCCTCGGTTAAGGCTTCAAAATGGGCCATCAACTTATCAGAAGCTGTTTTAAGACGGGCAATGGCTTCATCGCGGGAAAGGGTGCGTAGAGCCAACGCTCCTTTGTTTAATTCATCAGCCATGACGGTCCAGCCCAACGGAGCCGGTGCCTCGGCCCCCTGGTTAGCGATCTCCCAACGAGCCAGATACCCTTCAGTCACATCTATCATGTGGCCGACCAGATCGCGTATTTGCCACCCCTCACAACGGCTGTCTATATACCAGTTATCGGGGTTATCAATCACCTCATAGAACCGGCTTCGCTCGGTGCGTACCACATCCAGCACGACATCTTTACTACTGTAAGCCATAGGATTTACGGCCATCTCTAACCTCCTTATCGCAAATGGGAACTCATTTCACACGGGTTGACGGGGAGACGAACCCTGACAGGTTTCGGAAATGTGTCAGGTGTGCGCCACCCAATGCCTGAGCAGGTAGATTAACACCACGAAAAGTATAGAGGGATCGGCGTTATTGGAGCGTTATTGTTGATAGGAGCGGTTAATGGTAGGGGCTGGCCTTGTGCCGGCCCTTGAGCGGGGGTAACCACAACAGGTCCGCGGCCGCGTCGTGAGCCACAAATACTGGTCGCGCCTGGTCTAAGAGGGCCATCCCCTGGGGAGCGTGGGGCTGCCATCGCTGCCACGCCTGTCCCCAAACGGATTGGGTGCGGGCGATTTCTAGCGGCAGGTCGAGGGTGGTGGCCTGGGCCAATGATTGGCTAAAACAGACCTCTGCGGCCGCCCAATCCCCTTCAGTGGCCGCGAGCATGGCCTGCAACCGTTGGGCTTGTAAATGGAGCAAGGCCCGCCCCTGAGCCTGAGCTGTTTGGCTAGCCAGTTCTAGATGCGGCCGCGCCTCAGCTCCTCGTTCGACCCACAACAAGGTTTCCCCCAGCCAGATAAGCAGGCGCAGGCGTAAATGCCAGTAGCCACGCCCACTAATCAGCCACAACGCTTCTTCAAGCAGGTTGACGGCCTGGTCAAAATTTTGCTGCCCCCGGGCTGCCAGGGCCAGGCCAGCGCGGTAGCCCGCCTGCCGCTCTGGGTTGCTCATCACCTCTGCCAGGGTCAACCCTTGTTGGAACGTTTCCTGGGCGGCCAGCCATTCCGCCTGATAGAGGTAAATTTCCCCCTGGGTACTGGATAAATGTAACAAAGCCCCTAGCAGTTCATGGGTTTCGGCCACCTGCCGCCCCTGGGCCAGGACCCGCTGGGCCACCTTGAGCCACCCCAACAACAGGGCATGATAGGCCATATTGTTGCGAGCCAGGGCATGGAAATAGTGCGCCTGCCCGGCCGCGGCAATTTGGGCGGCTTCTTCGTAAAACTCCAGGGCAGGCAGCAGCTCTCCCCGTTGGGCCGCCACATTGCCTAATTCAAATAACCCCGCGCCTAAATCGCGTGGATTTTGGGCCTGGCGATGGGTCGCCGTGGCCTGGCGCAGGTGACGTTCGGCCGCCGGGAGATCGCTCCCTTCCATGGCCAGGGCATGGCCTAACAAGCGGTATCCCCACCCGGCCAGATTGCTAAAGGCGGGATTTTGGCTCAGGGAAGCACACAAGGCCAGACCGGCTTCCGCGGCCGCGGAAGCGGCCACATAATCATTGCTGATCAAGGCTACTTCCCCTTGCTCGAAATAAGTTGTAGCCTGGATGGATGGCTGCGGCCGCGCTTTCATTTCTGGCCAGGCGGTTGTTTTACCGGGCCAGGCGGTTGTTTTACCGGGCAAGGGGGTTTGCTGCCGGTGCAAGGCTTCATGGAACAGGGCACGGGTTTCTGGGGTGGGAGTCAGCCCCATCCGGGTTCGTAAATCATAGGCAAACTGATGGTATTGACGGATGGCCTGGTTGAAGGCCCCGGCTTTGAGGTACAGCCGGAGCAGATGTTGGTGGGCGGTCTCGGCCAGGGGATCGGCCTGGAGCAGTTGGGACAGGTAATGAATGGCCTGATCTATTTGCTCGTGTGCGGCCGCGTCATCAGCCAATTGATATAAAGCGTTGATATACCCCTGGCTGTATTTCTCATCTTCTTGCCTGACCCATTCATCAAACAGGGGAGCATTGGGCAGGGTAAAGCCTTGCAAAAACGGCCCCCGGTAGAGGGAGATACTTTGAGTGAGGGCGGCCGCGTCCCCCCCGGCAACCCCCTGCTCAAAATCAATGACATCACAGGTTATCTCAGCCGGGGAGAGGTGCAGCAGCTCACCCGTTATTATCAGAAGATGGCTAAGGGTTTGCTTTGACAAAGCATGGCGCAGTTGAAACAAGGTTGCACGAAGGGAGCGGCGGGCGTTGGTGGCGGGGAATTCACTCCACAAGAGGGTGGCGAGATGGTTACGGGTATGCGGCCGCCGGGTGACAGCCAGGTAAAATAGCAAAGCCTGGGCCTTCTGATTGGGCAAGGCCAGTGGTAAACCCAAAGCCATGATCTCCGGCGCACCAAACAGCCGTAAAATAAGGGAACCCATAAATTTAGAAACCGGGTTAAGAGAAAGCGGTCACTGATTCAAGAAGCAGCTATGCGGGGTGTGTCATAAACTCCTGCGTATCTTAACACACACCAGGCCCTCTGGCATCCCGACAGGGTTCAGCCAATCATTACGATTGGACCGCCAACCGCCTATTGCCCTTGATTTGCCAGGGCGGTGGTGGGACAATGGCCGTATCCTTGATTCCCCAGGAGGTCTTTTATGCCAGATACCCCCAACCGTATTTTAACCACCCACGCCGGAAGTTTGCCGCGGCCGCACTCCCTCGTCTCTCTCCTTACCGCCCGTTATTCTGGGTCAGCCATCGAAACCCAGGCCTTAGCTCAGGCGGTTGAGGCTGCCTCCCGCGCTGTCATCAAGCAACAGATCGAGGCCGGGTTGGACATTATCAACAATGGGGAGATGGGGCGAGAGAGCTTCTTCACCTACTTGCAACATCGAATGAGTGGCTTTGGCGGCACAGGCACCCGCCCCATCATGGCTGATCTGCTCCGCTACCCTGGCAGTTTAGAACGGCGCCGCCAGGCCATGGGGTCAGATGAGCGGGTGGATTTGCTCAAGGCCCCAAAAGCGATTGGCCCGGTACGCTATGTCAACCCCACCCCCATTGAGCAGGAATGTCGCCAGCTTCAAGCTCTGCTTAAGGAAAGAGAAGGCCGTTTTCAGGCTGGGTTTATGTCGGCTCCCTCACCGGGCATTATTGCCGCCGGGATGCAAAATGAGCATTACGAAAACCTGGAGCTATACATCCAGGCCATTGCTGAGGCTCTGCAAACGGAATACAGGGCGATTGCGGCCGCGGGGCTGATTTTGCAGATAGATGCTCCAGACCTGGCCCTGGAACGGCACACTTTGTTTCAGGATAAGCCGCTAGAGGATTTTTTGGCTTTTGTGCGCCTGGTTGCGGCCGCCATCAACCAGGCTCTTGAAGGCATTCCCCCGGAACAGGTACGGCTGCACGTCTGTTGGGGCAATTATGAAGGGCCGCACGATAGCGATGTCCCGCTAGAAGATATTTGGCCAGATGTATCCCAGATCAAGGCTGGCACGATCATGCTCTCTTTAGCCAACCCCCGTCATGCCCACGAATATCATCTGTTTAAAGACCCGGCCTTTCTGGGCGACCGGCGGCTCATCGCCGGGGTCATTGAAACCACCACTAACTATGTGGAACATCCCCTGGTGGTCGCGGATCGGATTGAACGAATTGCCCAGACGGTGGGCGACCCTCACCGCATTTTGGCTGGCCCCGATTGTGGTTTTGAAACGGCGGCCGGCTCTAAGATGGTAGTGGAACAGGTCGTTTGGGCTAAACTACGCTCCTTGACCGAAGGTGCCGCCATCGCTTCGCAACGCCTGTTTGGGTAGCCGTGCTGTAGCAAAGTTGCCAAAGCTGTCTTGTTAGGCTATATCTTGCCACAGTTTATTTTTGTTTAATGGTAACTACTAATGGCACACAAGAATTTCACCACAAAGACGCCAAGATCACGAAGAATTTCTTGAGGAACTTTGTGTTCTTTGCCGCTTTGTGGTTAGTAGTTACGTTCAATGAGGAAATGATATGACGACGAAATATGATGCGATTGTGATTGGAGGGGGGCACAATGGATTGATCGCGGCCGCATATCTGGCCCGTGCCGGTAAAAAGGTGGTCGTTTTAGAAAAGCGGCATCTGGTAGGGGGTGCCAGCGTCACTGAAGAGCTTTACCCAGGCTTCAAATTCACCGTCTTCTCCTACGTCGTCAGCCTGCTGCGGCCCGAAATCGTGCGTGACCTCAACCTGGCCGCTCACGGGCTAACTGTCTTACCCCTGGAAAGCACCCTCACTCCCCTGCCCAACGGTGATTATCTCTATCGGGATGGCGACCATTACCGCACTCTGCGTGACATCGCCCGCCATTCCCCACGGGACGCCGAAGCGTATGATGAGTACAGCCGGGCTATGTATTTTATGGCTAAAGCCACCAAATATATGCTGGGGGTTATCCCTGGCGACGCTGCCAGCTACAACCCCCGCGAATTACAGAAATTGGCGGGATTAGCCAACCATTTCCTGGGTCTGCCTGAAGATCAACTGTATCTGATGGCCAAGCTAATGACGATGAGTTCAGCGGATTTCCTGGAGCAGTGGTTTGAGACGGACTGCCTCAAGGCGACTCTTTCCGCCAGCGGCATTATTGGCACTTTTTTGGGGCCGCGCTCGCCGGGCACGGCCTATGTCCTGCTGCACCATTATATGGGGGAGATTGACGGGGCGTTCCGGGCCTGGGGGTTTGCCAAAGGGGGAACAGGGGGGATTGCCAACGCTATTGCCAGCGCGGCCGCGTCCCTGGGGGTAGAAATCCGCTGCCATGCCGGGGTGAAAGAGGTGATTATGAAACGCGGCCGCGCCGTCGGCGTCGCCCTGGAAAATGGGGACGAGCTGTATGCCGATGCCGTCGCTTCCAGCCTGGACCCCAAACAGACTTTCCTCAACCTGGTCAGCCCCAACGATTTGCCCACCGATCTTGTCGCAGACATTCGCCGCTTCAACAGCGTGGGGTCATCCGGCAAGGTCAACATCGCCCTGGATGCGCTGCCTGAACTGGCTTGTAAACCAGGTGTGGGGCGCCATCTGGCCGGGGCCGTCTCCATTAGCCCCAGCCTTGAGTACATCGAACGGGCGTATGATGACGCCAAACATGGGGAATTCTCCCAGAAACCATACATTGACATCATCTTCCCTTCTATGATTGACCCCCACATGGCCCCCCCTGGCAAACATGTCATGTCCTGCTTTGTGCAATACGCCCCCTACAACCTGAACGGCGGTTGGACCGATGAAAAGCGTGAGGCGTTTGGCGATGCCGTTGTTAATGTTCTGGCCGAATATTTTCCCAACATTAAGAACCTCATCCTGCACCGGCAGGTGCTGACTCCCGTGGACATTGAGCGCATGATCGGCATCTCTGAGGGGAACATTTTCCACGGGGAGTTGAGCCTGTCACAGCTTTATTTCTTACGGCCAGCCGCCGGGTGGGCCAAATACCGCACCCCGATCAAAGGGTATTGGCAGTGCGGCTCCGGCACCCATCCTGGTGGGGGAATTATGGGGGCGCCAGGTCGGCTGGCAGCATTAGAGATGTTGAAGGAGATGTAAGCAATACGCCATTACCTATTCAACCTCATCTGAGGGTAGAGTTGTCGTTGTAGAGGCCATCTCTTGTGTCTGCTCCGAAGTGAGCAGGCCCAAGGGCAGCCCCTACCAACATTTACTGAGTTTGGGGATATTATGACGCATTATGACGCTTTGATTATTGGTGGGGGGCACAATGGATTGGTCGCGGCCGCAACCCTGGCTAAAGCTGGCCGCAAAGTAATTTTGTTGGAAAAACGAGAGGTTCTGGGGGGCGCGGCCGCGACCGAACCCCTCTTCCCTGGTTATCACATCAACACCGGGGCCGGTGATGCCGGCCTCTTCGCGGAGGAGATCAGCAAAGATCTGCACCTGAAAATGCACGGCCTGGAGTTTCGGGAAAGCCAGGTCGCCCTTTTTGCGCCGCAGATTTCTGGGGACGCCCTCACCCTTTGGCGTGATCCGGTCAAAGCGGCCGCGGAGATCGCCCCCTTTAGCCAACGGGACGCCGGACGATATCCCGCGTTTGTGGAGCAGGTCAACCAGTTTGGCGGTATTTTGCGCCAGATGTTTCTGCACACTCCGCCCGATCCCTATGAGCGCAACCTGGGGGATCTGGTTGGTTGGGGCAAAATCGCTCTCAACCTGCGCCGGTTGGGGGATCGCCCCATGATGACCTTGATGCGGGTGCTGCCCTTGTCTATCAAGGATTACCTGGATGAATGGTTTGAGAGTGATCTGCTCAAAGGGGCATTGGCCGGAGATGGGCTGACCGGGTTGATGCAGGGGCCGTACTCGGGGGGGACGGCGTTGATGTTCCTGTATCAACACAGCAATGGGTTTATGAACCGGCGGACGGTAGTAAGGGGGATGGGTCAGCTCGCGGCCGCGTTGGTCAGTGTGGCCCAAAGTTATGGGGCAGAAATTCGGACTGGGGCCGGGGTGCGCCGCATCCTGGTTGAGGATAATAAGGCGACCGGGGTGGAACTGGAGAGTGGGGAACGTCTTCAGGCAAAGGCCATTCTGGCAACCACAGACCCGCGCCGCACCTATTTTGACCTGGTGGGGCCGCAGCAGTTAGAACCTCGCTTCATGCGCCAGGTGCGTAACATCCTATATCGCGGCAGCACCGCCCGGCTGCATCTGGCCCTTTCTGATTTACCGCAATTTGTAGGGCAGACGGATGAAGGGCAGGTACGCGGCCGCGTCGTCATTGCTCCCTCCCTGGCCTATCTGGAAAAGGCATATGACAACGCCAAATATGGTCAGGTATCTACCCATCCCTACCTGGAAATCACCCTGCCCAGCCTGACCGACCCCGCCCTGGCCCCCGCCGGGCAGCATATCCTCTCCATTACCATGAAATATGCTCCCTACCATCTGCGTGGCACTACCTGGGCGGAACAAACACCGCTTTTAGCTGACCACATTCTCAACTGCCTGGCTCCATACAGCCCCGGCCTGCGTGATCTCATTCTACACCAGCACCTCATCACCCCACAGGATTGGGAGCAAACCTATGGCCTGAGTGAAGGGAATATCATGCACGGGCAGATGACTATTGACCAACTCCTGGTGATGCGCCCCGTGCCTGGCTGGAGCCAATACCGCACCCCCGTTGATAACCTGTACCTGGGCGGGGCCGGGGCCCATCCCGGCGGCGGGGTTACCGGCGCACCTGGCTATAATGCGGCCCGCGAAATGTTGAAACTGAACTATTGAGAATAGCCACGAATAAGTCAGAAAACATCAACCACGAATGGCACGAATTAAGACGAATTTTTTACATTCGTGCTAATTCGTGGCATTCGTGGCAAAAACCCGTTTTGTAAAGATTGCTTGAATGACGCCTAATAACGCAAGATCAGGGCGACGCGCTGGTGGGCTTGTAGGGAGCCGTTGTCTACAAATGTTACCTGCCCCCCTTTGCTCAACACCAGTTCGATCAACTCATCTACGGCATCAGCCATCACATCAGGGCCGCTTTCCCCTTCGGCCAGGGTAAGGTGGAAACCGGATTCATCTACGCGCCCTGGTACATGGTAATCTTCTTCGACCAGGAGAGACGCACCGCGCCCTTCCTGGGCCAGCCGCCACGCTTCCCCCAGGGTGGAAACAAACTTCCGTGCCCCAATGGCTGCCTCTAGCTCTTTGAAGATTTCTTGCCGTTTGGCGGCTAATCCTTGTTTGGCTAAGGGCCAGACCTGGGTTCCCAGTTCATGGGGTTTGGCTTTATCGTAGCTTCCTTTGAGCATAGCCAGGATATGTTGTTTATGCTGGCTCACTTCCTCAAAGAAGGAGAGGTGGCGGTCTACCCCAGCCACGATAATAGGCAGGGGATCATCCAGGAAGAGCGGCCGCAGTGCCCCATCTACCTGGCGAAAAAATTGGCGGTGCCGTTCATCCCGGTAGGCTGATTTGTTCACCCCTTCGCCACCTGGTAGGACTCCTTCACCTCCTGGGCCGGTATGGGTCATGGGGAAGCCATCTCCCTCAATTTCCACCAACGTTTCCCGCGTCCCCTCAAAGAGGCGGGTTGGCTGCTCACTCAGGGCCAGCACCCAGTAGCGAGGGGTACGGTTGAGGGCAAACACCAGATCACGGGTGGCAAAGGTGTGATCCAGGATCACCCGCTCGTTCAAGGTAAACGGGAGATAATATTTGACGGCAAACTCCTGATTGACAAAGATCGCCAGGCCGTCCAGGGTATAGCGGTAATCAATCTCCTCAGCGATTTTTGCTAGCCGTTTCAAAATAGGTTCAGCTTCTCGTTTGCTGAACTGGGCCAGCAGTTGGTTGCCTGCTTCAATGACCAGGTTCTTAACCCGAATCGGGTCTTGCCGGTTGTCCGGGGCAGTGCGGTGGGTGGGCAGCAAGATAGAGACGCATGGGTATTGGTTGAAACTTTGCAGTAATTTGACATCATGTCGGTTCATAGTTGACTCCTTTGATTAGCCACGGATGAAAGGGACACAGATAAATTGTGTTTATCCATCTCTTACCCCTTCTCTCTGGCAAGCAAAAATAGCGGGACCTGGGGTGAATTCAGGCCGGGTGAAGATAGATGAAGGTGAGCCGCAGCGGGGTAATGTGGCGGTTTTTAACTGTTGTATTTTGGCCCATAGGGGCGAGGTATAGGCAATGGTAGCATTATCTGAGCCTGGTGTCGAATCTGGCGAGAGAGTGAATGGTCTTTAATCGTCAACGATGCGTTTGTGTTGGTCAGGACAGTAACCATAAGTGCAATCGTACCAACCGGGAAAATCATCATCGAATGTGGGGATGAGTGTCCAATGGCTTTGGCAATAGTGGGTCTGACATTGGGGGCAATAGGAAGGAAGCCAGAGAGAGTTCAGACGATAAATGGCCCCGCTGTCTTGCTGGTTAAGGGCGGTTTGCAAAGGTTGGCAGTAGGTTGGCTGCAAATATTCGATTGTTTTGCCCATGAAGCGGCTGATGATGAGGGTGGGGCGGGGTGATAAATGACAGGTGAGGGCCAGGGTCGCGGCCGCGTCGCCACACACGGCACAGGGAAAAGTAACTTGGGTCCAGGTTCCATCAACCTCAGGTATCATACAGCCCTTGACCAATAGACAAGGTTGGAAATTGCTTACTAATCAACGCCTGATACAGTTCAATCATTCGTTGCACAATGAGGTTCCAATCATATTGTTGAGCGTATTCACGGGCCTGCCTGCCCAAGAGATCCCGGCAGTGACGGTTGCTGAGGATGTCAAACAGCCGGGCGGCCAATGCTTCATGATCGTGGGCAGGGATGTGGAAGCCGGTTTCCCCATCTTTGACCAGGAAGGCCAATCCCCCCACCTCTGAAGCGATGACCGGTGTGCCCATAGCCATTGCTTCCAGGGCTACCAGGCCGAAACTTTCATAATGAGAGGGCATGACGACGGCGGCCGCGGCCGCATAATAATACGGCAGCTCATTCTGATCCTTGGACCCCAAAAAGGTAACAAAATCCGTGATCCCCAACTCATGGCGTAACCCTTGCAGCCGGGCCATCTCCTCATCCGGGGTATCTGCCCAGGGGTCCCCGCCGATAATGGCAACACAGATGTTGCGCGTCTCTTCGGGGTAACGCTGACGCAGCAGGGAGACGGCTCGCAGCAGGGTATCTATCCCTTTGAGTGGCTCAATGCGGCCGGCAAAAACGATATTTTGATCGGCGATGGGAATACCCAGGTGTTCTTTGGCCAGGGGAGTGGGCAGGGGGTTAAACCGCTCCAGATCAACCCCTGGGGGAATAATCGTGATTTTGTCCAAGTCAGCCTGGTACAACCAGCGCAGTTGGGCTTGTTCGGCAGGGGTGGCTGCGATGATGCAGTCGGCCACATGGTCAATGATAGTTTTTTCCCCATCCAGCCGCTCTTGGGGGGCACGTTCGCTGTCGTCGGTGGCGATCCGGTTTTTCATTTGCCCCAGGGTATGGAACATTTGCACGATAGGGATGTTTCCCCCCCAGGCCCGGCGCAGCCCTTCGGCCACCAACCCGGAGAGCCAGTAATGGCTGTGGATAAGATCGTACTGGATGCCTTCCCGCTCGGCGAAGGCGATGACCCCCTGGGTAAACTCGTCCAGATAATGGCCAATGGCGGCAACGGGGATCGGTTTTTCGGGGCCGGCAGGAATGTGGATGACGCGGCCGCCGAATCCCAAATCATGGTTCACATAGGGCACACAATCATCCTGGGAGCGAGTAAATACATCTACCTGAACCCCCATCCGCCCCAGGGCACGGCTCAAATCGCGCACATACACATTCATCCCCCCCGTCTTTTTCCCCCCCAGCATAGCCAGCGGGCAAGTGTGGACAGAGAGCATGGCGATTCGTAAAGGAGGGATGGGTGGGTTTGGCATGGGTTTTGTTTGAGGATGGAGACTGGAGATTGAGAGATTCGCAAACTCGCTTACTCGCCCCCTCGTTTCATCTCAATCCGATGAACGGTTGTGTCTTTTGCTCCGAAGCGATATTTGTACTCTTCATTGCCGCGCAGGAAGTCAAAGGTATGGTTGCCACGTTGAATGGCCAGTTCGATGGCGCGGGCGGTGAGGACGACTCCCAGGCTAAGATGCCCAAAGCTGAATGGATCGAGGCCGGAGTTGTACACCCAGACCCGACCGGCGTACTCAAAGTTAAAGAGGGCGGCCGCTTTTACCCCGTCCATTTCCATAAACATTAGCTGCAAGGAGCCATCAGCCTGGGCTGCGGCCGCGACCTCATGGAACACCGCCCGTCGCCCTTCGTTGAGCCAGGCTTGTTTTTCCGGGGTGCTTTTTTGCAGCAGCTCTAGAAACTGGTCAACCGCCAGGTGAATATCGTCATCTGGGCCAACGACGACCAATCTGGCCTCAGCCCCTTCGGCCCGGCGCAGTTTACGCCGCACCTCATGCCGCTGCTTTTTGTCTAACTGGGTTTCCAGATAACCCTCAAAGCTGTCAGGTAAGGGGATGACCGGACACACTTCATGGATGGATTCAGACAAAGAAAAACCCCGACTGGCAGCCAGGCGGGGCAGGATGGTGCGGGTGGGGGAATCAGCGGGGATGTTGCACAAATCAATGGCGTCCCAGCCAGGAACATCAGTACATAAACAGTTCACCACAGCTTCCCAGGCGGCCGCGGCTTGTTCCGAGCGCACGATCAAATCCAGGTAATCGGTTTCCTGGGTGCAACCGTTGAAATAGAGAACCCTATCCAGGTTATAAAATGGGGCCAGGGCGATCAGCTCATCTTGATCACGGTAAACGGCAACCGTGCTCAGCTCCCCTGGGCCGAGGTGGGTCCACCACGCTTCCTGGTAAGCCAGAAATTGAAAAGGGGTGGCGGTCATGCCAGTGTGGGCCAGGCTGTCCCATTGGGGGGCAAATTGGGTGAAGGCAGCGCGGCCGCGTACCACTGTTGTTGTCAATTCAGAACTATCAGCCATGTAAGCAACTCTCCGGTAAAGGTATCAGGGCATGGTATAGACGTACCAGCTAGCGAAAATATTACCGGAAAGTTGGGCTAAGGAAAATTGAAAGTTACTGTATAGTTGATCAGTCACCCCTCACCCCCGGCCCCTCTCCTGGGGGAGAGGGTCAGGGTGAGGGGTAGTTGGTGTAGTAGCAGCTGATTAAAACGTTTGACTCGGGCTACAGTTATACTGCCAATATACTGCCAACGGTCATAAACTGATATTTTCAGTGAGACTGGAGACTCGAGATTAACCAGTCCCCAGTCTCCAGTCTCCAGTCTCTAGTCTCCAACTGAAATGTCACTTTATGACCACTCAACCCGTGTCACACAATATGGGCCAGCAGGATTAACGGATTGATCTGCCTGACTGTATTACTGTATTATCCGTTAATCCTGCCCATCCGTGTTTAACGGCGCAGGAGTGAAGGCAAAAAGGTGCGGAAGATGTCTAGCAGAGGGAACGGCTCCGCGGCCGCGCCTATCACCTCAATCTCACTCAACGCCGCTACCTGGCTCCAATACCAGCGGCCGCTGGTGCTGTTAATCGTAAAGCGGAGCCGGTCAATCACCACCGGGGATGCCAACGTGATGACCGTGCCTCCATTGGTTAAGGGCTGCACCCGCCCCGTGTTGATCGTCTGCACCAGGCTGCCGTTGTGGTACAGCCGCAAGGTACCTGTCTCCACATAATAATCCCCATATTGGGCCGGATCACCAAAACCGCCCCAATCTCCCCCCTTAGGTGGCGGGCCAACCAATAAAATTGAGGTCACACGCACATCACTGGGCCAGGTCAGATCTACCCACTGCCCATTGCTGCTGCCCAATTGGGATATCCAGCCGGTGCTGCGATCCTGGTATGGCCCTTCGCTGGGAATGGGGCCGCCGGGTGGGGTAGGCACCCACCCGCGCCGGTCGTTGATTTTGGCCGGGACAAACGGGAGATATGGGTTGTTTTCGGCGGTGTGATAGCTGCTGGCAGAAGCGGCCGCATACGGGGCCACATTGGTCCATCCCTGCTCGGCCTGGGTCATCACATCATCCAGCGAACCGCTCACATGTCCCAGATGGCAGCCGACACAAGTGACCGTTTCCCCCGGCCGCGCCCAGGCACTCCCCTGGGCAAACGAGGTATACCCCCGGTTCCAATCCCGGACAACCCGTCCGTTGGCATCCCGCAGGACAATAAACCCCATCACATCGGCCGGAACGGTGGCCGTAAATGCGCCCGCAGCGGTGACGGGCACTTCGGCCCACAGTACGGCCCGCAAGGCATTGTCGGCCCGGAAATTGTGGCAGGGCTGCGGCCAATTGTTGTAACAATACGCCCCGGTAAACTGGTTGGCATCCAGCCATATCTGGGCGGTGCTGATGCTGCCCGGCGGCGGGGAGTTGTTGATAAAGGGAGCATAAAGAGAGCCATTGGCATACACATTGGGGTTGTGGATAGTGGCTGTCTGAATCTGGCCTGGCCCGTTTTGGCTGAACCAATATTCGGGCAGGCTGTTGGGCACATTGCCGAAGCGAGGATCATCATTGGCGATGGTGGTAAAGGCATCGGGCAGAGCCGTCCAGCCCACCCGTGCCACCACTGGTTTGGCATCCATGATGTCCGCTGTAGCCATGTTGATGCTGCCCAGGTTAATGGTCACCAGGGTTTTGTTGCTACCATCCAGGTTCATGGTGTAGAGCCGGTAACGGACATTGGAGCCTTGCAAATTGACGGTGTAACTACCCTCGGTGTAAGTTCCAGAGGTGGGCAGGCTGTTATCTGTACTTGATTGGGAGTACAAAATGGTGCCATCGGGCAGCCCCCAAGGGTGTAGGGCATACGGGCCGGCATAATTACCCTGTCCCCACGCCTGGTCGTAGGTGAGGCCGGCGATAGCGTCGGTGGTATTGGCGTACATCATCTCCAGCCCCGGCCGGCCGACGCGGATGCCGGTGTTGAAGGTGGAATGAACCATGGTGTTGTCTGGCTGCATGACGTAGGCCACGTATAGTTGACCACCGGCGAGAATGGGGGCTGGCTGCGCGGCCGCGAACGTATCACTCGTGCCCGTATCATCATCCAGGTTCCACACATACCGGGGCGTCCAGACAACTCGCTGAAAATCGGTACCATCCGGGTTCAGGGTCATCAGGTGCCAGGTATTGGGGCCGCGCCGGATAGGAAACCCTTCGGGCAAAATCGCCTCAGCCGGGTTAAACGGCTGATCTGGATTCGCCAGAATAATGGTGCCATCGGGCATAACCGTATTGGTGGCGGCATTGTCAATCCGGTTATACAGCCATTGATCGCTGGGCTGGTTAAACTGGTTCCACCAGCGAGAAACCATAATGCGGCCATCGGGCAGGGGAGTAGGGTGCAGGGAGCTGGCTCGTTCGGTGGTGATACGGCGCATTTGGGCGCCGTTTCCGTTCATAATGTACACATTGAAGGTGCGGCGGCCGTCATAATGGGCACGGGTGGGGTAGCGGGATGAGTTAAAAACAATGCGCCCATCAGCCAGATAAGCCGGGAAGAGATCGTCGTAATGGCCATAAGTTTCCTGATTACCAAACTGCCCGGCGTTAGGAATCTGGACGGTGGAGTTGGAAAAGGTAAGCTGCTGAAAGCCGGTGCCGTTGACGTTGATCTCATAAAGCCGCCAGCCATAATCTGGGGAGTTTTTGTTCAGGCTTTTGGTGCCGGCAAAGACGATTTTCGTGCCGGTAAAGTTGACATCGGGGGATTGGATATCTACCAACCCAGGGGTGTTATATACGGTGAGGCTGCCATCAGGCTGGCGCAGCACCAGGCGGCTGTAGGGAGCGAATTTGTCTATGCCGGTGCCGAACTGGCCGGCCGGCCCTAACTCGCTGTGGAAGATGGAGTCCCTCGTTGCCAGGTGAGAGCGGGCCACAAAGACGATAGGGGGCAGGATACTGGTTTCCGGGGGTGGGGTGAGGCCGTAGGTGATGGAAGCAAAGCTGGCGAGGATGAGCAGGGGAAGGATGATTTTGAGGATAAGGGGGTTACGAATCATAGCTACTCCTGGAAGTGGGTTTGTGAGTGGCGAGTGTGCGAGTAGCGTAATGAACTATATCGCACGTTTCACGCACCACGTTTCACGATAACGGGTTTGCGGCCGCGGCGGGTATGGTACTTTGGTCATGGGTATGCCCCCAGGAAGATGGACCATCGCCATGAGCATATTTGACTGGTAAACATACCAGCGATACAGGATCCAGCCTATGTTATAATGAGAGTACTACCAGATATTGGCGGAATCTGTAACAAAGGAATGTGAGCTGATGACCCAAATTGCCCTGACTGAACCCTCTTTGCTTCGCCGCACTGTGGTTGAAGTTGCCAATCTCCCCGATGATGATTTAGTCATCCTTTTGGATATTGTAACCTTGCTTAAACAGCAGCGAACTACACAAATGGTAGAAGATATTGGCCGAGCCGCTCGACAACGGGCAATGGTTTTGCGTGATCAACCACATGATCAACTAGCTGCCCAATTCCGTGAGGTCGGTGAAAAGATACGCCATCAAGCAATTACCAACGGATCGGCTATAGAGGGGGATTGGGAAGGTGACTAATCACCTGCGTGCTGTATTGGACACCAATGTTTTTGTGTCTACTTTTTTAAGCCGCAGCCCTACCAACCCAACGCAAGAGTTAATCAACCGCTGGTTAGCCAGTGAGTTTACCTTATTAATCTGTGATGCTATTGTAGACGAACTCATTGAAAAGTTGGTCGAGCGCGGGATTGCTAAGGTAGATATCGAAAATCTTGCAGCCTTGCTTAACGCCCTGGCAGAATGGGTCTCTGTACCAAATGACAGTATCAAACCGGTGATTATCGCTGATGCCGATGATGACGTTGTGGTTGCCTGTGCGCTGGTTGGGGGAGCCGATTTCTTGGTTACGTATGATCCTCATATTGGAGCGTTAGGCGATTTTTATGAAGGGGTGTGGATAGCAAAAGCATTGCCCTTTCTTTGGGCGATACGAGGTGATCAGCCCCATGATACAACTAAGAGCAACTAACTTACTTCATCCCCTGCCTCCCGCTTTTTGCCATAGCAATCGCCATACAAACCTGGGTAAAGCCAACATCCGCCGCCAGCGCCACGGTTCGCGCCAGAGGCGGTAAAGCCACTCTACCCCCAGATGCTGCATCCAGCGAGGGGCGCGGGTTGCTTTACCGCTGATGAAATCTAATGCCCCCCCCACGCCAATGGCCACCTGGACAGTGGTAAGGCGGCCACGATTCCGGTGAATCCATTTATCTTGCTGCGGGGCCCCGTAGGCCACATACAGCAGCCTGGCCCCACTGGCGTTAATGCGGCCGCAAATCCTCTCATCCTCAGCCGGATCCGGGGAACCAGCATAACTCCCCGCAACAATCAGACCAGGATAAAGCGTTTGCAACACCTGTCCGGCCTGCTCGGCCACCCCCTCAGCCGCCCCCAGGAGAAAGAGCGGCCAGTGGTGCGCGGCCGCGGCCGCAGCCAGGTGGTAGACCAGCTCCGAACCGGGCACCCGTTCCGGGATGGGCTGCCCCAACCAGCGGGCCGCCCATAGCAGCCCCACCCCATCCGGGATGCACAAATCCGCCTGGTTAAGGATGTCATAAAACGTATGGTCCCGCTGCGCGGCCATGACAAATTCCGGGTTGGGAGTACAAATCTGGTGTAGGTGTGCCCCCGCCATGAACGCCTCAACCTGGGCTACCGTCTGGGCCATAGTCAGGCCATCCACCGGGACACCCAGGATGGAAACGGGAGAGCGGTCAGGGAGTTTTATGGGGTGACTTTTATCCACTACGTTGGATCAGGTAACGGTAGGAGAATGCTGGAAGATAGATAAACAGTGGTATTTGCCCTCTGGCATCCATCTTCCAGCAAAATTTATCAGGATAGCGATCAGTACCAAATCAACTTCTTACAGAAAGCAACAACTGATCCACAAATGACACCGATTTTCACAGATAAGGATTCTGTGGTCATCTGTAAGATCTGTGGCTAAAGCCTTTCTGGCTTGTTCAGTTTAGGGCCAGATCAATCGCGAAGCGTTAGCGGCATATACACGTCAATACCGCCGATAATGGTGGTGACCGGTGTGGTCCCAACCGCGCTGGTTTGATCTGAGGTCACACTGTAGGTGTCATTGATGATGGTTTGGGTAGCCGTGACCACAAACTGCACCTGAAGGGAACCTTGGGCGGCCAAATGGGGAGAGGTCCAGGTGACAACCCCGGCAGCGTAGCTGCCCCCAGTGATGTAGGTGGCCCCAGTGGGCACCGTATCACTGATGATCAGGTTGTGGGCATCGCCAGTGCCGGTGTTATTAACCGTGAGCGTGTAAGTGATCAGCTGACTTGGTTGGGCACTGCCTGGTCCCGTTTTGGTGATGCTCAAAATGGGCTGTTGGACTTGTTGAATGGTTGTAACAACAGCCCCACTGCCATTGGCATTGACCTGATTGGAGGTGACCCCATACCGGGTGTTGGTGATGGTCTGGTTCGCATTGACGGTGTATTGCACCGAAGTGCTGCCGCCGGCGGCCAGGTTGGGAATGTTCCAACTGACGACACCGCCGCTGTGGGAACCGCCGCTGACGTAGGTAGCCCCGGCCGGTACCCAATCACGCACGACCAGACTGGTCGCGGCCGCGTTGCCCGTATTGGTCACGGTAAGGGTATACACAATAGGGGCACCAGCATTGGCTGTGCTGGGGCCGCTCATGGTCACAAACAACGCTGGCGATGAGGGTGTACCTTCCACCAACCGCTGCACCGTCCCAGTAGCGCGATTGGCTACAAACAACGCCCCATCTACATTTTGCCCAAACGCCGCCCGGCCAGAAACAGGTGTACTGGGATGCTGGGTGCCGGTCCAACCGCCCTGTCCATCTGGGGCAATATCCCAAAAATGACCGGAACAAAAATCGGTCAGCACATAGCGACCAAAGAGAGCCGGGTATTGGCTGCCCCGGTAAACATAACCCCCGGTCACCGAGCATTGGGGTGAACTGCGGCTGTAAGCAAACACAGGGAACACATAATTGCTGGCCGGGCCACAGCCAGAGGTATTGTAAGGGTTGTTGCCTTCATAACAGCGCCAGCCATAATTCTCCCCCCCCTGGCTGTATACCGGTTGGAAATCAATCTCTTCCCAACTCCCTTGACCAACATCCCCCATCCAGAAATCGCCTGTCCAGGCATCAAAGGAAGATCGCCACGGATTGCGTAACCCTGAAGCCCAAATTTCATCACAGGTCCCCCCTGCCCCATTGATGAAAGGATTGTCATTGGGAATGGTATAGCTGCCGGTGCCTATACCCACACAATCAGGCGCGGCCCCCGGCCCCTGGTCAACATCAATACGGACGATTTTGCCTAACAAAGTAGTCATGGTCTGGGCATAATTGCCCGTATCGCCGCTGCCCCCCCCATCTCCCAGGGGGATGTAGAGATAGCCATCAGGCCCAAAATGAATGTCGCCAGCGTTATGATTCCAGTTGTGCTGGCCCACTGTTAGGATAATTTGTTCACTGGCCGGGTTGGCAACATTGGGATCTCCTGTGACCTGGAAGCGGGAGATACGAGTACGGCGGACACCGGAAGTGGTATTGATGTAGTTGACATAAAAATAGCCATTACTACTGTAGTTAGGATGGAACGCCAGCCCCAACAGCCCTTCTTCATTGTCGGAACGATCAACCCGGTCGGTAATGTCAAGGAATGGGGTAGCCAACACGGTGCCATCAGACTGAATAATTCTGATGCGGCCGACTTGCTCAAGGGCAAAGAGACGGCTGTCGCCGGCGTGGGCCAGACTAACCGGCTCGTTGAGGCCAGAAGCAAAGGCGGTTAAGGAAAAGGTAACGGCTTCGGGTGCGGCCGCAGCGGATGAGGAGGGGAGAGCGGCCGCAATAAGCCAACTCATCAGCGGCAGCAGCAAAACCCCAGCTAACAAAAAGATAAATCGCTTTACCATCGTCTGGTTACTCTGTGTCTCAAGCATAATCTACTCCTATAAAAAAGGGCCAAGGGCAGGGTAAAATCGTTATTTGCAGTGCGGCAACCTTACTAACTCCGCGTGACTAAAGGTAAGAAAACAGGTGGCCGCACAGTAATGCGGTAGAGAGAGCGAGTGGCCGTGTTATCAAATAGGATAACATACAACTCCCCATCTACCCCTTCACCAAAACCGCTAGGGCTGGAGAACGAAGGCAATATTTTGCCCTGGAACTGGACATCCCAGCCATCAATCGGATTGCCACTGATGGTCCAAAAATTACCACTGCAAAAGTCAGCAAAAACGTAAACCCCCTGAAGCTGCGGCCAGGCTGTGCCCCGGTAAACATACCCTCCAGTAACGGCACAGCCGTTAGCCCCATGATCATAATCGAAGATGGGCATGTCATAATTCCCTGCCGGGCCGCAGCCAGTTATAACAGGGCCGGGCTGTGTTCCTTCCCAGCAGCGCCAGCCATAATTTTCGCCGCCGCTGCTGCTGGCTGGAGCAAAGTTTATCTCCTCACGAGTAAACTCGCCTACATCACCAATGTACAGGTCGCCAGTGCTGCGATCAAAACTAAACCGCCACGGATTACGCAGCCCAATGGCCCAAATTTCATCACAGGCGCCCCCCGCCCCATCAACCAGGGGGTTGTTCGCCGGGATGGTATAAAGGCCGGCCGCGTCACATTCTGCCGGGTTACCGCCACCGTTTACATCCAGGCGCAGTAGCTTGCCCAATAAAGTATCGGTGCGCTGCCCATTGTTGGCAGGGTCACCAAAATCTCCCCCATCACCGGTGCTAAGGTAAAGATACCCATCAGGCCCAAAATGGAGATCCCCCCCATTGTTATCACCGAAGGGTTGGCTGAGGGTAAGCACAATTTGTTCGCTGGCAGGGTTGGCGATGTTGGGATCAGCGGTAACGGTAAAGCGAGAGAGGCGGCTGTAAAGCTGGCTGCCATTTTCATGGGTGTAATAGACGTAAAAGTAGCCGTTGCTGGTATAGTTGGGATGAAAAGCCAGGGAGAGCAGCCCCCCCTGAAAACCAACAGCAACCCGGTCGCTGATGTCCAGAAAGGGGGTAGCCAGGACGGTGCCATCGGCCAGGACGATGCGGATGAGGCCGGCCGCCTCAGTTACAAAAAGGCGGGTGTCTCCAGCGTTGGTGACGCCCGTGGCCGAAGCAAAACCGGTGGCGACTTCTTCGGCGTTGAGAAAAACCGGGGAAGTACTGCCCTGGGCAGACTGTTGGCTTGGGGCAAAAGCGAATAAAGGGGTCGCGGCCGCGAGGCATACCAACAGCCACCCGGTCACGCGCCAAAAACGGTTACTCAACATGATAAACTCCTCTGAAAATAAGGATGAATGATGAATTAGGAATTATGAAAGGGTCTATACCCACAAACTCGCAAACTCGCATCTTACTCCGTTATCCGATAGATGCCGCCACGACGGTCGAGAACATATAGTTCACCATTGACATCTTCACCAAAGCTGGTTATTTGCATCAATGTTTGTGAGGCGACAGTGGTTTTGTTCCAGACCCCGCCGATGGGAAACAGCCCCCAAATGGTGCCAAAACAGAAATCAGCAAAGAAATAGTTGCCATAAAGGGCCGGATTGGCTGTCCCGCGATACATATACCCGCCGGTGACCGAGCATCCTTCATCACGTCCATAAACGGCGATGGGCTGGATGAGGCCGGCTGTCTGACAGTTCGCATTATTATAGCAGGCCCACCCTTCCATAATATTCCAGCCAAAGTTTGCCCCGCTTGGAGCTGCGGCCGCGTAAACATTGATCTCTTCAAACGAATTTTGCCCCACATCGGCAATGAACAAATCCTGGGTAAGCGGGTCAAAGCTGAACCGCCAGGGGTTGCGCAGCCCATAATGCCAGATTTCTAAGCGGCCGCCGCCAGCCACATACGGATTATCAGGGGGGATAGCATATGGCTCACCATTGTCTACATCCAGGCGCAAAATTTTGCCTAACAGGGAATTCAGATTTTGCCCATGATTATGGGGATCCCCCTGACTGCCCCCATCTCCTGTGCCAATATAAAGATAACCATCGGGGCCAAAAGCGATTTGACCACCATTGTGATTGTTATAGGGCTGGTTAATGGTAAGCAAAATCCGCTCGCTGGTGGAATCAGCCTGGTTAGGGTTGGCAGTGACCCGGAATTCGCTGATAACGGTATGGCCATCGTTATTGGTGTAATCCACGAAAAAGCGACCGTTTTGGGCGTAGGTGGGGTGAAAGGCCAGCCCCAGCAGCCCTTGTTCATTGGCATCATCGCCAACCCGTGCCTGGATGTCCAGAAAAGGTTGGGCTAATAGCTGACCAGCCTGGATGATCTGAATGGTGCCCCGCTGCTCAACCACAAACAAACGATCATCCCCGGCATGGGTGAGGGCAACAGGGCTGGTTAACCCTTCTACCACCAGCTCCAGATTAATGCTGGTTGCCAGTTGTGCCGTCAGAGTCGGGGTGGCGGTTGGTTCGGGAGTGCTGGTGGATGCGGGGGTGTCTGTAGGGGGTGGGTCGCCCGGAGTGGGGGAAGCGGCAAGTTCTGGGGGGGGTGTTGGGGTGGTGTCGGTGATGGCCGGAACGGGTAAGGATGTGGGAGACGCGGCCGCAATCTCGGTTGTCTGCGTATGGGTTGGTGCAATCGGGGGGGTAATGTTGCTCCCCTCGTTTTCTCGCCCACCACAGGCAGCGAGAAATAGTACGAAGAAAAGAAGGAAAAGTTGGTGTTTCATAGTGGGTCTCAGATTATATCAATTCACGCCCAACGTGATGGGGAGATGGTAAAAAGGTTTTGGGCATGGCGCAAACACAGCCAAAGCACACATCGGGATAACTGCCTCAGATCAAAGAAAAAACCTGCCCGGTAACGATTTTAACCGTACCTGGCAGGTCAAGACTGTAACAAATGGTACTCTCCCTGTTAAGCCCCGCTCCCAAATGTTAAGCAAAGGCTTAAAATCAGTTAGCAGTGGGCAGTGAACAGTTAGCAGTGAGCAGTCTCTTAGTCTCCCCCTCTCCGCGTCTCACTCCTCAGTCCTGATGACTCGCCCCGTCGGGCCGACGTAATTGGCCTGGGGGCGGATGAGGCGGTTGTTGGCTAACTGCTCCAGGACGTGGCCGGTCCAGCCAGCAATACGGCTGAGGGCAAAAATACAGGTGAATTGGTCTACGGGGATGTTGAGCATGTACAGGACTACCGCCGAATAATAATCTACATTGGCGTACAGGTTGCGGCTGACAAAATAATCATCCTGGCGAGTCAACTGCTCAATTTGGGCGGCGATTTCATACCAGTAGCCGTTGCCACTGGAGCGGGCCACATTTTCAGCCAGCGGCCGCAGCACCCGCGCTCTGGGGTCTTCCACCTTATACTCCCGGTGGCCTATGCCCATGACCCGGTTGCCGGCATCACGAAAATCATTATACCATTGAGCTACATCACCAGTGGCGGCCGCGGCTAAAAACTGCTCCATCGCCTTTTGATTGGCTCCCCCATGAGCCGGTCCTTTTAATGTCCCCAGAGCCGTGGTAATAGCTGAGTACAAATCAGCATTCGTCCCCGTTGTTACCCTGGCAGAAAAGGTAGAGGCATTAAAATCATGGTCTATGAGCAGTACCAGATACGCATCCAGGGCTTTGACAGCATCCTCATTGGGGGTATCACCGCTGAGCATATACAAGAAATTGGCCGCATGATCCAAATCCGGCCGAGGGTCTAACACCGGTTTTCCCTGGCGAATACGTTCCCAGGCAGCTACCAGAGTGGGAAATTGGGCCACCAGGCGCACGGCTTTCGCCCGCGCTTCGTCCAGGGTAATATCATCTGCGGCCGCATCATAAAAGGACAACAGACTCACCGTAGACCGCAAAACGGCCATTGGGTGGGCGGTATGAGGGAATTGGGCCATGAGGGCCAACAACGCAGCTGGGATGGGCCTTTGGGCCACCAATTTCTCTCTAAAATGGGCCAATTGCTCTGGCGTAGGCAGTTCCCCGTACCAGAGGAGATAAACTGCTTCTTCGTAAGTGACATTGGCCCCCAGGTCAGCAATCTGGTATCCCCGGATAATCAATTCACCAATATCACCACGCACCCGGCTCAGGGCCGTATCGGCAACCGCCACTCCTTGCAAACCTTTACCGTCGCTCATTGAAGCTCCTTTGGAAGTATGAATTATGAAGGATGAATTAGGAGAAGAGGTGATCCATAGATGGCGCAGATTTTCACAAATGGTTTTTAGCCGCAAATTTTTCCCCGGCCAATCCCTAAAAGCTGCGTTAATCTGCGGAAAATTGTTCTGTAAATTTGGATCTACTAAGACTCTGTCTCTCCCCAGGATGTTATTTTTGCTGGCTTTTTCAGCTACCAATCTATATTACGGGTATTACTTACAATTGAGTTACTGTCCACCGCTCACTGACTCTTTCTGAGCCGCTCCCCATATTGGGCTTCATAATATTGACGGAACTCGCCAGATTTAATTTTACGCCACCACCATTCATTTTGGGCGTACCAACGGGCCGTTTTACGGATTGCTTCTTCAGCAGAGTGACGCGGCCGCCAACCAAGGTCCATGATTTTGCTAATGTTCAAACTATAGCGGCGGTCGTGGCCGGGCCGGTCTTCAACGTGGCGAATGAGGGAATGCGGCCGCTTTAATTCATCCAGTAAAATGCTTACCATTTCGATGTTTTCCATCTCATAACCAGTACCCACATTGTAAGCCTCACCTGAAACCCCTTTGTGCAGCACCAGATCAATCGCTTCGCAGTGATCTTCTACATATTGATACTCCCGCATCTGGCGACCATCACCGTAGAGGGGAAGCGGTTGGTGATCAATGGCATTGGTGGCAAAGAGCGGCACCGCTTTTTCCGGGTATTGGTATGGGCCAATATTGTTTGATCCCCGGGTGAGAGTGACAGGCAAACCATAGGTGATGAAGTACGCATTAACCAGGAGATCCCCCCCGGCTTTGCTGGCGGCATACGGGCTGCGTGGCTCTAGCTTATCTGTTTCAACACTGGATTGCCCATGGGGAATGTGGCCGTATACCTCATCGGTTGAGATTTGGTGATACCGCTCCAGTCCCAATTTACGCGTGGCTTCCAACAAGACATAAGTGCCGTACACCCCTGTCTGGATAAACGCATCCGGGTCCATGATGGAGCGGTCTACATGTGTTTCCGCGGCAAAGTTGATGATTGTATCTATGTCAAACTGTTTGATAGCAGCCTCGACTGCGGCCGCGTCGGCAATATCCCCTTTGACAAAATGGTATTGGGGGTCATCAGAGACATCTAACAAGTTGTCCAAATTGCCAGCATAAGTGAGTTTGTCATAAACAATAATGTTGTATTCGGGGTGGGTACGGCGCATATAAAGGACAAAGTTAGCCCCAATGAACCCGGCGCCCCCTGTAACCAGGATGTTTTTCAAGAGTTACCTCGCTAAATAATTGATTGAGCGTAACTACTAAGGCTTACAGGAGTTTCACCATGAAGATGCCAAGAGCATTAAGAATTTCTTGAGAAACTTTGTATTCTTCGTGTCTTTGCCGTTAGTAGTTACGATTGAGCATACATTACTGCGGGGCATTTTAACGCAAACAAAATGATTCAGCCAGACAGCTTGATTCGGCCTCAGGGGATAGAGGTGGCTGGACTTCAGCCGGGCAGGTGCAAGGCAAAACGATTTTGTACCTCTCTTGCCAGGGCGGGGCATACAGCAGAATGATCCTCTTCGGGATTAGGAATATTGGGCTATATCCAAAACAAATTTGACCCCAATAAAGGGTTGCTATTTAGTGGGCTGGATGATAAACTAATTGCACATTATTTGCACAATATATGCAAATATTTCTGTGATGATGGGAGCTAACAGTGCATCGGAGAGCCGGGTCTGGCTATAGGTAAAGCTGGTGTTCATACGGGCAAAAGAGGAAACTATGACGATTCAAATCTGGCAAAATTTTTATCAACGGATGATGCCCCTATTCACACCGCAGGCTGAGCGGTTTCTCGACAAAGCACAGCCAGAGCGGCTCGACTCGGTGGCCTTCCGCTATACCTTTTCTGTTGAGGCGATGATTAAAATTAGCCGTATCATTGAAAATACGGTTTTGGCTAACCCACGGGTCGCTGATGTACATGTCTCTTTCCAATATTTCTCCCGGCTCATACCCCAACGCGGCCGCTACCTCGATATAGCCTCAGCGGCCAAGCATTTATGGCTTTATGGAGCGTATGATATACCAGCCAACAATCTAACCCGCTTCAGTCAACATCCAGGCACGGTGCTCATTGACACAGAAAACTCTCCCTTGCTCCAATATTGGTATCTGGTGGCCTATGGGCCGGGTGTTCATAAAACATTATTGGCTCAAGAAATTCCAGCCCTAGATGGGGATGAACGGTATTATGAAGGGTTTTATACCTTCCAACCGGATGTGGCCTACCAGATGAGCGCGATTTTGCACCAGCTTTACCCGGAACAAATTCCGGTGCCGGTAGCCCCAGAGCTGCTGGGGTGAGTTTGCGAGAGGCGAGTTTACGGGGTGTGCGTTGATAAGGGTATGAGGGTTGCTAAAACATCCGGGCTTATTCATTATCCGTTTTCTGTCTCCTGTTCTCAAAGTTCAAGAGCCAGTCGCAGCTGGCGCAGCAAGGCAATGGCTTGCTGAATGAGAGCCTGGTTGGCCGGTTGGTTGGGCCATAAGCTGGCCCCGGAAGGATGGGGCAAAGGGACAACCCAGCGGCCGCGTTCTTCCTTGCTTTCGGTAAACGGCACCGGCCACTTCGCCTGCGCCAGATCAAAATTCACGGGATGGGCCAACACCTCTGGGGGAAAATAAGCCGCCGTACCCACAATCTCCTCTAAACGGACGGCGGCGGGATAAAACAGTTTGATAGCCAGACCACCCACCAGCAAAATGAGCCGGGGATTGACCAGGGCGATCTCCTGTTCCAAAAAGGGTCGGCAAAGGGCCTGCTCCGCTTTGCTGGGCACGCGGTCGCCTTTGCCATTGCCACTTTTGCCGGGATAACATTTAGTCACGGCGGTCATATAATGGCGGCCGCGAAACGCCCCCTCATCCCATCCTGCTTCCCCCAACCATTGGAACAATCTGCGGCCGCTGCCAGCATTAAATGGGCGGCGGGCATCTACCTCTGTTACCCCAGGGGCCTGGCCAATGAGCATCACCCGCCGGTTTTCACTGCCTGGGGAAAAAATCGCCCCTGGGGCGATGTCATAACCCGCCTCAAGACAGCGGCGACAGGCACGCATCTCCTCATGTAGGTGGTTCAAGTTCATCATCAGGCCCGTTTCACCTTTGGACCAGTGGGTGTATCTTCCAGGCTGTAGCCAAGGGCGATGATTTGCTGGCGTAATTCGTCGGCACGGCCCCAACTGCGAGATTGACGTGCGGCCGCACGTTCCTCAACCAACGCCACCACCTCAGCCGGGACAGCTTCCTCATGGGCAGCAAAATTGGCAACATCAAACCCCAAGACGGCATCCATAGCCAGCAGGGTGGCATACTTACTGGACGAGGGTACGGCCGCATCACGCAGCAATCCCCACAGAGCTGCCAGGGCGCGGGGCATGTTGAGGTCGTCAGCAACCGCCTGTTGGAAGGCGTAAAAATGGGCCTCGGCCAGGGGAGCATTGGCCTGGGCCTGACCCCGCAGTTCCAGAATGTGATGTTTGAAGCGGTTGAAGGCATTCGCGGCCGCATCCAGACCACTCCAGGAAAAAGTCAACGGGGAGCGGTAATGGCCGGTCAGGCAAAAATACCGATAGGCCAGTGGGTCATATCCCTGCTCTTCCAGATAAGCCAGGGTCAGAAAATTGTCCTTAGATTTGGACATTTTGATCTCATCTTTCCCAGACTCATCTGGGGCAATGATCAAAAACTCTCCATGCAGCCAGTAGTTGACCCAGGGCTTTTGCCCCGTCGCGCTCTCCGTTTGGGCAATTTCATTGGTATGGTGTACCGGGATATGATCTACCCCACCGCAATGAATATCAAACTGCTCCCCCAAATAATGCAAGGCCATGGCCGAACATTCGATATGCCAGCCAGGAAAACCAACCCCCCAGGGGCTGTCCCATTCCATATCCCGCTGTTGGCCCAGGGGCGAAAATTTCCATAGAGCAAAATCAGTGGGCTGCCGCTTCTGCCCCATCTCAATCCGTGCCCCAGCCTGCAAACCGGCCACGTCCAGGCGGGCCAATTTACCGTAATCATCCAGCTTGGAGCTGTCGAAGTAAACCCCATCTTCCAGGGTGTAAGTAAACCCTTTAGCTTCCAGTGTCTGCACCAGGGCAATTTGTTGGGGGATATGGTCGGTGGCTTTGCACCAGATATGCGGCTCCAGAATATTGAGATGGCGTAAATCCTGGCGGAACGCCTGCCAATAGAACTCGGCCAGTTCCCAGGCCAACTGCCCCATACGCCGCGCTCCCAGCAGCATCTTATCTTCTCCTTCATCAGCATCGGAGATGAGATGACCGACATCGGTGACGTTCATCACGTGGTTGACCTGATAACCGAAGAAGGTGAGGGCACGGCGTAAGATGTCTTCAAAAATGTAGGTGCGTAAATTGCCAATGTGGGCGTAGTTGTAGACGGTCAGGCCACAGGCATACAACCCCACCTGCCCCGGCATAATGGGCACAAACGGATCAACCGAGCGGGTCATGGTGTTATAGAGGTGGAGTTGAGGAATCATAGAAAGAATTCGTGGCTAAACTTGCCAGCCGCTCACCGACATCTGGGTTTAAGTTATGGCTGAGGATATGGCTGGCGGGATGGAGAGAGCAGAGCCATTGGGCAAGGGTGTAGATGGCGAATTGTACCCCCGGCGTAGGACGAGGGAACCCAAGCTCGTGCAGGCCAATGATGTAGCGGCCAGCCTCACGCTGGTGAATGGTGAGGCCAACCCGCTGGGTCAAAGCTGACTCATGGATGTATGTTTCAACCAGTAAGGCCCCGGTGCGGGCGGATTGGAACAGCTCATCCAGGCTGATAAACATCTCTCCTTGCTGGTGTCGCTGCTGCTGAAACTGGCGGGCCAGTTCGTCGGGGGGGAGAGGGGAGTGCAAAATGACATGGGGCATGGGCTTCTCCTGGGGAATGGGAAACAGGTCCGCGGCCGCGGCTTCGTTGCGCTGCCAATGGAAATAGTAACACACCCGCCCCTCAGCCAGGGCGATCTGCTCATATTTGGTGCGAAACCGCTCATCGTCCTCAGTGACAAAGCTGGTGGGCCGACGGCTGCTAAAGTAAGGTGTCCGCTCCAGATGTTCAATGACCCAGGGGATGTAATCAGGGTGGTCGGTGGCGATGTCCAGGAATGCCCCTGGTTTCATCCTGCTGGCGGCCAGGTGGAGAAACTGGTCATTGACGACGCGGCGCAGAATGTGTTTGGGCCAGGGGTCAGGAAAGTTGAGGTAGAGACCATCGAGAGTTTGCGGCCGCAGAAGCAGCCACAAGACCATGTTGGCCGGGTTGTGTAAGACACGCACATTGGTCAACCCGGCGTGGTGTACTTTCCTTTCGGCTTTTTTGAGGGAAGGGAGGGAGACTTCTAAACCGATGAAGTTGGTTTGCGGCCGCGACTGAGCCTGATGAATGAGAAAATCACCGTTGCCAAAACCGATTTCCAATACCAAAGGGGCCGGGCGGCCAAACTCCTGTGTCCAATCCACCGGCCAGGGGGAAGAGAAAGCATCTAAAGTAATACCAACCATACCCGGATTATACCGGGGCCTCAGCCTATTGTGTATTCTCACCCCGTAAACAACTTTACACCTTCTTTTCACCCGCTGTTTACCCTTGGGTGAGGACGGCTGTGTTATGCTGACTGGGAGAAAAGGGGTAAGGAGTGCAGGGGGAGCCATTAATGAAATGAAGGCGGATGGGAAGAACTCACAGATTGATGCTATTCATAATTCATCCCTCATAATTCATCCTTCATAATTCCAAGGAGTATCTGAGATGTTTATAACCACAGCCACCATGATTTTTTTACTTTTAGGAGCTTATTTGCTGGGGGTTATCACCGTTCCGATCCTGTTTCTTTTGCTGATCACCTCCCGCGGCCGCCTCGCAGCTACCCCTTCATCCCGCCAGAGCTAAACGTGGAGCGTGATCAAAATCACGCTTCACGCCTCACGTTTTACTCATCACCCCCCTGCATCAACCAGACACACCCATCTTCCAGGCCTGGCTCAGCCAGGGCAGCCTGGGGATAGGCTGACAAATCACCCATTAGCCGATATTGGGTGCCGTCGTGCAGGTGCATACTGCTGACGGCCCCTATCACCCCGTCAGGCTTTTCCCCTTCTGTTTTGACCAACCACACTTTCCCGTGAGCCTGGGCAATCAAATCCCCTGGACTCCTCTGGAAGGCCACTTTGCCTTTGTCAATCACCTCAGACAAAGAATGGCCAAGGTTCACCGCTAATTCAAGCAAATTTCGTGTTATAATCCCCAGTATCACGCTCTTCTGTCATCAGGATACCATACCATGAGCCACAAAGGTCACGGGAAAATAGAACAGACAGCTCAGGACGCGGCCGCAGATCTGGCCGAAGCCATGCCCCCCGGCACTGTTGGCCTCAGCAAAAAGTTTTATGAAAAAGAGCTAGACCGCCTGCAAGAAGAGTTGGTTAAACAGCAATATTGGATCAAAGAAAAAGGGCTGCGGGTAGTGATCATCTTCGAGGGGCGAGACGCCGCTGGTAAAGGGGGCACCATCAAACGGATCACCGAATACCTGAACCCCCGTGGCTGCCGCGTTGTCGCCTTGCCCGCCCCCACCGAGCGAGAAAGAACCCAATGGTATTTTCAACGGTATGTCCCCCACCTGCCGGCCGCCGGGGAAATGGTTATCTTTGACCGAAGTTGGTACAACCGGGCTGGCGTAGAGCGGGTGATGGGGTTTTGCAGTGAAGATGAGTACCAGGAGTTTATGCGCTCCTGCCCCGAATTTGAGCGTATGTTGGTAAGAGCAGGTATTATCCTGTTAAAATATTGGTTCTCCGTCAGCGATGAAGAGCAGGAGCGGCGTTTTCAAGCCCGCGCCCATTCACCTAACAAACGTTGGAAACTTAGCCCAATGGATATAGAATCACGGCGTCGCTGGATAGATTATTCCCGGGCCAAAGATAAAATGTTTGCCTATACGGATACCAAACAGTGTCCCTGGTATGTCGTCAACGCTGATGACAAAAGACGGGCCCACCTGAATTGCATCAGCCATATCCTGAGCCAGATTCCTTATGAAGATGTCCTGCCTGAACCGATTGAGCTGCCCCCACGAGAGGATAACCAGGCGTATGTGCGGCCACCCATCAACGAGCAAACATTCGTCCCAGAGCTATACTAACCGTACCAATATTAGAAACTAAAAACCGATTCCCCAGGAGATAACCATGAGCAACATTAGTGACAAATTACGCCAGCTACAGAAAGACCGGGCCGGGAGCCAATCCCCTCCAGAAACTGCCCCCAAAGCCACCGTTTTAGGCAAACAAGGAGACCGCCCGGAAATTGATGACCCCACCGCCGCTCAATTACGCCGGACAATGGGGTCCGGTGCGGCCGCGCCCACCCCAGACACCCCCACTCCACCAGCCACCCCAGAGCCGGCTGCCCCTACCGAACACAAAGTCGTCAGCGGGGACAACCTCAGCGCCATTGCCCTTAAATATTACGGAAACGCCAACCGGTGGAAAGATATTTACGAAGCCAACAAACAAACCATCGGCGATAATCCATCCGCTATTCGCGTGGGTATGGTACTAAAACTGCCCCAGTAATGAACAAATGAATCGGTGAATGGTTCATAGGGAGGTCCCTATGAACCATTCACCACTCAATTATGCCAAAGGGTTTACCAGTTAAATTAACGCTATCCTAACGGCAGCTTTTGTTAAATGATGTTACCTTAAACCGCCACAGAGGGAAAACTCAATGAGCGAAACCGCACCGAAACAAGCCATTGCCCCAGAAAACGCCTATGTCCTGGTGGTAGAAGACAATGTCCCCAACTTCGTCCTGATTGCCCGGCTTCTCGCTTTTACTGGAGTGCAACGTACTGAATGGAAAACGACCGGCTGGGGGGTGGTAGATTTTGCCAACACCATGCCCCGGGTAGATCTAATCCTGATGGATTTACGGCTGCCCCACGAAGATGGATACGAAGCCTTGATCCAGATTCGCGCTAACGAAAAGCTCAAAGACACCCTGGTTGTTGTGGTAACAGCCCAGGCCAGCCCCACGGAAATGCAAAAAGCAAAGGAAGCTGGTTTTGATGGCTTTCTCTCTAAACCTCTGGATGCGGATAAATTTCCTAACCAGATTCGCGATATATTGGCCGGAAAATCTGTTTGGGATTTGGGTTAAGCAGACCCAGCTCCCCTGACTTAAATGTGACCCGTTCAGAAACCGATGCCTTAAAAGCACAACTCACCCTATTAGAGCGCACGGTGCAAAATCTGACCATGGGGGCGCAGGTCATTCATACTGCCAGCCGCTCACTTAACCTGCCCGAAAGTTTGCCCGAACTGGTGCAAGTGATCAACAATCAGTTTCATTTCTACCATACCAGCCTTTTTTTATTGAATGAAGCGGAGACCCAACTTGTTTTGCACACGGCCGCTGGCCCCCTTGGCCCCGCCCTGCTCCGCAAAGAATTCTCTCTCCCCCTCTCCCCTAACTCCATCGTCGGCTGGGTTGCCCTCAACCACCAACCCCGCCTCGTCCCCGATGTCAGTCAAGCTAACGACTATCTTAACCTGCCCGAATTACCAGCCACCCGATCGGAATTAGCTCTCCCTCTCCTGGCCCATGACCACCTGCTGGGGGTTCTGGATGTGCAAAGTGATGAGGCAGATATATTTCAGCCGGAAGATATCATCGCGCTGCAACTGATGGCCGATCAGCTGGCCCTGGCCCTGGAAAACAGCCACCTATTTGCGGCTGTTCAAGCCCGCCTCAATGAACTGGAATCTTTGTTCGCCTTATCTGATGTCCTCTCAACGACTATGGATGTCAACGAAATTTACCGTCGCTCTGCTCGCGTCCTGGCTGAGCGTCTCCGAGTGAACCGGGTGGTTATCTCAGAGTGGGACAAAGAACGTAATGTCGTGATTTCTAAAGGGAATTATTTCTTTAATGATGGACACAAACCGATAGGGGAATATGAGATTGAATATCAGGTTTACCCTCTGGCCGATTTTCCTTCATCCCGCCGCGTCCTTGAGGGAAAAGAAACGGTTATTTATCACCACGATGATCCAGAAATTGAACCAGCCCAACAGCAGTTATTGGCCGAAATGGGAGCGATCTCTGGGGTAGAGATTCCCTTGATCAGTGGCGGCGAAGTGACCGGCATGGTTGAGTTGTACCGGCTGCCTAATTTTGGCCCACTGACTCCTGATGAACTGCAATTGGCCCAGGCGATGACCCAAGAAGCGGCCGCAGCCCTGTATAATGCCAGGCTCACTGGTGATTCCCAGGCCCGCGTGGCCGAACTCAGCACCCTCAACCGGTTCAGTCTGGCTATTTCCCAGGCCAAAGATGTCCGTGCTGTTTATGCGGCCGCACGCCGGGAAATCCTCTCCCTCGTTGAAGCCACGGGGATGTCTGTACTGCTAGTTAACCTGGAAAACCAGACCATCACCTGGGATTATGCCTTTGAATATGGCGAAGAGTTAGATTTATCCCAAATTGGCCCCCTTCCCATGAGCCAGGGGTTCAGTGGTCATGTGGCTCGTACCGGCCAACCGCTGCTGATCAATGAACGGTTGGAGCAGGTGCGTGAAGAGTTAGGTTCATTTACCGTTGGGGCCAGCCCCAACGCCTGGTTAGGCGTTCCTCTCAAGGTCAGTGATGAGTTAATAGGGGTATTGGCCGTAGAAAATGCGGATGACGCCTCAGCCCTGAATGAACGGGATATGCGGTTGATGCAAACAATTGCCGGCCCGTTAGCCGTCAGCATTCAGAATGAACTGCTGCTAGAGCAAACCAAAGCCGCTTTAGCCGTACAATCACAGCAAAGTTTATGGCTCCGAACCGCCGCCGAAGTGGCCGCGGCCGCGAGCGGGATGCAAAATGTCGCCGATCTCATCCAAACCGCTGTGGATTTAATCCCAGAACGGTTTGACCTTTATTACTCCGGGCTGTTCCTCATTGACAAAGCCACCGGCTACGCCATTCTTCAGGCAGGTACTGGTGAGGCTGGTCGTATCCAACGGCTCCAAGGCCGCCGACTCCTTGTGGGGGGAAACTCTCTCATTGGTCGAGCCACCGGCGACGGGGTACCACGCATCGAACAAGATGTCACCCTCTCCGCTGAATGGCTCTTTAACCCCAACCTGCCCCTGACCCGCTCAGAACTGGCCTTACCTCTCCGGACACCTAACCACATCATTGGCGCCTTAACGGTGCAAAGTGTTATCCCCAACGCCTTTAGTCAAGAGCTGGTAGGCGTATTACAAATCATGGCCGACCAACTGGCCGTTGCCATAGACAATGCCCAACTTCTGGCGAGTGCGGAAGCCCGCGCTCAACGGCAGCAGCTTCTCAATGAAGTCAGCGCCAACCTATACCGGGCGGCCGATGTCGAGAAAATTGTCACCATTGGTCTGCAAGCCCTGGCCGATCATTTGCATCTGCCTGAAGCATCACTGCACCTGGGACAGATCAAAACCAAACGATGAGTTCCCAGAAAACAGGCACAAATAGTTACAAATTTCCTTCCGCTAACTCTACCCCTTTGTCTCGCTGCGTGAGCTTTTTGCCTAGAGTCAATGATGAGTACAAAAGAACTTTCGCCAGAACAGTTATTGCAGAAAAACCCTACTAACCCGGCAGCCCTTTTTTTTGACGCCTCTGCGCCAAACTCTGCCCGCATTTTTGATTACCTGTTAGGGGGGATGGCAAATTTTGAAGTGGACCGTGCGGCCGCAGAGAAGCTCATTCACCTGTGGCCGGCCTTACCCAAAGTCATTCGTTTGCGCCGCGCTTTCATCCAGGAAGCCGGGCAAATCCTTTACGACCAGGGGTTCCGCCAATTTTTAGACCTGGCCTCTGGCTTGCCCACCGCAGACCATCTGCACGCCATTTTGCCCAATGACACCCGCATCCTTTACAGCGACATTAATCCAGTCGCCATCAGCTATGGAGAAAGCTATCTGGCACACCTGGAACATGTAGCGTACATTTTTGGTAACGCCGCTCGGGTTGAGCAAATCCTGGCCCACCCAGCCACAGCAAAACTGTTTATTTCAGGGGAAAAAGTTGCCATTGGCATCAATGCTATAACTATTTTCCTACCCCAACCCATCATCCAGGAAATGGCCCAAAAATTAGCTGCCTGGGCACCCCCTGGCTCAACCATATTCGTAGCCTTTCAATCTCGTGTTACCCCCACCATCACCCCCAACTATTTACAAGTTATAAACTTGTTTGCCAATGCCGGTATGCCTATCTGGCTATACACAACTCAGGAAATAACCGATATGCTTGCTCCCTGGCAAATCAGTTCGATTGAGCCATTGGTCCGGTTTTTAGGTCTGCCTGATGATTTTATCAAACAGGAAGAGCTGGCGTTGCTAGATATGGAGCTAAATGCCGCTTTTTTAACTCTTCCGTGAAAGAGCGATTGCCAACCTGAGTGATTAGAGAGTAGAGATTGATGGCTGTGTTATGACTGCTTTGGACCATCTTCTGCAACAAAAAAAGCCTGAACTTCTGGAGCAGCTGCGTCAGACGTTTATTCGCCATGCCATTGATAATCGGGGGGTTCTAACCTCAGCCCGGCGGGCTGAAGCGGTGGCCCAGGCTTTGTACGATCTGTTTGCCCAATGGGTGGTCGGTCAGGCCAGGGATGGGGCGATAAAATCGCTGGCGACAACATTTGCCCAGCAAGGGATGGCTCTCACCACAGGCACGGCCCTTGTGCGAACCGTAACTCAGCCAGTTCATTGGCAAAATGGGGCCAATCAAGTTGAGAGAATTACTGACCGTATCACTGAATTTCAGTTACTCTTCCTGGAACAGTTCAGCCTGGCACGGGAGCGCGCCGCTTATGAAGCGCAAGAAGCGGCCCAACAGGCCCTCCAGAATTCCCTGACAAGACAGTTACAACAGCAAGAGCGGCAGCGTGAGGAGCAGGAGAAGCGAAGTGAGACATTGCGGCAACTGCTGGAACTCAATAGTGAGTTAGCTTTGCTGCGTCAGGAACAATCCTTGTTGGATGCGGCTGTCAGCGGTCTATGCCGCAAGTTGGAGCTGACGGATGTTACGATTTATAGCTGGCAAAGTGAGCGGCAAATGTGGCAGGTTCGCACCACAACAGCAGATCTACTGGATGGGATTTTACCAGAGTACGAAGAGGTCGCGGCCGCGCTGCGTATCTTTGAACCGGATTATTTGCGGCGGGCCGGGGAGTTCCATCTACCAACAACACTAGATGAAGGCGCACCAGGGTATCGTACTGGGGTTATGCTTAACATGGGTCATAAGCTAATGGGGGCCATCGTGGCCCGCGCCAACCACGCAACCAGCAACAGCGACGATTTGCCCCTTTTCCTCAAAACCTTTGCCACCAATCTCACCACCCTCTGGCGTAATTTGACTTTGTTCCTGGAAGCCCGAGACCGCGCCCAAGAGCTAGAAATATTGCATGGCCGCTATGTAGACAGCCTGTGGAATGCGGATGACAGCGGCCTATCCGCCCATATCAGCCAGGGAATCATTCATCTGAAACGAACGGTGGGGCCCATCGCGGCCGCAGCCCCAGAATATCCCCTGGTCATCGGCGAACAACCGTTTGGCTTCTTGCAACTGCCCGAAACAGCCGAACTCCCCCACGAAGAAAAATTATTCCTTCACTCCCTGATGCGGGAAATGAGCAACGCCCTCAACAATGCCCAACTGCTCCAGGCCACCCGCTCTTACTCCACCCAATTACAGGTTGCTGCCGAGGTCTCCCGTGCTGCGTCCACCTTTTTACAGCGGGATGATCTCATCCACTCAGTCGTCTCGCTCATCCAAATTCGGTTTAACTTTCATTATGTAGCTCTGTTTCTCAGCCAGGACAATGAGATCAACCTCCAGGCCGAAAGCGGGCAGATGGATTCCCGTCTGACCTTCAGCCTCATTGTAAATGTTATGTCTGGGGGAGTGGCCCAGCTGAATCAACCCACAGCCCTCGTCTCTACCGAGCAGCCAGCCGAGCTTATTTTGCCTTTACGCAGCCGGGAACGTCATATCGGGGCATTGGCTATCCAACGTATCAACGCCCCGTTTACCACCCAGGACCAGGCAGTTTTACAAGCTCTGGCGGATCAGATCGCCACCGCTATTGAAAATGCTACCCTTTTCCAGCAGGTGCAAAGCAATCTCCAGCAGACAAATCAACTGTATGAAACGGGCCGCCGCCTGACGGAAGCCGGAAACGCTCAAACGGTGTTCCAAATTTTGGTTGATTTTGCCGCCCAATCTGGGCTGGTAGATATGTGCCACACGCTGGCCGAGGATCAGCTAAACCGAGATCACATCACCGTTCACGCTTTTTGGCGACACGATGGTCAGCCGTTCCGAGGGATGCCTCGTTCGGTGCAGCGGAATCAATACAATCTCCTGGAGATGGTACGGGAGAATAGGCTTATTACCATTACCGATGGGCAAAAAGATGAACAGCTAGATGGGGATGTACGGGCGCTTTTCCAAATAAACCATATCCGTGCGGCCGCGTTCATCCCCATTCAGCGGAATAACCAATGGGTTGGCTCCCTGGCTCTCAACCGAATCGAGGCGCGGCCGCTTACCCATGAGGAGCTGCAACCATTCGTTACCCTATGTGACCAGGCAGCTATTATTTTAACCAACCAACAACTGCTGCGGGAAACGGGGGCATTGTACCGCATCAGCCGCACCCTGAACCAGGCAATTTCCCAAGAAGATGCCCTGGCCCTCACCATCGCCGAAATTGCCCAATACACCGGGGTACCCCAATGCCGGGTGGTGTTAATGGATAAAAGGAGTGGGCGCGGCCGCGTTGCCGCCGAAAATATGCCCGGTCAGTTAAACGATCAATTCATCTGCGAAGCCAACGATTGGCGCTATCTTACCCTATCCCGTACCCGTCAGCCCCTCCTTATCCAGGCTACCGCCTCCCACATCCCCACCGATGTCATCTATAACCATCTCCACCAATTCGAAGCACAATACTCTCTCCTCGTCCCCCTCATCAGCCAGCTAGAAACCATCGGCTGGATCAGTCTGGACGCCATTACCAGCACCGATCCATTCACCCCCGCCAACCTCAACTTCGTACAAACCCTGGCCGACCAACTCACCACAGCCATCGAAAGCATCAAACTATATGATGAAGCCGTGCAGCGCAACCGAGAACTTATGACCCTGAACCAAATTGGGGCCACCATCTCCGGAACCCTTGACCTGAACCAATTAGGTCGCATCGTTTATGAGCAGACCGGCCAACTAATGGACAATACTGCGTTTATCCTGGCCCTTTATGATTCCACCACCCAAACCTTTAACCCACTCCTGACTCTCTACAATGATACCCCCCTCACCATCCCCTCCCGTATGGTCGGCTCAACTAACGAGCTATACCGCTTTCTCTACACCCGCCTACCCTACACCGCCGATAGCAGTTGCGCCATCTTGCGGGAAACTGGCCTCAGCCAGATGGTGCCTGCCCAAGCAGCCTTACGCTCCACCATCTGGATGCCCCTTCTCCAGGAAAACAACCCCATCGGCTTACTTGGTCTGGCCTCTCACTGGTCTGGGGCATATGGGGATAATGAAGTGCAGCTGCTGCGTTCCATCGCCACCCAAACCGGGTTGGCGATGGCCAATGCCCAACTTTTTCAGGAAATTGAAAACGCCAACGAACAGTTACGTCAGCTCGACCGACTCAAAACCCAATTCCTGGCCAACATGTCCCATGAACTGCGGACACCACTCAACTCCATCATTGGCTTTTCCCGCATCATGCTCAAAGGCATAGACGGCCCTATCAGCCAGGCTCAAGAAGAAGATTTGACATCCATTAACAACAGTGGTCAGCATTTACTCAAACTGATCAATGACATTCTCGATCAGGCCAAAATTGAAGCTGGCAAGATGGAACTTTATTTTCAACCGGTCAACCTTTATGCCATCAGCGATGATGTGCTGGCCTTCACCCGTGGGTTAATCAAAGATCGCCAGATTGAACTGCGTACCCATTTAGAGCCAGATTTACCCTTTATAGATGGCGACCAGGTCCGGCTGCGCCAAATTTTGATGAATTTCCTCTCCAATGCTGCCAAATTCACCGAAGAGGGACATATTACCCTGACCATTCGCCGCCATGGCGATACCCATGTTCTCATCTCTGTTGCTGATACGGGAATGGGAATTGCCGAAAAGGATTTTGATAAAATATTCCAACCCTTTGAGCAGGTAGATTCCAGCCCCACCCGCAGTGCCGGGGGCACTGGCCTGGGTCTGCCCATTGCCCGTTGGCTGGCCAAACAACATGGGGGCGATATTTGGGTTGAAAGTAAAGTAGGACGTGGTACCATCTTTATGATCACCCTACCCATTACCCAAAGCCAGACCACAAACCCTCAAACCTCATAACTGCCCTCTGGTACTGTGATACGCTTGACAGCACCCGGTGATACGGTCAAAATTCGCCCATTATGCGAGAACCTTTTTCTATCCGGTGCCGGTCATGCCAACACCAGACACCTTATACCCAACCCTATACCGTCTGCCCCCAGTGTGGGCAAAGCTGGTTAGATGCTGTTTATGATTTGTCTCTGGTGGCCCATCAGTGGCCGGCCGCGCTGGCTCAATATGGGGCCAGTTTATGGCGTTACCGGGATTTATTGCCCATTCACAATCCAGCGAATATCGTTTCCCTGGGCGAGGGCTGGACGCCGCTCATTCAAGCCCATAATTTAGGGCTGCTGTTGGGGCATGATCATATTTACATAAAAGATGAACGGCAGGGGCCAACCGCCTCGTTTAAGGATAGACAGGCGGCTATTGCCGTTTCGGTGATGAAAGAGGCCGGAATCACGGAGGCCGTCGTGGCGTCAACGGGCAATGTAGCCATTGCTTACGCCGCGTTTTGTGCCCGCGCCGGAATTAAGTTATGGACATTTGTTACCAGTTCGGTGCCAGCGGAAAAGATGCGTGAGGTAGCCCTGTATGGGGCAGAAGTGATTAAAGTGGCCGGGACGTATGATCAATGCAAACAGGTCGCCACAGAGTTCGCCCAAAGCAAAGGAATTTTCTTGGATAAAGGGGTAAGGGCGATCTCAGCCAAAGAAGCGATGAAGACGTTGGCGTTTGAGGTAGCCGAACAGCTAGGATCGATCATGGCTGGCTCTGATTACACCCTGCCAAACCCTGGCCGTTTTGCCTGGAAAGCCCCAGATTGGTATTTACAATCGGTCAGTGGGGGGTTAGGTCCGGTGGGAGTCATCAAAGGGTTCCGTGAATTGAAGGCGATGGGGCTGATTGATAGAGTGCCTAAGCTGGCTATTTTCCAGGTAGCCGGTTGTGCGCCTATGGTGAACGCTTTTCAGAATAGCTCACCAGTGCCGTTTGACGTGGAGAATCCTACAACAGATATAACGACTTTAGCCACAGGTAAACCGGGGGAAGCGTACCAGGTATTACGAGAGATGATTCAAGAACATGGGGGGACGATGGCCACGGTCACGGACGCAGAAGCGTTTCGTGCCTTGCATGTTTTGGCAAAAATGGATGGGCTTTCGGTGGAACCGGCAACGGGGGTGACTTTTGCTGGATTGTTTAATTTAATTCATCAAGGCATTATAGGACGAGATGAAGTTGTCGTGGTAAACTGTTCAGGTCATACTTTCCCGGTTGAGAAACATATTGTAGGGGAACAGCATACCCGGGATATGGTGCTGGCCGAGGACGCGGCCGCGCCCGGCCGTGAAGAAGGTCTGCTCACCGCCTTAGAAGAATTGGACCCTCGTGTCCAGCGCATCGCTATTATCGAAGACAATCCAGATGCTACCCGCCTGATGCGGCGCATCTTACAGGCCCAGGGAGATTTCCACATCGAGGAAGCCACCAACGGCCTGGACGGTCTAAATCTGATACGGCGTACCCGGCCCAATCTAGTCATTTTAGACCTGATGATGCCCGGGTTGGATGGGTTTGCCGTCGTTGAGGCGATGAAAGCGGATGCCGCTTTACAAGATATACCGATTATTGTTATTACCGCCAAAACCCTGACCCCAACAGAAAAGCGTTGGCTAGACAGCCAGGTAGATGGTTTATGGGAAAAGGGTTCTTTTATGGATGTAGATTTGCTAAGTCATATTCGAGGCAAAATAATATAAAACACCATGACCCAAACTCGTACTGTCTTATATATTGAAGATGATATAGCCAGCCAACGGCTTGTGGAGCGAGTGCTGCAAAGTCGCGGATACCGCGTTTTTGTTGCCAGCAATGGGGTGGATGGGCTGCGTCTAGCCAAAGAGGAGCGGCCGCAGCTCATCCTCATGGACATCAACCTGCCGGGTATGAACGGCAAAGAGATCACCACCCGTTTACGCAGCCTGGCCCATTTCAGCCATACCCCCATCGTCGCCTTGACGGCCAATATCAGCCCTGGCAGCCGAGAGCAGGCTTTGGCGGCCGGATGTACTGGTTTCCTCACCAAACCGATTAACGTCGCCCAATTCCCTGGTCAGGTCGAAGCATTCATGGCCGGCCAGATTGAATCCCTCTCCCCCGAAGAACAGAGCGAACATCTCACCCTGTACGCCCAGAGTATTGTTGAGCGGCTGGAAAACAAAGTCCTGGAATTACAGACAGCCAACCAGCGGCTGCGGGAATTGGACAAGATGAAAAGCGATTTCATTGTCCTGGTCTCCCATGAGCTGCGAACGCCGCTCACGCTAATTAACGGGTATGCTTTTTTACTCAAAGATAAAGAGAAAGCCTTTCAAGAGGTCGGTTTGGGGGATGCAGCTTATATTGTCCAGGGGTTAAACCAGGGGATTGATCGGCTCAATGATATTATTAACAACATCATCAGCGTTTCACGCATCGCTTCCGGCAACCTGGATTTATCTATTATCCCGGTCAATCTGTTCCAATTGAGCAACCAGATTGTTACGGAGCAGAAGAAGTTGAGCAAGGAGCGGCAGGTAGAGATATTTTTAGATGACGTGGTAAACCAACTGCCTAAAGTGGACGGGGATGCCACCTTGCTAAAGTTAGCCTTTGAAAATGTGATTAACAATGCGATTAAATTTACCCCAGACAGCGGCCGCGTCACCATTTCTGGTCGGCAGGTAGATAATAATACTATCGCCCTGATGATTCAGGATACCGGCGTAGGCATTGCCCTGGAAAACCAGCGACATATTTTTGAGCGGTTCCAGGTATTAGGCTCTATTCAGCACCATTCCACCAGTAAATCAGCCTTCCAGGGGGGGGGGATTGGCCTGGGGTTAGCCATTGCCAAAGGGATCATTGAAACACACAATGGGCGCATCTGGGTAGAGAGTGAGGGATATGATCCGCTCAACCATCCTGGCAGCATCTTCCACATCTTACTTCCCATTAAACAAGCGCGATCTTAGCGGTTTCAGATTAATTCAATCTCCAAAGATTGAACCAATCTCCATGAAGTTAATTCCAAACGACTGCTAACTGGCTACTTTCTTAACCCGCGCCCGCGCATCTACCGCTGCCACCCCTTGTCCAGGGGCCAAAACCCGCAGGGGGTTAATTTCGATTTCAGCCAACTGGGGCCAATCGGCGGCTAGCTGCCCCAGGCGCAGCAGCGTCTCTACCGTTTGCGCCTGATCCCCCGGCAGCAGATGGCGATAGCCGCGTAAACGGCGGCCGGCCCAGGTTTCAGCTAACATCTTGACCGCCTCGGCTTCAGTGAGCGGGGCCAGGGCAAAAGCCACATCTTTTAACTGCTCTACCTCTACTCCACCTGAACCAAACATCATCATCGCTCCGAATTGGGGGTCTTGTACGGCCCCGATGATGATCTCTTGCCCGGCAGGGATCATGGGCTGAACGGTTACCCCTTCAATCGCGGCCGCTGGCTGAGCCTGTCGCCCATTGACCATAATCGTCGTAAAGGCCGCCATAACAGCGGCCGCATCGGTCAAGTTGAGCTGTACACAGCCAATGTCTGATTTATGCACGATTTCCTCAGCGGCAATTTTAAGCACAACCGGATATCCCACCCGTTCAGCCCACTGCACCGCTTCCTGAGGAGTGCGAGCCAGCCCCATTTCGGGAACACAAATGCCATACGCCCGGAGTAGATCGTTGACCGTCTGGGCGGGCAAAAAACCGTCTGCGGCCGCTTGCATAATTTTTGCGGCCGCCTCCCGGTCAATGTTTGGCGGGGGCACAGCGGCGGCTCGCATTTCAGCCAGGTATTCAGCTCGTTCAGACAAAATGGAGAGGGCTGAGGCCGCTCGTTCCGGGAAACGATACTCCGGCACCCGGGCGGCGCGGAAATGTTCCACCGCCTCTTGAATCAACCGCTCACCCATCAGGGCCACCACCACCGGCTTGGCCGAGGTGTAAATAATGGGAATAAGGGTGCGGGCAACGGCCCCAGCAGTGTGCATAGGCGGCGGGGGCAAGATCACCAGCACACTATCCACTCCATCATCATCTAACAAAATACGCAAACAGGCAGCATATTGCTCCGGCGAGGCCCCGGCCAACATATCTACCGGGTTATGCACATTGGCGGCCGCAGGCAAAATCTCCTGGAGCCTTTGCCTCGTGACCATGCCCAGATGGGCCATCACCAACCCTACTCCATCCAGAGCATCTACCGCCGTCACCCCTGGACCCCCGGCATTGGTCAGTACCCCTACCCGGCGGCCCTGAGGTAGAGGGCACCAGGCTAAGGCCCGTGCCCAATCAAATAACTCTTCACTGGTGTCGGCCCGAATAATACCGGCCTGACGAAACGCGGCCGTAAAAGCGGAATCTTCACCGGCCAACGCCCCGGTGTGGGAAGCGACCGCTTGCCTGGCTCCGGCCGAACGCCCTACCTTAAGAGCAACGATGGGTTTCTGGCGCGTGACCGCCTGGGCCGTCTCAATAAAACGGCGTCCATCCTGTACTCCTTCCATATACAGGGTGATTACTTTGGTATCCGGATCAGCCGCCACCGGGAGCAATACATCTGTTTCCCCCACATCTACCTGGTTGCCCAGACTGATCAGGCGGGAAAGCCCAAACCCCTGCCCCCGCGCCCAATCAATCACCGCCGCACAAATCGCCCCAGAATGGGAGATGAAGGCCACATCGCCTGGCGTGGGACCAGGGGGGGGCAAAAAAGTGGTATCCAGGGGTAAATGGGTATCTAATAACCCGATACAGTTGGGGCCAATGAGGCGCAGCCCATATTCGCGGGCAATGTGTAAACAGTCCACTTCCAGGGCAGCCCCCTCGGCCCCAACCTCACGGAACCCCCCTGAGGCGATGATGACGGCGCGGATACCCCGTTGGGCACATTCACGTAAGGTCTGAGGCGCGGCCGCGGCCGGAATAAGCAGTACCGCCAGATCAACCGGGTCAGGAATTTCCGCCACCGAACGGAGCATCGGGCGGCCTAAAAGCATCCCCCCACCAGGGTTCACAAAATGGATCGCCCCCCGATAATGGCTCTGTAATAAGTTACGTGCCAGACCAAACCCTAACTTCATGGGATTGGCCGACGCTCCCACCAGAGCCACACCCTGGGGAGCAAAAAATGGGGTAAGTGTAGGGTCTACAGGCATAGTATGAGGCCAAAGGGCTGAAGAGTGAGGACTGAGAGCTACTCCGTCCACCGTTGGCGGCGGACTTCAAAGACGTTGGCAATGTTCTCAAAGCGGTGGATGAGCCAATCTAGTTCGGCCAGGCTGGCAACCTCGGCGACCAGGTAAATGGTGGTCATGGCGTTGCTAGTGGTGGTTTTGGCTTTGGGAATGCGAATGTTGCGGCCGCGAACCACTGTAGCTATCTCTTCTGCCAGACCTGAACGGGGATACGCCCGAATAACCAGGGGAATGGGATACCGCTCCTCTTCCTGCCCCCAATCTACCTCAATCAGCCGCTCCTTTTCCGTAATATTAACCACCGTCGGGCAATCCACTCGGTGAATGGTAATGCCTTTGCCTCGCGTAATATACCCTATCACTGGCTCTGGGGCGATGGGGGAACAGCAGCCCGCCAACTTGGTGTGTAGGCCAGAAACTCCCTTAACATTCAACCCTTTACCTGGCATTATCAAAGGGGGTGGCTTGAGCAGCTGCGCCAGATCATCATCTGGTTTAAGCTCTCGCTGCAAAAAGGCAATCGCCCCAGTAATCTGATTGCTCTGAATATCCCCAAACCCTACCCGCGCCAGGAACAAATCCACATCCTCATAATGCATGGCACGGGCTACATCTGCCAACGTCAGAGTGGTGCTGACATTCAACCGCTTTAGCTCCCGCTCCACCACCGACCGACCATATTCAATATTTTGCTCCCTCTCTTGCTGACGAAACCACTGCCGAATTTTAGCCCGGGTACGGGGATCGCCGGTATACCCCAGGCTTTCATTCATCCAGTCCCGGCTGGGACCCCCTTTGCTGGCTTTAACAATATCCACCTTATCCCCAGAACGCAGCTTGTAATCCAGGCTAACCATCTTGCCGTTGATCTTGGCCCCTCGGCAGCGATGTCCCAGTTCGGTGTGAATGTGGTAAGCAAAATCTATCGGGGTAGACCCCATCGGCAGGTCTATAATGTCTCCTTTGGGGGTAAAAACATAAATCCGCTCCGAGAGAACTTCACTTTTGAACAGCTCACTATCGCTGAGAGCTTCTTCGCTGCCCCGCAAACTGAGCAGGGTCTGACGCAGCTCCTGTATTCGTTTGTTCAGAGCAGCGGCTTGTTTGCCCGCCCCCTCTTTATAGGCCCAATGCGCGGCTACCCCCAGTTCGGCAAACTCATCCATTTTGTCAGTACGGATTTGCACTTCTAAGGTTTGTCCCAGATCATCAATGACGGCGGTATGTAAAGATTGGTACCCATTGGGCTTGGGGTTGGCGATGTAATCATCAAATTCCTGGGGTACCGGCCGCCATAAGGTGTGAACGATCCCCAACACCTGATAACAAAGGCTAATTTCTTCTAATTCTTGGCGCTTCCGTTCCCCTCGATCTTGTGCCAGTTTGTCTGTCTGGATGATGACCCGCAGCGCATGGATGTCGTGGATATGATCCAGGTCCACTTGTTTGCGCTCCATTTTGCGGTAGATAGAGTAAATATGTTTCGGCCGACCAAACACTTTGGCCCGCAACCCCCGTTGTTGGATTGCTTTTTGCAACGATTCGATAGCCGCTTTAATTTTGCCATCTCGTTCTTCACGCCGCTGATTTAGACGGCGGGCAATATCTTTGTACCGCTCTTCTTCCAGGCAGCGGAAAGCCAAATCTTCCAATTCCCATTTTAGATGCCAGACGCCTAACCGGTTGGCTAAGGGAGCGTAAATGTTCATTGCTTCCCGGGCCAGGGTGATTTGTTGGTGGTGAGGTAAGCTTTTGGCTTTGCGTAAATCTTGCAAATAATCGGCCATGCGAATGAGGATGATGCGAATATCCCCTTGAATAATAGTGAGCATGGCTTTGCGGATTTCTTCGGCTGTGTGATCGTTGTCATTGCCCCGGAAGGCCTGGTACTTGTCGTTATCGGTGTAGGATTCCAGATTGGTTAATCCTTTGACCAGGGCCGCAACTTCTTTACCAAACCGGCTTTCAACTTTTTCCAGGGTAATTTGGGTATGGGGAAGAAGAATATCGTGGAGCAAGCCGGCAATGATGGTGGGGCTGTCTAAGCCTAATTCGGCCAGGGTTTTAGCAATAGCTAAGTCATGTTCGATGTATAGTTCGCCAGAAGCACGGGAGTTTTGCCCATGGGCAGCCAGAGCAAAATCGTAAGCCCGACGGCACTCATCGGCTAGTTTACCCCCAGCCCCGTTGGGAAGCAGGGCGAAAAGGGTATCTAAGGTAGGAAGGGGGTGGGAGGTCATGGGGGTTTCGAGTTTCGAGTTTCAGGTTTCAGGTTTCAAGTTTCAGGTAACGATTTCACTCTGCCGCTCTGCCACTCTGCCACTCTGCCACTCTGCCACTTTGCCACTTTGCCACTTTGCGACAAAAAAGAGGCGTTTCCCAGGGGAGACGCCTCTTGTGGTTGGTTGGTAAGTTGGGCAGAAAGGGGTGCTTGCTTACGCGGCCGCAGAGGGGTCTCCTTCTTCTTCGTGAATGTCTGGACGAAGCTGGCTGACAACCTGGGTTACCTTTTCCTTGCCCTGATCCAAGACAATACGGGCACGCTCTTGGGCGTGGGTAGTAACATCCTTCATTCGGTCTTGGGCGTCGTGCAGGTACTCTTCGGTCTTATGCCGGACATCGTGAAGCCGTTCGCTGCTTACCTGACGCAGCTCGCGGCCGCGGTCTACAATCTGATGTCGCGTTTCTTCACCCGACTGGGGGGCCAAAATGAGGGCTGCGGCCGCGCCGACCAACCCGCCAATGACAAATCCGGCCAAAAACGCGCCAATATCACCACCACTGTTATTATCACTCATTTTTCCATCTCCTTTGTTAGAAACTAAGCCATCAACTGCTCAATCTCTTATCGTTAATCTGGTAAATTTCTTTTGGGGTTGCCAAATAAGACCCGCAATCCCCGGCTCACCCCAGCCACATAACCACTAAAAGTAATGGTGGGTTTGACCACATTTTGGCTGACAAAATGGGTCGTCCCTTTCACCGTATTGACCGTCTCCTGGGTTTTCTCCAAAATCGGCTTAATTTCAAACTCCAACATATTCACCAGCCGAATGAGCATCATCACGGCCAGGATACCTACCAGCAAAACACCACAGGAAGAGAAAGCTAACAGAATAATAAAGATATCCCGGATAACTTCGATCTGAGGAGCGTAATTGTTGGCCAGCCAGAGAACCAGGGCGATGAGCAGCCCGACAATGAGCAAGGTGCCGATGACACCCAGAACAACATAGCGCGTGGGCACCATTTTCTCGGCCTGAGTATCCGAAGATATTACTGTAGGTTGAGTTGTCACGGTCATGTTCTAATGGATTACTTCTTTTTGGAATGAATTTATGGAGTATACCACCGTTAAAATGAGGCACAAAATGGGTAGGCAGCGGGATCAATAATCACTCATCACCTATCATTTCTTCGGGTCGGCTGAGCCAGCGGGCCAGAATGAGAACGGCCCAGGCCCCAAGGCTGGCGGTGAGAAGGTGGATGGTACCTAATTTGAACCAGGTGATGCCCATGACAGCCCCGATGAAATGGCCTGCGGTGAACCCCGCCCACGCGGCCGCGATGTAAATGGGGATACGCCGGGCCGGGCCGCCCATGAGCAGGTGGAAACCGGCCCCGTAAGCAGTAGCTAAAAGGAAAGCAAACACAATGCCTGCGGCCGCGCCATTCATATAAACAGTTCCCCTACGGTGATAACAAAACCGGGCAGCACATCGCCACCCGTTAGCTTATCTGCCTTACCCAGCCGCACTACCTCGTCTGATACAGTATAAACATAAACTTGTTGCAGCCGGGGGTCCACCACCCACACTAACTGTACACCAACTGCCAGGGACTCCTGCACCTTTTCCTGTACATCACTTTAGGAATCCCCAGGCGACATCACTTCAACGACCAGTTCAGGGGCAACCGTCAGATACCCCTCGCGCTGGTTTTGGCTCAACCGTTCGTGAGAAATGTAGATTACATCAGCTCCACGCACTGTATCAGGACGCCGATGGGTATAGATGCCTACTTCACCAGAAAGAACACGCCCCAAGCCGTTTGCCTGGACAAAAGCTAAAAGCAAGGAAGCGATGATGGTTTCGATATAACCATGTAAATGACCTGTAGGCCTAACTGGTTTGATTTGACCTTTCACTAACTCAACCTGGCCTAAACCACTCATCCGGTACAAGGCTTCTCCGGTGAGAGGGGTTGGTTCAGTGAAATAAAGGGGGGATTTTCGCGGCCGCAACTGGGCTGTAGTCTCAATATTCATAATCCGTACCTCACCCCCATTGTACTCCGTTTACCGATCTTTTGATAGCCCCCGAACAGACAAACCCTGGCTTTTGTGGGTTGACAAAATTTACCCCAACACCTACCCTTTAGGTGTAATCCCTATTACTCTCTTTTTCCACTGTCAGCCTTTTACAAATTTACACCTGTTTTAGAGGCTGGCAATTCCACCAGGAGGAATATCATGCCCCGATCAGTTATACCCGGTCATCTGCTTCGTATTTTCATCGCTCTCCTCATCCTAATTGCCCCCACTGCCAGCCTTGCCGCCCACCCGGCCCAAACAGTTAGCGGCCCTGGCCCATTTACCGTTACCACCATTTACTCCAACATCCCTGGCCATCCCACCGCCAATGTGCCCGGTATTCCCGGTCTCCAGTTCCAACCAGGCACCGGGAACACCCATTTTGATCGGGTATTTGGCAGCCCCAACGGCAACTGGATTTTAACCGCCCTGACTAACAGTGGTTCAACCTTAAACGATGAAATCATCCTGGTCAACAATGTCGTTCGAGCCAGAGAAGGCTCTCCCTGGCCTGGGGGCACGGAAAACATTGGCCCCATTGATACCCAGGTCGGCATTAACAATGCCGGGCAGTGGGTCTTTGCGACCAACACTGACGCCGCTACCACCATTGATGAAGTCATCGTTATGATTTCGGCGACAGATGTGGTGACCGTGGTCGCTCGTGAAGGCGACCCCGTACCAGGGCTCGCTGGGGCATCCTGGGGAATTACCCTGGACTCCGCTTCTGTTACCAGCAATGGCACAGTTTCTCTGCGTGGAACTGGTCTGACCGGGCTGACGGCGGCTACCAATGCCGCCATTGTCCTCGGTAACAATGTCATCGCCCAAAGGGGTGTCACCATCCCCACTGGGGCCACAGATGCCTGGGAATTTTTTGATCTGGAAAGTTATTGGGTAACACCTGATGGTTTAACCTATCTGGCCCAAGGAGACCTCCTGGGGGCAACGACCAGTGATGATGTGGTGGTCGTTAATGGCACCGTGGTGGTCCGGGAGGGGTTTGTTTTACCTGGAACAACTTTTGCCGAACCGGTTGCCCTCAATGGCATTATCAATGTCCATCTGGCCCCAAATGGGGATTGGTATGTCCGCGGTGGCAATGCGACGACTCTCCAGGATTGGGTGTTTAGCAACAATGGGCTGCTAGCCGTGCGGGATCAACCCATCTTCCCTGGTTCAACAGAAAATTGGAGCGACACAGAATTTGCCGCTTGTTTCTTCTTGCATGTAGGCAACAGCAACGGTGATTTTGTCATTGGTGGAGTCACAAATGGACCAACGCTGACCAATGGAGTGCTGGTTTACAACAACCAGGTGGTTATCGCCCGTGAGGGGGATCCAGTTGACCTGGACAACAACGGTCTCTTTGATGATGACGCCTTCTTTAACACTTTCGGCAATGATGATGGCTATCTCTCTGATGCTGGTATCTTTTACTTCGTGGCTAATATTAAGAATGCCAGTAATGTAGCTACCGGGCAGGGATTTTTCAGTATTGATCTAGGCAGTACCCCTAATACTGTCCCCACCCTGGAAGGCCTGGCGGTTAATTCACCCATTAATGAAAATGAAACGGCCACTCTCACAGGGAATATCAATGACCCTGACCAGGGAGATACGTTTGACCTGATGGTGGATTGGGGAGATGGCACGGTGATCAGCTACTCTTACGCGGCCGCGACCCCATTCACCGAAACCCATACTTATCTCGATGATGACCCCACCGGTACCCCATCGGATGTGTACACCATCACCTTGACCATCATGGACAGTGCCGGCGGCAGCAGTTCAGACAGCCTTAACATCACCGTCAACAATGTGCCCCCCACCGCTGTGGCCGGCCCGGATCAGGCACAGGTGGTAAATAACCCGGTCAATTTTGCCGGCTCTTTTACCGACCCTGGCACCTTAGATACACATACTTACAGTTGGGATTTTGGCGATGGCAACATTGTTACCGGGGTTCTGACCACCAGCCACACCTATACCACGACAGGTGTTTTCACCGCCATTCTAACGGTGACGGATGATGATGGGGGGGTAGGCAGTGATTCGCTTCAGGTGACGATTTCGACGCCGACGGATGTGACGATGACAGCCATCAGCGGCCACAGCACCCCCCTGGCGGCTGTTAGCCTCATCTCGTTATTGGCTCTGTTAGCGGCCGCGTTGTTTTTCCGCTTCCGGCGAGTCAGTGAGCAATAATCAGTGAGTAAGGATTAGTCACCAGAGGTAGGGAACGGGTTAGAACCCTGCAACCCGTCTCGTTGGTGAAATAAAAAAGGACGTGGCCGGATGAGCGGCCGCGTCCTTTTTGTTTGTATCGTAGCCAATTACGTCCTGAGGTGACAGGTCGGCTGTAAAACAATTTTGTAAATCGTTCTACAAGAGCCTACACTGTTTCCTATCTCAGGGCGCAGGCGTGGGGGTGAGCGTGGGGATGATGATAGGCCAGAGGGTAAGAATTGGCTGCACAGGCAGGACGGGCTGCAAAGTTATGACGATGATAGGCGGCAAAACGATAACCGCCTGCCCTAAACAGGGCGAAGGAAGAGCCGCCCCGGTCCGGTGGCCGCACCAGGCGTTATTATTATTGTAATTGCCCTGAAATTGTGTCCCTTCATCTATCATATAGAATCCGATGGAGCCATTGGTATTGTTGCGGAACCAGTTGCCGGTAAAAGCGGTGCCATCCACCAACCCTTCAACTCGCCCCTGCCCATTAGCATACGCTCCTTCCACAAATTGACCATTTTGTTCCAGAGTCAGAGTGTTGCACCCTGCCGCACCACAATCAGTTTGCCACGTCCCATACCAGGTAGCAATGCCACATGGGTCTGGGGCACTCCCCCCAGCGCGGTAGCCACACCAATCATAACTTTTGTTCCAATTGCCATACCAGGTATCCCCACTGGGGGTGACCCAAAAATCAAAGCTGCCTGTCTGACCACCGGCGGACCAGGTACCGGTGAGGTGGTTGGCTTCGGTAATGCCGACCAGGGTGCCGGCCCCATTGGCAAAAGAGCCGGTAACGATGTTTTGATCAGACCGGTGGGTGAGTGATAATCGCCCACACGCCAGATGTTCACAATCGCTTTCCCAAACCCCATGCCAGTAACCCGCCGGGAAGGGGGTTTCTGTAGGGGTGACGGTAGGCGTCGGGGTGGGGGTAAAGGTGTGGGTGGGGGGCACGGTGTGGGTCGGGGTAGGTTCATGGGTAGCCGTAGGCACATCAGGGGAGAGGATGACAGGAACTTCAGGGGTGGGGGTCGCGGTGTCTGTTGGCAGGGCAGCATGGGTAGCTGTTAATGCGGCCGCTTCCGCCGTTTGGGTAGCCGCTAAGAAAGTGGCCTGGAGTTCCTGCTGCCCCAGAGCAATAGCCACAGCCGTAGCCGTAGCGTTGGCGGTGCGGGTGGCGGCCGCGTTCCGGTTACTGCTGCTGATAGCCATCGCGGCCGCTCCCCCCGCCAGACAGAGCAGCAGGACTAAGAACCCTAACAGAGGCAGCACCCAGGCCGGCAGGCGTGGGGGCACCTTCAACTGCCCGGAAACTGTCTTTTGCTGCTCTGAGGCCGTGCGAACCGTCATCGTAAATGGTCTCAACTGGGATGCCCCTAGTAATGGACGCTCTTTGGCATTGAGGATCAGTTCGGTGACGGCCCGCTCACCGGGGGGGATGGTCAGCCGGTCAGGGTGAATCTGGTAACGGATCGCCTCGCCGGGATCGCGGCCGCTCACCCGGAACTCCGCTGGAGCATTGCCCTGGTTTTTAATCAACAGCCGGGCCTTTTGCCCATCGGTCAATTGGGTGGGGCGCATATCCAGGTAAAAATCGCTGTACGATTTAAGGATGAGCTTACCGGTGATGGCGGCCGCTTCATTGGTATTGAGCGTGGAGACCACCCGCAGCCGGAACGGGCGCGGGCCAGCCGTTGCCGCCTCGCTGCGGGGGGGGTGCAGGGTGAAGGTCAAACTCCCCCTACCCCCTGGCATCAGTTGGATTGTGTCCTGGGCAATCGTTAGCCAATCGGCGGGAATATCGGTGATGTTGAGCCGGAAATGCTCTACTGTCATTCCCTGGTTTAACAGATCAACCTGCACGATAGCCCGCTCACCAGGCAGCAGTTCGACCTCGGTGGGGTTGAGGACAATAGTGATCTGACCGCTGCTGCTCAACACCTGGGTGGCCCCGGCGGGGATGGGCTGAACGGCAGTCGGGTTGTAGGTGGCGGGGGAGTGGAACGGTTGGGGTGCGGCCGCGCTGCGCCAACGTAAATGGAACGGCCCAACCCGTAAAACCTGTCCCTGCTCCCACAGGTGGGGTACATTGGGCAGCAATTTACCCCCGTCTAAAAAAGTGCCATTGGTACTGCCCATATCAATAACCTGCCACCCCTGGCTGGTGCGCTCAATACGGGCATGGTGGCGGGAGACGCCTTCCCCAGTCAGGCTCAAATCATTTTCGGAGCTGCGGCCGATGGTCAGGCTTTGTTTGTCTAGCGGCCGCGTCCGTGGCTCGGCTCCTTGTTGGGCAATGATGAGTTGGGCCTCATAAGGTAAAGCGGTCAGGTTGGTAGCGAAATGGCTGGGCAGCGGCGGGGCTTTGTCCGGCAGCAGTTGGGTCATAATACTGAGCGTGTTTTGCGGCGGGGCAAAGGTAGTGACATCAGCAGCCGTCAAACTAGCAGCACTCTGGCGGGTGGCCTGGGCCATCTGCTCCCCGGTGGCAAACCGATCATCCGGCTGCTTGGCAATGGCCCGTTTAATTACCGCTTCCACCGGTTTGGGCAGCCCTGGATTAATCAGACTGGGAGCCGGGGGCATTTCACGCATATGTTTCATCACCGCATCAGTGGGGGATTTAATGTCAAAGGGAAGCTGACCGGTGGTCAACTGGTACATCATCACCCCCAAAGAGTACAGATCAGACCGGCCATCGAGCGACTGCCCCAGGCATTGTTCCGGAGACATATAGGGGAGAGTGCCCATGAAGGTGCCGGTGGCGGTATTGATGCCCCCTTCTAATAGCTTGGCCAGGCCAAAATCGGTGACGATAGCCCGGATAGGGGGTTCGCCAGGGCGGTCGGGCTGCTCCAGTTTACGCAGTAAAATGTTGTCTGGTTTAATATCCCGGTGGACGATTCCTTGTTTATGGGCGTACCCCAGGGCGTCGGCAACCTGGGCTAAAATCGCCAGGGTTTCCCGGATTTCGATGACTTGCCCGCTTTGCTGCAAGCGACGGATGGTATGCCCCAGGCTGAGGCCAGGGACGAACTCCATAACCATATAGAGGAAATCGGCCCGGACGCCAAAGTGGTAGATGTTGACGATGGAAGGGTGGCTGAGGCGTGCGGCCGCCTGGGCCTCTTGCATAAACCGCTGTTGGAACTCTGGCTGCCGGGCTAGTTGGCCGTGCATCACCTTGAGGGCTACGGGCCGGTTCAGGTTCACGTCTTGGGCCCGGTAGACGGCTCCCATCCCCCCTTCCCCTAAGAGAGAATCTAGCCGATAATTATCTATAGTTTGTCCTATCAGATTGTTCATTGTTTACTGCCTTTTGGTTTCAGATTGCCGGTTTCAAGTTTAACTTGCCAACCTGGGACTTAAAACCTGGAACTCTTGTTGTATGACCTGAGTTGTATGACCTGAGTACCATGATAAACGGTTCTGTTAAATAGATTGTAACAGGTGTTACAATATTTTCGTTGTTTTCATCCCTTGTTCACAGAGTTGCAGAGGGGGGGGTCATTTCAGTTACAGGAGGAACACGGATTTATGGGATTTACGGATTTTTCTGGAGCCAATAAATCGGCTAATCCTGCTCACCTGTGTTCTAAACCATAAGCGCGACCAAGTTAGCTTGTGTCTGGGTTTTGACGCACCTGGCAGAAAAAGGGTAAACTCCGGTGAAAATAAGGATGAATTAGGAATTAGGCAGGATGAAGGGGGTCTCGCGCACAAACTCGCTCTTTCATTGCCTTTGGTGCATCGCCGACCCACGGGAAACACCTTCACCATTCATCCTTCACCATTCCCCCTTCATAATTCATCCTTCATAATTCATCCTTCATATTTTCAAAGGGGGTATTGATGAATGTCCAGGAACATGTTGAGGTGCTGCTGGCGGATTTGTTTGTCCGTTCCCGGGCCCAGTTTGGTGATGCGATCAAAGGGTTTTGGTTTTATGAACCAGACCCATGCCCTGGCTGCGGCCGCACTATTGACAAGATGCGCTATAAAGGGCAAGATGCCCTATCCCTCAATGCCTACATTTACCGGGCACGGGGGATGCTGATCGGCTACTTCTTGTGCGGCCAATGCGCCGAGGTGATCGTCCGGGCCGCCCGGCGGCAGCCCGGCAAAGAGACGTCCCTGCATAAAACGATTGAGGTCAACCTGGGGCAGGCGTATGAGCGACATATCAATTCACTAGATGCGTAAGGGTTCGGGTCTTCAGGATTTTGTGGAGTCCAGGTATCTTCTCAATAAGTTGAGCGAACCTTCGCAAGGTTTCTGTAATCGGCAAGCTCTTGGGTCAAACCTTTCGAAGGTTACCTGTTTTAGTGAGATGTTACGAGGCCAACGTGAAAAGTGATACGTGAGATCTCTCTGGTCACGCATCACGGTCTGTCAACTCCCCTGAATTCCCAAAGAGCCGCGGTTCCTTTAAGGAGGCCACCATGAAACTTCGGCGGCGAATCATTTTTACGCCCATCCTTTTTTGTTTGTTTGCCCTTGTGGTGGCAAACATGGTCAGGGCCGGGGATGCGGCCGCCCCCCTACCTTCGCCAACATTCCCTGACGGTTTTCTTACCGGGCCGCAGGCTGGGGATGCGCTTGAGTTAACGCTCCACTATTTGCAGCAAAATAGAGAAGCTTTGGGGTTAACTGAATCTGATCTGGCGGAGCTGGTGGTGACAGATCGTTATGTCAACCCGCATACGGGCATAACCTATCTTTACCTGGTTCAACAAGTTCATGGCATTGAACTGTTTAATGGGGTGATCAACGTCACCATTATGCCCGATGGCCGCATTCTATACATTGGCAACCGTTTCTACCCTGACCTGAGTGGTTGGGTGGAAGAAAAGAGGCCGATGATAACCGCTCAAGCCGCGGTCCAGGCTGCGGCCGCCCATTTGGGGCTGACTATCCAGGAACCACTCGTTATTCTCCACAGGGGAACCACGCCGGCTCAAGAAACGCGCTTCAGTAAAGGGGGGATTTCGCTGACCGACATTGAAGCCCGGTTGGTTTATGATGCCTCTGGGGAAAGGCCACGCCTGGCCTGGAATGTGATTATTTACCAGATTAACGGCCAGCATTGGTGGAATGTACGGATGGATGCCACCAATGGGGTGTTTCTCAGCCAGAATGATTGGGTTGTCCATGATGAGTGGCAGCCGGTTCACACGGAAACCGGATATGGTCAAACTGGAGAGGGCGCGGCCGCACCCCCCACCCCAACAGCCGATGGCAGCAGCTATCGGGTATACCACCTGCCCGTAGAAAGTCCCAACCATGCCCCCACACCGGCCCCAGCAGACGGCCGCACCCTGGAACATCAGCCCGCCGATGCTGTAGGCTCTCCCTTCGGCTGGCATGACACCGACGGCACAGCCGGGGCCGAATTTACAACCACCCAAGGGAACAATGCCCACGCCTATACCGACACCGATGCCAACAACATACCCGACCCTGGTTCCAGCCCCGATGGGGGGCCTGGTCTGGATTTCGACTTCCCCCTCGACCTGACCCAGCCACCCAGCACTTACCGACCCGCGGTCGTGACCAACCTGTTTCACTGGACAAATTTGATCCACAATGTCAACTACCGGTATGGGTTTGACGAACTATCTGGTAACTTCCAGGCCAACAATTATGGCCTGGGGGGTCTGGGAAACGACTATGTAAGGGCAGAAGCTCAAGATGGTTCGGGGACGAACGGAGCTAACTTTTCTACCCCACCTGATGGCCTGCCCCCGCGGATGCAGTTAATGATTGGCACCATTCCCAACCCAGATGTAGACATGGCCCTGGACAATGGCATTGTGGCCCATGAGTATGGGCACGGTATTTCCACTCGCTTGACAGGGGGACCCAGCAACGTCAATTGTTTGAATAACGCTGAGCAGATGGGCGAGGGGTGGAGTGATTGGATTGCCCTGATCATGACCATGAAAATTGGGGATGCTGGCCCGGACGCGCGGGGGTTAGGCACCTACTTCTTGGGACAGCCACCAAACGGCCCTGGTATTCGCCTGGCCCCTTATTCCACCAATCTGACGGTGAACAATTATACCTATAGCCATTTACCAACAATGGGCAATTCCCACAATGTAGGCTTCGTTTGGGCAACAATGCTGTGGGAAATGAATTGGGCTTTGATTGAGCGGTACGGCTTTAATGAGGACATTTATCGTCCGGTGGGTGGCCCCTGGACGGCGTTGTCGGGCAATCAACTGGCCCACCAGTTGGTTATGGATGGGCTAAAAATTCAACCATGTTCTCCTGGGTTCGTGGATGGTCGCAATGCCATCCTGGCCGCTGATCTGGCACTCTCTGGCGGGGCCAACCAATGCCCTATCTGGGCGGCTTTTGCCAAACGGGGTTTAGGCTTTAGCGCCAACCAGGGGAGCAGTACCAGTATAACGGATGGGACAGCGGCGTTTGACACTCACCCGGCCTGTACTTATTTGCAGATAGCTCCATCTGCTCAAACGGTTTGCCAGGGGGAAGCGGCCGCTTACAGTTTGTCGCTTGGGGCGGCGTTTAGTCCACCGGTAACTATGGGGCTGGCAGGCAACCCCACGCCCACCACCGGACAATTTAACCCGAACCCGGTGCCGGCGGTGCCGATGACGACGACTTTAACGATAAATGGTACCAGCGCGGCCGCGCCAGGTAGTTATCTTTTGAACCTCAGCGCCACTGATACGGTGACGACGGTGACAGGAACGGCAGAACTGATAATTCTCGCGGCCGCGCCTGGGGCCACCACCCTCATTTCACCGGGACAGGGGGCAACCGGAGTGCCCCTACAACCCACCTTTGCCTGGACAGAAATCGCCACAGCGGATGCGTATCTATTGACAGTTGCTACCGATGCCCCTTTCAGCAGCATCATCTACACAGCCACTGTCACCAGCCCCAGCCACACGGCCAAGAGTCTATTAGAGGCTGGGACACTCTATTTCTGGCGCGTGACCCCGAGCAACAGCTGCGGCACGGGGGCGGTCTCGACTGTCTTCTCTTTCACCACCGAATTATCTGGTCAGGCTATTTTTCTGCCGGTGATAATAAGACCTTAACCGGAATCTGCCGTTTTTTGATCTGATTACAGCCAGAGAAATGATAACTGAATATCAACCTGACGAGTTTTGGCAACAAAGGAAAGACGACAACAGGCTGAACAAATGAAACAGGGAAAAAGGGGCGACGGAAAGCGGCCGCGGCCGCGAAACATGCCCAAGAGATGGATGCTTTAGCTCAACGGGCCGAGGATAGTTGGCGCTGGGTGCAGCAGTTGATTGAGCAGAAAAATACTCGTGCCTATGATGAAGCGGGGACCAACCTGAAAAAGTTGCAACAGTTGGCCCGATACCAGGGAAAAACGGCTGAGTTTCAGGCACGGGTAGAGACGTTGGCGACCCAATATACCCACTTCAAGGCATTCACAGAGCGGCTCAAAAAGGCGAATTTGTACTGACCTGATTGGTGGCTGGCAGGGGATATGAAATGTGCTGTCGCTTGCGAGTAGACGCGGCCCTTAATATTCCTGATAATTTACCCAACCATGCTCCACTTTGGTGACACCGCACTTAATGGTGGTCACACTGATGTACCTACACGAGTAACCACGATTAGATGCAGTACTACATCCACTTTTAGTATCATGCGAAAATAATGTAAAATATAATCTTATGAACGATTCCAGGATCATAAACAAACCAATTGTAGCTATTGACCTGTTTTGCGGCGCGGGTGGGAGTAGCTATGGCGCTCGCCTGGCTGGCGTTCAACTTGTCGCTGCTTTTGATATGTGGCAACCGGCCGTTGCCACATACAATGCGAATTTTGGCAATATAGCTCAGTGTGAAGATATTCGGGAAGTAGACCCTGAATCCTTAAAGGCTGAAATTGGTCAAATTGATTTGATCATGGCTTCACCTGAATGCACCAATCATTCCAGAGCAAAAGGTAAAGGGGAGCGATGTGAAACAAGCCGTGATACGGCATTTGAAGTAATTCGATTTGCCAGTGTTTTTTTACCTAGATGGATTGTGATCGAGAATGTTGTGGAAATGCGGCAATGGTCGCGCTACCAGGAATTAAAAGAACGCTTGAAAGAATTGGGTTATGATTGCGTAGAAGAAGAGTTGAATGCTCAGGACTTTGGCGTACCGCAATCGCGCAGAAGGCTTTTCCTGATTTGCTCAAAAGAGGCCAGACCAGAGGTCGTTGCTTCTAATGAAACGCTGCTAACGCCGGCCCGTACCATAATCTCTGATAATGGTTATCGGTTAAGCCCATTGCGATCGGAGAAGCGAGCCAAGGCTACATTGGCTAAAGTTGATTATGCAATAGCAAAACTAAAAGAGGAAGATGCCCTGGAGCCTTTTTTAATCGTTTATTACGGCTCAGCCAAAGACGGGGGCAGTGGCGGTTGGCAAAGCCTTGATAAGCCTTTGCGAACAATTACAACATTAGATCGGTTTGGCTATGTCATTCCAGGCAAAACCAGAGAAGATGATCGAATGCGGATGCTCCAGCCGTCAGAATTAAAGCGTGCAATGGGGTATGGCGATGATTTCCAGTTTGCGGAGGAGGTGACACGCCGGGACAAAATCAAGCTGATGGGTAACGGGGTATGCCCACCGGTTATGAAAGCGATTGTCAGCAGTTTGATCAAAGATGCCAACGGGTTCCAGGTTGAAAGTTGAAGCAAACGAACATGCAATAAACAAGGGCCATTTTGTAAAGTTGTTACTTACATGGGGACAACAAAATTTCCGAGAATTCCCCTGGCGATTAACAACGGACCCTTACAAAATCCTGATCTCAGAGGTTATGCTTCATCGAACTCAAGCTGTCCAGGTAGTTCCCGTTTATGAAAATTTTGTCAACCAATACCCTGACATACTATCACTGAAAGAAGCGTCAAAAGAAGAGTTGCACACGGCTCTTTTTTCTCTTGGGTTAAGGTGGCGAATAGATTTGATCTATGGGATGATCGTTGAGATAGTAGGTAAGTGGGGCGGCAGCGTACCGCTTGAACGGGACGATCTGCTGGCGCTGCCAGGGGTGAGCGATTATATTGCGAATGCTGTACGATGTTTTTCTCAGAATTTACCGGAACCGCTGGCTGACACGAATACCGTCCGAATTGTTGGGCGATTGTTTGGACTTGAGGTAAAAGATTCATCCCGCCGGAATAAGCGGTTTCGCAGATTGCTGGAACTGTTAATCGATCATAAACAACCACGCGCATACAACTATGCTTTACTTGATTTGGCCGATAAAGTTTGCATGAAAAAGCGACCGCCAGATTGTCTTCATTGTCCATTGCTAGAAATGTGCCGGACAGGATTGACCGCAATGATTCGTGAGTCGTAGTTATGAGCCGGAACCCCATAACATTTCACGATCTGTTAAACCAAAAACAATGGAGCGACTACGCCTCGTTTATCAGCGAAGCGCCGTCGCACTATCAAACAGAATTGAGTCGGGACATTGTTCGAGAAAAAGAAATCCGCGAAAAATTAAGAACAGAAATTCTGGAAAAAAGATACACGCTGCGGCGGTATGAAAATAAATTGGATGAGGCGGAGCGATTATTGTTTAATGGGGAGGTAACGGCCGTTGACGGCACAGTTTCCACCCACCAGATGCTTTCAGGGATTCGCTGCCAGATTGGGGTGGTGGCAGTCAATTACTTTAACCAAAAACTCAGACAATCCTACTACATTTCGGAAGCCAGTTTTCAGCATGACAGCGACGATGTGCTGAATGTTCTACAAAAACGAGAATTTAAGAATCGGCCGTTATCTGGTCTGGTCATACGCGCCTTGATGTTGTACCGGGAGCGAGAAGTCGCTCTGCGCCCAGAGTATCAGGGAGTGTATAGAATGCTTCATGGGCCGCTATTGCCCTTCGAGCTAATGACGGGTCTGGGAAGATTACGGGCTTTGTACACTACGATGAACCTGCTCAAGCGCATTGTGGCCGATCCCAAGATATTTAGCGTCATTTCTACCTCGCGGCAGAGCGACTACATTACCTTAGGCACAGCCCTAAACCCTGGCGAATATCTGGTAGACGAAAGCTATTCTTTTGGCGACGAAATAGCCGATAATCAAGACTTTATGGCCCCCGGCCGGTGGCGTGAAAGAGAATTTGAACACATGAAGGAATTTTTGAAACGGAACGCCTCAAAGATTTTGGTGGGCGTTATCCGTGTGGGGCAACGGCCGTATATGTTTCACGCCCACCGGGATACCTTTGATCTGGCGGCGGCCATTATCGCCCGCGATGCGCTTATGCAGCGAGAAAAAGGGTTTCCGTTGTTGATTGATTACGCTGACACCCTTTGTTCAGAGTACTTCCCCGCAGGCGATTTCACGCAGTTGATGCGGTATCAACTGGCCAGAGAAGGCGAGTTCCTCCTGGAAAGCGACGAACGAGATATGCGCTTAAAATGATCGGAGAAATGATTGATGTCTGATACGCCAAGACCTATTGGGTTTGTTAATTTTGATGATGTTCGTGGACAAAACAACGAAATCGAGTTACGCATTCCCTTTGACGATATAAAAAGATTACAGCGCGGGCAATACGTTTTAGTGGGCAACGACAGTACGCCTTATCTTGGCCGCATTATATCCGGCCCGTTTTATACCCCGGATGCAGTCAGTAAAGAATCAGCCTTTGCCCGCACTTCTATTTTGATGGCGAACGAAGTTCCGTTTTTGCCAGATTTTCATGCCGTCTGTCGCGTTGAGTTACTGGGTAGAGTCAATTTAGAAAACACCACCCTTTCTGGTTTTGCCAGTCGTCCTTTCCCCAAAACGCCCGTTCATGCCATGCCCGCTGATAAAATCGCTGAACTGCTCCAGCTTGAAGGCAATATGTACATGGGACATCTAACCGGGTATGAGCAGATTCGCGTTAAGTTGAACGGGCATGAAAAGAAAGTTTTGCCTCGGAATCTTGGCGTTTTTGGTACAGTTGGTTCGGGTAAAACAAATACTGCCCAGGTTTTAATAGAGGAGGCTGTCGCCGCTGGTTGGGCTGTTGTTGTTCTGGATGTTGAGGGCGAATACATCTCTATGGATAAACCTAATGAGGAAGCGCAAAAACGAAAATTCCTGGGTAACGCCATGCGCCGCTTTGGTGTGTCGCCCAAAGGGGTGGAAGTGATTCAAGTCTTTCATTGCCCAGGCACAGAATCAAAAAGGCCAGACGCCCGCGAATTTTGCCTGGATTTTGGCCGGTTATCCCCCTATGCGCTTATCGAAATTATGGGGCTGAATGAGGCGCAAGAAATCCGCTTTTTAGAGTTGTTTGAGGACGCTGAAAATAAAGTGCGGCAACAATCTACCCAACCCCGGCAGAGCAAGTGGGATCGGTGGGGAAATGAGGCGTCCGGTGGATTGCAGGGAGTTCCAGGATTGACGCTAGATTTCTTAATGAAAGAGCTGGCTCGTATTGTAGACAAAGCGGATGCTGGTTATGGCAACAAAGCATCCTGGATGAAAGTCAGGCAACTGCTAGAAAAAATACGCCGGTATAAAATTTTCAACTCAGTAGCTTATCTGCTTAATGTTGAAGATTTGATAAAGCCAGGACAACTTTCCGTATTTGATTTGAGCGATGCGACTAATGTTCGCATTAACAATATCGTTATTGCCCAACTCCTTCGAGAAATTTTCGACGAGAAGATCGCCAATCCAGACGCACCGCCCACACTGGTCTTGATTGAGGAAGCGCATACATTTGTCAGCCGCGACAATGTTAAGGCGATGGAAAGCATTGTGGATATGCTTCGTGAAATCAGTCGGCGGGGGCGGAAGCGTTGGCTGGGGTTATGTTTTATTTCGCAACAGCCAGCCCACTTACCCAACGAAATTTACGAATTGTGTAATACAAAAATTGTGCATCAAACAACCGGCAAACGGAACCTGGACGCGCTGCACGTTTCAGCGGGAAGCGTGAATGAAGCAGTTTGGGGCGAAGTGCCGCTTTTGAGCCAGGGACAGGCGTTGATTATCAGTCCGCAATTTTCACACCCTGTTTTGTGTGATATGCGGCCGTGCAGCAGCCATCGGGAGCATACAGATTAAATACCATGACAGAAACAAAAGAATTCCGAAAAGGCACCGAAACATTTCGTCCCCGCGCCCGGTTGGTGAGCGTTTTAGGCGAGCAACTGATACGGGACGCCACAGTTGGGTTGCTAGAACTGGTTAAGAACGGCTATGACGCTGATGCCAATCATGTTACTGTCAGGCTATTAAATCTGGCTGATCCCGAAAAAACGATTGTTGCCGTTGAAGATGATGGTTACGGCATGGACTTAGATACAGTTTTGTACAAATGGCTTGAACCGGCGACAGGGCATAAAGAGGAAGCAAAAAAACGGGACGAGCGAACGCCAGGAGGCAGATTACCTCTGGGCGAAAAGGGGGTTGGACGTTTCGCCGCCCACAAAATAGGTCGTCACTTAACGCTCATTAGTCGTTCCAGAAATGAAAGCGGCGAATTAGCCAATGTGGAAATTGTAGTGCAAATAGATTGGGATCGTTTTGAAGACCCCGAAGCCTACCTGAGCGACATCGCTGTAGATTATCAGGAGCGAACGCCGGAACATTTTCTAAATCGCAGTGGCACATACATGGAAATGGGACGGGCGCGTAACCTCTGGCTAAAACGGGACGTGGAGCGAGTATCGCGCACACTCCGCCGCCTGATGAGTCCTTTTAGAACGCCGGAATCATTTGGCGTTACCTTGCATTGTCCGGAATATCCGCAATATGAAAATCTGGACGCAGGGGAGTTACTCAAAACAGCCCATGCCGAACTAATCGTTCTGGTTGACGAAATGGGAGTGGCCGAATATGAATACCGCTTCCAATTGCCTCCGTATCCGGGGAGAAGTGAAAAGTCAGACCCGGTCAATCTAAAACAAAAAATCAAGTCCTGGAACCCGCCAGATCGCAAACCAGAGTGCGGCGCTTTTTACGCTGCGCTCTATATATGGGATCGAGCGCCAGAGAGCCTCAAGCTGTCAGGAACTAACGCTGGCGACCTGAATCAATATAATGGCGTGGCTGTTTTCCGAGACGGTATTCGGGTAATGCCCTATGGCGAGCCGGAAGACGACTGGTTAGAGATTGACCATGCGCGTTACATGCGTACCTCTGATGCGTTTGAACGCAAAAATGTTGTCGGTATGGTTGAAATTAATCAGGCAGATAACAAGAGGTTGCACGACAAAAGCAATCGGGAAGGCTTTATTGAAAACAACGCCTTTTTTGATTTGCGCGACCTGATGCTGGCTGTCATGAATATCGCCTACAATGAATTTTCCCGCGACCGCAAAGAAATTCGCGCCGGGGAGAAAAAGGCGTCAAAGGAGCTATTGCCCACAGTCTCACAATTAGAGACGAGCATTAACACGGTGGCCACCGCCTTAACTCAAACGCGGGAAATGGCAAATAGTTTTGTACAAAAAGGGCAGATTGCTCCCGAAGTGGCGCAAGAAATGATGTCTACATTGCAACAAACAGGTCAGGCGTTAGCGACGGCCGTACAAGAAACCAAAGAAGCCGCCGCCGATACGGTCAGTCGTTTTGACGAGGAACGGGAGATGCTGCTGGCTTTGGCCGGTTTAGGGTTGGCGGCGGAACGTTTCACGCATGAATTTGCCCGGATGACTCGCGAAGCGTCGGATTTGCTGCGCGATATTGAGAAAGACCCGATTGTTCAACGGGCCAATCATCTAAAGAGCCGCGTTGAGGCTTTAGGCGTTACTCTGGAGGCGTTGCGCGATTTAGTGTTGGCGCTTGGCCCGATGTTTTATATCCGGCGCAGAACCAGCGAGCAATTGTTAAACGTCAAAACCATTATTGAACATGCGTTATTGTTGAATAAAGGACAGCTACAAGAAAACAAGATTGTCGTAGACATTCAGGAACCACAAGGAGCGCTATCGGTAAAAATGCGGCGCGGCGCATTAACGCAGGTTTTTAACAATCTGGTTGACAACGCCTGTTACTGGCTTAGTCGAAAATCAGAAGAAAATGACCGGCGGTTGCGTATTGTTATTCTGGCCGAGGATAACGCTGTCCTTATGAGCGATAATGGGCCTGGGATTCATCCACGCGATCAGCATCGTATTTTTGATGTATTCTTTTCCACCAAGACAGAAGGACGCGGGCTAGGTTTGTTCATTACCCGCGAGGCGTTGGCTGAGGCGCAAGCCACAATTTCACTGGCCGCGCCAGATGATTACCAGGAGATATATAGAGTAGGGGCTGGTTTCAAAATTCAGTTTCCAGAGCAACCAGATGGGAGTAATGAAAAGTAGTGGAATTAAGTCGCGTTTTGCTCATCGAAGATAACGACCAGGTTGGGGCGGCCGTCATCAATGAATTTGCCGCGCATGGGGTAGAGGTTGTCCGGGCAACTAACTACATGGACCTGGATGAACACTTGCCATTGCTGCCGCTATTTCAGATGGTGATTTTAGATTGGCTGCTTGATGGCGAAACAGAAACGGACGCCCTTTTATGCCTGACGAAACTACGGGAAACTCGTTTCGTACCTGTAGTCATTTACACTGAAGAAATCGGGAAATTTCACGAAGCTGAGGCTGAGGTTAGATTGAGATTTCCAGAAGGTTGTTACCGGGGCTTTGGCAAGGGAGATGTCAATCACGCCCAATTGTTGCAAGAATTATCCCGTTGGCATGAACAGCCTCCAGCCCGTCTGGCTGAACAATTCAGGCGAAGCGTGGCGACGGCCGTTGAGCAGACACTTTACACGTTAGCCGAACAATCCGTAGACGATCTGACAAAAGGCTTAAAGACGCTTATTTCTCTGGGAGAAGGGTATAGCGATGTTGACATGGAACACGCTTCGGATGTTATGCTCAGAATATTGGGAAGGCAACTATATAGCGATAGCGGGTTTACCAACGAACTAAAGCAAATTGTAAGTGGTCTTGTAACAGATTATGCACAACTAACAAAAAAAGAGCGCGAACAAGCCAAAAAGCGAGCCTCGCAGATGGAATACCTATATATGTATTACCAGCCATCTGACGATATTGTGCGTAATGGCGACATCGTGCAATTAAATTGGGAAACGGGCGAAAATCTGGCTATTGTCCTTACGCCAGCCTGCGATCTGGCAAATCCAGGAAAAACTACACACTTACGTCTGGCATTTCTAAAGCCTCAGCCTGACAGAGGGGGCGGTAAAGCGCCGGAAGATCGCTGGCCTTTGACATACAGTGGTCAACTTTATGAAGTTTGCTTTCATGAGATTGCCGCTTTACAGAACATATCGTCAGGTGATGATAAAAGCGGCCCGGTCATGCGCTATAGTCATGATTATCAAGGGCTTATTGGCGCGGTCGTTGAACTCAAGAGAGAATGTCGTCTGGATGAGCCTTATCGGTCAGATTTGCTTCACCAGTTTGTTTCCCATGCCGGGCGCGTTGGGAGACCTGATTTCACTGGATAAGTGGACTGTCTATCTTTTTGATCAGGACACAACTAATCAACATGAATGCTGCCGTCTATCTTGACCAATTCGCCCGCCTCAGCGTCAACAAAAACCGCAAAAGCTGGACGGCCGTCACCACCCACCGCGCTCCCCACAAACCTCTCCTGCTGCTGGCCGTCCTCGACCTGTTTGAACAGGGCAGCCTGACCGTCAACCTGATCGAACTGCGGCCCGAATTGGGAGAAGTTTTAACGATTGCAGAAGAATACGCCTATTCAGGGATTCGTGAACTTGAGTTGAGTTTGCTAAAAAGTGGTGGGCAACCACTTTGGAATTTAATCTCATTGATTCAATCAGGGTACAAATCAGCCGAATAATGAAAGAACATTACAACAGGCTTTTTCGCAATCTGAACAGTGATAAGCGTTCTTGGGATGAGCGAACTAACTTTCGCGCCCCCCACAAGCCATTGCTTCTTCTGGCTGTGTTAGACCGCTTTGATGAAGGGCAGGTCACAACCAACCTGATTGAACTGTCACCTGATTTGGGAGAACTGTTTACCCTGTATTGGTCGCGTGTTTTCCCCCCGCAAACAGGCAAACGGGGCAATATCGCCATGCCGTTTTGGCATTTGCAAAACGACAAGTTCTGGCATTTGTTACCCCGCCCAGGCTTTGAAGCGCTGGTGGCAAGTTCCGTTAAAATTCACTCGGTTACTCGCATCAACGAGGTCTGTTTTGGGGCAAAGTTGGATGATGAGTTATACGCGCTCCTGCAAACGGAAAACGGTCGTTCCGAACTCCGTCATACACTCATTACCACCTATTTTAGCGAACAGGTACAAGAGGCGTTATTGGCGCAAACGGCCGTTAACGTGGCCGCCTTTGTGTACAGCGAGGAGTTACTTCAGCAAGCCCGCCAACAGCAAAAGCGGGTTAAAGAGGCTAATGTCGCCGAGCCGGTTCGGGATCAAGCGTTCCGCCGCGCCATTGTGAGGGCTTATGATCATCGCTGCGCCATTTGTGGGGTGAGAATTTTAACGGCCGATGGGCACACGGCCGTTGCCGCCGCACATATCATCCCTTGGAGTGTCAGCCACAACGACGACCCGCGTAATGGGCTGGCTTTGTGCCACCTGTGCCATTGGACTTTTGATGAAGGGCTGGTTACATTCAGCGATCGATATCAGGTGAAGACTTCACCCCAATTAGTAAACATTCCTAATCTCCCCGGCCATTTACTCACTTTCGCCGGGCGCGGTCTCATTGGCCCCACCGAAGAAACGCTCTGGCCCTTTGTAGACTCCATCCGCTGGCACAGGCAGGAAGTTTTTCGTACTCGTTAGTGTCCCTTCATCTGCCCCAATTTGCGCGACGCTTCATCGGAAAAGTGCATTTCGCTAAATTGCATGGCTGACACTTTACTTTCAATACCCCGTTCAGCGCGGGCCACAACCCTCTCCAAATCGCTCAATTCCTGATGAATTCGGGCTACCAGATCTAAATAGGGCGGGATCATACAGGTACCCCATCCCGTTCGATAGCAGCTACAAGCGAGGAGCGTACTGTATTGACATCCACCAGATTAACCGGTATCTCTATCGGCAAATCCATAACAACCCCAATAGCGCGAAAAGTATCTTCCGGGGCCAGCCCCACACGGCAATATCTATATCAGACCAGCGCGTAAAACCAGTTTCACGTGCCAGTGAACCAAAAACAACAACTCGATTAACACCAAATTCTTTACGCAACAAATCGGCCGCCTGCCGGGCAATCTGCCACGCTTTTTGACGGCGTTGGCTAACTTCAGCCGCTGCCTGCGCCTGTCGTTTTAGGGCTGTTGCCCGATAACGGGCAATTTTTTCGGGGGAAAGATGGGTTTGTAACGTCATCTTATGCTCCGCCTCAAGCAATTAGCTTCTGAAAAATGCATTTCACTAAATTGCATGGGTAGTAATCTCCTCTAACCCAATATAGGCTTTTGGCTTGGATAAGGGTTGCTGTGTCACCTGTGTGGCGATTCTATCCGCTGCCAGCAGATAAGCACGAGAGACGGCCGGCTGCATAAAGCGGAAGGCTGCCTCGTCAATTTCGCTGGTGGTGGCCAGGACAATCACTTGCTGCGCGGCCTGGGGCAGGAACTCGGTCATCATTGCCAGGCGGTGTTTTTCATCCAGCCGGCTGAGCGGAGTGTCTATGATGACGGGCAACGGCCGTCCCGACACCTCTCTCAGCGCCCATAAGGTGGCAATAGCAAACATTTGCTGCTCCCCGGCCGATAGCTGCGAGCGCGGGAACAGTTGTCCGGCGCGGTAAATGGCGATGGTAAATGTTTGGGGGTCAATTTCCACCCGATCAATAAAGTCTCGCTTGCGATTGAGCTGGTTCAGCCGTTTACTGAGCAGCGCCGCCAGTTGGTCTAACTTTTGGCTGATGAGCCGCCGCTGATAGCTGTCGAGCATGAGCTTGGCGCGGGCGGCCAGCTTAATGCGACCTTCATCGGTGTTGATAGCCGTCATTTGCTCGGCCACGCGGCGATTGCTGCTGATGACCCGCTCTACATGATACGTTAATCGCTTGTCTTCGGCCGTCAGGCGGTCTAACTCCGCTTCCAGGCGGCCCAACTCCCGGTCGTGCTGGCGCAGTTCATTTTGCAAGGGCTGTAAAAGCTGCTCGACGGGAACGCGTCCTAACGCTTCGTCAATGGCCGTTAGTTCAGCCTGTAACTGTTCCCGCTTGTACAGCGCCTTAGCCAGGGCTTGCGGCGCATCGGTTAGCGCTTCGTCAATCCAATTAAACAACACCCCCCGCGCCTCCGGCGAAACGCGGTGAAGGACGGCCGTTTCGGACAATGGCGGCTGACGAAATTCAGCCACAATCTGGTGAACAAACTCTACTAAGTCGGCTTCGTCAGGTGCAACTTCATCTATCTGGTTGACGTTGTAAATCGGGCCGGCCTCACGAACCGCCGGTGATTTTGCAGTTTCTCAACCAATGGCTGCGCTGCCTGCCATTTTTCGTAAGCCGCTTCCTGTTCTAGCCGCGGCCGCACCCTCCTCGGTCCCACTGATAACGACTTATGGCCCTTTGTCGAGTCACTCCGTTGGCCCCGGCAAGAGATGTTCCGCGGCCGCTAAAGCCAATTTCCGTCTCCGCACACCTTCCCGTATAATTACCCTATGCACCCATTCTCCCACCCAGATAACAAAAAACGGGCGTTGGCCTCACGCCTCACGTTTCACGCCTCACAAAGGCTATAAAAAGGAGTCTCCCCCATGGCCTATCCCAAAATACATCAATACAAAGTCACTCTGCGCCACATCTATCCCCCCATCTGGCGGCGATTTCAAATATATGAAGGAATGACTTTCGATGATCTCCACCTCACCATCCAAATTATAATGGGCTGGGAGATGTCCCATTTATACGCCTTTAACATCAACCGGGAACTGATAACCGATGGAGATTCCCTACGCGAAATGGGACAGCGCGGCCGCAGCGCGGAAGATACCCCGCTCAATGAACTCATCAATAAAGAAGGCGCAAAATTCAACTACACCTACGACTTTGGCGACTCCTGGGACCATGAACTGGTGCTGGAAAAAATCCTCCCCTTTGATCCAGAACAGGTATATCCCACCTGCCTTGATGGGGCACGCGCCTGCCCCCCGGAAGATTGTGGCGGTGTTCCCGGCTATATAGACATATTAGAAACCCTCAAAAAACCGAAAAGCAAAGCGTACAAAGCTCTGATGGAATGGCTGGATGAAGATTTTGACCCAGAATTTTTTGATGCGGCCGCCGTCAATGAAGAAATCGCAGAAAGCCTTGAAGAGTGGGATGAGGATGATTGGGACGAAGAGGATGACGATGACGATGATCTGGCCCTCAGTTTTCCCCCTGGCTTCAACCTTTCCCCCAACATGATCCAGGAGATGGCCCAAAATATTCTGGCGGCCATGAAAGCTATGCCCGAGGCCACCATCACCGGCCCCCTCGTTTGCCCGCAATGCCAGCAGCCCACGCAAATGATCAAAGCCAAAATGAACTATGAAGAGATTGAAATGATTTACCAGGGACAATGCGGCCGCTGTGGGGCTGAAATGTCTCTAAAAGTTGCGTAAGCCGCGGCCGCTGGTGGCTGACCTGAACACCCTATCTCATCATCCGAGTTCCCTTCCTATCCCTGTTCTTCCACCCATGTTTATCTCAGGCAAACCTTTATGACAACCCAATCCTGGCTCGAACAAGACAAAACCCTGCTTCACCCTCTCCACCACCCCACCGCCCACCAAAACCCGCTCATTATCGAATCCGCCCAGGGTGTGTGGCTAAAAACGGTAGACGGTCGGGAAATTATGGATGGGCTGGCTGGGCTGTGGAATGTCCTGGTCGGCCATGGGCGCAGCCAACTGGCCGACGCCGCCCACCGCCAGATGACCCGCCTGGCTTACAGCTCCAACTATGCTGGCATGTCCAACCTGCCAGCCATCGAACTGGCCCAACGGCTGGCCGGAGCTGCTTACCCCAACCTGAACATGACCTTCTTCACCTCTGGCGGGGCTGAAGCCAATGAATCAGCCTTTAAGACAGCCCGCTTTTACTGGAAACAGCTGGGGCAGCCCAACAAGGTAAAAATTATCGCCCGGCAAGATGCGTATCACGGCGTCACCCTGGCGGCCATGAGCGCGACCGGCATCACCCCCTACTGGCCGATGTTTGAACCCCGTGTGCCAGGGTTTCTCCATGTGGACGCCCCTTACCCGTACCGGTTTGCCGGAGAGATAAAAGCGGGGGAGACGGTGGGCACCGCGGCCGCACGTCAGATCGCCGATCTCATTGAACAAGAAGGGCCAGAAACCATCGCCGCCATCATCGCCGAACCAGTCCAGGGGGCCGGGGGGGTCATCGTCCCCCCAGATGATTATTTCCCGGCCGTCCGGGCCATCTGCGACCAATACAACGTCCTACTCATCGCCGATGAGGTAATTACCGGCTTTGGCCGCACCGGGGAATGGTTTGCCCTTAACCGGTATGGGGTGCAGCCAGATATTCTCACCTTTGCCAAAGGAATTACCAGCGGCTACCAACCGCTGGGGGGGATTCAGATCAGTGACGCCATCCGGGAGGTGATCCTCAACGCCCCACCCGGCCAGCGGTGGATGCACGCCTATACCTACTCTGGGCATCCCACCTGCTGCGCCGTTGCCCTGGCTAACCTGGATATTTTAGAAGGAGAGCATTTAACCGGGAACGCGGCTGCACGAGGGACACAACTTCTCTCCGGTTTACAATCTCTTCTCCACCTGCCCCACGTCGGCAACGTGCGCGGCCTGGGCCTCATGGCCGCCATCGAATTCGTGCAAGACAAAGAGAGTCGCACCCCGGCCATCCCCCTGGCCGAAAAAGTGCAGGCCGCTTGCCTGGAGCGGGGGCTGCTCTCTCGTGTCAAAGGGCAAAGTTACCTGCTCGCCCCGCCCCTTTCCATCAGCGAAGATGAAATGAGCCACCTGCTCGCCATCGTGCGTGAAGCAGCTGCGGCCGCCAATCAACCGTGAGATTGACGATTTGCGATTGTAAATTGACGATTTACGATTGGCGGCCCACTGAATCGCGGCCCAAAAACAAACGCCAGCAATCTTTTTCATCCCTGTTCTTTCCTATCCGTGTTTCATCTATCCGTGACTATTTTTGTAGGCGAAAACATGAACCGGGTTCAGCAAAAGTAATGAAAAGCGAGTTTACGAGTCCATAGGGTAGATCTTTTCATAATTTCTAATTCCTAATTCATCCTTATTCCCAGAGGAGTATGACCATGAAACCCATTGATTTACACCCTGATGCGCTTTGGAAGCAGCGGTTCCGGGCCGCCATTATCGCCTATGCTTTCACCGCGGCCGCTAACCCCCGCCGGGGCCTGGCCTGCACCAACCAGACCGGCGTCCTCCAGCTTTATACCTGGGACGTAGACAGCGGCCAGCTTACCCAATTGACCCATCACGAGCGGGGCAAAGTCCTGGGCTACCTGGCCCCCAATGGACATCATATTTATTACTTAAACGACGAAACCGGCAGCGAAGTCGGCCATTTTGTCCGGGTGCCGTTCACCGGCGGGCCTGTTGAAGACATCACCCCCGATCTCCCCCTTTACGCCTCATTCGGCCTGAACCACAGCTACAGCAGCCGCCGAATGGGGTTCATGGCTGCTGATGCCGGGGGATTCCAGGCAATGGTATTAGACGCCGACGCCGAGGACCAGCTAAGCCAGCCACGCCAGCTTTGGCACTCCCGCGCCCTCTCCTTTGGCCCCTTCTTCTCCTACTACGGCGAGATTGCTCTCATTACTACCACGGAACGCAGCGGCCGCAACGAATATAACCTCATCGCTTTAGACGCCACCACCGGGGAAATCGTCGGTGAGCTATGGGACGATGGAGCCAGTATCGAGCCAGCGGGCTTCTCTCCCCTGCCCGGTGACATGCGGCTGGCGGCCATGAGTAACCGCTCTGGTTTTATGCGGCCGCTCCTCTGGAACCCCCAAACCGGCGAGCGCACCGACATCCCCTTACCCGAGTTAGGTGGGGAAATCTCCATCTGGGATTGGTCGCCCGACGGCCAACAACTGCTGCTGCGCCAGCTTAACCAGGCGGTTTACCAGCTTTATCGGTACGATTTACGCGACAACAGTTTACATAAACTCAACCACCCCAACGGCAATATAGGCGGTTATGCCGGGGGGCAGTGGCAGCCCAATAACGAAATATTCCTCACCTGGCAAAACGCCACCCACCCCGCCCAACTGGTGGCCCTGGATGCCAACAGTGGCGAGATGAAACGGACGGTCCTGGCGGCCGGAGATGCCCCCAGCGGCCGGTCCTGGCGATCTGTTACCTTCCCGTCCACCAACGGGGCCACCATCCAGGCCTGGGTCGCCACCCCCGAAGGAGAAGGCCCCTTCCCCACCATTCTGCACATCCACGGCGGCCCCACCGCTGTAGCAACGGAAACCTACAGCCCCGAAGCTCAGGCCTACCTGGATCACGGGTTTGCTTTTCTTTCTATCAACTACCGGGGGTCTACCACCTTCGGCAAGGCGTTTGAGGAAGCGATTTGGGGCAATTTGGGACAGTGGGAAGTGGATGATTTAGCGGCCGCGCGGGAGTGGCTGGTAGAAAATAATATCGCCGACCCGGACGCCATCCTGCTAACCGGCGGCTCTTACGGTGGCTACCTTACCTTACAAGGGCTGGGCAAGCGGCCAGAGCTGTGGGCTGGGGGCATGGCTACCGTGGCCATCGCCGATTGGACCTTAATGTACGAAGACCAGGCCGAAACTTTGCGCGGCTACCAAAAAGCGTTATTCGGCGGCACCCCGGACGAAAAACCAGAAGCTCACCAGGCCGCATCCCCCATCACCTACGCCGAAGCGATCCGCGCTCCCATCCTGGTTATCCAGGGAAGCAACGATACCCGCTGCCCCGCCCGGCAGATGCAAGTATACGAGGAGCGGCTAAAAGCGTTGGGCAAAAACATCCGCGTTCACTGGTTTGATGCCGGGCATGGCTCTTACCAAAATGAACAACAGATTGAACATCAGGAGATGAAATTGCGCTTTGCCTATCAGGTTGTGGGGTGAGAAATAATTAATGGGCGAAGTAACTATACAGCCCCTCACCCTGGCCCTCTCCCTCAGGAGAGGGGATATGCTCCCCTCTACCATCGTGGGAGAGGGGCCGGGGGTGAGGGGCGGCATCTACCCATTAACCATTCACCGTGTCTTGTCTACCGTCATTCGCTCAGGATCGACAAGGCCACGATCCGTTACCTAGAATATCACTACCTGGACACTGGCGAAAATTGAGTTCACCAGTGTTACTAACCAATACACCAATACACCAACACACTAATACACTAATACACCAAAAACCAGTAGTCCAATGAAAAACCCCCAAACACCAATCCTATAAATTGACCTCTGGCAGATGGGCCATTGCTTCGGCAACCGCTTCGGCGGGGTAAGCAAAATCCTCTAAATCCCCCTGTAAATACCGTTCATAAGCGGTCATATCAAAATGGCCGTGCCCAGACAGGTTAAAGGCGATTACCTTCTTCTCGCCGCGTTCTTTGCATTCCAGGGCTTCATCAATGGCTACCCGGATGGCATGGGCAGACTCAGGCGCCGGGATAATGCCCTCGGTACGGGAGAACTGCACCGCGGCCGCGAACGTTGCCAGTTGAGGTACCGCTTTGGCTTCAATATACCCGGCCTCAATCAGGGCACTCACCTGGGGAGACATCCCATGATAGCGCAGCCCCCCAGCATGAATCCCCGGCGGGATAAATGTATGCCCCAGAGTGTGCATCTTCACAATGGGGGCCATGGCCGCCGTATCCCCATAATCAAAGGTATATTGCCCTTTGGTCAACGTCGGGCAAGAAGCTGGCTCCACGGCCACAACCCGCGTTTTTTGCCCATTGGTCAAATTTTGATGGACAAACGGGAAGGTAAACCCGGCAAAGTTTGAGCCACCCCCGGCACAGCCGATGACCACATCCGGGTACTCCCCAGCCAGGGCCATCTGCTCCAACGCTTCCAGGCCGATGACGGTCTGGTGCATCAGCACATGGTTCAACACGGACCCCAGGCTGTACTTTTTACTGCCGCCCGAGGTCGCGGCCGCTTCCACCGCTTCCGAAATGGCAATACCTAACGAGCCAGGGGAGTCAGGGGACTGCTCCAAAACGGCCCGACCATATTGGGTCTGGTCGGTGGGGCTGGCATACACCTGGGCTCCAAAATTTTGCATAATGATACGCCGGTACGGTTTCTGGTGATAAGAAACCTTCACCATGTACACCTCCAACGACAGGCCAAAAAAGTGGCAGGCCATGGCAAGGGCTGACCCCCACTGCCCGGCTCCAGTCTCCGTCGTCAACGCTTTGGTGCCCGCCTCTTTGTTAAAAAACGCCTGGGCCACCGCCGTATTCGGCTTATGGGAGCCGACCGGGCTAACCCCTTCATATTTGTAATAGATGTGAGCTGGTGTGTCTAACGCCTTCTCCAAATTGACCGCCCGGAACAGCGGTGTTGGCCGCCACAACCGGTACACCTCACGCACCGGTTCTGGAATCTCAATCCACCGTTCGGGGCTCATCTCCTGCATAATGAGGCTCATGGGGAACAGCACCGAGAGAAAATCAGGCGTTACCGGCTCTTTGCTGCCAGGATGTAAAACCGGCTGCGGCGGCACGGGCATATCGGCATTGATGTTGTACCACGCCTGGGGGATACGGCTCTCATCAAGCAAAAACTTACGCTGACTCATCTCTACCTCCTTTGGAATTAGGAATTATGAGGGATGAATTATGAATTTGGGTCTTCAGGAATTTGCGGGATTGACACAGGTGTAGGGGCAGGCCCTCGTGGTTGCCCCGGACCTGGCAGGCACAAGGCCAACCCCTACCGTATGCCTCACCTCACGAACTCTCAAAGACCCTGAATTTCATCCTTAAAAACCGAGAAACGATACAGATGGACACGCCGGAAAACGACCTGGCAACTATAACGAAAAATGGCTAAAAGGGGTAACAGTGCGGCCGCGGCAATCTTGCCTCATCTCCCTTGCCAGAGGATAATCCCGAACCCATTAAGAATTAATTGGTGAATTGGTGAATTGGTGAATGGTTAATAAACGAGGAACATTATGGATTTTAACCTGAGTGATGAACACAAAATGGTCGAAAAGACCGTCTATGATTTTGCCCGCAAAACGGTCATGCCCATCATCAAACAGCATGATCGCCACCACACCTTCCCCCATGAGCTGCTGCCGCAAATGGCTGCTTTAGGGTTCATGGGCATCTGCCTACCGGTACGGTATGGGGGGGCCGGCCTCGACTATCTCTCCCTGGGTATCCTTTCCGAAGGGTTGGAATATGCCGACTCCTCAGTCCGGGAGACAATAGCCGTGCATCTGGGGTTACACGCCCTGCCTATCTTCCAATGGGGCACCGAGGAGCAAAAACAAACCTTCCTACCCCCATTGGCCAAAGGGGAAAATCTGGCCTGTTTCGGCCTGACGGAGCCGGGGGCTGGCTCTGATGTGGCCGCCATGAACAGCCGGGCACGCAAAGATGGGTCTGATTACATCCTCAATGGAGAAAAGATGTGGATCACCCTGGCCGACATCGCCGACCGGTTCCTCGTTTTTGCCAAAACCAACCCCGATAGAGGGGCCAGCGGAATTTCCGCCTTTATTTTGGAGCGGGGCTGGTCGGGGCTAACCACCGGCACCATCGAAGGCAAGATGGGTGTCCATGCCAGCAACACCGGCTGGATCAACATGGCTGATGTCCGTGTCCCGGCCAGCCATCGGTTGGGTGAAGAAGGAGAAGGGTTCAAGATCGCCATGAGTGCGCTGGACAATGCCCGTTATGGGGTAGCCGCCGGGGCCGTAGGCATTATCAAGGCGTGTTTGGATGAGTCGGTGCGGTATGCCAAAGAGCGCAAAACATTCGGTAAACCGATTGCGGAGTACCAACTGGTGCAGCAGATGTTAGCCCAGATGCAGCAGAGTATTGATATGGGGCAGCTTTTGGTCTGGAAGGCGGGCTGGTTAAAAAATCAGGGGCGGCGCAATACCCGAGAGACGAGTATGGCCAAATGGTTTTGCACTGAGGCAGCTAACCGGGCAGCTAATGATGCGGTGCAAATTCACGGGGCATACGGATATTCTGATGAGTACAATGTGGAACGCCATTTACGCAATACCAAGAGTGCAGTCATTTATGAAGGGACATCCCAGATACATACACTGATGCAGGCGTCTTATCTGTTGGGGGAGCGGGTAGACCGCCCCATGCGCTGTGAGATGCCCGCTTATGACCGGGAACTGTGGGAAGCGGAGGGGTAAATGACTGTTTTTACCCACCCCACCGGCCAGGAATGGCTGGAGATGTTTCTAGATCATGGGTATAAGTATGTGTGGGAAAGCCTGATGGCGATTACCTCGATGCTGCCAGTGGATTATTTGAATGGGGATGAGGCGATTGAGGGGGTCGCGGCCGCAGCCGTTCTCGCCGCCGCCCTGCACACCCCTCTCCCCGGCACTCCCCCAGAACTGCTCACCTGGGTACAGGGCCATCCTCTGGGGCATGACCCGGAACTGGTGCAAATGGGGGTTGATGCCCTGTGCCGTATCCTGGCTGATTCGGAGCTGAAAGAGATGTGGGAAGCTGGCGGGGACGCGGCCGCGTGGTACACCACCGTCACTACCTTGCAGCACACCCTGTCATTATCCGCAGATTTAGGGGATTAAGAGGATTTTTTGATCCACAGATGACACAGATGTCCACAGATAAAAATCCGTGTTCCCTCCACCCGTGTCTCCCCTCACTCCTCACCCCTTACTCTGATACGTCATCACCGGGCGGTAGACACATTGGCAGCGGCCGCCTTTGGGACAGCCGGGTAAGGGGAGATGGGGGGCGTCATCAGGGTGGTAGATCGCGGCCGCGTCCAACCCCTGACTTTCCGCGCATCCGTCCTCATCCACCACAACAGCGACCCCGGCAATCGAACCCTTCGCCTTCATGCCCAGCCGGTATTGGGCCAAAATCTTCTCGGCATAATTCTCCGGCTTAACCATCTCTTTGTGAAACTTATTCAACCAATCAAATGCCATATTCTCTGCCTCGTCTGCGGTCTGGGGCAACCACAAGGATTGCCCGTACACAGCCATAGTTTAAGAGACTCACCAGCGGATTTGTTCGACGGTGTAAGGCGATTGTCGAGAAAACGGGCGAACGCTTCTTTCGCGGCCGCACGGTCTAGCCCCACCAGTGTGCCGAATAAACAGCCCCAGGTCATCCGCCGGGCCGATGATCTGCTCAAACCTTTGGCGTGATTCTACAGCGGCCGCGTCAAAAAAGAAACGCGGCAACGTCGCAAAGTCGGTGGGGGTGATTGGTAGGGGCTGGGCCATTGGGGGCGGAAGGCGAAGTTGGGCATGCTGAGACCAAGCCCGATCCCGATATTTTTCCCAGATAGCTGGGTGAGGTTAAGTTGCGGTAGATACATCCCCAGAAACAGAAGCAAGGCGGCCGCAACTGTAAGCCACACCCCCGTATCCAGGCGGTACGGGTTGACAAACGTCTTAGGATCATACGACCGAGTATCATACATCGAGCCGGGGTCGTCAATGAGGGCAAACCGATTGATGAGCAGCAGCAAACCATACAGAGCGGCAATCCATGGCCCCAGGGATAACATACGCCGCCGGGCTGGCAACCAATGGGAGAGGAGATAGGCCAGGCCAAAACCGCCGATGATCAGTAGGGCCAGGAAGTGGACATTACCAACGTCTGTTTGCTGGGGGGTGAACAGCTGCTACCCTTTGACAGATGGGACATTGGGGGCAGCGGGGGAGAACCAGATCAAAAACAGGAAGGAAATCATAAGCAATAAAATACCCGCTTCTCTGAGCCAGCGGAGTGGGTGGGTGGAAGACATAACTAACCTCCTTATACAGTAATACCGATTATAAACCCATTGTTGTAAGGGGTGGTGCACTAATTGCCAATGGTCAGATCCCTGGTCCGATCCGATCGCTCGGAAAGCCAAAAGGCAGCGGTAATGCCCATGAAAGCAAAGCCAAGGTAGCAAGGAAAACGGTCAGACTCAGGGATAAAGCTGGCTGCGGGCAGCAGCAAGATGAAAAATATGAGGGTCCAGCCGCTAAATCCCCCCAGGATGAAAGCCGCGAAGCGAATCCGGTTGGTTTGGATGAACAGGATGCCGGCCAGCAGCAAAAAGGCACCAAGACAGCTAAGATTGAGGCCGCTGGCTGGCATAAAAGTAGTATCAAGAAAAGAGGGTGTACCTCGAAAGCCGCGTGGGGCAAAGAAGAAGTAGCGGCTATACATGGCTAGATAAAAGGTGCAGGCAGCAAAGAATGGGTAGAGAAAGAGGAAGGAATCGCGGGTGGGTAAGCGGCGAGACAAGATATAGGCGACCCAAAAGCAGATAAACCCGATAATAACCAAAGGGACGGAAGGGGTCAGGTCGCCTAGCGGGTTGAGGATAAATTCCCAGCCCATGATGACGATGACTTGTTCGTGATCGCCGAAGCGGTCGCTATAGTGCAGCCAGGGCAGAAAGAGCAGGGAAACTGTGAGGAGAAGCACTCCGGCTTCCCTGAGCCAGCGGAGTGGATGGTTATTCAGCATGATAAACTTCGGGGGATTGACGATTGTAGATTGTTTGGCGGCAATCGTAAATGGTTCGACAGGCTCACCACAAGTCTAAAATCGTAAATCGTAAATGCTATAGATTGTTTGGCGGCTCGCGTAAAAGGTTAAGCCGCGGCCGCAGGGCCAGGGTAAGGCCAGCAAAGATAAAGAGCAGGTGCAAGGATATATGCGCTTCACGGGGGATGGGGATCGAGCTGATGTTAATAAGAAAAGTGGCGGCAACCCAGCTGCCTAGGGCGAAGAGAGTGGCGGTATAGAAGGGTGAAGGATTGGTTTGGGTGAACAAGATGCCTGCCAGCAGCAAGAGGGCACCCAGGCAGCTAAGGTTGAGACCACAGGGGGCCGCAAAACCAATATTGAAAATATCGGGCATACGACCTAAGCTGGCCAGGGCGAAGAGGATATAGCGGCTGTACACAGCCATATAGATGATGCAGGCGGCAAAGAATGGGTAAAGGGTGAGGATGGTGCGGTGATCGGGTAGCAGGCGGGCAAAGGCATAGGCCAACCAGAAGCAGAAGAAACCAATGAACACTGGGGGCAGGGAACCCGCTATATTTCCCAGGGGATTCAGAACAAATTCCCGGCCCATGACGATGACAATAACATCCGGATTGCGGATGCGGTCGTAGTGCAACCAGGGCAGAAGGAGCAGGGAAACAGTGAGGAGAAGCACACCGGCTTCCCTGAACCAACGGAGAGGTTGATCATGGTACATGATAAACTCCAGGGAATTTACGATTGTAGATTGTTTAGCGTCAATCTTAAATCGTAAATCTACTATCGTCAATCCGCCGAGCTAAGTTCGCCACGAAAGGCGTGTTGCTGAGGTGTCAAAAAATCGTTCCAGACCATTAGAAAATCGTTCCAGGCCATCGGAAAACGGCATAACTGTATTGGATAAGCGTTTTGGCACGACCTACACCCACCCGGGCTGCGGCCGCTTAGGGAATAATGGGGGTGAATGCGGCCGCGAAAGTTTCACCATCGGCAACACGGCGGTAAGAGAACACCTTCCCCTCCCGCGTCTCGATCAAAGCGGCATTGCCAATAGAGCTATACACCTCACCCTGCTCATTAAGCCAATCTATGTGGTGACAAACCAAAATATCTGGCCTGCGGCCAGCCATTGCCTGGATAGCAATCCACATGGGCATAGCATCAAACCACTCCGAGACGACCGCATGGCCAATGCCGACCCCCTGAGGGCCGTGCATCTCAATCGCCTCATGGCAAAGGGAAAGTAGCTTTGGTTTATCACGGGTCTAATGGCTTCAAGCCTGGACTGAGCTTAGCACATCAAACAAGATACCCCCCTGGTGTGGCAACCCCCGGAATGCTCCAAAGAACCAGGCACTCTTTTGGACCAAATCAGGTAAAATACTAGTCTTATGAGGCTGTGATGTTTCTGTGAGATACCCATGATATAGTCCCGACTAATCCCTTTTAAGGCGCGGTGTCTGTGGCTGAGGTAAAAGCGAATCATAACAGTTCCCAACAGGCAGACCGCGGCCGCGTTCTGAAAAGTTCCGCTGCCCCTGAAAAGAAGACAGCTTTCCAGAAAACCCACGACCCCGGTCAACAGCATCGCCCCCCCACTCCCAGCTTACAATTGAGCCAGGCCAACGCCCCAGTTTTAACAGTGCCTGCGGCCGCGCCCCCCGTTTTATCCCCCCCCCGCCCTTCCACCCGCCAATTACTCCTCTACCATCATTGGCAAAACAACCTGCAACGGCAAACTGATACCATCGCGGCCGCGCCCCTACCCGATATTGGTCAGGCCATCAACCAGCGGCGGGGGTTGGGCAGCCCCTTGCCCCCAGCCATCCAGACTGGCCTCTCTAACGGCCTGGGCACCGATTTGAGCGATGTGCGCGTCCACACCGACAGCGAATCAGACCAGCTAAATCAGGCCGTCCAGGCCAAAGCGTTCACCACCGGCAGCGATATTTTCTTCCGCCGGGGGGAGTACAACCCCAGCTCATCCACCGGGCTGCATCTATTGGCCCATGAGGCTACCCATGTGCGCCAGCAGCGGCAGGGGCCAGTCAGCGGCACCCCCGTCGCCGGAGGAGTACAGGTCAGCGATCCCCAAGACCGGTTTGAGAAGGAAGCAGAAAGCACCGCCGATACCCTGGTGCAGCGAATGAGTCTGAACGCGGCCGCGCCCCCTTCTGAAAGCAATGGTCACAGCCACCGCAACGGCCATCACCCCGCCCCCGTGCAGCGGCAAACCGCCTTGCCCCTGGTGCAGCGGTGCGGCTGCGGCGTCGGTACCTGCTCCTGCGGCCAGAAAAATGATGAGTTACAACTTTCTCGCGTCGCTGAAAATCCCACCTTGCCCCCACGCACGGCCCCCCTCGACGCCCACACCCGCGCCCTGTTTGAACACAGCACCGGCACTGACCTGGGTGAGGTGACTGTCCACGAAAACGACCCCACCGCCCAAAGCCAGTTCGCTTTCGCCCACCACGACCAGATACACCTCTCCCCCGCCGTCCCTGGCCCGGAGCATCCTCTGGGGGCACAGGTACGCCTGCATGAGATGGCCCATCTGGTGCAAAGCCGTAACGGCCAGGGGGTTCAGCGCACCAGTTTAGACAATGAACAAGAGGCGCATGGGGTGGCTGCGGCCGCGCTGCACGGCCAGCCAGCTTCTATTCAAGGGACAGCGGACAGCGAAGAGCGGCAAGATTGGAGCTGGCCCAGCCTGGATGACATTGCCAAGATGGGGGAATCAGCCCTGCTCAGCCTGGTATCACGCATCTCCCCAGGATTGGCCCAACTAATCCGGGAAGGGCCGGTGGGGATGCTGCTTGAGAAGATCAAAGATGGAGTCAAAAGCTGGATCGGCTCCCTGGCGGCTAATTTTGATTTGGGCAGCGTGGTAGAGGGGCTCAAAGGGGCGTTTGATGCGGTGTTGGGGCTGTTTGATGGTAAGGAAGACCCGGCCAGTTGCAGTGCGTTTGCCCAACTGCTCAACAAAGTCCGCCAATTAGGGGCCGCCTTCATGGAAAGTGCCCCGTTCCAAATGATCAAAACGGTCTTTGAGAAAGTAAAGGGGTTCCTGGACAAGATTAAATCAGTTTTGTTAGAACCTGCCTTTGATGTGATCAGCACTATCGCCGGGGGGATTTGGGATGGGGTGAAGGCGGTGGTGAAGACAATCCAGGGTTGGTTCGCGGCCGCGAAAGAAGTGGCCGGCCGCGTCTGGAATTTCGTCAAAGAGAAGCTGGGCATCAGCGACGATGGCCCTGGCCTGTGGGATTGGATCAAAACCAAAGCCAGTGAAGCCTGGAGCAAAGTCAAAGAGTTCTTCGCCCCCATCGCCGGCCCCCTCAAAGTGATCGGCACCATTCTCGTCGTCACCAACCCCGCCGCCTGGCCCATCCTCATCATCCGCTACCTGCCCCCCGTCTTAGACGCGGTAGAATGGCTCTGGGCACACCGAAACGACCCAGACATCATCAAGAGTGCCCGCAATGAAAACAAAAGCGAGCTGGTCAAACTGCTAGAGACAGGGAAATCATTAGGCAGCGGCATCTCTGACGCCGCCAATCAGATGGTTGAAGCCATCACCAGCGTTGGTTCAGCCGTCCTGGGTTTCCTGGAAGCAGTCACCGGTGTCCCGCTGCTCAGTGGCCTCAAAAGCACCATTGATTTTCTCTCCGCCGGGGCCAAAAAGCTGGGTGAATGGGCCAGCAAAATCTTTAAGAAAGGGGCCGATAAGATCAAAGAGGTGTTCAACAGCATCAAAGCGGCCCTGGCCCCCTACATTGAAATCCTCACCTCCATTGGGCTGTGCATCGTCAACCCTGGCATGATCCCCATGGTGTTGGCCGGTTGGGCCTGGCGCAAGCTGGATGATTGTTACAAACCGCCCATCATTGATTTCCTGCTCGATATCGTCATCGGCGTTTTAGAAAACCTGCCCGCTATGCCCATGCTCGGCCCCCTCTGGCCTATCCTCAAAGCGGGGATAATCGGCTTCCTCAAAGGGGTTAAGGCCCAGGATGATGCCATGAAGATCAAGGTGACAAATAAGCTCGCCAAGATCATCAGCAGCCCCAGCCTGGGCTTCATCACCGGGTTGGTTAAAGGGATTGTCACCGGCCTGTGGGAAGGGTTAACAGATCCGTTTAAGCTGGCCTACATGGTGTTGAAAGGGTTGTCGGCGATTGTGCAATGGGCTGAGGGGTTGGCCGGTGAGGATGTGAAAGCATATAAGGCGAATAGTGTGCCGACGGGTGAAGTTCAACCGGGCAGCAATGGCGCGGCCGCGCCCGCTGCCGGGGCTGAGGAACTGGTTACACTGCATAAAGTGAAACGGGGAACGCCACCCCCGACCAACGGCAAAATTTCATCTACCCCCACCCCTGCCCAGGCACCCAGCGAAGAGAGTGTGATTGCCTACCGGCGGCCGCGGGGCAGCGATGCCCTCCCCACCGGTGAAATTCAACCCACTGGGGATATAGCCCCCAAGAAAAGTGTTAACAGCAACGGGGACGAAACAACCGTTTTGTATCGCCAACCCCGCCCCAACGAAGAAGAGATCATCACCATTCGCAAAGAGGGGGCCAAACCGGCTGTGCCCACCGGGGAAATTCAGCCCGGCGGTGGGGATGGCAAGCTCACTCCAGCCCAGGCGCAAACTCTGGTCACTGGCTTTGGGCAGTTCGCCTCAGATATTTCTGGCCCGGCCACCGATGTGGCGACCAACTTTATGCCCGCCGTTGAAGAAGCCCTGGGCAAAAGCGGCGATGTCACCCTGGATGGCCTGATTGAGAAGCTGGGGGATATGTGGACCTCCGCCGAAGCGGCGATTCAGGGATTTGCCGCTGAGTTAGCCGGAAAGGTGTTCCAATTCTTTGCTGGCGATCAGGCTGAAGAAAAAATCGGGGAGGATGTGGGTTGGGTTATCGGCACAGTGGTCTTTGAGGTGATCCTGGGGGTGCTGACCGCCGGAAGCTGGACGGCCGCCAGCCCGGTGCTGAAAGCGGTGCAAAAATTCGCCAAAATTTTAGATTGGACGGGCGAAGTGGTTGGCGTCGTCTTCAAAGGGTTGGGCAAGCTGGGTGGGCTGCTCTTCAAGGGGAAAGGGGCGTTGTCGAAGCTGCTGGAGAAGGCCGGCGCGGCCGCAGCCAAAGTGTTAGAACCCCTCGAACGATTAGCCAGGCGGTTCCTCGATTTTGCCGATGAGATGCTGGGCAAGCTGTTTGGCAAAGCGGCCAAAGAAGCTGGGGAAGAAGCCGGAGAACTTGGGGCCAAGAAGCTGGCGGGTGAAGCGGGCGAAAAAGCGGGCAAAGAAGCTGGGGAATCGGCTGGTGAAGCTGCGGGGGAGAAAGCGGGGAAAGAGAGCGGCGAAGCTGCCGGGGAGAAAGGTGGTAAAGAAGCTGGGGAAGCCGCCGGCGAAAAAGGTGGTAAAGAAGCCGGAGAAGCGGCCGGGGAAAAAGGTGGCAAAGAAGCCGGAGAAGCGGCTGGGGAAAAAGGTGGCAAAGAAGCCGGTCAACAAGTCGGCGACGAAGCTCCTGTGGTTGCCGGGGGTGGGGCTGGTCATCGTCCCCCCGATGGCCCACCCACCACCCGCCTCAGCCCCGAAGATGAGTTCAAGGCCGCTCTTAACGCCGGGGGAGATGGGGCGGTGGCTAAAGGCCGCCAGATGATTGACAACACCGGTGATATGAAATCACTGCGTAAAAAAGTTGACGCTGGCGAGCTGGGCGATGTAGACAAAGCCCGCGAAGCGTTGCAAAAAGCGCGTCAACAAGCTATTGACGAAGCCAAAACCAAAGTTGCGGCCAACGTGAAAGCCCAACACCCAGATATGGTGTTTGATTATAAAGCCCCAGGCACTTATAAATTCACCAGTGATGTGGATGTTACGGTGATGGCTAAGAGCAAACAACGGGTGGACCTGGAAGCATTAGGCAATAAAGGCAAATTGGCCCCGGATGAAGCCGCCCGCGCCCTGGATGATTTAGGCTTCCCACCCGGCCATCCCCAACGGGCCGAATTAGAAGCGCTGCTCAAGGAAGGAAAATTAACCCCTGATAAGGTAGGGCAATTCCTGGATGATGCTACCATTAAGGCTGAAATGAAAGCCAGTATGGATGCAGCCGATGAGTTTTATAAAGTCTTGGGGGATGCAGATAAAAAGCTAGATGCCAACTTTTACACCGAACTGCGGGTAGATGATATGACCCGCAAAGCCAGCCCCGCCGATCAGCTAAAAGTTCACCATGAACAAAGTGCTGTCAGTATGGCGGAAATGCGGCGCAATATGTCCCCTGATGATTGGAATGCTTACAAGAAGTCCCAACTTGAAGCAGTAGAAGATTTGGGGGATCCGGCTACCGTAGCCCGCTTAAAACAGCAGCTTGAAGAGGCGGAACGGATTGCTAAAGATTTGGAAGGCAAAACCCTGGCCCAGGCTAAACAAGAGTTGAAGGATGTGCTGGATAATCCCAATGCCACGTTAAGCGAAATCCGTGAGGCAATGGCCAAAGTAAAGATGTTAGAGCCAGATGCGTATGGCTCTCATGCGGCCGTCAAAGATATTGTAGACCATTTACAAACCGCCTCACGCCAGAGTGATCAGATTAAGCAGGCGATAGATGATGCGTACAAGGCCAATGGCATTGATCCCACCCGGCTCAAGGATCCCCATTACCGGGCTGAGGTAGAAGAGAAGCTGCTGGCGATAGATAAGCAGATTAAAGAGCAGTTTGGGGATAAGTTGGATGATATTGCCGGCTTACGCGGGGCGCATGGGTTTGAACCTGGCTCGCCGGAACATATCGCTTTCCTGGCCCAAGAAGCGTCGGCGAATGCGGCTAAAGTGCATAAACCCAAAGCTACCCCCACTGATACAGCCAAGTATGTGGAGCGTACCCGCTATGCCGCTCGTGAAGCTGGGGTTGAGGTCACCAGTGATATTAGTGATAAAGAATTACGGGCGATGATCGCGGCCAAAAAGGCGGAAAAGCCAGAAGAAGCGATGAATGCGGTGCTAAAAGAGTGGGGGGACCGCACGGGAAGAGGCAATATGACCCCCCAACAACTTCATGATGCCTGGATGGCCGAAACACGCCGGGAAGCTCAAGAAGCGGTGTTGAATATTCGCACGGCGGAGCATTTGGAGTTTGAGAATGCGGCCATGAACGCGGCCGCGGGCAAAAAAGCAGCCGGAGATGGGGGCACCTCAGGTGGGAACGCGGCCGCCAAAGAAGGGGGCGAAACAGCGGGTGAAACAGGTGGGGGCGCGGCCGCCAAAGAAGGGGGTGAAACAGCGGGTGAAACAGGTGGGGGCGCGGCCGCTAAAGAGGGTGGTGAAACAGGTGCAGGCAAAGCTGCCGATCCTGATACCATTAAACTCAAAGATGATCTGGAAGCAGTGGGCCTGCCCAAAAGTTACACCGACAATCTCACCCCTGATCAACTGAAACAGGCTAAAGATGGGCTAGATCGGTGGAACCTGGATGGTAACGGCAAAAACCAGGGCGTCACCCACACCTTGGATTATGCCGCCGGTACTGGTGGGGCCGGCAAAGCCAATCGGCTGCAAAAATTAGAAGAGTATACTGGTCATGGCCCCTTCGATGTCGCCGATCCTGCCCTGTTACCCAAAGTATCCAACACCCTGGACGAACTGGTTGCTAAGGCAGGTGACCATAAACAAGTTGGGGAAAAAATGGTCTATTTTTTCCCCAAAGATGGAGCCCCTCAGCCTTTCAAAAAGGGGATCATCATCATTAAATATCAAGGCAAGTATTCAACCTTCTTCAACTCTGATTACAAAGGATTTAAGAAGATTACTTAGGTTATTATGTCAACTTTTGTGATCCAAAATATTACCCGCTGGACAGAATATAACGAATATGAAGGCCAGATGGAAGGCACATTTGACCAACATCCGGTTACGGTTTACGTTCAAGTGTACAATGAACCAGATTGGGACAAATATACCCCTGGCGATACTATTGCCGCACGTTTGTGGCTGGAACGGGGTGGGGATGTGGAGCAAACCGATGACCCCCTGACCCCAGAACTCCGACAACAAGAAGGGATACATTACCAGGCAGCGGGCAGGGTTTTGGCTATAAAAGGGGAGCAGGTATGGCTGGACTCTGGTTTTCCTTTGCGAGTAGATATGGATTGGCCAGCAAGAGGGCGAGAGCAGTTCCCCAAATTTACGGTTGGCGATTGGCTCAAAGTAAATGGGGTACTCAGGCTTGAGTTAGATGATGAAGAAGAATAAAACATAGTGGGTGCTGTATATTCGGCAATGGTTTTGGTAAACGATATGACGATATGTTGTTAGCCTTTGTCAGCCTGACCTGCCTGATGCCCTATTTTCTGGTTTCATTCTGCTGATTTGTGTTGATAATGGACGGACAAGATGACTGAAGACGGAACGATTGCTCTGGCGGAAATGTTATTTGATACAGGGGCGGTGCGTCTTGGGCAGTTTACTTTGCACAGCGGCCGCATCTCCCCCATTTATTTAGATTTGCGCGTACTGGTCTCTTACCCAGAAGCCCTGAAACAGGTCGCGGCCGCGTACAGCACCCGGCTCACCCCTCTCCAATATGACCTTCTGGCCGCCGTCCCCTATGCCGGGCTGCCCATCGGTGTAGCCATTAGTCTGCAAACCGGTCAGCCGCTCATCTACCCCCGTAAAGAGATGAAGAGTTATGGCACCGGCAAAGGGATTGAAGGGGTCTGGCACGCAGGACAGACGGCAGTTATGATCGAAGATTTAGTCACCTCTGGCGATAGCGTCATTCAGGGCATTCATTTGCTGCGCCAGGCCGGGCTGCACATCACCGCAGCAGTGGTATTGATTGACCGGGAACAGGGAGGGCGAGAAAATCTGGCGGCTCAGGGGGTGACACTCCATGCGGTCGTTACGTTGTCTCGTTTACTTGAGGGGATGGAGCAGTGCGGCCGCATTACGACAGAACAAAGAGTAACAGTTGCGGCCGCTTTGTGGGACAAATCTCCCTAGATAAGCAGTAGAAACGCAGAAAAACCATATTTGTACCCCCCCTATCGCTGCTGGGACAGTGCAGGATTTCTCTCCACGGCTGACTAACTTAACCGTGATAGAGAAGGCATACAATTATGCGGCCGCGTTCCCCTTAATTTGGCAGCCTAAATTTAGCCCCTAGCCACCTGTATTTTCCTCTTTGCTTTCCCATTCAGGAATGGTTACAATTTGTTTTAGCAAATTTTTGCAATAACAATATGTCCCATTATCGTCTGAACTATCTGCAACAAATTCGTGACCGGGGATACCGGCTGACGCCCCAGCGGGCGTTGATTTTGGATGCCCTGTGCAGCCTGAATGGCCATGCCACCGCCAATCAGGTGTATGAATTAATAGAGGCCCAGGCCCCAGCCATCAATCGGGCAACGGTTTATCGCACCCTGGCTTTTTTCTGCCAGCTACAAATGGTGAGCGAATCACAAATGAATGGGGCAACCGTTTATGAGATTATCCAGGAGCGGCCGCATCACCATCTCGTCTGTCGCCTTTGTGGGGATGTCTCCCTGTTAGAAGATCACCACCTGGCGGAGCTATCCCAACAGCTAACCCAGGCCCACGGTTTCACCGCCGACCTGAACCATTTGACCATTTCTGGCATTTGCGCTGGCTGCCAGAGTGGCGTGGGCGAGTAGGTGAGTAGGCGAGTGCTACTGGAAACGATTCTACTTTGCCACTCTGCCACTCTCCCCTTCATCCCTCATCCTTCATAATTCATAATTCTTCCCAGGAGAAACCCATGTTCATCTCTATACCCCAATTACATATCCCCGATGGTTTTTTGACGCTGGCGGTTTCTCTCGTTTGTTGGGCGGCCGCGCTGGTAATTTTGTATCTGGCCGCGCAAAAAGCCCAGGAGAATTTTAATGAGCGGCTGGTTCCGTTAGCGGGCATTATGGGGGCGTTTATTTTTGCCGCCCAGATGCTCAACTTCCCCATTGCCGGGGGCACATCCGGCCATTTTGTTGGGGCGGCCCTGGCCACAATTGTGTTGGGACCGTGGCTGGGTATCCTGGTGATGGCGGCGGTTATCATCTTACAAGCCTTGCTTTTTCAGGACGGCGGGTTGGTAGCTATGGGGGCGAATGTCCTGGTGATGGGGGTAGTGCCAGCGTTTGTCGGTTTTGGCCTGGCCCGCTCTTTTTTGGGCCGGCCGCTGTCCCAACGATTATTGATGATAGGCGCGGCCGCGTGGCTTTCGGTAATGGCGGCCGCGTTCATAACGGCTATCCTACTCTGGCTTAGTGGCGCGGCCGCCTTAGGCATCGTCGTCCCGGCGATGGTCGGCGTCCATGCCCTCATCGGCCTGGGAGAAGCGTTGATCACCGTAGCCGCTTACTCCTTCATCATTCAGACCCGGCCACAGCTGCTGCAACAAGGTCAAACCAGCGGCGGCCGCAGTTGGGTCATCGGGGGGGTATTGCTGGCCTTAGCCGTTGTTTTACTGGCCCCTCTGGCTTCTAGCTCTCCTGATGGGCTGGAATGGGTGGCGGCAGAAAAAGGGTTCCTGGAACTGGCCCGCGATGCTCCCTACGAACTCCTGCCCGATTACACCATCCCATTTTTAGGGGATGGGGCCATCTCCACCATCATCGCCGGCCTCATCGGCGCGTTACTCATCTTGGCCATCGCCCTCACCATCACCCGCAGCTTGCGGCGGGAGCAGTAAGCGAGTAAGCGAGTAGGCGAGTGAGTAGTCCCCGCGTTTCCCAATCTCCAATCTCCAGTCCCCCCCCCATGCCCTCCCTCGACCCATTTCAACCACGTGACAGCCTGATCCACCACCTGGACCCAAGGGTCAAGGTGGTGGTGACGGTGTTGTTTATTGTCTCTAATGTCCTGCTGCCGGATGGGGCATGGCTGGCGTTTGCCCTGGCCTGGGGGATGGCGGCCGCAACCGCACTCCTGGCCCACATTCCCCTCAGCTTCATCCTCAAACGAGCATTTATTGTAATTCCGTTCACTGCGGCCGCGTTCACCCTGCTCTTCACCCTGCCTGGCGAACCAGTGACATCCTTTCGCCTGTTCACCTGGCAGTTGACCATCAGCGATACCGGCCTCATCCGCTTCCTCTCCATCCTGGCCCGCAGTTGGGTCTCGGTACAAATGGCCATTTTGCTGGCCGCTGCTACCCCGTTTTATGATTTAATGCACGCCTTACGCCATCTGCGTGTTCCCTCCATTCTCGTCTCCATCATCTCCTTCATGTACCGCTACCTCTTTGTCATGGTAGATGAGGTGCAGCGGCTCATCCGTGCCCGCACCGCCCGCAGTGCTGTTGTCCCGGGGCAGCGGAGCGGGGGAACGGTCATGTGGCGGGCCAAAGTGACAGGGCATCTGGCCGGGCAGTTGATGGTTCGCAGCTTTGAACGGAGTGATCGGGTGTATAATGCCATGTTGGCTCGCGGCTTCGGAGGAGAGCTGCTTACCCTGAATCCCCACCTCATGCGCCGGCAAGATTGGTACGCGGCCGCGTTAGCCATCCTTTTACTGCTAGGGTTGCAGCTTTGCGGCCGCGTTTTTTGAGCCAACCGCAATTTTCACCTACCCCTCACCTTTCACATATCACTCATTACCCCCCATGCCCATCACCCACGCCCCCACCCCCCTCGCCCCCCATCTCCCGGAACACCCGGGACCAGCCCTCGCTGTCACCGATTTACATTTCTGCTACCCCGATGGTCAGGTGGCCCTGCGCGGCGTCACCTTCCAAATCACCCCTGGGGAAAAAGTAGCCCTGGTGGGACCCAATGGGGCGGGCAAAAGCACCCTCATGCTCCATCTGAACGGCCTGCTCCCCGGGGAAAGAGGCACTGTCCAGGTAGCCGGGCTGCCCGTCGCTGACCCCCATCTGCGCCTCATTCGGGCCAAAGTGGGGCTGGTGTTCCAAAATCCAGATGACCAACTGTTTTCGCCCACCGTCTTTGAGGATGTCGCCTTTGGCCCGCTGCACATTGGTTTTCCAGAAGCAGAAGTGCGGGAGCGGGTAGCCTGGGCCTTAGCCCAGGTAGAGATGGCCGATTTTGCCCGGCGCAGCCCATTCCATCTAAGTATGGGGCAGAAAAAGCGGATTGCTATTGCCACCGTCCTGGCTATGAAACCAGATATTTTGGTTTTTGATGAGCCATCGGCCGGCTTAGACCCCCGTGCCCGACGCAACTTAATCAACCTGCTGCGTGATCTGCCTTATACCATGCTTGTCTCCACCCACGACATGCACCTGGTCGCCGAATTGTTCGACCGCACCATTATTATGGATGAGGGTCAGGTCGTTGCCGATGGTCTTACCGCCCAACTGTTGGCTGATAAGCACTTACTGGAGCGGCACGGATTAGAGATGCTATAGCATTTACGATTGACAATTTTAGATTTACCATTGATAACACTCTGAGTAATATCCATAAAACTCAAAATGTTTTTCACAAACAAGGATTACCCTGGCTGACGTTTACGCTACACGGCACCATTGATTGACAACTACTTGGGTATTATCATCCGAAAAATGAGAGGGGGGTGGTGCGAACGCTCCCCGTAGAGCCTGCACTGAGCTTGTCGAAGTAGCAGGTAGCGGGTAGTGCGGCCGCTGCTGTTGCTCATCAAGCTGGTGCCGCCCAAAGCCTGGAGTAAGAAAGAACTCACATAGACCATTCGATATTTAACACCCGCTGGTAAAGGTGGGGTACGAACGGATAAATAGAATCGCCAGGATTGACGCACTGGTTTGTCCAGGTTAGGACATTGGACATTATTTCCAATTAAGTGGTGACCCCGGCTGTGAGCCAAAATAGGACGGATCACAGCTACCATAACCACTACAATAAAAAAATGATCTCGGGCGATCAACAAATTCCCCCTGCCATGAGCCTATCTTTTTAATCTCATAGCCCATTAAGAAACCCATACTGTAAGACAATTCAAAACTAACCTCTACCTTTGCATTACCACTAGACGCGAGGTACTGGAGCAAGTCATCAGAACATACATAAATTCTGTATCCAGGAGCTTCCACATAACTTAATGTAACCCCTTTATGGCAGCGGGAATCAGAATGTCTATCATCAATGGACCAACTCATTGCATGGACAACAGTTCTGCTTGAAGCTAAATTGATACCTACAATGGCTGTTGAAAAAATTAATGCTGCTATTACAGTGATTCTGCTATGCGGCCGCGCCTGTTTTGACCAAAACCAAAACAAAGGATTCATCATCCTATCTGTGGTTTTCCTGGCCCAATTAGCATAAACAATAACCATGTATAACAAGACAGCTGGCAGGAGAGCTTGAACATACCCTGCTGGAGTAAAGATTTGGGGAAATCCTGTAAGGGTCAACCCGCACAAGGTCAGGACATAACGCCCACAGGCTATAAGGCCGCCTGTCAGGGCGAGCCAGGCCGCCATACGGGGGTGCCACAAGTTGAGGAGTGCGGCCGCGATCATTACAACACCACTAACCAGGAGCAATACCTGGTGACCAAAATCAATATCCTCTATGTCTCCAAGCCCTGTAAGCCATTGTATATACCCATACCTGGTGTAAAAAACCAGAGAAGCAACAACGGCGTAGAATATAGTCGTTAGAAGTTTATTCAGAAAGGATGGGTGCTGTTCATTCATTCCATTACTCCCCTGCAGTTAACTTCAATAAGGCAAAATTATAGATGCTAATTCACTCCCACCCCCAACCAACGGATAATCTCTGATGCTGATTTGGTTAGGTGCAAGTGGGTTGAGACCAAGTATTGGACCAAACATTGTTCCCCCCCAACCATCTGGAGATAATCGTATCAATGTCCTTACAAGAGACCCATCATAATATTGGTATACTTCCAGGCTTGGGTATGGATCACGATCCACAAATACATCATAGCCACCAAAAGCATTAGGTGTAAGTATTATAGTTCCGTTTATATCAGGTATGAATACCCTTGCAGCCGGACCTAGTGGTATGAATCCACCACCACATTCTGGGACTCCATGGCACTCTGATAACATGCTCTCAAAGGTATCTGTGTCATCGCGGTATACACGGGCAGTAAAACCATTACGAAGATTGTAAACAATTTTAATTTGCCCAGTTAGCGGGTTCACAGTAACAACAAAATCGCTTTGAGTATAGTCAGCTTCAAAATCCCCAAAGATAGTAATCGAATCGTTAAGATAGAATTCGACTCTCACATTTCCGTTCACATCTATTTCATCAAGATAAATATAAGCATACCCTCTTGATCGCCATTCACTTGAGTTAGAATTAAAACTACGCCCATCGCCATCACCAGTTCTAAAGATTATCTTACTGTCCTGAATAAAGAGGGCAACGCATATAATATTGCCAGAGCCGCTTGGTGGGGCCGGGCAGTGGCCCGTTGGGTCCACCAGGACGAGAGGGTTGCCCAGGACGTAGCTGTAGCGATTGTGGCTTTGCGGGTTGGTGGGGCTGGGCACGATGGTGTCGGCGGTCAGGAAGCGGCCTAAGCCGGGGATGTAGTAACGGGCGTTCATGTAGGTCAGGCCAATGTCCCGGTTCTCGTGGTGGCCGGTGCGGCCGCGCTCGGTGAGGGTGGTGGGTGGGCTGGTGCGGCCGCGTTCCATGGCTTGCTCCTGGTTAGCTACAGTAATAAATATGGGGCAGCAGTGAGGCAAGTTGGAAGGGTAAAGCGGTAAAACTGACTGACACGGTGAAGTGTAATGATGATTGGTTGTTGTGTCAATAATAGATTTTACCATGAAATTTATATTATTGATTTTACTGTAGAACCTGTGTTATGTTTAGGGCATGGTTCTAACTCTCTACATCCTGGCACGAGAACCTTGAAACTACCTGAACAGCTGCGGAGTAAAATTATGGATTTAGGATTACAAGGTAAAGTAGCGTTGGTGACGGCCGCGACAGCCGGGTTGGGGTTGGCAACGGCCTGGGAGTTGATCCAAGAAGGGGCGAAGGTGATGATTTGCGGCCGCGACCCCGACCGTCTCACCCATGCTTTAACCCAATTGGGGCAGGCGGGGAAAAGTGAACAGGTACGCGGCCGCGTCGCCGATGTGGCCCACCCCACAGAAATAGAGCCGCTGGTCCAGGCCTGTATCAGCGAATTTGGGCAGTTAGACATTCTCATCACCAATGCCGGGGGTCCCCCAGCCGGGAATTTCACCGGCCTCGATTTTGCCGCCTGGGAAACAGCCATCGAGCTAACCCTGATGAGCCATGTCCGCCTGATCAAAGCCGCCCTGCCCTACTTACAACAAAGTGACGCGGCCGCCATCCTCACCATCACCAGCGTCTCCGCCAAACAGCCGATCAGCGGCCTGCTCCTCTCTAATGTGCTGCGGCCAGCCGTCCTGGGGCTGACCAAATCCCTCTCCCAAGAGTTAGCCCCGACCATCCGGGTCAACTCCATCCTACCCGGCTGGACCGAAACGGAGCGCGTCTCCTCTCTGCTGGCCTACCGTGCCCAACAAAATCAAACAACCGTTGAGCAAGAGCGAGCCAGCCGTGCCCAAACCATCCCCCTGGGGCGCATCGCCCGTCCAGAAGAGTTTGGCAAAGTGGCCGCCTTTATGGTCAGCGCGGCCGCATCCTACCTCAATGGAGTCATGCTCCAGGTAGATGGGGGGAGCTACAGCGGGTTGCTATAACCAACCATACTCTGGCAAAAGTTGATTTCACCCCTGGCATTACCCAACACACCAATACACCAAACTCACCACTTCCCACTGCGGCCGCCACCAGAAGAGCGGCCGCCGCCCGATGAACTCCGGCTAGAACTGCTAGAAGAACGGCTAGAAAAGCTGCCCGATGAACTGCTGCTGCTTTGTGTCTTCATGGGAATCACATGCTCCGTTCGATGATGATAAGAGCAATGGTGACAGCTAGAAACCCGCTCCTCTAACCCCGTGCTGGAATAGGTTGGCTGGCGCAGAACCCGGCTTTTGGTCTCCAGAGCGCGGTATTGGCATTGGGTGCATTTTTTGTAATGGGAAAACCAGGCCACAAACGGGACCACTTCATAATGCTGGCAGTTCGGGCATTGCCACACATCATAATCCACCGATTTAAGCGACTCCTCTAGCCGCTGCCCCTCTTGCAAAAAAGCATCATCTTCTAACTCCCCCAGCCGGGTCATCTCCGTTAGCTGGCAGGCCGGGCAGGTGCGCCGACGATAGCGCCGCCATCGGGTCAAAAGGGCGTTGCTGGCTCCCAGTAAAGCCACCGTTCCCCCGCCGGCCCACCAGAGAATATTCCGGCCGCTGCTAACAGGCTGCGAAGAGGAGGGGGTTGTAGGAGACACGGCCGCCCACAACGGTTCTGGCTCTCCTCGCAGCCGGGCGGCCATCGCTTCCACCCCTTCGACAATCCCCAGGCTGTAATTCCCTTCCCGAAACTGGGGCACCATCAGCCGGTCAATAACCGCCCCCAGGCCATCCTCATCGGCTGGGCCATACCCCGCACCCAACTCAATCCGCAGCTCCCGATCTTCAATGGCGACCAGGAGCAGCACCCCATCATTCCGCTCGGCATCGCCAATGCCCCACTGGTTAAACAGCCCGGTAGCAAATGATTCAATCGTCCCATCGCCAGTGCCGTATTCCAGAATGGTCTCAATGGTTAGCACCGTCATCTCCACCCCATGTTCGGCCTGGAGTGTTTGCAAGGTGGATTGGATGCGGCCGCGGTCCTCATCTGTAATCACCCCGGCCAAATCATTGACATACAAATCCACACGGGGTGGATAACCTGCCTGGGCCAGGGCCGCGGCCGCCAGCCCCAGCCAGCTAATCAACGCCAACAGAACAGCCATTCGTTTCATTGTATCCTTCCTAATTGGACAATCTCGCCCGACAAAATTAAACTGGTATCATCAGGCTTGGCCACTGACGCGAACTTTCAGTGGCGTAAATAAGATATAAAACGATTTTGATGAGCATTAAGAAAATAGACCGGTAATAGAACAACGGATTAGTAGGATTTACGGATTGATTTGACCAGTGAAGCCTATCCGTAAATCCTGAAAATCCGCGTTCCATACTACCGTAATCACCCGGCAAACATTACCGATTTATTTTGTGAACCTTCATCAAATCCGTTCTACCGTGACAAATCCAGACGTAAATCATCAATCTACAATCGTAAAGCCAAAGGACACCCACATGCCCCACTCTATGCTTTCTTTCCTTGACATTACCCCAGATTCCCACTTTCCTTTGCAAAACTTGCCCTACGGTATTTTCTCCCGGCCCGGCGAATCAGCTCGCGCCGGGGTAGCTGTTGGCGATTGGGTGCTAGATCTGGCCGTGCTGGAATTTGGCGGCTTTTTTGACCACCCCCTGCTGCGTGGCTTTGCCCCCTTCTCCCAGGACAGCCTGAACCGGTTCATGGGTCTGGGTAAACCAGCCTGGCAGGTAGCCCGGCGCACCATCCAGGAACTTTTAGCGGCCGATAACCCTCTCCTGCGGGATGATGGCGAACTACGCGGCCGCGCCTTCCACCCCCGCAACCAGGTTCTGATGCACCTGCCCGCCCACATCGGCGATTATACTGATTTTTACTCCTCCCGTGAACATGCTACCAACGTAGGAATTATGTTTCGCGGCCGCGACAACGCCCTCATGCCCAACTGGTTACATTTGCCCGTCGCCTACCATGGTCGGGCCAGCTCCATCATCCCCAGCGGTCAGGACATCCACCGCCCCTATGGGCAACTCGTTGAAGGCAGCAGCACCACCCCCATCTTCTCCCCCAGCCGCCAAATGGATTTCGAGCTAGAAATGGGGTTCTTTGTCGGTCCGGGTAATGATTTGGGTCGCCCCATCGCCGTAGACGAAGCCCCCAACCATATCTTTGGCCTGGTGCTGGTCAACGATTGGAGTGCCCGTGACATTCAACGATGGGAATATCAACCCCTCGGCCCGTTCAACGCCAAAAATTTAGCCACCTCAATCTCCCCCTGGGTCGTCCCCCTGGAAGCCCTGGAGCCATTCCGTACCCCTGGCCCCGCTCAGGAGCCAAAACCATTGACTTATCTACAAAGCGTAGGCGATTGGGCTTACGACATTCACCTGGAAGTGCAACTACAAAGCGAAATGATGGACACCCCCCTCACCATCAGCCGCTCCAACTTCCGTTATCTCTACTGGAACATGCCTCAGCAGTTAGCCCACCATACCATCACCGGCTGCAATATGCGCCCAGGGGATTTACTCGCTTCTGGCACCATCAGCGGCCCAGAGCCAGATAGTTATGGCAGTTTGTTGGAGCTAACCTGGCGCGGCGAACGGCCCATCCCCTTGCCCACCGGAGAACAGCGTCAATTCCTGGCCGATGGCGACCGGGTGACAATGACTGGTTATTGTCAGGGTAAGGGGTATAAAGTTGGTTTTGGTGAGGTAACAGCCCGGCTGCTACCCCCGGCAGGGTAAGCTACTACCAGACTGGACTCTGGCGAAAATTGATTTCACCAGTGGCAATAACCAATACACCAATCCACAAATAACCAGTGGTCAGATTAAAAAACGCCAGACTCCAGTACCAGATCAAAACTCTCCCCGCAGGAACAGGAAGCCAGCCGCCTGATCTTTTTTACCATCCTTACCAGCGGTAAAAGAGGTGTCGAAGGTGATAAACAGCGTCGGTTTACTGACATCTTTGGGATCGCCTAGAAGTTTCAGATCGGCTTTTAGCCCCAGCTCCCGCACCGAAGGATGGGTTAAATCACCAACCAGTTTGGCTCCAACGTTTAAGCCCTCAACGGCAAACAGGTTTTTTAGCTGCGCTTCAGTGACAACAGTGGCTTTGTTGCTGTCAATTTTGAGGCTGTTAGAGAGAACCGCCAGATCGCGCACCAGTTTATGGTCAAACTGTAACCCGACCTTGCCATCTCCCCCTACCTCAACTTTGGTGGAAAGGTAATGGGTTTTCTCCCCCAGGCGGAACTCACCAACCCCTTTCCACCCTTTGACATTGCTGTAACTGGCCCCGGTTGACAAGCCTAATTTCTTAAAATCCAATGCTCCCTGAGCGTTGAGCTTAAATTCGCCGCTCTGGAAAATATTAAAATCACTCTTAAACTGGACCTCTTCTGTGCCTACAGCGGCATTGGTCCCAGCGGTAAATCCTTTGTTTTCTCCTTCGCCGTTGTATCCCCCCTGTATCCCAGCCCGGAAATATTGGCTGGTATACCCCAGGCTGGCCTGCACCTGTTTGGCGGCAATATTTCGGAATTGGCCCAGGTTGGCTTTGCCGCCAACGGAAAAACCGGCCCCAAGTTTGATGGTTTCGTCTAGCTGGGGAATGTCGGCGTTGGCGGCGATGGCGGCCGCTAACCCCAGCAGCACCATGGCCACGGCAAACATCGGGTCCTGTTTGGTCTCCCGCAAAATGATCTCTTGCAGCCCCTTACTCTGGGGAGATTGGAAGATGGCCATGACCATCTGGCCGAGGTCTTTGCTGAGCGCGGCCGCGACCACCTTCATTTGCGCCTTCGTAAAGCTGCCCTGCTCCCCCGTACTCCCCTTCACCTGCTCCATCAGCAGAGCCGTCGCTTTACTGGCAACCTCTTTGGCATGGCTTTTGAGTTGGGCTTCTCCCAGCTGCTTTTTCAGCACATCATAAACCTGACCACTGATCCAGTGGCCCAGATCAAACCCCTCTTCTTTGGCCTCGCCACTGCTTTCCCCACCTTTGCCTTCTTTCTTTTCCTCTTCCCGCTGCAACGAACCATCTGCCAGGTGGCGCTGCACCCAGGCATTGCCGTGCTGCTGCTGTAACTGCAAGAGGGATGACTGGCGCATGGCCCGGTTGGTGGGATGAGCAAAGGCCGGGTAGCGGTGGATAGGGGCCGCAGATGGATGGGAATGCGGCCGCGCCGCCATCATCCCCACCGTCATCCCCTCTTTATCCCCTCGCCGTCTTCGCCCTCGTCGGTAACGCATGGTTCCTCTCAGCAACAAAAATGAGGACGGCTAACCGAAAGCCCGCCAACCTCGCTGTCACGGGCTGTGGCTTCTCCGTCTTCCGTCCTCACTCATCCGTCGCCAATCAAATAACCCGGCGTGAACAGGCTTAATTACACAAACTGCACCTGATGCACACCGGAAACGATGGCCCCATGGGCCACAACATTGATCGTTTCTAAGGCTGCCCCCTGGGGACCACCCCCTTCGGCGGCCGCGTACATCTCCACCCCACGCACAAATTGCACATCCGGCGTCCCCTGCAAACATTGGTACACATCAGAAATATACAAATCCCGGCCAAAAGGCCACCCTTTGCCATCCGGGCCACCAGTCAGCGGGTTGAGGAACCGGTACAGTCGGTTGAGCAGTTCCGTCTCCACCGTCGTCTGATTGGCTCCTGGTGAGGCTCGCAGCATCACCTTCACCGCTACCCAATGGTAAGCTGGAGCCTGGATACTCAGTCGGGCTGTAAGCAGGCGGCGCTCATCCAAATAAGTTTGTAATTTAGCGACATCTTCATCCCGCGGCCGCAGCTCCTCTGGAGATAAATAGCCCGGCGGGTACAGCACCCGGGGAATCACCAATACATAAATTTGCCCTGGCACAATCCGCCCCACCTCAGATGGGCGCGGTTGAATACATTTGACCCGGCTAATCGAAGCGGGTAGGGCTTCACGAGCTAAAAACTCAAAATCCTCCTCCGTAACCGCCCGCTCCCGTGATTGCAACAATGCCGGGGCACGCATCTTAGCCGATTCTAGCGTTTCCGCATCCAACCCCCCAAAAGCCGGTTTACGATTTTCCACCCGGTCAATATAGGGAATAGACGTTTTTAACGTATTGAGGTGATTGGCCTGAACATTGCCTTCCTGCCCCCCCCCAAAGCGATACCGCTCAAACACAAAATTGGCGTTACGGGGGGGAATGGCCCCATACAGCTTAATCGCCCCATCTTGCTGGCGCACGGCCGGCCCAAACCGCAATTCACCACTCACACTATCCAGGGTATACACTTTGTCTGCTGGCTTTGTTTCGGCAAAATTCTCTACTTCCTGCCACGGCTGGGGCTTTTCCCCTTCTACTTGCACCACCAGATGCTCTCCCGGTTGACGGCGCAGCAGCGGCGTCATTTGCAAAAAAAGCCGCTGTCCAGCCGAGCCATCACTGCGCCCCAAAAACTCCTTATGCACCTGCTGTGCATGAACTGCTTCTGTCGTCCCACCCCAGGCGGATACATGAATCTGGCGCACCCTGGGTGAAACTTGATAGGGCGTCATACCATCTTGCGCTTCAGCCGCAGAAATCTCCTTCACCCGCACCCGCAGCCAAAACCGATCTTTGTTATTGACCCGGTATTTTCCCATCTTAGGAACATGGAGCAAAATGCGGCCGGGGCTGTTCATCCCTTTTGTCGTATCTGATTCAATTTCACAAGGGTACCAGCGCAGCACATCCGATCCACCCGTTGAGGCTTCCCACACATACGGGGGCAGCGACGGATCAATACCCGCCCCACCCGCCGGGTCACAATCAAGATCAAAACCAACGATATGGTGGCTTAGATCATTCTCAAAGCCAAAATAAAGGGCGTCATTTTCCATCGGCAGGCGGGAGAACACTTCGACCCCCTCAAACCCAGCTTCTAAACGGCGCAAATTATGCTCATCATAACGGCGGCTGCCATCACGGCTGCTAATCCGACTTAACGATTCCGCCAATTTGGGCACAGTTACGGTAAAATTTTCCAGGGTGGTAAAAACAATCGCCTGCTCCGTTTCTGTTTGGGTGCTGGCAACTTCAGTCCCGGCCGGGATCAGCAAGGGGATATTTTGCGGGGCCGAAAGCCAAAAAGTGACCGGACAGGTGGCTGGTTCTGGCTCTTTGAGTTTGATACCCAGCATATCCATAAATTTAGCATAATGCAGGTCGGGCACCTGGTTCATCCGGTACAGAATAATTTCGGTCATCCAGGCGAACATCTCGATCAGGGTGATACCCGGATCGCTGACATTGTGGTCAGTCCATTCCTTACAGTAATGGGGAATGCGTTTTTTGGCTTCGTCTACAATGTCTTGGAAGGTACGATCATCCAATTTGGGGGCTGGCAAGGACATATTGGTTATTCCTCGGGGATAAGATAAAAGGGATAAACAAGACTGCGCCGATCATGGGTAGCTTTAACCTCATACTCAATCTCAATGATGAGCTGATTGGCCTTTTTTCTATCAGGATACGCATCTACCTTGATAACTTTAATGCGCGGCTCCCACATGCCCAACGCTTCTTCAACATGACGAATGGCCTGGGCGGCTGTTTGGCTGTTGTTGGGGGCAAAAACTAATTCTTGCAGGCGGGAGCCAAAAGTTGGCCGCATCACCCGCTGGCCAGGAGAGGTAGTCAGGATAATATGGATCGCCTGCTCTAGCTCATTGCGATCATGGGTGAGCAAAATTGTGCCCTGGGGACCAATACGAGGGGGAAATGCCCACCCCCGGCCTATAATGTCTCGAGACATAAATTTCTACTCCAAAAGTACCTATTCACCGCAATGATGCAAAAGACATAAAGCTTCTCAAAACATTCGTAACTATTAACCGCAAAGAACACAAAGTTCTTCAAGAAATTCTTACTGATCTTGGCGTCTTCGTGGTGAAATTCTTGTGTGCCTTAGTAGTTACAAAAATTCTTACCGTTCCTGGCATCTTAGCGGTGAAAATGTTTTGTGCCTTAGTAGTTACCGCCAAAATTTATTACGGTACCTGGGTCTGCATTTGCCCGGCCTGAACAATGGTAATGACCCCAGCCCAGGTACACATGCAGGTGGAACTGTTGTTCAGAGCGGGTTTATTGCTGATGAGAACAGTAGGCGAGCCAACAACCCAGGGTGAGCTAGTGGCCGGAACGCAGGGAGCAGGGGTGAACACACCTAGCGCAGCTGAGGTCGCGGCCGCAACGGCGGGATTGGCGATAGATTGGCACATCCCAAATGTCAGAATGTTCTTCATCGGCACATGATCCATAATCGTGGCCGCCGGCTGATTACTCACTAAAACCCGGTTTTCTGGTGTCACAATCAAAGGAATGGTAGCCACACCAAAAGAGCATTTTATCTGGGCTAAATTACAAACCAGTTGAGCCATGCCGTTCTCCTTTGAAAAAAGGATGAATTAAGAATTATGAAAGAGGTCAATCCGTTTGCGCCAGGGCCAGTTAATTGATCTTAACGGTTGCCCCTTTAAGATTCAATATACCGGAAGCAGCAACATCAATCATACCTGCCTCAATTTTAACACTGGCGCTGCCTTTAATTTCAATCTGGGTGCCAGCCACCGCTACTTTAGCCGTTTCCAGGGTGACACTGCTGGTACCGCCGCTGTGTTTGGCAGTCACTTTTTGCCCCTGATCATCCATAGAGACCGTATGCCCTCCAGAAGTCTTAATCTCTACCGTTTTGTTTTTGTCATCCAAGACAATTTTGTGACCATCGGTGGTAATTAGTTCAACCCTCTTGTTGCTGTCATCATACATAACCAAACGATGGCCTTTGATAGAACGCCAGGTACGGACAAGCGGCCGCTCATTGCTACTGGCACCGGCCGTCTCCTCAGGTTCCGTGTTTTTGCTGCTCCAAACACCGCCCAATACCACCGGAAAATTAAAATCCCCATGCTCAAACATCACCATCACTTCATCATTGACCTCGGGAACAGCCGCAAATCCCGCATTCTTCCCAGCCCCAGGGGCCACCAACCTGGCCCAGTGACTCTCAAATTCATTGCCCAACCAGGGGAAAGCTACTTTGATTCGCCCTTTCTTATCAGGATCATTGGTATTGGTCACCAGCCCTGGCACAACCCCATACCATCGCTCCGTGGGTGCCCCGTGAGACAAATTTTCCATCAAAGTACCGGTGCGAATTCCCCGTACCATAAAAGTTGTCTTCAACCCTTCAGGGCTCATCACATGTTGGGCATTGGTGACCAAATATTTGCCATTAAACCGCTGGCTTAACTGCTCCAACTTAACATAACTTCCAGCCTTTATGTCTGGCCGACGAAAAGCCGTCCCTTCTGCTTCAATAAAGCCGCCGCTTATCTCGTTTAGCCGGGCCTGAGCGATCAAATTGGCCTCTGATTGATCTATCACCGGATGATCCACGACGACATATTTAGCAGAGCCAAAGGCACTGGCCCACACCTTGCCATCTTTGGCTTCCCCAATTTTAGGAAACAGTTTGCCTGAACTAGATTGACCAACAATCCCTTGCTGCTTATCAGGATCCCACCCCCGAACCTCAGTGGAATCCACCTGTTCAGCCAGGGTCATACGGGGAAAAAAGGACAACAAATCTTCTCCCCACTTCAAGGTCACTTCTGGACCAGATTCAGGCGGTTTGCGAAAGTAAAGTTTGCCATCATCCACAAAACATTCATACCCTATTCGCCAGGCCCGTTGCATTAAAAAAGCCAGGTTAGATTGATTATGTTGGGCCAGATATTTATAACTAATAGAGGTGGCGTCAACTTGTGGCGATAAGCCGGCTTCCCCAGCCATCATATTAGCAATATCACTATCTTTTTGATTCAGAAAAGTTCGGCTTTTTAAATCCCGCAGCAGCCGGTGTGACTTATGATACCCACGAACCAACAGCTCAGCCGTGCGACCCTCATCAAAGCGGGGTTCCAGCGCTGTGACTTCGCCTTTGAACAAAGATTGTATGGTACCTCGGCCATCCACGGCTTTTATTTCCACTTCTTTGGTCAGATCAAATGGGCCACTATCCATGATGGCAAAATCAGAATCTTCCAGGCGAATTGTCACCATACCCGGCAGCTGGGCATGCTGATCCACCACGATTTCCAATACTTTTTGGATAATCGTTTCTTGTATTTCACTCCCATTGATGAAGATTTGGGTTTGGCTGGCAACTGGTTGGTTGGGCATAATGAACTGTTTTACACGATTTGCGGAATATTGAGATATTGTCCAGGGCGAATTTCCAGCGGGCTGCGTAGGCCATTATGGACGGCAATGTAACGCCATTTGGTCGCATCCCCATAAATGGCATAAGCGATATTGTCCATGCGATCTCCCGCTTGTACATGCCATACCCGCTCCAAGGGGCCACCACCCGATGTAGGGTTTTGGTTAGGATAATCATCCAGGTCGGTATATTGGGTAAAGGTAATATCTACCTGTGCCCGCACCGGCACACCCACATGCTGGGGGTCATTCAGAAACAGGGTAAATTTCTGAGTCATGCTGGTAACAAAGGAGACAAACTTGAACACTCCCCACTCAAAAGCGACCTGCGGAGGGCTGGCTTTCCGGTTGTTACCCGTAGAGTTTGAGGTGTCTGGCTCCATAAATTTCCACAGCTTGTTGGTCTCTATAGCCACGTTGGTGCCCGCTTCGTAAGTATCAAAAATAAGATTGAGCTTAAGGGATTGAGGGCCAGCTTTCTTGAACTCCGCATGGGGAGTATTGGAGTTATTGGCCGGTTTTTCCTCAAAATTATTGGTTTTGCTGACGCTGTATTCGTTGGGATTGAACATGCAAAAGACAGAGTTGCCACCGCCTTTGCGATTGCCACTCTGATCTACTTCGTAAATTTCGGCGGCGATGAGGCCGCTGCGGGTTGTGCTTGGCATGGTTGGCTACCTCGCTCGTTTTGGAAATTTGTAGGGAAGTTCAACTTTTCTGAAGAAGTTGAACTTCTGGCCTAATGGTTCGTTAGAAGCGGCCGCGTCCTCGTTCCCATTCAACGGCTAACCGCTGTTTGATTTCCCGATACACTTGCCGGGCCAGTTCATCCATATTTACATTCCCTTCTTCCGCTTTTTCCCCTTCGCCACCTTCCGTTGTAGTTGCCGTTGCCGTGCTGCTGCTCGCGGCCGCGCTCGTTTCCGCTCGTTGAATCATAGTTTGACCGCTGCTGGGCGTTTGGGCCGGGGGCGGGGGGGCGACCGCCTGTCGCTGCACCGGGGATGCTGGATGCCAAGACCTTTGGGCCAGCGGGGGTGAAGCGGTGGCTGGTGTAGGCTGAGAAACCGGCGGCGCAGCCGTTCTCATCACCATTTGCCCATCTCCCGGTTGGGGGCTTGTTGGCGGCTTCTCCCCTAAAAGCTCCCATAAATCACCCGGCAGCGGCCCAATCTCCGTAGGCACATACGCCTGGGGAGTACTGGCGCCATTCCCTGAATCATGGCTCTGACCCTTGTTTTCAGGCTGGCGCTGCACCGGGCGGGTCGGCACATTGGGCCGTTGTCGGCGGGGCAAAATAAGCTCCACCGAAGAATCGGTTGGTTTGGCGGCCGCAACCTGGCGCATTACCTGTTGTACCTTTTGGGCTTCCGGCTTTTCATACCGCACCGGCTCAGCCGCTTCCACCGGGTCTAACGGGGTATCTTCCGGGCGGCTGACTGGGGTGGCCTTACGCTGCACCGGCCACACCGCTTCTAAACCTAATGGTTCTTCGTTAGAAGCCAATGGCTCTGGCGTTGGTGAAAACAGCGGGTGATCCGTGACCGCTGGAACAGGCTGGCTTGCGGCCGCAGGTGTGGGCATAATAAGCGTTGGCATTTCCGTTTCAGACATCGGTTCCGGTATAGGCTGGACGAGCTGAGAGGGTGGAGCAGAAGCAGCCGGGGAAACGGTCGGAGATGCCAGGGGTGTAGGCTGGACGACCTCTAAAGATGTCATCGGACTGGGGGCGGCCGCCGGGGCTGGCAGATCCATTGCCCCTCTATCTGCCGTCCGCTGCACCGTTGGGGCAGCCGGTTGCACCAGCTCACCGAGTGGGCGTGCTTTCACGACCGGCATCACTACCGGATCGACTTGCAACATCGGGGCGGGCCTCTCTGGTATCACTGGGGGCGTGGTTGGCAGCGCGGCCGCAGCAGGGGGCATCTCTTGCCGTTGCAGCGGTAGGGCGGGTGACTCTGATGCCGCCATCAAGGGGAGTGGCTCTGACCCCTGCCCTGGCAATGCTGGCATATCTGAGGCGGCCGCGATAGGTGGTGGGGTGGTAACGGTTGGCGGGGTTGTCTCCTGCCGCTGTACAGGTGAGGCAGTCAATGCTGGCGCGGCCGCTAATGGCGATGTCTCTTGCCCTTGTGGGGTGGGTATGGCCAGAGTGCCCTCATTTATTGGATGCGCGACGGCCACTGGGGTGGCTGCCTCTTGTCGCTGTATGGGTGGCGTGGGCAGGTCTGGGGCGGCCGCAGTCGGTAATGCCTCTGGTCGTTGCGGTTGGGAAACAACCATCTCCGGCGCGGCCGCAGGGGTTGGCTGAGGGACTGCCACAGGTGAGGCTGTTTCTTGCCGCTGTATGGGTGGTGTGGGTAAATCTGGGGTGGCCTGGGGGAGCATTGATGCGGCTGTCTCTTGCCGCTGTATGGGTGGCTTAAGCAACTCTGGAGCAGCCGCGACGGGCGTTGTTTCCTGCCGTTGGGTGATGGGCATATCCGGCGCAGCCGCTGGTATTGTCGCCAACGGGGCCGCTGGTGAAGCCGTCGCTGGCTGTTGGGTAGATGAGGTTGTCAGGTCGGCTGCGGTAGCCGAGGGGGCAGCTTCTTGCCGCTGAACAGGTGAGGTGGGTAAATCGGGTGCGGCCGCGAACGTTATCTCCGGCCCCGCGGCGGTTGAGGTGGTCTCTTGCCGTTGTACTGTTGGCGTGGATAGGTCTGGGGCGTCCGCTGGGGGTGTCGTCCCCTGGCGTTGGGCAGCAGGCATATCCGGCACAGGGGCCGCGGTTGGTTGAGGGACAGATGTTGGTGAGGCCGCTTCTTGCCGCTGCACCGGCGACGGGGAAAGATGGGGTGCGGCCGCAGGGGTCGTCTCAGGCCGGATCAGTTCTTGCTGCTGTACCGATGCCGGGGGCAGCTCCGGGGTGGTCATGGGCGTTGGCGGCGGCGCGGCCGCTGGGGGGGCCGCCTCTTGTCGCTGGACAAGGGGAGAAGTCAAGTCTGGTCTGCCTGCGACCATCGGCGACGCGGCAACCTCTTGTTGCTGCCCTGAGAGAACAGGCATGTCTGGTGCGGCCGCAGAGGTTGTTTGGGGTTCAACTGCGGGTAAGGTCGTTTCTGGTCGCTGTATCGCCGAGGCTGATGGGGCTATCTCCTGCCGTTGCAATGACGGGGGGGAGGTGTCTGGCGCGGCCGCAGGTAGGGATGCTCCTTGCTCGTGTTGTTGGGGGGCAGGTAAATCGGGTGCGGCCGTGGGCGTTAGCTGTGATGTACTCTCTGATGAAACTATTTCTTGCCGTTGTATCGGTGGCGCTGGCGCAGTTGGTGCGGCCGCTGAGGAGCGTACTTGGCCAGAAGAAGTCATCTGCTCCTGCCGTTGGACCGGTGTCTCACTTGTTCCTGTGCCACTAGACATCTGCCCTTTTAGTTCATCAGGCGAGAGGGTCAATACCTCAGCCCGACGGCGTAGTTCTGGCGGGGGCATCTGGCTGGGCCTGTTAATTCTCTTCTGCTTGGCCTGTAATGTTTGGTAATGGGTGGTAGCCGGCTGGGGTGGGGCCGGAATAATTCCGCCTTCAGCCCCTTCGCTTTCCGCCTTTTGCCGATGCAGGTGCATAATTTTCTCTAGCCGTGACCATTCTCCATCCAGGGTAGCTCCTGGATCAGCCAGGGATGTGGGGGAGGGAGGTGAACTGACTGGAGGAGACGAGACCGCAGGCGGTGACGCCGGAGCTGGCGCAGAGGCCGCCGCCCGCATCACCGGTGGGGGGGCAGGGGCAGTTATCCCAGGGGCAACCGCTGCTGGCTGGGTCAATATCGGTGCGGATGGGGCCGGGGCAGCCGGGTGGGGCATGGCTGGGGAAGCTGGCGCAGGTACAACGGCCGGCCCTGGGGCAGATTCAACGGAACGCATCACCGGAGCGGCTGTCGGGGAAGCGGCCGCAGGGGATATGCCAAAAGGCGTTGGTGTAGAAGAGGCAACCTGGGAGGTTGGTCTGACCGCCGGGGAAAAGGTCTGGGCCGTAGGCAAAGGTGAGCGCATGACCGGCATAGACGCGGCCGCGCCCATACCAGGCGCAGTCGTTGGTATCTCTTCTGAGCGGTAGCCTGATAAGGGCGCTATGGCCGCAGGGGATGCGGGTGCCGCTCCCGATTCAGGCAATGGGTTCCAAACAGGTGTCTCAGAGGGTACATCCCAACCCGTGACGGCAGGAGCGCGCTGTACCACCGGAGATGGATTAAACCAGGCGGGTGGTGGGAAAAGAGTAGCCCTGACCAGGGGTAAATCACCGGAGGGAGAAAGAGGTAGGGATGCGGCCGCGTCTCTCCCTCTGGGGCTGGCTCCAGCTAAACGGGAACGGAACAACACCCCCATATTGGCATGCCGCCGCACCCTTTGCACCAGTGGATTCATACCATTAAATCGGGACAACGATAACCTCACCACAAGCTATCTCTAAAGTCTCAACCGCTATCGCATTATCATCCGATTTCAAAGTTGGCCCACTCCATTTCGTGGGGAAAGCATTCATAATATTCCAGGTACAAACTGGTAGTTTCATTGAATTTAACAAAGTAATAGTAATGACCCGTCGAGCCGAAACAAAAGAGCCTAACATCATGGACATATACCATTCTGTCAGCACATCACTCACCAATCCGCGTTTCAAGGTAATCTTGGATGATTTGCGTAAACCAGGTAACTGGTGAACATAAGAGTTCAGTCCACCTTCTTTGACCTCTTGAATTTCCCATTCAATAGTGGGTAAAGTACATTCGGTAAACACAGCCGCAGGAATGCCATTAATAGCCACAATAAAACGAAACCCCGGATGTACATCAAAAAGTATACTCATAGCCGACCTCGTCTCTGCCGGTTTGTCATATTACGGGACGAAATTCTTTGCCGCTCGAAATCAATTTTCATCTCTAATTGAAGCATGGCATACACCCGGTCGGCTATTTTGCGAACCAGCTCCGGGGTAATAGTCTGGGCTTCACCTTCTGAACCATTGCTGCTGGTTGTCGTTTCCGCCATAAAATCAATCCTCATCCAGGTTGACGCGAATCTTAACCTAATGGAGCAACTTCTACCTGGAATGGTTTTTCACAATAAGGGCAAACCGCCCCAACCACAACACGCTCAACACTGTTCAATCGCTGGTACAAATCTTGCAAATAAGCCAGATCAGAGGCAAACAACCCTTCAATAACTCGCGGGGTCACCGCTGGTAAATCCCCTAACCGTGTCACTACCCGCGCCAACAATAAAATAGCCAGGTACGCATCATTAGCCCTGACCCTGGGGTCCTGAGCTAACTCAACTTCATCCAGAGCCATCGCCAGGCGCATCCGCCCTTCTTGATGAACTCCCCCTTGAGCATCCACATACCCCCGGGGCAGCACAAACACAAATTCTGTTTGCATAAATTAGGGTAATAAGCAACCATAAAGAGCGAGTAACAAGACAGCTTTGTTACTCGCTCATTCACGGATGGCTATGAGTTAGGAAACACGCTCAATATATTCGTGGGTGATGGTCAGCTCTTCAACGCCGATTTCATTGCTATCGGACTTAACGCTAGGGCCAGTCACTTTCGAAGGCCAGCCGCGAACAAAGTTCCAGCGAGCGACTTCTGATAATGTCTGGTCAAACATGACGATAGAACCATCACGACGTGCTCCAGCAACATCCCCGGTTTCCACCTGTTTACGCCAGGTCCAAATGTCCATATTGCTGGTGATACCCCGCTTAAGGACAATGTTCTCCCATTTGAGACGGCCAGGGATTTTCATAACGACTTCCACACCATCTTTCACAACTTTGTGCTCAACAATTTCCGTTTCTGAGCCTAAGCCGGAACATTCGGTGAAAAAACCTTGGACAACACCTTGTATATCAACGGCAAAGTGGAAACTTACCAACGGATCTTCGTGGTCAGCCATTTTTTACTCCTTCAATTAGTAGAGAAACCACCCCGATTATCTTCCCAAACTATATCATTTACGATTGACGATTTTATCTTTACGATTGGTGACACTCTGAAAAGCATCTCGTAAAATCCAAAAATCTTTCTCTCAAAAGCTACAGCCCATGGAAAGATAACCGGTGGCGGTAAAGGTTGATCTTACTTTCTATTACGCTTCAGCGTTGGGGCCAGCCCATTGGCTCAGGCGTAGGATGACGAATTCGGCCGGTTTGACCGGGCAGAGGCCAGCTTCGATAATCAGTTGGCCCAGATCACGGACTTCCGGTGGGTTGTTTTCATCATCTACCTTCACATAGAACGCTTCGTCTGGGGAGCTGCCGAACAGTGCCCCGGAGCGCCAGATGATGCGTAAGAAGGCGTTGACATCACGCCGAACTTTGGCCCACAAGGTGCGATCATTGGGTTCAAAGACCACCCACTGTAAACCAACATCCAGGGAGGCGGAGACAACGATGAACAGGCGGCGGACATTGATGTAACGCCAGGACCCATCACTGCTAAGGGTACGAGCACCCCAGGCGCGGATACCCCGGCCAGGGAATTCCCGAATGCAGTTGACGCCAATGGGGTTAAGGGTGTCCTGTTCGCCCCGGCTGAGTTTGATTTCCAGATCAATGGCTCCACGGACGATTTCATTGGCTGGAGCTTTATGAACGCCACGAGTGCCATCTACCCGGTTGTACACGCCAACCATGTGACCACTGGGGGGAATGAATTTGGTGGTGCTGCCACTGCCGCTGAGGTCGGCAACTTTGATCCAGGGGTAGTAGAGGGCGGCATAGGAGGTATCAAAGTTGACGTACATGCGCCATTCTTTGGCTTGCTGGGCGTTGAGGCCAGGGGGCGTATCCAACACGGCAAAGCGGTAACGCATCAGCTCGCAATGGGTGATCATGGCGGTTTGTACGGATTTGACCCGCTCTTTAGCCGCTTCGGAGCCATCATAGCCAGCCATGACATCGGGGCAGAGGACGAGACGCACATCGTCGAGGGCTTCTAAACCGCCCAAACCGGTGCGTGCGGCCGCGTCGCCGATGAAATCTTTGGCCGTGAGAGGCGGAATCCCACCACCAGAAAGAGGATAGCTGCCTTCAACGGGTGGGTTGGCACTGACATTAGACACAGAAACGGCCGCAAAGCTGGCATTACCGATATAATTATCTCCATCCGTTTTCTTCATGCTCAGACCAGATTTGGCTTCGCCACCAACGGCCATAGAGAAGGTGCCGGTGGGTTTGCCGTCTTTGTCTTTGTCTTCGGTGATGACCACGGTGAGATTGTTGCCACCAGGGCCAGCGGTGTTGGCAACGACTTTGAAGCTGTCCCCTTTCGCGGCCGCGACCGATGCTTCAGCCGCCTTGGCTCCGGTGTCACCTTCAGTAATAGCCCGCACACTGGTAATGTAGCAAGGGCCGCCCCCATTGGCGAAGTAACCATAAACCGCATCGGGCAAAAACGCCCCGGAGACAAAATCACCAAAAATATTGGTGTACTGTGTCCAGTTTGTTACCAATGTGGCTTTGTTCAGGCGAGATTCGATGGGATAACGCTGGCCCGTTTCGGGGTTGATACCCTTGACACTGGCTTCGGCGGTGATACCAACGAAAGCCGCCATCGAAGCGCCGGCTACTTCAATGGGTTTTGTTCCCTTATCTACTTCTTCGACGTAGACGCCGGGAGATAAGTAAGTTACAGCCATTTTTCATTCTCCTTGTGTATTAAATTGCGGCCGCAGCGGCCACCCATACCGGAAACAATTGATAGAAACAGGCCATCACCCAGAACAAGCTGATAAGCCCGCATAATAAACCTGGAAACCCAGCCCGATGGTGGGGAACGGTTTTGGCTGGGGCGAGAAACATAATAACAGCGCATATCAATCCCCCTTATATTTCAAAATCAAACGCGACTTCTTTGGTTGGAAACGATATTTTCTTTTCCTTCGGTTTACCCTCTGCACTCCAGACAACCAGGGTATAATCACCCGAAGGGATAGACCCTAAAACATAACGACCATCGTCGTTAGTCGTAGCAAACAAACCTGTCCCTTTAATAGCGACTTCAACCCCAGCCTGGGGTTTTTTGTCCTTGCCCCGGATGGTGCCGCCTAAAACATGCATCTCCGAAGCCTCCCCACCAGGAACAATCCATTGATTGCGGGGCAAATCATTGGCCTGCCCGCTGGTTAAGGTGAAAGTTCGAACAACCGGCCCGCTGATTTCTGTCCAGGGGTCTAAGGCGATGGTGACAACATAAGAGACGCTGGGGCGCATCTCATTATCCAAAGCACTCCATACCTCCGCCGGATTGGTCAACTTATCGTGGTTAGCCACACGGGCTTGAATATCATAGGGGGGGTTTTGCATTGCCCCATATAAAAATTTGTCCGGGAGAATGGGATGGCGGAAAAGGGCCAGCAGGCAGCGAGTCAGCAAACGGTGTTCATCTTCCGCTTCAGCCGCCCAGGAGGTAATCATGTAAAAACAATCTACCCGGAATGGGGTGCGTTTGCGGAGTGCTTGCATATCACGCAAGCTGGATTGGCCATTGGTTGGTTTGACCGATTCCCATTGATGGCGGCGCAAGGTAGCGTTCTCACGCACATCATAGAGGTAGAAATTAACCGTTGGTTTGTTCAGCCGGGAACTCCATTCCCGCTTAGGCTGGTCAAACTTAACGTCAATCTCCCCATTTTTGATAGGGATTTCGGCCTGTAATAACTGTTTGATGGTTTCGTCCAGATCAGCAATCATGGTTTATTTATTTACGGTTGGCAATTTTGGAATGACAATTGAAGCTGCAGCTAGTTAAAGTTCGTCGTGATCGCCATGCCGTTGAATATCTGGTTTACGGTTGATCTGTTTGGTAGCGATTTCATCTTCTTCTTCCCGCTGCACCGCTTTTTCTTGAATTTCCTCTTCCGGCATCTCTACTTCTTGCCGTTGGAGTTTGGGCATAGCCATCTCTTCTTCCTCTTGCCGCTGAACTCGTTTGCCCATGGCCATTTCCTCTTCTTCCTGCCGTTGGAGCTTAGGCATAGCCATCTCCTCTTCCTCTTGCCGTTGGAGTTTGGGCATGGCCATCTCCTCTTCTTCCTGCCGCTGCAACCGTTTCCCCATAGCCATTTCATCTTCTTCTTGCTGCTGCACGGCAAAGTCATCAGGTTTGCTCATTACTTGAGCGGCCATGCTATCAGCCTCAGCTTCGTATTGATCGTTGGGGTCGTTGACGGTCATTTTACCCTGGACGGCGGGCATACTGGCCCCTTGCTGCACAACGTGGGTCAGCTCATGGGAGATCAGTTGTTGGCCATCGCTGCTCTTGGGGTTGTAGGCCCCGGAGCGGAAGAAAATATCATTGCCGGTGGTAAAAGCAACTGCACCCAGGTTGCGGCTTAAGTTATCAGCGGTGCTGTCGGTATGGACATTAACGCCGCTAAAATCTTGCCCCATAACGCTGCCAGCTTTGCCGGCGATGCCTTCGTCTATAGACTGCCCGGCCCCACGGCGGCTATTGATGAGATTGGCGGTTTCATCATCTACCGGGCTGGGACCTTGCTGACCGCCACTGCGTTGGGCCAGGAACCGCTGCACGGTACTGTTGCCTACGGTGCGCTGCATTTGGGTAAGGGTGGCCGGGCTGAGTTTGCCCTGAATTTGGGCGGTGGTGAGGGGGCGGCTGAGGTTGTCTTTTTGGGGCGCGGCCGCTTCCTGGGTTGGTTTAGCGGCGACTTTACCTTTGGTATCTAGCAGGTGTTCGCTTGACATGGATCATATCTCCTTGAGTGTTCCGGATCACTCAACTTGAAGGGGGTAAGGTAATTATAAAGGGGAGAGAAAACAAAGTGTGAACAGGACTATGGTAACACATCCTGTCTTGTTTTAGTAGGGGTAATTTGTTTCCTCTTCTCTTTGTGGTGGCGGCCAGGTAAAAAGCCGCTCATCAATTAACCGCCCCATTTTTTGATATTCGCGCCGGGTGGCATGGAGCAGATGCCTCATGCCTACTGCCTCGTCATGTTCAGCCGCCAGGAACGCGGCCGCGAGAATCACATTGCGTATATTCCCCCCAGCCAAACGGAACCGCCGGGCCAATTCATGCCAATCCACATCCGGGGCTGTCGGCGTTTCACCAGGGAAATTAACCCGCCAGATACGCTCCCGATCCACCACCTCAGGGTAGGGAAATTCGATAGCAAAATGGAGGCGGCGGGTAAACGCATCATCCATGTTAGCCCGCAAATTGGTCGCCAAAATCACCACTCCGTCATACGCTTCCATCCGCTGCAGAAGGTAGCTGATTTCGATGTTGGCGTACCGATCATGGCTGTCTTTTACCTCAGACCGTTTGCCAAAAATAGCATCCGCTTCATCAAAAAAGAGAATGGCGTTGCTAGTAGCCGCTTCGGTGAAAATACGGTCCAGGTTTTTTTCTGTCTCGCCGATATATTTGCTCACCAGAGAAGAAAGATCAATTTTGTATAAATCTAGCCCCAACTCCCCGGCCATAATATCAGCGGCCATCGTTTTGCCAGTGCCCGATTCTCCAGCAAAAAGGGAGTGTAACCCTTTGCCCAGAGCCAACTTACGATCAAACCCCCAACGGCCATAAACAATCGGTTTCTGCCGTACCTGGTTGACCATTTCCCGCAGTTGGTTGAGAGTATCATAGGGCAAAATGATGTCATCCCAGGTGTAGCGAGGTTTGATTTTAGTGGCCAGGTTGCCTAGATTTTGGTTGGAGTGGGCGCGGCTGGCCAGAAACAAATCGGCCTCGGTCATTGGTTCATTGCGCCAGGAAGCCAGATCACGAGCCGTGGCAATGGCATCTTCTATCTGGCCCGGGCTAAAACGGAAATTATTGGCGATGTCGCTCAGGCTGAGGCCAGAGTTACCTAAATAATGCTGCCAGATACGAATGCGGCCGTCATAATCCGGGTTAGTGAAAGAAACAGGCAGAATGGAACGGCGACGATTTTCGCCAAGCGGCTGCCAGATGGTTGCCCCAGCCATGATCACCACCTGGGGATAAGCCAGAAGCTGGGTTAAGATATGGTGGGGCGGCCGGCCTTCTTTGAGCAGAGTATCCCAGTTGTAAAGGTAAAGGAGAGCCTGGTTTAAGCGGCCATCACGTAAAAGCAAGGTCATGCCTTCATCAAGCTGATTGTCGGCCGATAGGGCGGCCATGTCTGCGCTGATGAGGGGTAAGGCCAGGGTGTGGGCGATGGACGCGGCCGCGTCCCGTTTACCTGCCCCATATCCCCCATAAAAAGCAAACAGGGGGTTGCGCTCTTGAGCCACCCGCACCAGTTGGGCCAACCAATCCCCATCCAGGCGAGGAGATGGCTGCCACTCCCGGGTATCTACCAGAGACACAGCTTTTTCCAGGCCACTATCTAAACCTGAATGACCTAGCAAATGCTCAACGACGCGGCCGGCCGGCCGCACATATTGCACTAAAAGAGACGGCTCTGTAGCACTATGATCGGAAAACCGCACCAACAGTCGAGATTGAATCAGGCGACCATCATCGGTAAAAAGACGGCGGGCACGCAGCTTATCAGTAAAAGAGTGGGTCAATAGATTAAGAACAAGATCAACTGAAGGCCGTTTCCGAGTGACATCATCTTGTAGATAGGCATAAAGTCGTTCATACCGGGGATCAACTTCTGGAGCCAGGGCGATGAGCAGAGCATCTAGCTCGATAGATGTCAGCTCAAACTGGCGTCCCAGGTCATCCAGGAGCATCGGCACACCAGCCTTTCGGGTAGCTTCAGTACGGCTTTGCCATTCCTGGTACACCTCGGCAATAATCAGCGGCCACTGCTCCAGTCCAGTCTCGGCCCCATCGGCTGTTTTGCCATTGACAGAACTCCACAAGCTGTGCCCCAGTTCATACCCCAACAAACTATCTATCTGATCATCAGAGATATACAGGCCGCGAAACTCATCATCCGGGTTGAGGCCGATAAGGCGGGCACGGGCCACCGCCCAGCGGATATGGAGATCAATGTAAGCCAGACCCGCCAGGAGATGCTCCAGGCTGTCAGCAAAGGGCACCGCTGCCGATACAGCGCGAGGTTTGCTTTTAGGTTTGGTTGCTGTAACGCTTGTACTCATGCGTTTTTGTCATCAGCCTGAATGGGCATAAAGGTTTGTTCAGCCGGGTCTACGATGCCGTTGATGATTCGGCCTATGTCATCAAATTCGCGGAAATGGAAGCGGCGGCCGCTTTGCACATGATCCACCCAGCCGCGCCATTCTCCCGGTTGTTCGGGGATGTCACGGTTTTCTAACCAGATACGCAAGACAAAGGAGTGAGCCTCAGATTCAAAAAAGGTCATCAAGCCTCGGTCCTGGTCGGCCATAGGGTCCTCGCCTGGGGTGATATAGTCGCCTGGGGGTAAGGTCAGGACTATATCAAAGGGGTAATATTTACCCGGTGGTTTTTAACTGGATACAGGCATTGGGTGACTTTGGGGAATGGTAAGTTAGGTAGTCTTACAAAGCCAGTGGCCTGTTGAATTAATAGTTTGAACAAGCAGGGGGTAGTATATTGCTTGTGTCTCACAAAAGTCTCACAACTGGCGGTGTAAATATTTGAACCCGACGAAGGTTACTATGCAAATGGGGGTGAGGCTTTATTAACTTGCCAGGTATGATTGACCTTTTCTGGGCACGGTGTCTTACAAATTCCTGGTCACCACGACCCTACGCTCTCTCAAAAAGCAAAACCGGTCACTGCGGCACGGTTGCCATCACCATAAAGGCATAATGTGTAATTTATACAATTTATTCAATCATTGTAAAATCATATTAAAACTCATCATTGACACATTCGGTGGCACAAATTATACTGTTGTCCATCTCTTGATTTATCGCTTTACCCTTTCAACTTGCGTCAATACAGCCCTATATTTACCCCTACCTCTACCCAGGAGCACACCATGGATCGCGGCCGCAATGCGTACGTCCGACAGAATGGATGGGCGGAGCTTGCCTGGTGAGCAGCGTTAATGCCAATGGTGTATGATTGGGAAGGGGAAGAGCCGCTTAAAAACAGTATGACCCCGAAAACCGACGCCCCCAGGTCACGGCGAGTAGGAACAAGGAACAATACCGGATACACCCAGTACAACCAACGGCAGCCCGGTACCTGGCACAACCGCCCACTACCTGCCTTATGGCGACTACCGGGGCAATGCCCCCACCGCTACCCCCTTAACCGAACGCGGCTACACCGGCCACCACGAGAACCGGGAGATAGGGCTGACCTACATGAATGCCCGCTTCTACAGCCCCACCAGCGGCCGCTTCCTGACCGCCGATACCCTCATCCCCAGCCCTACCAACCCCCAAAGCCACAACCGGTACAGCTACGTCCTGGGCAACGCAGTTAATTTGATTGATCCAAGTGGGCATTATCCCCAAAATACCTCATCATATAGTTATTCTGGTGCTCGATTAACATCTGCGCTTGATGTGATAAAACAAGATGCTATTAGTAGAAATAGTGACAATGTTAGCACCTTAAATAATTGGCAAAACGGTACGGCTGGCGCGTTTGCATCTGTTGGGGCAGGAATTGGTATTGTTGCTACAGCCCCTGAGGGTGTCGTTACTTTAGGTGCAGCATCAATAGTTGGCGGACTTGTAGGTGCTGCAATAGGGGGGGTGATTGGATACGGGGTAGGGACATTGATAGGTAACATGGTAAACAGCGCTGATTCCATTACAAACGACGTGAATTTTATCACAAATTTCATTAGCTTTAATACACGGAATACTGGTAGTGGTGAGTTGCAAGTCGTAATCAATGATGATGATGGAAATAGTAGGTGGGTTTCCGCAACATCTGTTAATATCGTTTTGCAGACAGATGAAAGAAGATTCGCCCAGGATAAGTATTATGTTCTTATCGAGTTTGTCTTGACCGATGGTCGGATAGCGCGTCAGTCAATAGAAATACACCGTAGTACCATGCAGTACCTAGATGATTTGCTTTCATCAAGTTACCCGGCTGGATTGACACCTTGGGAGTACCCTCCTACTCCAGCACCAAGTAACTGATTGCTATTGATTTTTAAGGCAAAAAGACAATATACCACCTATAGTTGAGCTATGTCGGTTCGAATGTTTGTCATCAAGTGAGAACAAAATGGTCAAAAAAACGTTTAAAGAAAATTTAGTTGGGTCTACGAAATTCTTCTTTGTATCATTCTTTACTTTTTGCTTGGGGCATCCCATTATTGGCAAAGTTACTGCTATAGAACAACAAGTATGGCAAATCCAATCAGCGATTGCTTATGTAGCGGTCACGTTTATAGCTATGCTAAGTTTATTTTGGATAGCCAAGTTAATTTACCAAATTTTACCTGACAATGGTTACATCAATCATTTTATGTTTGTTCTTGTTGGGACTGCAATAGGCTTGTTAGGAATAAGTATATTTACATTGGTAGGTTCTTTTATATTATTTTAAAAAACTCAATTTAACAACAAAAGCTATTTTGTAATACAATATTCATTGTGATGTCGCAAACTTTTTTCTACAAAACAAGGCGTTAAGTGTCATTAAATGGTCAATGTGCAGGCTAATGGACAGTAGTGGATAACCATCCAGCAAGCTCTAAATTGCCTATAATTTCACAGCCTATGCAACGTTGGGAGTAGCGAACCTTTACAACCATAAATGAGAACCCCCTACAGCCAACGCCCTACCACCTATTGCCCCTTCTCGTTTTATGAAGAAGCGGTGATTGAACTGTGGCGTGAGCCAAACCAATGCCCCATCCTGGAATCCCCAGACCCCCCACCGCCGAGCTGCTGGGAAACCTGGCAAACCATCCAGCGGGCCATTTACACATTAGCCGGCCGCGCCATCGCCACCCGCGTCACCACCAGTCCGCCCCAACCCACGGATGGCCTGTTCTACTTCATCACCGACCACCTGAGCAGTACCCGCCTGCTGGCTGCCCCCAACGGCAGCCCGGTCCAGGGCACAACCGCCCACTACCTGCCTTATGGCGATTACCGGGGCAATGCCCCCACCGCCACCCCCTTAACCGAACGCGGCTACACCGGCCACCACGAGAACCGGGAGATAGGGCTGACCTACATGAATGCCCGCTTCTACAGCCCCACCAGCGGCCGCTTCCTCACCGCCGATACCCTCATCCCCAGCCCCGCCAACCCCCAGAGCCACAACCGGTACAGCTACGTCCTGGGCAACGCTATGAACCTGGTTGATCCATCTGGTCATAGAGCAGAAAATCTTGAAGGGGCTTGCTGGGATATATTAACTTGTGGGCTGGATCCTGATGAATGGGATGGTGGCACTTACGGAAACTTTTCTTACGAACAAACCATTCTCCTGATGTTATTGTGGATCGAAAACACAGGAAGTGATTATTATATACCGTTAGCACAAGGACTGTATTATGAGCTTGATCTTTTGACTCGGGTAGATTATGACAATTATGGAGTAAGGGCTACCTTGTATGGCACTGCACCTGATACATTTAAGGGTACGATTATTGAACAATTCCTTGATCCAGACCTGCTATTAGGGATAATTTATGGGATTGGAGCAGCTATAAAAGGGTCTGGCGGGGGGACAAATCCAGAAAATATCGGATTAGAGGTTAAAACCCCAACCGTCAAATTTCCAACTTCCCATAGTGTAACCGCAAATCTGAGCCAAAGGAATTACAAACACGCTACTAAACATTTAGCTGAATTTCAAACACTTGCCCCTGACATGACGCCAGATGCCTTGATTCAGTTAGGTGCAAACATAGTAAGACCAGAGAACCTTATAACCAGACCAGATGCAAATCAACTGGCTTTTGAAGCCGTTGTAAATATAGGCGGTCAAGATACGCGGGTACGAGTTGTGTTAAACCGCAACCAACAGCTTAGAAGTATTCACATTCGTTATCGTTAAAACCGGAGAACGAAATTATGAGGATTTTATGGTCCCTTGATCTTGAAGTTGGAGCCATCAACCCAGATGAGTTGCTTGGCAGCATTTCAATTGAACATAATGGCTTTATCTTATCAGATGGGCCGACATTTTTGGACAGTTGGTTCAGAGGACTAATACAAGGTTACAATTGTCTAAGAGAGGGAATGAGAAGAGTTGAAGTTGATCTAGTAGATGAACCCCATGTATTGCTCTTTGAAGCCGTAGGAAATGGTTTTTGTATTTCCTATCACAACGATCTTATACCTAATGTTTCATTAAACGATTTTTATCATGCTTTATTGGATTCATCTGTTACTTTGTTGATAAAAGTTGAGGCTGAATCTAAGAACCGCGATTTTACAATGATTAAGCCTATTATAGAGTTCGTTAGGGAACAACGCTATTCCCAGCTTCGCTCCTTACCAGAATAATTTACCGGATAATCTGACTTAAGAATGGCACTTAAATAACTTGTCTATTTGTTTACGTGGCTCAGTTAATGAAATGGGTAAGTTATTTTATTCTCGTTCCTTAGCCGGCCGCGCCATCGCCACCCGCGTCATCACCAGTCCGCCCCAACCCACGGATGGCCTGTTCTACTTCATCACCGACCACCTGAGCAGTACCCGCCTGCTGGCTATCCCCAACGGCAGCCCGGTGCCGGGCACAACCGCCCACTACCTGCCTTATGGCGATTACCGGGGTAGTGCCCCCACCGCCACCCCCTTAACCGAACGAGGCTACACCGGCCACCACGAGAACCGGGAGATAGGGCTGACCTACATGAATGCTCGTTTCTACAGCCCCACCACTGGTAGATTCCTCACCGCCGATACAATTGTGCCCGCGCCAGAAAATCCCCAGACATATAATAGATACGCCTATACACTGGGAAACCCTTTACTTTTCACGGATTCTACAGGTCACTGTGCAGAAATTGGGGATGAAACTTGTTGGTCATATGCTGAACAACTTAATCGGGAATATGGGCTTAGCCTTAAATTCCTCGGTACCATGACAATGGCTCAAATGATCTTTTTTATAGATGGGTTAAATGCAGCAAGGGGGATTGATAATGATCTACCTGAACTAATAATAGCTGAGATTAATAGGCTTGATCAAGAACTGCCAGATTGGCTATACAGTTTGAACAATCAGCACAGGTGGGATGCAATTGGAATTCGGATCGAAGGCAGTTTTGGCTTGATTTTTGGGCTACAAGGTGATATAGATTTTGTGTTCAACTTTAATAGCTGGGAATTTAGCATTTTTCTTACCCCTGGTGCCCAAATAGGTGCATTAGCAGGAGGGAGTGGGGGTATTGGGATATATTTTGGCTTTAATGCTCCATCCAATAGTAGTTACTGGGGATGGGGATGGGGGATTACAGCACAAATAGTGCCTGCTGGGGGAGGTGGTGGAATTCAATACAATGACTCTGGATCTGCCTGGTCGTTGGTTGTTGGAATTAATGGGGGAGAAGAATTTGACCTGACGATAGGGGGAGGTTATACATTCGAGGTTTTGCGGCACATTGGTAGCCCATCTGGCACCACTTCACAGACGATCATGGCTCCCCAGATCTGGTATTGGAGAGGTTATCTGTATAACTTTTTTCACAGGTAAGAATGGTTCTTTGAGAATTCGCTAGTTCTAACAGATTTTTTAGTTGACATAATAGATGACAAGCAATCCATTTGGATGATGCCACATATAGGTGTCAGTGCTATGTTAGTCCCATATACGCCATTTTAGCACCATCAACAGTAATGAATTCTTGTCACGAATCATTGAATTCAGATTGAATTGAGTAATTCTGCCGTTTTCACATAGGCCAAACCACAGAATCCGTCAGAATCAGAGAGTTTAGAGATTGATACCAGATGTATGAGTATATTCTTGTTATCGTCCTCAGCTAAATTGAGGTAAGTTAGCGGCGCCTTTGTCTTTGCTCCATAAATCCTCAAAACAAAAGGTACTAAGTGCAAACAAACATATTATGCGGGGTTCGCACCGATAATCGATAAAACTTGCGCAGGCGCTCGATTGAAACGGTCAAAGAAATCTTTAGATGCTTGCAAAAGGAGCGCAACGGTTTCAAAAAGCTCACAATGCGTGACCTCTCGGCGAAAGTGGCGCCAGAGCATTTCAATCGGATTTAACCACGGGCTATACGTGGGTAAGTACATTAACACCAGACGACCAGCAGCCGACCGAACCACAGCTTCCACCTCATCATCTTGATGCGTGTTGACATTATCCCAGGCAACATAGATGGTTTGGCGAGGATGTTTGTCTAAAAGTTGTTGCAGAAATTCGGCAATTTGTGGCCGCCGTTTGCGGCGACGGAAGATGACAACCGTTTCTCCGGTATGGTAATTGACACCGCCAATGCCGTAATGTTTCTTGGGTTGTCCTGGAGTCGCTATCATGATTTGTTGTCCTTTGGGCGACCACATGGCTTTGAGCGTCGGCTGCCAACTGACATTGAATTCGTCCGCATAATAGAAGACTTCACCAGGTTTCAAGTTGTCGCGCTGCTCTTCAATCGCCTTTTTTTGGCCTCGTACCCGGGGTCAGAGCTGCTGACTTTGTGTTGTGGTCGGCTGATAACGATGTCGTTGGCTTTCAAAATCAGGCGTACGGTTTCTGTGGAAAAGCGTAGACCCGTTTCTTCAGCCATAAAATCAACCAACCGCTGCAAGGTCCACAATGAGTAGGGTTGTTCCAGAAAGCGTGGCCGCCGACGCACCACAACCAAAAGGCGCTCCTGGTAGACATCAGTGACTCGTTTTGGGGCTCCTGATTTTGGTTCATCGAATAAGCCGCTGATGCCTTCGGCATTGAAACGCTGAATCCATCGCCGCACCGTTTGCTCATCTTGTCGCACAATCTGGGCAATTTGTGGCGCAGTCATCTTCTCTTCCGCGCCTAACAAAATCATTTGGGCTCTGCTGCGGACGCGAACGTCCTTGGTCCGACGATATAGTTCATCAAGTTGGTTCAATTCTTCTGTTGGTATTGGTCGTACTTCTATGGGCTTCATACCCATAGTTTATCCAGAATGGTTTATCCATCAAATCTTGTTTGTTTGTACTTAGGGGATTGTATTAAGTGGGAATTAGTAGGAGAAATTTTCCAACCCAAATGCATGGGTTGGACCGGCAAAGACGCGAAAAAATTTGCCTTTTTACATTCCCACTAACCTTTGCATAATACGCAAGCATCAGGAGATCGCAAAAATGAAGCGTTTTGAATATGGTTTTTTGTTTAGATTGTGGAGAAGCATCTTTCCTCTTGCATCTATTATAGTTGTGTCTATGATTTTTTATGCCCTAATTGATTCAACGGTTTCCTTAATAAAAACTACCGAATTTATGGGTAGGGGTTATTTGCTTAGCGTATTATTGTTATCGTGGGGAATAGGCTTATTTGTAATAGCCTGGTTTTTCACCTTGAGCATAGGAATGCTAACAATATTCCCTTCGATCATGGTCAATGACGATGGATTTAAGGTATGTACCAGCGTAGGTCAAAGCAAATGGTTGCCATGGAAGGCCATACATAAAATACGATCACCATTCTTTTATCAGCGAACTATAATGATAGGTGCTAAAGGGTTAGGTCCATTATTTGTCTTGAACGGTTTACTTTTTTGGCTAGGCTCAGGAGGGTTTTTGATTTCTCAAGGTATTAATAATTATCAAGAACTAATTTTAATTTTGCGGGAAAAAAGGGAAGACCTTTTTGTGTAAGATTGTTAATTTATATAAAATACAATATCGGAAAAATTTAGTAGGAAAAAGTTTTGGCTCTTTAGGAATTCAGGGGGTTGACAGCACATCTGGGGGTGAAAGGAAATGACGAACACCCTGCAAATCTAACCAGATACGCCGAACCCGCCTGATGCCATAACAACGTCGTTTAAGCGTCTGAATCTTGTTGTTAACACCTTCCACAAAACCGCTGGTTGCTCGGCGACGGATGCACTCGAACTCATCCAAAGCCACCTTGCCAGGAATCATCGGTTTACTGGGGTGTTTCCGCTCCAGAGCTTGAATGCCTGTTTTTTCATCACAACTGACCAAGTGCGTATCTTGATCATATAAATCGGAAGCTTGTTCATAGAGTTGGCGCACGGTTTTCACTTCCTGGTCAAACTGTTCTGGGGTTTCATCCCGTGTGCTCTATTAAGCCAATAACGATACCGATGCGGCCGCCAGGCAAAACAAAAATATTGGGCATAGGTAAAAAAAATTACTTCAACCTTTGCTAACAACTCTACTCCCCTAAGCAGATGTAGAAGATGAAGAAGATATTATATCCCTCTGGTGGGATTAAACTATAGCGTTAAATGTGCCTATGGCTGGGTGGAACAGGCCGTGGTCAAAAAAAGCAGTTACTTTCTGGCCGGCCGCGCCATCGCCACCCGCGTCACCACCAGTCCGCCCCAACCCACGGACGGCCTGTTCTACTTCATCACCGACCACCTGGGCAGTACCCGCCTGCTGGCTGCCCCCAACGGCAGCCCGGTCCAGGGCACAACCGCCCACTACCTGCCTTATGGCGATTACCGAGGCAGTGCCCCCACCGCCACCCCCTTAACCGAACGGGGTTACACCGGCCACCACGAGAACCGGGAGATGGGGCTGACCTACATGAATGCTCGCTTCTACAGTCCCGCCACTGGCAGATTCCTGACGGCCGATACGATAATCCCCAGCCCTACCAACCCCCAGAGTGCGAATAGGTACTCCTATGTGTTGGGAAATCCCATTAGGCTCATTGATCCTTCAGGACATGTTCCAAATCAAAATGGGTGGCATGACAGGCATATTGGCTTACAAAACCAAATGCAATATGCTGTTTGGCTTATTGATAGTATAATTGACCCCAAAAACTGGACCCCATGCTAAGGTGGAAAAAGGTTACAATCAACCCACATATGGAGGTCAAAAATGCT
>JAHDWJ010000051.1 GCA_023384415.1 Anaerolineae bacterium
TATACGTCAGCAGTTACGCCATCCATCTATTCCAATGCTTCCTGCGTAAGTCCTACTCTATTTGTCTGGGCACAATTTATTCTGACCTGTAATGGGTTGGGATGAAGTGAAGCCAAACGGAAAGAATAAGATGGGAATAGGTATCATTGTAGCGGCCGCTGGTTCAGAAAAACGGCAGCCAACCAACAGGGTGATCCCTAAACAGGCGAAGATCAACTGTTTCGTCACAGATCTTTTAGAGAGGGGGGGGCTGCCCCTCTCTACCAGTGAGAAAAGAGCCACAATTTATTATAGATGATTTGAGAACAGACTAATTGATGGATATTGGCCCATAGCTAAACAATTGGGCTAAACCTGAGATGTAGAAGAATGACGGCATCACCCTTAACTCACATAGACAATTCCCGTGAAAAGGTTAGAATTATAACGCACTGTGTTATAATGATTTGGTATTGCTTTTGCCTGGTTTTTGTGAGTAGCTGGCCTTGGCCTTTTTGGTGTTGACCTCTGGAGATTAAGAGAGTGAGAGACTCGGAGATTTCCAGAAGTGACCCTGATTTTCGCCAAACTCCAGTGAGTACCAGGAACTTATGGGAATGTAAGGGGCTTGTGGGAGCTAACCCCATGGCCACACAGGGGTTCAGTTTCGACGGATTTCCCTGAGTTCCGTATAAGTTCCCCAGAGGTTCTTTTATGCACCTGAACAAATCCACTCCCGCTAGTGATGCTTTTGATTATGTGATTGTTGGCTCCGGTTTTGGTGGCAGTGTCTCGGCGATGCGCCTGACGGAAAAGGGGTACCGTGTCCTGGTTTTGGAACGAGGTAAACGGTACAACGCCGAGGATTTCCCCAAAACGAACTGGAATGTTCCTAAATTCCTCTGGATGCCCGCTTTGCGCTGCTTTGGTTTCATGGGACTAAATTTTCTCAATGATATGCTCATCCTCAACGGCTCTGGAGTGGGTGGGGGCAGCCTGGTCTATGCCAGCACCCATCTGAAGCCAGGCAAATCGTTTTTTGAAGCTGAGGAATGGTACGGGTTGGCGGATTGGGAAGCGGAACTGGAACCCCATTATGAGACGGCTAACCGGATGTTAGGGGTGACGATGAACCCCAAACTGTGGGCGGCCGATTATATTCTCAAAGATATTGCCACTGAGTTAGGGCGGGAGCATACCTTCAAGCCCACGCCGGTGGCGATTTTTTTTGGCGAGCCAGGTCAGACGGTGCCCGATCCGTTTTTTGGGGGTGAAGGACCAGACCGCACTGGCTGTATCCACTGCGGTGGTTGCATGGTGGGCTGCCGCCACAATGCCAAGAATACCCTGGATAAAAATTACCTCTATTTTGCCGAGAAGTGGGGGGCTGAGGTGCGCCCGGAAGCCAATGTCGTAGATATTCGCCCGTTACCCGAAGGCCAGCCGGATGGGGCGCGGTATGAGGTAGTGTATGAGCGCACGACCGCCTGGTTGTTTAAACCGCAGACGGCGGTACGAACCCGCCAGGTGGTGATTTCCGCCGGGGTGCTGGGGACATTGAATTTGCTCTTGCGCCTGCGTGATGAGACCCAATCGCTGCCTGACCTGTCTCCCCGGCTGGGGAAGATGGTGCGGAGCAACAGTGAAGCTCTGCTGGGGGTGACGGCGCGGGAAGAGAGTGATGATTTTTCTAAAGGGGTGGCGATTACGTCCCACTTTTGGATTGATGAGGTGACGAGTGTGGAGCCGGTGCGGTACCCACGTGGCTCATCGCTGATGCGGAACCTGGCGGTGCCTCTCACGGACCTCAAGGGCGGGCCGGTGCGACGGATGTTGGGGTTTATTGCTTATGGGATTCGCCATCCGTATGATTTGTTGAAAGCACGCATTTTGCCTGATTGGGCGCGGGATGGCACGATTTTGCTGATTATGCAGACGGTGGAGAGCCGGATGCACCTGAGCCGCGGCCGCAACCTGTTCACCCTCTTCTGTAAAGGTCTGGTTAGTGAGCGGGACAAAACCCTGCCCATCCCAGCGGTGATTGATGCCGGCCGCCAGGTGTTAGGGATGTTTGCCGAACGTGTCAATGGGATTCCTCAGAGTACCATCAATGAGGCGTTGTTGGACAAACCGTCCACGGCTCATATTCTGGGCGGCTGTGGCATTGGCCGGGATGAGCGCAGTGGGGTGGTGGATGTGAAACATGAACTGTTTAATTACCCCGGTATGTATGTGGTGGATGGGTCGGTGATTCCGGCCAACCTGGGGGTGAATCCCAGCCTGACGATTACGGCGATGGCGGAGCGGGCGATGAGCCTCATCCCCCCGGCCGCGCAGCCGTGGCGGCCGCAGGTATCCCACCATAACAGCGGCCATGCTACTAATGGGCATAGCCAACCCCAAAAGGTGAATGTGCCGGTGGTGGTGGCTGCGGCCGCGGCCGCTCTCATTCCGCTAGCTTGGGCCGCTGTAAAGCTGTGGCCCAAAAAAGTATGAGATTTTGGGGGACGCGGATTTTCCCAGATGAACATTGTCGGATAATTTCCGGGCGATTTACCAAATCGCCCTACATTTTTGTAGGAGTTTATAATGAAAACTTTGCCCTTTATTAACCCCGGTACAGGTGAGAAATTTGGTGAACTGGCGGCCGCAAACAAAGCGGATGTGACCCGCGCCATGCAGGAGATGCGCCAGGCGTCCCGTATCTGGAAACAAAAATCAGTGGCTGAGCGAGTGCGGATTTTGCGCCAACTGCAACAGGTGATCATTGATGCCGAAGAGGAGATTTGTATTACTATCAATCAGAGTACAGGCAAAAGCCGCCAGGATGGGCTGATAGAACTCATGTTGACCGTAGAACGGATACACCGGTACCTTAACAATGCCCAAAGGTGGCTGCGGCCGCGTGTCGTCTTTCCTGGCCTCTACTTCTTCAAATTTTACTTCACTCAGCCCCAACCGTATGGCACAGTGTTGGTGATCAGCCCCTGGAATTATCCGTTTGAACTGGCGGTGCCATTTGTGGTATCGGCCTTGCTGGCTGGGAACACCGTTTTACTCAAACCATCAGAAGTGACCCCGGCGGTGGGTCAATTGATCGAAGCGTTGTTTAAGCGAGTGCCGGAGTTGGCCCCGTTTGTGCGGGTGCTGCATGGAGATGGCTCGGTCGGTGCGGCCGCGGTTGAAGCCCAACCCGACCTGGTTTATCTGACCGGCTCTACGGCAACGGCTTACAAAGTTGCGGCCGCTTGCGCTAAACACCTCATCCCCTACTTGTTTGAACTGGGGGGGAAAGATGCCATGATTGTATTAGAAGATGCTGATGTGGCTGCGGCCGCACGTTGGGGCGTTTGGGGAGCGTGTTACAATGCCGGGCAAAGCTGCGTGGCGGTGGAGCGTATCTACGTTGTTGAATCCCGCTACCATGAATTTTTGCAAAAGGTAGTGGGCGAGGCAGAGCGGTACACCATTGGCTATTCCACCGAGTTGGAAAGCCCCTACCATTCTGGCCCGCTGGTGGTAGATCGGCAGATCACCGTCTGCAAAGAGCATTTAGAAGATGCCAAAGCCAAAGGAGCGTGGGTGCTGACGGGCGGGAAAATCAAAGGCAACTATATGGAGCCGACCGTTTTGGTGGATGTGACCCATGAGATGAAGGTGATGAATGAAGAGACCTTTGGTCCCCTGATACCGGTTATGAAGGTGAAAGATGAGGCGGAAGCGATTCGCCTGACCAATGACAGCGAATATGGTTTGAGTGCGTCGGTCTGGTCACGAGATATTGCCCAGGCCAAACGAGTAGCCGATCAGCTTGAGGTGGGGTCAGTGGTGATCAATGATGCTCTGGCCCATTATGCGGTCACTCATCTGCCCTTTGGGGGGGTGAAAAAATCAGGCACCGCCCGTTCTCATGGTTCTCAGGAACTTCTCCAGTTCAGCCAACTTCACTCATTTGCCATTGGTCAACCCCCAGCAGCCCTTGATCTGGCGACGAAAATGCGGGATCCTGGCCATTATTGGTTAGGGTCGGCCCTGCTGCATCTGGTGTTTGGGGTGACGTGGGAGCAGCGCTTGCGGCCGCTGCAAAAGTTGTTGGGCCGCCCATCAGCCCCAGCTATCCCGGCGGCGGAAGCCCCAGCGCCACCCAGTACCAATGGCCACCATCCCCGACGTGTGCCGATAGGGGCGGTGGCTGGAGTGGCGGGGGTGTTGGGCGCGGCCGCGATTGCCTTTGCCGTTAAGTGGGGTAAAAAATAAAAACGATTGGACCGAGGACGAAGGACAGATGACCAAATAACGTGGCATCCGTCCTTCGTCTTCACCCCCTGGTCATTAACCCTCGGCTTTTCTTTTCTCCTGCCAGTTGAAATACCACACCACAAACAGGGGGATGAGGGCGCAGGCGGCGATACATAAGCCGGTGAAGATGAGTATCCCCCCCAGCGTTAATAAAGCCCCCTCACCGTACAGACTGAGAAGTGCGGCCGCGAACCCCAGCCCCCAACACAAAACCGCCACCAGCCCAATCATAATAACACTGGTCATAGCCCGTTGACGCGAAGCTCGCCGCCGCCCGTAGGCCTGCCCTGTCTGCCCATTGATAAGCAGAGGATGGGGTTGTTGGCTGTCATCAAAGTAGTGGGTCACATAAACGGGCTGGAGCAGATGCGTCCAATGTTGATTCGCATAGCGACTAGACCAATGGAAATCGCGGATATGATCCGCCTGGGCCGCCAGCCGGCACTCTTGCCTGGCTTGCTGGAGAAAAGTCGGTTCGGCCTCTGGCCAGGCATCCTGGGGCGGGCGGTTGGGCAGGCGGATGAGGGCGTTAGCGGCCGCGCCCGGCTGATACGTTTGACTTTTCTGTAGATCATACCGTCCTAACTGCTTCTCCAGGTCGGCTTGCTCTTCCAGGGCAGGGGCAGCCACATTGTCATACCGCCGCTGTAACTGGCCCAAACGTGGTTCCCAGCGGATGCGGGTCTCTTTGACTTCCTGGGTGCGCCATTTCCCATTGGCAAACCGCTCCTGGTGGCTGACGACCTGGTAGTTGAACCCCATTTCCGCCTGCCACTGAGCCTGGACATCGCTGTCTACCAGCCAGACGGGGAGATAGAGAAGTCGTAGCCGCTGTTGCAGCTGCTGCGGCCGCAAATCTTTGGGGGCAAACCAGATACCACGAGCGAAGTTTTGCACTGTCTGGGCAACCTGTTGGCTGGTGAGGGCGGGGGGGATGATCAACTCTGGCGGCCGCAGCTCTGGCACATCATCGCCCCCCATCTCTTCTAACTGGGCCAGAAAACAGTGAGGGCAGAGTAGGGGAAACTGATCACGGGGTAGGAGAAAGGCGCGGCCGCAGTGGGGGCAGGCGGCCGCGAGTTGATTACTGGTCCAGGAGAAGTTTTCCGACTCACGCATACCATTGATGATAGCGTAAACCCCCTGGTCCACCAACTACACCTCTTTTAGCCACATCGTCATACCTTGTGGCGAGACAGTTCAGATCGTTGAAACTCGTGATGTCTGTGCCGCACAATTCATCGGCATAAGCACCTTTTAATCTGATGAGGGAATATGATAAGGGACATCAATGATGATCACCTCTTCAGTTGAACGTAGCCGTCGGCGCAGAATATTAGCTGTCTGGTTGTGCAAAATTTGAGCATATCGCTCCACCGGGATAAATTCTGGGATGACGACGGTAATAAGCCAGCCCGGAAACTCCTTTTCATTGACCGTTTTGATGTAATCAACCAATGGGGTCAAGATATCACGATAATCATAATCAATGATAACCAGGTCAATCCCCTCGGTTAAACGAGGAAACCTGGCCCAACGCCGCTCGATCCGTTCCCGTACCTCTGGGGAAGTGGCGATACAGACAGCCCGTACATCAGTGGCAATGCGTCGAGCGTATTGTATAGCTCGTAGCGTTCCTTGATGCACATCGGCAATGGGGATAATCACCACATTGGCCACATCTACCAAATGTTCTTCAGAAAAATCGCGTGTACTTAACGTTTGAGCAACAACCTGGTAATGGGTGTTGATTTTGGCGAAAGTGAATACCAGGGCAGGGATAGCCAGAGCGATGATCCAGGCGCCATCTATAAATTTGGTTGCCATGAGAATAATAAAAACCAGGCCTGTTATAATTGCTCCGGCAATATTTACCGTTTTCTTCCAACGCCAGCCCCGTTCATAATGGATTGTTGTGACGCTTGTATTAACCGTTTCTCCCGGTTTCAGGTGGCTGATTTTACGCATCAGGCGGGACATACCGATTTGAGAAAGGGTAAAACTTAGCATAACCCCCAGTGCATACAGGGGCAGCATGGCGATTTCATTGGCCTGGAAGATGATTACAATGAGAGAAGCAACTGCGGCCAGGACAAGAATACCGGAACTATAAACCAGCCGATCTCCCCGGTTTTGCATCCAGCGAGGCATAAATCCATCTTTAGCCAGAAAAGAGCTTAGGCGGGGGAAATCTTGATAGCCGGTATTGGCAGCCAGGAATAAGATCAAGGCGGTGAATGTTTGTACCCAAAAGTACAGGATACTGCGGCCGCTAATCTGTCGGGTCATCTGCGATAAAATGCTTTCCCCATGCTCTATCGGGGTCAGGTGCATATGGGTTGAGAGAAAGGTAATCCCCATGAACAGAGACATAGCCATAATTCCCATGACCACCATCGTCTTGGCGGCGTTTTTTGCTTCTGGGGGTTGGAAAGCCTTCACCCCATTGCTAATTGCCTCAATACCGGTGAGAGCAGTGCACCCCCCGGCAAAAGCCCGCAGCAACAGCCACACATAAGCAAACCCGGCCAATGAAGTTGTGGCGGGCACGGCTTCATCAAAAACTGGCAGCGGAGCAGCACCCAGCCAACCCAGATACCGCATTAACCCTATAATAATCGTCAGCATCACCCCACCAACAAAAGCATAGGTTGGCAGGGCAAAAATGGTGCCGCTCTCTCGTACTCCCCGTAGATTGATCCAGGTAATAAAACCAATCGCTAACAAAGCGATAATAACCCGGTACTCAAACAGTTGGGGAACAGCCGATGTCACCGCTCGCACCCCAGCCGAAATGGATACAGAAACAGTCAGAACATAATCAGTGAGTAATGCCGCCCCTGCCAGTAAGGATGGATATTTGCCCAAATTATCTTTAGCGACGGTATACGCTCCCCCCCCATCAGGGTAGTGCAAAATGGTCTGGATGTAACTAAAAACAACCATCAGCACCAGAATGGCAACGGCTGTGGCCAGGGGCAGGGTCATGGGTAAGGCCCCGCTGCCCAAAACAATGAGTACGCTCATAATGGCTTCGGTAGCGTAGGCATTACTGCTGATGGGATCAGACGCAAAGATGGCTAAAGCGCGTATCTTATCAAGCCGTTCGTGAATTTCTCGACTGGTGGGAAACGGTTTCCCAATCAATGTTTGTTTAATCTCAACAATATTCATCATACGATCTCCGCTGACAGGCCACAAAAAACACCCAGGTTGGGTGTTGTGGCAACTGTTACGATAACAAATTTTTAGTCAAGAAAGGGTTAAGAAACAGGGTGGGGTGGTCAAGAATATGTCAAGATTTGCCCCTGGATTATCTGGTATAGGCTGTTTGATGTGGGGTATAACTATCAAGAAAGCATCAAATTGACGGGGAAAGAATCCGGCCCTATAACCTCTAACCTGGACAAGCCAGAAAAGATTTATCCACAGATGTCACAGATGAATATAGATTATTAAACCATCTGTGAAAATCGAGGTCATCTATGGATCACTTCTTGTTTTCTGTACAAAAAATTGACTCATAAGGTACTAATTATGCAGAAGCGGTTATGAATTCCTAAAAAGCCAGCCGTTCTTGATGTTTTCTCTATATCCCTATGGTCCGTCTTGATTATCTCTTGATACGTTTCCCGGTATAGTCAAAAGAGGTGGGACAAGAGTGATGTTGTACGGGTATTTTTATCCTGTTTTTACAAGGAAAAGATGATGAACTGGCTTTATTTGTTTGCCGCGATTTTGGCCCTGGGGTTGTTGGTTTATCTTGTTGTTGCTTTGCTTAAACCGGAGTGGTTCTAATGATGACCGCTATAATCCAAATTGTTTTTTATCTACTGATACTGCTCTTGTTGGCGCGGCCGCTTGGCCTGATGATGGCCCGTGTTTATGAAGGGGACCCAGGCTGGTTGCGGTTTTTGCGGCCGCTGGAACACCTTTTTTACCGTCTTGCTGGCATAGCTGAGAACCAGGCCATGAGTTGGCGCCAATATACCCTGGCTTTACTGCTCTTTAACGGGGGTGGCCTTCTACTCGTTTACCTGTTGCAGCAGATACAAGGATGGCTTCCTCTCAATCCCCAGGCTGTTCCATCTGTAGAGCCAGCCCTGGCTTTTAACACGGCAGCCTCCTTTGTTTCCAACACCGACTGGCAATTTTATGCTGGCGAAACAACCTTGAGCTACCTGACCCAAATGATGGGGTTGACGGTGCAAAATTTTCTCTCAGCCGCTACTGGTATGGCGGTGTTGGTGGCTCTGATTCGCGGGTTTAGCCGCCAACATACCACAGAACTGGGTAACTTTTGGATAGATATAACCCGTACGGTTCTCTACATTTTGCTGCCATTAGCCATCATTTTAGCTCTGTTCCTGGTCTCCCAGGGGGTAGTGCAAACAGTGGCTGCGGCTGAAACCGTACCCCTTCTGGAACCTATGACGGCATCGGATGGAACGGTCATAATGAGCCAGACCATAGCCCGAGGGCCGGCCGCCTCCCAAATTGCCATTAAGCAGTTAGGTACCAATGGTGGGGGTTTTTTTAATGTCAACGCAGCCCATCCCTTTGAAAACCCAACCCCGTTATCGAACCTGCTGCAAATGTTAGCCATTCTCCTCATTCCGACAGCCCTCTGCTTTACCTTTGGCCAGATGATCGGCGATAAGCGGCAGGGCACAACTCTCTTGATGGTCATGCTTATTATTTTCGTCAGCTTTGCGGCTATGACTATCTATGCCGAACAACAAGGCAACCCCCGCCTGGACGATATGGCTGTTAATCAACAGGTTAATGACATCCAGTCCGGGGGCAACATGGAGGGTAAAGAAGTTCGGTTTGGTCTGGTTAGTTCAGCCTTGTGGGCGGCTGCTACCACGGCCGCTTCTAACGGCTCGGTCAACTCAATGCATGATGCGTATACTCCGTTGGGGGGATTATTTCCCCTGCTTCTGATGCAGTTGGGGGAAGTCATTTTTGGTGGGGTTGGCTCAGGGTTATATGGGTTGATAGCTTTTGCTCTGGTAGCTGTTTTTGTGGCTGGCCTGATGGTTGGCCGTACCCCCGAATATCTGGGTAAAAAAATTGAAACTTTTGAAATGAAAATGGCAACGGTGGTGATATTGATACCCCCGCTGGTTGTATTGTTATGGACAGCCATAGCCGTTAGCAGCACAGCTGGACTAAGTGGAGCAACGAATCCTGGGCCACATGGGTTTAGCCAGATTTTATACGCCTTTAGCTCAATGGGGAACAACAATGGCAGCGCGTTTGCCGGTCTTGACGGCCGCCATCCGTTCTTCACTATTGGTGGGGCCTTGGCTATGTTGATTGCCCGCTACGGTCTTATCGTACCTGTTCTGGCCGTTGCTGGTTCTTTGGCCGGTAAACAGAAAATACCGGCTACGGCTGGTACATTGCCCACAGATACCCCTCTTTTTGGCGGTTGGCTCATTATTATCATCCTGGTTGTAGGGGCGTTGAGCTTTTTACCCGCTTTGGTGCTAGGGCCGATTGTAGAATATTTATTGTTATAAGCTGGGTGTAAAGAGCTTAAAAAGGCGTTGTCTATGCCGAACCATACCCAAAAGGGAACAATCATCAGCCATTCTCTTTTTCATTTGGGGAGGTATTCTTTTGTCATGGTAGCAATGAAGAAAGCAGGTACCCCACATAGCCCGAAATTGGCAATGTATAAACGTGCTTTGGGGGATGCGGTGCTTAAATTGAACCCAGTTCACCTGGTGCGTAACCCGGTCATGTTTGTTGTTGAAGTGGGCAGTGTGTTGTTGACGGCACTTTTGGGGTTGTCGTTGTCTGGAGTTTCTACGGCCACTGATACGCCGGGTTTTACTGGAGCCGTTGCTGCCTGGCTTTGGTTTACTCTTCTTTTTGCGAACTTTGCTGAAGCGTTAGCTGAAGGACGTGGAAAGGCGCAGGCAGATGCTTTACGCCGGACCCGCACGGAAACACCAGCTAAAAAACTGGCCGCGAGAAACGCGGCCGCGTCCTACACCGTCATCGCCTCTACGGAACTACGCAAAGGAGATTACGTCCTGGTAACGGCCAATGACACCATCCCGGCCGATGGAGAAGTCATCGAAGGGATTGCCGCTGTAGATGAAAGTGCCGTGACTGGTGAAAGCGCCCCTGTCATACGTGAGTCTGGTGGGGATCGCAGTGCTGTTACCGGGGGAACGCGGGTTATTTCTGATTGGTTGATCATTGCTATCACCAGTGACCCTGGCGAGGGGTTTTTAGACCGCATGATTAGCCTGGTCGAAGGGGCCAAACGGCAAAAGACACCCAATGAAATCGCACTGACCATACTGTTGGCTGGATTTACCATCGTTTTCCTGGTCGTTGTTGCTACCTTGCTGCCTTTCTCCATTTACAGTGTGCAGTTGGCCGGGCAGGGCACTCCCATCACCCTGACCATATTAGTTGCCTTGCTGATTTGCCTGATTCCCACCACCATTGGAGGCCTGCTGAATGCCATTGGCATCGCGGGAATGGATCGGCTCATCCAACGTAATGTTTTAGCCATGTCTGGACGGGCTGTTGAAGCGGCTGGAGATGTTGGTGTGCTGCTGCTGGATAAAACCGGCACTATTACTCTGGGCAACCGGCAGGCAGTGGAGTTTGTGCCGATGGCTGGTATGTCCAGGTCGGAATTGGCCCGGTTGACACAACTGGCCTCGTTGGCTGATGAAACACCGGAAGGGCGCAGCATTGTGACCCTGGCGCAGCACCAATTTGGCCTGGAAGCAACTCAGAATGACCGTGATGCTGCCGAATTCATTCCCTTCACCGCGCAAACCCGCATGAGTGGCCTTAACTTGAATGGAGATACCATCCGTAAGGGGGCCCCAGATACGATTATGCGATATGTGTCAGAACAGGGGGGGCAGGTATCAAAGGCAATGCAGTTGGCCGTTGAACAAATCGCCCGTACTGGGGGTACGCCCTTAGCCGTGGCTTACAATGGGCAGGCGATAGGGGTTGTTCACCTCAAAGATGTGATAAAGTCAGGCATAAAGGATCGGTTCAACCAATTACGGGCTATGGGGATCAAAACGGTGATGATTACCGGGGATAACCCGTTGACGGCAACCGCTATCGCGGCCGAAGCGGGGGTAGATGATTTTTTGGCCGAGGCCACGCCAGAAGCCAAATTAAAATTGATCCGGTCTTATCAAGCGGCCGGCCATCTGGTAGCCATGACTGGGGATGGGACAAATGATGCCCCTGCTTTGGCCCAGGCTGATGTGGCTGTGGCGATGAATAATGGCACCCAACCGGCACGGGAAGCGGCTAACATGGTAGACCTGGATAGTGATCCTACCAAGCTCATTGAAATTGTGGCTATTGGCAAACAGTTGTTGATGACACGGGGAGCTTTGACTACATTTAGCCTTGCCAATGATATAGCCAAATATTTTGCCATTATTCCGGCGGCTTTTGCCACTACCTACCCTGTACTTGCCGTTCTGAACTTTATGCACCTGACTACCCCACAAAGTGCCATTATGTCGGCAGTGATTTTTAATGCCCTGGTGATTATAGCCTTGGTGCCGCTGGCGCTGCGCGGTGTGCCTTACCGGCTTGTGCCGGCCGCCCAGTTGTTACGAGATAATTTGCTGCTTTACGGCCTGGGTGGATTGATCACCCCGTTTATCGGGATTAAGGTGATAGACCTGATTTTGTGGGCTTTGGGATTGGCCTGAAAAGGTTGGATATAATGAGACTGTTACCCTACTTGCGGCCGCTGCTGGTTTTATTAGCTCTTTTTACCTTGCTGACAGGTCTGCTCTACCCCCTGGCTTTAACTGCTCTGGCCCAAATCATCTTCCCCTGGCAGGCCAACGGCAGCTTGCTAACCCATGAGCGAGCTGTAATAGGTTCAGCTTTGATCGGCCAACCCTTTGTTGATCCGGCTTATTTCTGGGGACGGCCATCCCTTACCGAGCCAGTGCCATATCATGCGGCCGCGTCCAAAGGTTCTAATATCGCCCCCTCCAACCCACTCTTGACTGAGCAAATACAGGCCCGTTTGCATATTTTGCAGGCAGCTGATCCTGAAAACCCCTTGCCCGTCCCCGTTGATCTGGTCACGGCTTCAGCGAGTGGCCTCGATCCGCACATCAGCCTGGCGGCCGCATTGTACCAGGTCAATCGAATCGCTCGTGAGCGGGGATTACCCGCTGCCACAGTGACAAGGCTGGTGCAGCAGCACACCGAGACACCTCTATGGGGGTTATACGGGCAGCCGCGCGTTAATGTTTTACGTTTAAATTTAGCCCTTGATGGCCTACAATCCACCCCATGAATCAACGACCTGATCCTGATCATCTGCTGAATAAAATTCAACAAGCTGAATCAGAAAACCAGCGTGGTAAGCTGAAAATATTCCTCGGCTATGCTGCCGGGGTGGGCAAAACCTTTGCCATGCTAGAAGCCGCACAACAGCGCCGGGCCGAAGGCGTAGATGTTGTTGTTGGTTATATAGAAACGCATGGGCGAGTGGAGACAGAGGCGTTGTTAGAGAAGCTGGAAATTGTGCCCCGCCGCCAACAGGTTTACCGGGATGTCTTGCTGACGGAAATGGATACCGATGCAATTTTGGCCCGGCGGCCGCAATTAGTCCTGGTAGATGAACTGGCCCACAGCAACATCCCTGGCTCCCGCCATACCCGCCGTTACCAGGATATTCTGGAACTGCTAAATATTGGTATAGATGTATACACCACCGTCAACATCCAACATCTGGAAAGCTTGAATGATGTCGTCGCCCAAATCACTGGGGTCATTGTTCGCGAAACGATTCCCGATCAACTGGTTGATGAAGCGCATGAGCTAGAACTCATTGATCTACCCATAGGTGAGCTATTAACCCGATTAGAGGCCGGTAAAGTTTATCTTCCGACCCAGGCAGAACAAGCCCTGCGACAATTTTTCCGCCCTGGCAATTTAACCGCCCTCCGTGAAATAGCCTTGCGCCGGGTAGCCGAACGGGTAGATGAGCAAATGCGCTCCTATATGCAAAGACATGATATTGCCGGTCCCTGGCCGGCGGGGGAACGGCTGTTGGTTTGTGTCAGCCCCAGCCCGTTAAGTGAACGTCTGGTGCGAGCTACCCGGCGGTTGGCCCGGCGGTTAGATGCTGAATGGATTGCTGTCTATGTGGAGACGCCCGGTCATCTTAATTTGCCAGAACGAGAGCGAGATCAGGTAGCCCGAACGCTGCGTCTGGCCGAACAGTTAGGGGCGCGGACAGCCCAACTGAATGGGCGGGATGTGGCGGAAACGGTGGTTAATTATGCGCTGAGTCGTAATGTGACCAAAATTGTAGTTGGGAAACCTCTGCGGCCGCGTTGGCGCGAACTTCTCTTTGGTTCCATCATCGATCAAATTGTTCGTCATAGCCAGGACATGGATGTGTATGTTATTAGCAGCAAGGCTGAGGCCGGACGAAAACCCCGCTCCTCATATCCGATCACAAAATACACTCTGAGATGGCGAGCTTATTTGCTAAGTACCGGCGTCGTTATCGGGGCTACCCTGGCTGGTTTACCCCTGCGCCCTTTTATCAACCCGACCAACCTGGTTATGCCTTACCTGGCGGCAGTTATGCTTGTGGCTTTCTGGCTAGGGCGTTCTCCGGCTGTCCTGGCTTCCCTGTTGAGCGTAATCATCTTCGACCTTATCTTTGTCCCCCCCTATTACACTTTTGTGGTGGCCGATGCCGAATATTTGCTCACCTTTGCCGGACTGCTGGCAGTGGGGTTGGCTATCAGTACCCTGGCGGCACGGGCACGGGAGCAGGAGTTAGCTGCTCGTCGTCGGGAAGCGCAAACGGCGGCTTTGTATGAATTAAGCCAGAAGCTGGCTGTTGTTTCAGAATTAGCTCCGATAGCCCAGGTGGCGGTAGATCATGTGCAGGCAACTTTAGGCAACGCGGCCGCTATCTTTTTCCCTGATAAACAAGGCAATCAGCTTGCGCTACAGGCCAGCACCCCTACCTTTCAACTAGAAGCCGATGGATTCGCCGTCGTTGATTGGGTTTTTCGGCATGGGCAGCCAGCCGGCAGTTACACCGACACCCTGGCCGGCGTCCGGGGGCATTATCTCCCCTTGCCCACCTCTGGTCATACCATTGGGGTCATCACCGTAGATTTCCCTCCCCATCAACCCACCCCCTTAACCGGCGAACAACAGCGATTACTGGCAGCTATTGCCAGCCAGGTAGCCCTGGCTGTCGAAAAAGCATATTTAACCGAACAGGCCCAGCAGGCTCATTTGCTGCAAGAGACCGAAAAACTGCAAGCGGCCTTGCTAAATTCCATTTCCCACGATTTACGCACCCCTCTAGCCTCTATTACCGGTGTATTGAGCAGCCTGCACGAAGATGACTCTCTCCTTTCCCCAGAAGCACGGGCTGATATGGTTTATACCGCCTGGGAGGAGTCGCTGCGCTTAAACCGCCTGGTCGGTAATTTATTAGATATGACCCGTCTGGAATCTGGGGCCATGAAAATTGTTTGTCAGCTTTATGATGTGTCCGATTGGGTTGGGGCCGCCCTATCGCAGATGTCCACCCGGCTTAAAGATCGCCCTGTGAAAGCCAATATCCCCAATGATTTACCTATGGTGGCGTTAGATCTGGCCTTAATGGTGCAGGCGTTGGTTAACCTGGTAGACAATGCGGTGAAATATGCTCCACCCCATGAGATGATTGAAATAGAGGCACACCAGGAGCAGCAGCAGGTCATTATTGCCGTCAAAGATCGGGGGCCGGGTTTGCCCGAAGCCGAATTGGACCATATTTTCAACAAATTCTATCGGGTAGATGCCACTGGGATAAGGGGGACAGGGCTGGGGTTGTCTATTGTCAGAGGTATTGTCGAAGCCCATAATGGCCGAGTCTGGGCCGAAAACCGGCCTGGGGGTGGGGCGATCTTTTTTATAGCTGTTCCCATTGCCGGATAAGCTGGAGCAATGAGTATGAAAATAGGGGGCAGCCATCAGGTTGTGTTTTTACACATCAACTTTCAGGCGATAACCGACCCCTGGCTCAGTCAAAATATAGTGTGGATTGGATGGATCCTCTTCAATTTTACGCCGTAAGTTGCTCATATGTACCCGTAGGAGATGGGTTTCTGTCTGGTAGCCAACGCCACGTACTTCTTTGAGGAGTTGTTGATGGGTCAGGACGCGGCCGGCATAATGAATGAGCAGCTTCAGCAAATCGTATTCTGTTGGGGTTAATTGCACTTCTTCCCCATCACGGGTAACAACACGGGCCGTTAAATCAACCCGCAACTTTCCACTCACAAACACCATTTCTGGCTCTTCCTTGTGGATGTGGCGCATGGCCACACGCAAACGGGCAGTCAGCTCCCCAACACTAAAGGGTTTGGTTAAATAGTCATCGGCCCCGGCATCCAGAGCTTCGATTTTTTCTGTATCCTGGTTTTGTACTGAAAGGATGAGAATGGGGGTTTGGGCCCAGCCCCGGATGCGCCGGATGACTTCAAGCCCATTGATCCCAGGAAGCCCCAGGTCCAAAATGATCAGGTCTGGCCGAACATTGATGGCTTGTAAGATGGCATCTTCACCAGTAGCTGCTTCATAGAGATCGTAGCCATGGGCGGTCAAGGCAGTACGTAAAAAGCGGCGAATGGCATGTTCATCGTCAACGATTAAGATTTTGGGTTTGACCATGTTATCGGGTTTTGCAGAATCAAGGATGGCGTTATTATAAAACATGCCGCACCTTATTAAAAAGAAAGCAAGCTCTTTGGGAATTCATGGGGTTGACAGACCGTAAAACCCTATGAATTCCCAAATATCCCAGTTTAATAGCCACGCCAGCCTGAGGCTTCATCATCTTGCCACCATTCGGAGCCATCGGCTTTCTGGTTGGCAAAAGCCCATAACCCCATGGCTCCGGCCAACAGCCCGAGAATAAGGCAAAGGGGAATAAAGATTTCGGGGACGATATTAAAATAGTGGGCTGTGATCAACGCGGCCGCAAACAGCCCAATTGTCAAAATGAGTGGCCAATAATGGTTCCGTTTCGATGGCAGGTTCATGTTTCGACCCCGTTGTCGGCAGGTTAATCTATGGTGTGTACGGGCAGTGTACACATGAAGGGGTCAAGGGGAGTATAAGAAATGAGGGAAACAGGTCAAGAATATATAAAGAGGGTCAAATATCATCCATTGCCTGGGCCTGCATAAACCAGCGAACAGCTACCACCAGCCCAATGATCAACATAATCACCGCAGCGATGCCCATGACCATGCCCAGCACCATGCCCAGGTCGTTGAAGAACAAGGCGATAAGACTGATCAGCCCTAGCCCCAACCCAGGGGTAGTGACCGCCACCATACCCAGGAACACTTTTACCCAATCTACCGGCCGCTGCCCCCCCACTTTGCCGGTCTGTCCGTTGACCATCACCTGGTAGCTTTTTCCCTGGTATTGGTAGACGGCCACATAAACCGGCAGCAAAACATACCGCCATGATTCATCACTGAAATCTAGTTCCATGCTGAAGCTGCGGATTTTTTGGCTGCTGGCCTGCCGATAACATGCCTGTTTGGTTTGGGTACGTATCTGTTCGCGGCCGCGGGCCCACGCCTCTTCTAAACCAATGTCATACGCCTGAGCCTGCATCCCGGCTAGAAATTTCGCCTCGTATCCTTGCAGATCGCGGGTATCAAAATTGCCCAACTGGTTTAGGAGTATCTGGCTTAATTTAGACGTACCAGGGACCAACAAATCATCTATCACCAGCTTGATACTGCCCGATTCCCACCGCCAGACGGTGCGGGTGCGGGTGCGCCGGTTTTTGCCGACGCCGGTGGTATAGGTTTGGGTGTGACCAACCTGGGCTTTCCAGGCGGCCGTGCTGGTGGCATCGAAGGTCCAATAAGGCAGATAAAGAGGCACAAATTCGGCCAGATGGGCCAGTTGGCGCAGGGTGCCAGGGGTCATCCAACTGCTGCCTAGCCATTGGCGCACCTGCCCGGTACATTGTTCGGCGGTGATTTTGAGGGGGATGAGGAAACGCGGCCGCAGCACATCTTGAGCCGCCCGGTGGTGAATCACCTTGTTTGAGCCGCAAAACGGACAGGTGTGGGTCAATACATCTGGGGCCACAATGGTATGCGCTCCACACCGTTGGCACACCACCTCTTTCCGCTCTACTCCCCACCCATGAGACGCCTGCCTGAGCGTTTCTACCTTAAACTCAAACTGCTCCGCCCCTTTGCCCAAAACAGGGGCCAGGGGTGCTTCATGGTAGCCACAATAGGCGCAGCTCAGGCCACCATCTTCGGTGTTGTAGCCGGTAATGCCATCACATTGGGGGCAGTGGAAAGCCAGCACCGATTTCAGATTCTCTTCCTGCGGCGGGGCCGGCTTATAAATCTGAATCCCTGTTAGCGCCGACGGCGTGGGGATGTAGTCAGGTGGGGGGAAAGTGGACATAGGCAGTTAGCAGTGGGCAGTAACTAGAAACTCGAAACACCCTCTCCCGGTTTATGTTGACATTCAGCTTCCCACCAGGCGCGGATGCGGCCGCCAATCCGACGACCAACCATTTTCTCGGCATGGTACACCACCGGCCACAAAGCGTCAAAATCTACACCGGTGCCCAACCCCATTTTATAGGCCAGCATCACCAAATCTTCCGTCGCCAGGTTACCGGCTGCCCCTGGGGCAAACGGGCAGCCTCCCAGCCCGCCAATGCTGGTATCTACAATCCGTACCCCGGCATCCAGGGCGGCATAGGTGTTAGCCAGGCCAAACGCCAGAGTATCATGCAAATGCACCGCCAACTTGCTCATATCCAGCCTTCGCCCCAACTCTCCCATCAGGTTGCCCACAGCCACCGGGTTGGCATGGCCGATGGTGTCAGCCACAGCCAATTCATCTATGCCCAACTCCCACACCTTTTCGGCAAAGGCCACCGTTTTCCACGGGTTGATATTTCCTTCAAACGGGCAAACCCAGGCGGTCATCAGATAAACCCGCACCCAGAGACCATCTTGCCGTGCCCGTTTGAGCAGCGATTGGGTAATCTCCAGGGCACGTTGGCTGGACATGTTGGTATTGCGCTGGCTAAAGGTCTCACTGACAGCTACGCCCAGGGCGACGGCATTACAGCCGGCCGCCAAAGCCCGATCATACCCTTTTTCATTGAGCACCAGTCCCACCAGGCGACGGGGGGGCCAGGGTTGGTTATGTTTTTGCATGGCCCATTGAGCGATTTCATCGCCATCAGCCATTTGTGGCACCAGTTTTGGGTGGACAAAACTGGCGACCTCAATTTCATTGAGGCCGGCCGCGAGTAGCCCATCAATGAGGATTTTCTTATCCTCACTGGTGACCGGTTTGGCCTCATTTTGCAGCCCATCCCGTGGGCCAACTTCATAAATGCGGAGCATATTGTCCATGAGAATCAAGGTAACAGAATAAAGGCATCACAATGTTCTGGTTTGATCAAAGAAAAATCTCGCCGGTCTAAGGTCAAAATATGGGTAATATTGAGTCGCTCGGCCAGGGCAATAATAGATGCGTCCACAAAATCAAGTTCGGCATCAGCATATTGTTGTAATATCCCAGAAATTTTGGCGAGATCGGTGAACTGAATCGTTTCCAGTGGGGGTGATTGGTACGATAGCTCGGACAGAACACGCCGCATGGCAGCATGTCCCATGCGCGTTAAGATGAGATAGCAGGCTTCGGGTAAAATCGTAATCGGTAGGATAAGTTGGTAATTAGATTTCTGGGTCAATTGAACAATAGCAGAATGCTCGCGGGATGAACGATCTAGTAAAGCAAAAAAACCGCTTGTATCAACCAGCACTTTGATGATGGCCATTTTGAGGACTCCAACCATAAATAGGATCTATTTCGGAGCGCAGGATTTCTTCATCTCGATTGGCTAAATCAGGATCACCAGAATCACCTATACCAGCGACAGCTATCCAAAACTCATTGGTTGCGGTCGCCTTTTCCTGCTCTTCATAAACTTCTACTGCCTCAGCAACAATTTGTTCTACTGTGACACGCTTGCGTTGGGCCAGTCGGGTAATGCGCTGGATGACGCTTTCATTGTGAATTTGTAACATCATCTGCCTCCGTAACAGTAACCGTGTAGCCTTCCGAAGGTTTTTCTTCTCAGACGACTGAACAGTTAGCTGTAACATATACGTGAGTGGTTACATTTTGTCTTGATATTATCTTACCTGATTATGCCCCTGGGATGTACAAATTGCCCCATCCGCACGTCCCAGAATACCCGCTATCCTCACAATCTGTTAAAATGTCCCATCCCAAACCAAAGAGACCCTCTGAGCGACATCTCCACAACTTTGTTAGTTTGGGTGGGTGATTTCTTTCATAATTCCTAATTCCTAATTCATCCTTATTTCCAGGAGCAGATCATGGCTGAATCAACTGATAACAAAGAGAAAGATAAAGAGAAGAAGGGGGAAGCGGCCGCGGAGCCGGTGGCAAAAATCGTGCAAACACAGCACAGTGTGACCATCGGTGAAGAAACTATCGCTTATACGGTGACGACGGGGACCATGGTGCTGAAGGTTGAGGATGAGGAGAAGGGAGAGAAGGCCAAAGCGACCGTCTTTTTTGTGGCTTATACCAAAGATGGGGTAGAGGATGTGGGGTCGCGGCCGCTTACCTTCTCCTTCAACGGTGGCCCTGGCTCTTCCTCTGTCTGGCTGCATTTGGGGGTGCTGGGGCCGCGCCGGGTTCTCTTTGACGACGACGGGATGCCCCTGCCGCCGCCCCCCCGTCTGGTCAACAATGAATATTCCCTGCTTGATCAGACCGACCTGGTCTTTATTGACCCCATTGGCACCGGCTTCAGCCGCTCTGTACCAGGAGAAAAGGCTGAGCAGTTCCATACTTTTAGCGAAGATCTCAACTCCGTTGGCGAATTTATTCGCCTTTATGTGACCCGCTACCAACGCTGGGCTTCGCCCAAATTCCTCATTGGCGAGAGCTACGGCACCACCCGCGCCGGGGGGCTGGCCGGGCATCTCCAGGGGCGGCATGGCATGTACCTCAACGGCATTATGCTCGTCTCTTCGGTGCTGAACTTCCAAACCCTGGACATGTTACCGGGCAACGATCTGCCCTACATCCTCTACCTGCCGGCTTTTACGGCCACGGCCTGGTATCACCAACGGCTGCACCAGGATTTGCAGGAAGATTTATCCCGTACCCTCAGCGAGGCCGAAGCGTTTGCCCTCAATGAGTATACCCTGGCCTTGATGAAAGGAGATAAGCTGACCGCCGGGGAGCGGGATAGTATCGCCGCCAAATTGGCCCGCTATACTGGCCTTTCCCAGGCGTATATTGAGCGCAGCAATTTACGCATAGACATTATACGCTTTTGTAAAGAGCTGCTCCGAGACAAGCGGCGTACTGTTGGCCGCCTGGACAGCCGCTATATTGGCATGGACCGGGATGGGGTGGGGGAGAGTTTTGAGTATGATCCCAGCTACAGCGCCATTCAGGGAACCTACACCGGGGCCCTGAATGATTATGTGCGCCGTGAGCTAAATTTTGAGAGCGATCTCCCTTATGAAATTCTTTCTATGAAGGTCCACTCAGCCTGGAAATATGATGAGCACCAAAACCAGTTTGTCAATGTAGCTGAGACGCTCCGCTCCGCCATGACCCAGAACCCATTCCTCAAGGTGTTTATTGCCAACGGCTACTATGATCTGGCGACCCCTTATTTTGCCACTGACTATACCGTTGCCCACCTGGGGCTGGACCCATCGCTGCATGGCAATATCTCGATGGCCTATTATGAGGCCGGTCACATGATGTATGTTCACATCCCTTCGCTTAAACGGCTGAAGGATGATTTGACCCATTTTATTCTCTCGGCTACGACGCGGTGAGACGTGAAGCGTGATGGGTGATCGGAGAAACTTCACGTTTCACGCTGCACATCTCACGTCCCGTTTTCCCAAAGGTCAAAACATGAAAGTTCCCCCCCAATATGCAACCCATCTACGGAAAGGGTTGGTGGACTATTTTAAGCTGGATGAGTTAGCCAGCCTGTGCCGTGACCTGGGGATTGATTTTGAGAATATAGGTGGTGAGGGCAAAGAGGGCAAGGCCAGGGAGTTGGTTGATTATTGCCAACGACGGGGGTTGGTGTCTGAGTTTCTCCAGCGCTGTGCCGAGCTGCGGCCGCAATTCCCCTGGCATGATCCCGACGCCCCTGTGCCGACCCCTTTCTCAACCGCCACGCCCTTTAACCTGGAAAACAGCATCGTGGCGGTTCTTGACGCCGGGGGCAAAATCGCCGGGACGGGGTTTGTGGTGGCCGGCCCCCTCATTATCACCTGTGCCCACGTGGTGTTGAAGCTGGGGGAGGTGGTGACGGTGCGGCCGCATACCCAGCCCCACTCATTTCCCACCGATCTGATCGCCCTCTCCTCACGCCAGCCCAAGGCCCCAGGGGAGAAGGATGTGGCGGTGCTGCGGCCGCGTGCCCCCCTGCCGGTCTCCCTGACCCCACTCACTTTGGCCCCTGGGCCGACCTCGCCAGATCGCCCGTTTATCACTCTGGGCTACCCCCCGGCCGGCACCATCCAGGGAGTACGGGCCAAAGGGGAGATTCGCGGCCGCGTTCGGGATGAGGCCGGGCTGCCGTTTTTGCAGCTAGACAGCAAAGAGGTGGCCAATGGGATGAGCGGTGCGCCGGTAGTAGATGCTGCCAGCCAGCAGGTGGTAGGGATGGTGAGCCACGGGTTTAATTTGCGTGAGGCGGCCAAATTGCGCGATGTCGCCTGGGCTGTGCCCACAGAGATCATCCAGGAATTTTTGCCCGCGCCATCTGCCCCTTTGCGCCGGGAAAACCCGTTTTATGTGAGCGGCCGCATCAACGATCCCAGCCTCTTTTTTGGCCGGGAGCGGGAGCGGCGGGAAATTCAGGCCGAACTGCGTAAACACAGCAGCGTCTCCCTCGTCGGCCCCTCCCAGATTGGCAAATCATCCCTGCTTTACACCCTGCACCAGACGGCCCCTACCTGGTTGAGACGCGGCCGCACCCTTTACCTCGATTTGCAGGGGGTGTTAGATGAAGCTGATTTTTGTGCTGAAATTTTGCACCGGTTGGGGCGGGAGGGAGACAGTCTGCGTCAGCTAAAAAATGCCCTGAGCCAGGATGATCTGCTCCTTTTCCTCGACGAAACAGAGCGGCTGGCTGAATCTGATTTTAACCCCCGGCTGCATGATCTCCTGCGCTCCCTGACCCAGGAACCCCATTTTGCCCTCTGCCTGGCCTCGCAGCGGCCGCTGGTTGAGCTGTTCCCCTCCCACACCCCTGGGGGACTCTCCCCGTTTTACAACATTTTCGTGGAAAAACCGCTGGGCCCATTCAGTGAAGCCGAGGCCCGCGCCTTCCTGGCCCGGCAGTTGGCGGGTACGGTAGTGCAGTTTACCCCGCTGGAGATAGAGAGCCTGCTCCGGGAGAGCCGCGGCCACCCGGCCCACCTGCAACGGCTGGCCAAGGCGTTGTTTGATCGGTATGTGGCTTAAAGGCCGGCTCACCCGGCGGCCGGCCCCGCCGGGCTAAAAATGCCAGGCCCTACCGGGCTGCCCATGCGAGGCCAACGGCCTTCGTATTTTTAGCCCGGACGTTTACGTCCGGGCGGGTTACGTCCGGGCGAATTACCCCCCGGCAACCAGACCCACCCGGCAACCAGACCTCCCCAGCGACCAGACCTCCCCGGCGACCAGACCCGCCCGGTGGCCAAGTCCACCCGGCGG
>JAHDWJ010000103.1 GCA_023384415.1 Anaerolineae bacterium
CTAAACCTACCTTAAACCCCTGCCCAAAATTGTCTTGACAATCTAGGCCACCATAAACCAGGAAAGCCAGCATTAGCAGCTTGCGGGTGTTAGAAATGCCGCCAGAGAATGCGGCCGCGAATTTGTGAAAGTGCATTTCAGTGAGGGCAAATACCAATCGTTACGCTGAGCGTAAATGCTGGAGCCTGCCGCCAGCATCAGGTGAAAGCAATATCAGGGGGGCACATTGTTAAACGGTTCACGGCCATCATGCGAAATGGACATCGCAAACCACATAATGAAAGTAACGGCAAAGAAGATCCACCACGGACTCCAATCGGCAACAATCTGGGATCGGTGTCTTCCTGTGGCAAAAGAGTAAGGGTAGAATTCCCAATACCAAATCTAAGACATTGCCACTGTACCAATTGTGAAAGCAATTGCAGTAAGCAGAGCGAGCACCGCCACTAACACAAACCTTATAACCTTATGCACCCTCCTGAAAAATGCTCTTGTCGAAATCAGCAGCTCCCGCTCCCAGAGGTAAAAGCGAGAAGTTTTCGTAAAAATTTTGCCACAAAAACGGTCTCTACCTCTAGCGAGTTTACATAAAGCTCTGGGAATTACTGGACTTTGATATAAATTTTCTCCACTCCTCTTCGATTGTACTCCTTTTCCACCTTAGTATAAGATCTAGTTCTTGGGGTTCATTATACTCTGCACTCCTGTAATTACCTGCACCACTGTTATTTGCTTATCTTGATATATAATAACAACCCTAGTCAGGTTGATTATTCCAAGATTAATGTTACTTCTCCAAGATACGCGTTGTAAATCCCCTTCCCACTTCCCATCTTCAAACCACCTAGCTATGCTCTCAGGCGAATCTGTAGAGCGATAATATTCATAAACAATTTGGCCTGATAGTTCAGGACCGTAATATCTATCCATATTAGGGTAGAGTGAGGAGAATCTAGATATTGCTGAAGTAAGAAAAAAGACACACCATAAGAAAGAAAGAATTAGGCTGGCAATGAGTGCTAGCCTTTTTTTGTTTTGCAATCTAAACCACGAAAACAACTTCAAACAAATAATGCTTTTTTTCATATGGGTACCGTTCACATGATCAACATTATGAACGCCAGATCAAGTCTTAATGAGTAAGATAACGCCATACATTTCTTCTCAATATTCTCACCTGGTTAGAATCCAACTCAGTTCCTTTTGTTGATGTAGTAGGATACATCAGATTATTTGGATCATTATTCATATGTCCTAAGCCGAGGACATGTCCTAATTCATGTGCGAATGTACGCTCGGATGTGATGGCATAAGTCTCGTGAGCACTAACTGCAAAACTGCTTTCCTCCAGTGAGGATGCGAGTGCCGGGGCCATGTTACTTGGGTAATGTTCAATTATCGTTTCTGGAGGAATATGAGCAACACCCCCAGCGGTTTGATTATTCCCATACTGTATAACAGGGACATAGTATGCTGTGATAACATTTCCATTATTAGAAGTACTCATTAACCGGGTTCTCTCATCAACAACATCGAAATCATATACTGTACGTCCTGTGGGTTGACCACTATAGCCAATACTCAGAACTTCTTCGGTAAGAGGGGCGTCTATCTGAGTCGTATTTTGTTGCTGTATTATAATGTTTGCTTGCATGAAAATATCGTTTGCAATTTGAATGTCACGCACCGGATAATAATCATCATATTCATAGAATATCTTATCCGAACTAGGTGGTACAGGAATAGGTCTCCAATCATAGAACAACACAATATCAATTGGTAGATAAAGAGGTGTCTCTAATGGAGGCACAGGTGTTGCTAGTTCTGGGGCACAAGGCGTAGGCGTAGGGGTTTCATCTATTGGACCTGGGTTATCACAGCCTGTTAATGCCAACATTAACAGCATCAATGTAATGACGAAAAGCCTAAGCAGCCTACTCTGCTTGCTTCTTTTCCGCTTATAGCGTCTTGATAATCTACCACTATAAACAACAGCACCGCTTACTGTAATCCAAAGAGCTTTACCAGGGTCAAAGTATCGACCATTTTTAAATATTAGCCCCGTAGACCAATCATACACGGCACCCTCGCCGCAATCTAAATGGGTAACCGGCCCTCTTTCGCCTATTAATACCATGCCTTCTGGGGAATAGGTCCATGCGAGTGTTATTGTGGCCTGGGTGTTTGTAGTTTGTCGTACAAAATCACGTCCGTCCCGGTGGTAGAATCGCCATTCGCTTTCAGGCTCGCCATCATCTACCAGTTCGGCGATGCACTCCAGGCCGTAGAGGTAATGTTTAGTATTGGCAAAGGCCCCACCTTCTTCATACAAGACCTGGTTGTTTCGCAAGTAATCGAGAACGTAGGTAGTGGTTTCCCCGGCCACGCTCATTTGCCGCCGCCGGCCCTGCCCGTCATAGAGGAAGGTGGTGACCAGGCTGTCTACAGTGGCGGTGATGAGCAGGCCGCGCTGGTTGTATTGGTACAGCCGGGTCATCTGGCTGTCTACGGTGGTGGTGATGAGGCGGCCGCTGTTGTCCCACTGGTAGGTTGTAGTGATGCCCTGGTCAGTCACCGTCAAGATCAGGTGATTGGCACTGTATAATTGACCCCAAAAACTGGACCACATGCTAAGGTGGAAAAAGGTTACA
>JAHDWJ010000104.1 GCA_023384415.1 Anaerolineae bacterium
TCATAGTAGGCCAATGTTATATCGTAAAGAGACAATTCCGCCAGATTGTGCAGGACAATCGGCAGATTGGCATTTACCGCAGGGCAGAAACAAATTGTTGTCTTTGAATATCTGGCCGGTGTTTTTTGAGGGTAGCAAAGGTTTTTTCCACTAAATTTATACGATGGTACACAGAAGCGCGAGAACATGTTTTCTATGATATGGGTTACACTCAAATCCAAACGAATCTCTTTTTCAACGGTCTTGTGCCCAAAATCGGTTACTTCAATGAGGTTTCTATCCTTGAGAAAATCTGGCGACAAACCAGACCTCTTGGTGCTTACGAATCAAGTCATTTCACACACCCGATTTATGCACATCGAATTGTTGCTCATTTTGTAAAATCTTTCGACTTCATCCCCTACTTCTGGAATGAAAAAGATGGCTTAAAGAAATCTGAGGACTATAAGGTCTTTCAATTTAATACCAAAAAGGAAGCACTACTTGCTAATGCTGCCTTGAACAGCAATACCTTCTATTATTTCTATCTTCTATACTCAGATGCCTATCATTGTGGTCGAGAGCTAATTCTAAGTTTCCCGTTTGATCTCAAGCATGTAGCCGATGACCAAGTAGAGATTTTGGTTAGGTTGAATGAAGACCTTATGCTTGATATGCAAAGCAATAGTGCCCGTCGTGAAATAGAATATCGAACAGGTCAGATCAAGTATGATGAATTTTATCCGAGATTATCAAAGCCTTTCATTGATAAGATTGACCGGGTGTTGGCGCAGCATTACGGCTTAACCGATGAAGAACTGGACTTCATCATCAACTACGACATCAAATACCGCCTCGGCGATGACCTCTTCACCGACGACAACGAACCGTAGGGCAAGATTCCTTCTTGCCCTCTTACCCACCCACCACGCGCAAGAAAGAATCTTGCGCTACAATTAGGATAGAGGTGAAACTTATGTACGCGATTGAATTTCAGACAACCATTAAGGACGGCATCATCGAAATACCAGAAGTGTACCGGGGACGCTTGCAGCAGCGTGTCCGGGTGATTTTGCTTGGCGAAGAAATGATGACATCCGCCATGGAAAAGCGTTCGATTGCCGATGTATTAGCTGCCGCTCCCGGCCAACGTGTGTTCAAAACGGCCGAATCTGTCAACCAATATCTGCACGAGGAACGGGAGTCATGGGAACGGTGAGCTTGCCTGAATCAGGTCTGATCTATCTGGATACCAGCCCCATCATTTACGCTGTAGAAAAAATCCCGCCGTATGATCAATTGTTACAACCATTATGGAAACCAAGACAGGCGGCGCCACCTTATTTCATTGGCAGTGAACTGCTCCTGTTGGAAACGCTGGTTAAACCAGTTCAGGCCGGGGATGAGTTGCTGCAAACTGCGTTTCGTCACTTCTTGTATGCCCATGAATTGCAGTTGATCCCGATTTCGGTGGCTATTCTAGAAACGGCCGTGCAGTTGCGAGCTACCGCCAAATTGAAGACACCTGATGCCATTCACGCGGCTACCGCTTTGCGGGCGGGCTGCGACACCTTTATTACCAATGATCCCATCTTTCGCCGTATACCCAACTTGTCGGTCATCATTCTTGATGAACTTCTGCCAAAATAAAGGTAGGGGATTTTGCAGGTGAATTTCGCATCATGTTATACAGTAACTTGTTAGCAGATGAGTGTGAATCGTGAGTAGCGTCCGTAATTACCCCTGCGAATTTTGTGAATTATAGAGATACTTCAACAATTTTGTTTAGGAATAATGTCTGTAGCTACCACACATACCTGGACGGTCGGGTCTCCAGCCTATCCGCAAAGCCGGTTACATTGCCTGGACACGGAAGCGCCGGCCGAAATCCACGCCAGGGGAAATGATTCCATTCTCCGGCAAAACATGCTGGCGCTCCTTTGTTCGGCCAAAGCGCCGGCTGGTATTCTGCTGGCCGTACATGACCTGGCCCAGCAGTGGCGGCATGGTTCACAGGTGATCATCAGCGGCTTCCATTCACCGGTGGAGCAAGAAGCGTTTGAAATCCTGTTACGTGGGCCGGCGCCGGTCGTCTACTGCCCGGCCCGCAGCATCCCCAAACGGCTGCGCACCACCTGGCAAGAGGCGCTGGACGCCGGTCGCCTGACCATCCTCTCAGTCTTTGCCGATAATGTGCGACGACCGACAAAGGAAACGGCAATAACCCGTAATCGCTTCATCGCCGCTCTGGCAGATGCCGTATTCGTGGCTTACGCCCATCCCGGCAGCAGCACCGGGCAACTGGTAAACCAGGTGTTGGCCTGGAACAAACCAATCTATACCTTGCCCCACAGTAGCAACGGCCGTCTTCACGCGCTAGGCGTAAAACCATGGCCACCAGACCACGAGGCAGGAATACGCAATGGCTAAACATGGAAAAATCATCACATGCACCGCGCCGGATACACAACAACTCATGACCAATTGCTGTATCTGTCCCATGTTTCACAAAATCAGCTTCATTGGCAATTTAGGGCAAGACCCGAATATGCGCTATTTGCCGGACGGCACGGCCGTCACCCCCTCACCCCCACCGGCTGCCAGACCAGCCCCGTTTCGCCAATGTA
>JAHDWJ010000105.1 GCA_023384415.1 Anaerolineae bacterium
GAGGAGTGGGTTGGTAACGGCCGTGTTGGTCTGGCGCGGCTTATCTCCCCGTTAGCCTGCTTCATGTAGCGGGCAACGTCAAAAAAGGAGAAGTTTCAATGAGTTCAGCCAGTTATAAGCATCGCAGCAGTCGTAAGCGCAAAACAAGGAAGGGATCAGCCCGTTTTGTGTATCTCGCCATCGTTTTGTGTGTCATTGGTTTGATAGTGGGGGGCATCGCTTTCCGTTCGTCCCAACCCACGCAAGCAGCCATAAATCAATATGCCAGCATTCCCGGCCCGGATGATTGGACGGCCGTAACCCCTATCCAGATTTACAACCGGAGCAACGGACAATGGGAACCCATGACCTATGGGGACGTGGGGCCAGACATGGAGTTCATTGTTGGTGATTATCTCTATGCCACCACGCCAGAAAAAGGCTCTCTCTTTTTGAAGCCGGAAATAGACATCAGCCTGTTAGCGGAAACGGACCGTGCCTTTGATCCTGATAATTGGCGTATGCCTGAACCGGATGATGTTGTCTTTCTGTTCCGAAGTTCCTCGAATCAACAAAAGGGGCACTGGTTGTTGAAGCATGTCCAGCCGGATAGCGAGGTTGTGTTTCAAGGCAAGGTGTGGAAATGGGAGTTGGATGTAACGAATCAGCGGTTTGTGGTGCGTGATACGGGGAATGTGTTTGCCAGGGTAACACAAACACATGTCAATGTTCACGAAGGTGATGTATTGGCTTTGACCGTCAAATATGATTCCTGCGGAAAGACCAACATCATTACTGGTTCAGAAGAACATCCCTTCTATGTCCTGGATGTTGAAGATTATGTGCCAATGGTTGATTTGCAGCCTGACATGCGCCTCAAAACGGATAATGGTTCTCTGGCAACAGTGGTTGAACTGAAGCCACTCGACGAATCAATGGAACTTTACAATTTGACCGTTGAGCATGTCCAAAACTACTACATCTTTACATCTGAAGATGATCCTGGTGTTTTGGTTCACAACACTGGCCCTTGCGGTATCGATCCTTTCGATTTGAACTTAAGCCAAACAGTGCAAAACCATTTAGATGACATCACTAAAGCAGGAACACAAGCTCGACCATATGGTGACTCTCGCTTGCTGATAGGAGAGATAATGGAAGCAGGTAGCCCAATTCCTGATCCTGGCGGATTGCCAGGGGGCTTACGTTGGGACGTTACGGGCACGTTTAATGGTCGTCAAGGTAATTGGGAGTTGGTAATAGATACTGAAACCAACACTGTTGTCCATTTCCTCTTCAAAGGCAATTAGGTGATGAAAAAATTTTCCTACAAAGAGCTTGATTCAATCTTACACGGTAAGCAAATATACCGAAGAAACGAATACTCCTTTGACTTTTTGCCTGATAACCATGATGAGTTAAAGGAGTTAATAGGGGCAATGGGGACCACTTCCCTTTCAATTGGCACTTTGCAAATTGAGATTAGCATTGAAAACAGGAAGTTGCTTTATGTTTGGGGATACCATCCTTATTTTAACTGGAAAACAGCATCCATTCTTGAACCAGAGGCATTTTTAGGGAGTGTAACATTATCACCTAAACATAAACTAGAGCCCGGGGTTTCACTAGCAGTAGCTGAAGACGAGAAATGGCAAACTTTCCATGATGCTAATTCAGGATGTATCGTTGTCACGAGATATGAGGATTTTTTGACAGGCACATGTATAAAGATTGCGGACGACTGCACCATTGAACTGAAAGGGAATTCATTATTTTCCCTTGTCTTGCATGTAGAAATGGTGGATAAGGTCGCTTCTCCTTTGCCACATAATGTGAATTGACAGGCTAACAAGGCTTGGAGCGGACGGGCGAGATCGAGGCTTTTTCAGGTGTTTGGTGAATCCGAAAGTAATCTTTCAACCCGCCCGCCGCTCAAGCAAGCGTTGGGCGGGCGACACTGACAGTGGTATTTACGGCGCGGGTTTGGTCAGGCGGTTTTTGGGCAAAGGGGGTGTTTGGTGGGTAACGGCCGTGCGCCAGGTCGCCCAACAACACTTCCAGCCGACCGCCTGGCAGGCGGGTTTTTACAAGTTTTGGTCATAACGGCGGCGGCTGAAGCAGGCGTTAGGCGGCCGGTTAAGTTACTCCCGTATTACTACCGGGAGTCGCGGCCGTCTAACAACCAATAAAGCCGACGCGATGAGGTTGAGGTGAATGGCCGTGTGGGTCTGGCGCGGCTTATCTCCACGTTAGGCGGCCAGGCAAGTTACTCCCGTATTACTACCGGGAGTCGCGGCCGTCTAACAACCAATAAAGCCGACGCGATGAGGTTGAGGTGAATGGCCGTGTGGGTCTGGCGCGGCTTATCTCCCCGTTAGGCGGCCGGTTAAGTTACTCCCGTATTACAGAACGGGAGTCGCGGCCGCCTAACAACCAATAAAGCCGACGCGAGGAGTGGGTTGGTAACGGCCGTGTTGGTCTGGCGCGGCTTATCTCCCCGTTAGGCGGCCGGTTAAGTTACTCCCGTATTACAGAACGGGAGTCGCGGCCGCCTAACAACCAATAAAGCCGACGCGAGGAGTGGGTTGGTAACGGCCGTGTTGGTCTGG
>JAHDWJ010000052.1 GCA_023384415.1 Anaerolineae bacterium
AACGCGATTTGCCAAATCACGTTACAAGGGTTTGTAGCCAAAATGAATCATAGCTCATTATGGACACAGTTAATAACTGCTTTGTCCCCCAGGGAAATGCTTGCTTCTACGTACTGACGCCCGTCTATCAACAGCGTTTTTCCCTTTAACTGCAAAGTTTCTACAGTATAGCGCCGTTCGGTAAAATCTTCACTTGCTATGATCCCTCCCTCCCCTACCAGGCTGGCAAGATGTTCCAGAGTGTATATCTGCTCATCTGTCAGAGTTTCCGCTTCTATCTGCTGCACCAGTTCCGCCCGGTCATTTTCCAGGCCGTTAATTGCCACCTCAAGCTGGTTGGCTTGCTCTCGTAACATCTCACCCAATAAGCCGCCCTTTAAGTAGGCGTTAACCGCCAGCTTTAACTCTTGCTGCCGGTCTGCTAAAAGTTTGTCAATCACCGCCAGCCTATCCCGTAATGGTTGGATTGCTTCCGCCCGCTGCGCCCGGTACGCTTCTGCCTTTGCCCGTATTGTTTCCGGGTCTTTGAGTAAATCCCGTAGCCATTGCCACACGGCCGCGTCTACCTTATCCGCCCGGAAATAGGGCATATCGCACGTATGAATGTAAGCTCCCCCTTTGGCCGCCCCACAACGATAATAACCGTGCTTTGTGCCATTGGGTTTTGTAATCGTCTGGACACGGAAAGGCGCGCCACAATGCCCACACCTTAGCAGGCCCCGAAGCAAATAATCATGGCGTGTGTTACGCGCTGCCAGGGCTTTATTTTCCCTCTTGCGTCCCTGGGTCAGTTCCCAGGTTTCCCGGCTGATGATTGCAGGCACTTTCACAGGTAGCAGGTTTTCCTGCGGGTTTATTGCCCCTGTCCGCCCGTTGCGTTTCCCATACCACCATGTCCCCGCGTAAGTCTCTTTGTTCAAGATATTGGCTATGCTTCCCCCAACCCATTCCCCCACACCCCGCTTTTTCCGGCCGTCTGCGTAGTTGTTAACGTCCGCTGGTGTGGGCACTCGCATATCCGTAAGCCGCCGGGCAATAGCCCGCATGGTCAACCCCTCAACCGTATACCATTCAAAAATCAGCCGGATGATACCCGCCTCATCTTCACATATCACCAGGGTTGCACGGCCGTTATCTTTCACCAGGCGATAGCCATAAGGCGCACCATACCCATACACCAGGATGTTACCTTGTTTGATGCTACGCTGCCGCCCTCTTGACGTTCGCTCTTTGATCTTCTCCCTTTCATACTCCGCAATGGTGGCCCGGATATGCTTGCTCAGGCGTCCCTCTGGTGAATCGGCATACTCTTCCAGGACGTAAACCACCCCTACCCCCGCCCGCTTAAACTGTTCTTCTATGACAAGCTGCTTTGCCAGCTTACGGGCAAACCTGTCCATTTCCCGCAAAACTAACACGTCAAACTGCCCGCCCTGGGCCATCTCCAATGCCCGGTTTAATTCTGGCGCGTCCCACCGCGCCCCGCTCACCCCTCTTTCATCCTCTGTTAGTTCTGCCACCACCGGCCAGCCCTGCCCCGTTGCGTATTCCCGGCACATATCAAGCTGCCCATCTAAGCTGCTGGTGGCATTTTTCTTGTCATCACCGCTCGTTCTAGCGTACAAAATCGCTCTTTTGCTCATCTCATTATTCCTTGTGACACGGCCGTACCCCTCATCTGAGAGACACGGCCGTGTCCTCATGTTGTTGGTTCAACCCACGCGATCCCCCTGCTTGCCAGGTGTTCACGTAACCGCGCCTTGTCACTGATTGCCAATATCGCCGCCTTCTCAGGGTTGCGTACCAGCCAGGCCGCCCGGCGGCAAGCGGCTCCACAAAAGCGTTTAGACGGCCGTCTCACTACCATTTCCCGGCCGCATTGTTGACACGGCCGTGTGACGGTTTTGTCCCGTTTGGTATTGGTAGAAGGGACATCAGGCGGGTTGTTTGTCCCGTTGTTTTGCCCGCTGTGCCCGCTTTTTGCAGGCTTCAGTGCAATACTTTCGCCGGCCGTTACGCCCTGGTGACATTCGCTTACCACAATGGGCACAATAGGTATCTTCACGTTCCCGGCGCTCTTTACGTTTTCCACTACCACTATCCTCTGTTACAACGTCCGGCCGCCGGGCCGGTTGGTAAAATTTGCGCCGTTTCCGTTGGGGGAAGCAGGTACGGCCGTATGCGCCCGTTCCTCTGCCAGCCGTTCACTTACCAGGGCGTCAACCAGGGCTTGCAAGTCATCAAATGTTGTTACATCGTCGTTAACGCCCTCATCTGGTACGGCCGTGTTTGAGGCTGCTAATACTGGCTGTTTGCCCACCCGCTTTAGCTCCTGGCTGAATCCCAAAGCGTTCAGCATGTCCACCCGGAATTCACGTGCCAGAATGTCTACCAAAATGTCCTTATCGGCATTGGCGCGTGTCTCCAGTTCCTTCAGGGCATCGTCAATTACATCCCCCTGAATCTTGGCCGTCTTGGTCGCTATCTGCTGCTCAGGCTCCTTGTATTTATAGACGGCCAGCCCGACGATATGAGCTACTGTTACCCCCACCACTACAAAAAAGGCAATTGTGCCGATGATGTCACGGTAGGGGAGAAGGAAAGAAGCTAAGGTGGTGTTTGTCGCCAACTGTGTCACCGTCGCCATGATTGAGCCAATTAAGGCCATAACCGCCAGCGAGATTGCTACATCTCGTTGTGCCGTCGCTTGCTCACCAGATAACCACACTTTGAACCAGACCAGAAAGCCCACATCCAACATGAGCAAGACGTAACCAGCCGCTAACAGTGAGCTAATCCCATTGGCCGGGTTGCCAAAAGCCGCCGGTAGGTAAGTGGCCCCAAACAAGGCCGTTTCAGCCGCATTAAGTACAATGACCAACGCGCCGAAGATAATCAGAAGCCACTTGGTTATATTTCCCATGATGTATAATCCTTTTGCGACAATGCGGATCAGGCATTGATCGCGTCAATCTCCGCGAAAGCGGGGTTATGTTTGCGCCCGGTTTATCCCCAAAGATAGGCCGGGCGTTTGTCTGCCATTCCTGGCAGGCCAATCCTGGGTCAGATTGCCAGTCTGCTAAAAGCATCAATCACCACCTTTTTACAAAACAGCCCCACCGCCAACAGGTAAGCGGTGGGGCTGATGAAACCCGAAAACAAAAAGGGCAACCCGCCCTTTATGCGTTGGGTTGCCCAATCGTGTTAGAATTGGTTCAGCCCTTCGCCAAGCACCATTGGCAGTTGGGTTAGGGCCATGTGATTGTTACCAGCAATTGCACGGCCCATCAAAAAGTTTATAAATATCCTACGATAAGATAATTATACCATTATTTAGAGAAAGATGTTAATCAGTTTTTGGCCCTCGTTTTTCTCCCTGTTGATCCATTCGTTTCAGATAATCCAGAAAGTCCTGTTTATCAACCTGCCAGGTGGGGCCAAATTTACGGCCGTTAACCCGATTAGCCAGTAGCAACTTCCGAATGTAATCAGGATGATACCCACTCAATTCAGCCGCTTCATTTGTGGTGATCCATTCCTCTGACATAGCAACATTGTATCCTTACTTGCCGCGCCCTGCATGGTGGCTCCATGCACCCAGGTATACAGTTGTTAAAGAGATACGGCCGTTTACCAGCACCGTCCTAACTAAAATCCTTCATTTCCGTATGCACTTCTGTTGAACTTCAATTAACCTTCTGCCAGTCCACAACCGCCTTACCTGGTCTGGTAGGGATCGTGGTACGGCCGTTTTCCACTTCCGCCAGTGCAAAGAGCAGCAGAAAATTAACCGTGTCCGATAGTGAAATATCGTGCCGTTCCGCCTGTTCCTGCACCCGCGCCGGTATGGATTCATCAATTCGGTAGGTTCGGTTTGTTCTCATGGTCAGGTAACACGGCCGTCACAATCGCCAAATATCGGGCGGCAATGCCTTGAATCCTTTGTCTGTATCAATCTCTCCACTATTCATGCCCTGCAAAATGGCAAGCGGCCCCAATCGCTTCAACGCATTGACCCGCTTGTCATTTTCCTGGCTGCTCCGGTATGTCAGATCATGGCAATGGCGGCAGCCAAAGTAGAGGCTGCCCGGAGCCAGAAACAGTTTGCCCACCCGCTGCTCACAGCTACGGCCGTTAACCACCAACGGGCAGATAAACCACCAGCGCACACCGCCATAGTTGCAGGGCGTGGTTTCCAGACGAACGTGATAATCCATATCCCGCTTGTTACCATCCCATCGAGTAATGGTGTAATGCAGCCGCAGATAAGGGAAACGGCCCAGTGTGTTCAGTTCATAACCAATGCTGGCCCGGTACTCATTAGTATAGGCATTGCGCCATATCCAACTGCCTGAGCGTTCCACCCCGGCTTGCAGCACCCCTTCACGTTTCAAGTCGGAGATGGAAAGCGCCCGGCAATCTTCTACCGTCTCTTTTTTCGTGTGGAAATTCCACCGTGTTGAACCGTATCCACCCATTGTTTTTTCCTAAATCATTAGGAAACAGACGAAATTGCTGTATTCCTGCTGTAGCCTTGCTGTGTTTTCACCGCCGTTTTTCGCCACGTTATCACCTGAGTTTGATTGCGAACGCCGCCTGGTTGCCCCTGTTTGCACCATTTTTCCGGCAAAATACCCCTTGTCTTGCACCGTTTACGGCCGTTTTGGTAGACAGTTTGGCATCAAAATCAAACACTTTTGCAACCAAAAATCGGCGACTTCACAGAATAAAGCTCTCAAACATATCCGCATAGCGTAGTGCCCGCTCATCTTGCACCTTGCGCCGTGCCTCTTTCATCACCGCATTGTCATACGCTTGGCAACGCCTGACCCAATGATATTTGGCTGACCACATTGCCCAATGCCGCGCATGACGGCCGTCCCTCCCTGTTACCTGCCGCCAGGCCCGATCCAGCGAACGGCCGTACCCCATATCCCGATACACACAAAACGCCAGCCATGCCTTATGGCTCTCACCGGGAATCGGTTCATAGTATCGTTTGGTAACAGGTATTTTAGCCATCGTGATCCCCTCTCATTCTGCATCGTCAGCCAGCACCACATCCCGCCAGTACAACATCTCTTTCAAATCGTCATAACAAAGCAGCGTCTCAAAACGGCCGTCTGCCATACGCTGCCATGTGCCCGAAGGGAATGGCCCACGATAATCAGCCGGAAAGATGACCCGCCGTTTGCTCTTGCTGGTAAACGGCCGTTGTTCCAAAAAAGCCATCGCTTCTGATTTCGCCGCCTTGATTTGTTGCAGCAACGGCCGTACCTGCTCCGGATCAGGCATAGAGCCAATGTGCAGATAGCTGATTCCCTCCTCCTTGATCCAAAAGTGATACCCTATGTTTTCCAATTCCGAAATTGCTTTCATATTGTCCCTCCTGTCAAATCTTCCTCTGGCGTGACGTTAGTGACGGCCGTGACATTAGTGACGTTTCTTTCTTCAAAGCCAAGCACCTCGGATAAAGGTAATCCGTAGGACGTTACCCACCGCGCCAACTCGTCAAGCGTAATGCGCCAACCACGTGTACCCTTACCCGCCACCCGTGATGATGCAAAGCGCATCTTTCCCAGAACACGGCCGATCCGCCGTGCCGTGATTTTGTCGGTGTCTAAATCCAATTCCGCTTCTGTTATTACCTGATGGGCGTAGGCAGTAATGTCACTGGACAATAAGGCAAACTCGCCTGTACCTGCTATCCTCTTAATGTCACTCATGTCACAAACGTCACTCATGTCACACGGTTGCGGCAATCTGGCGACTATGGCTTTACCCAATGCCCGAATCGTCAGGGCCGTCAGGTCGCTCAATTCCAGATTCGGCCGTTCTACCTGATAATCAATCGAAAGCTGCTCCATTCGCGCCCACAAGCCAGATATACCCTGCTCATCGAGCCAGAGAGCAACGGCTAATAATGCCCGCCAGGGTTCCAAATTGCGCCCCGTCAACCGTGCCTGTTGGTTCACTGCGGTTTCATACTGTTTCATTTCCGGCAGGTGAGCCAGTGCCAAACACCACAAATCATCAATCAATTCCCGCCTATCATGGGGCCAAAGCGAATAATCGAGAGGGTCAGCATTGGCCCGGTATCTGTCCGGTGTGCGAATGAGCGGGAGCGTGATAGTACGGGAAGCCAGCACATTATCCGGCAAGTTAATGGCCGAAAACAGACGGAAACAATACGTATTGACGTGCCGTGTCTTCCATCCGTCACGGCCGTCCTTTTCCTTCAACGGGATAGTATTACCGCGCCGATTCCCCGCCAGCAGCAAGGCGCGTTTATCTGGATCAGTTTTCCGATGGTCAGCCAGGTTTTCCGCATCATCAAAGCCTAACGTAGCCCCATAATCAGCCAGATCGCGTAAAGCTGCAAAAGAACCACCTGCCAGAATAACCTGCCCTAAATAGGCCAACTCGCAGGCCACAATCAGCAGTTGTGTTTTACCACTGCCCCTATCTCCATTCGGCCACAAATTCCCGGCCACCGTCCAGGCGTCCAAAAACCAGGTTGCCAGAACATAACAGGCAACCAACTCTGCCACAATTTCCTGACTGCCCAGGGAGTGGTCAAAATCAATGAAGCGATTGATGACCGCCACCACACGATAAAAAATGTCTGTCGGATTCGGCCGTTTCCCGTTCCAATACGCTTTCAGTCCCCGCGTTGATAACAACTTGTCAGGCTGGGGAATTTCAGCCAGCTTAATGATAAGACCTGCATCCCGTAGCGGCTTGTAGGAGCTATCCCCAAGCCCCTCCCCAAAAATAACCCCATCATCCCGGATGATAAAAAGCTGCTGTTCCTGGCTTTCAAGAGGCGGATCATGTTTGATGATCTTGCCGTTTTTCTCTGATTCCCGACGTGTCACTTGGACATAGCACCAGGTTGCCACATACGAACGGCCGTTAATCAATGCCAACGGCCGTGTCATCATCGGTGGTGCTTCATCTAACAGTTCCACATCAGGTGGGGCCGCCTTTACTTCCGTCCGGGGGCCTTCCGCCAGTGCCTTCAAATCATCTATCGTCTTGTCAGGGTAAGCGACAAACCAATCATCTACCCCCACCTTTCTGCCGGCAACGGCCGTCAAATACACCTGGGCCACCGTTGCCTTTTTCCGCTGCAAATGTTCGGTCAATCGCGCCAATGCCTGGCGCACGGCCGTCTTGCTCATCACGTCACTGTCATAGACAATGTACACTTCACGGCCGTCGAAAGCGATATAATCAAAATCCGCCAGCAGTGTTGTACCCCCCCAATCATTCTTGCCCTTAAAATTCCACACGCCGGTCAGGGCAATAGCACACGCGCCACGTGATGCCAACGCATCCGCTTTCTTTTGCCCTTCGGTTAAAAAGAGGGGAATGGTGGGATCAGCCAGCATGGGCTGGCAAATCGGCGGGCAGTCCACCCGCACGGCCGTACCCTTTGGCTGTTCATACTTGATCACCTTTTGCGGATACGTGCCATCCGGCAGCTTGCTTTTGCGCCGGTCTTCCACCACTCGTGGCTTATCCGGCCGGTAGACATACAGGCCATTTTGCCCATCGGTGGTATACAATGGCAGCAGCAAACCCGGTACACGGCATTGGCCCGGTGCAAAACCCAACCCTCGCAGTTCATCGTCATTCTTAATAGAGCGATACCCCCGCGCCCGGATCATTTCATCCGTAATACCGCTTTCGTCGCGTAACATCCGCAAATGGTGGGGTTGTAGCCTGCTTTCATTGGACATCTGACACCTGCTCAATTCCCTGACGGGCAAGTCTCTTGGCCGGGTTCTTCTTCATTGACTATCACACGATCACCCTGCCCAGGAGCAGCAACGGCCGTTTCCGCCGCTGCCCGCGCCGCCTTGCGCCGCCGCTCTGCCAGGGCCAAATCAATCCATCTGGAATAAATCGCTAGAATTGGATCATGTTGAGGGATATTTTCAATCGTCATCGCTTACCTCCTGGGCACGGCCGTTTGTTGCCTGAAACCCACTCTCATTTGTTGATGGTGGGTCAACGGCCGTATTATCTTCCTCTACAGGTAACAAACCTTGTTCCTGTAACTCGCGTCGAATCAGAAAAGCTGCTTGTGCCCTCGGACTTCTGTACTCACGTTCTGCCAGTAGACCCAGAGCATAACGCGCCGCTTTATCCAAACTAATCACAATTCTTGCCGTCATGTTTTATTTCCTGAAAACAAAAAGCTGTAGCCAATTCATAGCTACAGCTTAGTTGGTATAGTTGCGCCGTAAAAGGTCGCCGAATTATTTCATCCTCATTCCGTCTGCCCCTGGCGTTTTTCTGCCCTCTCCATTGCCTTCTTAAAAGCGTCTCGTTCAGCTTTTTTAGGGTCGGCTAATCCTTTTTCCCTACACCAATAATCAAAAGCATCTGTCCATGCTTTATCTGTCTGGTTTCCTTCAAGAATCTTCTGAAACGCAATGTCATTTTCAGGGTCAGGGCGCCTGCCTGGTTGCTTTCGTTGAAGAATAGTCTCTTTGTTGACTTTTGGTCGAACCGTCTCATCGGGAATGCCACTGACCATCTCTTCATTCAACGTAAGTGGGGTTACTTGGGGAATTTCAGATTGTTTTGCCAACCATTCATCATCCGCCCCAAGTTCCCACAATATACCCTGAGAAACGTCTGAAATACGGCCGTCCACAATCATCAGTTCCGGTATCGCCTGACCAGATTCCCGCGCCTCAAATTGCAATCGGCGTAAAGTTTCGATAACCTCATTCGAGGGTTTTGTTCGCACCACCAGAAACACAATTTCTTCATCTTGATCTCCCTTCGAGTAGGTAGTAATCGCTTCTTCATACTGATTGCATAAGTGAGGGTTAGAACTGTACTTCACGGTCACAAACAAACGGGCATTGTAACCTCGGCTAAGTTTGAACAAGACCATTTCCCGACCACCCTGCTGCACCAGATTCAGGTCAAAATTATTGGCCTGACAATATGCTTCGGCCATGCCAAAGAAAAGCAGCCGGGCAAAACGCTCTTTCCGCAGCTTGTCATCATCATCATGGAGCAACATGTTTAACCCATACCGCTCTAACAAACGGCCGTAATGCTTACAGATTCGCCTCACCACCCCCTGCAACTGTTCAGGGGTCACAACACTTACGGTGTCTAGCAAGAGCGGATACTTTTCGGCCCATTCGTGAGCCACTTCCGCCCAGATCATGATCCCGTCCGGATCACGGGCAAAATCATACGGTACGGCTGGCTTTTCCTTATACTGCCGCACCAAATCCCGCAGCAATTCAGGATTCCTAAGCAGCAGTTCCCTGATTTCATGTTTTTTCGCTTTCCTGAAGGCTTCCCCCCATGTTTTACCAATCACATCGTTCAACGCTTCACGTAATCGCTGGTTATAAGCACATACCGCGTCAATATCATCCCACACCAGGGCAATCGGTAACGGCCGTAGAATCTCATGGGGCACCAGGATCAACGGCCGTTTCCTTTCCGGGTCAAACGGCACCTCAAACCACCGGCCGTCATGTTCATATCGTATGGTGCGTAACTGCAAATTGCGGGCCACTCGCTCCGAAAACGCCAGCAAATCCCCGGCAATAATATGCGCTGTCATGTCACTGATCCGGTCTGCCCCAATGCCTTCTTCCAATACACCAACCAGTTCAAAGATAACCGGGTCTTTGATACCCGCCTCAACAATCTGCACGGCCGTATCCGTAATAGCCAACGCCAGTTTTTCCCCAATGCCATTCCCGCCTGACCGATGAAGACTATAACCCAACGACACATACGGGAATTCGGGAAACTGTAATCGTTTCCAGGCACCCTTAAAAAAAACGTCCCCTGGCTGCTTGGATGCTTCCAGGAGACGTAGCACGACTTCAAAATAATCCTTGACCCGCTGATAAGCGGGCTGTAATTCTGGAATTTTGGTACTCTCCAAAAGGTGCGGGTCAATGTGAAAGCAGGCATCAATTTCTACATAACCATCAAACGCCCCTTCACACCACAACTCTTCGGCCGTCACGCCTAACGCATCACTATATTTTGTTATCATCAGCTTCTTCTCCTACACAAACAAAAACGGCCGTTCGCGCCAGACGCAAACGGCCGTTACCTGCTATAATTTACTCTGTCAGCCGCCTGCATCGGTTGGCCGCCGCCGGGGATGTTTGCACCATCGTCCGGCGACTTTCTTTCATGGCCCCATTAACTCATAAACTGCTCCAAATAAAAAAGCCGTTGGGCCTCAAAGAGACGCCAACGGCTTTGTCATTTTCTGCAACTTGGGGGGAGGGCAGTTTCACGGCCGTTACCCGACCCCACTGATGAAATTTTGCCCAAGCCCACAGAAATTTGTTAATCATCTTGGAAGGCCAGTATAGCACTCATGTTTTGTGGTAGCAAACGGCCGTTCTCATCTGGGGTAATGGTGTAAGTCTGTCATTTCTCCCATACAAATGCACCATCATATTTACGAGCTTTGACAGAATAATTGGCTGGTTTCCTTTGTGGTGATTGCCCCCTTTCTTTCCGTTGCTCCCACTCTTCATAAGTTTTGCCATCTGGCATAATAGTATCATAAGAGATAAATGCGGCCGCAAGTAGTTGTTGTTCAGAAATGTGCGCATTTGTTAGGTCTACACTGACGAACCACGCATCTTTGACATTTGCTTCTTTAAGTACAAATGGCGGATATTCTCCAAAGGTAGCTAAAGCATCCACCAAGCCTTGCTCAAAGACAGTTTCTACCCCTGCAAGTATTGCTCCCTTCATGTTAGTGTTAATAAATTTAACCCCTTCAAGAATTGCTTCGCTCAAGTATACACCTTCCAAGTTTGCATGAATTATAGTGCTACCTGCCATATTTGCTTTCTCCAAATGGCATTTATGTAGAATAGTGCTATCCATCATTGTTTTTGCCAAGTTTGCACCTATTAGAATAGCATTCTCAAAATTTGCGAAGCCCAAATAAGCTCCTTCTAAATCTGCGTTAGGCAAAAGCACGTTCGTCCAATTTGCACGAAGTAAGCTGACCCCTTTTAACGTTCCATCAGAATGCTTTTTTCTTGCTTTTAGTTCGTTCAAAGCCCGTTGAACTATTCCAGGATCATGACTGCTCAATTCTCGCTTAAGTTGATCTATATGTTCTTTCTCTTGCCTCTTTTCGTTAAGATAGTCAATTGTGACAACAGCAATAGCAATCCCTGCAAACTCAGCCCCTACCTTTACCAACATATGCGTGAAGAAAAGACCTATAGGTGAACGGCCGATAACTAAACACGCATATTCAAGCCAGTTTGCCCACAGCGCGAGTAATAGTAAAACAGCAACCAATAGGATACGGATGAGGCTAAATTTATATTTAGTGAGCAAGATCAATTTGCCCAATGTCTTCCTCCTGGCTCTGATTTACCTTACATTGTAAATCAGAAACCGTTGAAACGGGTTTCCTTCTTTAAGTATCTCTCCAATCAGCCCCCCTCCACCTTTCCCAAAAATACCCTGTCTGTTACAATCGAAAAACTCAGTTCCGGCAACCGGCCGCACAATAGGAGATGATTGCATGGTTGAACTTATTTGGGATGGTAAGTATGACGCCAACGGCCGTCGCACAGCCCCGCCTGAAACCCCCTTTCCGACTGTTAAAACCATGAGTGAATGCAGCCAAAGCTGGAATATGATCTTGAAGGAGAATGAATCATGCTTCTTGGTATCCGTACTTTGATTGCCAGATTTTTGTCCAGACCTCACAATCCCGTAACCTCTGATTTGAACATGAGACTGGAAACAATCGAGGCATCACAAGCCGAGATAATGCGGATGCTTCAGGAATTTATGCAGAATGAAGTCCCTCGAAATGTGAATGGCATACATCAAATTGGCCCTGCCCGAACGGTGTTTTTCTTCAATGATTTATTGCCGGAAGTATATCTAACGCTCGTTAGTGTTTTGCAAGGGGTTACACTTGCCATTTTGATAGATGAATTTAGCTTTGATTATTGGCTGAATAGTCCAACCACCTTTGCATACCTGCTTGCAAGTTTCTTGATCATAGTAGCCTTTTGGTATTCATACTTGAGTGCTATGTTTGATGGTCGCTGGCCTTTTCATCTTTTTGATACGATACTTTTCTTTGCCGCAGCAACAGCTCAAGCTATAGCAGTAAAGAATGTAACCAGACCACATTACTGGTGTATAGCAACGGCCGTCATGGGGTTTTTTGTTGCCATTATTTATGCACGGCAGATCACGCTCGTCCGCGAATTGGCAATCCAAAACACCTTCCAAATACCAGAAGAGGCTGACACCCGCATTCTAGGGCTTAAATTTCTGACAATTGCCTTCATCTTAATAACAGTCGTTTCCTTTTTGTTTGCCATTATTACGGCAAGAAACCCGGATAATATGCTTGCCGCTTTTCTAGCTAATCTTATTCCTGCAATGTACATTTGGTTTGCATTCCGCAACGCGAAAGAAGCAAATTTGGACGCAATTGCATAATTTCAGAGCAAACAGGAGCATAATCAATGGTTGAACTTATTTGGGATGGTAAGTATGACGCCAACGGCCGTCGCACAGCCCCGCCCCGTCTGAAACTCCCCTTTCAAACCGTAGAAACCGTGAACGAAAGCAGCCAGCAGCGGCAAATGGCCTTTGACCTGTTTAGCACGGGCCGCCCGGCTGAATGGCGCAACCGGCTGATTTGGGGAGACAAAAAGTATGTGCTGCCCGCCTTGGTGGACGAGTTTGCCGGAAAGGTTGACCTGATTTACATTGACCCGCCGTTTGATACAGGAGCAGATTTTTCGTATCAAGTTAGCATTGAGGACGAAGACTTCACAAAAGCCCCAAATGTGATTGAGCAAAAAGCATATCGTGATACTTGGGGCCATGGGTTAGATTCTTATATGCAATGGTTTTATGAAACCACTTTACTCCTACATGAGTTATTGACAGACGTTGGAAGCCTCTATGTACATATAGACTGGCATGTCGGGCATTATGCCAAGAGCATTTTGGATGAAGTGTTCGGTACTGACAATTTTCGCAACGAAATCATTTGGAACTATAGTGGGTGGAACAAGCAACTACAAAAACACTTTGAACGGCGGCATGATACTATCTTTTTTTACTCAAAAACATCGGCTAACACCTTTAATTCTTATGCAGAACCTTATGAAAGCTTAGAGGCATATTTAGCAACTCGAAAGCAAAAACTTTATCGTGATGAAGATGGCCGGGAATATACGCTCGATACCAGAAATGGAGGAAAGAGAGTAAATAAAGTTTATGTTGAAGACGCAATAAATCGAGGAAAGCCGGTAGATTCTGTATGGAAAATGGACAAAATCAATAATTCCTCTAAGGAATCCAGCAACTACCCTACTCAAAAGCCAGAAGCCCTACTTGAAAGAATTATTCAAGCGTCCTCAAATGAAAATGACTTGGTGCTGGATTGCTTTTGCGGTAGCGGCACAACGGCCGCCGTTGCCGAAAAGCTCAATCGTCGCTGGATCACCTGCGATTTAGGCCGCTTTGCCATTCACACCACCCGCAAACGGCTGCTCAGTATCCCCCAGGTCAAACCCTTTGTGGTGCAAAACCTGGGCAAATATGAACGGCAAGCCTGGCAGGTAGCCGAATTTGGCTCCTCCCAAAAAGCCGCCGAAATCGGCCGTCAATACCATCACTTTATCCTTGACCTCTACCAGGCCCGCCCCATTGACGGCTACACCTGGCTGCATGGCCTCAAACAAGGGCGCATGGTTCACGTTGGCCCCGTAGATTCCCCCATCTCCCCCAGCGATGTCACCCAAATTGCCATTGAATTCCGCAAAGCGATGGGCACTGGCAAAGATGCGCCCGGCGTGACGGCCGTTGACGTGTTAGGTTGGGACTTTGCCTTTGAATTGAACGAAGTCGCCAAACAGCAGGCCGCCCAGGCCAACATCACCATGCGCTTCCTGCGCATCCCCCGCGAAGTGCTGGAACAAAAAGCCGTTGACCAGGGCGACATCCACTTTTTTGAACTGGCCGCCCTGTCTGTGGAATCCACCCAAAAAGGGCGCGATGTCACCCTGAAACTCACCGACTTTGTCATCCCTCCCGACGATGTGCCTGAAGATGTGCAACGGGCCATCAGCCATTGGGCACAATGGATTGATTATTGGGCCGTAGATTGGGATAACAAAGACGACACCTTCCACAACATGTGGCAAACCTACCGCACCCGCCAGGACAAAAGCCTGCAACTGCAAACCACCCAACGCTACGACCAACCCGGCGAATACACCATCCTCATCAAAGCCATAGACATCCTGGGCAACGACACAACCAAAACCTTCAAGATTATAGTTCACTAGACTGCTTCAATGTTCTCTAAAGGCAATCAATGTCTCCACGTTATACAAGGCTCGGAATGCTTCTATGGTTCCTATTGGCAACCATTGCTATCTTGTATTTCCGCGCCACACCATCTAGGCAACTCACTATTTTGGCGCGAGACTGGGAAATTATTGATCTTAGCCCTCCGGGGCAGAAGTTTTATCATCTCTCATCTCAATGGTTCTCATTCCTTGCCCCACCTGTTAATTACAAACCGAACGAGTTAGTGATCGAAAATGTGAACTTCACCGTGATTGACGTCACCGATTTAGAAGTAGAGATCATTTTTGACCCGGCGACATTCCTTTATCAACTGACAATCCTTGATCGAGCCAGAGATATTATGGTGACTTATGCGCTACCGTTTGAAGTCATTCCCCCCGAACTTGAAGAGGCAGTAGTCTTTCGCTCCAATACTACCGACGCCCTAAATTTGGTATCAAAGCAAAGGGTTGAGCTTTTATCGAACAGACAAACCACATTAACCTATATGTATGATAAACCCTGTGAGCTAAGATCAAGATTAGGTTATGATTTTATAAGTCGTAGTAGGAATCGTTTGGTGGTAGGTACGTTGTGTAATAAAACATCAGATCAATTCATCGGTACAATTTATGACGATATTTCACCCTTTATCCTTCTCTCTTCATTCTCCGCTATAGTATTTCAAGATATTGTAAATCTGGCGGAAGAAGAAACAGTATACTTAATAGTTGTAGAACCAGAACAAGAAACCTATATTTCATCGTTCACAGACTCCATATTTATCGAAAGCCACCCCCAAATAAGAACCAGCGAAGAACAGGGGAGTTTAATGATACGGTCAAATGATTTTGACACGCTCACATTACATGGTATTACAGGGAAAGTTTCTGCTGGCATAAGAACGGAAAGTACAGACGAGTTGTCTGAACTTTCTATCCAATTCGACAACAACGCTATACCCGCCCCCTCAATCGAGTGGAATAACAGATTATTAATCAATGAGGATGGTTCAACCAGAATACAACCCATTTTGTCTGTGACCGGTATTGCTCAGAAAGTTCGTCTCAATGGGGTTGAGATCATTCCCTCTCGGTGGAGTGAATTAACTCCAGACCTGCAAGCTGCCATCTTTACTTTATTCCTGACAGCCTTTGGTTCTCTGATCCTTTTTGCCGTGCGGGATCATAGAGAAGAACCTGTGGCCCCCATTATTCATAATCAAATACATTTGCCAGATAACAACACAAATCAAAACAATTTTTTCAAAATTATAATTGGTACTTTGTCAGTCTTTGTTCTTGTTATTGCGTGGCTCATTCACAAGCTAAGAAAAACATGGTGGGAATAGAGTAGTGTTACGAAATGCTGCCTGTGGGATGTAAGAGAACAGAAAAGCCAGGAGCAAATAAACGAGGGAAAACCAATGGCACGACGCAAAGCAAAAAATAACCCCGCACAAATGGCCTTGCTAGAAGCTCAGGTCAAAACTGCTCCCTGTGTGCCCGCCATTCGGGAAGCCGTTGCGCATTGGGTGGACAGCGGTTATAAGGGCGCAACCCAAACCAGCAAAGAGCTATTGCACCACTGGTTTCACACCGATCACCGGCTGCCAGACGGCCGTAAATTCGCCTATTACCACTTCCAAAAAGAGGCCATCCAAACCCTCGTTTACCTTTACGAAGTCGCCCAAAAACGCAGCCACAAAGAGCTATTAGAAAGCTACGCCACCATCCCCAACTTGCGCCTGCTGCAATACGATAGCTTCGCCCGCTACTGCCTGAAAATGGCAACCGGCAGCGGCAAAACCAAAGTCATCTCCCTGGCAATCGCCTGGCAATACTTCAATGCTATATTGGAGGATGCCACCGCCTACGCCGCCACCACCTTACTCCTGGCTCCCAACGTCATCGTCTTTGAACGCCTCAAACATGACTTTGCCGGTAATCGCATTTTCCGCACCGACCCCCTCATCCCGCCTTCCCTGCAAATCTATTGGGACTTTGATTGTTACGTGCGCGGCGATAGTGAACGCGCCACTTCACAAGGCGCATTGTACGTTACCAACATCCAACAGCTTTACGAACGAGAAGATAGAGGCAAAGACGATGAACCGGACATTATGACCCAGATGCTCGGCCGCAAACCACCCGCCCAGGTCACGGCCGTTGAACCCTTTGACCAGCGCATTGCCAAACGGGGCGGCCCCGTCTTTATCGTCAACGATGAAGCCCACCACCTGCACGACGAAGAAAGCGAATGGAGCAAAACCATCCGTCGCCTGCGCGATAAAGTAACAACCGACAATCCCACCGCGCCGGGCCTTGTCCAATTGGATATGTCTGCCACCCCCCGCTATAGCAGTGGCGCACTATTCACCTGGACAATCTTCGATTACCCCTTAAAGCAGGCCATCATAGACAACGTAGTCAAACGGCCGTTGAAAGGTGTCGCCAAAGGCTTAGGCGAAACCCCGTCCGATATAGCCAGTGTGCGTTATCAAACCTATCTCACGGCCGGCGTCAAACGCTGGCAAGAATACCGTGACAAACTCGCCCCCCTGGACAAAAAGCCCGTTCTCTTTGTAATGATGAACAGCACCAAAGATGCCGATGATGTAGCCGACTATTTACGCGCCAAATACCCCACCGAATTTGCCGGGGATAAGCTGCACATCATTCACACCAACCGCACCGGCGACGTTTCCGGCCGTGACGAAGAAGACGCCCGCCAGATTGCCCAACGCATAGATGAAGCGGATAACCCCGTCAACTGCATTGTCAGCGTTCTCATGCTGCGCGAAGGGTGGGACGTGCAAAGCGTGACGGTGGTGGTGGGTTTACGGCCGTATACCAGCAAAGCCAACATCCTGCCCGAACAAACCATCGGTCGGGGCCTGCGCCTCATGTTCCGGGGATTTGGTGGGGCCACGCCCGCCTTCCGTGAACAGCTAGATGTCATCGGCAACAAAGCGTTTTTAGAGTTTGTGGAGCAGCTAGAACGGGAAGAAGGCTTAGAACTGGGAACAGTAGACCTGGACACCGAACCCGTCACCATTGAAACCATCTTCCCTGACCCGGAAAAGCTGGACAAAGACATCACCATCCCCGCCCTCAGCCCCATGCTCACCCGCAAGAAATCGTTAGGGGAAGAAATTGAAGCCATTGACGTAACCAAAATCAGAACGCCCAAACTGCCCAAGAAAGCAGGCGACACGGCCGCCCAAGCCTTCACCTATGAAGGGTATGACATCATCACCCTGGAAAAGCTGGTCGAACGGGAATACACCATCCCCGACGTGCAAACGTCCCAGGAAGTCATCAGCTACTACGCCAAACGCATTGCCAGTGATGTCAAGCTGCCCTCCCAATTTGCCGCCCTCGTGCCCAAAATACGCGAATTCCTCACCCATGTCGCCTTTGGTGAAACAGTTGATCTGGATGACCCGGCGATGATCAAAGCCATCTCCTACCCCGTTACCCAACACGTCACCGTCAAAGCCTTTGTCGCCCTTTTGCGGGAAGTGGTGGTGGAAGAACAAGAGCCAGTGTTAGAGCAAGACGGCCGTCCCCTTTCCACCTGCCCCGGCTTCCCCTGGTCACGGCCCACACTGCCCGCCAGAAAAACCGTCTTTAACCTGGTGGCCGCCGATAACCAGTTTGAAAAAGCCTTTGCCGATTTTCTGGAAAAAGCCCCCGACGTGATCCGTTTTGCCAAGCTGCCCGAACGCTTTGGCTTCACCATCGCCTACACCGATTCCGCCGCCAATCTCCGCTATTATGAACCGGATTTTACGGCCGTTACCCGTGACGGCATTCACCACCTGATTGAAACCAAAGGGCGCGAAGACATAGACGTAGCCCACAAAGACCGCGCCGCCCGTCTCTGGTGTGAAAACGCCACCCTGCTCACCGGCACAGAATGGCAATTCAAGAAAATCATGCAAAAAGAGTTTGAAAAACTCCGCCCCGATGATTTTGAAGACCTGATTGCTTTAGAACCTGTTGGCCTATTTTAGTATTACTAGAAACGGCCGTTGCCGCCTAATATCAACAACTTCTAAGACGATTATGGCACAGCATTACAACAATCAAGCCTTGCGGGAATTTATAGCAGAGGGCTTCGACCAAGATGAACTGCGATTATTTGTGTCCGATTACTTTCCTGAGTTTTATCAAGATTACTGGATTTCAAGTGTAAAAAAGGTTGTTTTGATTCAGGAGCTGATAGATTATTGCAAACACCGAGACTTAATACAACAATTAGTCGTAAAGGCACAACTTGAACGGCCCCAAATTTATTCTAAATACAAAAGAAAGCTAATTGAAGAGGTCAAAGTTTATACACTCATGCGACCTGAAGAACATGGATTAATCTCAATCGAGATAGATGGCAACTGGCACGATTTGACGCTCCAACAACGCGAGGCTTTCCTTTCATCTTTTTCAAAAGTATTGGAAGATTTTTTGAAAACACCAGAGGGAACTATTAAGATTATACATGCAACCCCTGGTAGCATAAATCTATTGGTCGTTATACCCAATGAGGCTGTTAAACGACTACACAAATTGAAGACGGGCCTACTCGAAGAAATAGGGGTTTTATCAATTAAAGATTTACGTGAGGCTGATCCAGGTGCCACTTTTCCAAGAATGATTAACGTGCAGCTGCCAACGCCAAAAGCTGTTAGTCCAATGGCTGATTCGATGTTGGATAAAGTAGCACCAGTTGCAGGCAAACTCCTGATAGGGTTGCTATTATCGTTACTGATCGGCCATCTCTCCTACCAGTTGGCCCAGACGCATTTGGATCAGCTGTCAGATTGGGTAAGCCTGCCTGTTTTGCTTATGGCATGTGCGCTTATACCCCTTCTGGCAGCGGCAATGACGACATTGGGCCAGACAGAACTGGCAAAAAAGTATGGTTATGCCAGGCGTGACTGGCTGCCTTTCTTGTGGCATAAGTATTTCAGCGCGTCTGTCTGGGCAATGATAGCCTGGCTGGTACTTTGGCTGGTCTGGCTGGGCATTTATGGCTCAGGTGTGGCGGAAGTGATGAGCGCAATGGGGCGGCAGGTGGTGTGGGCGATGGGTCTATTGGGTGTAGCCCTGGCTGCTCATGCGGGGGCACGCCAGACCATTCGGCAATATAAGTTGTTGCGGCGTGTAGGTTTTACCCTGTTTCAGGGCAAGATATTGGACATCGTTGTGCTGCTCTTTTTGCTGCTGGCGGCCCCGTTTTTGCCCTTAGTATTGGCGTGGAGCATCTGGCGGCTCTGGTCATTGTTAGGGGGCAGATAGCAATTGGTGATTACATTGTGCAAGTCCAGAGTGAGCATAGGTCGGAAATAAGGCTATCCCGACCTGGAACGGAGTGACCGTTCTCATCAAAGAGTTTGAAAAGCTCCACCCCGATGATTTTGAAGACCTGATTGCTTTAGAAGAAATTACGCTGCTGTAGGATTTGGGAGACGGCCGTTTTATAGCGAATATAAATACTTCTGTTAGGAGGGTGTTATGGATTTTGGTTCATTAGCTGATTGGTTGTCTTTGATCGTCGCACTTGTTTTTGGTGTCATAACTATTTATATCAGTCGAGAACAACTCAAAGATTTTCCTTTTAGTCAAATCAAGAAATGGGCTGTGAGTATTGGTATAGGAGTTATTGTTTTCTTTTTCTTTGTTATGGCTTTTCAATGGGGTAGATTATCGGGGGAATCAACAATAATTGAAGTAACTAGAAGAGTCGAAGTTCCTATTGTGGCTGAAGTTGAAGTTACGCGGGAGATCACACGGGAGGTTACACGTGTTATGCCACAGGAAGTCGAGGTTCCGGTTGAAGTGACTGTAGAAATCACAGTACCAGTTGTGGTTGAAGTAACATCATCCGCCCCTTCCACAGATCAAGTTATAACAGCTACCCCTCCCCCCACACTTACACCAGCACCAACACCCTCATTCACTTCCTATACATTAGACTTGTCATCTCGTCCGGTAGGAAGTGCTGCAACGGATTTGGGTTCAGACATTTATGTAAATGAAAATGGAGAAAAATATATTAGCGGCCAAACTGAAAATGGTGTAATCCGCATTCAGGATTTAGTTCTGGCTGGTAAATTCCAAATCGTTTACGATATAGCGTTCGATTTTCCTCAAAATACCAAAATAACCACATCTTCAGCAAATGGAACAATTCTTGAGATTTATTTTTTCTACGATGGTGATTCCACCATGCGATTTGATGGAGCTGAATATCATGTATATGGACTGGATAATTTTGATCCCGATGGGCGAAACAGGCTCATACTTAGAATAGATACAGTTTCAGATACAGGTACACAAGCAGCATTGTTTGTAAACGGTGACAATCTGGTGAAAAGCCAGTCCATCAGTCCAGGTACTATCTTTAATACTATAGAAATTTCTGGTATCGGCGTGAGCGATAGGGTATATAACATAAGTGCTACTCCTTCAGAGTAACATAGTGCAAAAGCGCAATAAGTGGAAAGTTTATTACTGCTCCAAACCTTAACCTCATTATAAAGACGGCCGTTACCTGGAAACGGCCGTCAATTCGGGTAGACAGGTAGACAAAGTAGACAGTAGACGGATGGGGGTTTTGTCTATGATAGGGGGAGGGGAGACGGCCGTTGTGTAACTAACGGCCGTATTATCTATGCGGGTATACGTGGACTTGTGTATAGCGAACGAGCATTGAGCCTTTCTTTAATGATTGGCTTTAGTTCACGAGCTACATCCTGTTTCTTTCGCTCAAACACTAACATCAATTCGCCAATATCTTTTAGCTCTTCTGCCGAATAACGCCAAATTGCGCGAATCGAATCATGCTCCGGCATGAAACTATGATCAAACCCTTCGATCTGTAGCCCAACTACCTCCAAAGTTTCAGGTTCATAAAGCAAGCCAACATGATCATCGAGGTAATGTACAACAGTTTCTACAGTTGCAGGCACAAAGGACAGAATCAATATGTCACTGATTTTGTCATAGCGCATTTCCAGAGATACCTGTTTGCGGGCATCTTCCAGATTCGAGATCAGAACTGCTGTCTGTAAATCCTTTGTTTCTATTAGTCTTTCGATTGCGGCCATATAAGTTTCTCCCCTGGTTTCATGGAATCTACTGGAAAAGCAGTAACCACTTTGTCCGGTTCATTCTCCATGATCACCACCACTACTTTAATATATCTTGGCCGATTTTGGCGTCTGTAATACACGCGGCGGTTTGGATAATCAACATCTTGAAAAATTCCGATGGTTGGATTACTGATGGCTGCAATGACCCTATCTTCCCATCCGCTCATAAATGGCCTCTGAGCTAAGATGTGTGCATCCCAACATTCAACTGTGCAAATAATCTCTTGCCCTGTGGGGTCATTGACTTTGAAGAAGATACCATCACTTTCAGACACCAGCTTAAACCATTTTCGTTAATGTGAGGGGTAATTTCTATTTCTCAACATGGAAACATATTGGATGATCTTACTTGCGGGATATGTTACAGGTTGCCAACGTCATTGTATTTTGAGGTGTTAATAATGAGTATAGTGCAGATTTGCACAAAAGGCTATATGCCACATATAGGCGAAAAACCAACCTAGTCCCCATATTTGGCAGTGATCGTTTCGCAAGATAGACGGGAGGTATTTCTCTATGGAATGGGGAAAGGGATACGGCCGTTTCCGGCGTAAATGTATGTCAATAACGCATTAACTTACAGCATTAACTTACAATGGAGAAACGGCCGTCATCATGATCTGGTGACGGCCGTTTCTGTCCGGCGTCAATGGTGGTTGGCTGGCCCACACTGGCAAAGAAGGTTTGTGCCAGTTCGCCGCCCTCTTTGGGGGCAAGGGGCAGCAGGGCGTAAAGCGTTAGTATATGTGTCCTGAATCCTAGCCGATAATTTATGGTTTACTATAATGGTGGCACATTTCGGACGGCACGACA
>JAHDWJ010000106.1 GCA_023384415.1 Anaerolineae bacterium
CCACAAGATTGTTACGGATGATCTCAATTTCCCCTCGGACTTATACATTTTGCAGGGGGTGGCGCGGCTGGTAAATCGGCCCCTCACCATCCAGGTCATTCCCTCGTCCGATGGTATTCATGGGCCAGTGGAGGCATTGGCTGCCGCTATTGACGAGGACACGGCGCTGGTCACATTGTCTCACACTGTTTTTAAGAGTGCGTATACCTATGATTTAACGGCCGTGACCACCCTCGCCCACCAATCCGGCGCCCTCATGCTCTGGGACTTGAGCCATTCCGCCGGTTCCGTGCCCATTGATCTGCACCGCGCTGACGCTGATCTGGCGGTGGGCTGCACCTATAAATATCTGAACGGCGGCCCCGGTTCACCCGCCTTCCTCTACGTGCGGCGTGACTTGCAAACCAAATTGGGCAACCCCATCACCGGCTGGATGGGGCAGCAGCATATGTTTGATTTTGGCCTGACCTATGAACGCGACCCTGGCCTACGCCACTTTCTCACCGGTACGCCATCGGTGTTATCCACCGCCACCATTGAGCCGGGCATTGACTTGCTGTTGGAAGCAGGCATGGAGCGGCTGCGGGCCAAATCGGTGCAGCAGACGGCATATCTCATTTACCTGTATGCACAATGGTTGGAACCGTTGGGCTTTCGGCTGAACTCGCCGCGAGATGCTAACCGGCGCGGTTCGCATGTTTCGTTGGGGCATGATGATGGCTGGCGCATTGACCAGGCGCTCATCCACGAGATGCAGGTGATTCCTGATTTTCGCCAGCCGGACAATATCCGCCTGGGCATTGCCCCGCTTTACACGTCGTACCATGACATTTACGAAGCCATGCGCCGCCTGCGGCTGGTGATGGAACGGCGTTTGTATGAGAAGTATGAAGAAGGGGGCACGGCCGTGACGTAAACATCTCGTTTGCCAGCAAACCCGCCCGTGATAAGGTGAGCAGGTGAAGGGGTGAGGGGATGACGGCCGTGGGAAATTAGTCTGGTGACTGGCAAGCAAAGGTGGGAATCCCTGCGCCTATACTTAATCCCACCACAGCGAAATATTATCTTCTGTTACTTTGTCTGCTAAACGTTCACCATCTTCCAGAAAGCCCTCGTTCCGCATTTCCTCATCAGCAATGTCTAAAACCTTTGCTCTCGCTTGGGCGGTGTCAGGCAGTTTCACCAGCAGCGACTCGGCATAGGGGCCACCTTCTTGCTCTATCCGCCAGGGTTCATCGTGAATCATAGTGATGTGAACGGCCGTCGCCCCGGCTGCATACAGGGTTTCCACAAACTGCCGTGCTTCTTCTCGGCTGCCAAAACGGTTGCCCGCCAGAGGATAAGGATTGCTGTTATTTGCCAGCCATTCGCGGGCCTCTGGCGGATTCTGGAACGATTCCATAAAGCGGGCAAAATCGGCCATTGTGACTGTGTTAGCCGGCGCCAATACCGGAGGCTCAGGCGGTGTTTCCATTGGCTGAGGTACGTCCAGCACAAACCGATAGACGTTTTCGCCTGGCGGCATGCCCGGTTTGGCTTGCGGTAAGATAGGCGCAAACAAGTGGGCAATCTCTTCCAGCACAGGGCGGGGAATATCCGTCATATTTTCACTCAGTTGCACATAGTAGCCATTGGGCAGATGCTCGATGTGATGAACAGGCACTTGTTGAAGGCGTTCCAGCCCGCCAATTGGCTCCAGGTGCCCGTTGGTCAGGAAATTCCCCCAGTAATAGCCCCGCGTCTGTGTGCGGCACTTAGGCATATTCATGCCCGGCGCACAGCGGACAACCATTTCATAGGGACTGGCACTACCGACAGATGAATAATTGTCACAGGAAATGTAGCCGGTGCAGGCATTTGTGGTCACAAAAATTTGCTTGCTCATAGCAACTACAGTTTCTTGCAGCGGAACTGATGCCCGGTTGTTCAGGATTTCCCCGTCAATAAACCAGTCAAATCTATAAGGTAAGTCGTTCACTGCGTAGCGGTAATTAAAGTTATATAGGCGCGAGTGTTCATTGTCACCAGCCCCTATCTCAAGAGTCTCCAATTCCATCTGGCCTAATGCCTGCCAATCTGCCCGCTGTAATGAACGCTTGCGATGTTTTTGCCAGGGAAGCGTCCAATAAACGGTAGCATGGGTAAGTCTGTCTGGCCGTAAGTAGGGTTTGATGGCTGCAAAAGTTTCCTGCGCCACTTCCACCACAGTGTCCCCGCTCAACGGCTCGAACGTAATAATTGAAATTCGGATTGCTTGACCCATTATCATGTTTTGTTCCTCAAATAGATGCGTGCCAGTTTCAGGCCGCCTCTTTTGCTGCGGCAATCTGCCGACTGTGCCGTCTCACTTGCGCACTGAATTTTCACAGGGTGGATTGCCTTCCAGAGATCACGGCCGTACCACAAGTTAAACAGCGCGAGGCAAACAACATTACCCAATCTCCTCCCCCGTCCATGTTTGCCGCTTTCCGGCGTCCGCGTTCCAGGCCATGAGTTTAGTAGGCGTAATTTCAATCACGGCCGTATATTCCCCGTCACTGACAATATCCCAATCGTACTTT
>JAHDWJ010000053.1 GCA_023384415.1 Anaerolineae bacterium
TAGGTGGGAACGAAACGCTCCCGTTTGACCAAAATCCTGGCCCACCTGTCCCGCCCCTACATTCATTTCAGGGCAAATTGAGAACTGCTGAATTCTATCCTGCGTTATCTGCACCGTGTTATCTAAAATGATATAATCAACTGGCATGACAAGTTAGTTAAGACGCTGTGATCCTAACCGGGAGAGCTAATTTTATGGCAACGATAACGATTCCAGCCGCAGTTCAGGCTTATTTCCCATAAGCCATTGATCCAGAGAAGTGTTGGTTTTGCCCTGGATAACGAAAAGATCTTGACAGGAGCTATCATTGAGCATTTCAGTAAATGGCTGTTGACACCTCTGACTCCTTCAGCAAATATGGCATTGGCTTGATAGTTACACAATGGCGAAAACGAAGAAAAAAGCCCCACCGACTAAACTCAACCCCTGGCACAGCTCCCCGACCTTGCTCTGGACGGGGGGCGGGTTTCTGACGATCTTCATCATCCTTTTCTCCTTCACCCGGTACGAATCGTATACCTCACTGTATGATGCCGCCTATGTAGGCAGTGAGGCGTGTGGCGACTGCCATACCATCGTTTATCGGGAGTGGCAGGTGTCACCTCATGCCAATATGACCCGCCTGGCCAGTGATGATACCGTTGTTGGTGATTTTGACGACGCTCAATATATCCTGCCTGAATGGGCCCAGCAAACGGAAGCGGATAAAGAGCCGGCCGCCAAAATGTTCACCCGCAATGGCAACTATTACATGGCCCTGCGCCACCCGAATAGCGGCCAATATATCCCTTTTGAAATTGAATATGTTATCGGCTATCAATACCGGCAGGAGTACCTGTTCCGGGAAGAAGGTGGGGTCCTGCGCCGCCTGCCCCTACAATGGTCGGTGGAGCAGCAGGCGTACTTCTCTTATTGGAATTTCCAGGAAGGGAGTATGCCCTCTTTTGAGGATTTTTGGGCGCAAATGACCTCGCTCAACTCAGCCTGGAATCTGTTTTGCGCCCGCTGCCATACCACCAGCCTGACGATTTATGATAAAAATGCCAACCACACTTACGCGGTGACTGATTGGGTGGATGATGGCATTGCCTGTGAGGCGTGTCATGGGCCGGGCAGCCACCATATTAACTATTTTAAGCATAATTATATCAATCGGATTGCGGCCGCGATCAACAGCCGTTTGCGTGGTCAGCCTGTCGCTTATATTGCCACCGCCCCCAAAATGACCGCCGGGCAAGATTTAAGTGTATGCGCCCGCTGCCACGGGGCTGATATTTACCTGGGCACCACCGACGTTTACCGCATTTATGAGCCAGGATACAGCCGCGAAGGGCGGATCAATGACCTTTCTCCTTATTTTAAGGAAGCACCGCTAACGCCTGGCCGGACTACTTTTACGGTTGAAGTGTATGATGATGGTCGTCCCAAGGGGATTGGTATGGTGTTCCGCTCCTTTGTCGAATCAGAATCCCATATCGCGGCTGGAGTACGCTGCTATGATTGCCATAATCCCCACCAAAACAAAGCGGCCACCCAACCCGGTTTATTAGCGGCCGGCCCCGAAAGTGATAACTATTGCCTGGCCTGCCATACCACTATCAGTCAAAATATTACCGGCCACACCTTCCACGAAGCCAACACCCCAGGCTCTTTCTGTTATGATTGCCACATGCCCCGTAACATCACCAACCTGGCAACGGGGGTGCGTCACCTGACCCGCACCCATACCCTGGGGTCCATCCCCAGTCCCCATAATTCGCAGTTATATGGCCTGGAAGGGTCCCCCAACGCTTGCCAGGATTGCCACGCCGATCAACCGGTTGCCTGGTCTATTGAGTGGTACGACCGGTGGTGGGGTGATAAGGACTGAGGTTAAAGTGTTGAGTGTATGCTCTACACCACTCAGTCCTCAATCCTCACTCTTATCTCAATACATCCCCAAATTCAGCCGCCAATAAATTTCCTCACTGGTGCGGAAGAGAGCTTGCTCCCATTCTGGGTCCCATTCAGGACGGTCAGCTCGCAGTCGTTGCAGCGACTCCTGATCGCCAACATTAGCCAATGCTTCTACCGCTTTGATTTTCAAATGGCTCTGTTCATCTTTACCTAACCGCTTGCCTAAGCGGAGTTCCGAGAAATCACCCAGAGCGATATTTTCCAGGGTGGTTTTATGCTGGCGCAAGTAGAGTGCCCCAATGGATTGGATGGCATGTACAGTAACCCAGTAGCCAGGAATATTGCTTAGACAACGGCCTAAAAACTCAATCAAGACGGGTTCCTGCTCTTCCAATGTGCCAATAAGATAGGCAATATGGGCATACCACTCCTCCCGATTGGCCCATATCTCTTCGGGCACTTGGGTTATTGCGGCCATATCTTCATCTATCAGGGGGGTGATGATGCGGAAGATGAGGGTTGTAGGACTAAGGCGGGTCAGGGCATCGGTGACGGCCCAACGAGTGGCAGAACTAAGCGCAGGCTCATGAAAGAGATAAATGAGAGCATCAATGGCCTCTTTGCTCTGTAAATCGCCGAGGGCGTAAACAGCCAGGGCCTGGATTGTCTGGTCAGCATGTTGGGTGAGGGCGATTAGTTTGTCTATATTGCCAGCTTGCCACTCCCGGTACAGTTGACGGGCGGAATCGGTGACACTGGGAGGGGACGTTTTGAGTTGGGGCAGGATGTTTTTCAGCGCGGCCGCGGCCGCCATCCGCACCCGGCTCATTTCAAAATCCAGCTCCCCTTTCCAATTGAGGCGCGTTTTTTCCAGGAGCAGGCGTACCAGGTGTGCGGCCGCGTGGGGTAAAAAAGCGGCGTGACGCATCTGGCCCATCACCTGTACTGCTCGCAGCCGCTGCCCAGAGCGAGGTTCATTGATGCTGTTGGTATGCCAGATCAACGCATTGGTCAGCCGGTATACCACCTCATTATCTACCCGACGGTTTTCAATTTCCCACAGGCAGCGGGCCGCCAAAAACGCTTGTTCGGCATCTGTCAGGAGTGCTCCAACGACCATCTGCCGTATCAGGGGCTGGGGATCTTGCAGCAGGCCGGCCAGGATGATGAGGGTATCTTGCCACCAGCGCAGATGGGAGCGTCGGCCCAGAGTAGCGATGATGGGGTCTAAAACTGTCTGAGAATCAGGCAGATCATGGAGGTAGGCTGCGGCCGCGAACGCCTGAAACATCGGGTAGGTAAAGCGGATAGATTCCTGCCCTACACGTGCTAACAGCCCGGCCTGGAGCAAGGCGCGGAGCATCTCTTCCAAAGCATATTCCCGACTACCTCGTATCTGCCCCATCACCGCAAATGCCCCATCCAACGCCCCTGTCGTCTGCTGTTTGCTTTGCCATTGCCAGCCGAGAGCTTTGATCGTCGTTTCGGCGCGGGCACGCAGCCCTTTGTCAGTGGGAATATTACCAATGGCTTCATCTACCAGGCTGCGGAGTACCTGAGCGCGGCTTTTGGGATAATCACCTAATTGGGCTCGGTGAAACAGCTTGACAAACAGCCAGGGGACGGCTGCCAGATCAAACAGTTGAGTGCGCTGTAACGCTTCATACAGCTTGGTCCCGGCCTCATCTGTGAACCGCTCCAGGAAAGCGCGAATTTTCCGTTCGCTAAGCGGCTGCAAAATCAACATATCAGTCACGGGCAGCCGTCGCCGTTCCAGGTTGGCCGGGTCTACAGCCAGCATATATTGGTGGCGGGGATACCGCTCGGCCACCACCCTAAGCGCTCGCCAGGCCCGCCATCGCTCTAGTTCGGGAATGTCATCGCTGCCATCATAGAAAAAGCGCAATTTGATTTCCTGAGTTCCCCGCAGCAAATCACGAAAGGTGGTCATCTCCAGCCCTGGCCAATACACTTTCAGGCTCTCCAGCATCATTTGTTCAACCGGGTTGCCAGGGATATTTTGCCATTGGGTAAACTGACCTAAATCTACATACACAGGTAGCACCCGTTCGCTGGCTTTGCTGCGTAAGGAGTTCTGAGCGGTCAGCCCTACCAGGCGGCGCATTTGCGTAGATTTGGACATGCCATGAGAACCAATGAGCAGAACAAAGGTCATGCCCTCTTCCATGGTTTCATCAGCACGGCGCAAAATTTTGAAGGCTGCTTCTACCAAATCTTGAGAAGGGGCCACATTTTCTCCGGAAACGGTGATGCTGTTGGGATCCTGATCGCCGGCCAGGCGGATGGCATCCAGAGGCAGGGGTAGATATCCCTGGCGGTCCCAGGGGCGAAAATCGGCAGTGGCAAAAATGTCTCTCAGGGCGTTGAGTATGGGGTTGCCGATGAACAGCCGACCATCGGTGAGGCGGCTAAATAAAACCGGAATAGTCCAATGGCGGGTGCTGCTTTTATATAAGATGGCACGGGCATCATTGAGAGCCTGGTCTATTACGCCATGGGTGAGCAGGCTGCGGTAAAAATGATGGGCTATTTGTTGGGCTACTTCGATAGGCACTAAATCTTGCATGGCGATAACGGCGGGAATGCCCGTCTGGATCAGATGGGGAGCTAATCCGACGAAGGGATGTTCTTCGTCTTGTTTGCCACTTTCGCAGGCGACCAGGAAGATGAGGGATGGTTTGGCGGCCGCGTCTAGCACCTTCAGCTTTTCCGCAAATGTTTCATTGGGGCAGGGGCGGGTATTGCCTTGCTCATCTTCTAGAAATAAGAAAGCTCGCCCAGGGCCATGGGGTTCATCCCGCCGGAAGCTGCCGTGACCAATGAAATGGAAAATGTGCTGCCCGTTCAGGTGTTGAAAAATATTATCCAGGGTGCAATTTCCTGGCACCAGCTTATAGCCAGCCTGGATAAGTTGATCTTTTACGTTATCTGGGAGTTGTGTTTGCCCGGTTAACAGGGTTACTTCTAGCTCTCCCATCTGCTGCTGACGCCGCTGGCTTAGTTCTTGCCAGGCCAGACGCAGGTTGTTCAGCTCTTCTAGTACGGGCACGACGGCCAGCTTATATTTGCTTTTTATATCTTGGGGGTTGGCGATGGCGGCGAGCAGGCGAATAGGTCGCTCGTTGATAGGGGTGGGATCGGCCATTTCCAGCCGGGTGTAGCGGGAAAAGGGGGTTTCGGTGGTGGCGGAAACGGGGATGAAGTGGCCGTTGTGAAAATGGTAAAGCCGCTCCCAGGGGATGGCGTGGAGTTCGGCGACTTCGTTGGTGATCCAGAGACGGACGCGCAGTCGGTTTTGGCTTTGGACTTGGGCGCGGCCGCGAGCCAGGTTATAGGCCCGGCGAATCGGTTCGGTAAGCAGGGCATCAAACCATTCACGGCCATATTTTTCGTTGTTCAGCGTGGCCGCCAGGACCTCAGCCTTATTAAATTCAAGCAACCCACCATCATAAAAGCTGCCATCATCCAGTTCTGCTTCCACCCGGTACGCCTGCATGGCTTCGTTCCACTCCCCAATCCGGATCAAAATATCGCTGTACTTCTCGGCCATAGCGTATTCCTTTCGTGGTGACAACAACAAATTTGTGGGAGGAGAGAATCTGGTTTAATCCAAAAAGGGGAGGGCCACTGTCCCAGCCATGACGGCGGCAAAAACAGCACAGAAAAGTAAAATGGTCAGGCTCAAGCCCACGGCTCCGCTGATTATTCCCCACCGGGCCAGATGATCGCCACCTTCGCCCCGCTCCTTAAGCTGCTTCCTCGCCAGATACCCCAGGGGAATAGCGGTTATCCAGGCTATGAAGCTGATTGAGGTGCAGCCGGGCACACTAAACCCACCGGTGAACGCGGCCGCAATTGGGCATATCCCAATCACCCCTAAAACCCAGCCTCCCACACCCACCAAAAAGGCCATCAGAGCCAGGTCATTCATCGGGGGTTCTGGTGGTGTTTCAATCCCGGCTAAATCAGTTGTCTCGTCCATCTTCATATTATATACCCATCGTGGTCATAAAGTGACATTCCAGTTGGAGAGTAGAGACTGGAGACTAGGGACTGGTTAATCTCGAGTCTCCAGTCTCACTGAAAATGTCAGTTTATGACCGTTGACAGTATAACAGGTTGTGACTATTCAGCCCTGATACCATAAATGATCCCCTGTCTGTCTAAAAGTAAAAGACCTGCCAGACAAATGTCCAGCAGGTCTTCCTGTCAGGAGGTGAAGAAATCAATTTAAGCTTCGGTGACTACCAAAACGGTAACCATGCCAAACATCCCCCGCGCACTTTCCGCATGGGAGAGAACATGGCAGTGATAAGCCCAATACCCAGGGGTATGGCAATCTACAATAACATCATACCGTTCACCAGGAGCAATATTCAAAGTATCACACAAGTAAGGAGCCGGTAAATTGTACCCATCCTTGTTAAAAACCAACTGCTCAATGCCGTGTAGGTGCATAGGATGAATCAGCAGTCCTTCATTCATGTAACGAATACGCAGTTTATCACCTAACTTGGCGATGATGGGTTGGGTGTAGGGAAATGATTTGCCATTGATGGTAAAGCCGATCCCGGTGTCATTGAGAACCATCACGTAATCAACATCATACTCTGGGTCTACACTTTTATCTTTTGGCTCAATGATAAATGCCGCCATCATCCCTTTAGTCACCTGCTCGGCCGCGTTGTGGTGGGAATGGTACATATGGGAACCGGGATTTTTGCACTCAAATTCGTAGACAAAGGTTTCCCCTTTTTTGATGGGGGGCTGGGTGACATAGGGCACACCGTCCATGCTGTTGGGTACTAATACCCCATGAAAATGGACACCGGTGCTTTGAGTCATCTCGTTGGTAACTTCTACCCGTACCTTGTCCCCTTCAGTGACGCGGATTTCCGGGCCAGGGACGATGCCGTTGTAGGTCATCGCTTTGATGATGCGGCCGGGTTCTACTTCCCAATCCACCTCCTGGCAGGTGATCTTAAAAACCTTCGTATCCCCGTCCATCGTGTGTTGTAGACGGGTCCCCCAAAATTCAGGGTGTTTGCCTGCGTTTTCCAAAAAGATGTTGACCCCTTCTTCATGCAAGCGGTCCATATCGTCAGCCGTGACACCGGCATGGGAAGTAACGGCCGCAGCATCTTCGTGGCTGGTATTGGTGGTGATGCCGCTGCTGGCTTCATTGCCCGGGGCCTGGCGGCAGGCGGCTAACCCGATGCCTACACCGGCAACCCCAGCCATTTTTAGAAAGTTACGACGCGATAGTTTGTCCTGGTTTAACACGTTCTAATTCTCCTTGATTAGGCAAAACAGATTCCTGGGATTCACAGATTTATACGTTTGCGAACCCGTTACAATGGGGAAAAGGGTACCGGTAATCAGGGTGTTATAGCAGTGTTTATTGTCACAGGGTGAAGAGGATAAATGTCACGGATCGGGAGGCGTGACATGTAAGGGGTGATTGGAAAACTTGCCCACCATCTCACGCCTCATCTCCCCAGCCTTGAACACCACGTAGGGGAACGAAGGCCACCGCCCCCAAGTTGAGGTGTTGAAAGCGGGTATCGTCACGGCGGATAACGCTGAGTAGCTCTTGCCGACCCGGCTCCTGGCCAACGGGAATGACCAGCCGGCCACCCACTACTAATTGCTCTAGCAAGGGGCGTGGAACTTTAGGGCCACCGGCAGAGACTAAGATGGCATCAAAAGGAGCTTCTTCAGGCCAGCCCAGGGTGCCATCCCCTTGTTTGATGGTGATGTTGGTCAGGCCGCAAAGGGTGAAATGTTTCTGGGCCAACTGTACTAGCTGGGGATACCATTCGATGGTGTAAACGTGGCTAACGATCTGGCTGAGAATAGCGGCCGCATATCCCGATCCCGTGCCCACTTCTAACACCCGGTGCTGGGGTTCCAGGTGCAATGATTCTATCATGTAGGCGACGATGTAGGGCTGGGAGATGGTCTGTCCTTCGGGGATGGGCAGAGGGGAGTCGCTGTAGGCATGGCGGCGGTAACGGCGGGTTACAAACTGCTCCCGGGGGATATGTCCCATGGCCGCCAGGACGGACGGGTCAGTGATGTTACGCCGCTGGAGCTGATCGGTAATCATGCGGCCGCGCTGCTGGGCAAAGTCGGGTTGGGTGGACATGGTGCGGCGAGTGAGAGACTCACTTGTGTTCATCTGTGGCCTGTTAAGGGTAAACCCATGCCTCAAAAAGGGTGGTTAAGTCACAGGTACAATGCTGCTCGGCCAGGAATTGGAAGCCAGTGGATGTGGCTACGCCCCATTGGTAGGTACGATAATATTGGGGCAAGAAAGTGGCAAAGGTGTCTACCCCCATCTCCTCTTGCAAGGTAATTAAAAAGAGGGGGCCGCGGCCGTAGACGATGGCGCTGTATTCAGCCAGGGTGTAGTCACCTACGGGTAACCCAATGGGAATATCGGCATTGCCGGCCCCGCGGCTCCAGCGAAAAGTGAAGGAGTCATAATACGCCTGCGCCCCATCAGCCCCATACCGGTCTAAAAAGTAAAGATAAGTCGCATATTGGGCCATTGCCTCATCAAGCCACGGCTCATCTAGCTGATCGTTGCCGACGATGTTGTAAAACCATTGATGAGCGGTTTCGTGGACAGTGGTAGATTCCATATATAGTTCGAAGCGTTCCTGGGAGTTATACAAGTTAAGGGTGTTGACAAAGACACCAGGGTATTCAATGCCCAGAGCCTGGTTGGGAGTGCTGGCCAGGTCTAATTCGGTATAAGGGTAAGGGCCAAACAGGCGACCAAACAGCTCGAGCGCATATAGGGTGTAATCCAGGGCGGCGCGGCCGCGTTCCTCATATTGGGGCAGGGTGTAGCTGTTGACAATTGTTTCCCCAGAAATGCCAGAGATCGTTATGAAGTCAGGGCTGCCAGCCAGATAAAAATCACGGGCCGGGCCGGCAGTGACAGTCACTGTCTGCTGGCTGCCGGTTGTTTGCTGCTCTCTGGTAATGCCAGAGGTGATCAGCACCAGATCAGCCGGAGCCGTGATCCGTACCAGATAGAAGCTGGCTTCAGCAAACACCACATCTCCGGCTGGGGGGGCAATTTCAATGTTCCACCCTGCTTCGTTGTATACCGAGACCATCGGGTAGAAGTGGGCCAGGGCCATGATGTTATCAATGGTGGCAAACGCGCCATAATTGCCTTCTGGTGTGGTGGGGATGGTAATGGCAAACGTCAGGCTTACGACAACCTGTTCCCCAGGCCGCAGGGGCGGCGAGAGGGGTATGGAGAGGGCACTACCGCGTAAGCTCAGAGTAGGCATGGCGGGCTGACCGTTGACCAGAATATCGCTGGCAGCCGCAGTCCCCCCAAATAGTTGGGGAAAGAGGCGCAGGTAGAGATGGTCCAGGCTGGTAGAGGTGCGGTTGGTGTAGAGGAACTGTTGGCGGCCGTGTAATTCCGTCAAACTCTCATCAATTTCTACCTCAATGTGATACACCGTAGCCCCTGGCAGTTTCGCTAAAGCCCATTGCTCACTGCTGATCAAATCGGCGGCAAAAAGAGAGCGGTCTTCCCAAGCCACCTCAAACAGAGTGGAATAAGGCAGAACGGCGGGTGTGCTTTCTGGTGCCGGGAGTGCAGAAGGGGTAGAAACGGCAGCTGGTTCAACGGTAAACGTTGGCAAGGCGGATGGCGTGGAGTGATTGGTTGGGGCAGGCTGCGTGGGAGTCGCGGCCGCGAAAGGTCCCCAGCGGCATCCAGTTAATAAGATGAGAGCTGCAACTAAACCAAAGATGATAAGCAAGAATCGTGGCATAATCTCAAGTATATAACAAACACTCCCCAAAGAGACATTCAACAGCAATTCCAAATATGGACTTTATACATGAGATTCGTCAATGATGACAACAACGGCTAAAAAGAAAAAACGGATACTCCTGGCCCACCCACACAAAAATTCGTTCATCCCTCCAATTCGTTGTTGTCATTTGCCTAATTGGAATTGCTGGGCATTCAGCCCTTGATTTGAGTCCCTGTCAAGAGAAAGATAAAATACAAAGAGGTGCAGAGCGGCAGAGTGGCAAAGCAAACTCGTCACCTGCAACGCTACAACCTGGCAACTAGAAACGAGAAACTATAAGGACCTATATGAGTGATCGCAACACCGATACCCCCAATGACTTTATCCGGGCCATTGTGAGAGAAGATTTGACCAGCAACAAAAATCGCGGCCGCGTCCATACCCGCTTCCCACCTGAACCCAACGGCTATTTACACATCGGCCACGCCAAATCCATTAACCTGAACTACGGCCTGGCCCGTGAGTTTGGGGGTAAATTTAACCTGCGCTTTGATGATACCAACCCCACCAAAGAAGAGCAGGAATACGTAGATTCCATCATGGCCGATGTCCGTTGGTTAGGAGCTGATTGGGAAGATCGGCTCCTCTTTGCCTCTGATTATTTTGGCCGCCTTTACGAGTGGGCCACCTATCTCATCCGGGATGGCAAAGCGTATGTGGACGATCTCTCCGCTGAAGAGATTCGCCAATACCGAGGCACCCTCACCGAACCGGGCCAGGACAGCCCATACCGAAACCGGTCAGTAGAAGAAAACCTCGATCTATTTGAGCGGATGAAAAAAGGGGAGTTCCCTGATGGCTCACGAGTGCTGCGGGCCAAAATAGATATGGCCTCCCCCAACATCAACTTACGCGATCCGGTCATGTACCGCATCCTCCACGCCACCCACCACCGCACCGGGGATGAATGGTGCATTTACCCTATGTATGATTGGGCCCATGGGCAGTCAGACGCCATCGAAGGGATTACCCATTCTATTTGTACTCTGGAATTTGAGAACAACCGCCCTTTGTACAACTGGTTCCTGGAAAATGTAGATGTGCCCCATTATCCCCGCCAGATTGAGTTCGCCCGGTTGCAGTTGACCTACACCGTCTTGAGCAAACGGTATCTCCAGCGGTTGGTGAAGGAAGGGTATGTCAACGGATGGGATGATCCCCGGATGCCTACGATTGCCGGGCTGCGGCGGCGCGGCTACACCTCAGAAGCGATTCGCAGCTTCTGTGAGGCGATTGGGGTGGCCAAGGCCAACAGCACTGTAGAGTTGGCGATGCTGGAACATGCCATCCGGGATGATCTGAATATGAGTGCCCCACGAGCCATGGCCGTATTAGACCCGCTGAAGGTGGTCATTGAAAATTATCCCGCCGGGCAGGTGGAGGAGATGGTGCTGGCGAATCATCCCCAGCAGCCGGAGATGGGGACACGGCTGGTGCCGTTTAGCCGGGAAATTTACATCGAACGGGATGATTTTATGGAGAATCCGCCGAATAAATTTTTCCGCCTGGCTCCGGGGCGGGAGGTACGGCTCAACCAGGCGTATTACCTCACCTGTACGGGGATGGTGAAGGATGAGCAGGGGCAGGTGGTGGAGCTGCGCTGTACCTATGATCCAGATTCACGCGGTGGGACAACCCCAGATGGGCGCAAGGTGAAAGGGACGATTCATTGGCTGCCCGTGGCCCAATCGGTAGAGGCAGAAATCCGTCTATATGATACGTTGTTTACGAAACCCAATCCGGGGGATGTCGGCGAAGGGGAAGATTTTACGGCCAATATTAACCCTGATTCGCTGATGGTGGTACGCGGCCGCGTCGAGCCAGCCATCGCCTCAGCCCCTGCCGGGTCCCGCTACCAGTTTATGCGCCAGGGGTATTTCTGTGTTGACCCTGACAGCCAGCCAGGCCGGCCTGTGTTTAACCGCACCGTCACTCTGCGTGATTCGTACAAGCCAGCCCCATAAGCGAGGTATTGACAACTGTATCGGTCACAAATTAGTATGAATCAGGATAACTACCAACCCTCTACAGAACCCATGACCAATGGAATTGCCCAGCTTCCGTCAAGCAGTCTATGGCGTGTGAGTGTGGAGACCTATCACGCCATGATTGAGGCGGGTATCTTGGCGGATGATGATCCTATTGAACTTTTGCAAGGATGGATGGTAAAAAAGACGCCCAAAAACCGAAACATAGCATAATTACTCGCCTTGTACGTCGTTTATTGGCCGACATAATTTTGGTTGGGTGGTATGTTGATTCGCAAGAACCAATTACAACCGGTGATAGTGAGCCTGAGCCGGATGTCCTTATACTCAAGGGTACGGAGAAGGATTATCTTGATCGCCATCCCCAACCGTCTGACGTAGCATTGGTGGTTGAGGTGTCTGATGCCACGTTGAGCCGTGATCAGGGGATTAAGAAGCGGCTGTATGCTGCGGCCGCAATCCCCGTTTACTGGATCATTAATTTGCCCGATGATCAGCTGGTTAGCTCAGATGCGGCCATTTACGAGCAGGGCCGGCCGAGGCCAGCCAGCAACCAGCAGGCTACATTTTGCTCGTACCAGGCCAGCCCATTGACCCACGTCCCCGCAACAAGCAAATCCCAGTGAAGATGGTTGCCGGTAGATAGCCCGGTTGTGCCCACCGCCCCTACAGGGTCTCCAGGGGCCACCATCTGTCCCACCTGGGCCATAACGTCGGAGAGGTGATATACCCCGGAGTAAATCCCCAACCCGTGATCAATAATGACCGTGCCCCCGCGTACAGTCAACATTTCGGCCACCACTACCTGCCCGGCTGCGGCCGCGTAGACTGGTGTTCCCCCATAAGCTGAAAAATCAACCCCTTCGTGATAGCTGCGATATGGCCCCCCGTTGTAAGAGCGGCGCACCCCATATAAGGCGGTGATGCGTAAATAGTCGGTGATGGGTAAGCGAAATGGCTCTTGCCAGTAAACGGTTGGGGTAGCCTGATTCCACAGGGTAAAAAGCCGTTCCCGCTCCTCAGCGATCTGTTCGGCGGTGATGGCCGCGGCCGCACCGGTCAGGGTCAAATCTTGAAACTCCCAGGTGCCCGGACTCATGCGCCAGGGCTGTGACCAGAGGGGGGCGCCAGTCATCGCTACAGTGAGCGGCCAATCCCCAGGCCGATAGAAAGCCCCTGTACCAATGACGGCCACAAAGCGATCTTCCTCAACCCGGAGATTGAACGCGGCCGCGTCAAACCATAGCGCTGACAACCCATCGTGCATCACCTGACCGCGCACCCCCAACCCCTGTCCTGGTTGGGCAGCCAGGTGGGAGAGTTCCAGGCGGCTTACCCCTACGGGCAAATCACGGGGGAAGGTGTCACCGGCTGCGGCCGCGAGAGGGCGGTAAAAGGTGGGCCACATTGGATCAAGCAGATCGTTGTCGCGGGCCAATGGGTACAATGGCTGTCCGGTGCGTAGAGAAAATTCCAGCAAGCTGCCAAAAGTACGACTCATCTGACCGGGGCGGTTGGTGGGGGGTGGGGTGGGGAGAGTGATGGTCCCCCCAATAGCTGGTTGGCGTAGGGGGTTGGGATGGGGGTTGGCGGCCTGGAGCGCGGCCGCGTCTAACCCATAACGCCAGGCCAGCGCATCCCAGGTATCCCCAGGGAATACCGTATGGATAGGGAGAGGCTGGGCCTGAGTAGGGGAGGGGGGTAACAAAACAAAAAACAGCCCTATCAAAACCCAGAAAATATTACGCCGGGACATGGTTCATTTAGAAAACTGCCAACTGATCCACAGATGGCACAGATTTTCACAGATGGCTTAAACATCTGCGTTCATCTGTGAAATCTGTGGATAAAATCTCTTCTGGCTTCTCCCTGGTAGAGATATTGGTGTACTCGTCCTTATTTTTACTGATTTTTAGCCGTTCGGGCGGCCAGCAGTTGGCTCAGGAGACCCTGACCCTCAGGCACTAACGTCACCCTGGCTTTGCTTTCCAGAATCTTCTCTGTTTCCAAAATCTCAAACAGGGCACTAGCTACCTGCTCATCTTCACTAATTTTTTGCAGGGCGCGACCAACAATTTCGGGGCGTACCGCATCTGCACGGGCAAATTCAACTGCGGCCGTCTTTTCTGCCCGACTGGTGATAATGTTCACCCGGTTGTCCCCGTCCTGACGAATCGCTGAGGTCACCTGACGCAGCCGGTTGACGACTTTCTCCTCAATCTGGCGGATCATGCCCGCATCCCGGAAATGTACCTTGCGGATATACACCGATCCCAACTTATAACCCCACTCATGGGATTTGGGAGATACTTCACCCCGGACAGCCCGGCTCATCACATGGCGCGTTTCTAACATGCTGTCCAGGGGCATATTGCTCAACATACGGACTGTGGCACTGCTCACATTGGCCGCCAATGATCCTTTAGGGTCGGTATTACGGAATAAGAAAGCGACGGGATCACTGACAAACATTTCGTACCAGACCCCGATTCCCATAGGGGCACCTTCTTCAGAGTTGACCGGCAAGCTGCGGAGATATTGCTGATCAATCCGCATGTCCAGCACGTGCCGTTTGCCAAACCAGTTCACAATCAACGCCCGCCAGCCCAGGTGCAGCCAAAGGAAATTAAGCCCTGGCTCGCGGATAGTGGCGATGACCTTACCAAACAACACATAGACGTGGCAGGTGCCTTCTTCAACGATGGCGTAAACGCCAAACATGCGTAGCAAACTGCGGACAATCGGCTCACCAATGAGGAAGGCGAAAAAGACGATGGTGGCCGTAGTGAAAAAACTGACGATATTTGTGCCGATACCCATTATTTTTTCTCCTCCAAAATTACTGTGTGAGCTTGTTGATACAGGCGCAGCTTCACATTGCGAATATAGGTTTGCAGAGCCGTACCGCCGCTCTCTTTGAGGGCACGTAGTTGGGCCGCCAGTTGTACCAGCGGCTCTACCTCGGCTTCGGCCTTAAACGTTTCAATTTCGACCGCTCTTTTAGATTGGACGATTTTTTGATCGGCGGATGCCTGGGCCAGACTGATATCCGAAGAGACCTGATTGTGGGCCGTGTTAATGGCGGCCAGGGCGGAATCCACTTCTTGTGGTGGGTCAATCCCGGTAATAAGAGAGGCATCTAAAACAACACCATAACGTGATTCGGCCGAAAGACATTCTTGCTCCATGTAATCATTGACCATGCTTAAGTTTTTACGCAAATCATTGATGGAGATACCACCCAAAGCCCCATCGGCCAGATTGGCAATTTGATCGTCATCATTGTTGGGGGCCTCAAAGTTGGCAATTCTTTCACGCAGTAGAGCCACGAAGTAGCCCATCACATGAACAACCGGACGTTTCACTCCAAAAAGATAGGCGTAGATGTTCCGTTCCGAAGCCCGGAACCGTATTTGCCCGGTCAGGCCAACATTAAGTTGGTCTTTAGTCACAGCCTCAAGGACTGTGCCATTGCGATTGGCGGTTGGGTTTTCCAAATCTTGGGCCATATTCATGGTCTGGGTGTCTACCCGAACTTTGTAGACGCGCTCCCAGGGCCAGCGGAAATAGGGGCCACCCGGCTGAATAACTCGTACCAGGGGGTAAATGTACCGCTCCCGGTCTTTTTCCGGTAAATATTCCAGCAGGGTGGGATCGTCGTGGGTGGTACGTTTGCCTAATCGTTCGGCGCGGCCAAACCGGGTTTTCACAGCACGTTCATTTTGATTAACGGTGTAAAAGCCGCTCAAAACGTAACGCAAGGAAAACCAGGCCAGGAAGCCAACTAAGGCGCCTACCATTGCTCCAGCCATAATTTCTTTCTCCTTGTAGGTGCGGTTTTCTGGGTTGGAATGGTTTATTGTCGCCTGTCCAGAGAAACCAGGATGGATAATATTGTCTATTATAGATTGAGTACGTCAGAAGTTAAAAAAGGTGGCACGGGGGGCAGCAAAGACAACAACGAATTGAAGGAAGGAGCGAATTTCAGGTAGCTGCCTGTGAATAACAACGAATTAGACGGGGGAGCGAATTTTGGGGTTGTTTGTCTGGGAAGAATATAATTACGGGATGTCTCATACAAATGAACTCTTACGAATTGAAAATGGTGGCTGGGATGAGCGGATTGTGGTGTGCCGTAATGGAGACCTGGTGGATACGTTCATCATTGTTACAGAGCGGTTTGTTTTGTTGGTGGATACGGTAATCAATCCGCAGACGGCCGCTCAGATGCTGGCCTGGGCGCGGCCGCATTTGGAACGCGGCCGCCAACTCCTTATCATCAACACCCATGCGGATTACGATCATTGTTGGGGCAATCAACTGTTTGCCGGGGAAACAGCTGTGCATCCGGCTCCCATCATCGGCAGCCACCTGAGTTCGGCTAAATTTCAGATGCCGGAAACCAAAGATTATCTGGCCAAGATGAAGGAGCTAGAGCCAGAGATTTTTGGTGAACTGGTTTTTACCCCGCCAACGCTGCTCATCAGCCATGAGTTTGTTATTGACGGCGGTGATTTGACGGTAAAGCTGCTGCCTACGCCTGGCCATACCGATGATCATTATTCCCTTTATTTACCAGAAATAAACACGGTGCTGGCGGCGGATGCGGCGGAAATGCCTTACCCAATGGCTCGCACCCCAGATGGGCTGCCCCAGATGCGGGATTCGCTGGCTCGCCTGGCTGCATTACCAGCAGAAACTGTGCTTTACTGCCACGCACCCGTCACGGCGGGGCGGCAACTGCTGCTGGATAATATCGCCTATTTCGACCTTGTTGAGGCTAAATGCCGGGCGGCCCTGCTGTCTGGATTTTCAGCTCCCCAAGGGGATGACATGATGTTGATTGACCAGATCAATTGCCCTTATCAAACAACTGTGCCTGATACCCCGGAATGGCAAAATGTTCACGACTATTACAAAACCACCGGTCACGCCAGCCAGATTCGCGCCATGCTGCATTGGTTGGAGCAAGCGGGTGTTGGCAAGGAAAATAGACCATGAGGCCATTTTTCAAGCCTGTTTTTTTCTAATAAAATACCCTATAGCTTTTGATAATGTTTCTTAACGCAAGCTATTTAACACAAGCTATTTAACGCGAGCTATTTAATTATAGCGGACAATAAGCGAGGTCCTGGACACATCACCTGCCAAACGCTGGCGAAAATTGATTTCACCAATGGTAATAACCAATACACGACTAACAATCAGTAGTCATCGCAAACAGCGCCAGATTCCAGTCACCTATCACAATAAAATGTCTACTCGCAAGAAGGCTTATCCCAGAAGTCTACCCTGTCTGCTGCCGAAACCTTCCCCAGGTTCACTGCCCCAATTTTTGCGAAGATACCTGGCCCCACGAAACCCTGCTGCCCCTGCCCGGCAGGTTATCTGATGGCCAATGATTGATCGCGGCCGCGTGATATATACGCCACGCAGGACAATCAGCCCTTGACAGCCCCATCCAAAAATAGTACATTTGTTCGCCTGCTTGTAGCAAAAACCCCATCATCTCAAAAAGAGGAGACATTATGGCTCAGGAATATATTGAGATTCACGGTGCCCGTGAAAACAACCTCAAAAATGTGTCTTTACGCATCCCCAAACGCAAAATCACCATCTTTACCGGCGTATCAGGTTCAGGCAAATCTTCCATCGTCTTCGACACCATCGCCACCGAAGGGCAGCGGCTGCTCAACGAAAATTTCAGCATGTTCGTCCGCAACTTCCTGCCCCGCTTCACTCCCCCCGAAGCCGACTCGATTGCCAATTTGAGTATGCCGGTTGTTGTTGACCAGAAACGACTTGGCGGGGGCTCCCATTCCACGGTGGGGACAATAACCGATATAGCCCCAGTGCTGCGCCTGCTGTTTTCCCGGGTCGGGCAGCCATTCGTTGGTTATGCTAACGCCTTTTCCTTTAATGATCCACAAGGGATGTGCCCGGAATGTAATGGTCTGGGCCGTAAATTAGGCGTTGATTTAGACCTGTTTCTGGACACGTCGCGCTCTCTAAATGAAGGGGCGATTCTCTATCCCGATTACGCCATCGGCAAGTGGGATTGGAGCTTCTTAATTGAGTCTGGGTTGTTTGACAATGACAAAAAGCTGGAAGCATATTCCGCCGAGGAGATGGAACGGCTGTTGTACAGCCCACCCCAAAAGGTGAAAACCGGGTTCGGCAGCAAGGAGATCAACCTGACGTTTGAGGGCATTATTGATAAATTCACGCGCAAATACATTATGCGGGACTTATCAACCTATGCCGAGCGGACGCAGAAAGCCGTCATGCCCTACCTCACCGAGGGGCCTTGCAAGCTGTGCAAAGGGGCACGGCTCAGCCAGGCCGCGCTTAATTGTCGCATTGACGGGTACAACATCGCTGACCTGTCAGCAATGGAAATCTCGCAGCTGATTACCGTCATTCAAACGATCAACAGCCCCATCAATGCCCCGATGATTGCCACGTTAAGCGAGCGCCTGCAACATCTGATTGATATTGGTCTGGAATACCTCACCCTTAGCCGCCCCACCGACAGCTTATCTGGGGGGGAGTCGCAGCGGGTTAAAATTGTGAAACAGCTCAGCAGCAGCCTGGTTGATGTCATGTACATTTTTGATGAACCGAGCATTGGCTTACATCCGCGTGATATTCATCGTATGAATGAACTATTGCAAAAATTGCGGGATAAAGGGAATACAGTGCTGGTGGTGGAACATGACCCCGAGGTGATCCGGGTGGCTGACCATATTATAGATATTGGCCCTCGGGCTGGGGCGGCCGGTGGCATCGTTGTTTATGAAGGGAGCTTTCAGGGATTGCTTGAAGCTGATACTCTAACAGGCCGACATATGAAACAAGCCTTAGCCATCAAACCGGCTTTTCGTCAGGCCAAAGGCACCCTGTCTATCAGGCGTGCCAGAGTGAACAATTTGCAAGATGTAAATGTGGATATTCCCGTGGGGGTCTTAACCGTTGTCACCGGGGTAGCCGGCAGTGGCAAAAGTTCTCTCATTAACCAGACATTCCTGCGCCAACATCCTGATGCTATTGTGATTGACCAGGCAGCCGTCGGGGCCAACAGCCGCTCCAACCCGGCCACCTATACGGGTATTCTTGACGATATACGGACGGCTTTCGCTAAAGAAAATGATGTCAGCGCCTCGTTGTTTAGCTTTAACTCCAAAGGGGCTTGTGAAAACTGTAATGGTTTGGGTGTCATTTATACCGATTTGGGGTTTTTGGATGCGATCAAAACACCGTGTGAAATTTGTGAAGGCCGACGCTTCAAGGATGAGGTGCTGACCTACAAGCTGAATGGCAAAACGATTACTGATGTGCTGGAGATGACGGTTCAGGAAGCGCTGGAATTTTTTGCTGTGCCCAAAATTACCGATAAGCTGCGGGCTATGGTGGATGTGGGGATTGGCTACCTCACTCTGGGGCAGCCCCTCAGCACTTTGTCTGGTGGTGAGTGTCAGCGGATTAAACTTGCCAGCGAACTGCACAAAAAGGGGAGCATCTACGTCATGGATGAGCCAACTACCGGTCTGCACATGTCGGATATCAGTCTTCTGCTAGCGATTATGAATCGGCTGGTGGACACAGGGAATACGGTGATTGTGATTGAGCATAATCTGGATGTTATCCGCAATGCGGATTGGATTATTGATATGGGGCCGGAGGGGGGCAGCAAGGGGGGAATGGTTATTTTTGAGGGAACACCCCAGGCGTTGCTCGGCGCGGCACATTCCCTTACTGGTCACTACTTGAACCCTTGTTAGGAACAGCCCATGAAAACCGAAATTCTGCCCTTTCGTCAGGAAATGATAACTGACGCGGCCGCGTTGTTAGCCGCTCGTCATCAGAGAGACCGCCAGACCCTTTCCTTCTTGCCACCTCGTTTTGCGGAACTGGCCGAAGCAGAAACGGCCGTTCAATCGGTCCTGGCTAAAGCATTGAGCGGTGGGTACGCGGCCGCTCGCGGCGGCCAAATAGTCGCTTATCTCATAGGCAATTGGACCGTCGAACCGTGGGGACGCTGTGGCTGGATCTGGCTGCCTGGTTCAGCTCTGTCCCCTGGTGAGTCGGCCGCCACTTTGCAAGATTTGTATGTCCGGCTAGGAGATGATTGGGTTAGTTCAGGGGTTTTTTATCACCGTACCTATCAAGGCACCGCTGACCGTAAGGTGATTGAAGCCTGGTTTGATCTCGGTTTTGGCAAGGAGCGTATTGACGCGGTGTCAGATTTCCGCCAGTACGACATTCCCGATATTCAGATTCCTGACGGTGTGAAGATTCGGCGGGCTGGGGCAGGCGACGAGGGGATATTGCGTGAACTGTCTCCTGTCATTATGCGTGAACTGGCGAAAGCCCCCTACTGGCACCCTACCCCGCCGGAGCGGTGGCCGGAGCTTGCGGAAGGATATGCCGAACTGGCCACCGACCCAGAGGTGCGTGTCTGGATGGCTACTGAGAATGGCGCAGCTTTGGGCATTATCGGCTTTTGGGATGAGAGGGAATCAGCGGAAAATATGCTGGTTGGCCCTGGCTATTTTACCTTCTCGGTGGCCGCCACCCGCGAATCGGCACGGGGGCGGGGTATTGGCAGCGCGTTGTGCTGGACAGGGCTGCGCCACTACCGGGACGAGGGATATATCTACTGCTACAACAACTGGATAAGCCCTAACCTCTCTGCTTCGCGCCTATGGCCCCGCTTTGGCTTCCAAGAGGCTGCCTACCGCCTGGCCCGCAACCTTAATCCAATGATCGCCTGGACGCGATGAGCTTTGACCGCACGACGCGGGTGCTCGACATGGGCTGTCGGGAAGATTTCTCCGGGCACATTACCGGCGTTGCTCTCAACCCCTACCCCGTAGCAGCCGCGAAAAGATGAGTACCGGCTTCGGTTGGTTCAGTTTGCCTGCTGGCGGCCTTTTTTCTTGGTTATTCTCCCTCGGATGCCGGTTGGGGCGGGCGGCCGCGGTTGGGGTGGGGTTGGTGCGGCCGCCGTCTGTGCCTGATTACCCACACAATTTACGCTGCCGGACAGAATAGATTTGGGCCCGTTTTTCCAGGCTAACCACAATCACGTTATGTTAAGCCCCATCCTCCTCTGGTGGGTCGTGGTGGGAGCAACCAACGAAAATGAAGTCGCCATCAGCAACGTCTGCCGTTTCAGTACCCTCTGGTGGGTCGTGGTGGGAGCAACGGTTTGTCAAAGATGGTGTGGGTACACTAGCTTCGCTGTTTCAGTACCCTCTGGTGGGTCGTGGTGGGAGCAACATCAATTCCTCAATGGTACGCAACATCTGTAGACATGGTTTCAGTACCCTCTGGTGGGTCGTGGTGGGAGCAACGCAAGCTCACAATCCCCTCTGGGAATCGCCCTGGAGGTTTCAGTACCCTCTGGTGGGTCGTGGTGGGAGCAACGGAAATCGTTGAATGCCCGCCGCTCTTCCAGTCCGACGTTTCAGTACCCTCTGGGAGGGTTCGAAGTGGAAAAAAGAGCTTACGTTGAAACG
>JAHDWJ010000107.1 GCA_023384415.1 Anaerolineae bacterium
CGGGCAGAAGGAGAACCTGGAGCTGGGGCTGCTGTACTATAATGCCAGGTTCTACGTGCCGGGGATAGGCCGGTTTGCCAGTGCAGATACCATTGTGCCGGACCCCGTCAACCCCCAACAGCTGAACCGGTACGCCTACGTACTCGGGAATCCTATACTTTTTACAGATTCTACGGGCCATTGTGCAGACAATGGAGACGAAGCATGTTGGAGTTACCTCGAAAGTCAATTTTGCAGCGGTGGCCTTTGTGATCAAGGACATTGGTGGCGTTGGATTATTGCTGGTGGGAGCAGTGTTTGGACGCTAGAAGAATTGAAGCAGGTAAAGACGACCTTAATGCTTGTGAAATCAAAACTTGAAGAGGACGGGCTAGATTGGCAGTCTGTTTTGGGAGATAGTTGGCGAATAACAAAAATAAATCAGCTTGAGCGAAGTTCTGGGGTGCCGGCGTCATTTGCATATAGTAGTATTTCTCGCACTATAGAACTATACGATCTTGCTTTTAAACTTGGTGTTCCTACAGAATTCGTTTTAATCCATGAAATTGGCCATGCAATTGACAAACATCATGGGCACAGACTTCGTAATATTTACCATTCAATTAGTAGAGGTTTATATTGGGAAGAACCATATGCAGATCCTGTTGCTCAAACAGGACGTGGTTATTATTTTAGGGACTATGGGCGTGATAGTGGTGAAGGGTTTGCCGATGCTTTTGCTCTATATGTGCTGCAAGATGGTATAAACAATACAGGGCAAATCGAACCAAAGCAACCTGGAATTGTATACAACAGACAAAATTCTGATTTAATCCATCTAGGTGATATACGCCGAATTAGCCGTGCTGTCATCAGAGCTTTTCAGTAGCCAATAACTCATCTGTAATAGCTCAACAAGCCTTTTAGTGTTCCCGTGTGCTGAACTACCGTGATATGATCATCACTGCATTTATGGTCAGTTGATAATTGATAAAAGTTGTTGATTCATGGATTTACCCCAATATTTGATAACCATATCATCAGGTTGTATGAAAGGTGTGTTATGAATCAAACTGTTTTGCGAAAAATCACTGCACTTTGGTGGGTTCCTCTTTTCGTGGTTGCCCTGAATGGATGTGCCCTGCAAATTACCAATGAACCCCCACTCGCAGCATCACTAGTCCCTACAATGGTATCTTCCCTCATTGAAGCAACTCCATCACCAAATTACACGCCTGAAATATTGTCATCGTTCATACGAATTCCTAAATGTAATGCACCGTCTGCTGATTTGATATATGTTTATTATGACTGGTCTTCTGACGGAAAATATATTTTGTTGGCTAATTATTATGCCTATTTGTTTGAATTAGAGACAGAAACCATAGAGCAAATTTGGCCGGAACTGGATGTAATTATGGGGTCATTTTCCCCAGATGCTCAACAAATAGCCCTGGAAAGTTACCACGGCGTAGATATATATCTTTACAATTTTAAGCAAAAGCTGCTTACTGAGTTAATTAATGAGCCGTATCTCGCTGCTGGTTACCCAGTTTGGTCACCAGATGGGCAACAGTTGGCGTATAAAGTGTGGTCATCAGGTAGACGCTCTCAAATATGGCTTGTAAATATCTCTACCAATGAGAAAACAAGAGTGCCTTTGCCTGAATATGATATGATTGGTGATTTCTCGCTTATGAATTGGTCTCCAGATGGCAAATGGCTTGCCTTTATTGCCAAAATAGGTGAGGCAAAGCAAGAAGAATTAGCGGATCATGTCATTTACTTGGTGTCAGATGATGGTCAAAAGTCGCGACAGCTTGCACCAACGCATTTGTGTGTGGCTGATTTAGCCTGGTCACCAGATGGCAAACAATTAGCTTTTTCATCGCAGCAAGATAGCGAATGGAATATCTATGTTGCAGATGTAGAAACAGGGGAAATCAGACAATTAACTTACGGGCCAAGGGTAGATTTTCAACCAAATTGGTCTGCAAATGGTGAGCAAGTGCTTTTTCTCTCTGTTGATACAACCGTTATCCGAAGGGTGTCTATTACTAATGTCTATCAACACGATATCTTTCGTATAAATGCTGATGGCACCGGTTTATCCCTTGTGGTAGCTATGAATCCAGGAGAATGTTGTCTCCAAAACCCGGCTTGGGTTCCTGGTAAAAATGCAGTTTCTTTTTTGGTAGAAGTCATAGATGGTTGTGAAGGCCGTCACCTTGAAGCGGGATGCCCGCAGTATATTGATATCATTAATAGTGATGGCATAAACCGGCAGCGATTGGTTTCGATACCCAAAGATTAGGAGCATTTCAGCCATGATGCTCATGGGTGTACCCTCTATCTTGTCACTGTAAACAACAACACATTTGTGGAAGGGGCGGATTTGTCTCTAGCGGCCGCCAGGTGAGCCAATTTGCCTACGATGCCAGTAGGCAGCGGTTACGCACCCTTGTCGGGACCCCCGGAGTTAGCCGCACCATCACCAC
>JAHDWJ010000018.1:0-83583 GCA_023384415.1 Anaerolineae bacterium
TTTATTCAATACGTCAGGTGAAAAATTACCCCCAAATTCAGTTCTAACCCTCTCACTAGAGTCCAGTAGAGGATTAAAAGAATCAAGTAAGGCCAGCAATTCTCAATTTGCCTTGAAATGGATGTAGGGCGGGACAGGTGGGCCAGAGTTTTGGTCAAACGGGAGCATTCAGTTCCCACCTGTCTCGCCTGATTTGGCCGCAATGGGGGTACAAAAAGGGGCGAGACAGGCGGGAATAAGGTTAAACCGCTTGACCCAGATGGTTGCCCGCCTGTCCCACCCCTACCACAGGGTTCAAATTGAGAATTGCTGAAGTAAGGCAAACTGCCTGGTGTGCTCTAGATATGAGGTATAATCCTGGCAAAGTAGATAAGGGATGTGTTTTGTGCAAGGGGTAGTAACGTTAGAATTTCTCGGTGAATTGTTACAGGCAACACGAATGAGTGAAGCTGAACTAAAAATTGAACTATCGCTCACTCTTTTTGTGAAGGGCAAACTCTCTTTTGGCAAGGCATGTGAAATGGCTGGCATCGATTGCCTGGACGTTCCAGCAGTTGTCAGGCAGCCGGGGTATATCACCCCATTATGACTTAGATGAGTATGGAGAAGACATAGAAACATTGAAGCGGTTGGGGACACTATGATTGTTGGTAACTACACAGCCCCTCACTCTGGCCCTCTCCCCCAGGAGAGGGGATATGCTTCCCTCTACCATCGTGGGAGAGTGGCCGGGGGTTAGGGGTGACTGATCCCCTGTACAGTTACAATCTTATTATGATTGGTACGGTTGGGGTGTTAATATCCGCCCGGCGAAAGGGTCTCATTGATTATCTTCGGCCCGAGCTTGATAAGCTGAGAAACGTAGCTGGCTTTCGACTTGCCGAAAGGGTTTATCAGCAGGTTCTACGTGATGCTAAAGAACAACAGTGACCTGCTGCTTCCTTTTGTTTTCCCTTTTATCTTAATCCTTTATTTGCTTATCACGGTTGGCTATGGTGTGGTTAACCCATTGTTTGAGGCCCCGGATGAGCATCACCATTTTTTCACCGCTTTGTACATTGCTGAAACGGGGCAGCACCCCCCGGCTGATGAGACGACATTGGCCCGGCAGGAAGCGGCCCAACCCCCGTTGTATTATTGGCTGGCCGCTCTGCTCATTAAACCGATTGATAACGGTGACGCGGCCGCGTCCCTCTGGAGCAACCCGTATGTGCAGGCCGGTATTGCCGACTCCCCGGCCAACATCAATGCGTTTATCCATACCCCCCGCGAAGCGTGGCCCTGGCGCGGCTGGGTCTTATCCGCCCACCTGATCCGGCTGCTCTCTACCCTGCTAGGGCTGGGAACGCTGCTCTGTGTGTATGGGTGTGCCAGAGATGTTTTTGCCGAGGAATGGGGGGAGAGTAAGGAAACTGAAGGAAACCGGGGGGAATCCCAGAGAATTCAGGCACGCCTCACTCCAAACTCCTCAGCATTGTCTGTTTACTGGCCATTAGTAACCGTCGCCCTGGTCGCCTTTCTGCCCCAGTTTAATTTCATCCACGCCACCATTAGCAACGATCCGCTGATCACCTTTTTGAGCGCGGCCGCATTGTGGCAGATGGTGAGAATCCAATACCCTAATACAGTAATAACCAATCTATCCATTCATCCTCTTCGGCTCTTCCTGCTCGGTCTAACCATCGGCCTGGCGATTTTGAGCAAGACGGCGGGGCTGCTGCTGTTGGGGTTGGCCGGGCTGTTTTTCATTGGGATGGCCTGGCGGTTGAAGCGGCCGCGTCTTCTCCTGGACGCCTTTCTCTACGTGGCCTTACCGGCCCTATTGTTGAGTGGTTGGCTGCTGTGGCGTAACTGGCTGCTTTATGGCGACCCAACCGCCGCCAGCCGTTTTGTGGACCTGGCGGGGGGGGATCGGGCATTTACTTTGAGGCAGCTTTGGGGTGAGGCCGGCCGCGTCTGGTTCTCCTTTTTGGGCATCTTTGGCTGGATGAACGTGCGGCCGCTCTCCTGGATTTACACCCTCTGGCACACTGTTATCCTGCTCAGCCTGATAGGCACACTCCTTCACCTCATCCGCTCTCACACCAGCGAAAATGTAGGGCGATTTGCCAAATCGCCCTACAAAATATTGCGCTCTTTGTTCATATACACTCCCTCACTCCTCAGCCCTCAGCCCTCAGCCCTCTTTTTCTGGGGTTGGCTTTGGGTTGGGCTGCTGCTGGCGGGCTGGGTCCAATTCGCCCTACGCACCTCGGCCGATCAGGGGCGACTGTTGTTCCCGGCGCTGCTGCCGCTGGTATTGACGCTGGTAGCTGGAATGCGGGGGTGGCGGCGCATAGAAGTTGGCTGGGGAGCAGCTGCGGCCGCTTTGCTCACCACCCTCACCTGCCTGTTCCTGGTCATTCCCCGGGCCTATGCCCCCCCCACTCCGTTTTCCCCAGAGAGGCTGCCGGCTGACTTACCCCGTCTTAACCTGGAGATGGGGCAGGGCATCTGGCTGGTGGCGGTTCAGGTAGAGACAACCACCGCCCAGCCGGGCCAGGATGTGTGGGTACAGCTTTACTGGCAGACCGAAACAATCCCCGCAGAGCCGCCCCTGGTTTATCTCTCCCTGGTGGGGCGGGAGCATACCCTGGTGGGGGAATGGGTGGGGTATCATGGGGGTGGCCGCTACCCGGCAACCCTCTGGCCGACCGGGTTGATTGTCTCGGAGCGACTGCCGGTTCGTCTGTTTGACTGGATGGACGCCCCCACCCAGGTTGGTGTGACGGTGCAGTTAGACCCCCAAACGGAACGAGTACCGGTGGGGTGGGTAACGGTGCGGCCGCTAACCTGGCCCCCTTCCACGGGAGAGACATTAGCCCAATTTGGGGAGGGGATTGTGTTGGAAGCAGTACAGGTATTGCCAGATACGGCCCGGCAAGGGGAGCAGGTGGAGATAAGGGTGAGATGGCGGGCTGCGGCCGCGATTCATCACCCTTACACCACTTTCATTCATTTAGGCGATCCCACCCAACCCCCGGTTGCCCAGGGCGATGGCCCCCAGGTCAACGGTAACTACCCCACCCATCTGTGGCAGGCCGGGGAAATCATCGAGGACAGCTACATTCTGCCCATTCCCCCCGACCTGCCCCCTGGGGTTTACCCCCTGCATATAGGTTTCTATGATCCCATCACCGGGGGGCGATTACCGATAACCGGCCCACATGCTTATCCCTATCTCGCCTATCCATTACCAGCTTTGACTGTTAAGTAAGTGGTTTGCTACAATCCATAAATCCTGCCAAACTGGGTTGTAACATGGGGGCTAATCTATAGGCACCACTTTGTACAGCGTATTTTGATTGCCCGTTTGAACCCAACTGCCAGCATACAGCTCTCCATCAAACCCCTGTCCAAAGGTACTAAGGAAGAAACCAGCATTGCCTGCGGGGTACACAACCCACTGCTGCCCTTGTTGGTATGCCAGCCAAACACCCGTACAAAAATCAGCAAATAGATAATCCCCATAGAGGGAATAATACTTTGTCCCCCGGTACATATATCCAGCCACAATCGAACAAGTCCCATTTTGGTGGGTGTTGTATTGAAAGATGGGAAAAGTATAAATTTGTGGGTTATGATATTCACAGCTTGCGGCCACATCAGGATAGGAGAGGGAGTAATTATAACTGCCTTCCCAACAATGCCACCCATAATGGCGGCCACCTGGACTGTTAGCCGGTTCAAAATTTAGCTCCTCACGCATCCATTCTCCAACATCCCCAATAAACATATCTCCTGTTAGCCGATCAAAACTAAACCGCCACGGATTTCGTAGCCCCTGAGCCCATATTTCCTGACAAACAGTTTCACCAACATAAGGATTATCTGCCGGGATCGAATAAGTTGATATGTTCCCACAAGTTGCTGGTATCCCGCTGCTGTTATTGACATTAATGCGGATGATTTTGCCCAGCAATGTTTGTAAATTTTGTGCATTGTTATGTGGATCGCCTGGCGCAGGGCTACCTGGGTAAGGGTCTGGGCCACCATCACCAAACCCGGCATATAAATAACCATCTGGCCCAAAATGAATATCCCCTCCATTGTGAACAAGGCTAGGGATTCCTCCATCATCGGGTTTATCAATCACCAACAATATCTGGCGACTACCCGGGTCAGCTAGATTGGGGTTACTACTAACGGTATATCGTTCAAGATGGATGGCTTTCGTCACTTTATGGGTAAAGGTAATGTAAAAATGGGGCACCGATGGGTACGATGGGTGAAAGGCCAGGCCTAACATTCCTTCCTCCCAATTGGTTGTTCCTACCATCGGGCGAATATCCAAAAACGGGGTTGGCAGTATGGTTCCATTCGGTTGGACAATCTGAATAACCCCCTCTCTTAATACCACGAACAGGCGAGCATCATTGGCATGGGTAATAGCATTGATAGATTTGGTTGTAATCCCGGTAACAAAGGGTACAAAAGTAATTTGTGCTGGATGCTCAGGGGGTATAGGGGTAGGCGTGGGCGGGGCACTTCGGATATGAGGAAGATAGGCCACTGGGGTCACGTTCAGCAACGATTGTGCCCCAAGGGAGTAGCCCGATGAACTGGCGAGGTTTATAACAACCAACAAAATTAGACAAGATAAAAATAAGCCCAGCGACAAAAGCAGGCCTCGTGATAGAGGTTTCATGATTTAACTCCGTTTATTTGTAATGGCCCCTACTTCTCCCCAGCAAATCATATGGCCTTCGCCAATTATTGACTTGTTCAATACATCCCAGGTGGCTAACCCACAGCCGAAACAACAAAGTTAAGTAAACGAAAATAGATGCGTTGGATGGGGGTGGGCCAACTACTTTTTGGTAAGATAGGTGGGAAATTTCCCTGGGCGGTTGGGTCATCAAATACGTTCCCAAACCCGGAAACGTCCCACAAGATATCCCCAGTAGGGATACCCATATTTTTCACAAATGGGTCAGGATCGTACCCATTGTTCTCGTACTGATTGTTGTAAATATAGTTGTTTTCCGGGTTTGGGCCAACATCCAGTTCCGTCGGGTCAAAGGCGGCGGTTAGACTAAACACGGCGATGCCGGTGGTTTTGTTGTTGCGAACGGTGTTGTTATACACCTCCGCATTGTCGGCTCCGGCCAGGAGAATGCCTAACCCTGGTGGGACAAAGGAGACGGTCATATCAGGTCGGGCGAAGTTGGCCAGGTTGTTATTTTCGGTCAGGTTATCATACACCTTTGTTTGGGTGGAGACTTTGGAAGTGAGGTTGGGCAAAACAACGATGAAGATGCCCAGAGAGTTGTTGTAGGTGTGGTTGCGATACACTTCCCCATTGACGGTGTTTTCTAACTCAATGCCCAACACGCTGTCGAAAGCGATGCTGTCGCGCACGATGACATTTTCACATTGCCCGGCGTAAATGGCTGCATCCATCACCTTGCTGGCGGAGACGAACTCAATGAGTACGTCGGTGCTTTGCACCGGGTATACCCCATAAATGCCGGTGTCTTCGGTGATGAGGTGGTGGAAATGGACTCCTTTAACCCCTTCGACCAGGACGCCGTTGCTGGTGTAATGGCGAATATGCAAATAGGCGATCTCGAAGTTGTTGCCGGAAGCAACGACGCCATCAGGCAGCCGCCCCTGACCATCGAGAATGGGGTATTCTCCGGCCGCGTTGGGAACGCCGTGCAGGGTGATGTTGTTGAGATCAATGACGACCCGCTCGTGGTAAAGGCCATAAGGGACGAGGATGGTATCCCCAGGGCGGGCCTGGTCTACAACGGATTGGATACTCTGGCCTGGGCCAACGGTGAGGGTGAGCGGGGCGCGACTGCCAGGCTGGCCACCGCTGCTGATGGCGCTGTTGTGGAGGGCGATGTCGGCCTGGGCCGGGTTATTCAGGGATGGAACGACAGGTAGGCCGGAGGGCACGGTGGCGGGGACGGCCGGCCGGCCGCTCTCATCGGTCAGGGCATAGAGGAAAGCGACCATATCCGCCTTTTCCTGGTCGGTGAAGTCGAACCCCTGGACGAAGGTATCCACACCGCTGAAGCCATGGGCGCGGCCGCCACCTTCAGCATAGAACTCCATCACTTCTTCTAGGGTAGTGAAGGCCCCGTTGTGCATATAGGGGGCTGTCAGGGCGATGTTGCGTAAGGTGGGTACTTTGAAGGCCCCTGCGGCCGCATCTGGCACCACCCCACCTCGGCCCAAATCATCACTGGGCACCCCTACCACCCGGAAGGTCTCGGTGGCGAAGGTGGGGGCGGCGTGGCATTCAAAGCAGCGGGTAGCCCCGGAGCGGAACAGATCTAAGCCGCGCCGCTGTTGTGCGGTGAGGGCATCAATTTGCCCGGCGGCATATTGGTCAAACGGGCTGTTGTTGCTAACGAGGGTGCGTTGGAAGGCGGCCAGGGCGTATTGCACGTTTTGCATGGTGATGGGATCGGTCGAAGGGAACGCGGCCGCGAACAACCGCTCATATTCTGGGATTCCCTTTAACTTGGCCACCAATTCTGCCGGATTGGCGGCCATCTCATCCGCATGGGTAATCGGGGTGGTGGATTGGTCTTCCAGGGAGTTGCCCCGCCCATCCCAGAAAAGGGCTTTATTGTACCCCACATTCCACAGGGTTGGGGTATTGCGGCTCAGGGTGATACCCCCACTCCGCTCCGGGCCAACCCCTATTCCCCCAGCTCCAACCGCTTTTACCAGCCCATCGCTAAACCCATAATCTGGGTGGTGGCAGGTGGCACAGGCGATGTCATTGTTGGCCGAGAGGATGGGATCAAAAAAGAGAAGTCGGCCTAGTTCCGCTTTTTCTGGGGTCGTGGGGTTAGTGGCGGGAGCATTTTCGGGGGGAAATTCACGCAAAAGACCGGTGTATGACGGCTGTACACTGCTAGAACCAGCCCCGTACTGTTCCGGGGGCACGATCGGGTCCATCTTCACCGGGGCAAATCCGGCGATGAGCAGCAGAACAGCCAGGAGACCCACAATTCCCCCCAGGATGCGGTAGAGCCATTTTTTGCGTGTGGACATTGATTTCTCCTGTGAAAATAACCACTGACAAAAGAAAGACGGATAAGGAAGTAAAACAATCTGCGTTAATCAACGATAATTTGCGGATAAGTTTTCATTGTCGGTGGTGAACCCGGTTCATGTTATTTCCTTCGAAAATGTAGGGCGATTGGGTAAATCGCCCAGACGATTTGCCCAATCGTCCTACAAATTTTCATTCATAGTGGTCGGCCACCGCCGGTGAAGTCTCCTTCGAAAGTAGCCACTCATAGAATAAACACGGATAGATAAGGAACATAGATAAGGGATAGTAGGCATGGTTTAAGCGATCTTTATAAATTTGATCACCAACCGCGATTTTACTAGTGGTGAGCAGTTGACCGTTGGCGATCAGAAGTTTGTCAGGCACCGTTTCCAGAGAAGGTAAACCATGCCCCAATACACTAATACACCAATACAGTAATAACCACTGCTCCAATCAACCCCCGATTATTCCAGGGTGAGCAGATAAGCGACCAGGGCATCTATTTCCTCACCGGTGAGTTTGCGGCCAAAGTTGGTGGGCATGGTGTTCTCAAACCCTTCGACGATGTATTCATCAGGACGCATGATGGAGGTCAGGAGATAGCTTTGGGCATCCTGACCCGGCACACGTGCGGCCGCACGCGCAGCGATCCCCATCAAGGGTGGGCCAACGACGACGGTGCTGCCGGTGATGGTATGACAGGCAGCACATTCTCGACGAAAAACTACCTCGCCCGCAGCCGCAACCGGGTCTAAGGTTGGGGTAGGTTCAGCCGCCTCTCCGCCACACGCTGCCAATGTGAACAGAAAGAAGAACAACACCCCCAGCCAGGCTGCTTTGGAGAGGGCGGGGGTAAAAGGGTGGGAATGACGGTGCGGCCGCATCATCTCTTATGGGCCACGCCGATCCAATACCGGGGCATAATAGGCCCGGCAGCCATCCGGGCAGGAACACCCTTCAAAAGGGATGGCTGGAATATCATCCTCAAATTCATATACCCCTTCATAATGGCGGCATACAGGGCAGGCATCGGCTGGAACCAGGATGCGAACTTTGGTGGCTAATCCTTCGCGGATTCGTTTGAGCGCGGCCGCGTGTTCGGCTGTTGTAGTCACAGGTTTTTCCTCAGGTAAGGTAACTACTAACCGCTAAGACGCGAAGAATACAAAGTTTCTCAAGAAATTCTTAGTGCTCTTGGCGTTTTCGCGGTGAAACTCTTGTGTGCCTTAGTAGTTAACATGTAACAAAAATTAGGCAAGGCATTACATGCGGAATTGTACGAGTAACCCCTGGAGATGGCAAGATACCTTCCACGCCAGCGGGCAGGACAGTCTTACTTAAATTCGTGGCAAGTTTGTAGTAGGCGGTTCATCGCTGTGCCACTGATGATTTGGGAGTTTGGGCACTGTTCCAGGAACAAAGCTCACCACAGGCAATAAAAATTTATCCGCAGCTTATTGCCGGTTGGTTTCCTTCCCTATTCGTGTTTCTTCTTGGCCTGTGACACGGCCAAACTTACAGGGGTTATTTACAGAGAGTAGTTAGTCAAGGGGGCTGCGAACCGCAAGCGGTCCTTTATTGAGGACATGGGTGTAAATCATGGTTGTTCTGACATCTTTGTGTCCTAAAAGCTCTTGCACAGTGCGGATATCATATCCCGCTTCTAATAAATGGGTAGCAAAGCTGTGCCGAAACACATGGGGGCTGACCCGTTTGAACACACTAGCTCGTTGGGCAGCCTGTTTGACGGCTCGTTGAATGACGCTTTCGTGCAGATGATGGCGACGCTCTACACCTGAGCGCGGGTCATGGGAACGCTGTGAGGCGGGAAAAACATACTGCCACCCCCATTCTTTATCGGCATTGGTTGCTTTGCGTTCATAAGCAAACGGGAGTTCAACACGGCCAAACCCCTCCTGCAGATCCATTTGGTGGATGGCTTGCGCCTCGGCCAATTGTGCCCGCAAGGCGGGAATTGCTTTGGTGGGCAGCATCGTCACGCGGTCTTTACCCCCTTTGCCTGTCCGCACCATAATTTGCTGTTGGTTGAACTCTATGTCTTGAACTCTGAGGCGTAAACATTCCATGACTCGTAAGCCACTGCCATAGAGCAGTTGGATGATGAGCTTTTCGCGGCCGCGTAATTGGGCTAAAACCGCCGTTACCTCCTCTTTAGAAAGAACCACGGGCAAATGTTCCGCTTTTTTAGCTCGCAATGCCTCTATTTGCTGTGTCAGTGGCTGGTTAAGCACCTCGCGATACAAAAATAGAATCGCTTGTAATGCCTGATTTTGCGTGGATGCGGCAACCTGCTGCTGCACCACCAAATCGGTTAAAAACGCTTCTAATTCTGACTCCCCCATCTCGGCTGGGTGTCGTTTGTTGTGGAATAAAATGTAGCGGCGAATCCAGCTTACATAAGTTTCTTCGGTACAGTAAGGGTAATGTTTCAGGCGCAACACATCACGCACATGGTCGAGTAATTTCTTTTTAGTAGGGATCATGGTGTTGTTGATAGGGGAAAAACGTAGGAGCACAACGCCATTCATAATTAGTTCATTTTTAGCAGGCTATGCTTGACAGTCAAACCATTTGTTAAATATACCACCATTTTAGCCATTTAGACTGCAAATTCGCCATTTTTTGCGAGATTTACACTGGACTTGATGCAATTAGACTGCACCGCCTAAACCGCTTATTTCACACTTTAGCCGACAACCCTCAGTCTAATAACATAGTTAGGCCCATGGAAAAGACGGGCACGATTATAAAGAAAATGCTCAATGGCGCCCTATGGTTCGGCGGACTTGGCCCCCCAATCGGGGCGTTGTTGTTCTGGGTTGCCCTTCTTGGCACCAGCATCTCTGAGAGAGATGGCGAGAACTTTGCCGTGCTATTCGGCGGCATAATCTTTTTTATCTTTTGGTCCTACATCTTTGGCCTGGTACCAGCAGTTCTATCTGGCTTTGTTCTCGGCCCCTTCCGCCAACACATTAACCCGTGGCCGCGCTTCCTTGCTTCAGGCTTGATTTGCTCCATCATTTCTTCGGCATGGGGACTTGCCGTGTGGTCCTCGCGTGAAATCGGCTTGATGACATCAAACCCTTGGCAATTATCTTTTGCGGTCCGGCCCTTGTTGCTGGCACAGCTACCGCTAGATTCTGGGGCATAGGCCTAACGGGGAGATAAGCCGCGCCAGACCAACGTGGCCGTTCCCCCCAACCTCACCGCGTCGGCTTTATTGGTTGTTAGGAGCGGCGGCAACACTGGAAAGTGACGGCGCAATCTGCTATCATAATAGAAGACATGAACACAAAGCAGCGCAAAACACTTTCCGCAATCTTCGCTGACCCGATTAACGGCAACATTGAATGGCGTAGCATTGAGTCTTTGCTTGTGGCTCTGGAATGTCAGGTGATTGAGGGGAGTGGTTCACGGGTCACATTCATTTTGAATGGGCAACGCGCCGATTTTCATCGGCCTCACCCTGAAAAAGAAGCGCTGCGTTATCGTGTGAAAGATGTGCGCGAATTCTTACAGAGGGCAGGTGTAACCCCATGAACGAAATGAATTACCAAAACTATTCCGCGAAAGTTGAATACGACCCTGTAGACAAAATCTTCGTTGGACACATTATCGGGATTCGAGATATTGTTGGCTTTCATGGCAGTACCGTTGAAGAACTGGAAGCAGCATTTCATGATGCTGTAGATCATTACCTGGAAGTGTGTGAAAAAATTGGGCAATCGCCACAACGGTCATATTCGGGCAAATTAACCCTGCGAATTCCGCCAGAGATTCATATGGCAGTCGCTACAGCAGCAGAAATCAACAGCAAGAGCATCAATCAGTGGGCTACTGATGTTTTGAAACAAGCCGCGATGCCCGAAGCGGCTTAGTGGTTTTCAGCCAAGATAGGGGCGGTTGTTTTTGGCAAAGGCATTGGAAATTCCTGCTCAGAAAGAGAAGAGGTCCTAACAACCCGTGCAGGTGACGCTGGCGCGATGCCTCGGACGGCTGGCTATCTGGTTATTAGCGAAGGACTTGGACGACCACGCCAGCGCACCTGACGGCGGCGTTGGGCGGCTCAGAAACCGGGAGACCAAAATGTTCTTTACTCCAGTGAAGCCATCTTTGGCAAAAAGTTTGTTGCCTATGATCTTCGCGTTGGCTATCTACCTGGTGAGCTGTGGTTTTCACCCATCGCCGAGGCCGACTTCAGGGAATACGCCTGAACAGATGTTTGAAGCTTTGATTCAATCACCTTTGCCTACGGAAGTTACCAATCTTGAAGGCACAGGAGATACTTGGCAGGGGCATAGTATTTATCTGCGCTTTCAAGTTGAGCCTGCTTTCCTGGAAGCATACATGGGAGACAACTTTGAAAGTGTACCGTGTGATGCGATTTTTTCGTATTTTGAGCTTCCTAACCCAACTTACGATGTTTTCAGTCCATCTTGGAAACCCGAGGATGTCACTGGCGGAATTTGCTATCGTTCAAAGGGTTTTTTAGGTGAAACGTGGCTAGGGGAACAATTTATCTTGTGGGATTCTGTGACGAACAGTGTATATTTTTATGGAGTTGGTGGCTAGTGCAACCAAAAGGTCTGTTTTAGGGCTGCCCAACACGCATTTCCACCTGACACCGCTCTGCTGCGATCCGCGGCGCAGATGAAGGGCAGACCGTTAGGCAGCCGGGTAAGTTACCTCCGTATTACTGAACGGGAGTTGCGGCCGCCCAACACCCAATAAAGCCGGCGCGAGGAATGAGTTGGCAACGGCCATGTTGGTCTAGCACGGCTTATCTCCACTGAACCTGGCGCGGTATGGCCCTATTCCCCTTTACTGACCTCTCTGTACCTTCTCCCGCTCCTGATCCCATAGTTTGGCAAAACGTACAAAGACATCAACAATAATTTCTAGTTCGCTTTCCGAGTAACTTGAAATCAATTCCTCTTGGGCTTTTCTGGCCGACGCAAACCAGGAGGCCATTTTTTCCGCGCTTAATTTTTCCGGCGTAATCAATATCCCACGGCGATCATGGGGATTGGGGTGGCGTTCGATTAAGCCCGCCTTTTCTAGACGGTCCAGCATGGCCGTCGTTGCCCCAGACGTGAGACCCGTGTGCCTGGCAAGTTCAGACGGGGTGGCAGTTCCTTTTTGGAATAACAGCCTGAGACATTCCATGTCGGTAACATTGAGACCTGCCCATTCACTCATGGCGTTGCGAAACTGGGTCAAATTCACCCCATAATCCCTTACGGCCATCAAGGCTCGCTGCTTCAGATCTACCTTTGTTGATTCCGTCATAGAAATATACCCTTGACATTATCTTTACATTGAAGTATCTTTATTATAAAGATAAATTGATTTATAGGCAAGGTGTAACCGTTCAGGTTCACAAGAATGGAACCGCCAAGATGCCAAGAAATTATTCAACTTCTTTGTGTCCGTGGCATCTTTGCGGTGAATAATTACGGCAAGGTTTCAAAATAACCCAAATTAGCTAAGGAGATTTTTATGAGCGCAAAGACAGTCACAAAAAAAAGCACCAGCAAGTCTGATGCAGGATTTACCGCCGAAGAAAAAGCGGCCATGAAGGCGCGTGCCCAGGAGTTGAAAGCGGAAGCGCGAGCAAGCAAGAACAGGGAAGAAGGTGAAAAAGCGGTGTTTGCAGCCATTGCGGAGATGCAGGAAGATGATCGTTTCATGGCCACAAGATTGCATGAGATGATCACGACCAATGTACCAGACCTCATGCCGAAGACCTGGTATGGGATGCCCGCGTATGTGAACAAGGATGGCAAGGTTATTTGTTTTTTCCAGGCCGCAAGCAAGTTCAGCGTGAGATATGCGACATTTGGGTTCCAGCCTGATGCGAATCTGGACGATGGCAATATGTGGGCGGCTTCTTTTGCCTTGATAAAGTTGACGCCGGCCGAAGAGGCAAAGATTATTGCCCTTGTGAAGAAAGCCGTAACTCCTTTTGGAAGCGAAACAATTAGCCTGGCGTAAATGAACAACCGGGCTGGGCAGGCAGAAATTTAGCTATGACTGCTCAGCCCGTAAGGAACGCCTCATACTCGGCTTTGCTGATGTAGCGGCCGCCTTGAATTTCCGCGCTGATTACATTGAACTGGCTGTCCAGGTGGACAACGGTGGGCATCCGGCGGAAACATTTGCTGTCTACAATCACTTTGTGCCAGCTATATTGCCCCCCTTCCTGGTTAAAATCATGTTTACGGTCAGCGCGTACCCGAACGGCGGTCTGGCAATGGTCACATTGCACATAAAAATAGACCCCATCGGGATCCCCTGGATTGTCCGGGGGTGGTTTTTCTTGACCCCCAAAAAGGCGACGTAAAAATCCCATGTTGCTCTCCTGAAAAATAAAGGCTGAGGACTGCGTGGTTCGCCATTGTCTGTTATTTGTCCCCGGTCAATTTCAACAGCCGCGAATTTCCGTAGCTCCTCTCCATTCCCCTGATTTTATGCCTTCTTTGTCAGGCGTGCCAAACCGTTTGCTGGCCGGGAAAACAAAAAGACCAGCCCGAAGGCTGGCCTTTTTGAGAGGGAGAGGGAGAGGGCTGTTAATTTGTGGCTGGAGATTGCTGCTGACGTGCGGCCGCTTGCTGACACAAACTGCGGCCGCCGGCATCTAACCATCGTTGCACTGTCGGGCTGCTCGTTTCCCCATTCTGAATATCTTGATAAATGCCCGTAGCCCATCGGTAATACCGCTGTGTTTCATTGGGCCATCTATCCCAATTGCGGACCATTACACTGGGGCCACCGTTATAACCGGCAAAGGCTAACCCCACATCATTTGCTTGGGCCAGCAGCTGCGAAAGGAACAACATCCCCCGGTAGGCATTGGTTTCTGGGTCATAATGGTTCTCACCGACGTCAAAATGGAACGGCATCACCTGGAACAGCCCGGTGGCCCCGGCTGGTGAGCGGGCATCCTGGAAGCCACAGGATTCAATTTGCATCACAATAGCCACCAGGTTAGCGTCGGCAATCTGGTGCTGCGCGGCCCATCGCTCAATGTGATTGGCCCAGTAATGGATTTCTGGGGTGAACACCGGGGATAAGGTTGAATGGGTGGGGAGGGCCTGGCTGGCGGCCGCTGCGCCACTATTGTTGTCACCGCTGGTACCTACCCCATTGGCTGTTTGAGGCTGGGTTACGGTAATAGTTTCCGCTGACGAATGCAAGCTCAAGGCAAACCGTATCAAACCACCCATGATCAGGGCGGCCAACAACAGGGTCAAGAGCATCCGTTTTTGGACATCATCAGAAGTGAACATAGGCTGCGGGGCGAATGCTGGCTGCGCCCATCTTTGGACCGCAGCTCCCCCCTCGATGATGGGGGTATAAGGTGTACTGGTTGGTTGTATATTGGACATTTTTAGCATACTCCCGGATTGTAGCAAATCATTATAATTACCTCTGGCTAATCGTGGTTACGTGGACTGGCCGATAACCCACCCATATTGGGGCGGACTGGGCCGGGGGGACGTTGGCGAACCCGGGGAGCGTTGTTGGGGCGCTGCGGCCGCACCGGGGCTACAGTTGGTTCGGGCGCAGGGCGATTATTATTACGAAAAGCGGGAGATGGTATGTCATCCATAAGTGGCTTAACAGGCATAGCTGGGCGGGTAGGTTGGGCCGCGACCGGGCGATTGGGTAAAACAGGCTGCGGCCGCGCCGGTTGTTGGGCACGGGATGGGGCTGGCTGTACAGATGGAACTGACCTGGCAGACGACTCATACTCCGCACCATACAAAAACTTTTCCCCAGCGGCCGTTAAAGAACCAATGAACATAATGCGTGTCAGCCAGACCAAAGCCGCTACAAACACCGGCACAATTTTGAGCAGCTGCTCCCGGCTCAGCACCTCATTGCCCAGCGGATGGTTGAGCAAAGTGAGCGAAACGGCCCACCAGGTCATAATCGCATTCATAGAAGTTCCTAAAAGCCAGGCCCCAGTGAGATACCAGACCGCCTTTGGCTCATCAGCCCCTCGCTCAGGGGTGAACAGCCGGGCCAAACCAGCAAAATCAATAGCACAAAAGGCGATGGCTAAAATAGCCGCCCATGACAACCCCAAAAAACGAACATCGCCCAGAAGGCTCTTCAGGGCGAATTGGGTGGTGTCGAAGTTGAACAGCTCAAAGGCCAGTAGAGCGATAACCAAAATGACACCAATCATCAACTGACGAGATACGGGGATTTGGCCCAATCCAATGAGGGCGCTCTGTTTACCAGGGGGAACTCCTTCTTGACGCATGATTTTTACCTCCATCCATCCATTTTGCTCTGCTCTTTTAATAAGGTGGCGGCCAATTCCAGCGGCAGCCAGACAACGGGTGAACTTATGCCGCCCCCCGGTGAAAGGGTATCCTCAACCGGATCACCGTTTGGCTCTATCCTGACCTGAAAGGCGGGGAGGGTGCAGGTGGGGTCTCCACCTGCACCCTGTGCCTGGGAGGGGGGAAGAGGGAAGTCAGAACATACGTTCATACAAAAGATTAGCACAAGCGTTCTAATTCGTCAAGAAGTTGGTAAAATTCGTAGAACATGATCTGATTCCTCACTTTTGACCTACAATAATCGCTCCGTACTCCTTGACGGAAGGTGAAAGTTAGTTATGCTTAGGCGCATCTCGTAAGCTGGTATTGCCATTAACTCTGGCGTGGAAATATCATTATGCCGCAGCGAACAACCGCCCCTTTCGGTTCCTGGAAATCCCCTATTAGTTCTGATCTCATTGTTGCTGGTACAACAGGGCTTAGTGAGATTGTTTTTGATGGGTCTGATATGTATTGGCTAGAAATGCGGCCGCGTGAAGGCGGTCGTTCTGTGATTGTGCGGCATACCCCTGATGGGCAAACTGAGGATGTCACCCCAGGCGCATTCAATGTTCGTACCCGTGTTCACGAGTACGGTGGGGCCCCATTTACCGTTCATCAAGGAGTGGTTTATTTCACCAACTTTGAGGACCAACTGGTGTATCGCCAGACGATTGGGAACACCCCTGTTCCCCTAACGGAAGACAGCCAACTGCGCTTTGCCAACTTTGTGCCGGATCGCGGCCGCAACAGCTTATACGCCATCCGGGAAGACCACAGCCAATCCACCCAACAAGCAGCCAGTGCCCTGGTGCGGTTAGGGTTAGATGGTACCGATCACGGTCTTGTTTTAGCTGAAGGCAACGATTTTTATGCTTCCCCTACCCCCAGCCCCGATGGGCAATGGCTGGCCTGGCTCACCTGGAACCACCCCAATATGCCCTGGGATGGCACCGAACTGTGGCTGGCCCCAGTGTTAGCCAATGGCCGCTTGGGTGCGTCGCAGCTTATTGCTGGGGGCCTGGAAGAATCCATTTTCCAGCCCAGTTGGTCACCGAATGGAACGCTTTATTTTGTTTCCGACCGTACTGGTTGGTGGAATATTTACCGATGGCATAATGGCTCCACCGAGGCTGTTCACCCCCGTCCGGCTGAATTTGGGGTGCCCCAATGGCAGTTGGGTATGTGTACGTATGCCTTTGATCCTCAGGGGGATATTTGGTGCCTGATCAATGAGCGTAACCATTGGCAGTTAGCCCATTTGCAACCAGAGAATGGGGAACTGCGACCGATCAATTTACCATATTCAATTCTTTATGGCCTGAAAATATATGGGGAGAGGCTGGCGATGCTTGCCGGCTCCCCGGCGGCCCCCACCGTAATTGCCCATTATGAAACAAGCAGCCAGCGATTAACGGTTCTGGCCCATGCCAGTAAAGATCATTTTGATCCCGGTTATCTTTCCCTGCCGGAAACGATTGAGTTCCCCACAACGGGCAGCACGACAGCTCACGGGTTTTATTACGCCCCTATAAATAAGGAATTTAAGGGGGAAGAGGGAGCGCGGCCGCCACTCCTGGTACTCTCCCATGGGGGGCCGACCTCCGCAGCCCAGGCCAGCTACAATTTGGGTATTCAATATTGGACCAGCCGGGGGTTTGCCGTTCTCGATGTTAATTACCGGGGCAGCACCGGCTATGGCTCGGCTTATCGCCGGGCCTTGAATGGGCAGTGGGGTATCGTTGATGTTGAAGATTGCATCGCCGGAGCGCAATATCTGGTGGCGCGGGGGGATGTGGATGGAGCTAAATTGGCGATTCGAGGTGGAAGTGCCGGGGGGTATACCACGTTGGTGGCTTTGACCTTCTATCGGCTGTTTGCCGCCGGGGCCAGCCATTTTGGGGTGGCTGATTTAGAAGCGTTGGCAAAAGATACGCACAAATTTGAATCCCGTTACCTGGACCGGCTGGTAGGGCCATACCCGGAGCGGGCTGATTTGTACCGGGCACGGTCTCCTATTCACCACACGGATAAGCTCTCTTGTCCGTTAATCTTGTTTCAGGGATTAGAGGACCCGGTGGTACCCCCAAATCAGGCGGAGATGATGGTCGCGGCCGCACGGCAAAAAGGGATTCCTGTGGCCTATGTCCCGTTTGCCGGGGAGCAGCACGGGTTCCGCCGGGCTGAAAATATCAAACGCTCTCTGGAAGCGGAACTTTATTTTTACAGCCGCATCCTTAACTTCCCTCTGGCTGAGCCGATTGAGCCGGTACTGATTGAAAATTTGCCCTTGGCCCATGAAACGTGAGACGAGACCAGAAAAGTATCACGCTTCACATAAAAACTCGCCAAATTTGCAAACCCTAACCTGTGATTATTATGTTTGCACTTTTTGGATTTGAACCGCAAAGACGCAAAGAATGCAGAGGAAGAACTGAAAGAAACTCTGTGCTCTCTGCGTCTCTGCGGTAAATTTCTGTCTGGGACAAGAAAAACTGCAAAGATAGTGCTGTGATGTCTCCCGTGCTTTTGTTGGCTTTATTTTTTCTGAACGCGGCCGCATACCTGGCTTTTCTCCCCCAACTTCCCTACAAAGGGGATTACCTGGTTAAATCGCTGCCCATTTTTTGCCTGGCTGGATATACGGTCTGGCAGGGGGAGGGGGCTGCGGCCGCATTGCTGTTTGTCGGGCTGCTCTTTTCCGCTGGGGGGGATGTGGCCTTAGCTCTGGACCGTCGCCGCTATTTTGTCATCGGCCTGAGCCTGTTCCTCATTGCCCATCTTTTTTATCTGGCCGCCTTTAGCCGGGAACTTACCCAGATTCGCCTGAACCTGGGGGCCGGGGTAATTTTGCTGCTGGCTCTAGCGATGGGGGGCTGGTTGTGGCCTGTTCTAGGCAAGCTGCGCCTGCCGGTGATGCTTTATCTACTGGTGATCAGCCTGATGGGGGTCGCGGCCGCCTTTCACCCCCGCGCTCTCCCGTACCTCTTTCCTGGGGCCGTCCTCTTCATCCTCTCCGATGCCCTCATCGCCACCGACAAATTCCGCCGCCCCGTTCCATATGCCCAATATTTGATTATGTCTACTTACTACCTGGGGCAGCTAGGCATTGTGCTGGGCGTGATCGGGTGAGGTCAATAATACCCCTCAGTACGCTCCCCGCCCAAACAAAATATACGGGATGGAATGCAAAATGATGCGAATGTCCAGGGCCAGAGACCAGTTTTCGATGTAGTAAATGTCTAACAGACATTGTTCGTCAAAGGTGAGGTCACTGCGGCCGCTAACTTGCCACAACCCCGTCAATCCCCCCTTCACTTCCAAACGCTGCTTATGCCAGGGCTGATATTGGGCTACTTCATCAGGGAGCGGCGGCCGCGGCCCTACCAACGTCATATTACCCAGCATAATGTTGTACAACTGGGGCAGCTCATCCAGACTCAGGCGGCGCAAAATCTTACCCGTCCTGGTCAACCGGGGGTCCTCACGAATCTTAAAAATCGGCCCCGACGCCTCATTCATTGCCAGCAAAGCTGCCTTCTGGTCATCCGCATTCACAATCATAGAGCGGAACTTAATCATCTTGAACAACTTGCCATGCTGCCCCACACGTTCCTGGAAAAACAGCACCGGCCCCGGTGACTCCCATTTAATGGCCAGGGCAATAAGGCCGCTGAGGAGCAGCACCGGAATTGCTCCAATCGCCACCAGTACCAGATCCAAAATCCGCTTTACCACCTGACCTGCCCGGTTAATCTCTACCTCGCGCACACTCAGCACCGGAATCCCCCCCATGCTGGAAGATTCCACCTGGTTCAGGCTAAGTTGGAACATATCCGGGATAACCTGCACCCGCAGACCCAAACTCTTGCCTTGCCGAATCAGCTTAGAGGTTTGTTGGGTCATACCAACAGGCAAGGCGATAAACAGGGTGCGAAGCTGCGGATTTTTCTCCACAATAGCGGACAAATCGGTCCAGGTTCCCAGGTGAGGAATACGCCCGGAACCGATATTGTTCTGCTCCAGGCCGGCATCCAGATAGCCGATGGTCTGATATCCCAGGTCGGGGCGGGCCAGCAGAGTGCGGATGAGGCTGCGCCCTGGCTCCCCCTCGCCAATGATGAGGGCCTGATCAACACCAATCCCCCGCCGATACAGCCGCCCCATGATCAGACGGCGTATCCATCGGGAAAGGCTTAGGAAGAGAAAGATAAACAAGGTAGCCCACACCAATAGACCCCGCGAATTAGCCAGCGGACGATCCAAAAAGGTGTAAGCCATCATCAAAGAGATACCGATAAAGGTGGGATAAATCAGCCCTACCACTTCATCGAGCCAGAAATCTCCGCGTCGCCGCTGCCACACATGGCTTTGGGAAAAGGTGAAGATGAGGATGAGGTTGAGGACAACCTGTTGGACGATAAAGGCGGCGTAAGGGTCTTTGCTCTGGATGGGCAAAAACCATTGTAGTTCATAACGAACAACATAGGCCCAGGCGAAGGCCAGGTTAATGAGCAAAATATCGCTCAAAATGGTGAAGGTGCGTATAGTGCGGGTGGTTTTGCGGTGACTCATGGGGAGGGGGTTTCAAGTTTCAGGTTTCAGGTTTCAAATTAAGGAGCAGGGGGCGGTTTTCTGGAAAGGTGCTGTTGGCATGGTGTTGTGCCGTTGTTTTACATAATGAAAAAGGCGGTTCAAAATGTTTTCCCATTCGGGCTGGTTTGTAGGGCTTGTTGGTATACCTGCGCCAGAGCCAGACCAGAAGCAGCCCAGGAAAAGCGGCGAGCATGGATGAATCCTTTTTGCTGGAGATGGTAGGCCAGGTGAGGCTGGGTCAATAGGGTACGCAAATGGGTCAAGAGCGCGGCCGCGTCCTCGCCATCATACAACAATCCGGCCTCACCGACAGCTTCGGGAATGGATGACCGGTTGGCGGCGATGACCGGGGTGCCGCAGGCCATCGCTTCAATGATGGGCATGCCAAACCCTTCATAGGCTGAGGGAAAGACCAGGCACGCGGCCGCGCCATACCAGTAGGGCAGATCCTCATCCGGCACATAACCAGGAAAATATACCCAATCCGTCACTCCTAATGCCTGTACCTGATTAAAAATCTCCTCATAATACCACCCTTTTCCCCCAGCCAACACCAGCCCCACATCAGCAAAAGCGGCATCCTGGCGCAGTTGGGCGAAAACATGGAGCAAAAAGGGCAAATTTTTGCGCGGCTGCAAAGTGCCTACGTGTAGAATAAACCGGGGTGGCAGCGGATGGGTCTGGCGAAACTGAGTTACCGCGTCAGCCGATGGGGGAGTAAAATGCTCATCTACCCCTGGGTAAACCAGATCTATCCGCTCCAGCGGCAGGCCAAAAAGGCGGTGAATATCTTGCCGCCCCGACTCCGAAATGGCAACAACCCGCCGGGCCTGGCGGCAGGAGCGGCGGGTCTGGCTGTTGAGGTAGATGCGCTGCCACAGGGGAAACTGCTCTGGCAGCAGGGCAAAGCTGAGATCGTACACCGTGACAATGGTAGGCCGCCTGGTGAGCAGGGGGGTGACGAAGGCCAGGCTGTGCAGCAAATCAAGATGGTGGGTCGCGGCCGCGGCCGGCCACATTAATTGTTCCCAGGCAATTCGTACCAACCGACGCTCCGTGGGCCAGGCGGTCGTTTGTACCTGGAGATGGGGATTGGTGAGCAGGGGAGCTGATTTACCGGTAAATACCAGGAGGGAAGCGCTGTCCCCCTCTGGCAGCACCAGATGTTGCAGCAGTTGAAAAATATAATGATGAATCCCAGCCCGACGATATGTTGCCTGCCCCGAAAGCAGATGCGCGTTAATCCCTATTTTCATGGTTCCTCATTCCCTAAACGAGATTATAGCTCAAACCGGAGCGGTGACGATGGCGGGTAATCTGTCTGCGGTACTTACGTCTTGTGTCATTTTCACTCATTAACAGTTGACATTTCCGCCAGAACAGAGTAGCCTAGTGATGTAGTTGTACAACAAAATTTTTGCCCAGGATACCAATGGGTATTGGCTCAATGGAGAACGACAATGAGCAACTTGTTTGATGATGATGATTTTGATTTTGGGGATGATGAACCAGCGGCTGCCCCGGATTGGTTAAGTGAATATGATGAAGATGTGGCAAGCCCGCCGGTGGCCGCGCCCCCTCCACCATCTTCTGGGGTTGACCTGGATCGCCTGCGGGAAAAAAGTACCCGCGCCGGGGCCATGGATACAGCCCTGGGTGCCGATGCGGTTGTTCAAGAAGATGAAGAGGGCAGCTCCGGTTTCTTAAGCCGGTTGAGTCCAGCGCAGCGGCTGATTATTGGTGTGTTTTTCCTCGTGGATGTTTGTATGGTAGGTGTGGCGATATTGCTTCTTTTTAGGGTCCTCTAAGAAGTACCCAGAGGCAGGGCACGCCATGATGGATGAAAATAACGGATGGTGGGAACAACCTTCCGTAATCCGTCTTTATGAGCAACGCCGTGGTTCATTTATCGGGTTTCCCACGAATCTACCAAATCTTTAGCTTCTTTTAACCCCAGCCCAGTGATTTCCCTGACTCGTTTGATGGCGTTGATCTTGCGCCCTTGAGCCAATTCAGCCTGCACCTGGGGGTCATAAAACGCTTCCGTCGGGTTTCGGCTGCCGGGGATGAGGTTGTGTATCAATGGAGCCCCCTCGCGGATAGTTATTTCTCCCCGCTCAATTGCTTCAATAACATTCTTAGCTTCTTGTAAGTTGAGACCTGTCAGATCAAAAAGCCGCTTAATGGCTTGAATCTTGTTCCCCTGAGTCAGCCAATCTAATACCTCTTGATCGTTTACCGCCATCTGGACGGGCAGCTTACCGGCCGGTACACCTTCACCTGGCCCCATCTGGGCGGTGAGCCAATCTACATATTGTTTGGCTTCTTTGAGGCCGGCCCCACTGGCCTGGCGTACATGTTTTACGGCGGCAATTTTCTGGTTGCTGCTGATCAACTGGCGCAACCCCATATCCCCTTCCAGGTTAATGCCTGGGTGTGGAGAAGTCGGGGGGGCGGGTCGCGGCCGCAGCCAGAGCGAAAGCAGCAGCCACCCCCCGGTTATCGCTCCAACCCCTACCGTCACCAAATACAAAACCCATGCCCCCCGCACTCCCCACAGCCGCTCAGAATCGCTGCCCCCTTCGCCCGTGCATTGCAAAGAGACCGAATAGCTGGTGCCATCGGTATACGTCTCCTTAACCACCTGGGCGTCAGGCGTGGTACCTTCCGGGCAGGTCAGCCGGGCAAAGGGCATCAAGGTCCCCGGAAAGAAAAGGGAGCATAACATCCCCGGAGCCCAAAAAAAGCAGACGGCAAAAAAGAGATAAATGAGGGTGTTGCCTTTGTTCATGATGATTAATTGGAGACTGGAGATTAGAGATTGGAGATTATAGACTCGCCACTCGAAAACTAGAAACTGGCTAACGGCTCATTTCCTCCCCCGGACGGTATTCCAACTTTAGGTTGGCGCGAATATCAGCTTCATTATACCAGACAGGTTTCAATTGGCGGTTGGCGGCCAGAGGGGCCTGGTCGGCATAATGGGGGGAGTTGGGGTGCTGCACATTGCTGCCGTATTGATGGATAGATTCAGCCATGACGTTGCCGGCCGCATCCCAACGCACGACCATAAGATACGCATCCCCTACGAAAACACGCAGCCGGCCATCGGGCAGCCGCTCCCCATAGGTGGCATGGAGAATATCTGGCCCACCTCCCATGCCCAAATCTACCTCTCCCCGAATGAGACGGTTGACCTCAGACCAGGAAACATCTACGCGCCCAAAATGCTGCTTGAGATGTTGGACAGCGGCGATAAAACTTGTAACCAACTGCTCAGTGGGAATAGGGTGGCCAACCAGTCGGGAGGCGTTGAAGCCAGAACTGGTCTCGTTTAGCTGCAAGATAGTGAGGATAGCCAGGGTGGCCCCGGTACTTTCCGGGTTGGTTTGTAAATCCCAGGCGGCTAAAATGGCTGCGGCCGCTTGCACATCCACATCATCCGGCAAATCCGCCCCCACAATCTGGTTCACATACATCGCCATATCTGAATCTGGGTGATAGAACAGGTCATATTTATACGCCTTAAACGCTTCCCAGGTAATCGCTTCATCTGCGCCTAACAAAGTCAACGCTTGCAACGCCCGGTTGGTCTGGTGGGTTTCAATGCCCCAGGTGAGCGAATAATCCGCCGGGTTGGGATTGCCAGGGCCGAGGGTGGTTTGGAAGGGGGTACTGTTGCCGTTTTGGATGAACCCGGAAGGGGGGTTTAGGACTGAGGGAAGTTGGGCAAAAGGAACATATTCGGTCCATAACGTTTCTGAACTGTCGCCAGGTAAATATTGCCGCCAATTGTACCCCTCAGCCCGCACCGGCATCACTGCATTGTAATAATAGGCGATATTCCCCTGGGCATCGGCATACCCCATGTTGAACATCGGCAGTTGTAATAGCTCCATCGCCGCTTGCATTTCGGCCAGGCTGGTGGCTTTATTCAGACGAAAGAACTGCTCGAACAGCCCTACCCGCCCCATCATGGCGTAACGGATAGCATAAGTGCCATGATCTTGCCGCACCGTTGGCCCATAGATAGACCATAATATTTCGCGCTTTATGGGGATGATGAGCCGACCCATGATTTTGACGCGCAAAGTAGCCTTTTCCACTTCTAAATCACGCCATTGGCCGTCAAAGCGGTATTGGTTTGGGTTGTCCGGGTTGATCTCCAGAACGTAGGTATCAATCAGATCGGGCGAATTAACGGTGAAGGCCCAGCCGATGTGCCGGTTATGTCCATGAGCAATGGAGGGCATCCCTGGAATAAGACCCCCGACAGCGTCCCACCCTTCTTCGCTGCGGATATGGGCTTCATAAAAGGAGAGTGCCCCTGCATACGGCTGGTGGGCGTTGACGAGCAGGTAGGTGGAGCCATCGCTGGTACGGCTGGGGGCAACGGCGAAGGTGTTGCTGCCCGCGAAATATGGGTTTGGGGCCCCGGGTTGGTAAGGCAGCCAGGTTTGCCCAGGGCGGGGGGAGACGGGGCGGCGGCGTTCGTCGGCGAACAGCTCACCCAGTGCCCCATCTAAACCGAAGAAGAGGGGAGTTTTATGCACTGCGGCCGCGACCATATCCTGCCCTGTCACAGGAAATAAACCAGGGTATACCTCATCCTCATGTAAAGCGGCATAAAAGGTCAACCCATCGGCATACGCCTGTAAAATTTGTTGTGTCTCCGGGCTAAGGGTGTCATAACCGGCCTCAACCTGCCGTTCAATGCGAAGAAGCTGCACCATGTAATCGTTGGGCGCCCCATCCTGGCCGAAGACGGTTGCTAATTGTCCCCGTGCCGCCAGCAGGGTAAGCTGCAAGGTAGCAAAATCATCTTCGGCGTGGGCATAAGCCAGACCAAAAGCGGCATCGGCATCGGTGACGCCAAAGATGTGGGGAATGCCCCAAGTGTCCCGCAGGATACGAACATCATACTGCTCCCCCAACCCCCGGTAGGCGGACAGGTTGATGGGAATGGGGATGAAAAGGTACGCGGCCGCAAGGCCAATTACCAGCAAAAAAATTAACAACCATTTTTGCCACCGTTTCATAAATTGCCTCACCACAAAATCAAAGCGAGGCGAAAGAGCCTCGCTTTGAGCTGCTATTTGTTGGCAGGTCGCAAAATCAAGTGAGTCGCGGCCGCACCCTCCACAGCCTCCCGACTAAACAACATTGGGTGGTACTTTCCATTCAGCCATAACTCAATCATATCATCATAATGTTTGTGGTACGGGTGCCCACTCTGCCCGGTGGGGATCACAGCCAGGCTGGCATCAAAATCCCCCATATCTACAATCATCCGCATAGAGACATGACCGGCCACGGCCGCCGGGTCAGACCAACGCCAACTATTGGCATTGACCAGATTGCGGCCGCCATCCGCCGGGAACGGGCCACGATTGACAATCCGCTCAATCGGGCCAACCCCACTCTGCCCTAGCGGGGCACTGACAAATGTAGCCGTGTGAAGGGACCCCCAGGTCCAATCGTTGATATTTTTGCTTACATTCGCTTCAAACCAGCTTCGCGTATCCGCCAAAGCCAGCAGCACAATATCCTGCTGCGTTTCCTGGGCCGGGGTATTACGATCATTCCACCAGACAGCCCCAGGCTGATTGGCTAACTGATGGAAGAAAATGGAACTATAAATAGTGTTGACATGTTCCGCTCCCACATCATCAGCCAGGACCCGGTTGACCAGGTGCATAAAAAAGATTTCAAACAAAGCGGCCGGCACACTGTCCCGGTGCTCCTGCAAATCCCACCCCCGGATCCGTTCAATTATCGCCTGAATCTGAGCGTCATTACTGGATAGACCCCGGAAAAGTGGCTGGTAACTCTCGGCCAATAGGGAGTAATTATCATTTTGGATACGGGCTATCTCTTCAATAGAGACCCCCCCATTGGCGATAGCCGCCTCAAGCATACGGATAATCCGCTCCCCCCGGTCCCCATCGGCCCAATTTACGGCGATAAGATAGGGGTAATCGGCATCTACGATGGCATGATTGGCAGTGACAATAAACCCTTCAGCGGGATTGAACAGGCGAGGCAGCTCATCATAAGGAATCCACCCTTCCCATTCATACTCCCCGGTCCAGCCGGGCACAGGCAGCAGCCCATTGCCCCTGGCCCGGATTGGGATACGCCCTGGCATCTGGTAAGCGATATTCCCTTCAATATCGGCATAGACCACATTCTGCGCCGGTAAATCCCAATATTGCAGGGCAGCACGGAAATCAGCGTAATTTTGGGCCTGGTTAAGCAAAATGACCGCTTGCAGCACCCGTGATGGCTCCTGGGCTGTCCAACGTATGGCCAATAAATCTTTGCTGTCATCCACCAGGTCGCTGATGATGGGGCCATGATGGGTTTCTAGCACTTCTAACACCACATCGTCACCCCCATTAACCTTGATAATTTCTTCATGGACGGTCATATCCTGCCATTCACCGCGAAACTCGTATTGGCGTGGGTTATTGGGGTTGATTTTCTCAATATATAAATCTTGCACATCCGGGCCAGTGTTGGTGACACCCCAGGCGATATGGTTGTTGTGCCCAATAACTACCCCTGGCGCCCCGGCGAAGGAAAAGCCAACGACATCCATGCCCGGCGCATGAAGGCCGATTTCGTACCAGATGGAGGGCATTTGGATACCCAGGTGGGGATCGTTCGCTAGAAGCGGCTGCCCCGTACTGGTATGTTCGCCGCTGACAACCCAATTGTTGCTGCCCACAAATAGGTCAGCCCCAAAGGCAAATCCATCTGGGGGAATGGCCCCAACCAGGTTGGTCTGTATGTTATGCCAATCAATGGGGGTCTGGCTGGTGGGGGTTGTAGGGGTGGTGCTGTCTAAAAAGGGCATGGCATCTGTGGGCACGGTGACAGGGCGGTTCTCATAAGGGTAGCCCGGCAGCAGATTGGCAACCTGGGCCTCTCCCAACGCCTGAATCATTTTGGCCCGGTTGACCTCACTGTTCCAGTTGCCGCTCAGGTCATCAGCCATGACGACACCCCAGGTGATGGTGTTGAGGGGGGTCCAGGGTTCGATTTCCCATTTATCGTTGACAAGGCCGAGGATGGTGATGTTGAGGGAGAGGCTTTTGCGGTTGGCTTCGATGTAAGCGTTGACCCCATCACTGTACGCTTGGAGCAGGGCAACATACTCCGGCTCTTCTTGTTCATAATAGGCCAATGTTTTTTCGGCCAGGCGGTTCCAGCCCATGGTACGGATGAACACATCAAATTCAACGGTGCCGCTGCCGGCAATTTCGGAGATGCGCCCCTGACCGACATGCCGCCACCATTCCATTTGCCAGAACCGGTCCTGAGCATGGACGTACCCCTGGGCGAAATAAAGATCATGTTCGTTTTGGGCGTAGATGTGGGGGATGCCGTATTCATCCCGGTATATATCTACAGGTTGTTGCAGGCCGACCACGTCTACGCGGCCGCGTACCTTCGGAAACGGTCTGCGGGTCTGGTTATAAATCACCAGCACCAGCACCAGCAGTAAAACAATGATACCCCCGCCAACCCCTAACCCAATTTTCCTGGCCCGGCTCATAGTTTTTCTCCTCAAGATAATAGTTGCAGAGTGGCAGAGTGGCAGGGTCCATACATCCCCAAAATCTCCCAATCTCCCAATCTCCTAATCTCCTAATCCCCAATGGTCACCAACATCTGCCCTTTTTCCACACCGGCCCCGGCGGACACGGACACATGATGTACCACCCCATCACGGGGAGAACGCAGCTCATTTTCCATTTTCATAGATTCTAAGATGATCACCTTTTCCCCTTTGGCGACCTTTTGCCCATCTTCAACCAGCACCTTTAGAATGATGCCCGGCATAGGGGATTTAATCGTCGCTTCACCGGCGGACTCCGCCAGTCCCCCCCTGGCCTGGGCCAGCCGGTAAGCCCGTTCATCTTGTACCTGTACCTGGTACATCTCCCCCAAGATTTGCACCTCATACTGTTTATCTCGCTCTTCGACCAGGGCCTGAATGGAGCGGTTGTTGATCAGCAGAGAATACACCCCACTTTCAGCCATGCGTTCCACATCCAGGGTGTAATGTTCACCATTGATAACAATCTGGTTATCTGGCTTGAGTTCAATAGCGAACTCCTGACTATCTACAGTGGTAATATATTTCATACGGCCTCAACTGATAAGTGATACATGAGGTGTGGTAGGTGATTAAAGGAATCGCACATTTCACGCTTCACGTTTTACTATTTCTGCAACCGCTCCCAACGGCTTAGCCATTTCCAATTGCTGGTATCTCGCGCTCCGGGAGCCACAATCTGGCTGGCTTCCTGGCTCTGATGGTGGGCCATGAGGGTGGCCGCGATAGCTGCTTCTAAATGGTTGGTGCGCTCTCGGTCTTCCATGCTAAACCGCTCTTCGACAAATTTGGTATCAAATTGGCCGAGTAAAAAGCGGTGGCTGTCCATCATGTGTTGGTGGAATGGGATATTGGTTTTGACCCCCATGATGCGGTATTCCTCGAGGGCGCGGCGCATTCGCAAGACGGCTTCGCCCCGGGTTTCGCCGTAGCAGATCAATTTGCTGATCATGGAATCGTAGTAGGGGGTGATTTCGTAGCCGGGATAGACGCCGGTATCTACGCGGACGCCGGGGCCGCTGGGCAGGGTGCTGTGGGTGATGATGCCGGTGCTGGGCAGGAAATTGTTGTATGGGTCTTCGGCGTTGATGCGGCACTCAATGGCCCACCCTTTCATCTGGATTTGCTCTTGGCGGTGGCGCAGGCGGCGGCCGCGAGCCACCCTGAGCTGCTCTTGGACAATATCTACCCCTGTCACCAGTTCTGTCACCGGATGTTCCACTTGCAGCCGGGTGTTCATCTCTAAAAAGTAGAAGTTTTTCTCCCGGTCGAGCAAGAACTCTACCGTACCGGCGTTGACATACTCAACTGATTTCGCGGCCGCGACCGCCACTTCCCCCATTCTTTGCCGCAAATCTTCATTGACTACAAACGAAGGGCATTCCTCAATCAACTTTTGGTGCCGCCTCTGTAAAGAGCATTCCCGCTCCCCCAGGTAAATGGTATTGCCATAACTATCAGCCAAAATCTGGATTTCGATATGGCGGGCATCTACCAGCAGCTTTTCCAGATAGACGGTGCCATCACCAAAGGCGGCCTGGGCTTCACGCCGGGCTCCAGCGATGGCATCGGCCAGGTCTATGGATTTATAGACGGGGCGCATCCCTTTGCCCCCCCCACCTGCGGCCGCTTTGACCAGAAGCGGGTACCCTATTTGGGGCGCGGCCGCGAGCAGTTCTTCATCCGTTAGCCCTTTGGCTGTCCCTGGCACCACCGGCACCCCGGCGGCCATCACCGCGGCCCGGGCCATCTGCTTATCCCCCATAATGCGGATCGCCTCTGGCGAAGGGCCAACAAAGACCAGCCCCGCATCCAGACACGCCTGGGCAAACACCGACCGTTCGGCCAGGAAGCCATACCCTGGATGAACGGCATCGGCCCCAGAGCGTTGGGCCACATCCAGGAGTTTTTCAATCACCAGATAACTATCTCGTGCCGGGGAGGGGCCAATATGGTACGCCTCGTTGGCATAACGCACATGGGGGGCCATCCGGTCAGCATCAGAATAGACCGCTACCGTTTTAATGCCCAACTCATGGCAGGCCCGGATAATCCGCACGGCGATCTCCCCCCGGTTGGCAATGAGGAGCTTGTCGAATTTGCGCAGGTTTAAGGAGTCAGTGTTCATAGTTGCGTTTCCTGAAAATAGTCACGAATGACCCAAATAAGCGCGACTTTTTCCCTGGTAACTTCGCGTCTTTGCGTCTCTGCGCCAGTTTTTTCAGTAGGGTCATATTTAGAGGGGCATATTGCCATGTTTTTTGGGTGGGTTGTGGTCCCGTTTGTTTTGTAACATATTGAGGGCGTTGATGAGACGCGGCCGCGTTTCTCTGGGTGTAATCACATCATCCACATACCCCCACTGGGCCGCCACATACGGGTTAGCAAACTGCTCCCGGTAATCAGCCACCAATTCCGCTTTGCGAGCGACCGGGTCTTCTGCCTGGGCCAGCTCCCGCCGGAAAATAATATTCACCGCCCCATCTGGCCCCATCACGGCAATTTCCGCCGTTGGCCAGGCCAGATTCAGGTCTGAGCGGATATGTTTGCTGTTCATCACGCAGTATGCCCCCCCATACGCCTTGCGGGTAACAACGGTAATCTTGGGTACCGTGGCCTCACAGAACGCATAGAGCAGCTTGGCCCCATGCCGGATAATGCCGTTATACTCCTGGTCTACCCCAGGCAAAAAGCCGGGCACATCCTCAAAGACAATCAGAGGAAGGTTGAAGCAGTCACAAAAACGGACAAACCGGGCCGCCTTTTCACTGGCTTTAATATCCAGCACCCCGGCCAACACCATCGGCTGATTGGCGACAATGCCCACGCTGTACCCGCCTAACCGGGCAAACCCCACGACAATGTTTTGGGCGTAATGCTCATGTACCTCAAAAAATTCCCGATTATCTACGATATGGTGAATGACTTCTTTGATGTCATACGGCTTGTTGGGGTTATCGGGCACAATGCTGTCCAGAGCAGCATCCATACGGAGGGGATCATCGGTGGTGGTTTTGAAGGGGGGGTCTTCCATGTTGTTAGAAGGCAGGTAGCTCATCATTTCCCGGATGAGGAAAAGGCAGTCGGCTTCGGATTCGGCGGCCAGGTGGGCAACACCGCTGATGCTGTTGTGGGTGTCCGCCCCCCCTAGCTCCTCGAAGGTGACTTCTTCACCTGTGACTGCTTTGACGACATCGGGGCCAGTGATGAACATGTGGCTGCTGTTTTTAACCATGAAGATGAAGTCGGTGAGGGCTGGGGAGTAGACGGCCCCGCCGGCACATGGCCCCATGATGGCACTGATTTGGGGGATGACGCCAGAGGCCAGGGTGTTACGCAGGAAAATATCGGCATATCCCCCCAGGCTGACGACTCCTTCCTGGATGCGTGCCCCACCAGAATCATTGAGGCCAATGACGGGGGCTCCGTTCCTCATGGCCATATCCATTATTTTGCACACCTTATCGGCATGGACGCGGCTAAGGCTGCCGCCAAAGACGGTGAAATCCTGGCTAAAGACGTAAACCAGCCGGCCATCTATGGTGCCCCAGCCGGTGATAACGCTGTCGCCCAAATATTTTTTCTCGCTCATACCGAAGTTGGTCTCCCGGTGGACGACAAAGGCGTCGGTTTCGCGGAAGGAGTTGCGGTCAAGTAGGACTTCGATGCGCTCGCGGGCGGTCATTTTGCCTTTGGCCCGCTGTTTGGCCTGGCTTTCTTCGCCCCCGCCCAATTGGGCCTGGTTACGGAGTTGGTTTAGTTTGTCAAGGTTAGGATCGGACATTGTGGAACCTTTGGGGAGAGTAGAGAGTAGAGATTAGAGACTGGAGATTGAGAGACTGAGAGATTGGGAAAGTGCCAGCGGCTATGTCACTAACTGCTCACTGCTGACTGACCTGTGAAATACCACTGACTAGCGCGGCGGTTTAGGGACCAGAGGGCGAAAAGGATAGCGGCCGCGTACAGCACCATCTCGCCAACCCACCCCTGCCGGGCGACGGGGGATTGTACCCAGAGGGCCAGCAGGGTTAAGCGGTATAAGGCGCAGAGAAGTAAAAAGAGTGGTATGGCCTGACGGGTATACGGTTGTTTACGCCAGAGCGCGGCCGCGAGCCAGGCAGCCGCTACCATAATCATCAAGGACAGTACCAATCGGGCATGGGGATCCAAGGTGGGGGCAAAGGTGGTCAGGTAAGCCCCTTGTTGGCTTAAAACCCAGGCCCGCCATCCATTGATCACTCCTACAATAAACACAAGATAGCCGGTATAAGTTACGCTGCGCGGCCGCGTCAAAGCTGGTTTCCTGACCATCGCGCCAGATTATATCTGATTTAGCCCGTTGCAGGGAATTTATGAGCGATGGCGTGAGGGGGCGTTAGCTTATACCCGTTGTCAGTAAAAACACATAACTGCCCACTGCCCACTGCCCACTGCTCACTGCTCACTGCCCACTCCTATGTTATAATCCCCCCATGGACCTGCAACCAGTGCCTATTGGGGTACAAACATTCCGGGACATCATTCGAGGGGGGTTTCTCTATGTAGACAAAACCCCCTGGATTTATGAGTTGATCCGTCAATCGAAAGGCGTTTATTTCCTGGCGCGGCCGCGGCGGTTTGGCAAAAGTTTATTACTCTCCACCGCGCCACTTGAGGTAAAACCATGAGCAGACCCTTCTCTCCCCCCGATGACCCCTGGGAAGGATTAGAGCCAGACGAGTTTGAAGCCCCCCGCGGCCGCAACTGGCTGTTGCTTGGGGGGATTGTCGCCGCCGCGCTCTGCCTCTTTACTTTCCTGCTCCTGGCGGCTGTCCTGCTCCTGCGGGATACCGATGAACCTGAACCGGCGGTTATTGTTGTGCCCACCTTGCCGGGTGCGGCCGCGCCCCCCACCTTACCCCTTATTGATGTAGCCCCCACCGTTACCTTGCCCGGACAAAACCCGACGCCAACCCTCGCGGCCGCGTCTCCCACCGTCCCCCCTGCGCCCACCGTTCCCGGCAGCCCCACCTACCAGGTCGGAGCATTCCGCTTTGAGACCCCCCCAGCCATCAACGCCAACCTGGCCGATTGGCCTTCCGACTGGCCTACCTACCGCTCCGCCTACCGCGTCTACACCCACCCCACCTGGGATGGCACCGATGATGTTGACGCCGTGTGGCGGCTTGGTTGGGACAACAACAATCTGTACATCATCGTCGAAGTCACCGATGATATCCATGTGCAGACCCAAACGGGCAACCAGATATTCCGGGGGGATAGTGTGGATATACAGTTTGACACGGACCGAAGCAACGACGCGGCCGGCCTCAATATAGATAACTTTCAGATCACCCTCTCCCCTGGTGATTTTAATACCATTCCCCCCTCCGCCTTTCGTTTTCAGGGCACAGCTCAGGGGCGTATCTTAGACGCACCCGGCGGCCATCGGGTCATTCTGGCGGCCCAACCAACCGCCCTCGGCTACATCATCGAAGCGGCCATCCCCTGGAGTGATCTCAACCTCACCCCAACCACTGGGCTGGTCATTGGCCTGGCCCTTAATGTCAACGACAATGATCAGGTAGGCCAGGCCGTACAAGAGATGATGAAATCCCACGTGCCCACCCGCACCCTCACCGACCCCACCGGCTGGGGCACCCTCATTTTGCGCTGATTTGTCACTACAAGCTGCAAAGAGCTGCCCCTTCACCCTGTTCAGAGCAAGCTCTGTACCTTGCCGAAGGAAAACAAGGTTTCTCAAGGGTTTTTTAAAGGTTTTGGTACCTTCGCGGTGAAACTCTTATGACACGGCGACTAAATATCAATCCATGCTGAAGATGAAATGTTGGAACATGGTTTACAAAGACGAGACATTGAACATGCTATTTTGAAAGGCAGGGTGGAGAAACGAATGACCCATGATATGCGTGGTACACGCTATTGTATTGAAGGACCTGTGCCAGACGGCCGTCTTATTCAGGTGATTTGCCGGTTTCATGTTAGCCGTGATTTGTTGATTATCACGGTATACGCTTTAACGGAGTGATGAGGATTTGTGAATTTTGCGAGGGCGAAACAGTCGAGAAGAAAGTGAAACGATTCCACTGGTATAACAAACAACTCTATATTGTGGAGAATGTTCCGGCACTTGTGTGTGTGGAATGTGGGGAGCGATATTTTCATGCCCAAGTTTTGGATGAAATTGATACTATGTTGGCAGCAGATCATGAGGTTACAGAACGGATTGAGGTTGAAGTTGTAACCCTCTAACTGTTGTTCAATCTTTTGGGATTAGGGACGGCCGTTTTCCTTCGCGCAGTTGTGGGGGGGGGATGGCCGTTTTTGTTGGGGATACGGCCGTTTTCCTTCGTGCAGTTGTGGTGGGGAACGGCCGTTTCTATTGGTGATACGGCCATTGGCTTTAGTGGTATAATCAACCGCAAGAGTTATGAAAATTCCAAATGGATCACAGGCAGTTATTCACCCGGAGAAGTTACGGGGTTATTTGCTGGATGTCGAGCATAAACGAGGCAAGAGTAAAGCTGCTGTCCTGCTCTCGTTTGGGTATACACCGGAAAATTGGCAAGCGTTGGCGAATGATTTGCGACAATACCATTTGACGGCTGAGGTAACGGCCGTGCGGGAGACAGCCTACGGCATACGCTATGAAGTTCAGGCTCTGTTGTTCACACCAGACGGCCGTTCTTTACAAGTGCGTACTATCTGGCAAATTGATACCGGCACAAATTTTCCTCGTTTCATTACGCTGTTCCCTGATTAACGGCCGTTGAAGGAGATGAATGATGGACTTTCCTCTGTTTGAAGATGTGATCTTATTAGTAGATTTGCCCGAAGATGGTCTCCTGGCCGGCGATATTGGCGTGGTAGTCGAGCGGCATGATGTTCCTGATTTGGAACCGGGTTACAGTGTAGAGTTTTTTAATATGTCTGGTGATACGGTGGCTGTTGTGGTGGTGCCAGGCACCAGTTTACGCCGTCCCACTCCTGTTGATCGCCCTATGGTGCGACAGCCTCAGACACCCCGATTTGCTCAACCAGTTTTGTTTACTGATTGATTCGTACAGGGGTACGGCCGTTTTTCTTCGCGCAGTTGTGGGGGGGAACGGCCGTTTTTGTTGGAGACACGGCCGTTTCCCTTCACGCAGTTGTGGTGGGAAACGACCGTTTCTATTCTACCCATAGGCCAGGCTTTCCCGGACGCTGATGCGGGTGGCCCGGCGGGCGGGCAGGATGGAGGCCAGGGTGGAGAGGATCAAGATGGTGAGGAGCCAGGTGAATAGGGCAGTGTGGTTAAAAGCAAAGGATAGGTCAGCTTCTAACATGGTTTGGCCTAGCCGCCGGGCCATGGGCTGGGCCAGCAGGTAGGCGATGGGCGCGGCCGCGAACCAACTCAACACTCCTTGCAGCACCCCCTCTAAGAGAAACATCCCCATAATCACCCTGGAGCGGGCCCCAATCGCCCGCAGCACCCCAATTTCCCGTGTTCGCTCCACCACACTGATCCCCAACGATCCCATCAGCCCAATCCCCCCCACACAAGCCATCAACAGGGAGAGTCCCAGTAGCATCTGCTCCACTGAGGCAAACTGGTTCTCTACATCCCGCCGCTCCTCTAATTTTATCGTGGTGGTGTATAGGTCAATGGGGATCCCGGCCTCACTAAGGCGACTTTTTAACTGATCAGACGCGGCCGCCACCGTCACCATCCCCTTCTCATCTGTTTGCACATACACCTGGGTACCCACCCCTGTTCGCCCCGTCGCGGTCGCTGCTGCCGCCAATGGGGCATAAACCGGCTCCACGGCAAAGCCGATGTCATACAGCTCCTTATACAGACCCACTACCTGCCATGCCGACACCCCCAATTCCCCTAAATCAAGGTCAACCGTATCACCCACGGCCACCCCATTTTTTCGGGCCGTCTCCTGGTTGATGACGATGACCTGGGCTGCGTCATCAGGTTGCAGCCAGCGGCCGCTCACTATCAGCGGCCGCCGCATGGTGGTATCTGGGGGGATGCCCAAAAGCTGTGCCCCCAACCCGGCCGAATCTGGCAGCCGCTCCCCATCCCGGAGCAGGGCTACGTTGCGGCTGTACCACAACTCCGCTGCTGTCACCCCCGGTAATGTTTCCGCCAGAGGTAAAACCTGTGCGGCCGCGACCTCCTCCCCAAACCCGATGCGGAAATCATACCCTCGCCGGGCCATATCCTGGTCCAGGGTGAGATTGGTGGAAGAGACCAGGCTCATCACCATCAGGTACGTCACCCCGGCGGTTGTCAGCACCAGCAGGGTCAGAGTCAGACGCCCTTTGCGCCGAAATAGATTGCCCAACGCGGCCGCGAACAGGGTGGGTAAAAACCGTTCTCCTACCCAATCTACCAGTCGGTCAAAGCGGCCGCTGCCAAAATCATGGCCCAACCCATAACTGGCAATCGCTTCCCGCACGCTGATCCCTGCCCCCCGCCAAACCGGCCACAACGCCGCCAACAGCGGTGCAATCAACGCGGCCCCAATCTGAAAAACCACAGCTCGCCAGGAAAAGCGGAAAACATCATAATCAATATTAAAAATGTTAAGAAACCAGCGGCTGGCATAAAAAGCAGTCACCAGCCCCAGCGGCAGAGCGATAAGCAGGGCCAACACCCCATACCCCACTACCCCCACCAGATATACCCGGATAATTACCCCACTGCCACCGCCAATCGCCTTCATCACCCCAATCTGGTCCGTCTGCTGGGTGATCATCGCTGTCATGGTATTGATCACCAGCACCACGCTGAGAAATAGGGAGACGATAGCCATCACCTGCATTACCACCGTCACCCCTTCCACAAACATCCGCCCCCAATGCCGATCCGGCTCCTGGTAGATAGAAACCAGTACCGCAACCCCCTGCTGGCTGAGACGGGCACGGATTTCGCCCGCCACTTCCTGGGCCAATGTTTCGCTGTACGGTTCTACCTGAACCAATAGCTGCCCATACTGCCCAGCGGGAATGCCAAATAGCTCCAGCCCGGTGGCATCGGTGAAGAAGTGAGGTTGGCCGCCAAAAAGGGGTGGGGGAACGAAGGGATGGCGCACCAGGCCGTTAATGGTGAATGATTGGGCTTCACCCCCCAGCTCAACAATGAGGGCATCCCCCAGACCCAGGTTAAAAAATTGACTGGTCAGCCGCTCTACCCCAATCTGGCGACCGCCCGGCCACGCCCCTTCTTTTAACTCCAGCCGGTCATACACCTGGTTTTGATAATCCCCGCGCATCACCAGGGTTGCCAGCTTCCATTCTTTATCGGGTTGCAGCTTGTAGCGGATAGATAGCTGGTTGACCGGGTCTATGGCGACGACACCAGGTATCTCTTCGAGGGCTGCGGCCGCGGCCGCGTCCACCGTGTCTCGTAAAATAATATTAAGATGAGACGGGGCCACCGCCCGATGCGCTCCATCCATCCCCGTCAATAGCTGATCCACCAGGCCAAAAATCGTCCCAATCGCCAAAACACCAACGGCAATACTCAATACCGCCAACAAGCTCCGCACCTTGTTGTGCCACAAATCAGACCACACTTTATGCCAGATAACGTTCATAGGCGTTTGCGCGTTTGCGAGTAAGCCAGTAGGCGAGGTACTCTGTCAACTCCTCACACCTCACTCCTCACACCTCAGTCCTCATCCCTCAACCTTCCATTCTCAATTAACAGTTGTCGCCCCGCCTGCCTGGCCAACTGGCGGTCATGCGTTACCATAACCAGGGTCTTTCCCTGGTCAATCAGATGGCAAAAAACAGCAAACACATCTGCTGAGGTGCGGGCATCCAGGTTGCCGGTGGGTTCATCCGCCACAATCAGGGGGGGATCATTGGCCAGGGCGCGGGCGATGGCCGCTCGCTGCTGCTGCCCACCGGAGACCTGACTGGGCAGTTTATGGGCCTGATCGGCCAGCCCTACCAGCTCCAGTAACTGCATCGCCCGCTCTCGCCGGGCCTCCCGGCCCAACTTGCCCACAAAATCCATAGGCAAGATGACGTTTTGCAGCAGGTTGAGGGCGGGCAGCAGTTGGAAAAATTGGAAAACAATGCCCAAATTTTCGCCCCGCCATTGGGCCAGTTGGTTTTCGCTGAGGGTGTGTAAGGTGCGCCCATTGATCCGCACCACCCCAGATGTAGGGTGATCAATGCCGGTGATCATGTTCAACAGGGTAGATTTGCCATTGCCCGATGGCCCCACCACAGCCACAAATTCCCCCGGTTGAATGGCGAAACTGATCCCTTTTAGCACCTCAACCTCGTGATCCCCCACATGATAATTTTTATAAACCTCTTCAACCTGGACGATGGGATTATTGGGCATGGTTTACCTGTTTTGGGAATGGGAGTTTGCGTTGACCGCCGTCAGCCGTTAGCGGTCAACGTTCAAACGAAAATATTCCCCATGGTAGCCAAAAAGGACAGGGTGGGGAATTTCGGCCCGGCCGATTTCGTCAAAGGTGTGGGCATCGAGAATGAGCAGGAAAGAGTTCCCCTGGGCTGCGTTTAAGACAACCGAAAGGATAACCCCATCATCTTCAGCGGTATGGTCTGGCGCGGCCGCAAAAACTGGCTCACCGGGATAACAATTTTCCTCGTACCAGATTTGGGCCTGCCGGGTAGCCATATCTACTTTCACAAGCTGGTTATAAAACCCCTGCCGCTGCCGGGGGTTGATGCTAGAAGCATACACATACCGGTAATTTGGGTTGTTGTTGTACCGTTCATAATCAAAACGGGGCAGCTCCATACATTGTTCAGAGATAGTTTCCCAGGTGACTGGCTGCTGTTTAGCTTTTAGCGGCAGCCGGTAACGGCGCAGCTTGCCGAACGGTATCTCCATCTGGGGCTGCTCTAATCTCCGCAAATAATACGCTTTCAGAATGTCGGCGTCAGGGTAAGCTACGATGTCGAAAATGAGTTCATCCCCCTGCTCAAAGGCGTTGACATGGTGAAAGGCAAAGAAGGGGTCCGTCTTATATCGGGCCACGACTTCCCCGGTGAACCGATTGAGAAGGGTGATGGGGGTGCCCCGTTGGGGTTTCCAGGTGAAATTTTCGATGTAAGGGCGCAGCCAGAGGAGCAGGCTGAGAGGGTTGACCACCAGGGGAAATTCGGTGAGGATGATGTAATTTTGGCTCATGCCAAAGCTGTGCATGTAAGCGGGCTGCCTGACTGGTACCTGGCCAACGCATTGGGGCGCGGCCGCGCCGATCATCTGGTACAACCGGTAATGGCTCATCCGGTGGTAGCGGGTGACCACATTGTAAACGGTGTCCCGGGCAAAATCGAAATGGGGATGCACCGTCGTCATTTGCCCGGTGGTTCCTGCTTCATAGCTAAAAACCCCCACCGATTCGAGCGTTTCCGGGTCAAATTGAACCTGAATGGGGGTCTCGGCCAGGGCGAGATATTGGTTGGCTATCTGGGTAATATTGACTTTGGCACTGTCGGTGATTTTGGGGGAGAAGATGGCCATCACCCGTTGGAAAAAGTCGCGGCATGGGTCAGTGGCAAATTCGGAGTAGGTGATGCGCCCTGTCTCTTGAGCGGACCGGTAGGCGTTGGTCTCTAAAAATTTGTTGGCATAAGCGACGCGGCCGCCAGCAAAAGAAAATTTATGCAGCATTGCCAGCCCATCAAACCAATGGCGATAACGCTGCTCCCCCACCTGGAATGTACCCGGCCCATTGCGTAACAATGTGCCCGTTAGCCAGGAAGGAACCACCCCCTGCACCGGCAGTGACTCCAGGGTAATCTCCCGGTCTGATTGGCCAAACCCCAGGTCAAATACCTTAGACATATACCTTTTCCTTTACTCCTACCGGTGTGGGATCAATCAGTTCCGCGGCAATTTTACCGGAAGCTAACACCGAAGGAACCCCAGCCCCTGGATGGGTGCCGGCCCCGACGAAATAGAGGTTGGCGAACTCCTCAGAGCGGTTATGCGGCCGCAGCCAGGCCGATTGCAGCAAAGTTGGTTGCACGGAAAAGGCCGCTCCCCGGTAACTGTTTAACGTATTTTGGAAATGGCGCGGGTCAATCTGATGCTCGGCAACAATATTGGCCTGCAAATCAGGCAGATAATTGTCTTCCAAAAATTGCATCAGCCGGTCCCGGTAGGGCCGGGCCATCTGTGCCCAATCGGTGGGCGATTCCAGGTTAGGTACCAGGGAAAGGACATAAAAAGATTCACACCCCGGTGGGGCAATAGAAGCATCCGTGAGGGTGGGCATGTGCAGGTAAAGCGAAAAATCTTCCGGCAATTGTCGGCCTGAAAATACATCTCGAAGCAGCCCTTTGTACCGCTGGTTTAAGATAATGTTGTGATGATGTAGTTGGCTGTCCAGGTAACGCCGCTTTGTACCAAAATAGATAACCACCAGCGACATGCTATATTTAAGCCAATCAAGGCGGCGATTGGTATACTTTTTGCGGTAAGGGGTGGGAATGAGGTGGCGATAGGTGAACGCCACATCTCCATTACACACCACCACATCTGCTTCTACCCGGCTGCCATCGGCCAGCCGCACCCCGCTAACTTTATCCCCATTGATCAAAATTTCCGCTACTTCCGTTTCCAGATGTACTTGAACCCCAAGCTCATCCATCAAGCGGCCAAAGGCGTTGACAATAGCCCCGGTGCCCCCCAACGCATAATACACCCCATACGTTTTCTCAAACTGGACAATGAGAGAATAGATGGCTGGGGTGTCAAGTGGGCTGCCGCCGATGAGCAGGGGATGGAAGGAGAAGACACGGCGCAGAAACTCATCTTTGACGAAGCGGGAAACAAAGCCGTAACTTCCTTGAAATGCTCCCAGCCGCATCACATCGGGCATAATTTTGAGCATGTCGGCTAATTTGAGGAAGGGTTTATCGGTATAAGGGTGAAAAGCATTAAAAATAGCAATGGTGCGCTCAATGAAGCGGCGATACCCCTCTTTGGCCGACGGGTTGAACCGTTCAATCTCGGCCAGCATGTCATCCATCTGGTGGTAATAGTTGAAGGGGCGCCCTTCAGCGTCAAAGATGCGGTAAAACGGATCGAGTGGCACCAGGGTCATATACTCTTGCCGCTGCCGTCCGGCCGCCTGGAATATTTCATCAAACATGTAAGGAGCAGTGATGACGGTTGGCCCGCCGTCAAACTTAAACCCGTTGATCTCATATTGATAAGCGCGGCCGCCTAACTGATCCCGCTTCTCCAATAAAGTAACCTTGTGCCCCTTCGCCGCCAACCGAATCGCGGCCGCCATTCCCCCAAAGCCGCTGCCAATGACGATGATCTTCTGCTTCATCTCTCCCCCCCGTACCCTTTTCAAGACCTGTGACAATAATTTGTCTAATCATTGTACACTATTTGTCCATATTTGCGAATGGCTGTTGATCTTTTGTTAAGGAATGGGGGATGGTTCGCCTTCATGGCAATAGTGACTGACAAATTTCTGACCGCAGACGGCTGACGCCAGATCGCCCACAAGGGGCAGTGTGGCAAAGGGGCAAAGGGGCAAAGGAGCAGATTAAATAGCAGTCAGCCGTCAGCGTCAGAAACGCCGCAATCCCTTGAATCGCTTAAAAAGGAGCTGGGGGTTGCCGATGAGCCAGCGTGAGGCTGTATTTCATCCTGAATTTCGAGAGGATTTGGCCTACTGGGTGAAACTGGACCGCAAGACAGCCCTGCAAGCGTTTATGCTCATTGAAGCTATTATGCGCGACCCGTTTGCCGGCTTGGGCAAACCGGAACGGCTCAAATACCTTGACGCTAACACCTGGTCGCGCCGATTAACCCAAGAACACCGCATCGTCTACTGGGTTACAGAGAGCCGAATAGAGTTTCTACAGGGTCGTTACCATTACTAAACGGGCCAGGGTCGCGGCCGCAGCCAGGAGTTGTTCCCGGGCCGGTTGCAGCCGGGCGGCTGCTTCCGGGGATGCGGCCGCCTGCTGGTCCAGCCGGGCCACCGCCTGCCTATACCAGAGCCGCCCCAACGCGGCCGCAAACAAGGCAAACCCCGCCTGGTTCGTCTGTTCAGCCCAGAGTAAAGCCGCCCGTAAATTTCCCTGCTCTGCGGCCAGCGGCTCTACCGGTTCCTTACAATCGGGAACGCCCCACCCCTGTTCCGTTTGCTGTAAAAGCTGCTGGTAATAGGTGAAATGGTGCGCCTGCGCGGCCGCTCTTTCCCCCGCTGCGTCCAATTTTTCCCCGGCAAATTGCCGGATCATCTCCAGCAAATCATACCGGCTCTGCTCTTCCACCGCCGGGCGAACAGCTACCAGCGACTTATCTACCAGTTCGGCGTGGCCGCAAAAAAAGGTGGCCGCGTCCATCTGGCTCACAAATTGGGCCGCCGCCTGTGTCCACCCCCCATGAAACAGTGCCAGACGAGGCAGCAGTTCTCGTGCTTCGGGCGAAAGAAACTGATAACTCCATTCGATGGTTGCCTGTAACGTCTGCTGCCGGGTGGGGGCGGTGCGGCTGCCGCTGGTCAGATAGCGCAAAGCCTGGGGCAGCCGGGCAGCGATTTCGGCGGGGGTGAATTGGGCGATATTGGCGGCCGCCAGCTCTAAGGCTAAGGGAATCCCATCCAGATACCGGCAAATGACGGCTACTGCCGCCATGTTACTAACAGTAAGACGAAAATGGGGGTTCGCGGCCGCGGCCCGTTCACAAAAGAGCGCAATAGCTGCATATTGGTACCACATCTCCGGCGTCGTGCCCGGCTCCCGCCAGGCAGTATCAGGGAAAGGCAGCGGGAGCACAGGGTAGCGCATCTCTCCATTCACCCGCAGCGGCTCCCGGCTGGTGGTTATAATTACCAACTGGGGGCAAAGGCGCAGCAGCCGTTCCGTCAGGTGGGCACAACTTTCCAGCAAATGTTCACAGTTATCCAGCAGCAGCAGCACCGACCGGTTATGGAGATGGGCGGCAATCGTTTCGGGCAGCGGCTGCTCAACGGTGACCGGTACTGCCAGCAATGCGGCCAGGCGGGGCAAAAGCTGGCCTGGGTCAGACAGTTCGGCCAGTTCCGCCAGCCAGATACCGCCGGGAAACAGGGCAGTATGGACACATTGCCAGGCCAGATGGATCGCCAGCCGGGTTTTGCCACTTCCCCCAGGGCCAGTGAGGGTGATGAGCCGCTGCCCTGGTAACTGCTGCTGTAAATAAGCGGTTTCTTCAATCCGACCTACAAAAGAGTTGAAATAATGGGGTAAATTATGGGGGGGTGCGGCCGCGGGCTGTTGCGGCAGGGGGAGCTTATCCACCGGCTGCTCACCCAGCCCCGCCGCCACAAAATCCGCTCGTTGGCTCGTGGGAATTGCCAGACAATCAGCCAGCCGTTCCGCCATTGGTCGGGACGGCCGCCGTTCATCCTGTTCAATTTTCCGAATGGTAATCACGGCACAGCCCACCAACTGGGCTAACTGGGGCTGGGTCAAATCCAACGCTTTCCGCTGCCGCCGCACCCAGTAACCAAAAGAAGCTGTATCGTTCATTCTGTATCCCTTTTGTATCGCTAACCGTTACCCGCGCCGGGTTTATCTATGCTTTAATAAAACCATCTGAGCGATGAGGCGTGAGGAGTGAGAAGGGTGTAGGCGTATCCCCCTTTCATTATCGGTCTTTCGTCCTTGAACTATCTTAACTCAACCCACCTTATTGATAAAGGAGCAAAAAATGTTTGAAGTAGAACAATTCGATCGTCAAATCCCCCATCTGATCATTGCCTGGTCTAAGGCGATGCGCGGCGGATACAGCATTGTTCAAGTAATGGAAGCGACGGCTCAGATGGAGCGCACTCAGCAGCCGCTTGACACCCAAAATGAATTTACCGCTTTGCAGGCTGTAGAATCGGTACCTTATGCGGATGTCAACCCCGCGGCCGCGCAGTTTGCCCAGGTTGTGCGTGAATTTAAAGAAACTGGTTCTTTATTGACCGCCCTGGAAAATTTGCAGCAGCGGCTTCCCGGCAGCAATCTGGCCCTGGTAATGGATACCATCAAAGCCCACCGGCAAGTTGGTGGCAACCTGGCTGATATTCTAGAGGTGCTGGGGCTGGTGCTGGCGCAGCGGTAATAAGCTAAGGGCCTGATGGCTGGCTTCGTCCAGGGTCAGGTTAATGGTTTGGGGTGGAGGCAAGGTGAGGTGGTGCGCGGCCGCAAAGCTTCGCACCTCTTCTTGTACATAATAGGCCGTGTTCTCCTGGTGCAGCACCCAGGTCAGCAGCGTGGCCGCTTCCCCCCGTCCTGCCAGATATAACGCCCGCCCCACCGAAGCCAGCACTGTCAGAATCATTCCCTGTGCCCCTAACTTAATCGCCTGCTCTAATGCCTGGCGCAAATAATTCTGGGCCGTGCCCCCATCCCCCAATAACAAAAAAGTTTGCCCCAACCCATCCAATGCGGCCGCGATCATCAACCCATGGGCCATTTTCTGGGCTAACGCCAGACTCTCTTCATAATAGCGAACTGCGGCCGCGCCATCCCCCAACGCCCGCGTCACACTTCCCAGGTTCAGTAGTGTCAGCCCCATTTGGGGCCGATTTTCCGCGGCCGCGGCCAATTCATACCCTTCCTGATAATATGCCTGCGCCTGGGCATAATCCCCCTGCACATTGGCAATATTGCCCAGGTTAATCAGCCCCACCGTTACCCCCGCCCGATCCCCTTGCTGCCGGAAAATGTCCAGACTTTCCTGATAATAGGCGGCCGCATCCCCATACTCCCCTTTGTTCTTTGCCAGCACCCCCAGGCTGTTCAACACACTGGCGATATCTGTTGGCCGCCCCACCTGCCGATACAGCTCCAGGCAGCGATGGAACGCCCTGGCCGCGGCCGCGCCATCTCCCAAATGACGCTGCACCTGCCCCAACATCTCCCAGGTGTCCGCGGCCGCGCCCCACTGTCCATCCGCTTCTAGCCGGGGCAGGCAGGCCAGCAGCCGCTCCTGGGCCACCTGGTACTGCCCCAACGCTTCCTCTTGTTTAGCCAGTTGATGGGCCAGGTGGGCAGCCAATGGGGTGGGATATGCCCCATTCTCTATCTGAGCCCATGCCGCCGCCAGCCAGGTGGCTCCTTCTTGTGCCCGCCCCCGCCGCAAATAAAATAGGGACAGATGGGGCAGCGATTGGTGTAAATAATGGAGTGCGGCCGCGTCCGGCCACTGCTCTAGCCATGTTTGCCAGGCCAGATGACAATTTTCCAGGGCCAACGCGGTTTCAGCGAAGGCAATTTCCGCGCCTACCTGGACAGCAACAGCAACTACACCCGCGACAGCGACGAACCGTTCATCAGCGGCGGCTCCGTCACCATCAACGCCATTCAGCAAACCATCAGCAGCGCGGGGGCGACCTTCTACCTGCCCACCGGCGTCTATCCGGTGGCGTTTACGCCGCCGGCCGGGTATGCCTCTGTCTGGTCGCCGCCCCACAGTGTGCTGGTAAACAACGCCGCCCAAACGCTCAGCTTCCCCCTGCGCGTTGCCGGCGGGGGGAGCAACCCATTACTTACAGACCTGACAGGTTTTCTGAAACCTGTCAGGTCTATCGTCTCCCTGCCCGAAGCGGGCGGCGGGGGTAGCATAAGCGGCCGCAGCCCATCACCCTGCCGGCCAACACCGGGCAAGGGGTGGCCCTGGCCGTGGCTGCGCCCAACACCGTCCGGGGCACGGCCTGGCTGGACAGTAACAGCGACAGTATTCGCCAGCCCTGGGAGACGCCGTTGGCTGGTGTAGTGGTGATGGTGGCGGGGCAAACGGCCGTGACGGACGCGGACGGCCGTTACAGCTTCAACGGTGTGGCGGCGGGGACGTATGGGGTAACGGCCGTTTTACCCAATGGCCTGACGGCGCAGATTGGCCCGGCGGTGGTGAGCAATGGGAGAGGGGCGGTGGTGGGCATTGCGGCCGCGCCGGGGAGCGGGTTTAGGGTGCATTTGCCGGTGGTGGTGAGGTGAGGCAATCGTGAATCAAATCGGCGCAGGATTTTTGGGGATCCTGCGCCGGTTTTTGTGGTTGGGGGAATGGTCATATTGTTTAGCGCATTCGGTATAATCGCTTATAAAGGGGGGATTTTACGGGATGTTTCAGCCCAAGATTACCCCTTGAATCGCTGTTTGATATATTCCTGCGTCTGGCTTGGACTTAATTCTGTTGTAGATGGCCCTGTGCGAATATAGAATCGCTCCATATCGCCATCCTTAAGGAAAACGGGGGTTTCCGCTTTGTGACACCGCACCACCATCACGCGGTAATCATCATGATCGTCAAAATGCATGTGCAAATTTGTAATAGCTGCTATCCCCATGCGGGACTTGACGATATTGACCAAATGTAAATTCATCTTATCTTCATTGTCAAATCCATCAGCCTGAATGCCTAAAGGTCTACCATCATCAGCAACGCCAATAACAAGTGTGCCCCCGTTGGTATTCAAGAAACCAGCTAAGGTCTTTAGTACTGCCAACTCCATCCGGGGATCTTTGCTGTTGGTATGCAAATTAGTGCGTAAAGTTGACTTGAACTCAACCGCTTCGGATTCACCATTCGTGACGATTTGCGCCAGAGCAAACACTGTTGTGGTTAAATCTTGGACGGTTTCTCCTATCACGAGCGTGGCATAACCCTCAGCAATTACTTGAGCCATGAGTTCTCGCCGTTTTTCCAGGAAATCCTGATAAGTCAGATGTTCCCAGTTAGGCGGCAGGGCATGTAAACGATACATGCGGTCAAGTTCTGGCTGGCTAAATCTTGCCTTCATCTCAGGCAGGTAAATTGCCGGGGATTGATCCGATATGCCGACGTTATCACCCCATTCTATAAGAGCGTAGTTAGCGATTTGATTTGTGTCTCGAATGGCAGTAACGCCTTGCTTGCTCAGAAAAGCTTTAGGGAAAAGGTGATGACGCTCCACGGCCGCGCGATTCGCATGAATGGCTGGGTCCAATAAATCAGACACCTTGATCTTTGAGAACAAGGCTGACGCATCCAACAATACAAGCGCTGCCTGATAGGCAAAAAGGGATGGGCTACGGGGCGATGAAGTAGCCAAATCATTCGGTAACGATACTGACCAGAAATCATTGGTCAGGGTGATGTCGCAAACTTGATTGAGGGCATTTACAAATCCTTCAGCGGTTCCAATGTCCCGCAGCCGGGCCAGATCAAATTCCATAGCCGACTCTGGTGAACCAGAAAAGCGTCCCGTTACCGCTGACATAAAAAACCAGCGGGCAATTACTCGCCGCAAATCGAATTCAGGTACTTTGTATTCGGTACGGCCAATCAGATAAAGAATGTAGGAAAATAACAAATTGTTCTGGGAACTAATCATCTTACTGCTGCGGAAGCCGGCCTGACGAACACAATTCATGAAATCATGCCAGTATTGCAGGTTAAGCGCCCGTTTTTGTGCGTCCTTCAATAATACAAATTGCTGTTCTCGACGCTCATCGCTGAATTTTTCTGTTTCTAAATCCTTACCGCGCAAAATGGAATAGACATACTTAAGACGGGCACGTTTGAAAGCGACGCCTACACCAACCCGCAGCAGTTGATCGGGAGAAGGTTCGATAAAATGGTTAAATGGGGATGCTTTATGTTTGGATGGCTTGCGCGACTCGCGGCAGAAGTTTTCTAGCTCGGTACGCCCCTCATCCCAAAAAACGGACATCAAGGTCAGAATAAAATCAGCCTGATTCAGAGGTGTTCCTTTGCTGTTGATACGCACAAACACATCGGAAACAGCTTCCTCGTCAATATCTGAAGCCAGCTCAAGGGCGGTAAATGGAAAACCTTGCAAACCCTGTAATTTTAGAATTCGATCTTCTATGGCTAATTCCTCAGCATCACTGATTTCACGACCAGTCCGAAGATTTTCGAGATAATTCCGAATAATGCGGGTTATTTTGGCATCTGGTTGCCATAAAATCGAAATATCAGGAATAAAAGCCTTGTCTCGACGTATTGCTGCATCAGTTACCTCAAATTTTTCTTCCAGTGGGTTAAAGGCTATTTGGATGTGTTCATTTTCAAAGTTTTCCCGCAGAACAGCAACATTTTTGATGACCGCGTATAACGAAGTCAGTCGCTGCTGGCCATCTACGATTACCAAACGAGGTGGTTTCTGTTTGTTTTCATTGCCGATAGTGCGCGAATCTCCAGCCTGGGCATTTTGCCAAAACAGTAAATAACCGACTGGATAACCTTTGTACATGGAATCGAAAAGATCGCGAACTTTGGCATTTTTCCAGACAAACGGCCGTTGGATATCTGGCAAACCGATCTCGCCCAGTCCAATGTATTTGACCAACGAGCTTAAATCGTAATCAACTTTTGTAAAAACTGTTTCACTCATATTGTTGGTTCCTTGAATTGATCGGCCGTTTGTTCAACGGTGGCAATACCCATCGCATTTAATCCCGTCTTACGTGATAAGATGACCCACATTATAGCACGGTAGATTGGCGTCGTTCACCATTTGCTGGCTTCATGGTAGCGGCCGCTTCCCCTCTTAATTTTCCGTGTGCAGGTGAGGCGGAACGGCCGTTTCCCCCTTCCAATTCCCGCGTGCAGATGATGGGGCGGAACGGCCGTGCAATAAACTTCAGGTTGGCGAGATGAGTAAATGTTTGGGCGATTAAGGCTGGGGGGCAATTGTCACGGACTGCTGCGCCACTTTCATCAGCAGGCGCAGGGCATCATTAACAGCTTGTTCAGTGGGAAACGCGGCCGCGACATCAGGCGCCAACAACACCAGGTTAGTCCCCTGGCGGTAACGGCTGGTGTATTTGCCGCGTACCCCGTCCTTTAGCACGGTTTCGTCGTATTCAGGACGTAATTCGTCGTCAAATGGGGTTTCAACTTTCGCTTTCATATAATTTCTTTTCCCGGTTGGTAACAGGGCGGGCGCTGATAATACGAGTGGCATCGGCCCGATCCATATGGGCCACAATCAACAAACGCCCAAATTTTGATTGACCAATGATGATAAAACGTTCTTCATCGCGTGAATGATCGGGATCGGGATAGGTGATGGAAAGTGGATCATCAAAAACCATCGCTGCTTCCACAAAATCAACGCCATGCTTTTTACGGTTATGCGCGGCTTTACGGGGATCCCATTCAAACTCCATTGCCATGCTGTAAGTATAGTCAGATTGCCAATCTTGTTCAATTATGTGGTGAAGGCAGCACGGCCGTTTCCCTCCCCCAATTCCCGTGTGTAGCTGGCGGGGCGGAACGGCCGTTTCCCCTCCCAATTTTCCGCGTGTAGGTGGTGGGGTGGAACGGCCGTTCCCCCCCCCAATTTCCAGGTGTAGGTGGGGGGGCGGAACGGCCGTTGCGCCAGGTAAGTTCAACAGTGCGCGTTTATTGCGTAAGCTGAATCACCGCATAGTAAGTGTCATAGGCGATCCAGGCCAATTCCAGATCGCCATGCGTTACAATCTGCGGCGCAGTGGTGAAAGCAGGATCGTGCAGGTAAAACTGATTTTCATCGTAGCCAACCACCACTACCGCGTGCCAGGTTTCCAGCGCCCAATAAGGCAAATCGCCTGTCCACACAAACAAGATGACTGGTTGCCCTGCATCAATGGCGCGAAACACGTCCACCAATACTCCCTGACGGTAGGTGACTTGAATACCAGCAATCAGGTCTCCCAGTTGGCGAATGTTACGGTGCGGCGTTCCCCAGGGCTTGATATTTAGCGCCGCAAGCAGCGCATCATAATCCGTAGGCGTGCCGGCTGCGGCTAAAACCATCCAGGCGCAGGCTGCCAGGCAGTCGGATTCAAGACGCTGCGACTGGTGAGGAACTGTCAAGAATCGCCTGGGCATGGGTTTCTATCTGGCTGAGGAAGTTGGGGGATACAAACATTTGGCCGGTGCGGGCATCAATGTCCAGGTACCCTACCTGGCCTAAAAGGCCGCGACGCGGTGAGGAGAGCAGAATCGGGACGCGCCAGACAAGCCGCCCCTGGGTGAGCAGGAGGGTAGGGTCGCCGCCACCCATTAAATGGCTGACGTGGCTGCCCACGTATCCGCTGACCTGCTGCCGGGCAGTATAGGCGGTGATGTTGACAATCGGTTCGCCAGGAGCGGCAATAATATATTCGTTCTGAGGCAAAGCAGTCTCAATATCCATCGCATTTAATCCCGTCTTACGTGATAAGATGACCCACATTATAGCACGGTAGATTGGTGTCGTTCACCATTTGCTGGCTTCATGGTAACGGCCGTTTCCCCTCCCAATATTGTGCGTGTGGGTGATGGGGTGGTACGGCCGTTCCCCCCTCCCAATTTTCGTGTGCAGATGGGGCGGTACGGCCGTTTGACAACTCAAGAGCCATGAGACTAAACTATCCATATGATCGACATGGATCGGCAGATAAACTACTGGCGAGAAAGTTCAGGCGAGGATTGGGAAGTTGCTCAAGAACTTGTTAGTAACGGTCGTACCCGGCACGGCTTGTTCTTTGCCCATTTGGCATTGGAGAAGTTACTGAAAGCATTTGTTTGCCTGCACACGAAAACCATCCCGCCCAAAACCCACAATCTGCTTTTACTGGCAAGTAAAACAGACATGGCATTGAGTGATCAGCAAAAGCTATTTCTCGCCCGCTTTGATCAGTATCAGATAGAGGGACGCTGCCCAGAAATGTTGCCCACAGCGCCGACACCGGAGAAAGCAGCCCAAGAGATACTCGCCGCGCAGGAGTTCATATTATGGCTCAAACAGAAGTTACCGAAATCGTAAGAAAGTACGTCCAGGCTGCGCGAGAAGCAGGCTTACCGGTATTCAAAGCGATTCTGTTTGGTTCTCATGCCCAGAATCTGGCCCATGAAGAAAGCGATATAGACGTTTTGATTGTGTCGCCGGCTTTTGACGAAGCCAACGAAGCCTCGGTTGATTTGCTGTGGGAGTTACGCGCCATTACAGACGCTCGTATTGAACCAGTAGCTTGCGGGCAGGCACAATGGGAAAATGATGGTCGCGCCTGGCTGCTAAAGGTGGCACAAGATGAGGGAGTGGTGGTAGCATGAGAACGGCTGTAAAGACAAACGGCGCAGGGTCACTCAAGCTGCTTTATAGATGTTGCTGCAAAAATGCCTGCATCGCCTGGTTGGTAGCTGTAGGGTTGTCTTGATTGGCGTTGTGGGCGGCATTGGGAATGACGTGATAGGTCGCGTTTGCTTCCCATTCCGCCCAGCGGGGCATATCGCGGCGAATGGTGCCGGCCCGATCATTGTCACCATGAATGAGCAGCAGCGGCGCGTTAATGCGGAGCGATGGATCCCCTTTCTCATTAACAGCCAGGGTGACGGCTTGCCAGATGGCGGCAAAATTGGCCTTGTTAATTTGCCGGGCAGCTTGTAGAGCGTAAGCCTGAACGGCCGGCATCTGAGCGGTGCTGCGGGCAATCGTCCGCGTAAAATGATTGTAGGGCCAGAGACGGAAAAGGGGTAGGGACGCTTTTAGAGCCCAGATTTCCCAACGGCTGTAGGCTTTGGCGATGGGGGTTGAACCGATAATTACCATGGCCCGCACCCGCTGCGGGGCTTGCCGGTACAGATGTTGGGCAATGTAGCCACCTAGCGACTGGCCGCAGAGAACGGCCTGGGCTGCGCCTAACTCGTCGAGAATAGACAGCATATCCCCGACACATTGGGCCAGCGAAAAACCGGCCCCAATCGGCTGCGATTTCCCGTGACCGCGAGCGTCCCAAACGAGAAGGCGATAATGAGGCGCAAACGCTTCGACCTGGGCGTTGAACATGCGGTGATCCATGGTCGCGCCGTGCATAAAAACGAGTAACGGCCGCTCTGCCGGGCCACCCAGCCAGTAATGGAGTGTACAACCAGCCTTGAAATGCGTTTGTTCCCTGAGAACGGCCGGGGAAGTCGTGAAATCGGTCATGATTTTACTCCTTGCGGACAATCCCCTCGCTCCAGGCGTACACAGCTGCCTGCGTCCTGTCTGCCAAATGCAGCTTGCTCAAAATGTTGCTCACGTGGCTTTTCACCGTCCGCTCGCCGATGAACAGCTTGTCGGCAATCTCCTGGTTGGGCAGCCCGTTAGCGATGAGGCGCAGCACTTCCATTTCCCGATCGCTCAATTCGGTGAACGGGTTGGGTGCTGCCGGTTTATTCCCCTGTAACTCCTGCACAATCCGCGCCGCCACTTTAGGGTGGAGAATGGCCTCGCCTTGTGCCGCTTTGCGGATGGCATCGGCCAGTTCCGCCGGCCGCGCTTCCTTTAGGAGATAGGACAACGCCCCGGCACGCATGGCCGGGAAAATATGCTCGTCGCCGTGAAAGGAAGAGAAGATGATCACCTGGGTGCGTGGGCTGGCCTGGCGAATCTGGCGGGTCGTTTCCACACCGTCTTGACCAGGCATGATCAAATCTACCAGAGCGACATCCGGGGCAAACTCCTCGACTAATTGGCGGGCGGCGCGGCCGTCGGCTGTCTCGCCTACGACGGCCATGTCGGAACAGCTCTCCAGGAAAGCGCGTAACCCCTGGCGCACTACCGCATGGTCGTCAACCAGGATGATTGTGATAGGGGATGAATTGGACATAATGAACCTTAAAGGGGGAGATAGGCAGTCACGGTCGTACCTTTTCCCGGTGCGGCGTCAAAAATTGTTTGGCCGCCTAATTCGGCCAGGCGTTGGCGCATATTTTGCAGGCCAAAACCACTGGTCGGCGCGGCCTGGGGGTCGAAGCCCCGGCCGTTATCGTGGATGGTCAACTGGAGTTCGTTGGCCTGGCAACGAAAATTGATCCGCACGGAATCGGCCCCGCTGTGGCGGGCGACATTGGTCAACGCTTCCTGGGCAAAGCGGAAGAGGGCCCCCTCGACTTCGGGGGGCAGCGGCCGCTCGCCGGCGGAGTCTATGGCTGCGGCAATGCCGAATTGGCGCGACCAGCTTGCGGCATAATCACGTAGGGCCGCTGCCAACCCTTGCCGCCCCAACGTCGTTGGCTGCAAGGCGAAAATGATCGCCCCTAACTCCCGCTGTGCCTGATGGGTCAATTCACCGGCCTGGGTCAGACTGGCTTGCGCGGCGGCCGTATTTTGTGGCAGCAGAGCTTCGGCCGCGCCAATTTGCAGGGCGGCGGCGGCTAAATGCTGCTTGACCGAATCATGTAAATCACGAGCCAGTCGCTGCCGCTCTTCCAGGGCGGCTAACTCTTGCCGCGATTGCAACAGGCCGCGCAGTTCGGCGGCCATCTCGTTCAACTCATCGCCAAAGTCGCCGATTTCGTCGGCCGACTCGTCTTGAATCATGGTGGTGAAATCCCCTTGCCGCCAAACGGCCGTCGCCTGACGCAATTGGGCAAAACGGCCGTCCAGCCAGCGGGCACTCAAAAAGCCGAAATAAGCACTGACCAGAGCGGCGGGAAAGACCAGCAGCAAGCTGCTGGGTAAGATGGCCCACAGCGCCGGAGCCATATCCTGAATCGCCTCTTGCCAGTTCAAATCGGCGTAAACCTGTCCCAGGTAGAGGGCAACGGCGATTATGGCCCACCAGGCGGCCACAAAAATGGCGGCTAACGAGACCAGCAGGTAGGTCAGCGTCAACCGCCATTTTAACTGATGGGATAGGGCGATCAGGCTGTTAAGCCAGGCGAATAGGGTCATGGTTTTTAGAGTGTTGACCGCCGATGGCCGACCGCAGACGACAATCCTGGCGTCGGCGGTCGGCTATCAGTAACTTACATTGCGCCGCTGCTGGCCATGAAGCTAAAGGGCACAAATAACATAAAGATCAGAACAGCCAGGCAGGCACCCAGGATAGCTATGGCTATGCCGATCCAGCCCAGGATGACTCCGGCGCGGGCCATGCCGTCGCCGCTGTGCAGGTGGGGGTTTTGGGCGATTTCCTGCTGGGCAATTCTACCAGAAATAATACCGCCGATAGAACCAACCAGGGGTAGGAAGCCAATTAATCCTAAGATGGACAATACCAGGCTGACGATAGCCAACGAATGGGTAGGGGCTTGGGTTGAAAATTCTTGTTTCATGATCTTGTTCTCCGTTAGTAGATTGACCGCCGACGGACGACGGTCTGTTTATGCGGCGGGGGTCAGAAAGGGGTATTGTGCCGCTCATTTGATGATGAACAAGATCATACCTGACAATGAGGTGGCGGGGATCGGCCGGAAGGAGGGTTGGGAACTGATCTTCAGGACAGTTACGGTCTGACGGCACCGATTGGCCCGGCGGTGGTGAGTAATGGCAGAGGGGCGGTGGCGGGGGTTGCGGCCGCGACATCAGGTCCCAACAACATCAGGTTAGTCCCCTGGCGGTAATAGTTGGTGTATTTGCTGGGTACCCCTTTGGATTCCCAAAGGGGTACCCAGGGCCGGTCTCTTGATTTATCTCTGTTCCAGGTGTATCTGGCCTATCAAGCTGCTGGTTACAAAGAGATTTATGGGGGAGATTAGGCCAGGAACTTGTCTAAAATCTGGTTAAATTGGGTGGGGTGTTCCCAGAACATCATGTGACCGCCCAACACCGCTGTTTTGGTTTGGGGTAAATGTTTTTGGATAAAGGGTACCGCGGTGTTGGCCCAATGTTCGGCAATAACATACAAGGCGGGGATGGCCTCGTCTACTTGTCTGGCTTCGGTCAGATAATCGGAGAACATGCCAGAAGCGAAGAGGTTGCTGGCGATGTAATAGGGTGTCTTAAGCGATTGTTCGATGATCCAGAACAATTCCTCTGGGGTGAGGTCCCGCTGCACCATTACTTCGGTGGCGTAGTAGGCAACGAACTCCCGTTGGCCCTGGGGTGAGGCGAGATAGGTGTTGTACGCGGCCGCGATCTCATCCAACGGCCCTTCTACCCAATCTCCCTCAACGGTTGACAGAGGTTTGGGGGATAGATCAATACAGATGATTCCTTTTACATTAGCCAACCCTTCTTGCCGGATATATTCCCACAAGGTCAGGCAGCCAAATGACCAGCCTGCCAACACGACATCTTTAAGGTCTAATGCCTTGATCAGTTTAGCCAGGTCGGCTCCATGGGTGGTGTAGTTGTTGCCGTGCAGGGTGACGGTGGAGCGGCCATGACTGCGGGGATCAAGGGTAATGACCCGGTGGCTTTGGGCAAAGTGGGCCACCTGATGCTCAAACAGCTCTGTGGTGAAGGTCCACCCTGGTATAAAGATGAGGGGTGAGCCTTCCCCTTGATCTTCGTAATACATTTCTACACCGGGTTCAATTTCAATATACTGTCCTGGTTGTTTATGAATAGCCATGAGAATCTCCTTGTGATGCTCTGTGGGTTATACCCATAGGTTAAGCCCATAAAAAGGGAACGGAATATCCGCAAAATTTGGTAACTATTCACCGCCAAGACGCAAAGAACACAAAGAACTTGAGTAATTTCTTGGCGTTCTTAGCGTCTTAGCAGTTCCATATCCAGAGAACCTGAATAGTTACAAAATTTGTTTCAAAGTGCCGGATCCAGCAGCACCTTACCGCCGGTCATCTGACTTTCGTAGTCGCGTACTGCTTGCTGGGCTTGTGACAGGGGGTAGCGGCCGCGTATCTCCGTTTTCAGCGCGGAAAGCATTAGCTTCTGTGCCCGCCGCCATATCATAAAATTTTGCAGCAGGTTTTTCTCATTTACCCAGGGGGCCAGCCAGAAACCATCCACCAATTTGTCTTCAAAAATCAGAGATGTGGTGTTGACCTGGACGGGCTGTTGGGAAAGATTGCCGTAGACCGTTACCCGGCTGTGTATGGGCATGGCCGCGCACAATTGTTGAGGCAGGTCACCGGCAACGGCGTCAAAAGCCAGATGGATATTCTGTTGGTGACACAAGTCACGCAATTGTTGGTTAAAATCGGGGTGACTGCTGTTGAGAACGTGGGTCACCCCCTGCTGCTTCAGGTCAACAACCTGTTCTGGGCGGCGCACAATGCCCACTACCTCAACTCCTTCTTGCTGCCCCAACCGGTGTATCATCAGCCCCAACGCACTGGCGGCGGCTGTGTTGATTACCGTTTTGTGGCCGGCTTTTTTAGCCAGATCAATGAGGGCAACCGCCGTCAGCGGATTGACCACCGACATGGCTCCCTGCTCCATACTCACGGCATCGTCCAACGGTAGAGCATAATTGACAGTCGTCGTAGTATATTCCGCCCACAAACCATCCCCCGTTTGTTGAGTGACACAGGCCACCCGTTTTCCCGCCAGATAACGCCCCATCAGGCCGGTGCGGCTGCCGACCGCCACCACTGTCCCGGAGCCTTCAAAGCCAGGCACTACCGGGGTTGGTTTAGTGAACCCATACCGACCCTGCAAAAACATGAGATCAGATGGGTTGATGGGGGAAGCGGCCACTTTCACCAGCAGTTCATTCGGGCCGGGGCGGGGTACGGGCAGATGCACCACGCGCAGGGCGTCGGCCCCATCGTAGGCATCCAGGACAACGGCGGTCATCTGTTCGGGAATTGCAGTTGGCGTCATCTTATCTCCAATGGTTGTGGGGTGCCGGTAACAGATAGGTTAGCTGTCATTCCTGATCACTAAATCGGCACGATGTAGTAACTTATTCAGCCGGGCGGCAATATTGCTAATTCCCGGCGGTGCGTCTTCTTTGCTTTGTAAAGCGGTTTCTACGGTGGTTAACCGCTCCCGTAACATTGTTAGTTGATCCGCCGCTCCTGTCAGCGGTGGTGTTTTTTGCGCCGCCAATAGGTTTGTAAACAAGATTTGCAGGGCGGCCGATAAGGGCGGGGCCATAATCAGCCCCACAATGCCGAAATCCTCAATGAGAACCAGCATGAGCAGCACTGTCAGGATGGAGCTGTAACGCCGACGATTAAACAAGCGCGGCTCCACGATCAGTTCCAAGACCAACAGGATGGTAATGGTGTAAAGGACGGCCACGATGGCCAGACCCACCCCTTCCATCAGCCCAATCACCAGTACTGGAGCCACCGTCAATACAACACCGACCAGCGGCACGAGCCAGGCGATACCCCCTAGCAGAGCCAATAAGGCTGGATAGGGCAAGCCGATAACGGTATAACCGGCAAATAGCAAAACGATACCCACAAAACTTTGCCCAATTTCACTACGAATATAGGCCCCTACGCCGCTCTCAATTGCTTGCCAGATAAGCCGGGCTGGCTGGCGTTGGCTTGCGGGCAGCAGTGAAAGCCACAGCCGTTCAAACCGGGCCTGATCTACTGTCCAGTAGGTACTCAAGACAAGCGCGGCAATAATGCCGGCCAGAAAACTGGAGACTCCGGCCGCTAACCCTAAAATACGCTGGGCCAGCAGCCCGCCTTGCGGCCCGGTGATCGTCTCAAAAAGCTGGCTGGGAGGGGGCAGCCGGGCCGCCAAAGCCTGTTGTGATGTCGAGCCGCGCATCCAGGCCAACCAGGTGTTTTCATAAGCCAGGGCCAGATTCTCTGCCAGGTCATACAGCTCGCTCATCAGTGACGAGCCAAGCAGGATCGCCAACCCAACCACTAGAGCTAACCCCAACAGGTAGGTAAGCAATAGGGCCAACCAGAGCGGCAGTCCCCGCTGCATTAGATGCCTCACGGGTGGGCGGGCCGCACTGGCCAGGGCCAGGGAAAGAAAAAACAAACCCACAACGGAACGGACCTGCCATAACAAGATGACCATTGTTATTGTAGCCAGCACTAAAATGGTGTAACCAGCTAATCGTTTCATCCTTCTTCCCCCTGGGGTGATGGTTCGTTGGGGCTTAGGTGCGGCCGGTTCAATAACAGAAGCTCATCCAGTTCAGCGGCAATTGTTTCCAATAAATCTTCAATCTGGTCACTCTCTGCACTGGCATCTTCTTCTTTGAAGCGAATCTGCTTCCGGATGTCTTGCATCAGGTCTTGCACCTCATAACGCAAAACGCTTACCTGGTCACGACCTACTGGGATTGGTTGTTCGGCAATGAATGAGCGATTAAAAACAATCTGCACGATGGCGGCAATAGGGATGGCTACCAATACCCCAACTAAACCAAAGAGCAGCCCGAAGGCGGTAATAGCCAACAGGGTTACTAGTGGATGTACGCCTACTGAATGGTTCATAATGCGCGGTAGTAAGACGCTGTTTTCTAACTGCTGCATAATGATGGTGACAACCACGACCCCCACAGCCAGGATCGGATTAATGGAGTAAGCCACAATCATGGCGGGTAATGCGCCCAACATAGGTCCAAGATAGGGGATAAGCTCCATGATACCGGCTAAAATAGCCAGGGGTAGAGCGTAAGGTAAACCAAGCAATAAGTAGGCGATTAGGGCCATGCCTCCAATGGAGGCACATAGCAAGGCCTGCCCGGTGACATAAGCGCCGACTTTGGTTTCCGCTTCCTCAATAAAGCTGCGTGTGGTTTCCCGCCAATCTAAGGGCAGCCAGAGCAGCAGGGAACGAGTGGTACGTTTGCCGTCTAAGGTCCAGTAAAATGTAAGCGTGAGTACGGCCACGACGGCAAACATCGTTTTCAGGAGCAGGCTGATGGCTTGCCCACCTTGCCGGACAGCGGTTGTCACATCACTATCTTCTAAGGGCATCAGCCCCGTTAGCGGCAGCTGTTCTGGCAAGGCCAACCCCAGCCGCCAGACAAAAAAACTGCTGTTGTCTAGCAAACTATTGCGCCCTTCGGCGTATACCTCTGGCAAGGCGGCGGCCAAACGGGTCATTTGGGTGAGGGTTAGCGGGGTAAGTACCGAGATAAACCCGACCAATAAAGCCAATAAACTAAGATAAACGGCTACTACGCTGACGGGACGAGGTATACCTATTTGGTGCAGCCAACGGACGGCTGGCTGAATGGCTGTGCTAATTACGATGGCCAGGAAAAAGATGATCACGACCTGGTGAAACCGATAGAACAGCCAAAAAGCCAGGAGGATGGCAAGCAGAACGAGCGTTGCGCTTATGATTTGGCGAGGGGCTATGTAAGGTAATTCAAAACGGGACATGGGATAAGAGCCTCAAGGGACAGGCACTCTGGCTGTTCTGGCCAGAGTGATTGATCACATAAAGTTGCTGGTGCATATCACTATAGAACAGCCAGGTACGGTGAAAGCAATCAGGAGGATGGGTGAGACTCTGACGTATCTCACTGCTCTCCTTTGATGGCGGCAAAGGGATTAGTTGAGGGTCTCCAGGCGGGCCATTTGTTCTGGAGTGAGGGTGATAGCGGCCGCGTCCCAATTTTGTTGCAAGTGGATAGGGTTGTGGGACATGGGAACAGTGATGACCCAGGGCTGTTGGACTAACCAGGCCAGGGCGATTTGATACGGGGCAGCCTGGTGCGCGGCCGCGATCTCCGCCAACACCCCCTCAGCCCGCAGCCGCCCCTCTTCCACCGGAGAATACGCCGTCACCACAATGCCGTTCTCCTGGCAATAGGGAATCACCCCATTTTGTTTGTAGGTGCGGGTAGTCACACTATATGGTATTTGATTGGTGACAATCGGAGTGTCACTGAGGGCCTGCGCCTGCTTTAACTCAGCCAGATCAAAGTTACTCACACCCAGATAACGCACTTTGCCCGCCTGCACTGCCTCATTGAGGGCCCGAAACGTCTCTTCTAGCGGGGTATGGTCGCGCCAATGGATTAAAAACAGGTCAATTTGCTCAACACCTAACCGGCGTAGAGACCCTTCGATAGATTGATGGGTGCGCTGGTAGCTGAGATTGGGCGGCCGCACCTTTGTGGTGAGGAAGATCTGCTGCCGGTCAACCTGCCGGATCGCCTGCCCTACCAGCTCTTCGGTATGGCCGTTGGCATACATCTCGGCGGTGTCTATGTGGGTATAACCGATGGTGAGCGCGGCCGCTAATGCCCGCAGTGCCCGTTCATCTTGAGAGCGATCTGGCCGACTGCGCCCACCCATCGCCCAGGTTCCCAACCCCATCACCGGTAACTCCGTGCCATCATAAAGCGTAATCGCTCGCATAAATACCCCTATTAGAAATTACCCAGAACATTAAACCGGGTACTCTACCCCAACTTCTCGATCTTTGAGGAGTGTCAAATCTACATTAGATATATCAGCCCTGGGTATTAATTGGTAATGCTTTTCATCTACGACATTCAACATCAAAACATCATCCTTCTCACGTACCGTCAGTTCAAGTAAAGCCACATTATCTTGCCCTGTAAATTGCAGAGCTATCGGGCGGCAAATAGCCATGGGATACCTTTCCTGACAGAGGATAATGTCTTGCATCACTTGTACAATCCCAAATTTATCACCCGGTGATTTTGCCTGACAAGGCAGCACAAAATGTGTTCCCCGTTTATTGAGACCCACATATATTTCATCTACTTCCATCTGCCCAATCTCTTTCACTGTTGTACGGAGATGGTTTTGGACTGAGTAACAGGTCAGACCCGTAAAAATGTCTATTAGCCGGTTATAACGGGCGCGGGTCAAAAGCGCTTGCTCATCGGTTCCTGGGGCGTAATGACGTACAATGGCAGGGGTGGCATCGGGGATATTGATAGGGTAGTAATGCGTCCCCGGCTCAATTTTGCCAGGTGAGGCCAGGCGAAAAGCATACTCGCCAATACCTACACCCACAATAATCCACTCAGCCCCAGTTGGGGCGGTATTTTGGACAGCCAAGGGTAACTCGCGGCGAAAGCGAAACGAATAAGGAATATCACCTAAGTTTTTGATGCGGGCGAAACTTAACGACAAAGAAGCCGCTGCTAATTCGTCCCGATTGAACTTGACGATGACATCTCCTGACTGGTAATTACGATGAAAAATCCATTCGATGATTTGTTCGTATTTGCCCATGTATTTTGACCACCCTTTTTCTAACCAGGCCATCGCAGGACAATAACTTCTTCGCGTAACTCTGCTTGTGTCCCTGTAGAGAATCGGGTTCTGAAAAGATCAATCCGCTCTACTTCGTAGCCTAACTCAGAGGCTATTTCGGCCAATAGTTGACCTGTTCTAATCAAAACCTGCAAATAAGAAGCCTGATCGCCTACAACATAAGCCAGATGAGCACCAGGTTTTAGCACCGTCGTTAATGTGGCCAGATGTCTGGCCATGCCACCGAAATAAAGCCGTGTCACTCGGGCATATAATCTCTCAAACCCAGAAGTTTTACCCAAATGAATACGCCGCTGCTCAATGGCATTTGCCACGCTCTGTACTGCGTGATTACCAACCACCCATTGGTCATCATCATCAACAACGTATACACCCCTGGTATTAGAGCGTAATAGTCGTTTTTTATGCTGTCGTAATTCAGCCATATCCGCTACAAAGCCTAATAGCACCGATTCTAGCCGGGTAGTGCGGGTGTAATCTTTTTCATTAGGATAAGGGGGTGAAGTAATCACGGCATCAATGGATTGAGGGGGGAGTAATTGGGCTGCGTTTCGGGCATCGCCTAAATAAATAGTGGCCTGGGGGTAATGTTGACCTTGTACTGTTTGCAGATCGGCTATTATTTTTTGCATTTCATGTTTCCAAATAGCCACAACAGGCACATCTCCCTTTAATTTGCCAACACCAACTTCAGGCCCAAATTTCAGGTTGCCAATTTTGGTGACAAGGGCATTGCCGATAGCTAATAATCCATATTTGTAAGCAGGGGCAGCCCGTAATTTGTTCAGATGTTCTAACAGAATAACCGTTTTATGCAGAGGGAGAGGGCTAATAGAATGGGTGATCAATGCTTTTTCAGCTTGAGGGGGTAAGCTTCGTAAATTTTTAGGAAGTTCTCCTGTTAAGGCATAATCATCAATACCTTGTTGGGCTAACGTTTGATAACTTCGATCCACAACTTCCTCGGTCAAGGCCCATAATTCTTCTGGAGCTATAGCCCAATCAACTTTTACCGTAGAAGCAAAATGGGGGAATGGGTTCGCCTCAATACCTAAAGCCTGCATCTGCTGTCTTTTGGCTTCAATGAGGGTTGTTCCAGTGCCGCAAAAAGGATCAAGAATTTTCGCGTTTTCCCTTACCTTAAAATCATACAAATAATCACGGACCAGGTGAGGGGGGAAGGAGAGGATAAAACGGTACCATTGATGGAAGGGCCGATCGGCCGGGTCAAGGTCGTTGCTTTTATTAGTGATAGGATTTACTGTGGATGGTTCAAGGCAATCTGCGGCTGGATTCCACAATGGCAGTGGTTCTTGTTTATGTGGGGATAACATACTCTCTCCAATCAGATATTTGATTGGGTTAAGTTTAGAGTATGGGGTTGATTTGTCAAAGGGGGGAACAAAGGTCGTTAGCCACGCATTTCACAAATTAGCACGAATATAAACTCTTCGTGGTAATTTGTGAAATTCGTGGCAAAGCGTTTTTAGCTCTGGTCTGACCGGGTTATGGGGTGCATCTTATCTGGTCTGACCCATTACAGATAGCCTAATTTCCTGGCCGCGCAGGTGAGTTCGTCCCGGAAATCGGGGTGGGCGATGCGGATGAGGGATTGGGCCCGCTGGCGTAAGGTTTTACCATGTAAGGAAGCAACACCAAACTCAGTGACGACCCAATGCACGTCGTTCCGGGTGGTGACGACGCCGGAGCCTTCATACAAGGTGGGAACAATCCGGCTGATGGCCCCGTCCTGGGCGGTGGAAAGGCAGGCGATGATGGGCAATCCCCCTTTGGAACGGGCGGCCCCGCGAATGAAATCTACCTGCCCCCCAGCCCCGCTGTACATTTTGGCCCCAATGGAGTCGGCGCATACCTGCCCGGTTAAATCTATTTGCAGGGCGGAGTTGATGGCGACCATGCGGGCGTTTTGGGCGATGTTGAACGGGTCGTTGACGTAATCGGTGGAGCGCATCTCGATGAGGGGGTTGTTGTTGACGAAATTATACAGCTTTTGGGTGCCGAAGAGGAACCCGGCTACTATTTTACCGGGATGGAACGTTTTGCGGCCGCAGGTAATCACCCCTTTCTCCACCAACTCAATCACCCCATCCGAAAACAGCTCCGTGTGAATGCCCAAATCCCGATGGTTGCCCAGACATTGCAGCACCGCATCGGGAATACTGCCAATCCCCATTTGCAGCGTTGCCCCATCAGGAATCAGCCCGGCAATATGCTGCCCAATCTGTAAATGCTCCGGTGTACTCCCTCCCTGGGGAGCTTCGGGCAGGGGATAATCCACTTCAACAATATGGTCCAACTGGCTGACATGGATAAAGCTGTCCCCCAACGTGCGGGGCATCTGCTGGTTGACCTCAGCAATGACCATACGGGCGGCCTCAGCGGCCGGTTTGGTCGTGCCCACCTCAACGCCAAAGCTGCAAAATCCATGCTCATCCGGGGGGGTGACGGAGATCAGAGCTACATTAAGGGGCAAAACGCCGGTGCGGAAAAGGCCAGGAATCTCAGATAAGAAAACAGGGGTAAAATCAGCCCGCCCTTCCTGCACCGCCCGGCGCACATTGCTGCCAATGAACAGGGCATTGACCCGAATATGGTCTTGAAATTGGGGTTGAGCATACGGGGCCGGGGCAAAGGTGAGAATGTGGGTTAATTCAACCCGACGCAGGTCTGGGGCACGATCAACCAACCCTTGCACCAACTGCATGGGCACCCCAGCCCCACCCCCTAAATAGACGCGATGACCCGGCAAAATAGTTTGCATCGCGGTTGGTATATCAGTCACTTTTTGCTGGTAAATAGATTCCCAGTTCATTATAGTCGTTCCTCAAAAAACAGAGATAGTCATAAAAACAATACTACCCAAGTGTATAAAAAACCGGGCAATACTCCAGTAATGAATGTCACCCTGTCGGTCAGAGAGTTGTCACAGCGTCATAAGTTGCCTGTCGGTTAAACGAAGCGATACTTCTGAATTATCAATCATCAATCAATGGAGCTGCTATGTCTTCTTTACGTGACCTGTTTTTGTTAGACCCAACAGTGGTTTTTCTCAATCATGGCTCTTTTGGAGCCACACCGCGCCCTGTGTTTGAGGTGTACCAGGAGTGGCAATGCCGCCTGGAATGGCAGCCGGTACAATTTTTAGGGACGGATATTGCGGATTATCTCGCGGCCGCACGCCAATCTTTAGGCACCTATCTCAATGCCCCGGCAGATGACCTGGTATTTGTGCCTAACGCTACCTTTGGGGTAAACGTGGTGGCCCGCTCCCTCAACCTGGGGCCGGATGATGAGGTGCTGACCAGTAACCATGAGTACGGGGCTTGTGATAATGCCTGGCTGTTTCTCAGCGGCAAACAACGGTTTACTTATATGCGCCAGCCGATTGCTTTACCGGCAACAACGCCGGAAGCGATCATCGAGCAGTTGTGGCAGGGAGTCACCCCGCGCACCAGGGTTATTTATGTGAGCCATATTACCTCGCCCACAGCCCTGACCTTTCCCGCGGCCGCGATCTGTGCCAGGGCGCGGGCCGAAGGAATTATCACCGTGGTGGATGGGGCACATGCGCCGGGGCAAATTCCCCTGGATATGGCCGCGATTGGGGCGGATTTTTATACGGGGAACTGTCATAAATGGTTGTGCGCCCCCAAAGGGTCAGCCTTTTTGTATGCCCGGCAAGAGCGGCAGCCGCTTATTGAACCGCTGGTGGTGGGTTGGGGGTGGGGTGAACCAAGAGCCTGGACCTATGGCTCCGATTTTTTGGATTATATGCAATGGCTAGGGACAAATGATATGGCCGCTTATTTGGCGGTCGCGGCCGCTATTCAGTTTCAATCAGAGCATCAATGGGATGAGGTACGCGGCCGCTGTCACCAACTGGTACAGCAGGCCATCCACCGCATTGGCGAGCTAACCGGCCTGCCCGCCGCCTACCCCGATGACCAGGGGTTTTACCACCAGATGGCCATTGCTCCCCTACCCCAGATAGCTGATTTGCCCGGCTTTAAGAAGCGGCTGTACCAACAATACCGGGTAGAAATTCCCTGCGTGCAGTGGCAGGATCGTCAATTTATACGGGTCTCTATTCAGGGGTACAACAGCCAGGAAGATGTGGACGCGCTGTTAGCAGCCTTGGGGGAGATGTTGGGTAGAGGCGTATAGCCATACGCGGGCAAAAAATAATCCGCAGATTGACGCCGATTTTGGGGGTTGGTTTGTAAAAATCGGCGCAATCTGCGGATAAAGATCAGACTTTAGCTCTTGTGGGCATCAAGATTCGATGATGCTAACCAATGTTCCCCCGCTGGTAGTATCGGCTACGATAGCGACGGTTAAGGATTTGCCGTCTTTCTCAAGCATGAAGGTAGCACTGCTATTGTCACTAAACTCAAAAGTGATCTGCCACCCCTGGTTGGTCAGTTCACGGCGGTAGAACGCGGCCGCGTCGCTGACACTGCTGTTCGTTTTATAGGTGATAAACCCGGCAAACGAGGTTTGATCATAAGCATCGGCCAACATCGGGTAAGTAGAGCTGCCACCCGTGCCGGAGCCAACGTTCAGACAGGCATCGGGAATGGTAATGGTGATGTTGCTGTTGACATCATACACATTAAACTCCACCCGCATCGTTCCGCTGCTGCTGCCATCGTCTAAACCACCCAGATCCCCTTCACCCACGATGACCATGCGCACAATGAAATCACCTTGTTGCGCCACATAAATATCTCCAACCATATTGGTAACGTTGGCATCACTATCTTCAATGGCTGTTTCATCAAACCGGTAATGGTCGGTGACTATCCCATTGATGGTAACACCCCGCTCAACCAGGGTTACTTTGTCGCTATCAAGATCATCAAACAGCCCATCGGGGCGGAGAACAAACTCCTCGGCCATGCTCTCTTCGGTGCTGTCGGAAACGGTACAGCCAAAAGAAGCGATGTCCGTATACGATTTGCCGTCCATTTCCACGATGGACATGCCCCCGAAAAAGTCACTGCCAAATTCATCTTCCCCATCGCCAAACTCAAAGGTGGTGAAGCGAAGGGAGCTGGCCTGGGGATTGGTGGTAACCAAAATCTCAAAGGCCATGCTGAATGAGTCAGCGGGGTTGCCAGGAACATCACTGCTAATGCTCATGGTAGCCCGATAGCTGTTGATTTCGTCTAAGGCCGCGTTAGAGCGGCGGAAGTTAAAGGCTCGTTCCCCTCCAGCCGCGGCCGCACCGCTGTCGGTTGAGGCCGGTTGTTCGGGAGTGGCCGAGGTCCCACTTTCGGCAGGGGTGGCGTCACCGGAGCTGGCTGAGGCAGCGTTATCGTTCGCGGCCGCGTCCCCGGCATTATCACTTGTCGTGGTATCCTCGGTTGTGGTTTGCGCGGTGGTACTGTTGTCATTGCTCGCCTCCGGCTCATTTGGCCCCATCACCGTCTGGCAGGCCAATGAGGCTAAACCCATCACCAACAGAAAAAAGATGATCCAACGTGTTGCTTTTACCATATTGTTCTCCTTAAGAATTAGGACTGAGGGCTGAGGAAAAAGTGCGTTCTCAGTCCCCTAGAGTTCCCCTGATTTTTACAGCGTATACGATCCTTCGACTGCCAAAACGACCGGCTCACTCTCCGTTTCCTGGCGGACTCGTTCGGCCCAGGCTTCGGCGTCAACGGCAATCACCGGCCAGGTGTTGTAATGGCACGGGATTACCACTTTAGGTTTGAGATAGCCGAGGGCCAGCAGAGCATCATCTGGCCCCATGGTGTAATTATCCCCAATGGGCAAAATAGCCACATCCAGGCCACCCTGCCCGATGAGGGCCATATCGGAATATAGGGCCGTATCCCCGGCAATGTAAATTCGCTTACCGTCCAGGGTCAAGAGAAAACCACCCGGCATTCCCCCGTAGCTGCCATCGGGCAGGCTGGAGCCATGAAAAGCAATAGTCATTTTAACGTGCCCAAACGGATGATGATACCCGCCACCGATGCTTTGCCCATGTCCATTGGCGTTCCCTTTGGCCGCCAGCCAGGTGTAAATCTCAAAGTTGCTGATGACCATTGCCCCTGTACGTTGGGCGATGGGTAAAGTGTCAGCAATGTGATCCCCGTGACCGTGGGTGAGTAAAATGTAATCGGCAGCTACGTCCGCGGCCGCGACCTTGGCCGCCGGGTTGCCATCAAAAAACGGGTCTACAACCAATTTTGTGCCGTTTACATTCAAGGAAAATGTGGCATGACCATGCCAGGTAATGGTGATAGACATGAAGAACCTCCTTTGGAATTAGGAATTAGGAAAGATGAAGGATGAAAAATCATCCGGGTGATTTTTCCAGGCGGCTTGCCTGATCATCTCCGGCGAAGCCAGAGGATTATAGGGCAAGTATAGGAAGATGTAGGGATGTCGTCAACCGGGTTGCGGCCGCGACCTCAGTTGGATAGCCCGGTAGCAGTTGATATACTTCCAGGATGATGAAATCTCGCTACCTCTTCTTTTGGCTCGTACTGCTTGTTTTTTTGGCTTATTTTTCTGGGGAGTCGGTTCAGGCTCAGGATGAACCTATCCCGCCCCGCCCCGCGGAATTGGCGGACGCTGACCCGGTAGCGGGCATGGCGATTTACCAGGCCCGCTGTGCCAGTTGTCATGGGGCTACCGGCCTGGGGGATGGGGAAATGGCCCCCCTATCCATCAATCCCCCCCCACCGATTGGTACGGGGGCGTATCTGGCGGCCGCCGACCTGGCGACCATGCGGCAGATGGTTTTGCAGGGGAATATGCAGCGGGGAATGCCCCCGTTTGGCCCTGGCACCAGCAATCCGCTCAGTGAAACGGATGTGACCAATGTGTTGGCCGCTTTGTATGACCTGGGGGGCAGCAGCAGTGTACTCCCTGAGGTGATGGTACGCGGCCGCGTTGTGAATGGCACCACCGGGCAAACTATCACCGAGCCGCTTGCCATTGAGTTGAACGCCTTTACCCGCAACTTTGACCAGACAGTTGCCATCACCACTACCCTGGATAGTGAGGGTAATTTTACCTTCTCCCTGACCGATGTTTCCCCCAACTGGGCTTTTATCCCCCGCGTTCTGTATGAGGGGATAGATTTTAGCGGCGATGTGTTCCAGTTTAACAGTGCCCAGGTTGAACAAGATGTCACGATTCAGGTGTATGATGCCACCCGCGAAGATGGGAATATTGTGGTGACTCAGTGGCACATTGTAGCCGATATTGTGGGGGGGGTGCTGCGTCTGGGGGAGGTATTTATCTTTGTCAACCAGGGAGATGAGGTGTATGTAGGCGCGGCGGGAGACCCGATGGAAGGGACGCTCCGGCTGCCGCTGCCGCCAGAGGTGCAAACGCCAATCTTTCAACGTGGGTTTACCGGGGCAGAATCGTTCCTGCCAGCCAATGAGCTGCGGCGGGTAGGGGATGATTGGGTAGACCTGTTTCCGCTTTACCCGGATGGCGGGGGGATGATTTTGTTAGCCCAATATGATTTAGCTTACCCTGGCTCGTTGACTCTGGAGCGGCCCGTTTATTATGCCGTACAATCCCTTTCCCTGGTGCTGCCCCAGGGGGTAACGCTGGACCCGGCCGATGGTTGGGGGGAAGGGGTGGTGCAAAATATGGGGGCGCAGGGGACGTTTGTGACCTACCGGTACGCGGCCGCCACTCCTGGCTCAACTATCACCATGCGGCTGTCTGGTGAACCGGTCTTTACCGCCCCTTCTAATACCCTGGACGCGGCCGCGCTCGGTCGTAACGAAAACAACGAACTGTTCATCGGCGTCCTGGCCCTGGCTGCCGTTCTGGGGGGCGCCTTCTACTTCTATCGCTCCCGCCAGGCCGCCCCAGCCCTGGAAGAAGCTGAGCCAGCCCTGGACAAAGAAGATCTGCTCCAGGCCATTGCTGAGCTAGATGATCAATATGAAGATGGGGAGTTAAGCGAAGCCGAATATCTGGCCGAGCGGCAGCGGCTTAAAGTAATGCTGCTTGATTTGTGGGATCAAGGTGGTTAAATAAACAGATGTGTTTCATTTCAGTTGAAGGGAAGAACACGGATTCACGGGATTTACGGATTTTGGCTCTTTGGGAATTCAGGGGGTTGACAGGCCATGATGCGTGACCAGAGGTACCTCACGTATCACGTCATAGACCACGAAATCCTGAAGACCCCAGATTATTCTGGAGCAAATAAATCCGCCAATCCTGCTTATCCGTGTTCTAAACCAACCACGCCAACGCACTCATGTGTCAATAAATCATGATTAAAATAGAAGGGCTAATCAAAAGTTACGGCCTTAACCCGGTGCTGAAGGGGGTGGATTTGCATGTTCAGGCCGGGGAGTTTGTAGGGTTGGTGGGGGCCAATGGTTCAGGTAAATCTACCCTGCTCAAAATTATTGCCGCTTTGCTCACCCCAACGGCCGGCACCATCCGGGTGGGGGGGTGGCCGCTGCCGGAACGAGCAGACAAGGTGCGGCCGCATCTCGGTTACGTCTCCCATGATTTGCTCCTCTACCCCGACCTGACCGCCCAGGAGAATTTGTCCTTTTATGCCCGGCTCTATGGGTTAGCCAATGCTGAGGCCCGCATCGCGGCCGCGCTCAAACAAGTGGGTCTCTACACCCGGCGATATGATCTCCTCAACACCTTCTCCCGGGGGATGGGGCAGCGGTTGGCCCTGGCCCGTGCCACCCTACACCAGCCCGATATTTTGCTCCTGGATGAACCCTACACCGGCCTGGATACCCAAGGGGCCGATTTATTGGATCAATGGTTGGTAGAAGAAAAAGAGCGCGGCCGCACCATTCTGCTCATCACCCATGATATTCACCGGGGGCTGCCCCTCTGTGACCGGGTGCTGCATCTGCAACGAGGGAAGTTGGTCACTCAGCAGTGACCAGGGGGTGCCTATGAACGAGGCTGAAAGAATACCCATCAATCTAGGGGATGTGCTGCGGTTGGTGCTGCCGCTGGATACCCAGGTGCTGGCCAGCGGCACCCACACCCGTCGGGTCATCAACTGGATTACCATTATGACCCATTGGCGGCGTATCCGTGCCCACACCGGGGCCAACGATATTGTCCTGATGTCTTTAGAAGCCCAGCGGGAAATGTCGGACGATGAGATGATCGCCTGCCTGGACAAGTTAGCCAGACTGAACGCGGCCGGGTTGGTACTGTTTCAAGACGTTTCAGCTACAGTCAAAGAGGCCGCCAGCCGTTCCGATATGCCCCTGCTCATCGTCCCCAACAAAACTACCCTGCGGGATGTTCACCAGGGAGTAGCAGCCCTGCTCATTGACCGCCGGGTGCAAATTACGGACCGGGGAATGCAGCTTTATCGCCACCTCTCAGAGATGTCCCGCGAGGATAAAGGGTTGGCGGCGATGGCTGAGGTGATGGCTAAATTAACCGGTAAGGTTATTGCCATTCAGGACAAACGGTTTGAGTTTCAGGCGTTGAGTGAACCCCACAACAACCCGGTGGACATGGTGGCGGTGAAAGGATGGCTCCAGGAGCGGGAGTCGCTGCCTAAAGTGCTGCTTAACCGGAAAGCGGCCGCCAACGCCCGTCAGACCCATTGGCAGCAGCAGTTACCGGCCCAGGGGCTTACCCGGCTTATTGCTCCCATTATCTCTGGCGACCGGGCGCGGGGGTATCTCTCTATTGTCGGCCTGACCTCGGAGATTGATTTACTGGATGCGGTGTGTGTGGAGCAGGGCGCGGCCGCGTGTGCCCTGGAGATGGCTAAAGCCAAAGCGATTAGCGAGGCCAAAAAGGCGTTACGGGGCAACTTCCTGGAAGGGCTGTTGGCGGGGACGCTGCCGACCGGGGAAATTGAGCGGCTCTCTACCCGGCTGGATCATAACACTGCCAAACCACACGCCGCCCTTGTTTATGCCTGGGATGGCCCCGAACCCCCTTCATTCCGCCGCCTGGAGACTATCCTTAACTGGTTGGCTAACGAGGATCACCCCCTGCTGGTGCATGTGTATGGGGGCACCCACTTGTGTGTTTTTCACACCTTACGCAAAGATGATTTGGAGATGGCGGCCGCGTTCGAGCTAGATCGCCGCCTGCGCGAACAGATTCGGGCCGAAATGCCTACCTTAACGGCCCGGTTGGTTGGTGGCCTGTCTGGCCCCATGGAAACCTTAGAAGAATGGCCGTCCACCCATCAGCGAGCAGTTCAGGCGATGCAGTTGGGCAAAAAGTTACGCATAGACCGGCTGGTCGAGTACAACAGCCTGGGCATTTACCGGCTGTTGGGACAATTAGAAGGGCAGCCCGCCGTCATGCAATTTTGCCAACAAATTATTGGCCCGCTGGTGGAGTATGATCGCAGCCACAACAGCAGCCTGGTGCAGACAATGGATGCTTATTTCACCCATCATGGCAACATCAGCCAGACTGCCGAATCCCTCTTCATTCATCGCAATACCCTACTTTACCGGCTGGAGCGGGTTCAGGAGCTAACCGGTCAGTCTTTAGAGCAGGCGGATATGCGACTGGCTTTGCACCTGTCGTTAAAATTGTGGCAGCTTCGCGGGCCAGGCCGCCCCTCACCCTAGCCCTCTCCCCAGGGAGAGGGCCAGGGTGAGGGTAAGGGTTGTTTATTTTCCACAAGTAAACCAGGCAAAAGTTCTCAAAAATTGACAATAGAAGATTCCCCTGGGCTGGCCTATACTCTTGTTCAGGATTTGCGCTTAGGTGCGCGGCTCAATGGGAAATAGTGGGATGCACAAAGCGGATGGCTCAACCCCATCCGCTTTGTTGCGTTTACCAAAAAATGAGCCGCCAAGTCGCCAAGAAAAAAGCATCCCAAGTTTAGGAATGCCAGCCCCTTTTTATGGTCGGCATCCCCTTCATCCCTCATCCCTCATCCTTCATAATTCATCCTTCCCACTTTCACTCCCCACACTTGTTCATACCCCACTTGCCAGGGGTTAATTTCGATCTGGTATAAGCCCAGGGCGCGGAGCAGGTCGGTCATGCTGTCGCGGGAGCGGTAACGGTGAAGAAACAGTTTCCCTTCCCAATCAGAGCGGCGGGTGGTGAGGAGCAGCCCCCCCGGTTTGAGAACGCGCACCATTTCAGCTAACGCGGCCGCGTCCGAGGGCATAAACTCCAACGCTTCCAGGCAGGTCACGGCATCAAAGGTGTCATCGGCAAAGGGGAGCGGGGCCGCCGGGCTGTGCTGCAATGTTACCCGTCCCCGGTAAGGGGCCAACTTTTGGGCTGCCTGGGCCAACATTTCAGATGAAGCATCTAGCGCGGTGATGCGGCCGCGAAACGCCCCATGCCCCAGGAGTAAAGCAGGCACCCGCCCCGTACCCGTCGCCACATCCAACAGATGGGGTTCAGTCATATCGGCCAGGCGGAACAGCAGCGGCCGCGCCAGAAACGCCTCTTCATAATCCGAGTCAAACTGTTTCAGGGCATCATACCGTTTTGCCACCCGGTCATACAACCACACCACCAGCCGCCGCCCCAAAAACACCCCTTCAGTCAAGACCAATAGGTAATAGGCCAACAAAGCCAGGCCAATCAGAAGCAAAACAGCTGCCAGGATGACCATCGAATGACTGCTTACTCCAGATACCCTTCTTGCCGCAGCCAGGCTTCGGTGCGGCGCATCCCTTCGGCAATGGGCACACGGGGGTAATACCCCAACAGCGTCTCAGCTTTATCAGTGGGAAAGGATGATTGGGCTAACAGGTAATCTAGCCGTTGGCGGCTGAGGGGGAGCCGCAGTCCCAGACGATCATTGGCCCATACCAGCAAATGAGCCAGAAACAAGGGCATGGAAATCGGTTTGCGGCCGCACATCCGGCCATAATAGCTAAACCACTCCTTAAAAGTGACCGCAGGGTCTGTGAAATTGAAGGTCTGGCCAGAGGCGGCCGGATGGGTGGCGGCCAGGAGCAGGCCATCTACCAGGTTATCAATATAGATGGGGTAGGCATGGCCGCGGCCGCCTCCATAAATAACCGGTACCCGCTTTTGCACCAACTGCACCATCCGCACCGACCAGCCGATGGCCCGAGGACCATACACCATGCCTGGTCGTATTACCACGACCTCGATCCCCAACTCCTGCCCCAGGGTCAGGGCGAGTTGTTCCCCGGCCGCTTTGGTACGGCCATACAGATCATTCTCCTCATTAAAGGGAGTATCCTCTGTGATGACGGGTTGGCGAGGGACGCCGTAGACAGCGATGGAGCTGATATGCACGAATCGCTTAACCCCGGCTGCGGCCGCTAAACGGACTAACTGCCCGGTAGCCTCTACATTGATTGTCGCGGCTTCTTCACCCTGCCCGTGACTGCCCAACCAGGCGGCCGCGTGAAAAACGATTTCTTGCCCGGCTAAAACAGAGGGCCACGCGGCCGCGTCCCGTAAATCTACCGTCACCATGTTGACTCCGGCTGCGGGCAGGAACGGAACTTTGCTGAGATCACGCCCCGTGCCTGTAACCACTGCCCCCTCGTCTACAGCCAACCGTTGAGCCAGATGCCCCCCGATAAACCCGGTTGCTCCGGTCACCACAACAGTTTTGTCTTTTAATGGGTTCATATTTCCCTTCCCCCTATTAGCGCCAGCAACTTAAATTTGCTCCTGGATTCGGGCGAAATTTGAGGGTCTTTAGGGATTGCGTGGGGTAAGGCAAACTATAGGGGCCTACATTTGTTGTCAACCCACCGAATTCCTAAAGAGCCATGGTCCTTAAGATTTAGTACCTTGTAACTCAACTTCTTGTACAGAAAACAAGAACTGATCCACAGATGATGTAGATTTTCATAGATGGCTTAAAAGTCTGTGTCCATCTGTGACATCTGTGGATAAATCTTTTCTGGCTTGTCCAGGTTAGGAATGATTGTGGTCGAAATATATGATCAGGGTGCGTATCAGGCTTTGCTTAATTAATCAACAACTGCCCCTGCCTCTCTGACTGAGGCTGAGCAAACGTGGATGGTTTGCCATATCCTTTAATTAGCGGATATAACGTAGGGCTGTTTGCGGAGTACTTAAATATTCAACCCCATTGGCGGTGACCAGGACATCCTCTTCCAGGCTCATCATCCCCCGATTGGGCACGACGACATGGGGTTCCAGGGTAAACACATTGCCCGCTTCTACAGCTAAATCACACATGCCGGTATACCGCTCCCACTGCGGCCCCAAGACAGTGGCCCCATCGTGGGCGGCCCGCCCCAGCAAATGACCAAAGGCGTGCATATATTCCGGGTAACCGTTATCGGTGATAAAGTTACGAACTACCTCGTCTACCTGCCAGCCTAAAACCCCCGGCTTAAGCAGGGCTTCGCCCGCTTTGATGGCTCCATAAACCACATCAAACGCATGTTGGACATCAGGCGGGGCCTGGGTCTCACCGTCATCTAAAACGTACCACATCCGCTGGAGATCGGAACAATATTCGTTTTGTTTGATGCCCAGATCAACGTGCAGGGTGTGCCCTTTTTCCAGCACCACATCCCCTGGGGCTGCATGTCCTATAGCCGAATGGGGGCCGCAGGTAACGATGGGGTTGAACTCTTTTTCCCAGGCGTATCCCAGGCGCATAGCGTCTATCTGTTCCTGGACAAAATAGGCGATTTGCCGCTGGGTCATGCCTGGTTTAGCGTATTGTTCGATGGCGTCAAAGAGGGATTCGGTGGTGGCAATGGCCTGGCGCATGAGGGCAACTTCACTGGGGCTTTTGCGGCCGCGTACCCGCCGCATAATCTCCTCAGCCGAAACAAACCGCTCCGTCAGCCCTGTTCCTTCCAGATAATGGTGCAGCAGCCGGTACATTCCCAGCGATAACCCATCCGCAGCCACATCCCTTTCCGAGTAGTTCAGGGCGATCTGGCGGGGATTCAGGCGGGTCAACGTTTCCGCCAACGGGTCAGCAATCCCCTTGTGGTAAGCCAGCACATCGGTATACGCCCCCAGTTGGCGGATGTTCTCACTATCAAAATGGCCGATAATGGCGATGGAACGGCTGTCACGGGTAAGAATAAAAGCGGACTGCCAGGTCATATCTTGCCCCACCAATAAATCCAGAGCCGGGTCTGGGGTGAGCATCGTTTCCCGTACAAAAGTCAGCCATACATCAATATCCAATTCCTGGAGTATACTGATGGCCTGTTTTACTTTTTCTTGAATCAACTCTTTGTTTAGCATAGGCTGTTTCTATCCTCAGACGGTTTGGGTAACTGGGAGAACTCGTAGGAACTCTGAGAAATTACCGGAACTTTTTTCCATCCGTGTTCCCTCAATCAGTAGTTATTTACATTTACAGCGCGATTTTCCAAATCGTGTGTCGAACTGGAAGTTCAATTTACATAGGAGTTGTTATGGAAGCACAAACCCCTGAATGGGTGCAAATCATGCAAAATTTTGGCTGGTTATCTGTTTTCAAGGTCACGTTGGCCTGCCTGTTAGGCGGGCTGATTGGGCTGGAACGGGAATGGCGCGGCCGCGATGCTGGTTTTCGTACCAATATGTTAATCGCCATGGGGTCATGCCTGTTCACCCTCATCTCTATTCATGGCTTTCCCCTGGAAGAGTCGGCTGCTCGTGATACGGGCCGGGTCGCTGCCGGGATTGTCACCGGCATTGGTTTCCTGGGGGCCGGAGCGATGTTTCACACCTCACAACGCACCAAAGGGATGACCACTGCGGCAACCGTCTGGCTGGTGGCGGCAATTGGTATGACGGTTGGTGTCGGAGCATACTTGTTAGCCATTTTTTCCAGCGTCCTGACTTTTGTTATTCTGCGTCTGCTGCACCCTGTGGCCAGGAAGTTGATCCCGCACCACCGCAGCGACCGCTCCGCGGCTGAGAGCGACCTGGACGAAGACGAATAACCCGCTTACGGTTCCCGGACGATTGTCTCAAAAATCGCCTGTAATTCCTCATCTGAGTAAAAATGGATGACGATTTTGCCTTGCCCTTTGGGGTTTTTCTCCACATCTACCTTTGTTCCCAGGGATTGGCGGAACTGTTCTTGTAAAGCACGGAGTTCGGGAGGCTGGCGTTTTTGCGGCCGCGGGCTGGGTTTACTGACTGCCAGCCGCTTCCGCACTAACTCTTCCGTCTGGCGCACATTCAGCCCCAACTTCATCACCGTGCCCATCACCTCTTTCTGCATCTCTGGGGCGGTTAAGGAGAGCAGCGGCCGCGCATGCCCTTCGGTGAGCTGACCTTCATTGACCGCTTGCTGTACCTCTAGGGGCAAATCTAGCAGCCGCACTATGTTGCCCACCGTGGAGCGGGCTTTCCCCACTCGTTTCGCCACATCTTCCTGGGTCAGGCCAAACTCATCCATCAACTGCCGGTAAGCCAACGCCTCTTCCAGGGGGTTTAGATCGGCCCGCTGTACATTTTCGATAATCGCCAGCTCTAACATCCCCTGAGGGGAGGCCTCTTTGACCACGACGGGTAGTTCCGTCAGGCCAGCTTTTTGGGCTGCCCGCCAACGCCGTTCTCCGGCAATGAGCGTATATTGTCCATCACCGGCATCATGGACGATGAGTGGCTGGATGAGGCCATGTTCCCGAATAGAGTTGGCTAATTCAGCCAACTTTTGCTCATCCATCACCGTGCGCGGCTGATGGGGGTTGGGGCTGATATGGCTTACGGGCACCGTGCGTAACCCATTTTCTGGGCTGCTGGCGGGAATCAGGGCACTCAGACCACGCCCAAGACCTGTTCGTTTGCTCATTTAACCATTCCGTTTTGGTAACTACTAACCCTCTCTGATGATACAACCTTCCGAAGGTTTCGTTGCCAATGCTTACCAGTGGAGAAAACCTTCGGAAGGCTTAATCGTTACCCGTTTTGCCAGGTTCGGTAGATCCAAAATTTGATTTTTATCCGCAGATTTCGCGGATTAGGGCAAATTTTTTCCAGGCGGCTTCCCACAATCGGCGTTAATCCGCGGATGATGCTCTGGTAGATATGGGCCTGTAGAGTTTAGGTGAGGATGCTTTTTCATCCTTCATCCCTCATCCCTCATAATTCTCTGGGGAGTTTATAACGCGAATGGGGAATCGTCAATTACGGAGCCGTGAACTTTAAGAGCCTACCCTCGGCTCATTGCCCACGATAAGCTGTCCGCCAGCGGTTCAAGTAAAGGCTCTCCTCAACTTGCCAACGGGTATCATCCCAGCCTAATTCTGGTTGGGCCAGGGCACGGATTTGGGGCATCCAGGGCAAGCCCCCTTCGGGCAGGAGTAGCCCCAGCCGGGTGCGGCGTAGGAGCAGATCATCCAGGTGGATGACTCCTTCGGCGTAGGCGGCCCAGCGGAGTTCAGCCCACAGGGTAGGGGTCTCCCCAATGGGCTGCCATTCTTCTGATTGGGCGATGGTGAGGAGCGTGGCCGCGTCGTCACCATACCGTCCTACCAGCCGCATACAGGTAGAGAGGGGGAGTTCCACATCGGCACAGTCAGAAGTCGCGGCCGCGTCCAATACGCGCTCCTTTTTTAGGGAAGGGGCCGGGGGCAGGTAGGCACGGACCGCTTTTAACGCATCCAACGCCATCACCCGGAACGTCGTTAGTTTCCCCCCGGTGACGGTTAGCAGCCCATCTTCCCACCAGATCACATGCTCGCGTGACTCCTTCGAGGGGTCCGCCTGACCGGTGTGGACGACAGGGCGCACTCCGGCAAAGGTGGCCTGCACATCGGCAGCCGTGAGGGCCAGAGCGGGAAACGCATACTGTAGGGCATCCAGCAGGTAATCTAGCTCATCTGGGGTAATGGCTGGCTCTTCAGTGAGGGGAGAGGTGTGATCAACATCGGTGGTGCCAAACAGGGTGACTCCTTCCCAGGGAATCGCCATAACGGGGCGGCGGTCTACCGGGTGGGCAAAGCTGACGGCCCGGTTAAGGGGCAGGCGGGCGGCGGGAAATATCAGGTGACTGCCACGCAAGGGGCGCATTTTGACTGTTTGCTCCCGGTGGTCGCGTAAGAAGTCGGCCTCAGCCCCGGTGGCGTTGATAATTACTTTGGCCTGGAGTTCGAGAGGGGTTGCGGCCGCGCCTGGGGCCATATCGCGCACTACCAGACCATGCACCCGGCCATCCTGGCGGCGCAAAACCGTCTCCACGCGGGCATAATTCAGAGCCACTCCCCCATCCCGCACCGCCTCCCGGATGACCCGCAGCACCAGCCGGGCATCATCCGTCTGGGCATCAAAGTAGCGAAAGCCGCCGCGTAAATTGAGCGGGGAAAGCTCTGGGCACCGTTGGCGAATCTTTTCGGTGGGGTAATAACGATGACCCCAGTTTAAGCCCAGAGTGTCATAAACGGCCAACCCCATCCCCATCATCCAGCGGGGGGTGCCATCACCGGTGTAATGGGCAAAGAGGAAACTAAGGGGGTTCACCAGCCCTTTGCCCTCATTTAGCAGCCGCTCCCGCTCGCGGACGGAGTGCAGGGTGGTGAGAAGCTGCCCATTTTTGAGGTAGCGCAGGCCGCCATGCACCAGTTTGCTGGAGCGGCTGGATGTGCCGGAAGCGAAGTCGCGCCCTTCCAACAATAAAACGCGCCAGCCGGCCCGTGCGGCCTCACGAAGCAGGCCGGCCCCGGTAATCCCCCCGCCAATAATGATGAGATCCCAGGGTTGGTTTAACTGCTGCCAGGTTTGCTGCCGCCAGGTGGGTGTCCACATGATCTATATTCCTATGGCTTCTTGCCACAAAGCCACACTTTCCGCCATGATTTGCCGGGTCAGGGTCGCGGCCGCGTCGCTGTCTCTGGCCGCGGCAAGGGTGGTCAGGTTACGGTAAAACGTCTGCGAATGGGTGCGGTGGTCAGACCGGGCAAAATAGAGTGGCCCCATCTGTTGGTAGAGGGCGGCAAAGCCGTTGAGGATGAGGGTAAAGATAGGGTTGCCGGAAGCGATAGTGAGCCGGTGGTGTAGTTCCCAATCAGCCTGGCTGTAGGCCTGGGGGGTGTCGGGTAAGGTGGTGAGGGATTGGAGAAAAGGGAGCAGGGTCGCGGCCGCGTGCTGTACTGCCAGTTGGGTATATGCTGGGGCCAACAGTTGGCGCACCTGGAGCAAATTAGGTACAAAATTGGCTGGAACATGTTGGGGAAAGCGGGCCAGTGCCCCAAGCACCCCCAGATTCCCTTCCTGCCAATAATCATTTACCCGCGTCGCTTTTCCCTGATTAATTTCAATCCAGCCATCTCGTGCCAACCGCTGCAATGTTTCCCGCAGCGTGGGGCGCGTTACCCCCAGGCGGACAGCCAGTTCCCGTTCGGCGGGTAGGGTTGAGCCGATGGGAAATTGTCCCTGTAAAATGGCTTCAATGAGGCGTGATTCGGCCAGTTCGGCCGGCTTGGGTGGGGTGTCCCAGTTCATGTTATCTCCACAATGGTAAGAGGTCTGACCAGTTGTGGATAGTATACAAAAGTGAGATAAATTTGTCTACCTATCTTTTGGGTTGATTGCTGCTTAAAAGTCGGCGGGGGGTGGCTGCCAATGAATGGTTTTGGCCCAGGATTCGGCCGCGGCCGCGATTAAATCGCACACCGGGTCTTTGATGAGGACATAGGCCGAGCGATTGTCGGGCAGGTAATGGGCCAGGCGGCGTTTGGTTTCGGCGTAAGCGGCCGCGCTGCCCGGATGCGCCCGCAAATAATCCCGAAACAACAGGGCATACCGCTGGTTGGCGGCCCCATCCACCCGGATATGCACATTGGCCGGGCGATGCGTATCAGGAGGCTTAAACAGATATTTGGCCCAGGCTGCTTCTGGGCTGGCTGTATCCCCTGGGGGGCGGTGATCATGGGTGACAGTGATCCGCCGGGTAAAGCCAATGATCGCCAGCCGTTCCTCTAACGGCTCCGCCGGAACCAGGTTGGCGACAGTGATTTGCACATCAATAATATCCTTGGCGGCTAACCCAGGAACCGAAGTCGAGCCAATATGGTCAATCCGCAGAGCCAGTTCTCCCAACGCCTCTTTTAACATCTGAGCGATGGTGTTAAATTCCTGCACCCACAATGGTTGATATGGAACAATGATTACAGATAACATACTGATAGTGTAAATTACTTTTTGTAAAAAGTGGAAGATAGGCAGATCATTGCCGCACGAATAACCAGTATGCTTTTATACCAAACTCTCTATGAGTGCGGAAAGGTCAGAAAAGGGTAAAAATGAATAGAGAAGAAGACCCGATTGCGGCCGCTATCGGCACGATCATTAGCAGGGGTGCTCTGGCGGGGGTAGCGACGCTGGTCTGGCGCGATGGCAAGGTTGTCCAGGCCGCAGGTGTTGGTTGGCAGGACATGGAAGCAAAACGGCCAATGCAGCGTGATACCCTGTTTCGTATCGCCTCGATGACGAAGCCAATTACCTCTGCGGCCGCGCTCATGTTATTTCAAGAGGGCCGGTTCGCCCTGAATGATCCCATTACCCGCTGGGCCCCGGAGTTTTCGGACATGCGCGTCCTACGCTCACCGGATGCTCCTCTTGACCAGACCGACCCGGCAGAACGACCGATCACCTTCGCCGATCTGCTAACGCACCAATCCGGTTTGACCTACGGCCCTTTTCACTCAGGCCCCCTCGCCAGGGCCTACGATGAAGCGCTGGGTGGTGATATTGACAGCGTGGTGCCCCCTGATGATTGGATTGCGCGGCTGGCGGCCCTGCCGTTAATTGACCAGCCTGGGACCACATTCCACTATGGCCATTCAACTGACCTCTTAGGACTGCTTATCGCCCGCATGGAAGACGCCCCGCTTGGTGATGTGCTCAAGCGCCGGGTTTTCGACCCACTGGGAATGAAGGACACCGGTTTCACTGTCCCTATCGAGAAGAGAAGCCGAAGGGCTGGCCTGTATGGCTTTGATGAGGCCGGCCACCTGATCGCCCGCCTTACCGGCCCAGGGGGATCAACCCTGCCAGAGCGACCTGAGGATATGGCGTTTGTCTCTGGCGGCCAGGGTCTTTGGTCAACGCTTGACGACTATCTCGCCTTCGCTCGCCTGTTCTTAGGCGCAGGAGCGGTAGATGGCGTGCGGCTGTTACGCCCCGAAACTTTCGCCCTGATGCACAGTAACCGCCTGACCGAGAGCCAACGGGCTACGGCTGAGTTGGGGGGATTGCCAATTTTTGCCGCAGGCCATGGGTTTGGGATGGGTGTGGCGGTGGTGCTTGAACCTGAGAAGGCCGAACTGACGTTGTGTGGTGGCGGTGTGGGTGCAGTGGGCTGGCCGGGTGGCTTTGGCGGCTGGTGGCAAGCCGATCCCAATGATAACTCAGTGCTGATCCTTCTGGCCCACAACATAGTGGAGATGGATCAGTTCGCTCAAGGTATCGGGTTTGGCATCTATGAGGCCATCGCGGAGTTTCAAGCGCTGGCCTCGGCCTTGCTACAGTAAAGACGAATGAGGGTAGGAGAAAATTTGTGGGTTCGCGAAGCAAAAAATTTTTGTCTTACTACAAACCTTATCTGGGCCTGCTTTTTGCTGACCTGGCCTGTGCGCTGATCGTCTCGGCTACGACCCTGCTCATCCCCTTGTGCATCCGCTACGTTACAAAAAATGTGTTGGCCGACAATACGCCTGACGTGCTCAACCAAATCTACCTCATTGGTGTGGTGATGCTGGTCCTGGTGCTCGTGCATACGGTGTGCAACATGTTTGTTTCCTATCAGGGGCACATGATGGGAGCCATGATGGAAAGCGATATGCGGAGCGAGTTATTTGACCATTATCAAAAGCTGTCGTTTGCTTTTTATGATGAACAAAAGACCGGTCAGCTCATGACCCGCATCACCAATGATTCCTTTGACCTGTCCGAGTTGTATCATCACGGCCCTGAAGATGTCGCAATTTCCTTGTTGAACTTTGTCGGTGCGTTCATTATCTTGATCAACATCAACATCCAACTTACCATCATTACCCTTCTCTTTTTGCCCATCATGGCGGTTTATGCGTTTCACTTTAACCAGAAAATGAAGCTGGCTCTGAGAAGAAGCAAGGACAGAATTGGGGATATCAATGCCCAGGTGGAAGATACACTTGCCGGTATCCGGGTGGTCAAGTCATTTACCAACGAAGAGATTGAAATAAAGAAGTTTGCTACCGAAAACAATCGTTTTGTGGACAGCCGAAGAGATGGGCATAAAAGTGAGGCGTATTTTTATGAAGGGCTGATCGCGTTCACCCAGATCATGACCATTGCTGTAGTGATCTTTGGCGCTGTCAGCATTGTCAATACTTCCCTGGACCTGGCCGATTTACTGACATTTTTGTTATATATTGGCATCCTCATTGAACCGATCAAACGATTCGGCAATTTTACCCGGTTGTATCAGGAAGGGATGACTGGGTTTGAGCGGTTTATGGAAGTTTTAGAGGTGGCGCCAGATATTCAGGACGCGGCCGCAGCTCTTGAACTGACCCAGGTGCAGGGGAATGTGGCATTTAGAGGGGTCAGTTTCAAGTATAAAGAGGGGGCTGGTTATGTGCTGAGGAATATCTCGTTGGACATAAAGGCAGGAGAATATATCGCCCTGGTGGGGGTTTCAGGTGTCGGTAAAACAACGCTGTGTGCCTTGATTCCACGCTTTTATGACGTAACTGAAGGGGAAATATGGCTCGATGGCCAGAATATCAGGGATGTTCGCTTACGTTCACTAAGAAGGCAGATCGGCATTGTCCAGCAGGATGTCTATTTGTTCGCTGGGACCGTCGCCGACAATATCCGCTATGGTAAACTTGAGGCCAGCCGAGAAGAAATTATCGCGGCCGCCAAAAAGGCCAATGCCCATGAGTTTATTATGGCGTTACCGAATGGGTACGATACAGATATTGGTCAACGGGGTGTCAAATTATCAGGGGGGCAAAAGCAGCGATTAAGTATTGCCCGCGTTTTCTTAAAAAATCCACCTATCCTCATTTTTGATGAAGCGACGAGTTCTTTGGATAATGAGAGTGAACGGGCGGTCAAAGATTCTTTGGAGAAGTTGGCCCACAACCGCACCACCCTTGTCATCGCCCATCGTTTATCCACCATCAGAAATGCCCAAAGAATTGTTGTCTTGGCTGATTATGGGATTGTGGAGCAGGGAACGCACGAACAGTTAATCGCCCAGGCGGGAACCTACGCCAATTTGTACAACATGCAAGCAAAAATATAAGCGCGGTTTACAAGATGGCTAGTTATCGGTGAAGCCAACAAAAAAGCGAGGCAGCTGCCTCGCTTTTTTGTTGGCAAGAGGTAGTGGGCCGTGATTAATTGGGTAAAGCGACCGGGCTATCTAAAATCCATACCGGGTCTGTTGCCTGAACCGTATTGTTCGTGCCTAACACCCCGTGCCGATTATTGCCAGAGCTATCAGTAACATTTTGCCCCGACCCTTCGTCCAGGTGATATAGCAGAACGGTATTGGCGGTAGCTGTCAGGCGGGTGGTCGGGGGGGTGAAATTGGCTGTATACACCGCCACATTAGAGATACGAACTTCATCCAGGCGGCCGGCGAAATATTCCCCTTCATAAGACCCGGCCCGGCCTAAGGTCAGATTGCCATTAGAGCTGGCGGGAGCTTGGGCATTGGTAATCGTTACTCGTAATATCCCATCCACAAAGAAGCGGAACGTCCCGGCTGCATCCCGGCTAACGGCGACGTGGTACCAGGTATTTAAAGTGGCCGTTACTCCAGAACAAATGGTAAGTTTCCCGGCTGCCTGATAATAGACAAACTGATCAGTGACTCCGGGACAATCTCGATTACCGCCATCCACATACAAACTAAACATAGCCTGACCATACCCACGATTGGCGTCTGAGATAAAGGTTTGATATTGGTTGTTGTCGGCTGTTCGGTTGACCCAAAGCTCGTAGGTAAACTGGGTAGAGAGGGGTAAAACGGGGCCAGTGACCCGATCATCAACCCCATCAAATTGCAAACTGTAGCCAGTGGTCGGGGGTGTCGTTGGTGTCGGTGTCAAGGTAGGCGTCGGTGTGGGCGGAGCCGGGGTATTGGTTGGCGTGGCGGTTGGTGGGACCGGGGTCACGGTTG
>JAHDWJ010000018.1:83683-151729 GCA_023384415.1 Anaerolineae bacterium
GGGTAAAGGTCAGCGTTGGCGGGATTGGTGTCTCCGTTGGTGTCGCAGTTGGTGGGACAGGGGTCTCTGTGGGAGTGGCCGTTGGCGGCAGGGGGGTCACAGTTGGGGTAAAGGTCGGTGATGGCGGCACCGGGGTCACGGTTGGGGTAAAGGTCAGCGTTGGCGGGATTGGTGTCTCCGTTGGTGTCGCAGTTGGTGGAACGGGGGTCTCCGTGGGGGTGGCGGTTGGCGGTAATGGGGTCACGGTTGGCGTGAAGGTTACTGTTGGCGGCACCGGTGTCTCTGTTGGTGTCGCAGTTGGTAGGACAGGAGTCTCCGTGGGGGTGGCGGTTGGCGGCAGGGGCGTCACGGTTGGCGTGAAGGTTACTGTTGGCGGCACCGGTGTCTCCGTTGGCGTCGCAGTTGGTGGGACAGGAGTCTCCGTCGGGGTGGCGGTTGGCGGTAATGGGGTCACGGTTGGCGTGAAGGTTACTGTTGGCGGCACCGGTGTCTCCGTTGGCGTCGCGGTTGGTGGAACGGGGGTCTCCGTGGGAGTGGCGGTTGGCGGCAGTGGGGTCACGGTTGGGGTAAAGGTTGGCGATGGCGGTACCGGTGTCTCTGTTGGTGTCGCGGTCGGTGGCACGGGGGTCTCCGTGGGAGTAGCCGTTGAGGGTACGGGTGTCACCGTTGGGGTAGCTGTCGGTGGGATGGTAGTGTTGGTTGGTGTGGCTGTTGGGATAGGGGTGGGTGGCGTGAGGGGCACGGTAGAAGCAACCCAGAGAGGATCGGCATTGTCACTGCCTGTTGTTGTCCCCAGGGTCAAATGGTAATTATTCCCTGAGGCATCTAAAGCGGTTTGGGTGCTGGTTTGATCCAGGTGGTACAGAGCCAGGGTATTACTATCAGCAACAAAGGGGGCTGAAGGCGGGGTAAAGCTGCTGGTATAACGGAGATTATTGGAGAGGCGGATTTCGTCTAACTGCCCATTGAAGAAGTTGTATCCAGCCAGCCCCCCCAGCCGGAACCAGGGACCTTGAGAGATGACGCCGATGTTCGCGGCCGCGCCCTGATTCCCATTCACATAGACAACTGCTGTCTGATTGCTGGCATTATAGGTCGCTGCTACATGGTACCAGTTCCCTGATACCAACGAGACATTGCTGTTGCGAGCAAAACGCCAGGTGCCAGCAGTATCGGCTGCCCACAATGTTACCAATCCATTATTCAACTCTAATGACCACCCTATAACATCATTGGTGGTGAGGGCAACGATACTGGTTTGGTTGTTAGACAGCGGCCGCAACCATAGTTCAATCGTCTGCGTACCATTTGTGCCCGGGATTTGGGGGCCGCGTACCTCATCATTTGCCCCATCGAATTGCAGAGCATTCTGACTGCCCGGAATAGGGGTGTAAGTAGCTGTGGGCATAGGGGTTTGGGTCGGTGTGTTGGTGGGAGTAGTCGTTGGGCCAATTGTGGCTGTATTGGTCGGTGTGGGCGATGGGCCGGTAGTATTGGTGGCTGTAGGTGTAGCGGTTGGCCCACTGGTGGCGGTTGCCGTTGGTTGGCTCGGAGGTGTTGCGGTGGAGGAAGGGCCAACCGTCGGCGTGGGGCTGGGCGGCAGCACCTGATACGCTGCCTGGAAGCTGTGATTACCAGCAGCAACTGTCACAAAAGCGACCTGAACCCCTTTAATGGTTTGTACGGTGAAAGGAACAGATTGTCCATTGACGGTAACGGTCTGTAAGCCATTGCCCCCATAGCTGAGGGGCAACATAGTGGTGAGATTGATACCAGGGGTTGCGGCCGCGTTCAGATCAAATGTCAGAACCAGCGTGGCCGGGTTCCAGGCCACATTGTTGTAATTGGCATCATGGCGGGTTTCCGTAAATTGCAGCCAGCGATCCGCATTCCAAATAGGAATGCCATTGCTTTGGGCATATGCCATTGTCCCCTCGGCCCAGACTTTCGGCTCACCAAACCCATAATAATCTACATGAAATTGGGTCATAATGGCGGCATAATCCCCATTTTGGCTGGCGTTGAGCAGCTGCTGTGAAATAGCAATAGCTTGGGCAGTCGTTGCCGCCTGCGGTCCCCCGGCGGAGGCGAAAAATTGCTCGTCTACCAGTTGGGTTAGCTGTTGGTAATAAGGCAGGATAGTGCCGTTAGCCGTGATAAATTTCATCGGCTGGCCGCTGCCAGTAATGTACCCATGAGGCCAGGTATTATCAGGCTTCTTGAGCCACGCTCCCCAATGATAATAATTGGTATCCATGGCCATCCCATGATTGACGGCAATCTGGGCCGCATCGGTCCAGCCGCGCCAATGTACCTGATGATGGCGCACCGTGCGTGACCATGGGCTTGTATAGCCTGTAGAAGTCCAAAACGTTTTAGCCGCTATATACCCTTCATTCAGGTTGGTCACATTGTAAGGGGGGTAACTATCAGGTCGGTGCCAATAAGGGTGTAACCCAAACTCATGCCCTAACCCACGCGCCGATTGCACAAAAGCATTAGAGAGTGCATTGCCAATAGAGAGGTAAAAGGTTGCATCGCCGCCATAGGCATCTACACTGTTAATCACGTTGGTATACATCGAACTGGAGTTAGCATGGGCATCGCTGGTTATGATCAACATTGTTTTGGCTTGACCAGGGAAATACCACAGTTGTGGTATGGGTTCCCCTATCATCATCTTCACCAGCCGGGCAAAAAATCGCTGCTGTTCATCGGCCTGAGGAATGGGGATACGATCCCGATCTACCCAGGTTGTCCCACCGGTGCCCTGAAACAGGTCAATGGTACGCAGCACCCCATCCCCATCAATATCTATATCGGCATTGGCCGGGTTGCCCTGGCGAGTGTAGGCGACGTTACGTGCCAGATCGTAGGTAAAAGCGACGGCCTGCCCTGTGGCACTGCTGCTCACAGCGGGGTAAGCGGTGACGGTGGTGGCATTGCTGTAAAGGGTGGCCAGGGTGACAGCTCCAGGGGCTAGATTGTAGCGGCTGCTTTGTCCATGAATTTGCAAAGTTTGGGTGGTGAGGCCGGCCGCCGGAGAGATGATTCCCCCGTTGGCAGGGCCAGTAACTCTTGTCCAAGTACGGCCATCAGTGGAGGTGGCAAACCCTACGCCAGCCACCAAATTGTTGTTGGTTGGCGAATTGTAGCCGGAATACCACATCTTGAAGGTGTCGCCATCTTTCATGACCGTCATATAGGTTACGCCGTGGCTGTCAAAATTTCCGGCCGGTCCCTCAGCTAAAACACTCCCCCCTGTCTGGGTTCCGGGAACCCGATTCCAGGTGATCCCATCAGAGGAGACAGCGTAACCGATGCGAGGGGTGCCCCATTGGCTGGTGGTGCCGACATACCAAAGGCGGTAACAGGCACTGCCATTGGCGATACCCGGACACGGCGCGGCCGCGGAAGCTGTATCTTTAATCACCACCGGGCTAAAAATTTCGGCCGTATCAAAGCTGGTGCCACCACCGCCACAGCCGGTACCTACCAGAGCAAAAACGGCTCCTTGTAAGGTGGAGTTGCATGTGCCCCCGACATGGCTCCACGGCTGCCGATTTTGGCTTTCAGGGGCCTGACTAACAGCATGAGTAACAGTGCCACTGAGTAGATCGATTTGGGCATATTGTAGAACTTCGCGGAAATCGAATGTTTGTACCAACAGGTTTGTCGGTATGTTGAGCGGGTTGGCCAGAGAAAAAGTTACCTGTTTCACCCCAGCAGGTTCATTGTTGGTCAGACGAATGAGAAGGGCCCCTCGGGTGTTGTTTGCGGCCGCGTAATCACTAACCGCATGGGTATCGGCGGCCAACGTGGCCCCGGCGGCAAAACCACCCAAGGAGATTGGCGTAATATCGGCAAAAGCCAACTGTGGGGGGAATGTCAACATTACAAATCCATTGCTGGGAATGGCCTGGGTTGTCGTAAATGTGACTGTCACATTCCCCCCTACCTGCCGGGAGATGGCCATAGGGCTGCCAGGAATCATGCTGGCATAGGCAAATCGCTGTGAATTAGAGGGTGAGCCGGAGCGGGTACTAACGGTATACCACATTTTGTATTCGGCATTATCTTTCACTACCCAGTGGCTCCACACATCATCCGGGTTAAAAGTAGCCGGGTCATCGCTGCCTGTATAAACGGGTACATTGGGGGATGGTCGCTCCCAATCAACCCCATTGGTTGAAACGACATGCCCAACTGTATAAACATCACTAAAACTTTTTGCTTCATACCACATCCGGTACAGGTCACCATCTTTCATGGCAATGGAGATACCAACGGCATTAGCATCAAACCCAGTGCCCCGCCCTAAATTGGCATTATCTCCCCCATTGCCAGGAATGCGTGTCCAGTTCAGCCCATCTGGGGAGGTGGCATAGCCAATGCGGAACAGGTAGCCGGTGGTGGTATTGACCCCTTCGTACCACATGCGATAGCAGGTAGCTCCCAGGGGAATACCTGGGCAGGGGGCCGTGGTCGTGGCTACATCTTTGATGACATTGGGCACATAGGCTTCGTGCTGATCAAATGAACCGACAACGCCGGAAGGCCGAAAGATACCTTGATGGGGCGCGGCCGCGTTCTCAAAGCGGAGATACCCATCCGTCTGGGTGCCGGCTGAACTTGATAAGCCAAACAAGCCAGCAATCTGGGCATCAGGGCGCATGGCCAGGAGGCGACCGCCACCAGCCACAAAATTAGTGAAAATAGCCGCTTGACTGCTTGTCAGCGGCGTTTCAGCCAAAATAACCAACCGGTATTGGCTCAATTGATTGAGGGTGATTGTGTTTAGGGGTAGAAAAACGAATTCATTTAACCCTTCGGCCCGTAGAATTTCACCGAGATAACGGCCAAAGGGAGATGGGGCTGCATCATTAACGACAACGGCGATGGGCGGTAAAATAGGATCTGCCTGGGTAGGCGGTTGACTCCAGAAGATTAATAAAAGCAATAAAAACAATAAAAACAAGGCAATAATAATTTTGCTCCGATGGAATAGGAATAGGCGACACATGGCAAAGCTCCTGGCAAAGCACAAGGTACCACCATAGACAAGTTGTTAACGTTAGTGGGTGGAAAACAATAAAATGGGTAAAGCTGCACTCTTTACGAATAGAACCGCGTTGACTGCCGTCGCTAATGAGGTTAAATAGGAACAGTGGAGGGAGGATTAACCAGTCGGGTCAACAAAACCACAGTACTATAAGCTCCTTAACTATAAACCAGTTTTCTTACGAGATAAATTAAGAAAAACAGAGGCAATGTTTGCCCTGAGTGATTAATATTTACATTTCTGCTTTTGCCGAAAAAGGGGGGTTAACGGTTGTTTTGGAACCGCCAGAGAATACCCAGAGGATAACCAATCATTTTAGCGATGTCACCAACCAGGCGGATGATGGGGATGAGGGTGAAGGCTCGGATGCGCGAGGGGGGTCGCCAACCAGAGGTGGCCGGCCACAATCTCCGGGCCGGTTTGAGGCAGTAGGCCAATAACCCCGCCACAAAAAGAACCCAGCCGGCCCAGCGGCCGCGCCAGATTTGCCAACCAATAAACGGTAAGCCAATCAGGTAGGTCATATAGCGGACAGCGTGACGTATAGGCCACAGGTTGGCTTTGCCATCTCCTCTGGCATAATAAAAATATTGCCAAAAAAAGTCGCGCAAACTGCGGCGGGGACGGAAATAGGCAACGGCACGCGGGGCAAAATAGAACGGGCTAAACTGCTCTTTTAAGGCCAGGTCAAAGATCAAATCTTCGCTGTAATCTAACCATTCCGGGTACCCCCCAACGGCTTCCCAGGCCGCTTTACAAAATGCCACCGAACGGCTGGAAGGGAGAAAGGTTTCTGGGTTTACATCGCGCCGTTCGGGCAAGACGGTGGCCCCCATCACCACCTCAAAATCGCTGTACGGGTCAGGTTCAAACCAGCCGCTGACAACCTGGGCCTGGTTTTGGCGCAGGGGGCGGGTGATCTCTTCTAACCAGCCGGGGGAAAGGGTGACACCAGCGTCGGTGGTGGCGATGATGGGATGGCTCGCGGCCGCAATCGCCTTGTTGCGCCCTTCACTGATATTGCTGCCAGGGGCGTGGATCACCTTGAGCGGCAGCCAGACCCCATACTCTGCTAACACCGCCAGGGTGTTATCCGTAGAACCCCCATCACAAATGACAACTTCATCTGGGGATAAGGTTTGATCGAGCAGAGAATCCAGCAGCGGCCGCAGCCCTTCCCCCTCATTTTTCACCGTCATAATTACCGAAACAGTCATACGAACTCCTCACTGCCTATTGTAACACCGTTGGGCGGGATTAGTGGCGAAGTAGGCGGGTAGGCGAGTGGGCGAGTTTGTGAGTGAGCGAGTCCTCCAATCTCCCCATCACCGCGTCCCCCTCTCTCTTGCTCCTCTCTTGCGCCGTGATAGAATCCGCTGTCATGGAAAAAGATTTAACCCTGGTGATCCCCGTTTATAATGAAGTCGAAAATTTGCGGCCGCTGGTACAAGAAATTGTAACCACCCTGGAAGGGCGCGGCCTGGATTATGAAATCCTTTTTGTGGATGATGGCAGCACTGATGGTGGGTTTGAGGTGATTCGAGCCATGCACCGGGATATCCCCCAGGTGCAAGGGATTCGTTTCCGGCGTAATTTTGGGCAGACAGCCGCCTTTGCTGCCGGGTTTAACCAGGCTCGCGGCCGCGTCATCATCACCCTGGACGCCGACCGCCAAAATGACCCCGCCGACATTCCCAACCTGCTGCACAAACTTCATGAAGGAGTTGATGTAGTCAACGGCTGGCGGCAGAAACGACAAGACCCCATCCTCTCCCGCAAATTCCCATCCAAAGTTGCCAACCGGCTCATCGCCATGAGTACCGGCGTCCGCCTGCGCGACCGAGGCTGCTCCATTCGCGCCTTTCGCCGGGAAGTAGTACAAGAGCTGCGCCTGTATGGGGAGATGCACCGATTCATCCCTGAACTGGTACATTTTGCCGGGTTCCGCATGGCCGAAATACCGGTCAACCATCGCCCCAGAGTTGCCGGGAAATCAAAATACGGCCTGTCACGCACCTTTCGGGTTTTATTAGATTTGCTGACCGTACTGTTTTTACAACGGTATGGGGATCGCCCCATGCACTTGTTTGGCAGCGTGGGGATTTTAGCCGGGGGGCTGGGGTTCCTCATTTCCTTTTTATTAGCCTTTAACAAAATTTGGGCCGGGGTGATTGGGGGGAGTGAAGGGTTTAACAATTATCGCATTGGGGAGCGGCCGCTGCTCCTCTTAGGCGTTCTGCTCATCATCTTAGGCACCCAATTCCTCATCATGGGGCTGTTGGCCGAACTCACGGTACGCACCTATTACGAAAGCCAAAATAAACCAGTTTACTACGTAAAAGAGCGTTTAGAATAAGCTCTACTGGTTATAACTTTCCAAAGGTCATTGTCGGTAAATTGTACTGTCAAATGGATAACACCAAGCGTAACACCGAACTTTTATGGCAACTGTTAAGAGAACCAGATCTTAAATACCGCCTGGATACACAGCTGCCACTTTTTGCTGAAGACCAGCTATTAAAAGGTCACCTTTTTCCTCTTAGCGAAGGGGAGGATAATTCGACAAAACCTAAACTATTTTATCAACATCCGCACGGATCACTTTTCGCTGGCGATTCTATCCACTGGCTATCCTCTTTAGAAAGTGGCTCATTCGATGACCGTAGGGCCTAATTTAACTGATTTACAAATGAGTGTTCAAGATGTTACGGCCTTTGGACAGCTTGAAGATTATTTTGCCCTTGCTTATGCTTTTTTGAAACTACTTAATGAAACAAGGCCTACTCGTATCGTTCCCCCAACGATCACCGTTATCTCTTTTACCAATATGCTGAGACATACGGTTATAAAATAACACGCCCCCTAAACTCAGACTTGTTTATTGAATCACCCGATGATTTTCGCCAGGCATTTGAGCGGTTTGTAATGGCGTTAGCTGATTTAAGAAAACAAGGTAAAGCGGCCAAAAATATACCGACTATAGAAAAATACTTGACGACCAATGAGATTAATCAGGTAGTTTACACTGCTCAACAAAGCATTGGCAGTATTGGTGATTCCTTTGTCAACCCAAATCAATCCCGAAAAAGAATTGGGCAGCTTTTTGAAAACTTGATCAAATTGATGATCAAGGAAATCGGTTTCAACGGTGCCTCACGGACAATTTCTGTGCCGATTCCAGGATCACCAGACCATAACATGTCGTATGAATTGGATATTGTGTTTTCCAAAACGGGAGCGATCATTCCCTCAGAAAGTGCGCTCATTTACCCGAATGAGGTGGTGGGATCAGTAAAGACCACTAGCAAGGACAGGATAGATAAAATTTTCCTGGACAAATTTCTGCTTACCAAATTGCTGGGCAGAGAAGTGAAAATGGTGGCTGTTTTTTTGCATGATGTACAACGCGCTCAAAGAGCCAACAGCATATTTGGCATTAATTCCACCTTTAAGACCAATCATTTTCCAGGTTATTCACTGGCATTAAATCGCTTGAGTGGTGTTTATTATGTTGATCCCCGTCCCGAAATGTTTTCTAATCCCCGATTAAAAGGTGAAATTGATAGCTTGCAACAGTTTATTGCAGCTGATATTTGGGAGCTTTGGGATTACCCGAAAGGATGTGATACACATTTCCCGACTGCCTACCCCCATAACGAAATCAGCCCTACTCCTATGACGATGAGCAAGGCCATGCTGATGCGCCAGCGGGGGGCTGGTTCGTGGAACAAGATGGTGCCTAGAATGACGCCTAAAACGATGCTGAATTGGCGTAGGGCGACGATGTAGCTGACGGGAACGGGCATCTGGTAGGCCCATAAAATCAGGCTGTAGGCCCCAAACATGAATAGCCCCGCCCAGGCTACTCGCTGCCAGGCCGTCCGCCCTGTTATCTGCAAGGTTGGCTGCTGCAACAGCCGAAGCAGGATGAAGTAGGCGGCCGCGCTGCTGATTGTCTGCCACACCCCATACCGTACTGCTGTACCCAACCCTGCGGGCATGAGCGCGGCCGCGGCCCGATCCACCAACGTATACCCAACCATCCCGGCGGCGGTCACTCCAATCCAGACCATCGTCTTATTCCAATAGCGGGCCAAACTCCAACTGCGCCACGACTCTAGCGGGGCCAACGTACAGCCAATCACAATCAACCCCATCCCGGCCCACCCCACCAGGGATGGCGCATCTCCGCTCCCTACATCTACCAACGCTAACAGGAGTACCGGGAGAGAACGGGCCACCGGATAAACAACGGTAAAATCGCCGCTGCGATACCCTTTGAACAGTCCCAGGTAGTAAAGAGCCTGAAAAAGGGCGGTGAGGAGCAGATGGGGCCACACCAGGGGCACGATGGCCGGGCCGCGCCATTCTAAAAATAGGGCTGGCAAGAGTCCTATACCCCCTACCAGGAGAAGAAGGGGCAGAAAAATATCGCGGCCGCGTTCCTGCCGGGCTAGTAAATTCCACCCGGCGTGCATGAAGGTTGAGGCGAGAACGATGAGGATGGGGAGCATGGAAGAATGAAGAATGAAGAATGGGAAATGGAAAATGGAGAGTGAGAGTTTTGAGGATGAAGGTTATTGGCTGGGGGAGCGTTGCCACTCCTGGCATTTTATCGCCGTTACGCGCCATTATCTTTTCCCCACACTCAGGGGACACGGTAGCGGCGAATGGTGAGGCGGAAGAAGTCGGGGATTTCCTGGACTAACTGCCAGTTATTATCCAACCACAGCTGATCTGGGGTGGGGGCAATGGGGGACGCTGGCGCGTCGGTGATGTACCAGATGGTTTGGGTGGCCGCGGCCGCGTCGCGCAAACGTCTCTCACCGCCAGAACTGTTAGGGAATTGGGTGGCGTAATAATCATAAGGAATGCCGTTGTACGGGGGGGCTACCCAGACCCAATCGGTGGGTGCAGCAAAGGTATCGAGGAACGCGGCCGCGCCCCGCCAATCTGGTTTCGGCACCAGAAAGAGAGACACCAGCGAGGCCACCAGGGAAACGCTAACCATCAACCAGGCCATACGCCGTCCATCCTCTTGAAGCTGCCACACCAGCCAGGTGACGCCTAAAATGACCAGGGGCCAGCCCGTCACCAGCAGCCGTTTGGGGATGTACAACCGGGGAATGGGGGTCAGCAAGACGATGAGGAGAAAAGGGAAGAGGGTAAGGGGAGCAATAATGCTGGTAAGGGCTGGAGAACGCAGAGCCGCATACCCCAGAAAGGCGGCCGCAACCAACCCCAGCCACCCCACCACCAGCAGCAGCACCAGGGTATCGGTGGAAATCTCCGGCAGTTGGCTAAACCGGCTGCGTACAAACTCCTCGTACATGACAACTGTACGCTGGAAGGAGTTGCCTAACAGCGCCCACCAGGGGCGGAATAGCAGCCAGGCCAGCCCAGAAGCGGTGAGGCAAAGGAGTAGTTGGGTCAAATTGCGGCCGCGTCCCCACCAATAAACCAGCCAGACAGCCATAATCATCAACCAGACCGGAATCATCGTATGATCCATGTACAGGCCAAAAACTACCCCCACCAGATAAAGTGGCCAGGCCAGCTTATGCGGCCACACCAGGGCAAACATGACCAGCAGCCCGGCCAAAACCACAAACGGGTACATCCGGGCTTCCTGAGCATACCAGATTTCCAGAGGGGAAAATGCTAACAGAGCCAGGGCGATCAGGCCAAACCGGGCATCAAAGAGCCGTTTGCCTACCTGGTAGATGAGAACGAGGCCAGCAATAGAGGCTAAGGCTGAAGGCAGACGCAGCCAAAATTCGCTGCCCATCGGCACAAGCTTGAGCCATTCATGCAAAAAGCTGAAATAAAGGGGGGGATGGGGATCAAATCCGGACCAGATGACCTGGTGCCCCTGCGCGGCCGCGTACACCGCATACGCCTCATCCAGCCAGATACTCTTATCCGCCAGGGTGACCAGGCGCAGCAGCGCGGCCGCGACCACCAGCCACACCGGCCAGGAGAGCTTAGGTATACCATGATACCGGGAACTTAAAGGAAGTTGGGGGATCTCAGAGGAACTCTCTCTCATTCGTGTTCCTCTTATCCGGGACTATCTTCACCGTAATGTCAATGAGTCAATGGTTGGCAGTAGAGTCCGGTAAGGGGGCATGTTTGGATGATTACGCTTCCCCGGCGGCTGTTTGCGCTTTATACATTGCTGTCGCCGCCAGTTGAGCCACCACCCCTAATAAAGAGAGATCGGCCGGGGTAAACAGCTCATGGTTATGTTTGTTTAGGGCTTGAAAAACGCCGAGGACCTGCTGGTTATACACGATGGGTACACAAATAAGCGATTGGGTTTGGAAGGCAAAGTTTTGGTCTACCCCAGCCGAGAAACGGGGATCGTTGTACACATTGCCCACGATAACCGGCTCTCGATTTTGGGCGACCCATCCGGCTATGCCTGTCCCTATAGGCATCCGGTGCCCTATCAAGGTATGGCGCACCGCCCCATGCACCACCACAAAAACAAGTTCCTGCTTTTCCTCATCCACCAGCATCAACGACCCATCCATCGCTCCCAGAGTGTTCAGGGCTACTTCTAAAATCCCATCTAGCAGGAGCAAAATATCCGTTTCTGCATCAATGATGGTGGATATTTCATGGAGTTGGCGCAAGGCGTTGAGAATTCCCCGCAGCAGAAAAAGTTCCTCACGCAGCTCTTGATTCTCTTGCTGTAACCGTTTGCTTTCATTTTGTAGAAAGCGGGTTGTTGCTGGGGATTGGGTCATGTCGTTTCCAAGATGGGTGAAACTTGAAATATTATATGAAACAGGCGGTGTGATCACTCGTCACGCTTCACGTATCGGGCCTCTATTTTTCTGGGGTGGGGTTTTCCATCGCGGCCGCGTCCGTTTCAATTTTACGCAACCCATTCCGCACCACCCCCAGCGAATGGAGCAAATTTTCTTCTAATTTGCTCAACACTTCCATCACATAGGCATCGGCATCTCGTTTGAGAATTTCTGATTCCCGGCGGGCCCGTTCCAGGATGTTGTCACCACGCTGCTGCGCGGCCGCGACCACTGCATCTCGTTTCACCAACTCAGCTGCTTCTTGTCGGGCCAACGTCCGAATCCGGTCCGCCTCTTCTTTGGCCTGCGCCATGATACGATCTTTCTCCGCCTCAATCCGATTAGCTCGCTTAATCTCTTCCGGGATAGCGGCCCGCATTTGGTCAATCACATTAAAAATCTTATCCTCATTCACCAATAAATTGGCGGTAAGAGGGAAGCGGGGGCTTTCACTAAGAACCTGCTCCAGACGGTCTAAAAGGTGTTGTATGTCCATAATGCGACCTCATTGAAGTTGCCGGCAAGCAATCAGTATCAAAATCATCTGGTGACATGAGATTCACCGCAAACTATTTGTCTGATTATAATGAATTTTGGCCTAATCCCGCAATGCCGGGGCACTATAATCATTTTCGCCATTAAAACGGGCGTACAACGCACGAGCCACATGGGGGGGCACCATGCTGCTCACATCTCCGTGAAAAGAGGCGATCTCGCGCACGGTGGAGCTGCTGAGAAAGGTATGCTCCTCACGGGTGATGAGGGTCACGACTTCGATCTGGGGGGCCAGCCGTTGGTTAGCCAGGGCCATACGAAACTCAAACTCGAAGTCAGAGAAGACGCGCAGTCCCCGCACCATAATGTTAGCCCCCACCTGTCGGGCAAAATCTACGGTCAGGCTGTTAAAGGGGCGCACCGAAATATTAGGCTGACCCAGCAATGATTCTTCAATCATCTGCACCCGCTCTTCGGCTGAGAAGAGGACAGATTTGGTGGGCCGGCCGTGATCAAAGACGGCGACGATGAGTTCATCAAAAATCGCGGCCGCGCGCATCATCAGGTTTAAATGTCCATAATGCACCGGATCAAATGTACCAGGGTAAACAGCTTTTCGAGTCAAGGGCAACAATCTCCTAAAAGGTTATAAAACTTTACTAAAACAGGTATTGTTAAGACGCCAAGATCGCCAGGTTAGGCGGCCGCAATCTCCAAAACCCCTTTGTCCTCTTGGTATCTTTGTACTGAAAAATCTCTTCTTCGGGGCTTTTCATTGATATGCTTTATGGGTTTCAACATATAGCGTAAAGCCGCCTGCATACGACGCTGCCATTGATCCCCATATGCCTTAAACCAGGCCACATTCCTGATAACGTCTCCGTTCATAGCTATTTGACTTTTGCTCTGAGATGATACAGATCAACGCTCTGTATATACGACAACGGCAACCAGATTCCTTAGTAAGCCTATACCTACCCCTCGTTCTTCACCATAATCCTGCCGCTCATCCAATTCTATTAACATGGGATAGCTAAACATGGTAACAACATCAGCTAAATCAATACCGTGTTGACGAATGTTTAGCTCGTTTTTCTTCTTACCCCATTCAAACCGCATGGTATCATTATGCGGCAGAAAAGATCAACATTGGTTAGCTGACACTGGTCGCTTCAGCCCAGAAATTTTGCACTTTTTCTTGTAAAAGGGCATGTTCTGGGTTTTGCAGTTGGGGGTCACGGCTGAGGATGGTTTCGGCTTCGCTGCGGGCCATTTGCAGGGTGGTCATATCTAGCAAGGAAGCCATTTTTAGTTCTGGCAGCCCGCTTTGCCGCCGGCCGAAAAATTCGCCGGGGCCACGTAGTTGTAAATCTTTCTCCGCCAGGACAAACCCATCGTTGGTTTGCTCCAGGGCCGCCAGCCGCTCTTCCGTTTCCGGGTTGGTATTATCAGCCATGAGCAGGCAGTAGGATTGATGTTCCCCCCGCCCGACGCGGCCGCGAAATTGATGCAACTGCGCCAACCCAAATCGGTTTGCCCCCTCAATCAGCATGACCGTACTGTTGGGCACATCTACCCCCACCTCAATCACCGAGGTTGAGACGAGAATCTGAATCTCCCCGGCATAAAATTCTCGCATCACCGCTTCTTTTTCCTCACCCTTCATGCGCCCATGCAGCAGCCCCACCCGGAACTCTGGGAATACTTCTCCTTGCAGGCGGGCATGTTCATCTACGGCCGCTTTGGCCTCAATCTTGTCTGACTCTTCCACCAGGGGGCAGATGATATACGCCTGGCGGCCGGCCTGAATCTGACCGCGCACAAAAGCGTAGGCCCGCTCTCGTTCGGTAGGGGCCAGCCAGCGGGTTTTGATCTCCTGCCGGCCAGGGGGAAGTTCATCCAGCACAGCCAGGTCTAAATCGCCATACATGGAAAGAGCCAGGCTGCGCGGGATGGGAGTAGCACTCATCACCAGCAGATGGGGGGTAATGGGGGTGGGCGCGGAGCTGCCGTTATCGCTGCCTTTGTCCCGCAGCGCCTGACGCTGCTCCACGCCAAAGCGATGTTGCTCATCCACTATGGCTAACCCTAATTTGTGGAAGCGCACATTCTCCTGAATGAGGGCGTGGGTGCCAATGACGATCTGGGCTGTGCCATCGGCTAATTCCTGGTAAATATCGCTCTTTTCCCCCTGGGCGACGGAGCCGGTAAGCAGCCGGATTTGCCAGTCAAAGGGGGCTAACATGCGGCGCAAGCTTTTGGCATGTTGTTCAGCCAAAATTTCGGTGGGGGCCATGAGGGCAGCCTGTGCCCCGGAAGCGACGGCATTGACCATGGCCGCGGCCGCGACAACTGTCTTTCCCGCCCCTACATCTCCTTGGAGTAACCGGCTCATGGCTACCGGGCGGGCCATATCCCCGGCAATTTCCGTGATGACCCGCTGCTGTGCCCCGGTCAGTTGGAATGGTAAATGGGCGGTGAAGGTCTGGAACGCGGCCGCGTCGTGAGGCAGGGGTAAGGCTGGGGAGCTTTGCCACTGCTGCCGGTTTCCCAACATCCCTAACTGCAGCAAAAACAGCTCATCAAAAATAAGCCGCTGCCTGGCCTGGTGCAAAGTCGCCTGAGAATCAGGAAAATGTATCTGATACAGCGCATCAGGCAGGGGGAGCAGTTGTAACCGCTGGCAAACCGCTTCGGGCAAAGGATCGGGCAGCTTGTTGGCCCATTGATCCAGCACCATTTTGATAAGAGTGCGGAGTTTTTGGCTGTTCAACCCTTCCGTCTGGGAATAAACGGGCACAATCCGGCCAGTGCGGAGCATATCGCGGGCTACTGGCTCCCATTCCGGGTTGTTCAGGGTTGGCCGGCCTAAATATTGCTCCATCTTACCGCTGAGGGCGATTTGGGTGCCCGCTTTAAGCTGCTCGGCCAGCCACGGTTGGTTGAACCAGGTGGCTTGAATCTGGCCGGTGCCATCGCTGATCAACGCCTGCAAATAGGTCTGGTTGGTGCGGGTACGCCGGGCGCGAAGTTCCCACACGGTGCCAATGATGGTCACTTGCTCACCAAAAGCCACCCGATTAATTGGCTTCATCAGGCTGAAATCATCGTAGCGGCGGGGGAAATAGTAGAGCAAATCGTATAGAGTGGTGACGCCCCGGTTATGCAAAATTTTGGCTAATTTGAGACCCACGCCGCGCAGAACGGTGACCGGCTGGCGCACTCCTTCTAGATCAGGGGGGGCTTTGGGCAGCGGCTTGTAACCCAGTGGGGGGGCAGGTTTGACTTTTTCACGGGCTGGCGCTGCCGTCGCCGACACTGATGGAGCTGGTCCAGGAGTGGCCGGGGCCGATGTGGCTGGAGTGGCTGGTTTTTCCCGGGATTGGGTGGGCCGTTCTGGCTGTTTTCGTTCGGGGCGAGGGGGTTGGGTGGCGGTGGGTTTAGGTGAGCGGGGTGGCTGCTGCGGCCGCGACGGGGGAGAGGGTGGTGTCGGGGGAGCCAGGGGGGCCACCCGCTCCGCCCGGCTCGTTAATTTATCTCGCAGCCGCTCAATTGTCTGGGCGCGGGCTTCTTTACCTGGCAGGCGAGCATAATTGGCTAAAACCTCAGCCGTTTGCTCCACAAAAGCGCGGTCAGCCTCATCAACCGCTTCCTGGCGGGCCTGCGTGACCCAATAGGTAGCAAATTGGGCAATTCCTCCCACAACTGCTTTATCCAGATAACCCTGAGTAGCCTCTAATTTGAGAACAGATTCTAACCGCTTAAAAGATCGTGACATAGTAGCGGGATTATACCCGCGAATTGGCAAACGGTGAATTACGGTTCACTCCAGCAAATTCCAAAGAGCGCGTAAAGGCTATAGATACCCTATTTGCCAGGGGGTGTTAGCTCTGTTACCCTTGCCGGGTATGTCTGCGTTATTGCTGCACCCGACGCGGCCGCGTCTACCCCGCCGTTTTCTTTGGATTCCCTGGGCCGGGGGGGCTGTGCTGATCCTGGTGTGGGCCTGGGCCACTGGCTGGCCTCGGACCACCCTCAAACCGGATATTGAGCAGGGACGATTGAATGTGGCTTTACCAGCCCCCACAGGCGCGGCCGCTATCCGGCAAACCTTTACCCCGCGCCGGGATGGGTGGCAGGAGCTTGAACTGGTATTGGTACGGTATGGGGAGTCAGAAGGCGAGGATAGCGGCCGCCTCTTTTTGTATCTCCTGGACGCCGCTGGGGATCTGGTTGCTCAGACAGAGTGGGCTACCGCCAACATCCGCCACAATGATAATCGCCGCTTTCGCTTTGCGCCTCAGCCAGGGGGGCAGCCATATACCTTACTCATTCAAGGAAACGAGACCAACCAGGTTTCGGTATGGGCGTATGATTTAGACTTGTTGGCGGGGGGGGAGTTACAGCTTATAGGGTTGGCCAGCCAGGCCCAGGAGCTTCGCTTTACTACCTATTATCGGCTCACGCTGGGGCAGGCGGTTGTTTTGCTTGGGCAGATGGTTGGGCAGCAGGGCCTCTTTTTTCTGCTGGCGTTACTGCTGCTGCTGCTGCCCGGTCTGGTGCTGATTCGGGCCTGGGATTCTTTTAGCTGGTGGTGGCCCCGGCAGAAGGTTGGCCGTCTCTGGCCGCATGATTGGCCTACCCACCTGGCGTTAGCCATGGCCATCAGCCTTACCTTTTGGGCCTGGCTCTGGCTCTGGTGGAGTTGGCTTGGCCTGCGCTGGAGCAGCTGGTCATTGTGGCTGCTGGTAACCGGGCTGTTAGCGGCTGGCGGCTGGCTGGCGGCCGTTAGCCGTTCTCCGCACAACTTTGCTGACTCGCCCACTCGTCCACTCGCCTACTCACCCACTCGCCTACTCGCCTATTTGCCCCTCTTCCTCACCTTGCTCCTCGGCTTCGCCGGCCGCCTGTTGGCCCTGCGGGATGTGGCTTTCCCCCCCTGGGTGGATTCCAGCCGCCACGCCCTGATTACGGCAGTGATGATGGATCGGGGGCAATTTTTGCCCGATTATGCCCCGTTTTTACCGGTGGAGCGTGCCCCGTACCATTATGGCTTCCATGCTCTGACCGCTACCCTGGGGCTGATGACGGGGCGTGAGGTACATGAACTGCTGCTCTGGCTGGGGCCGCTGTTGAATGGGTTGGCCCCATTGGCTGTGTACGCGGCCGCGTTCCTGTTTACGCGCCATCGTTCCGTCAGCAGCGCGGCCGCGTTCCTGGTTGCCCTCCCCTTCTTCTTTCCCGCCTATTACGCCACCTGGGGCCGTTTCACCCAACTGACCGGGATGCTGATTTTGCCGCTGCTGTTGGGGTTGACCTGGCAGTTGGGAGAGGGATGTGGGCGGCGGGCCGCTAACCGGTGGCAGATGGCGAAGATGGTCATGGGGATTGGCGGGCTGGCAGCAGGGCTATTTTTACTCCATTTCCGGGTGTTTTTGCTTTATATCCCGTTTGCTTTGCTAGTGCTGTTCTGGCACACTGGGCGCATCTTGTTTTTTACCACCCCATTGATCCAGATGCGCTCCCGGCTGGGGCAGCTTTGGGGGATGCTCGCGGCCGCGGCTGGTCTGGCCCTCATCCTCATCATCCCTCGCCTGGTGCGCCTGGGCCAAGAGCATACCGTGAGCAGTGCCCTGGCTTCCAGCCCGGAAGGGTACAACGATTTCCCGGTGGCTTATTTTAAGACGGGTTGGGAGACCCCCTTTGCTTATGCCGCTTTGGCCGGAGTAGTGGCAGCTTTTTTGGTCTGGCTGGGCGGCCGCCGATGGGGGCGGGTTCCCTTGCTGTTAGGGCTGTGGGTCGGGGCACTTTTTTTGCTCCTGGGCGGCCGCGCCCTCGGTCTGCCGGAAACGTGGCTGATCAATATGAACAGCATGGTCATCAGCCTATATCTGCCTACCGCCCTGGTGCTGGCAATGGTGATTATCCCCCTGGGGCAGTGGCTCACTCGCTCCCATTGGCTGCTCCAGGTGATAGGATATGGGGTGATAGGGGGATGGTTCGCGGCCGCAGCGTTGTTTGGGCTGGAGCGGCAGAGCAGCATCCTGAACGAACAAACCATTTTGGCCCGCCCGGCTGATGTGGCTGGTCTCAGTTGGGTGCGCGAAAATATTCCCGCTGAGGCCCTGACTGCCACCAGCAGTTGGCGCTGGCTAGGGCAAACGTGGGCCGGCAGTGATGGGGGGGCCTGGCTGGTGCCCCTGACCGGCATCCAGGCGACTGCACCGCCGGTTGATTATCTGTATAATCGGCAGCTAAGTTTGCAGGTACAAAGCTGGAATGTAACGATGAGTGAGATAACGGATTGGGCGAGTGAGGATGCGGCCGCTTATTTACGCTCACAGGGCATTACCCATATTTTCGTAGGCCAGAAAGGGGGGTTTTTCGACCCGTCCGCCCTGTCTAAGAACAATGCTCTCACCCTGTTGTACCAGCAAGATGGAGTTTTTGTTTTTGCGGTGAGAGATTGAGAGAGTGGAGAGTGCTAACTGCGACGCTTCTACGCCCTGCTGCTCGCCAGGATGCGGCCGCGATTCAGGCCGTTTTTTACCCCCATGAGGAACAGGGAGCGTTTCAGGCCCAGTTGCAAACCTGGTGGGAGCGGCAGGAGCAGGGGCGGCTTTTTTATCTGCTGGCCGAGCAGTCTGGGGAACTGGCAGGGCAAGGGCAGCTTCACCGGTGGCCGGATGGCCGGGGAGAGATTGCCAATGTGCAGGTCGCGGCCGCGTGGCAAAACCAGGGCCTCGGCACAGTCATCCTTAACCGCCTCATCCAACAGGCCAGCCAATGGCACTGCCCCACCATCGAAATCGCCGTGGCCGACAGCAACCCCCGTGCCCAGGCTCTTTACCAACGGCTGGGGTTTCACACCGCCCACCCCTTGCGCTCACCCCATGATGAGCCGGGGGTTATTATGATCATGGAGTTTGGTGTTTTTTGATCTGGGATAAGTTATTGGTGTATTGGTATGTTGCCGTTGTGGAATCAATTTTCGCCGCTATCCGGCATGAAACGTAATGAATGGAGCATAATAAATCCATCAGCCATCCTGTATGACAGAGCATGAATTTTATGAACTCTTCTCCTTTGGCCCAAGATAGCTATGTGCAAACGCAATATGCCACTCAGGATAATTTACGTATCCGGGTGGAGACGCATGAGAAATATTCCTTCCCCAAGATGGATTTTGCCGCCTGGGTGCTGGATCAGCTGCCCTGGCGCGGCCGCGAACGAGTTCTTGAGGTAGGCTGCGGCTCGGGCATCTATGCCCGCCCCACCCAGGCCCGCGCCGGCCATTACATCGGCGGCGATCTCTCCTGGGGAATGGTACAAAGCTTGCCGCCGGATATTCCCCGGGTAAACCTGGATGCCCAATGGCTGCCCCTGGCGGCCGCATCGGTAGATGTCATCCTGGCCAATCACATGCTGTACCATGTGCCAGACCAGGACGCGGCCGCCGCCCAATTTACCCGTGTTTTGCGCCCTGGGGGGTATCTCCTGGCGGCCACCAATGCCGGGGCCAACCGGCCTGAACTAAACCAACTGTTGTATGACGCGGCCGCGGCCTTAGCCATCCCTGTTCCCCAAGAAGCCATGGGGGATGCCCTGCTCACCTTCACCCTGGAGAATGGCCACGCCTTGTTAGCCCGCCATTTCCCCCAGGTGGCGCGGCATGAGGTCGAGACTGCCTTCATCTTTCCCACGCCAGAGCCGGTTATTGCTTACATCGGCACCACCAGAGACCGACTATTAGACATCGCCCCGCCGGGTATCGGTTGGGAACAATTGGCGGCCCAACTGCACCAGCTTCTCACTGACCACATTGCCCGGCACGGCGAGTTCCGCGTTCACAAAAAAGCCGGCGTATTTGTATGTCGGAGATAGTTTCTAGTTTCTAGTTTGGAGCGTAACTCAAAACTCGGAACGCGAAACTATACTGCCAACGGTCATAAACTGACATTTTTAGTGAGACTGGAGACTCGAGATTAACCAGTCTCTAGTCTCCAACGGAAATATCACTTTATGACCACGATGGGTATAAAAACTCCCCCCCATGTCTTTCTTGACTTTCCTTACCAGCCGTCGCTCTATTCGACGGTACCGCCCAGAGCCGGTGCCGGATGAGATCGTGCGCCAACTGCTCGCGGCCGCGACTTATGCCCCTTCAGCCCATAACCGGCAGCCGTGGCGGTTTGCCGTCATCAGTTCCCCAGAGACAAAGCAGCAGCTTGCGGCCGCGATGGGGGCCAGGCTGCGGGCTGATTTGCAGGCCGATGGGGTGCCACCGGAACAGATCGAGCAAGATGCTGGCCGCTCCTACCAACGGCTTACCAACGCCCCGCTGCTCATATTGCTTTGTATGAGTATGGTGGATATGGACAGCTACCGGGATGAGCGGCGGCAGCAGCATGAATGGACCATGGCCACCCAAAGTGTGGCTATGGCCGGGCAAAACTTGCTGCTGGCCGCCCACGCCGTCGGGCTAGGGGGGTGTTGGCTGTGTGCCCCCCTTTTCTGCCCCGATGTGGTACAGGGAGTATTAAATCTCCCCCCCGATTGGCAGCCCCAGGGCCTCATCACCCTGGGCTACCCCGCCGAAAACAAACAAAAAGATCGCGCCCCCCTGGACAGCAAAATGGTATGGATGGATGAGGTATAAACCCTTTCATCCTTCATCCTTCATAATTCAAATACCCAATCCCCAGGTATATTCCAGGTTGCCGAATCCTGAACCTAAACTTTGTGGTTTGAGGGGTTTACCAAAGATGCGGCCGCTTAACTCCTGAATCTGGAACAGATATTCATTGTAATTAAACCGGCTGCGCCACCACCCCCCCAATCGGGGGCGATCCAGGAGAAAGCCAGTGTGGGCGTGAGGCTCTAACCGGTATTGAATAAAATCCCCATTTTTGGCCTGGCAGCGAACGGCAAAGTGGGGATGCCCGCGCCGCGCCGGCAGGATAGAGACCTGGGTCTGCTCAAACTCCACCGGATACCAGCTTCCCCCATGGGCAAAATAGGCTGAAGGTTTGATGGACGCGGCCGCCCGTTCCAGCCAATGGGGAAAGAACCAATGCCCCCGGCGCAGCAGGTGTGGCCCCACATAGGGCACAAAAGCGGAAAAAATGCTCTCATCGGCAAAAGTGGCCCAAATCCATTTCCAGGGGAACGCAGGAAAATTCAGGCACACCCGCTGAAAATAACCAATACCTTCTAACCATTCTGAGCCAGCCGGCGAATGGAACTCCCCGGCAAAACGGAGATGTGGCCAATAAACCACATTGGCCCCACCCCAAAAAGTCTGCACATCAGACTCAATGGGGCCGGTGAGTGGATACGCCGGGTCGCCCCATACCTGAAAATGGGCCGCCCCACGCTCCCCCCGAAACTGAGCTTCAATGCCAAACGGTTTGTCCGGGATGGTCTGTAAGCTGCCTCCGTGCGCGGCCGCGTCTCCATTCTCTCCCCAGGCGTGCAGAGCACCATCCGGCGATAACTGAGCTGTGGCCGGATGGTGAACAATTTTCTCATGGACCGTTTGCCCATCATTGATCCAGCCCACCGCAAAGGTATTAAACCGATCTACCCCACCATTGGCCGAAGGGTGTAAGACTAACCCTGGGTGGGGCACATGGGAAATTTCCACCGTCTGCCCGGCGCGGGAAACCAGAGCAAACATCATCTGTTTCGGGCCAAACCCATCCTTCTGGCGAGGAAATAGGAGAAAGAACCACCAGGAAGAGGAGTGGCGATTTTGTAAATGGCGCAGCTGCGTCCAGATACGGTCAAAGGGAGTCGTGTTTAGGCTAAGTTGTGGGATCATGGGCATAATTTTATAGAACACGGCTAAAAAGAACACGGATAAAGCCATGTTTTATCCGTGTTTTTTTCTAGCCATCTGAAGTCTGGCGTTTTTTAGTCTGACCACTGGTTATTACTGTATTACTGCATTGGTTATTACCAGTGGTGAAATCAATTTTCGCCAAAGTCCAGCAGCCATGTTAAACCTTGATTCACTGATTGGTTAAGATGTGGGTGGCAATGGTGGCCCCGCTGCCGCCGATATTTTGCGTCATGGCGACTCGCACCCCATCAATTTGGGCCTCACCTGCCTGCCCCCGCAGTTGCAAAACCGCTTCTACAATCTGATACAACCCGGTAGCCCCAACAGGATGCCCCCGCGCCTTGAGGCCGCCCATGGTGCTGATAGGCAATGTCCCCTGGGGAAAGATAGCCCCAGATTGGGCCAGCCGTACCCCCTGCCCTCGTTCGGCAAAGCCACATGCTTCCAGGGAAAGGGCGGCCATAATGCTAAAGGCATCGTGCAGCTCAAACAGATCTACATCCTGGGGGGTAATGCCGGCCTGCTGATAAGCGCGTTGAGCTGATTGGTACGCGGCCGCCAGCCAAAGCGGGTCTTCCCGGTCATGGATAGCCAGGGTGTCGGTGGCGACGGCGGAACCAGACACGCGTACCGCCTGGGGCGCTTCTTTGGCGGGCACAAGTAAAACAGCGGCCGCGCCATCCCCAATCGGGGAGGCATCATACAGTTGAATGGGGGGCGCCACGGCCCGGCCTCGACGGTACTCCCTCAGCCCAATCGGCTCATGGAACAGGGCATACGGGTTTTTAGCCCCATTGGCGTGGGCGTTAATGGCAAAGGGGGCAAAATCATCGTGGGTATACCCGTATTCGTGCATATAACGGCGCATCACCAGGGCGTTTAAGGCCACAAAGGTCACGCCTGATGGGGTTTCATAATCGGCATCGGCGGCCTGGGCCAAAGCGGCGGTCGTCTGGCGGGGGGATGAATCCAACATTTTTTCCACCCCAATTACCAAAACGGCATCCATGACCCCACTGGCCACGGCCATCAACCCCTGCCGCATGGCTGAACCAGCCGAGCCGCAGGCCGCCTCGAAGCGCATCGCTTCAAGGCCCCACAGCCCCAGGGCGTCTACAGCCACGGCCCCCAGGTGAAGCTGCTGGTTGAGCGTCCCGGCGGTCATGTTGCCCACAAAGACGGCGTTGATCTGATCGCGGCCGCTGTCTTGCAAAGCGGCCCGGCCAGCATCAGCCATTAAATCACGGACGGAAAGCTCCCAATGCTCTCGTACCGGCGTCCGTCCCACGCCGAGAACAGCGACATTACGCATGGTTGTTACTCCTGGAATGATGAATGATGAAGGATGAAAGGAAGGTGGAGAGTGATGCGTACACCCTGAATAGTTCTTATAAGTTCGCCTCATTCTCTATACATTCCCCTTCGACTCTATCAACTTTTTGCTCTTCTCCTCAGCCAATGACATATTCACCATCACGGCCAGGTAAGCGGCGAGGAAGGCGGGGATGAGCAGGTTGACGGTTGGCAACAGGTTAGCCATGAGGGGGTAAGGTGAGATAAGGCCAACCCAGCCAGCCAGGGTGAGGCCAACCAGGCTGCTACTGCCCATGAGGATGGCCCAGACCCAGGCCCGGTTGGGGTGGGCGTAACTAAGGATGAAGGCTGCGGCCGCGACGGTTACAACGACGGTTTCAATATCATGTTGGGTAATATCAAGCCAGATGATGATGACGGCCATCAGCCCAGCCAACCCGACCAAATTTCTTGTTTGTTTTACCATAACAGTTCCCTGATGAATGATCTTCGGTGAAAGATCTAATTTAATTGACCGTGAGAGACTGTAGCACGGGGCAACCGCCAGAAACTGTCACCGGGCAGGGATAGACTGTCAAAAAGTGGCGAGAAGCGGCTGTCGCAGCAATAAAAAACAGTGGCTAAGATGACTGTTCACCTTAGCCACTGTTTTGCTTAAAAGAGGTATCAGGCTGGAAACCCAGACCGAATTCTTACATTTTGAATAGGCCTTGCAGTTTCATTACCGCATTCAGGTCCCCTTCCACACGCACCTTGCCACCCATAAACGCCTGCACCGGGTTCAATTTGCCCGACATCATATCTTTATAATCACTAGCGGTCATGGCTACTTTGGCAGTAGGCTTTTCTACAGTGGCTTTCGCTGTTGTCACTTTGCCATCGGCAATATTGACCTGCCAATCACCGCCCCCATCGCCGCTTAAAGCAAAGACAATGGTGGCCTCAAAATTGCCCAATTTGCTCATATCCACATTGTTAGGCAGGTTCTTAAAAATTTGTTCGATGTCCATGATCAAAAATCTCCTTATAGTGAGGGTTGTTGACGGCAACACATCCAATCGGTTATGGTTATGCCCTGAGTTTGTAAACGATAAACCAGAGGAAAGTATAACAAGGGCAGAAAGGGTGTCAAGCAAAATTTGACGCCTTGCGTCACCGCATGACCATTTCCTTTAATAGCCCCGAATGGCGGCTCAGGTAAATTAGATGCGTTTAATTGGTCATCGTCACTTACTTATGAAGATGGGGGGCGGTTGGTGATGCGAATGATGGGAACGAGACAGTTCCATAACCACTCAGGCGTTTCCGGTGGTTCACCGATGGCGATTGCCGTCGTATCCTGGCCGTTGGCGGTGACAGTCAGGCGGTAGGTGAAAAAATCGCAGCATATTTCTTCGGCTTTGTAGGTGGGGGCCAGAGTGAAGAAGTTATTGTCTAGTAAAATCTGATATAAATCGCTGATTTCCCCCTCGGTAAGCTGCTGAACTTCAACCCCGTTTTGAGTAACGCGGCCGCGCCGATCAATCACCCACTCCTGCTTAATCCCGGCAAACCCTCCTTCCTGGCTAAAAACAAACTGCAAATCCGCGGGCAGTTGGAGAGGGCTATCTGGCAGCGGGGAGGCAGGCGGTACCGACGTTGCCACTGGGGCCGCTGTTGCTGTGGGGTTGGGGGTAGGGGTAGCTGGGATAGGTGAAGGAACTACGGTTGCCGTTACTTCTACCAACCCTATCTCTGTTGGGGTTGGGAATGCGGCTGGGGGTTCATTGTTGCTCACCGTGGCCGTACAGGCTGTCAGAAGCCAGCTACAAATGAGTAAAGGTAAAACAAGTTGATATTTTGTCATGCTGTTATCTCCTGGGTTTTGCTAAACGATGACAATACCCAGTATAACAACGTTTTATTCAAGAGCTTAGTTCCATTAGGGCGGGTGAGGCCAGGGGAGAGAAAAATAAAAATGCCCACCGGCCTCATTTGATTTAGAAGACCGGTGGGCACAATAAGCCTATTGGGGGTTGTTTTATTGTTGTGATGGGACCCGACCTATATTCGGATGGGAAGGCAATTCTTGTGGTTGCCGCCGAAAAGTACGGCGCGGTGGCGATTCTGAAGGATCCTCTTCTTCCCGGCTAAATTGGGCCGAGGCGACGCTGGCAAAAAATAATACCCCAACAGAAAAAGCGATCCATACAGTTGCTAACAAGATAAAAGTAGCCATTAGTTGCTCCTCTTAATGAACCCAAAACCCATCATCTAATCAACAGGCTGTATTATAGAACTGCTTAGATGCCTCATCCAACATCTAGTGGTACTATGATACGTGCAAAAGCCTGGCCAAACAACCCTTAAAAAGGAGATGATGCCAATGAATTACGGTGAGTATCAGCATATCCTATTTGAACGACGGTCGCCGCATATTTTATGGATGACTTTAAACCGCCCCGAACTTTTGAACGCCGCCGATGCCCGTTTGCATACAGAGTTGGTGGAAATCTGGAAAACGATTGACCGGGACCCCGATGTCCATGTAGCGGTTATTACCGGGGCCGGCCGCGCCTTTTCGGCAGGGGGGGATTTGCAGTTGGTGGAAAATGCGTACCGCAATTATGATGAGATTTGCCGCATCCTGGATGAGGCTCGGGACCTGGTTTATAACATTCTCCACTGTTCTAAACCGATAGTAGCCGCCATTAACGGGCCAGCGGTAGGGGCCGGGCTGGTGGTGGCTCTGCTGGCGGACATCAGTATCGCGGCGGAGAATGCCCGCCTGGCCGATGGGCATGTACGGATGGGGGTAGCGGCGGGGGATCACGCGGCGATTATCTGGCCGCTCCTGTGTGGTATGGCCAAATCTAAATATTACTTAATGACCAGTGATTTTGTCAGCGGCCGCGACGCCGAACGGATGAACCTGGTGAGTCTCTGTGTACCGGATGAACAGTTGTTAGACAAGGCGATGGAAGTAGCAACCAATCTGGCCACTGGCCCACGCCAGGCCATTAAATTTACCAAACGTGCCCTCAACCAATGGCTGCTTAACGCCGGCCCTATCTTTGACCACTCCCTGGCCTTGGAGATGTTGGGCTTTTTCTCTGAAGATATGATGGCCGGGGTAGACGGGCTGCGCCAGAAGCGGAAAGCGGTGTTCCCTTCCAGCAGTTTCTAGTTTCGAGTTAGGGAGAGCCGGTTAGTGGATTTTGCCGGGAAAATGGGGACAGGCTAAAATGCCTTTGTAACTTTGTCTCGCCCGGCTCATTAACCATTCACTATTCACAAATTCACCTGTTAATTATTCTTATGGATGCTACCACCCCTATCGCCAGCCAGATTCCTTGCCAGCAATGTGCTGCCCCATTACCGGTTCAGCAGGGCACCCGGTTTGTCACCTGTGAGTTTTGTGGGGCTACTAACTTTGTAGACAAGGCGCGGGCCGTTTTTCATTATGCGCTGCAACAGACGGTGCGTGAAACGGATGCTTTGGCGGCTCTACGTCGTTGGATGGCGGGTAACCAGACAGTGAAAGGGTTGGATGCGGCCGCCAAAATTGACCCGCTTCAGTTTGAATATTTCCCCATGTGGCTTGTCCGTACCAAACAAAAAGGGGATGAACAGCTGTTTCTCCAGCCCGCGGCCGCGCTCTCTATCAGTGACCTCAAAGGGGAAACAATTCCTGTGGCCAGCCTGGTTCCTTATGACCATGCCCTGGACGCGGCCGCTGTCGAACCTACCGTCCCTTATGAAGCGATGATCACCTGGCTCAAAGAGGAGCAAAACATTGCCGATACCGCCATCTCTGAAGTTTCTCTGGTTCATTTGCCCCTATTTGTAGGGAAATACGAATACAAAGGCGAGCGGTACACCGCCATTGTAGATGCAGCCACCAGTCGGGTCTTTGCCAATATTTACCCCAGTAAATGGGAAGCTCCCTACTTTACCATAGCCGCCATCGCTTTTGTCGTCTATTTTTGTGCCTCAATGGGGCCACTAGCCGGGTATACGATGGGGGGTGGGGAAGGGTTTATGCTGGGAACGATTTTGTACCTGGTGATAGCCGTTATCGCTGCCATACCGATTTTTATCGCGGCCGCTTATATCTCTTCTAAAGTGTAATCTCGCATGGACATTGAGACTATCCGTGCTATTGTTCAGGAAAAGGCTTTAAGCTAACAGGCCATGCCTCTGTAGAAGCAGCCAAAGATGGCATTAGCCCGGCAGATATCCGTTATGCTATCTTTCACGGTAAAATCATTGAATCCTATCGATACCCCGAACAGCCTGAAATTGACAGATGCCTGATCCAGGCCAGCTTGCCAACACATCTGCCGCTACATGTCGTTATCGAACTAATTATCAAGACTTCTGTAGTTGTAGTCACTGCCTACATACCAGACCGGCGGAAATGGGTTTCCTTTCAGAAGCGGAAGCATAATCGAGGGGGAGAACAATGAAATGTTTAAAATGTTTTGCCGGTGAACTGCAAGTTGGTACAACCTCTCTTACTTATAATCGGGAAGGTTCACCTATTCAGGTGACGGTAGATGGCATACCAGCCGAAATATGTCCTGTTTGCGGAGAGGTTTATCTAAGTGAAGTGATTGCCCAACAGATTTTTAATATGGTAAACCCAATTTTAGAAGCAGGGCGCGATATGGGGGATACAGCAATTTTACCGGCCCCTACAGTGGATATTCATTTCCCGCCTTTAGCTCCAGCCCAATTGAAACAGGCGGTAGCTGTTTAGACTATACCCTGGTACAAGAGTGAGTAGAAAGCAAACAGTATGCCTGGCAACCTTTGGTAAAGCAGCCTGATATGAGTAAACAAGAACAGACCCAGGGGCTAACTTGCCCCAACTGCGCCGCTGTCGTGCCCGTGCCGGAAGGAGTGCGGGTGGTGGAATGCCCCTCCTGCCATATCCGCTCTTTTGTGCAGGGAGAGTTGGGCATACGCCGCTGGCAGGTGACCCGCAAAGTGGAGCGGCCGCAAGCCGAACGAGCCGTCAAAGCGTTTTTCTCCGGGCTGAACAAAGCCTCTGACCTGAAAAGCAAAGCGGAAATCAAAGAGCTTTTCCTGACCTATCTTCCTTATTGGCGGGTAGCGGCAATGGTCGCCGGCTGGATGTTTGGCCGGGTAAAATCGGGCAAGGACAATACCCGTCCCATTGAGGTTGAGGTGATGGAAGAGATGCACTGGAACGACGCGGCCGCGGACGTGTCTGAGTTTGGAGTGCATCAAGTCTCTATCTCCAAAAACGATTTACAACCATATGATTCAGACCTGCTCCATGCTGAAGGGATGGTATTTGAGCCAGCCGAATCTTCTACCGACGCCCTGGAAGAAGCCCGGCTTCATTTTGAACACCGCGCCCGCAGCAAAAAAAGTCTGGCCCGCAAATTTTATGAGAAGTTCCACATCCTGCGGCAGCAGCTTTCCCTGGTCTATTATCCTCTCTGGGTAGCCCGGTATGAATATCGCGGCCGCAACTACCAGGTCGTCGTAGATGGGGTCAAAGGGTCTGTGCTGTACGGCAAAGCCCCCGGCAACATCCTTTACCGGGCGGCTATGCTCGTCATGGGGATGGCCGCCGGCAACTTTATCCTGGTCAATGGCACAGCCATCATGGCTCGCCTCTTCCTCTTTGTAGATAGTGATGAAGATGGGGCCGTGCTGCTCCTGTGCGCTCCGGCAGCCATTGGGTTAGGGTTAATTGCGGCCGCCTACCGGGCCTTCCGCTATGGAGAAGAAGTTGAAACCCGACAAAGCGGCACCGAAAAAGCGTATAGCAGCGGCCGCGCCTCTAAAAAAAGCGGCCTTCGTGGTATGCTTGGTCAGGACAGCGACAGCGATTTTCTCTCTACCGGCCTGCAAGTGCTTGAAGAACTCTCCGAACTAAAACGGAAGTAATGCGTGAAGTGTGATCAAAAACTCCTCACGCATCACGTATCATCCATTATTCATCAGCCATGAAACTCATCCCCCTCATCTGCCCCCAATGCAACCGGCCCTTGCAGCCAGAAAGTGACCATATTTCCACCGTCTGCGAGCAATGTCGGCAAATCTATCACCTGGACCAGCATGGGTTAAAGCCGCTGGTGGTGCAATTCGCCTCAACCGGGCAAACGCAGGCCAAGGCATGGTGGCCTTACTGGGTGTTTCAAGGAACGGTAACTATTACCAAACGGGAAACACAGGGGGGGGGGAATAAGAGTGCCCAGGAGTCAGAACAGCTGTGGCGTGAACCGCGGCGGCTTTATGTGCCCGCCTGGGAACTACCTCTCAACCGAATTCAGGAGATTGGCGGGCAGCTCATTCAACAGCAGCCATCCCTTCAGGCCATTGAACAACCGGACCATTTTACCTTACACCCCGCCGTTATCGCCACCGCCGATGCCCGCAAAATGTTAGAGTTCATTATCCTGGCCATAGAAGCCCGCCGCCCAGATTATCTAAAAGACCTGGCTTTCACTGTGCAAATCAATGAAGGACAGTTGTGGGCGCTGCCAGGGTAAGGGCAGTTAACCGTGTGCAGTGGCAACTCGAAACTCGAAACTCAACACCAGGATAAGGCTTATGTCTGTAACAATTGAACGAGTGGAAAACAAAAAGCAGCTGCAAGAGTTTATCAAAGTGCCCTGGACGGTGTATGAAAATGATCCGAATTGGGTGCCCTGGCTTTATTTTGAGCGGCTGGAGTTTTTTGACAAGAACAAAAACCATTTCTTTGCTCATGCCGAAGCGGATTATTTTATCGCCCGGCGAAATGGTAAAGCAATTGGCTCTATTGCCGCTATCCTGAACCACCGGCACAATGAGTTTCATGGCGAAAACATTGCCCATTTTGGTGTTTTTGAACTGCTGAATGATGCTGAGGCCGCGGCCGCGCTCCTGCGAACCGCCTGTGATTGGGCCAAAGAGCGGGGTGCAGACAAAATCATCGGCCCGATGAACCTCTCTACCAATGATGAATGTGGCATGTTATTGGAAGGGTATGACACCCCCCCTGTCATCCTCATCCCTTACAATCCCCCCTATTACCACGAATTTATGGCTGCTAACGGCTTTAGTAAAGCGATGGATTTATTCTCCTGGGATGTGCCGCTAGAACCATTGGTAAAAGGAACAGCCATGCCAGAGAAGGTTGTTCGGGTGGTGAATTCCCTACGTGAACGATCTAATTTGACGCTGCGGCCGCTGAACATGAAAGATTTAGACAATGAAATCCAGCGGCTCAAAACCGTATACAACGGGGCCTGGGAGAAAAACTGGGGCTTCGTTCCCCTCACCGATGATGAATTAGATCACCTGGTTAAAGGGTTGAAGCCGATTATAGACCCTGACATCATTCTCATCGCCGAAAAAGAGGGTGAACCAGTTGGCTTTTCCCTGGCCGCCCCTGATGTCAATGTCCCATTACACAAAATACGCCCTGGGGCTTCCCTCATTAGTTCCTACATTGGTGGGGCACGGATGATCCTTAACCGTAAAAAGACCCACCGCTTCCGAGTATTAGCCCTGGGCGTTTTAGAGGCGTATCGTTCCGCTGGGGTTGGGGCCTTGTTTTATTTAGAGACGGTGACCCGGGCTTTTCACAAGGGATATACCGTCGCTGATGGCTCCTGGGTGCTGGAAACCAATGACCCCATGAACAAGGCGATTGCTATGTTAGGGGGGAAAATATACAAAAAGCACCGCCTATATGAGAAAACAATTTAATAACTCCTCAGAGATCGTACTCCCTGACGGCCGTTGGTAAAATAGCCCGTTATGCGACGATCTTATGCCCGACGTTCGGGAAACCCACTGCTTTATTTTCTGCTGGGCCCACTCATCTTATTTCTGCTATTTGGGGCTGGGAGTTATCTCTTGGAACCACCCCCGTTGGCTGCCACTCCCGTCCCTGTGGCGACGGCCCAATCATTGAGTGCCTCTCTATTCAACCTGGAACAGGTCAGCGCGGCCGGGTCTGTGATTAACCCCGTCAGCAATATTGTGCCCGCCGCCGACCCAGAGATTGCGGATTTATTGGCGCAAGTCTCCATCCAAAATTTGCAGGCGTATGTGATTACCCTGGAGCGGTTTGGTACCCGGAATAGTTTCAGTGCAACGGACAGGGATGATTTTGGTATCGGTGCGGCGCGGCGCTGGCTTTTTCAAGAGTTTGAACGGGTCGGTAATGGTCGTCTGGAGGTGGTATTCCAGGATTACAGCTTTAATTATCTGGGGATTGCCAGCCAACAACGGAACATCGTGGCAACTTTGCCCGGCACAGGGAACAGCCCTGGGGTGTTAATTATGGTTGCCAATTATGATACGGCCAGGGAAAATGTTTTGGACGGAGAAAGCTTGAACCCTGGAGCTGATGATAACGGCTCTGGCGTAGCCGCCTTGCTTGAAGTAGCCCGGTTGATGAGTTCCCGCACCTGGAACCAAACGATTATTTTTTTGGCTACTTCAGCTGAAGAACAAGCAACTTTTGGTTCTGGCCATTTTGTGCAGCGAGCGGTGTTGGAAGGGTTACAAATTGAAGCCGTTTTGAATAATGACATGATCGGCGGCCGCGCCGGGATTCCCCAATCGGTGCGGGTCTACGCTTTAGGGCCAGATACGTCACCCCATCAGCAGTTGGCCCGGTATATTGATTTCGTCGGTGGCCTCTATTTACCCACCTTCCCCGTAACCATGATGAGTGGTTTGGACCGTGAAGGCCGCTGGGGAGATCAGCGACCCTTTGTGCAAGCCGGTTTTCCTGCTATCCGCATCATTGAATCAGAAGAAGATTTAGATATTCAGAGTTCAACACGAGATGTGTGGACCCTGCTAGATTTTACCTATTTGCAAAGAACAACCCAATTAAACCTGGCTGTTTTAGCCAGCCTGGCCGGTGGGCCCCCTCGCCCCCCCATCCCGTTGATCCGGGCGGCCGGGGAGCTGGGAAGTTATCAGTTGAATTGGGAAGGAGTGCCAGGCGCGGCCGCGTACCTTATCTCTTTCCGCCCCCTCGGTAGTTTACGTTATGACCCATTCCGCTTCGTCCCCGCCACCCAGGCGGGTGATGTGATCCTCACCGGTTTTACTGCACCCCAAGGTTATGCCGTCAGTCTGGCCGCCATAGACCGCAGCGGCCGCGTTGGGGCCTTTTCCCCCGAAGTGATTGTTGCTCCCTAACCATCTGTCGAAAAAACTCCCGCGAAGACGCAGCGGCACAAAGTCACCAGAGAAAAATTTGTGCTAAGACAAACTTTAGAAAGCACCTTTTTGATTATTTAGGCAAAGCGGCCGCCGGTGAAATCATTGTGATTCAACGGGACAATCAAGAAGTAGCCCGCTTGATTACGATAGAGCCAATCAACTGGCGGGACAATATGAAAACCAAGCTACAGATGTTGGTTTCAGCAGAAGAACTTATAAAACCGCTGGAAGATGTTTGGGAGGAGTATGTATGAAACAAGGCAGTTACCTATTTGATACTCATGCCCTCATCTTCTGGGTGGACAAAATTTCTGTGCTATTGGTTATTTAAGGTCAAATCAGATAAAATGTTGCTTCATCCATTAGATGATTATCTAATATCGAAACCGTATTAAGAGAGAAACATTGTGAGTTTAGCAAACAATCAGCAAAGCAATGGCCTGGGAGAATCTCCTGAGCCAGAGATGAATAAGATGGCCGTGTACGGTCGTCTGATTGTCTATCTAAAACCGTATCGTCGAGAGATTTTTCTGGCTTATAGTTCGGTCATCATTTCCATTGGTCTGAGCCTGGTAGTGCCTCAAGTGATTAAGCGGGCTATTGATACCGGGCTGGCTGGGGGAACGATGAGGGCGATTGTCGCGGCCGCGGCCGCCATCCTCCTCCTGGCGCTCATCCGGGCCTTTACCGAATTTGGGGTACGCTACTTTGGCGAATGGCTCTCCCACCGCTTTGCTTATGACATCCGCAACGATTTTTACAACAAGGTCCAAGGGCTGCCCTTCTCCTTCCATGACCGTGCCCACACGGGGGACCTGATGAGCCGGGCCATTGGCGACATTTCCGAATCGGAGCGGTTTATTGGCGTGGGGCTGATAGATTTAGTCTCCACCGCCATCTTGCTGGTTGGCGTGATTGCCGCCATGCTCGTGGAAAACAGCACCCTGGCTTTGCTGGCCCTGACGCCAATGCCTGTTCTGCTTTGGGCCACCATTCGTTTTGGGGGTACGGTGCGGGGCAAATTTAAGGGGATTCAAGAGCAGATGGGAGTGCTTTCGACGACGATGCAGGAAAGCCTGACCGGTATTCGGGTGGTGAAGGCATTTGCCCGTGAACCCCATGAGCTGCAAAAGTTTGACCGGGAAAACGAGGGCTGGTTTGCCCGCCGCTATGATGTGATCCAGACCTGGGCTAACAATTGGCCCTTTTTTACCTTCTTGCTGGCCGTCAGCATCTTTCTCTTGCTCTGGTTTGGTGGGCCCCAGGCTATAGAGGGGCGTGTGACCATTGGCTCCCTGTTTGCCATGATTACCTATGTGATGATGTTGAATGGGCCAGTACAGCGGTTGGGTTTTCTGGTCAATCTGGCGGCTACCTCTGGAGCGTCTGGCTCCCGGGTGTTTTACATCATGGATCAGCCCAATGAAGAGTTGGATCAACCGGGAGCGGTACCGCTGGGGGATATTGAAGGGGAAGTGAGGTTTGAGAATCTTTCGTTTGCCTATCAGGAAGGGCGGAATACGCTGGTAGATATTGATTTCCAGGTGCCAGCCGGGGGGACTATTGCCCTCATTGGACCAACGGGGTCAGGTAAATCTACGATTACAAACCTGATCCCCCGTTTTTATAACCCGACTCGCGGCCGCATCCTCGTTGATGGGCATGACATTAGCCAGGTGCAGGTGGCCTCTTTGCGCCGGCATATTGGCATTGTGCTGCAAGACCCGTTCCTGTTCAGCAGCAGCATTGCCGAAAATATCGCCTATGGCCGGCCCGGAGCCAGCCGGGAGGATATTATCGCGGCCGCCACAGCCGCCCATGCCCACGAATTTATTACCAGCTTCCCCAAAGGGTATGACACCATCGTGGGCGAACGGGGTGTGACCCTGAGCGGCGGGCAAAAACAGCGGGTGGCTATTGCTCGTGCCCTGCTTTACGATCCGCGCATTCTCATCCTGGATGATTCAACCAGCAGTGTAGACACGGAAACGGAGCATCTCATTCAGCAGGCCCTAGAGGTGCTGATGCAGGGGCGGACCACTTTTATCATTGCCCAGCGGCTGCTGACGTTGAAAAGTGCGGACATGATTTTAGTGCTAGATCGCGGCCGCATTGTCCAGCGTGGCACCCATGATGATCTGATCGCTATTGAAGGGTTGTACAAACAAATTTATGATTTGCAGCTGCGCGATCAAGAAGAATTTATGGCTGTGCAAGCCAACTATATCCCGTAGGTGAACCCTACTTTTACCTTATGACGCAAATAATTTTAAACCGTAACAAACAGCTAGATGAATCCCGGCAACAGCGCGAAGAGCGTATCCGCGATTTGCTGCCCGATGAGCGTGAGGATGATAACCTGGGACGAGCCTATGATGGCCGGCTGGTGCGCCGCCTTTTAGGCTATATTGGCCCATATAAGCGACAGCTTTATCTGGCTCTGGTACTGATGACTGTCTCGGCTTTGCTTAATGTGGTAGCCCCCTGGCTCATTGGGCAGGCGATTGACCAGGGTATTCGGGATGGGAGCGTCAGCCAACTGCGCTTGTGGACGTTGTGGTTTGTTGCGGCCGCCATGTTAGAGTGGGTCACCAATCGCGGCCGCATCACCGTCATGGCCTACGTCGCTACTCGCGTCGTCGCCGACATTCGCAGCGGCCTCTTTCGCCACCTGCAAAGCCTCTCCCTCAACTTCTTCAACAATTACAGCGTAGGCCGGTTGATGAGCCGCCTCATCAGTGATGTGGAAGTGCTGCAAGAGTTCATTACCTGGTCTATCACCGGTGTCTTTCGCTCTTTATTCACCTTAATTGGGATCATCATTACCCTGCTGCTGCTCAATTGGCGGCTGGCTTTGCTCGTCTTTCTCGTCCTACCCGTCATGGTCTGGGTCACTAACCAATGGCGTGTGCGGGTGCGGGATGCGTACCGGGCTACCCGCCGGCGTATCTCTGTGATCAACGGCTACCTGAACGAATCCATCACCGGCATTCGCGTCACTAAAAGTTTCACCCGTGAAACAGCCAACGCCCAGCGATTTGATGATCTTAACCAATCTTATTTTGATGCCAACGTAGAGGCCACCCGCGTATCAGCCATCTTCTTCCCCGCGATAGATTTTCTGGGCACGGTGGCCACAGCTATCGTTGTGGGTATTGGCGGCTGGCTGGTACTGGGGGATGCCTTGAGTGCCGGGGCTTTGCTGGCCTTTATCCTCTATGTGCAGCGATTTTTTGAGCCGATCCAGGAAATGGCCCGCCGTTACAATACCTTCCAATCTACCATGGCCGCCAGCGAACGGCTGTTCCGCCTGTTAGATACGGAGCCGGATTTGCAAGATGCCCCAGATGCCATCCCTCTGCCCCCAATCAAAGGGCGGGTGGTGCTAGAAAATCTCTCCTTCAGTTATAAAAACGGAGAGCCGGTGCTGTACGATGTGAATCTGGTGGCCGAACCTGGCGAACGTATCGCCCTGGTGGGGGAGACAGGCGCGGGCAAAAGTACCATTATCCGGCTGCTGGCCCGGTTTTATGAAGTGGAAGAGGGGTCCATTACCATTGATGGTTATGATTTGCGCCAGGTGACGATGGCCAGTTTGCGTTCCCAGTTGGGGATTGTGCTGCAAGACACGTTTCTCTTTTCGGGCACGGTGGCGGATAATATTCGTTATGGTCGCCTGGAGGCGACGGATGAGGAGCTGGTCGCGGCCGCGACCGCTGTTGGAGCCCATCCGTTTATCCAAAAGATGGCCGATGGGTATGCCACAGATGTGGGGGAGAATGGGGTCAACCTGAGTGTGGGGCAGCGGCAAATTCTCTCTTTTGCCCGTGCCTTGTTAGCCAACCCTCGTGTGCTTATTTTGGATGAGGCCACCAGCAGCGTAGATACAGCTACGGAGAAACAGATTCAACTGGCGTTGGATGAGTTGATGGCTGGCCGTACCAGTTTTGTCATCGCTCACCGGCTGAGTACCATCATCAGTGCTGATAAAATTGTGGTGCTGGATCATGGCCGGATTGTAGAGATGGGGACACATGAGGAGCTGCTGGAACGACGCGGCCGCTACTATCATCTATACACCATGCAATGGGCACAAGCGGTAGGGGCAGGGGGTAGTGTGTAGGAGCATAGCCTTGGGGTTGCTTTCGACTGTAGCTGCTGCCCTCAACTGGTCAGATACAGGGCCGCTCCCTATACCTGGTATTACCCCCCCAAAAAATTCCTAAAAGGGCTGGGCAACAAAAAAGGGACACCAACAGGTGTCCCTTTTTTGTTTATTTCTACTACATCTAGCTAAATGGGTTCAATCCTGGATGAGTGAACTCACTCAGCGGCGGACGAACAGGCGGCGGCTGCCAAGAAGGGTGAACATGATGAACGCGGCCGCAGCCAAAATCATCATCACCGTCTGCATCGCCCCATCGCTGCCACCTACACTGCTCAAGCTCACATCTGTTGGCTGGCCATTGACCGTAGCACTATCTGTACCCACCGCCTGAATCGCAGTGCCGTCAATGTAGGCTGTCCAGGTCACAATATTGGTGACAGATTCAGAGGTCAGGGTATAAGCGGCGGTGAACCAATAAGTGGCGGCCGGCCCCAAATCGAAAGGCAGCCCATTTGCCAACGTCCCCATCACATCATCCTCAACCGTGTGGTGAGTCAGGGTAATATTGCCCGTGTTTTCCACCGCATAGCAGTAATAAACCGTGCTGCCATAAGGAACCGAGATGGTTGAAGTCGTGGCACAAGTTGTGGGGTCCGTGCCCACGGTTTTATTGACGGCGATTTCTGGCATACCAGCCATTACCGTCACCGTAGCACTATCCGTGTCAAAGGTGGTGACCAGGGTGTTGGTGATAAAAGCGGTCCAAGTGACAACATTGGTGACACTGCTGTTGATAATAGCTGAGGCGGTGAAGAAGGTCGTGGCACTGGGGGCCAACGTAGACGGGAAGTTAGCGATGAGGGTGCCCAGCTCACTATCTTCAACCGTATGGTGGGTCAGGGTGATGTCGCCACTGTTTTGCACCGTGTAGCAGTAAGTCACCTCTGTACCTGCGGGAACCGTGATGTTGTTCGTCGCCGCACAAATGGACGCATCCGTCCCTACCGTCTTGGTCACATTCACCGCCGGGTTTACCGGCATACAGGCCGTCACACTGACATCATCAATAGCCAGACCAGCCAAATGGACAGTGGCGTTAGAATCCAGGTGGAAGAGCATCTCGATATTTTGTCCGGCATAGCTGCTAATATCCCGTTCCCACACACTCCACCCGGCACTAGATTGAATGGTCGTCGCCGGATTGCCAACCGAGTTGGTCATGGTTGGGCCAAGCCACTCCCAAAGGCGGGTGGGAGACCCACCACCGGCTAACTGGACATCTACATAGGCCCGGTCGCTGCCAGCATCTTGTATCTGGTATTTCTGCGCCCATGAGAGGATGACAGGACCAGTCAGCCCGGTCAGGTTAATGTTGGGGGTTAATAGGTTTTGGTTGCTGTTGGCGTTGTAAGTGCCGGTCAAATCGGTAACCCAACAGTTGCTGCCACTGTTACAACTGTTGATTGGGTAGAAGGTTGGCGCACCCCACTGCCATTCATTCTCTGTTCCCGAAGAGGTAAACCCACCGTCGTTAGCTTCCAGATCGGTGCTGAAAACGGTAACGGGGAGTTGGTTAGGCCCACAGCTGCTGGGCAGTGGTTCTGGTTCACAGATGGTGATAGACCAGCTATTTAGCGTCCCCCCATTGGCTGCCAGATCGTCACGGATGTCTAACCGCCAGACCCCCCCCGCATCTATGCCATCGAACCAATCCAACCGGTAAGCCTGTTCAGGGGCATAACGCATACCGGAGTTTATGGTGAAGAGGCCAATGGGGATGCCCGCCTCATCGTCGAGGATCAGGTTCATGCCCTGCTGGGCGGCCGCGCCGACATCGGTGAAGAGACCATTGTCATTGCCCGCCGGGGAGACCAGGTGTACGTCTAGATCAGCCATGGCCGTATGGGTAATATGGATGGTCACATCTATATCCGCAATGCGGGGGTTGCCCGGCACCGTGAGGGTCGAAGAAACCAGCCCTGGCCCGGTGGGGATAGTCACGGGGACATCGGTGCTGGTATAGGTGGTACAGTTAGCCGTCGCTGGAGTGTGAGGGAAGACGGAGACTGATAGATGGTAAGTCCAGGCCGGGTTGCCCCCACTGGCGGCCTGATCTACATAGACCAGGTAAGTACCAGCATTTTGTACTGTCATAAAAAACGCTTCCGAATTGGGTGAGGTAGTGCTGGCGTCATTGGCGAGTAAAATGCTGGCTGGTGCGCCAAAGGCCCCTAACCCCACACGCCCATTCCAGGTGGTTCCCCCATCACGCTCGGGATCCATATCCAGGCTAATAAATACCGTATCACCGGCATTCAGGGCAATGGTGAAAACATCATTATCGGCCGCCGGGTTAATCACCCCGCTTACCCAACCGGATGCAGGTATAGGCTGCCCGCCATTGGCCAGGTTATTGGGTTCGGTCTCGGCTGTTGGGCTGCCACTACGCAGTTGGAAATAGAGGCGGTAGGGTCGCAGCTGCCCGGTAGCCGAAAAATGACTTACCCGAAGGTAGTAGGTGCCCCCGGCGGGTATGGTGACACCGGCAATAGATGAGGAAAGTCCACCGAATGTGCCATCATCATCGTCAAATTCCAGGATGGTTGTGCCATCTGTGTCTAAAACCCATAGCCGGCTGTCGGTGCTGGCATTGCCGGAGAATGATGTCATGGTAGCCGCATAGACCCGGTCACCCGCGGCCGCGGTGAAGGAAAAATAATCTTCATCGGCGTTGGGGTAGATGTTGGCCTCAATGACGGCACTACTACCGGTGATGGGATTGGCCGTAGCGGCGGTGCCATTTGGCTCTACTTCATACATGATGGCCGGGCCATAGGCCAGAGAACGGCCCGAAGATGAGGGGACAAAGCCGGTGGCCAGAAGTTCTACAACTCCGTCTGCCCCGCTGCTTTCTGCTTCTGGTTTGTCGCCGGACGCGGCCGCGCCCAGGCCGGTGAATAGGACCAACAAAAGCGGTACAAGCAAAAACAAAAACAGATACACACGTTGTTTTTTCACAATATCCTCCTTACTTACTCAATTTGGTTGCTAAAAGGATCATCGGCTGAGTTCCCCAACTCTGGCCAACGATGCTGGGAACAGTGGATTACCTGATAATGCCCAATGGAAAAGGGCAGTCCCAGATATGGATACGGTTGTTGCTCAGAAGCGAATGATTCACGCCACTAGAAGACAGAACCCGTTTTGGGATAGGGTGATGTCGTTATTTTACGATATGTTTGACTCTGGACAACCGCAATTGTATCAAGGGCTGGAGGGGTGTCCAATTTGTGGCGTATAGGGGCCTTCTATCTTGCGTTTGTGACCAGAGCGGCCAGGGCTTCTTGTAAGGTAGGATAAATAGGGAATGGGTGGAGCGCGGCCGCGTCTGGCAGGTTAGCCTGTCCTGCGCCGCGCCCGGTTAAAACCAACGCGGCCGCTCGAACCCCCGCTGCCCGACCAGCCTGAATATCGGTAAGGGCATCCCCTACCATGATGGATTGGCTTAAATCGAGCTGGTACAGTTGGGCCGCCTGGAGCAGCAACCCGGGCTGAGGTTTGCGGCAGGTACATCTGGCCTGAGGGGCATGGGGGCACATCAGCACCCCATCAATGCGCCCTCCCTGGTTTTGCACGGCGGCGATGATTTGTTGGTTGATGGCGGCCGCGTCGTCCAGGGTGAGGATGCCCCGCCCAATGGCGGATTGGTTGGTGACGACGATGATTTTATGGGGAAGATGGCTCGCCGCTTGTAGGGCGTTGATGGCCTGGGGGATAAAAATGACATCTTGCCAACGACGCACGTAATCGGCCCGGTTTTCGTTGATGACGCCGTCGCGGTCGAGGAAGATGGCGGGGTGCATGGAGGGCAGGGGCAGCGAGCTGTAAGCAGTAGGCAGCAGCTAAAATTTGCGGCCGCAAGAGGCACAAAAGCGGTCTTCGGGGTCACGGGGGCGGCCGCATTGGCTGCAAAACCGTTCGACTATTTCACCGAACGCGGCCGCAGGTTGAGCCGTTTCCAGTGAGGTGGTCCGGGCACGTTTGCGGGCGATGGCCGCTTCAATAGCGGCATCGGCCCCACTTGCGGCCGCGAGTGCTGGCTGGGGCGCCAGGTGGCCGTTGCTCTGGGGCACCTGGCCCCGCTGCCGGGTGATGGCCGACTCGATGGCCGCGTCTAGCCGGGGATCAACCAGTTCGTCTAACTGTTTGAGTAAAGAGGCGGCCTGTTCGATGAGCTGCGGCCGCGCCCTGGCATATACCTCTGGGTCAATCTTGCTCGTCTCATGGTCAAAATCCATCTGCCGGATTTGCTCCAGCAGAGCATCTTTTTGGATGAGCAGCTGCTGCCGGCGGGAAGGTAAAGGGTTGGACTGCGGCCGCGCCGTTTGCCAATAGGGCTGTCCCAAAAACAGCCCCACCCCGATCAAGATAGCTAAACCGAAGATAATCGCGCCAGTAGTCATAGTGAGAAGTAAGAGGTATGAGGTGAGTAGTGAGGAATTTCAATTCTGTAACAACCGATCAATCTGCTGATACAATGTTTGTTCCGTAATCGGGCCAATATGGATATAGGCCACCTGCCCCTGCTGGTCAATGATGAATGTCTCCGGGACGCCGGTAATCCCATAAGCCTTAGAGATCAGTCCGCGCAAATCGGGGGCATTGGGGTAGGTCACATTAAACTCGGTCAGGTAGCCGCGTGATTTTGGTTCAACATCCACATAAGCTACTCCTAAAAACAGCACCCCTTTGTCCCGATATGCTCGCCAGGTATCTTCCAACAAATCGGCCTCATAGCGGCATTCCACACACCAGGAAGCCCAAAAATTAAGGACGACTATCTGCCCGGCAAAATCATCCAGGGTAGAGCTGGTTTTGCCTTGCCATTCATAGCCATCATAATATTGCACCGTAAACCTGGGGGCCGGCCCCCCTTCGATGGGGCGGGAGCGGTTGCTGTTGACCAACCCCCAGCCTAACAAGGCCAGGAGGGCAAACAATCCTACCAACGCCGCCGCACGTAACGGTGTCACCAATGGGGGTGAAACATCAGCGGCCGCCTGGGCCTCATCTGTGGTTGCATTTGGGTTCGTACTTATCTCAGCCATAGTTTTCTCAAAGTTGCAAACTCGCTACTCCCCCACGCCCAACTCTCGCTCAATTTGCTCCCGATATGGGTCTAAAGTGGTATTAGTTTTAGGGGGTGGAGACTGGGTTGCTGCGGGGGCTGGCAGGGCCGTACCCGCCTGCTTCAACCGATAGAGGGAAAAGGAAAAAATACCCCCACCCAGCAGCAGCAGCACCACCGGTACAACCCACACCGTCAGATTAAACCCTTGCCGGGGCGGTTCAGATAGCACCTGGGGGCCAAAATTGGCGGCAAAATAATCCAAAATTTCCGGTTTCGATTTTCCCTCGGCCAACTGCTGCCGGATTAAATCTCGCCAATCCTGGCAGGTTTGCGTGGGGCAAACATCCAGGGGGGTGCTTTCACAGGTAGGGCAAAACAGATCACGGGCGACCGCATTCACCTCATCCGCCGTGACATCACCAACGCTCCGTTGGGCCAAAACAGCCCCCGGCAGCAGCAAAGCTAATAACAGCCCCAAACCTAGATAAACCCAAACCTTCATAAACAACCCCCAACTCAAAGCTAGAAACTCAAAACTCAATCCCCCGCCGCTGGTTGTAAGGCAGAAATTTGCGCGGCCGCTTTCACCTTTTCATCCACCGGGTCGGGCCAGGCCGCAATCAGTGTACCAATGATAAAAATGAACCCCCCAGCCCACACCCAATTGATCAACGGGTTAAAATAGGCCCGGAAAGTGGCCGCATTGGCCGAAAACCCTTCCCAATTCACAATCAGAACATAAAAATCTTCACCAATCGTCGCCCGCAAATCGGGAATGGTCATTGGTTGGCGAGTGCGAGTGTATAACTCATTGCGCGGGGTCAGGGTTTTGACCAGGCGGCCATTGTCATAGAGGGAAAGGTTGGCTTCGGTAATCAGCAAATCGTCAGCTCCGGCATATTCACGCATCCCGTTAAAGGTCATTGTGTACCGCCCCAGGCTGAGAGATTGCCCGGTGGCCAATCGGATTTGGGTTTGTTGTTGGTAAAATTCCACCCCGATAATGCCAAAGGCCATCACCAACACCCCCAGGTGAATCCAATACCCCCCATAACGCCGCCGGTTACGGGCCATTAAACTACTAAACGCCACCCAGACAGATTCCCCTTTGCCTTTCATGCGGGCATGGGTGCCCTTGCCAAATTCCAGCAAAGTTAAAATGGTGGAGAAGGTGATGATCCACAACCCTAAAGGGGACCCCCATCCATGCAGAGGGATAACAAAGTAGAGGACAGCGATGAAAATAGTTGTTACCAAAGCTGGCCAGCGCAGAGACATTTGCAACCGTTGGGCGCTGCTGCGATACCACATGGTGAGCGGGGCAACTCCCATTAATAGGAGCAAAGCCGCAAAGAGCGGGCCGTTCACTTTCTCATAATATGGCTCACCTACATTCATCTTCTCTCCCGTAACCAGTTCAGAAAGAATGGGGAAAGTTGTGCCGATGAAGGTGGCAACCAGAATGCTGAGAAAAATGTAATTGTTGAACAGGAAGGCTGCTTCACGAGAAAGAAAGGAGCTGATATGGTGGCTGGATTTGAATTGATCCAGGCGCAGAATGATAAGGACCAGGGAGCCGAAGAAGACCAGGCAAAGGAAGCCAAAGAAGTAAGGGCCAATAGGTGATTGGGCAAAGGAGTGTACGGAGGTGATGACCCCGCTGCGAACGATGAACGTGCCATAAATCATCAGGCAGAAGGTGAGGATGATCAACCCCATATTCCAGAGGCGGAACATGCCCCGTTTCTCCTGAATCATAACGGAATGGAGAAAGGCAGTGGCGGCTAACCAGGGCATGAACGAGGCGTTTTCGACCGGGTCCCAGGCCCAATAACCACCCCACCCCAATACGTCATACGCCCAGCGGCCGCCGAGTATTAACCCCAGGCTCAAAAACAGCCAGCCTACCAGGGTCCAACGGCGGGTGATACGAATCCAGCCATCATCCACATCCCCTTTGATGAGGGAAGCCATGGCAAAGGCATACGGGATGGTCAGGCTGACGAAGCCCAAATAGAGCATAGGGGGATGGATGATCATGCCAGGATGGCGCAGGAGTGGGTTTAACCCTTGCCCATCGGCGGGAATGAAAGGCAGACGGGTGAATGGGTTTTCTAAAAAGTTGCTGACCAGGAGAAAGAATCCCTGGGTAACGGCCAAAACGAAAATGACCAGGGGGATGAGGTGTTCTTCGCCGCGCCATTGGCGGAGCATGGCAGCAAAAAGGAAGACGGCCAGGAGTAGGTTCCAGAACAAGAGTGAGCCAGCCTGCCCCCCCCATAAGGCGGTTACTTTGAGGTAGGTGGGCATCCCCAGGCTAGAGACGTTGGCGACATATTGCAGGGAGAAGTCACCCGCCAGCAGGGAGTAGATGATGGCGGCTGAGGAAACGGCTACCAGGGGGAAAATGACCAGGATGGCGTTACGGGCACTGGCAGTAGCGGCCGGCCGGTTTTGCACGGCCCCAACAAGAGAGGCGATGGCTGCGTAGGCGGCCGCGCCGAAGGCAATCAATAAAGAGATTTGACCAATATCAGCAATCATTCTGACTTCCTTAATCTGCCCAAACCACCCTGTAATCAGTAGGCGGTGTCAGAAACTTCGATAACATGAGCTAATCCATTTAAAGTGACAATAAAATGGTTGAGTAAATCCCGCCCAATGATCACTTCTTGGTTGAGCCGCCCACCTACTGCACTTACTGGCATCAATTGATGGGAGCCAATTTGCACAAAAACCGCATACATATCTACCTCAAACCTTACCCCATCAACACTACTCATCCACCGAGTATGTTCTTTGCGTACCTTCAACTGTTGTAAGTAGCGAATAGGAATGATCGTAGCATCGGCGCCACTATCTAAAATAGCCTTAAGCGTTATAGGTGATTGTAAAGGATTACGGCTGACCTTAATCGTTACTGCTGGCATTGCTGGGTAGTACGATTGAGTATCGTAATCATGGCTGTAATACATTTAGCTATACTTCCCTGAGAAATCCAGGTGAGCGAACCGTAATCGTTCGGGTTGGCTCATCATTCACTTGAGTCAACCAGACAAATTGATCGGGATATTGTTCATCAATACGCTGAAACAGGGCCATATAATCTTCATCCCAATCAACAAGCTGCCCTTTGTGAATGGCCACATATTGCCCCAAATAGCTTTCTTTAAGGGTGGTGTGCATCGCCAGGTAGGCTGTTTTCTCTCGTTGAACAGCAGGGTCTGGAGTAAAAGCAAAAGCGTTGGCTCGTCTGGCATTTTCAGGGGAAATAGCTTGTTTAGCCAGAGTAATAAACCAATCATTCAGTTCAAGCTGATGTGCCTGAGCGACCGAATTGGCCTGATCATATAAATCATCTGGAATCGTGAGCAATAGTTGGGTACTCATCGGACCATCACCCTTCCGAACCCTTTTATTGTTTACCAATATGCTGGGCTGGATCCGCTTCTTCATATCGAGTGGGGCATTTCAGGAGTAGGCCGCCGGGATTGACGTAAAAGACGCCATCTTCGCCCACATGCCCTTCGATCAGGGCGGTTGCTTCATGTTGCAGCAGGTCTGGCCGGGGTTCATTCATTACCACAACCTGCATCTCGTATTGAGGGTTGTTGTAGGTATCCACGACGGTAAATTCCAGGCGTGAGGTGGTATCCGTCAGTTGGATATATTGAATGGAATCGCCAACGACCAACGCCCCCATGCGGAGATCACGTCCTTCGTACCGTTCTTGTCGCTGATGGTACTCTTCTACGGTGACATAAAGCTGGGTACTGCCATTGGCGGCATTGACAATCAGAAGTAAGACCGCGGCCGCGAGCAATGCCCCCCCGACCATTAACTTCATTTTATTAATCCCACCGGAACCGACTTCATTCTCTACGGTAGTCCATGTCACATTAGCCATATTGTGTTACTCCTCTTCATCATACTCCACAGCCAAAATTGCCTCAGCCTGCTCAACTAATTCTTCGGGAACACCCACATACCCTGTGCCTAGCAGCCCGACGGTCAACCCCAGGGCGACCCCAGCACTCTCGGCCCAGGCGCGGGCCATAATCCCCTCAGCCTGTAACCGACCAGCAATGATTTGGGCCGGCACCAGGCCGGGGGTACGGGCCACGATGTGCCAATGAATCTCGCCGCTGCCCCCAGCATGTTCTGTGTGGGTTGGCAGCGCGGCCGCGTCTGCCGATTCATCATCCGGTTGCCCGACTGAAAAAGTTATTTCACTCATGGGACATTATTATACCCCATAAATAGTTGGATGGGTTATATGTGATTCGTCAGGTGTTACCGGTGACAATTGGAAGGGGGAATGAGAGATTAGAGAGTGGAGATTGGAAATTAGAGATTGGAGATTGTCTGCTGTCATTTTGCCACACCCCTGGGGGTTGTGTTAAAATGCCACTGCTTGATTCCCCAAATATCGTGGTTGAGGATTTAATTATGAAAGATAAATTACAAGGTTATGGGCTGATTGTGGCTTTTCTGGTGGTGGCCCTGCTGATGCCGCTGCTGGCTTCATCACTCCCTTCGCTTTTGGCCGGTGGGGGCGGTGGCCGCAGCCAGGTAACTGTTCCCCGCCCCAGAGAGACAGAAGTAATCACCATCGAAATTGATAAACTCCTGCTTGGTGAGGAACTGATTAAAATTGGTTTTCTGGCTGATCTCAACCAACGGGGACTAACTATTTCCGCCCCACTATTGATGCTCATTTTAGCGGGTGTTTTCGTCGGGGGCATCGCCGTTGTCGGGGGCGGGTTAGCTTTCACCTATAAATTCCTTGATAATTTTGTCCTGAATACGAAACAAAACAGCGAATTTAAGACCAGCGCAGCTAACCTGGAGAAGAAGCAAAAAGAGCAGTTGAAGCTGATCAATAAAGCTAACCCTCCCGACCCCATTCCCTCACACGAAACCCCCCGTTGGTCTGCGGCCGCAACCTCCATTATTGCCATTTTATTCGCCTGGGTCATGGGGCTGATGTTCGCGGATGTTTTCTTCCCCAGTGGAGATGTTGTTATCAGAGGGCAATTGGTGGCTGGTTCAACCATCCTCAGTTGGATTTTTATCATCCTGACCGTTATCATCCTCGCCTTTGTCTACCGGCCCCAAGAGTTCATTGCTCACTCAGAAGCCACGGCTAATAAAAGTACCGATTGGGGTCTTATCTGGGTCATTGTTGCCGGAGCATTGATCCTTGGGGTTGGGTTGGGGTTGATGTTTGCCGTTCGGGCAGCCGGGGGGTAAATGGGTGAGGCCAAAAGGCGGGTGCGTTAAACAGTCCGTCTTCCATTTTTCGTCCTCAGCTGCAAAGGGGTGCATTGGTCACCCCTTTTTTGTTTTAACCATGATGTGGACCCACCGTGCCCTCCTTGTTACTCTGTTGAGTTTACTCATCCTGACGGGTTGCTCGTCTCCATCACCTGCTCTATCGCCTACCCCGCCACCCCCGACCCCCATCAGTCAACCTGCCAGCCTGGCCACCCCCCGCTCCCCAGGGGAGCGCATTCCCGCCTGGACGGAACGTGAGGCGTTGTTTACCCAGGTATTGGTGTCGGCGCAGCCCGTTTTGTTGTGGCAAGGGTCGCTGAGTGCCGAACAGTCCCAGGCCCAGCAGATAGCGGTGCAACATACGGTGCGGGAACGGCTAACGGTTGACCCAGTGACCCAGCTTCCTCTGCGTAGTGAGGTGATGGGGGTGCGGCCGGCCCTGCCCTCGGATATAACGAGTAACGCCCAACAGTGCCAGGAAACCACCTGTTACCGGGTGGAGATTTATAATTACAGCAACAACGGCACGTTGATCATCCTGGTCAATCTGGCTGCGGGTGCGGTGGTCACCGCCCAATACCAGTTTGAAAGTCAGCCAGAAATTCCTCCCTATCTTGGGGAGTTGGCCGCAGAAATTGCCATTAACGCCCCGGAGGTGATTGCCGCTCTGGGATTTGCCCCGGACGCGGCCGCAGCCGGGATGCCCAATGTTAAAACAGCCCTCAATGGCAGCCGCTGCCAACGCTCCCAACATCTGTGCGTGGCCCCAACCTTCATTGTCAGCGGCCGCGCCCTGTGGGCCATCGTAGATTTAACCGAAGGCACTCTGGTAGGGCTGCGCTGGACCGACCTCGGCCCCACCGCCAGCCAACCCATCACCGAACAGGGCTTACAAAATGAAGTGGTCATGGCCCATTTCTGTGAGCGGAACAACATCCTCAAACAAGCTGAATGGGAGATGCAATACATCCTCACCTCATCCGATGGGCTGGAGATCAAAAATGTGCGCTTTCAGGCACAGCCGGTCATCCGTAGTGCTAAACTGGTAGATTGGCATGTCAGCTACTCCCGCACCGATGGGTTTGGTTACAGCGATGCTACCGGCTGCCCCATGTTCAGCACCGCTTCGGTGGTTGCCTTTAATGGCCCGACGCTTAAGCCTATCGTGCAAAATGGGCAAGAGGTAGGGTTTGCTCTGGTGCAAGATTTCCGCAGTGAGCAGTGGCCGATGGCCTGCAACTACCGGTATGAGCAGCGGTATGAGTTTTATCACGATGGCCGTTTCCGGGTGAGTGGGGCCAATCATGGGCAAGGGTGTGGCAATGATGGCACCTATCGTCCAGTGGTACGGCTGGATTTTAGCGGCCGCGAACTCAGCCTGGCCCAATGGGATGGCACTGCGTGGCAAACCTGGACTCAAGAAGGGTGGACCCTCCAGGAAACGGGCACCTCCTACACAGATGCAGGGTACCAATTTCGGCTGCAAGGGGTCAATGGGCAAGGGTTCTATATGCAGCCCAATCGAGGGCAGTTTGGCGATGGCAGCCGGGGGGATTTCGCCTACACCTACGTCAGCCAGCACAAACCCGAAGAAGGGGATGCGGATATGATCACCATTGGTCCTTGCTGCAATGAAGATTTTCGTCAGGGGCCGGAGAAATTTATCACCCCCGCCGAACCGCTGGGGGGAACGGGCCTGGTGCTGTGGTATGTGGCCCAGATGAAAAATGATGATCGGCCAGGCCAGGAATATTGCTGGACGCTGCCGGTCATCGAAAGCGGGCTGCTCAGACCACAACTGCACAGCTGCTACTTTGGCCCCATGTTCGTTCCCATTCCCTAACCTGGACAAGCCAGAAGAGATTTATCCACAGATGGCACAGATGAACACAGATTTTTAAGCCATCGGTGAAAATCTGTGTCATCTGTGGATCAGTTAATCGCTAACCGGCAACGAATTTCTGCCCCGTATTACACGAACCTTATGCGTAAATCATCCGCCTCTCCTTCTCGCTCAATTATCCCCCTCTGGCTGTGGATCATGGGGGGGATTATCCTGCTGCTGCTTGGCGGCCGCTGGCTGCGCTCCCAACAGCAAAACCAGGCCACCCCTACCCCACCCATCGCCCGTACATTGGGCGGGGTAGATGGCTGCCGCCGCGGCCCCCAATTTACCACCACCCTGGGACTCAGTGGGCAAGCGGCCGTCGGCACATCCTTTTTAGGCGTCAAAGGGTTAGCCCTCTTTGACCCGGCCGGAAACAACGGGCAAGGGTCTTTTTATCAACACCCGTCGTGGGATGAGGCAGGTTATTTAGGCCCCTGGTTGTATGACCGGCGGGGTCACATTTATACTGCCCCGGTGCCACTGGTCAGCCTGGTGGATAATCCCACTGAGGAGCAAAACAAGTTGTACCAGGTAGATACATCCAGCCAGGAGATGCGCGAATATCTGGCGTTTGATTGGCCGCTCCCTCCCAGCGGGGCCAATCCGTTTGGGGTGGTGGGGTTGGCTTATGATTGCGAAACGGAGAGCCTGTATGTGACTACCTTAGCCGGGTCAACGGCCAGCCAGGAAGTGGGGCGGATTTATCAGGTGGATTTGATCACGGGGCAAATTTTCGACCAGCGGGAAGGGGTGGATGCGATGGGGGTGGCCGTTTTTAATGGGCGAGATGGCAAACGGCTCTATTATGGGCTGACCCGCCGGCCAGAGGTTCATTCGATTGCTCTGGATGCTCAGGGGAATTTTGTGGGGGAGTCCCGCCTGGAATTTGTCCTGACGGATGATGAGGGAAGCGGCCGCATCGTGCCCCGGCGTATCCGTTTTACCGATGGACCAACCATGAGCCTCAACTTGATTCAGTTCAGTTACAGCCTACAAGTGGTAGCCGAACGGCAAGAAACCTTACTCACCTACAGTTACGATCCGTTTGCCGATAGCTGGAGTCTCATCAGCCGCCAACGGGTAGGAGGATAAATAAAGGAAATTCGTAAATCATCGTTCAGTAACAAGTTAGCGGTTTTAGATTGGTTCAATCCCCGAAGATTGAACCAATCTTCATCAAGTTCATTCCCAACGACTACTAAGGTTTACTCCACTGACCAAAACCGGTCGCAAAATTTCTTGAAGGCTATCAGCACGGCTGGTTAAAGAACTCAGTCTGAACCATCAGGTTTTTCTAAAGGCTTTTCTAAACTCGCTATCCGTTCTTGGAAAATAGTCAGAATTTCGTTCAAGATGTAACGAAAAGGAGTGCCGCTGTTGCCGTCCCCTTGAATGATGTTGATGCGACTGTGGCTCATGTTTTTGGCGATAGCCTCGGCGATAGCTGGTAAGGCTGATTCGATAAAGCTGCGCTCCATACTCAAGGGCGTGGCTGTGTTCTCCACCGCTACCCGCTGCTGCATCGCCTCAAGCTCAATTTGATGGGCCAGACGTTCGGCTTCTAAGCGGCCGCGACTCTTATCCGCTTCCAACGTCATATTGCGCCGCTCCCGTTCCAGGGATTGATCCAGCCGGAAATTATTTGTCCCTTCTTCCTGCTCCACCCGGTACCGATCCCGGGCAAACTGTTTTTCATCGTTCTCTTGGGCCAGCCGCAGCTTTTCGCGGGCCACCTCAGCTTCGATGCGGGCATTCTCTAATTCACTATTCTTACGGTGTTCAGCCAATTCCAGGCTTTGCTGCAACCGGCGCACCTCCAAATCCTTTTTCATCTCCAACTGACTCAGCTCCGACTCCCGCAGCTTGCTGACCTTAAACAACCGCTGCATTGCTTCAAAAATATCTTTGTCTTGAATATATACATCCTGGATGTCAACGGTGACAATCTCCACGCCCCACCCCTTTTCCGGATCACTGACCACCAGGGTAATTTCATTGCGTAACGCTTCGGCAATGTCCTCTTTCCGTTTACGCAGACACTCTTCCACCCCCATATTAGCCACCAACCATTTAGCCGTAGAGCGGCATAGATCGCCAATCATCCGGGCTAATTTTTCCTCAGCCCGTTGGCGGTTGGAAAAGTTAAGCATGGTATATATTTTCAGGGGTTCGCTGATGCGGTAAATCGCCATGCCACGAATCCGTACATCTACATTATCAGAAGAAAGTTGATTAGCCTGAAAAATAATCTCTTTGAGGCTGGTGGGAACGACAAATACGGTGTCTCGCGGCCATTTGAAACAACTTGCCCCCTGGCCGCTGGTTTTGGGGCTAAACTGTCCCCGGCGAAAATGAATCAGATATTCATGGGGATAAGCCGTGATACTGCCCCATCGTTTGCTAAGGCGCCGGTCATCTGGGGAACTGCTGGTTACTTCAACATCGGTACTGAGCTTAACATTGGCTGATTCGGACATAATAGTATTCTCCTGATAATTATAAAAGTACACGGGTGAATTTATAAGGTAATGGTAAGGGTCAGCTATGGTTTTGACAAGGGGGTATTTCACAGTGCGGCCGCAGCAAAAAGAAAAACCGTGATACCTGAGTGACTATTTCTCAGGTATCACGGTCCAAGATGATCGCGGCCGCGGCCGACCGTACCGAAAGTTATAGACTGTGGCTGGTCTTCCTACCGGGCTACAGCCCATAACGCCTGATGGTTCACCTGGTGCGGCGTACCCAAACCGACTGCCGCCTCAGAGCCAAAGCTGTGAACAACCCCAGCCCCAACACAACCGACAGGATAATGAGCATGACAGAATTAGCTGTAACCGTTTGTAAATTCACCAGGCTAATCGCCGTTGGGCCAAAGGTCCACTGATAATCTTCTACCTCTCCATTGACCACCAACCCGGTTGGTTGGGCAAACCCACCCGTGCTAGCTGCATACAGCCGGAAACGTGTATTGAATATCAGGTTTGGCCCAGAACCGGTAAACGTGCCCGCCGGAACATCAAAGGTCAACACATTTAACCCATTGGTAACCACCTGATCCAGGAAAATCCGTTCCCCGCTATCATTAAAGTCACCATCATTATTCCAATCAATCCAGGCCGAGAGGTAACAGGTGCCTGAGGGGCAAGTTGTTGTCACGTTGACGACGCCACCATCATCCCCATTGACCCAGGTGCCACCCAGAGTTACACCATCATCAGTATCAAGATTGGCCGTAGGACTTTCCTGTCCATCCGGATCCGCATCAACCCCTACCCCCAGGCGAACATTGCCGATGACATGGCGTGCCCCATTGACCGCTGACCGGGTGTTGTTATAACTGGCGGGCAAGTCACCAAAATCCATCGTAGAGAGGAAGCCAAAATCTCGTTGGGCATTGGTGCCCCCGGTCAACACTACATTGGGGTCCAACCCGCCGATATACCCAGTGGGGGTGGTAGAATTAGCCCCCTGTAAGGGAGGGCTGCCAGGATTCACTGTCACTGCATAAGTGCCATTGGCCAGCCCGGTAAAGCTGTACTGCCCATTTGCATCCGTGGTCGTGACAGCCACCAAAACCTCATCCCCATCATTACAACTGCCTGTGCCACAATGCCACAAGTAGACAGTGACCCCCTCGTACCGATAGGTTTCCCCTGGGTCAATATCACCAATCCCGTTGGTATGGCCGCCGCCATCGTCATCATGCCAGATGGTACCACTGACATTGTTGTTACCAGCGAAGCGATAGCCAAAATCAACAGCCAGATCACAGTTGGTACAACCATTGCCGCCAATAGAGGTGACAACGCCACCGCTGATGACAATGCTGCTGGCCGTGTGATCTAAAGTGCCGTCTGGATCAAAGGTTTGGCTCAACCCAACAGGGAAATCAGGATCGCTACTATCTACCTGAACAAAGTAGGTCCCATCAGATAAGCCACCGAAGCTGTAATTGCCTTCACTGTCTGTAATCGTTGTAGCGACAATGTTGCCCCCCGTACAAGGCAAGGCGGAACAGAGGCGAACGGTAATGTAAGGAATTCCGGCCTCACCGTTCTCACGAACCCCATTATTGTTACCATCAATCCATAAGGTGTCACCAATAACCCCTAACGGTTTGTAACCAAAGTCAGCCGTGCGGTTGGTCTGTCCGGCCAGCAGCTGTACCCCATATTGATGGTCACAGAAGGCGTAGTTTGCCGGAGCAGTGGGATCACAGGGGGGGGCCAGGAAGCTGCCCAGGCCATAAGCATCCGGGTCGCCAGTGAGGGTATAGTTGGCTGGCGGGGTCACGACAACAACATAATTTCCGGCAGGCAGGCTGCCAAATTGGTACAGACCATTGCTGTCCGTCACCGTTGTAGCGACCAGGGTATCCCCGACGGAAAAGACCCCATTGTTGTCATTGTCGTTGTATAGGCTAACGGTGACACCGCTGATGCCCGGTTCATTGGGATCGGGGGTGCCGTTGCCATTGTCATCGCGCCAGATGAAATCACCGATGAGACCTTGCGCGAAGCCAAAATCGGCCTGGGTGAACTGCTGCCCGGCAGCTAAGGCTACCTGATAGCTAACTTGAGAACCGTTGTTGGTGTAAGCCGGGCCGGTGCTGGTGAGGGTATAGCTGCTTAGCGGCTGCCCGGTACTAAAGTTGCCTGGGGCTACGGCCACAATGTAGTTGGCTGGAGCCAGGTTAATGAAGTTGTAGAGGCCGCCACTGGCGGTGACGGTTGTTGCTACCAGGGCGTCTTCAGGATCAATGACCCCGTTGCCATTTTCATCCTGGTACAGATTAACGGTTACGCCATTAATACCTGGCTCATTGCTGTCCTGATTGCCATCTCCATCTTGATCATGCCAGATATAATCTCCAATAGAGGCAAACCCACGCGGCCGATATCCAAAATCAACGGTATTGATGCTTGTTGTGGTCAGGGTGACAACATGACGGTGATCACAGATCACACAGGGGCCAGCTTCACCGGGATCGGCTGTTTGCACATATCCAGCAGGAATAGATGAGGCGACAACGCGCACCAGGTATTGATTGCCATTACCAGCCAGGTTGGTGAATTGATAAAAACCAGCCGCATCGGTGACTTGGGTTGAGAGCAGGGTATCCTCGCTATCTATGATACCGTTTCCGTTCAAATCACGATATAGCTGCACCTGAACGCCGCTGATACCTTCTTCGCCACTATTCTGGCTACCGTTGCCATTCCAATCGGCGTAGATGGTATCGCCAATGGTCAGACCGCCTGTATAACCAAAGTTATACGGACCGCTGACCTGACGGGCGACCAGGGTAATGGCGTTGGTTTGATTATTGCAAGAGCCACCACAATTGGCGCCAGGCACATCCGGGTCCCCTGATTGGCTCATACCTGATGGAGGTGTCACTCCAACGTAATATGTACCCGCGTTGAGATTGCCAAATGTGTAACGGCCATTGCTATCTGTCGTTGTCAAAATAGCTCCAGGGGTAGAGCTGGTGCAGGGGGTGGTGGTACAAAGATATACATTAACAAAGCGGATAGATTCTTCATCCCCCCCCCATACGCCGTTTGCATTTCGATCATTCCATACGTACCCTGTGATAGCTCCTTGTCCGTCGGGATCGCGGTAGCCAAAGTTGACAGCCGTTACATTTTCACCGCTGATAATGTCGTTAAAGGTGTTCAGGTTAGCTGTAGGGCTATTCCACTGCCCATCACAGGTACCGCAAGCAATCCCGACGCCATTACCTGCGGGGGCGGGATCTCCCGTGCGGGTAGTAAATCCTGGAGGCAGAGTGGACTCTACGACGACGACGTTATAGTAGCCAGGACGCAAACCGGTGAACTGGTAGCTGCCATCACTGGCGGTTTGTCGGGTGGCGACGAGTACCCAATTGCCATTGTTTTGGGTTGCATTACAAGGTTGGTTTGTAGTAGAAGTTGTCGGTGTCAGTAATTGTAACTGAGTAAATCCTGCCACAGGACCATAGCAACCGTATAGTTGGACGGTGACACCGGGGATGCGACTGTCACCGGTACTGTAACCTGTTGGATTTGTCCACTCGTTGCTTGCGCTGCTTTCGGCCCATATTACCCCGGCAATGGAGCCAGGGGTGTTAATGGTTACGATGGCAGCATCGGTAGCGTTGTTGACGGCGCGGCCGCTGCCCAATTTGCCATTGGTAGATGTGGCGGTGTTAGCAGTTGATGCAACTGTTTGTAAGGCGCGAAAGGTTACAGTGACGGTTCTAACCCCACCGCCATACAGCGGCCCCAAATTGTTCCAGGTAATTGTGCCGGGTGTCTGGCTAGATGGTGGGGGGCTGGCTGAGACAAATTCCAGGTAAGCAGGATCATAGGTGTCAACGAGGGGGAGTTCGGCAATGGTCGCGGCCGCGCCGCTGCACTGCTGGTCAGTTGTAATCACAAGGGCGACGGCATCCAGACCCACATCACCCCGATTGCTGCCGGTGCCACTGCCAATAGCTTGAATTTCGGTAAGATTGTTCTGGAAGTCGGCCCATGCCCAAGAACCGGTCAGCGGCTGACTGATAACATAATCAGTGCCTACGGGGCCGGTAAAATAGCTAAGGCCATCATAAGTGAATGTTGCAGAACTGGTGTTATTACGAAAAACAATGAACCGCAAATATTCGCTGGCTGAAGCATTCAGGTTTTTAATTTCGCGGACATGCGCCAGCAAGCGGACATTGGTAATCGTCCCACTTTGTCCATACATATTAAATCCGCTGATGCCTACAGTATCTTCATTATTGCTCAGGTTGGTATAAGCAAAATTATTGTCCGGCGCACCAAGCAGCCCGTTAGGGATATTGAGCCAGGCAGAATTGCCGCTTCCCGATGAAGGTACGCCATCAGCCGGGGGTTGGACAGTGGCCCACAAGGTATAGGTACAGAACCCTTGGGCGGTGCCATCACCAGGTAGTTTGTTATATAGGCTGATGCTGTATTGCACTGTTTCCCCAACGTAAGCCGGATTGAGACTGGTAAGATTTTTATCTATGGCCAGAACAGGACCAAAACCAAAATCTGCGCTATTATCAACAACGGGATTGGGGTTTGTACTGGTTGGGTCTAGCAAGACAACCCGAGTTTGCGGGGTGGTTGGCCCATAGCCAGTGGGAATATCAGTATCGGCACTATCTACGACGACGATATAGCGGCCGTCGGGCAAGTTAGAAAAGGTGTAAACCCCGCTGGTATTAGAAGTTGTCACGCCTACCTGGGGATCGGTTGGGTCTAACTGCCCGTTGCCATTACGATCCCAGTAGAGGGTGACGGTCACATTGGGGATACCAACTTCGCTGCCATCTTGCAGCCCATTGTTGGCGATACCTGTGCCGGCCCCATTGTCACTCCAGACAGTATCCCCCAGGCTGTTGTTGCCCTGGACCATCGTTATAGCACAGGCTCTATCCAGGGGAGCGCCGGTGCCCAGGCGGGCGTCGGTACAGTTTTCGATGAAAGGGGCGCCCCCTGTGGCGAGATAGTTGGCCGGTACCTGCGCCTGGAAGGTGACTGTCCCACCTTGCCCGGCCCCCAGCGGTTCGGTGAGCCACCATTGGAGGATGACCCGGTTGTTGGGGCCGCTGCTGGTAATGGTGCCTGGGTCGGTGGTGGACCAGGTGCGGCCGCTGTTGGTGGAATAATAGATGGTGAACCCGTTACCTGGAGGGGCAGTGTTACCCAAAGCGGCAGAACCCGCCACGTATTGTAATCCATTGGGTACGGTATCGCTGATGACGAGGCCGGCGTTGAAACCAGTGGATAGGGATAACCCCATGCTGGTTGAGCCGCTGTTTTGGAAGGGAATGTTGTAGGTGAAAGCTCCGCCACCCTGAGACGCAGTGGCGGGACCTGTTTTGTCCAGATCGAAATTAGGCGCATAGGTATTGACAGTACCAGGCCCGCCCCCACCATAATCGCCATTAAATTTCTCGTTGTCAAACCCGGATGCGACTTCCTGATAAGGGCTGATGGGAATGGTGCAAGGGCCGCTGAGGGCCATGAAGGTGTAATAAACCAGCCCCCGTACATCAGTGTTGTCGGGCGGTAAATCGGTGAAGTAGAGCAGCGGGGCGTTGTTTTGCTGGTTAAGAGTGTGGCTGAAGGGAATAATGAGATTGGGATTCCCCGCACTGCGGGTAACGGTGAGCACCCCAGATGCTTCAATGAGACGGAAGCAGCTGGGATCATAGGTAGGGTTGCCAATGGGTTGCAGCCAGGCGTTGTAATCGGGAACCAGGTCGCCGTTGTTGTCGAACCCTTTGTTGACGTTGCCCAGACGGTACAAAATCCCATTGGTGGTGATGGTTTCGCCGACGTTGACGGTGGCGGCATTGGTGTTGAACCATTGCCCGGCCGGGTTGCCGTTGGGTTGGATTTTGTTGGCCATGGCGGAAATTTCGTTACGCATGGTCATGACATGGTTTTGGCGGCATATTGGGGCGTTGCAAATGGTGCCAGCTTCGGCTGCCCAGACGTCAAAATCAAGGAAGAGATCATCATGAGGCTGAACAGAATTACCCCAGGTAGGGATGGTGCCCCCGTTGGCGGTTTTGGGATAACTGAAAGACCAATATTGATAGCTGCATTGGCCAGGGGCCAGACTGCCGATGATGCGAATGGCGTCCTGGGTGCCTCCCAGATGGGTGAACCGATATGTGCCGTTGTAGGTTGTTCCGCCGATGGTTACGTTGGTCTTGGCCGGGTAAAGGCCAGGGGTGCTGCTGGCTGGTGTGACGCTGTTATAGGTGCCGATGTAGCCAACAATGTTGCTGAGAGGGGCACCGCTGGTATTACAAAAGCGGCCGATGACGGTGGCAACTTCGGGGGCCTGGGTGGAGGGGGAGAGGACGTTAGAATCTACGACCAGGTTGGGAGCGGCGAAAATAGTGACTTCGACATCGGTGACGGCGGCGTTGACGATGTGGGTGGGCGCGGCCGCGTTTAATAAGAAGATCGCCAGTAAAATGGGTAAACTCAATAAAAAGAGCAGCTTTACCCTGGTTGGCCGTTGGGCCAGATATGCGGTGACAAAGCGGTTTAAGGTATTCATTTGCGTACTGCCTCCATTTTTCTCTTCATCGTAACGATATAAAAACGACCAGCAAACCGACCAGATGATGGGGCCTGCCCCCAAGCATCGCCTGTTTTGGGTTATAAATTGGTTGTAAACTAAATTGCTGTGGACAACTGTGCGGCACGGAGAATGATTTAACTCACACCATTGTTGTTAGCGAAATATCGGCCCAGCTCCCGTCAAGCAAATAGCACTATATCTCAATCATCGCGGCCGCAGCATAGGTCAATAGTCCCAACAATTGTTCGGATTTGGTTATAAATATTAAGCCAGATAAAAGATCGGTAGCCTTTTTATCCTATTTGTTATGAAATAGACACATTATCCGGGGCGTCGTCACGCAACCTTATCAGGCAAATAAAAACCGCCAGGGGTGAGCCTGGCGGTTTGTTTAGATGGATGGGGGCAAAAGTTTCCGTAAGAACTTGGGGGAACTCACGAGAACTGTAGGGGCTGCTTCAGCCGTGTTTTTCTATCCATGTTTCACCTATACATGGCTATTTCCGTAACCGGTGAAGCGGCCGCGAATAAAGATGAGGCTCATCCCGGACAGGAGTAATAACCCCACAGCCAGGATGATCCCTGTTGTGGGCGGCCTTACCCCTATATCCTGGAGCGTGATGGCCGTGGGGGTGGCGGTGAAGCCAAAATCGTAGGTGTGGTTGTTATGCCCATACGCCCCGGTACTCAATACAATTTGGGGGCGATTGCCACTAAACACCCCCCCCGCATTGCCACTGACCGCATCATTGTCAATCGCCTCATTCGTGCCTACATTGGCCGGGGTGAGGTAGTTGAACCCGGCTGACTGGATAGGGGTCACATCTTCAATACGAAGGACATATTGGGTATTGGGCAGCAGCCCGCCGGGCACGTTACCGTTGTTAAAGTAGTAAACCCCATTGAGATCGGTCGTTGTTTCGGCCACAAAAGTACCATCTGGGAGATACAACCTGATAGTGACCCCGGCTATGGGAACTTCTACTCCTGCCTGTTCAGGGTTCTGAATCCCGTTGACCGATGTTTCCCCCCAAACCCGGTTGCCAATTTCGATAGGGGCGGGTGAGCAGAGCAGCTCCAGATCCCCCAGGCCATTGGCTTTACCAAAACGGCCATTTTCTGTCCCACCCCCAGGATACCCTGTTTGGGAACCTTCATAAATGCGATACCCGTCCAATACATTGCCGCCTCCATCGGCAAGATTCAACCTGTAAACAGCTCCCTCGTCAATAGTGTTATAGTCGTAAGCAGTCATAACAACTTCATCTGCGCCCAAACGGATGGCTAATGCGCCAAAGCCGGTCTCCTGGTGAATGTTATAATCTGGCGTTGTGTAAGCATCATGGTAAAAGAACTCCCGGCTTGGGGCTGGCCCTGGACCTTGCCCGGTCCCGATACCCCCACCAGCCCCACGAGTACGACTGCCAACCACGCCATTGCTTTCTAAAACAAAGTTTGACCCACTGGGAGCAGCGATAAGGATGTCACCAGCCGGGGCAGTATACCAGATGGGCAAGCCCCCTGATCCAGCAGGATAAGCAGCACTGTCAACCGCATTGTTTAAATAACCGATTTGATCACCAGTGCGATCCCGGAAACCCAGCAGCATATACCCCTGGCTGTCAAATTCAATATCGGTGAGCATCGGTTGAGGGTACAAAATACCCCCATCCCCGGTATTAGCAGTCTGGCGGTTAAACAAGGTGGGGCCATCATTGATCCAGGGGTTCCAGAAACCATCATCTGGTGGCACAGTCATTGTTCCTGCCGAAAAGCCGCGGCCGCGCTGGAAATCAAGCGGTATCGGTGAGCTAAACAACCCACTAGACCAGGTAGCCGCGGTGACATCATACCGATACACCTGAGCCGTCAGATCCGCCCGTACCCCCCCATTCTCAGCCGAGCAGATACCACCCACATACAGGCCACCCTCATAAAATTTGGTGGCAAAGGGGCGCCATTCCCCATTAGTGCAGCCTGGGTTGGGGATGGGGATGGGTGTGCCGACTGTGCCCGTGGCCGTAGCAACGGGGTAGACATTTTGGTTATTGAGGTTTACCACATACAAAGTGCTGCCATCATCCGATATTTCCATATCCCCCAGGCCGGCCCGCCCTACCAGGCCAAAGACAGTCGGGTCAAAGCTGGCGTCAACGGGGTTGGTCGGTAGAACCCGGGTGGCATTGTCTGGTACGGAGCCAACATCGGGAATGGTAGCCAACGTACTGGTGACGTATGGGCCGGCCGTCCTGGCCCCAGTTACGCGATAAATAGCCCCTGCGCTGCCGGCTAAAGCACTGTGCCGTTTGACGTAAGCGGCCGCAAACAGATGATCCGCGGCCGCGTTGTAAGCCAGCCCATAGGTCGTCCCAATATCGGTCCAGGTGGTTAAGGTAGTGGGGTCTGGGGATGTCCCAGTGTCGTTGTAACTAAACCGGGCCAGCCCGTCGAAGAGGGATTGAGTGCCGCCAAAGTAGCTGGGTACGGCCATATACGGGTTGGTCTCACAATAATGTACCGGGTTGTTGAAGCCAACATCTACCCCAGTGGCATCCCCGAGAGAAAGATCAACAAACTGTACGGTTGTGTTCCCGGCGGCTCCTGGCTGCAAGAAATCCAGGCTGCCGGGCAAGGTAAATTCGACCCGCGCCGAATTCCCCGGCAGAAATGGGGTTGTATAGCTCCCATCTGGCCCGGTAACTGTGCTTACGACAGTTCCTGTGATGCTGGTTGCGGTGACAATGACCCCGGCGATGCCTGGTTCAAAATCGCCATCATCCACCCCATTGGCGTTGTAATCCCGGAAAACGGTGCCGCTGATGGTGCCGGCCATAGGTGCGGCCGCGCCCACTTTTGTCTGGTGGATAATCATGCCCACCAACAAAGCCAGCAGGAAAACGGGGATCATCCATTTCCCTCTGGGCCAGGCAGTGGCGGTTTTGTGCCGGCTAAAAAGCTGAATATTTATAGACATGTTACGCTCCTTTGAAGATGGATCGTTAGCTGTATGCACCAGATGAGCTAACCAGAGCCACAAACCATTAGATGGTTGTTTCTGAACGATGGGACGATATACCAGGATGGAATGAGGCCATAAATTGACAGCGGAGCCGATTACTGCAAACGACTATGGCTTAATCAGGTACCATAGTCGCTGACTCTTTTACACTCAATTTAATATTTTGCCTGATTTATCACTGTTAAGCCAATGCAAGATTGAGGCAATGATCAGGGTCTGACTGTATAGGTGCTGCCTGAGAGGTGCTGCCTGAGCCTGTCGAAGGCAGCACAGGGCATGGCCATCCAACATCCGCCTTTCTAACTCCCCTATCAGGATGACACTTTTGCCTTACGACTGCCTTAACGAGGGGGGGGGGAACTGGTTAGAATATAGTTGAGGCTCAAGCATGGGTTAGCCATGCGGCCAACCACCGCTGCTCATCAGCGGCGGTTTGCACCTGCCCATTGAGCCGGGCGGCCAGAAGATCGTCAAGGATTTGACCATATTGGGGGCCAGGTTTGAGACCCATCTGGCGTAAGTGGTCCCCGGTGAGGTAGGTTCTAACGTGGCGATAGGTGAAGAAGTAGTTCTGAATAGGCGCGGCCGCGGCTTCATCAGTGGTCAGGGCCAGGGCAGCCAGGAAGACACGTGGCCGCCGATTGTGCGGCCGCAGCATTCTTTCCACCTCACCAGGCTGAGCCTCAGCCGGTAGGGTGGCTAATTGGCGCAGCATAAGGGCCACTGAGGCAATATCCTCGCGGGTGGTGAGCCTGGCCCGGATGCGCGTGGTCACAGCCTCTTGCACCGCAACGGCAAAGGGGGCCAACCAGGTGATGAAGTAGATGGGGGCCAGGCTGTCTCCCTGGAGCGTTTCTGCCCAGGCAGGCTCTTGTAACAACGACCCCAGACGGCTGAACGCGGCCGCGCTCTCCTCGTTCCAGCTTAATTGGGGATGGAGTTGGGCCAACACCCCCAGGTCATGGAGCCGCTGGAGCAGCTTACGCGGATCCGCTTCCCGCAGGCTGTGTTCTAGCTCGTGCCGTATCCGCTCCCCAGAGACCCGGTCCAGCATGGGCAGCGCGGCCGCGACCAGCTCCAGGGTGCGGGGTTCGATGGTAAACCCCAGCCGCTGCTCAAAGCGAACGGCCCGCAAAATCCGGGTAGGGTCATCCACAAAGCTAAGGCTGTGCAGCACCCGAATCACCCCCTGCTGCAAATCTCGCTGCCCCCCATAAAAATCGAGCAGCTCTCCCAAATGGGCCCCATCCAACCGGATGGCCAGGGTGTTGATGGTGAAATCTCGCCGGTGTAAATCCAGCTTAATCGAACCACGCTCTACCTGGGGCAAGGCTGAAGGTTGGGCGTAAAACTCACTCCGGGCGGTGACAAAATCTATAGTTTCGAGTTTCAGGTTCCAGGTTTCAGATTTCAAGTTATCACTGCCCACTGCCCACTGCTCATGGCCCACTGCCTGCCATACCTCTGGCGTTAGCAGCCAGGTGGCGGTGCCGAAACGGGGATGGGTGCGACATTCACCACCGTAGCGGCCGCGTAGGAACTCCACCAGCCGAATGGCTTCCCCTTCTACCACCATATCGGCATCAGTGAGGGGGTGGTTCAGCAGGAAATCACGCACGGGGCCGCCCACCAGGTAAAGGGGCAAGTTGAGGCTGGCGGCCGCGTCACTAATTGCCTGTACCAAAGCCCACAACGCCGGGGAAAGGTAGTGGGCCAGCCGGTGACGCCATTTGGGGGTCACTTCCTCTTCCGGCAGTTGGGTCAGATGGCGCAGCAAATCGGTGCGGGTGACAATGCCAATGAGCTGCTCTTGCTCATCCACCACCGGGATTTGCCCCCAGTCTGCTTCCATCATTAACCGCTGTAAATGGGTGACGGAATCGGTGGGACGAACGGTGATGCGGCCGCTCTTCATCACCTGATCCAGGGTATATTTTTCCAGCCGATGGTTCATGGCCCGGTCTACACTTCGGCGGGTGAGCAGGCCGACAATATGCCCGGCCTCATTGACCACGGGATACCCTTCGTGGCCGGTGCGCTGCATTTGGGCGTGGGCCTCACGCACGGTAGTAGTAATGGGCAACGTCTGCACTCGATAAGACATGATCTGCTCAACGGGCACCGCTGGCTTAACCATCTGGGGCAGCAGGGCAAGGAGATGCTCTTTGACCTGGGCCAGGGTTTGGTCAGGAATCATGGCGGCGGCCGCACGGCTGTGCCCCCCCCCACCCAACGCTTTGGCCAACACGGCCACATCTACGGCCAGATGGGTGCTGCGGGCGACCATCTGCACATGGTGCTTTAGCTGTACCAGGGCCACCAGTCCGGCGGCCCCACTATCATCCCGCAGCCGGTGAACGATGGAAGAGATTTCTTCGCTAAAATCATCCGGGGCCACGGCCGAGGCGACGGCGATGGGCTGCTCGTGCAAGGTGTACCATTCGGTGGAGCGGTTGAGTTGATCATAAATGGCTTGTTGGGCCGGGGTGAGGGGGATGTTGAGGAACTGCCGGGCGATACCCAACTGCGCCCCCTGGTCAAGAAGCCAGGCGGCCGCGTACCCATCACGGGCGGTGGTGGTGTCGTAGGTGAGGGCGCCGGTATCTTCGTAGATGCCCAATAGGAGCAGGGTGGCCTCGATAGGGGTGAGGGTGAGACCGGCGGCCTGAATTTTTTCTACCAGCAGGGTAACGGCCGCACCCACCGGCTCCACGTAAACCTGCCACCCCGCTTTTTCTGGGTGACCGGTGTGATGATCAATAACGATGACGGGTTCGCGGCCGCGAATCCCGCGCACCGTCGGCACCGTTTGCGTATCCACCAGAATAACCTGGCTGATAAATTTACGCCGCCACTCGTCCGGCCGCACAAAGGCAAACGCCCCCCAATGTAAGGTGAGGAATTGGCTCACATTCCGGTTGACCCGGCGGGAAAGCAGCGGTACCGCGTCCGGGTACAGCTTATGGGCCGCCAGCTGGGAAGCTACGGCATCAAAATCGGCGTTTTCGTGGGTTAAAATGAGACGCATGGGGCAATTTTACCCCAGATGGAGATAAGGAGTAAGCGGGGGACAGCAAGCAGTGCGTGACCCGTTGGCATGGGTCAGGCCACGGCCAAACGTCCAGCGATCCAGGCTTCAATTTGGGAATACGTTTTCGCTTTAAGTAGAAATCGCCCCAATAGCCGTAAATCATCGTAAGAGAGTGGCTGCATTTTTTGGACAGCAGTTTGAGCATCAATGCCAAACTTTTCTTCGATCTGCTCAGATAAAAGAGAAATTTGCCCTTCTGCCAGCCATTCTCGCCCCCAGACCGTTTCTTCAACAGGTGTTAATTTCAACATTTTGGTAATCTCCTTGCCCGCTAATTGGGTAAACTTTTGCCCAATAAACTGAACCATTAGCTGGAGTAATCTTTCTTGAGTTGCTTTTTGGGTAGGGATTTTACGAATTGCTTCAACCCACCCAGGCCCTTTTGCCCCAATTTCCAGACTGTCTTTAGCGATTAGCGGCCGCAAGACATTGATAAGTGGCGTTGGGTTTGGCAGATGAGTCAAAGCATCTACTAAGTTGAATTGCTTTAACCAATCTTGACTGTTGCGATTCATTGAACCTAATGTTTGTAACCCCGGATCATAACTGGGGTCCAGAAAGAGAACAACGATTAACCACTCTTCCCCTATCAAATGAGGCCGCTGCTCAAAAAATGTCCCAACCTGCCTTACGCTGCGCCAATAAATCGAAGGGTCGGGGTACCCCTGTATTTCCAGAAAATAGCGAGGATGTCCAGGCTCTTCTGGTTCCAGTACACCATCTAAACGCTTCTCACTTGTCTTCACGACCAGACTTTCAAACCGGTAACTGCAACCAGGCTCAATTTGTAGTAACTCAAAAAAGGCCTGCGGTGCGGTCTGGAAGTATTCATAAAACAGGCGATCTGTGTTCATGTTAGACTACATTATAGCAAAATAGGGGCAATGAAGGGATAGATAGCCAGAGTAATTCCGTTTATCGTCTCTCGTCTTGGGTCTTACTTTGTAAAATATCGTAACGACTAAGGCACATAAGAATTTCACCACCAAGACGCCAACATCCCTAAGAATTTCTTGAGGAATTTTGTGTTCTTTGCGGTTAGTAGTTACAAAAAATCTCTGGAAAACGGTGACCAGTGCTGGAATGCCTGGACCCAGTTATTTTGTCTCCGTCACCTTACGAATAGCGCGGGGGGCGTCCACATCATAATCGCGGGTGTAGGCCAGGTGCAGGGCGAGGAGTTGGCCGGGAATGATGCTGGTCAAGGGAGAGAGCCACTCTGGCACTGTCGCTGGCAAGGGTAAGGGGATGCGGGCCTGGGCTAACAGGGCCGGGTCGTCGCTGATGGTGATAATTTCAGCCCGGCGGTCTTGCAGCGGCCGCAAAAACCCCCCCATCTCCGCCACCATCACCCCAGACGGGGCCAGCAGGATGACCGGGAACCCTTCTTCTAACAGAGCTAACGGCCCATGCAAAAAATCGGCACTGCTGTACGGCTCAACAACGGTGTAGGTCAACTCCTTTAACTTGAGAGCCATCTCAAAGGCGGTGGCGTAGTTGTACCCCCGGCCAATAACGACACACCGCTGCATATAACGGTAGCGGGGGGCGATCTGTTCAATAAGCCCGGCCATTGTCAGGGTTTGGTGCAGAGCCTCGGGCAGATGCTGCAAATCGGCCCCTAACTGGGTTTCTCCCGCCAGGGCAGCACTAAGCAAGGCGATGGCTGCCAGGGAAGCGGTGTATGTTTTGGTGGCGGCGACCGCTTTTTCCTCACCAGCCTGTAAATCAATGACAAAATCCCCTTGTTGGGCTAAATCTGAGCCAGGAGTGTTGGTGATGACCGCCGTCAGCGCGCCCTGCCGCCGGGCCTCAGCCAAAACGGCTACGATGTCCGGGCTTTTGCCGCTCTGGGAAATACCCAGCACCAGGGCGTTACCTAACCGGGGCGGCCGCTGGTAGAGGGTGAACAGGCTGGGGGTGGTGAGGGTAACGGTCAGGCCGTTCATCGCTCCCAGTACATATTGGGCGTAGCGGCCGGCGTTGTCGCTGGTGCCCCTGGCGGCGATGATGACATGGGTGATCCCCCGAGCCTGGATGGCCTGGGCGAGCGGGTGGATGGTTGCGGCCGCGGTCTGTAACAGTTGGCGTACAACCATTGGCTGTTGGTGGATTTCCTGATAGAGGTGGGTTTCAGTGATCATCTTTTGGATGTTTGTTTTTACTCCCGCTTGTAGATTATCTCCCCATTTATTAGAGCAATTTGCACCCGCTGGCGGCCGTCCAGGAGTAATAGATCGGCATTGGCGTTGGGTATGATGCGTCCTTTACGCTGCCCCAGGCCGAGTAAGTCGGCGGGGGTGGCGGTGACGGTAGTGATGGCTTCGGCCAGGGTGCAGCCGGTGTAGGTGATGAGGTTACGCACGGCCTGATCCAGGGGCAAGATGCTGCCAGCAAGGGGGCCATCGGCCAGGTGAGCGCCGTCATCATCTACGGTAACTAGCTGATCGGCCAGGTGGTAGGTGCCGGGGGGCATGAGCAGGGCGGCCATGGCGTCGGTGACGAGGTTGAGGCGGTGGGGGCCGGTGAGCTGCCAGGCCAGTTGGATCCAGGCGGGGTGGACGTGACGGCCGTCGGCAATGAGGCCAACGGTGAGGTGGTTGTGGCTGAGCGCGGCCGCGACCAATCCCGGTTCTCGATGGTGCATGGCCGACATGGCGTTAAACAGGTGGGTAACATACCGTATCCCTGCCTTAAACCCGGCCTGGGCCTGTTCCAGGTTGGCCTGGGAATGCCCGGCACTGACGACAATACCCCGACTGACCAAGACGGTTATCAAATCCAGGGCATCGGGGAGTTCTGGAGCCAGGGTGACCAGACGTACCCCATTTTCGGCGGTCCAGGGGCGGATCGCTTCGAGGGAAGGCGGCCGCAGCCATTTTGGATTGTGTGCCCCTTTCTTTGCCGGATTTAGGAAGGGCCCTTCCAGATGCAGCCCCAACGGTTCCGCCCCCCGAAAGGTGGCCGGCCGCTCTTCTTGAAGCTGCTTTTGCGCCTGCCCAACCACATGAAGTGGCGAGGTGATGAGGGTGGGTAAAAAGGTGGTGACACCCGTTTGCGGCAGTTGGGCGGCAACCTCCCAAATCGTTTCTGGGTTTTGGGTAAAATCGTGTCCGAACCCCCCGTTAAGCTGTAAATCAATAAAGCCTGGCACCAGAGTCAGCCCGGTGGCGTCAATCATTTCGGCCTCTTCTGGGGCGGGAATGTTGATGGTGGGACCGACAGCGGCGATGCGGCCGCGATCCACCAACACCGCTCCATCGGCAATCGTTTCATGGGGGGTCAGGATGGTGGCATGGTGAATGTAGCGCATAGGGCCGTAGTTTACCCCAAAACAATAGTCACCCAAACTTAGTCGAATCAACGACGGCCGGCGGCTGACCGCCGACCGCTGAGTGTGGCCTGCTGTCAGACAATAGTCAGCAATTCTCAATTTAGAACCCGTTGTGTGGTAATGTGGTAGGGGTGGGACAGGCGGGCAACCATCTGGGTCAAGCGGTTCTACTTCGTTCCCGCCTGTCTCACCCCTTTGGCCCCTGTTTTAGCCCAAGCGGGGCGAGACAGATGGGAACGGAACGGTCACGTTTGACCAAAACCCTGACCCACCTGTCCTGCCCCTACATTCATTTTTGGGCAAATTGAGAATTGCTGGACAATGGCTAGGGCAATCGCATATTAAATTTCACAGGAGAGGTAACTTGATGTATCCTTCCC
>JAHDWJ010000108.1 GCA_023384415.1 Anaerolineae bacterium
TGCCATTGCCTGGGCTGCCTGTCCAGGGGTAATAATGGTACAAGGTCTCCATGCCCCCACCCCGCACCAGCCGGCGCAGCTGCCCCTGGCTGATGTAACTGACCTGGTTGACCAGAGAAGTCACTGGGAAATCGCTGCTATCTTTTGGCCAAATTTCTCCCCTCTCGAGCATAGGTTATCTGTATTATCTCGCCATTGGGATCTGTGAGAGTAGTAGGCCGGCTTGCCACAGCACCTCGGATGATGTTCCCTCCTTAGGGACTATGGCGGCCACAATATGCCAGGTCAAACGCATTGGCACCGCGCCATTCATACACTTCATACCTTGTTGCAGTATGCAATGAATATACCATATCCTGAGCTGTGCCAGGGACGGTAAAATAAAGCTCCATGCTAACGGCTTGGGCGTTTTGAATATCCGCTAATGTTACCTGGCAGGTTACTTGAATCTCACTTAACTGTTTCTCGAACGGGGCAATATAAAGATTAAACACAATTCCTTTAGTGATATAAAAGAGCCGTAAAAAAAATGATACAGAAATCTCCCCCCCAATACCTATGTATGCCTCATAATTATCAGGTTCACCGAGTTCTGCCCAAATTACACCTGGAGTGAAATCTTCGCCCAAATGGAAGCCTATGGCCCTGATTACACCATCATGAACATCAGCAAAGATTCTATCTCCCCCACGGGTTATATTCCAGGAATACCGCTCGCCAATGGGATGCAACGACGTATGCTTGACATTTTCTGCCTCTAAATCGGCAACCGTAGAGTGACCAGGTATCAGGCCATTCCAACAAGGGGCCACACAGTCTGGACTGCTCGCCACGATCTGTTTTAATCTTTCCCCTGCTGATGGTCTAGTTTGGCAAGCTGTAAACAAAATGATACCTACCCCCAAACTAAGGAGAAGCCGTAGGCAAGATATATGACGATACAGATGGTGTGACTGACGCTGATTGTGCATAACTGGTTGTCCTGTTTTTGACTGTCGTTTGTCAGAGCCAACTTTTGAAGGGAATTCACCTGACATAACAATCAACTTGTATACTGTCTGTTTCCCCTTAACAGTGATACGAAGTGACACAAACTAATGGTGTGCCGCGATGAGCATTCAAGATTTGGTGCAAATTTCCATTTACCTGTATTCGATACCAAGATATGCTGCCCTGGACAAATAGAACTCTGGGGGACTGTTTAATTTGTTCAACGGTTAACCCATTAGGATTAATTTGATGCCCATGTTGAGTCAAATTATCCCAGTTGCCATTAAACATCGCGGCCGCAAATGAATCAGCCCAATCTTCACGCCTATTATTATTACCATATTCACTAAGAGGAGTTGTCCCAGGGTCATATGAACAGCCCCCTAACAATTCCACCAGGCAGCCGGTGGAACTACCTCCCATACGCTCTTCAAATCGCCTGGACAAACTAAGCCAGCTCCTTGCATCCCAAATATGCCCAAATTCATGGATAATGGTCCAGCGAGCTTCGTCTAAGTTATTCTGGGCAAAGGTCTTGTCCCCTACGTTAATACGCCACGGGGTTCTAGCATCAGTAATATTCGATTCGCGCACACGCGAGATTTTTGTCCCCGCAAATAGGGTGTGAAACAAAGCTATTCCCCCAAGACCCGCTTCAATATCCCCCATAGCTAATCTTAGAGCGACAAGTTCAAGATAGGTCCAGATTCCTTCTATGGTCACCTTAAAGTACTCTTCTAACTCTGTACGTAAGGTTACACACTGTTCGGTTAAGCTATCGCGTGGGTCAGCCCCGCAATGGCCCGTCGGGTCAACCAGTTTAAGGGGATTCCCAAGCACATAGGCGTATCTATTCGCACTTTGGGGGTCGGCAGGGTCTGGCACAATGGTATCGGCCGTCAGGAATCTCCCAGTGGTGGGGCTGTAAAAACGGGCGTTCATGTAGGTCAGGCCAATGTCCCGGTTCTCGTGGTGGCCGGTGTAGCCGCGTTCGGTTAAGGGGGTGGCGGTGGGGGCTGCGCCCCGGTAATCGCCATAAGGCAGGTAGTGGGCGGTTGTGCCCTGGACCGGGCTGCCGTTGGGGGCAGCCAGCAGGCGGGTACTGCCCAGGTGGTCGGTGATGAAGTAGAACAGGCCGTCAGTGGGTTGGGACGGATTGGTGGTGACGCGGGTGGCGATGGCCTGCCCGGCTGAGGTGTAAACGGCTCGCTGGATGGTTTGCCAGGTTTCCCAACACCCTTCCGGAGAGATCAGGATAGTGCATTGTTCCGGTTCGCGCCATACCAGGATTATTTGTTCTTCATAGAGGGGGAACGGGTAATAGGTGGTAACGTGCTGCTGGTTGGCGGTGTGTTCTATCGTATGGGTGCGCTGCTCCCCGGCGTCGTAGCTGAATTGGGTGGACCAGGTGTTGTTCCCGCTTTCTGTGACCTGGGTGAGCCGGTTTTCGGGGTCGTA
>JAHDWJ010000109.1 GCA_023384415.1 Anaerolineae bacterium
TCCTTCCTAATTCATAATTACTCGCCCGTACCCCCACCCGCTGCCCCGCCTGGGATGGTATACCAGGAAATGATGCGGAACGAAATGCAGGGCAACGGCCGTTGGCAAACCAGCTGGGGACTGGCAAGTACATGTGGTGTGGTGGGGACAACGGCCACATCAAACCCGGAAGACCGCACTCCAGCAGGGACGTGCGTTATTTGAGGAACAAGATGCCAAATACGGGACCTTCCAAATCGAATATTCCTACCATTGCCCGTGCTTCTGGTGAATATGCCCATTCCCATGAGTAAGTGAGATGAACGGGTATATCACTCGCCAATTTTTGCTCAGGGAATGATTCTTGGGTCAGGTCAATATAATAAAGATCTGTGTAAAGAATTCGTCTGCCAAGATTCATATCTTCTGCGGCACTAAGTGGAGTTTGAAGGGCACCATCCAGAATATACAATCCACTCCCTTCATTTGCCCAGTGAAATAATCCAGCCCGTGGACTGACCATCTGGTATTCCAAAGTATTCAAATCTAGAATGTAAAGATTATAGGCATCTATTTGATCAAGTTGCTCCGTTGGCAGCCGCCTTCCACCTGTTTCGATGCCTACAAAAGCTAATTTTTGTCCATCCGGACTAAATTGAGGTGTTGGACCGTGTACTCGATAATGGCTGGTATTTGTAAGTTCCTCCAGATTTTTAATGACTGTGCCATCTGATGAAACAAGAGTGTATAAATTGCCGTCACCTCCCCAATAATTACCAATTAACAGCCATTGACCATCACTCGACCACATGACATCTTGTGGGGAATCTGATAATTCAAGAAGAATCAAATTTGAACCATCGACGTCCGCCAACCAAGTGTGGACTGTAGGACTCAGCTTTTCAGACTCAAAGACAATACGATTGCTTGTCGGTGATTCGTAAAAATTAGATGAACAGGGATAAGGAAGCGCCTCAGGCAAGGGGTAAGGACAAATTCCCAGTGACTCCCTGACAGAGTTGGTGATACGGGTTTGAGGTGATGGTAAGGCTTGTTTGGTGCCACTAGATACATCATAACGCCACCAGCTTTGATAAGCAGGTAACAGTCGTACATGATATGGCCACTGCTCATCACTGAGAGAATACATTAGTGATTGACCATCATCAGACCATCGTAAGTTCCATAATGGGCCACTTAAATCTTCAATAGGGACGATGGTATGATGCTGGCGTAGGGTGGGTGTTAATGTTATTTGGCTGCCCGCCTCTATTGTGATTGAAGTTATCCATTCCTCATACCCTGTTAGTGCAAGTGTAACCGAGTACGTTCCAGGAGGTAGTGCCCAGCTAATCGGCGTCTCTCCACTCAGGTCGTTATCAATGACAGACGCTAAAGCCCCTTCTGGTTCGGAAATGATGTGTACTACCGCTGTTGGTACTTGTGTCACCACTGGTGTACTCGTTGCCATAACTTCGGGCGTGAGTGTGACTGTAGGCGCAAGCGCCCGTGTGGGCGTGGGTGACGGCTCTTGTTCACCAGTCATTTCATCTTCCTGCAAAGAGTTAACCGGTGTGATGTTCTCTGAGTTGTTTCTCAGATTTTCCACCGCAGTGGGTTGACAGCTAGTAGCAACTACCAGCCATAACATCAGGCCTACGCCACTAATAATTGGTAAATTTTTCATTTTGAGACCTTTTACCTGACGAAAACAAAGGGGTATGTCCCTTCCCAATTCCAATAATCGAATCCGGTTGACATCATGATAGCATAGATCCGGGTTTCTGGATTTGCATAGCTATTTCGATAGGGTTGATACTGCAAATTTATACTATTCCATGTGTCCGGCTGGAAAAAGTATATGGGGTTGTAAACCATATTATTTTCTGGGTTTCGTATTTCCAGATGCAAATGGCGATATCCACGAGAATCAGCGCCAACAACACCTACAACATCTCCTGCTTCTACTGGGTCGCCATAATTCAAGGTAACCTCTATAGCGTGAACATACCAGACAATACATGAACAAGCATCATACTTTATTCCAATTCCATGCCCACCACTTGTAGACAGTTGGCCACAGGCACCTTGTTTGCTATCCGCACCACAGTGGACTGTACCGGTACCAAGCGCAAGAAGTTCTGTTCCTTCCGACAAGGGAATATCTACTCCTGGATGTAGATACCCAAAAGTTCCGTAGTGCCCGCTGGTAAAAGCATATGTAGTGTCCCCAAATCCGTTAACTCTGCTACCATCATAAACTCGATTACCATCATCATCGAGGAGATTAAATGGCAACATATCAAATAGGGTAGCCTCTTGTATCAGAGCGGGTATACCGGCTCTGGTTTCGCGTGGCGGTGGAAATGTTGGTGGAGTTTTCAGGCAGTCTTGTTGGTCGTCGCCGGGGAGGTTGGAATCGGTGCAGCTGATGTGGCCGGTGGGGTCTTTGAAGAGG
>JAHDWJ010000110.1 GCA_023384415.1 Anaerolineae bacterium
GGTTCTACCTGCCGGGGATAGGCCGGTTTGCCAGTGCAGATACCATTGTGCCGGATGTGACAAATCCACAAAACTATAATCGTTATAGTTATGTTCTAAACCAACCTATTATTGGCACAGATCCTGATGGTCATTGTTATCCAATATGTACAGCAATTGCTGGCGGTATAATAGGCGGCTTTGTTACCGGTGTAACTTATTACGTTACAACTCCAGCAGCGGAACGAAATTGGGCTGATGCCAGCCTTGCTGTAGGCACTGGTGTGGTTGCGGGTGCTTTAATTGGTACAGGAGTAGGAATTGTGGCAACGGGTGCCGTAACTGTTGCCGCAGGTACTGGAGCATCTGTAACTGCTGCAAGTGCAATGTTGATTTCGGCTGGCACTGGTACTATTGTAGCTGCTGAAACACAAATGATTATGAATGGATTTACTGGTAACTCATTTGATAGAACTGATTTTGCTATAAATACGATTGGTGCAACAGCGGAAGGAGCAATTGCCCCGGGTCTCGGACCAAGTAGATCCATTTTAGCATCTGGCACCATTGGTGCGTCACAATCCATACTTTCCAATGCGTTACATGGCGAAACTATAAATGGGCAAGAAGCGTTGATAAGTGGGTTATTGGGATTAGGTAGCGCTACAGTAGGTTCAGTGGTCGAGGGAGCTAGTTCGATAGGATCGCAGCCTATAAGTAGGGGAATACAGCCAATTGATTTTACCTGGCAAAATGTTCAAGATCCCATATTGCGTAGCTGGATTGGAAACGCTGCCGCCAAGAATAGTGCATTTGCATCTAGCAGAACAATTATTCGCGATGTAGTTTATGGAATAGGCATAAAAATGATTCAGGAAGAGTTGCCCTAAACATTGCAAATCTGGTGATTTAAATAAATATCATGCCTGACTCAAAGATCAATAACGCTCTTCGTAAGAGGTAGTGCGAATTGTGTTCGGAGCACTTTAAATGGTCAAGAATTGATACCGGAAAGCGGTAAGATTTAGAACAGCTATAACACGGAGCAACTGCTATGGAAATAAAGCTTGGCTTATATTGGGGGATTTTCATTTTTTCAATAATGCCTTGGCTCTCAGGCCTCTACGCACAAAAGGTGAACAATTCTCAGAAATCATCCGCCTATAGGATGAAAAGTAAACGGTCTTGGGTATGGTTACTGGGATTAAAGCCGGGGAAAGAATATATATACGTAGCACCGGCAATCTTTCAAATCTGGGCGATTATAACATTGGTTACTGGATTTATTTCAGTCTATTACTGGGGTGACTATGGATTTAAGATAGTTATTTATGTGATATATCTTGGAGGCATCATGGTCATGACATTGTTGGGTGGGATACTTATAATAACTAAACGATGATTTACTAAGCCGAACAACAATAAGAACAGCATGTTTTACCTGTGCAGTGACTATACAGCACCAAGCTCTGACCCCCACCACCCAGCTCACCGAGCGAGACTACACCGGGCAGAAGGAGAACCTGGAGCTGGGGCTGCTGTACTATAATGCCAGGTTCTACCTGCCGGGGATAGGCCGGTTTGCCAGTGCGGATACCATTGTGCCGGACCCTAATAATCCGCAGCAATTCAATCGGTACACCTATGGCTTAAACAATGCCCTAAGATTTAATGACCCCACAGGACATTGCTCTGTCGGCGATACTGATTGTTGGACTTTAGCTGATCAATTATATCAACAGTATGGCTGGTACCTCGATGGCTTAGCTTCTCATGGTACCTGGACGGTGGCAGAAGTTCAAATACTTCTGGATGCGGCATTAAAAATTGAACTTTGGTTTGCTCGTTTAGGTGGTGGAGATGCTCAAGGGCGAATGCGGGCAGCCCTAGGTGGGACAAGCTTTGTAAAAGGGGGTGTTATTAGTGAAATCGCTTTAGGAGATAGACACCATGTGCGTGGAAGCACAATCCATCTCGTAGCTGGTTTTGACACCTACTGGGTTGTTCACGAAATAGGCCATGTCTTCGACAATCGAGCTGCTAGATATCCGTATGCCGCTTTATTTGGTGGTGGTCTTGCTGATGATATGTCACGAAGATTAGAAGGAAACCCTACTATGTGTGTAAACCGTTCAGACTGCCCAGATTATGCTATGGCAGTTCTAAAAGAAGACTTTCCATCAGAGTATGCCAAAAAGGGTCCTTCAGAAGATTTTGCTGAAACCTTTAGACTCTCAGTTTTATCACCAGGCTCGCTTGGACGAGTACGATCTGAGTTCATGGTTGAAATGGGTCATTCATTAGTTACAAGTGTAGGTGAGTTTCAAGGTTCTCCCTATTCCTCATTGTATAGTTGACCCCATTGTCAAGACCACGATTAGCCAAAACTAAGGTGGAACAA
>JAHDWJ010000054.1 GCA_023384415.1 Anaerolineae bacterium
GAAGGATACATCAAGTTACCTCTCCTGTGAAATTTAATATGCGATTGCCCTAGGAAAACCGCAAGGTGGTTGCCTGCGGCCATGTCCCTGCTTACAATGGGGAGCTAAGTGACTGTTTAAGAAAACACCCCATCTTGAGGCCTTCTATGAACCTTTGGCAGCCCCAACAATTTGAGGAATCAGAAACCTGGAGCGTCTCTTCCCTGACGGCGTATATCCGGGAGCTGTTTGCGATTGATTACCGGCTCAAGGATGTGACCGTAACCGGGGAGTTATCCAACTTTCGCCCTGCCCGCTCCGGCCATTTGTATTTCACCCTTAAGGACGAGAAAGCCCAAATCGCTGGCGTGATGTGGAAGACGGCGGCCGCACGTCTCTCTTTTTCGCCCGGTGATGGGGATGCTGTCCTGGTACGCGGCCGCGTCTCCGTATATGAAGCTGGGGGCAACTATCAGCTTTATGCCGACTCCATCCAACCCGTGGGTCGGGGCAACCTGGCCCTGGCCTTTGAGCGGCTCAAGCAACAGCTGCACGATGAGGGGCTGTTTGATCCAGTCCACAAAAAACCAATCCCCACCCTGCCGCGCAAACTTGGCATCGTCACCTCGGCAGATGCGGCCGCACTCCGGGATATTCTCAACGTACTGCGCCGCCGTTTCCCCTTAGTGCAGGTTCTCATCGCCCCGACCCTGGTACAAGGGGCCGACGCTCCCCCGCAAATCGTCCGTGCCTTACGCTGGCTGGATGGCCGAGAAGATATAGATTGCATTATCATCGCCAGGGGGGGTGGTTCCATAGAAGATTTATGGGCGTTTAATGACGAAACATTAGCCCGCACCATTTTTAACGCCCGCCACCCCATCATCAGCGGCGTAGGCCATGAGATTGATTTCACTATTTGCGACTTCGTGGCCGATCTCCGTGCCCCAACCCCGTCCGCGGCCGCAGAGTTAGCTACCCCTGATAGTCAAGAACTCAAAGCCGGCATCATGGGGCTGCGGGCCACCTTATCACAACAGATAGAAACCACTCTACAACAGAAACAATGGCAGTTGCAAAGCCTCAGCCGCTCCCTGGCCCATCTTTCCCCTCAGGCCCGGTTGGAAAATCATCGCCAGCGGCTAGATGGGTTGACCACCCGCTTGGAACAAATCATGCACAGCCACCTGGAGAGAGCCAACAACCGGCTGGCTGTAGCGCAGGCCCGGTTGGATGCTATCAGCCCATTGGCAACGTTAGCCAGGGGGTATGCCATTGTCCGTAATGAAGAGGGCCAAATTGTGCGCCATGTGGGGGATGCGGCCGCGGGAGATATTTTGCACACGCAGCTCAGCGATGGCACCCTCAAGAGCCAGGTTTTATCCAGGTAAATCTTCGGCTGGATCCAGCACTTCCCGCACTTTTCTTCGCAAAGCATTGAGGGTAAACGGCTTCTGTAAAAACGCGACTTCTGATTGTAAAACACCATGACGCACAATAGCATCATCCGTGTAACCGCTTAAAAACAATATCTTAAGGTGAGGAAAACGGGCGGAGAGGATGTCAGCCAATTGACGGCCACTCATTTCCGGCATAACCACATCTGTCACTAAAACATCAATATGCTCTGGGTGTGTTTCTACCAAAGCGAGAGCTTCTGCTCCATTAGCGGCACAAAGTACATGATACCCATACTCCTGCAAAACAATCAGGCTGATCTCACGGACGGCTTCCTCATCTTCCACCAACAGAATCGTTTCTGTACCCCTTTCCGGGACAGCCGGTGTTAAGCTGGCGTCAGCTACAGCGGTTGCGTCCACAACCGGTAAATAAATCTTGAATGTGGTGCCTAAACTTAGCTCACTATAAACCTCAATCAGCCCCCCAGATTGCCGCACAATACCATACACCGTGGCCAATCCCAGACCTGTTCCTTTACCTGGCCCCTTGGTCGTGAAAAAGGGTTCAAAGATACGGCTTTTAACTTGTGGCGACATGCCTACCCCATTATCGCTAACGGCCAATAAAACATAATGACCAGGAGTGGCTTCTGGGTGCAGACGGGTATAAATCTCATCTAGCTCAATATTGCGCGTTTCTAAGGTCAATTTCCCGCCCTGGGGCATGGCATCGCGGGCATTTACCGCCAGATTCAGCAAAATTTGCTCCAAATGACCGGGATCTGCCTTGACCAGGTGCAGTTTAGGCTCCAGCCGGGTAAGTAAACGGACATCTTCGCCGATGAGGCGATGTAACATTTTTTCGGTATCCTGGACAATGGCATTGAGATTAAGCAGTTTCGCCTCAAGCACCGATTGGCGGCTAAAGGCCAGGAGTTGGCGTATAAGCAGAGAGGCTTTTTCACTGGCTTTAATAATTTGGGTGGCTGCATTTCTGGTGGCCGGCTTATGGTCAGCCTGAGCCATCATTTCCCCATACAAGGTCATAACCGTCAATAGATTGTTAAAATCATGGGCTATACCCCCGGCCAGGCGACCGATGGCTTCCATTTTTTGGGATTGGCGTAACTGCTCTTCTAAGGTGCGTCTCTCGGAAACATCACGCACTATACCGGTAAAATGGCGACCATCGTCCAGGGAGAACTCACTCACAGCCAACTCTAAAGGAAACGTCTCACCATTTTTCCGCCGCCCCATTACTTCCCGGCCAATGCCAATAATTTTGGCCTGTCCGGTGTGTAAATAGTTGCTCAAGTATTGGTCATGCTGGCTGTGATACGGTTCGGGCATGAGGGTGTGAACGTTTTCCCCTAGCAGTTCGTTTTCCTGGTAGCCAAAGATCTTTTCCGCGGCCGCGTTCATAGATTGGATGCGGCCGCGTTCATCAATGGTAATAATGCCATCAATTACCGTGCGTAACATAGACGCGAGCAGCTGTTCTGAGCGGTGCCGCTCCGTCCTATCCTGGGTAATCTTGGCAAACCCTTTCAGATGGCCTACCTCATCAAATAATGCGGTGACGACGATATAAGCCCAAAAACGGCTGCCATTCTTGCGTACCCGCCACCCTTCGGCTTCAGTTCGCCCTTCAGCAATAGCTCGCCCTAATTCTTGTTCTGGCCTTCCCGCGGCCACATCCTCAGGGGTAAAAAATTGGGCGAAATGGCCCCCAATAATCTCTTCTCTTGTGTAGAGTGTGATTCTTTCGGCCCCATTATTCCAGGTCACAACATGCCCCCTGGGGTCTAGCATAATGATAGCAAAATCCTTTACCCCTTCTACAAGCAGGCGAAAACTATCTGCTTCTTCACGAAGTTGAATCGCCTGCTGTCCCTGTTGTTGCTGTTGGGGAACCTCGTTGGCAATTGCGGCCGCATCCAAATGATTAAGCCGGGCAATCTCACAAAACCCACTAAGCAATAAACTAACCATCAAAAACAGCCCTACAGGGAACAAAACAGATAAAACAGGGCTGCTTCCATCCGCTATACGGTTTAAATGATAAAGGCTAATCAGACTACTTAAAATAACAGCTGCCCCACTAACCTTAGGTGAACCATACCAGGTCGTTAAGACCACAGCCAGCAGAAGCAATAAAAAGATAGTCCCTGCTGACAGAAAATCACCCAAAATCAAAGGGAGCGACATGAGAAGGGCGATCAAACTCATAACAACCAGGTAAACCAATACCGGTGGTTGAGGTGAAAAAACTGGTAGTTGACTCAACCGGGCAAGGATAGGCTTACCAAACAGTTGGTCACGTTGTTCTGATTGCTTCATAAACGGGTTGCTATTCGGTATAATCCCCTCAAACTTTTATCTGAGTGCTTAAATTCCAGCGTTTTTTGGATTTGCGGCAAATTCAAAAAACTAAGTCTATGCAATAAGATGATCATATGGAAAAGAGTATAATCAATTCATCGAATCAATTCAACCAGAAACTCTGGAATAAAATAGCAATTTCATAGTAAAATCTCTCCTTTTCTTGCTATTCATCCAAAAGAGGACTAAATGCCTACTATCACCGAACTCACTTTTGAAGCGGCCCTTAAGGAATTAGAAGAAACCGTTGCCCGGCTGGGTAGCGGGGATCTGACTTTAGAAGAATCGCTAGCTTTGTATGAACGCGGGCAGCATCTCGCCCAGCATTGCCAGACCCAATTAGAGCAAGCCACCTTACGTGTGGAGCAGCTAACCAGTGATGGCGAGATTGTTGAATTAAGCTAAAATTGACCTATTCGCTCTGGAGATGGAACAAACAGCCGAAGGAAAATAAAGTGCTTTTCTTTGTGGCTCTAAAAGTTGAACTCCAGTTGCTTCAATGGCAAAACCTTCAGGGCGGTGGCAGCCTTGAAGGTTTTTTAGCGCGTAACGACTAGCAGGATCGTTTTAGGATCGGTGAGCCGCTAAGATGTTTAAGATATTTGTGAGGATAGACCTTGTTTAAGAGCATTCGTGACACCTTAAGCCGCACCCGCCAATCAGTTTTTGGGCAAATTGTCAATGTCCTGGGTGGGGGCGAAATCAATGAAGAGACGTGGGAAAATGTGGAAGCCCTGCTTTTACAAGCAGATATGGGTGTCCCCACAACGCTGGCCTTAGTGGATAAAATGAAAGAGCGGGTCAGACAAGATGGTTTGTACCGGGCTGACCAACTTACCCAGGCGATGAAGCAGGAGCTGCGGGCAATATTGACAAATCCACCTATTTTTGCCCTGGAAGAGCCGCGCCAGATCACGGTGACGATGATCGTGGGGGTAAATGGGTCGGGCAAAACAACGACAATTGGTAAATTGGCCCATTATTACAAGGGACGCGGCCGCAATGTCCTCTTAGTCGCTGGAGATACTTTTCGGGCGGCCGCGATAGATCAGCTAAAAATTTGGAGCGAACGGGCCGATGTCCCCATCATAACCGGCCAACCAGGCGCTGACCCAGCCGCCCTGGCCTATGATGGCATTCGTGCCGCCCGTGCCAGAGGCCACGACCTCATTTTGATTGACACGGCCGGCCGCCTGCACACCAAGTACAACCTGATGAAAGAGCTAGAAAAAGTCCACAGCGTTTGCCGTAAAAGCGTTCACCATGCCCCACATGAAGTCTTATTGGTTCTAGATGCCCCCACCGGCCAAAACGCCATGAACCAGGCCGTTGAGTTCAAAAAATCAGTTCAAGTCAGCGGCGTCATTTTGACCAAGTTAGACGGTACATCAAAAGGGGGCATGGTATTCGCCATTTATCGGGAGCTGGGGCTGCCGGTTCGCTTCATCGGCACCGGTGAAAAATTAGACCAATTAGCCCCCTTCGATGCCGATCAATTCGTGGAAGGATTGTTTGAGGCATAAGTATAAGGAAAGTTAGGGAACTGCTCTTCAGTTCCCCCCATTTAAGAGGAAATTATGAGCGAGCTAACAGATAAATTAAACCAACTGCAAGAGACCGTCGGCCTTTTGCGGAGGCGACTTTGACGTAGATAACAAAGTTGAACAAATAGAACAGATGGAATCTCTCGCGGCCGCGGCCGATTTTTGGCATAACCCCAACCAGGCCCAAACCGTCATGCGGGATCTCACCCGCTTACAATACCAGGTAGACGAATGGCAGATCATTACCAAACGGCTTACCGACGCCTATGAACTGGCAGAGTTAGCCGACGAAGAGTTGGCGGAAGAGGTAGCTTCCGAAGTCGAAGAGTTAGCCACAGCCATCAACCAGCTTGAATTTAGCACCCTGCTGGCGGCCAAATATGATGATAAACCGGCTCTCCTGGCGATTCACGCCGGGGCTGGTGGCACCGAAGCCCAGGATTGGGCCGAAATGTTACAACGCATGTTCATTCGTTGGGCCGAAAGCAAAAAGTTCACCGTTGAAATAATAGATTACAGTTCCGGGGATGAAGCCGGTCTTAAAAGTGTTCTCATGTCCATCAGCGGCGAATACGCCTATGGGTATCTCAAATCAGAACGCGGAGTCCACCGGTTGGTACGTATCTCCCCGTATGATTCATCCGCCCGGCGCCATACCTCATTTGCCAAAGTAGAAGTATGGCCTGATGTGGCTGAGGAAATTGAAATTGAGATAGACGAAAAAGATTTAGAGTTTCAGCGGTTCAAAGCCAGTGGGGCCGGCGGTCAGCATGTGCAAAAAAATGAAACAGCTATCCGCATCAAACATATCCCCACCGGCCTGGTCGTTTCCTGCCAAAACCAACGCTCTTTGACACAAAACACCGAGTTTGCCATGAAAGTGTTAAAATCTCAATTGTTTGATCTGGAACAGCGCAAACAAGAGATGGAAATGGCCAAATTAAAAGGGGAAGATGTAGATGCCGGCTGGGGCAATCAGATACGTTCTTATGTTTTGCACCCCTACAAAATGGTCAAGGACCACCGCACCAACCATGAAACGGGCCGTACCCAGGCGGTATTAGATGGCGACCTGGATGGGTTTATGCAAGCGTTTCTCAAACAACATGTGGACGAATTATCGCCGGCTTAAGGTAGCACCGCAGGCATTGCGGAAGGTCTGGTGGCAAAGCCGGCCAGGATATAAAGCTGCAATAGGGTAAAGCAACTCACCAAAAGGAGAAAATTATGCAAAAGGATGATAAAGGCAAGGGCCTGCACGGTCTCAGGAAACCCGGTCAGGGTACTCCCCAACCCCCGGCCACACCAACCTCCAAAGGTAACACCCCCCCCCCCTCGAAAGGGGAACAGTCGGGTGAAAGTTTAGCCGATAAAATGCGGGCGGCCTTGAATCGTCCGGCAGCAAAACCAACACCGCCTCCCCAACAGCCAGAACCTGGCAGCAGCCTACGGGACAAAATGCGCGCCGGGATAAACCGCCCCACCCCGCCCCCTGCTCCAGAACCCCCCACCCCAAGTGTGGCGGATAAGATGAATGCCGCTTTAAACCGCCCACCCGCCCGACCGGGCCAACCCAGTCAATCACAACCGGCCAAGCCGATCACGCCGCCAGCCCGGCCCGGCCAACCCAGTCAACCGCAGTCAGCTAAACCAGTCACGCCACCAGCACAACCCCCAGCCGCAGCCGCCCCACCGCCGCGACAGCCCGCCCCGCCAACGGCCCGCCCGGCTGCTCCTCCCTCACAACCCAATACCCCCGCTGCTCGCCCGGTACCTGGCAAAGGCCGTTTAGGGCGACCTATGCCCAAACCGACTGTCGCCGCCCCTGTAGCTGCAGTTGCCGTGACTGCTGCTGTCGCCCCGGAAATTCAGCGCAAAGTTACAGAGTTACAACGTCGTTACAATTCGCTCCAATCTGATTCTCAACTGGGATCGGTTTATGAATCTATTGGGCGGTTGGATACTCGTCTCACAGAAATCCCTTTTACGCTGGATGGACTGCGCTCGCGAGGATATGTACATGCCGGCCAGCTAGAGACCCGGTTAGCCGCTTTGAATCAACAGTGGGAAGGAACGCGGCCGCGTGTCGAAGCTGCTCTTCAAGATTATGTCAACCGTTTGGGTGGGGATATGAACGCTGTTTCCCGGCAAATGACCCTGCTCAATCCCAACAATGCCGCCACCCTCAGCAGCGCGGAAACGGCCGTGACCGGCATGCAAAACAAGGTCAGCAGTTCACAGCGCAACATTGAGGGTCTATACAATGGGTTACTAAGCAGCCTGACCGACATTGAAAACCAACTACGCCAGGCGGAATGGATGATTCAGCAATTTGATGAGTCACCAGAAGTCAATCTGCGGGAAGCAGAAGGGCCGCTCATGGCGGTGAAAGCAGAATGGCAGCCCAATGGCAAAGAAGGACCAGACGGAATTTTGTTCCTGACCGATCAGCGGCTCATGTTTGAGCAGAAAGAAGAAATCACCACTAAAAAATTCCTGGGCATTTTCAAGAAGGAATCGGAAAAGCTCCAGGGATTACAGTTGGAAATTGCCGCCAGAGATATTGAATCAGTCAAGGACAGTGAGGAAGGTGGTTTTTTGGGGATGGGCAAAAAGGATATTTTGGAGTTTGTTTTTGCCGCCTCAGCCCCCGTCTCACGGGCAAGATTTCATCTGAAAGGGCAAGATTCTAAGGATTGGGCCGTTATGATCCGGCGGGTGTTGTCTGGAGATATTGATAAGGACCGGGCCAGTGGGTATGTGGATGCGGTAACTGGGATAGATGCAATTGCGGCCGCGTTCCCCAGCGAATGCCCCAATTGTTATGCCCAGGTAGAAACCCCACCCCGTGGCGTTACCAGCCTCGTTTGTGAATTCTGTGGCGCAACCATTCAGCCAATAGCCCAGTAAATAAATTAAATATATACTGCCAACGGTCATAAACTGACATTTTCAGTGAGACTGGCGACTCGATATTAACCAGTCTCCAGTCTCCAACCAGAATGTCACTTTATGACCACGATGGGTATAGAAGGCGAATGACGGGAGTTGTAAACATTTATAATTGCCCATCATTCGCCTTCATTCTTCTCACCTATCCACACATCCATTCTCACCCATTCAGCCGGGTCATCATCTCCATTTCAAAGGGATGGTTGGGGGTAAAGAGCAGGTGATGCCGCTGAATGATTGCCTCACGGGCCTTCAGATAGGCATCTAGCAGTTGGCGTAGATGGGCCAGGGTTGCTTTCGCTTCCCGACTGTATCCAGTTTGCAGCAATCCCTGATACGCTTGATGCTCTGGGGGGAGCAAGGACAGCAGCTGGGGAATGGTAAAGTGGAGCAGTTGCAGATAAATGGGATACGGTTTGCTGCTGTCTCCTCGTTTAATGAGACGGGTTACATCCCAAAACATCACCCAAAAGCGGTTATCCAAATCAGTGAGCATGGCATCGGTAATCGTAGCTTTGGGTAAAGCCAGGGCAGCAGACGCCGCCTGGAACCGTTCAGCCCACCCAGCATTATCTTTGAGGATACGAATTTCGCGGTCCCACGGATTGGGTTCCAGGTCAACTGTTTCATAACGCAAATCTACCTTCACCCCGTTGCTGAAGAGGATGATGTGGAAATGCGGCCGCACATGATTCGCATCAAAAGATTTAGCCGGCACATAGGGCAAAATAGATTGCCCAAACGACCGCCGTTCACGATACGCCTGTTCTCTGGTGTACCCATCCCGAAACACCAGAGCTACATCCAGGTCCGAAAACGGATCATGCGTCCGTTTCCCCACTGAACCAGAAACAAAACAGGCCACAACCAGTGCTTCGCTCGCTACCCGCTGCTGCAAACGAATATAAACGCGATCTAGTTCATTCATAGTGGGGTATGCCCTCAAGTAAAGCAGCCGAAAGGTAACAACCATATCACCGACAATGCACCGAGGAGTAGACCAGCGATGATTTGGGCTGGGGTGTGCCTTTTGAGGTAAAGTCGAACATAACAAACTAACAAGACAAAAGGCAGTACAGCCACCACAGCCAACGTCCAACCATAGACCAACCCTACCAAAACAAAAACCGCCATTATCCCGGTAGCGTGAATGCTGATGAGAAAGAAAAAATTGATGATACTTAACACAATCAACTCAATGATATTGAAAAGGGTCAGGCAGCGGAGTAACTCAGGGGCATTTAGGGTGACAAAGAGCAGGTAGGCTAACCCAGTGCAAACAATGGCACTGAGGTATGGGATGTGCCGTTCGCGGGTGTTGCTCATGTGCAGCTCAGCAATATGCCCGGTTTTGAGCAGGTATAAAATTACCAGAATGGGCGCCAGGGAGACCATAAGACCGTACACGGCCGCGTACCCAAACCCCGGCCAAAAAGGCAGCTCCCGCAAAGAAAAAGCCAACCCCAATACCGCAAACATAACCGGCGGGCTAACAATGTTAGAAAACAACCGGGCAGCTTTGACAGCCCCAATGCGATGATGGACGTGATGATCTCTGGGCTTAGACATACTGACACTCTCTGGAGAAGCCAGGCTTTTTGGTTATAAATTATAATGCAGTTTCACCAGAGAAAAGCCTGACTGACAAACTACTTACAGGCTGGTAGGGAAAAGTTCGAGCCAGAAATGGAGCCAGGGTTATGGTGAAAAACAGTAGGACTATTTCTCGTTCTCACCCTTACTGATTTATGGGGAACTGGCGATAGCGACAGCGATGAGGAAAATATAAAAAGAGATGAAGCATATCAGGGCCAGCAGAACTAAACCGCTGATCCCGATGCTAACACCGGCTAAAATCTTCGTTCGCTGCGGGTTAATCGCCTGTGGGGCGTTCAAAAAGAATAACAGACCAAACACAAAACCTATGATGGGGAAACAGTAAATCCCCCCGGAACAACTGGCAATCAAGGCAATTGAGGTGATTGCGGCAATGAGGGCCCCGATATCATTCTGATTGCCTCGGAAAACCCCTGGCTCATTGAGGGGTTGTTGGCGGCGTTCATTTTGTGATTTGATCAGGCTGGTACCAATCGCTTCAGCATACGTTTCTGGTTGCAAAACCGTCTGCCCCTGAGCCTGGGCTTCTTGGGCGTGGCTCTCACAGAGACGATGCCCGTCTTCGGTATACCAAAGGCAAAGACCACACAGCGGCTGGCGGCATTGCTCGCAATGTTCAATAGCTGGATGATCGGGGTGGTTGGCGCACGATTCCATTTTCTATGTGTTGGATTAAACTAAGTAGTCGTTCGGAATTAACTTGATCGAGATTGGTTCAATCTTCGGAGATTGGACCAATCTGAAACCGCTAACTTGTTTTTGAACGATGACTAAGTGAGCATCTAAAATTAACTTACAGGCTTTAGACCTGACAGGTTTCCGAAAACCTGTCAGGTCTGGGCGGAACTTATTTTTAGACGATTACTAAGTGCTACCGGTTAGACAGTGCCTTCTTCCCAGGAATTGAGGTATTTGTCTTGCTCGGTCGTCAATACATCTACTTGAATATCCATAGCGGCCAGTTTGATACGAGCAATTTCTTGATCGATCTCTTCCGGTACGGAGTATACTTTGTTTTCTAGTTTGCCCTGGTTGTCTATGAGGTAGCGGGCCGCAAGGGCCTGGTTGGCAAAGCTCATATCCATAACGGAGGCGGGGTGACCTTCGGCAGCCGCCAGGTTAATTAACCGCCCCTCACCCAACACATTGAGGCGGCGACCATCGGCCATTACGTACTGGTCTACGAAAGGTCGCACCCGTTTGGGCTGCTCGACAGCCATTTTGGTCAGACCGCGAATGTTGATTTCCACATCAAAATGGCCGGAGTTGGCTAATAATGCCCCATTTTTCATAACAGCAAAATGGTGGGTGTCAAAGACATTGATATTCCCGGTAGCACTGACAAAAATATCGCCAATAGGGGCGGCTTCAATCATTGGCATCACCCGGAATCCATCCATAACCGCTTCCAGGGCTTTGAGAGGATCAATTTCGGTGACGATGACGTTACCCCCCAATCCCCGCGCTCGCATGGCAATACCCCGGCTGCACCAGCCATAACCGGCCACGACAACGTTCTTGCCGGCGATCAGGTAATTGGTGGCCCGAATCACCCCATCCATAGTGGATTGGCCGGTACCGTAGCGGTTATCAAAGAGATGTTTGGTCATGGCATCGTTGACAGCCATCATGGGGAACTCTAAGGCCCCGTCTTTGGCCATGGCCCGCAGGCGGATAATGCCGGTAGTGGTCTCTTCGGTGCCACCAATGATGTTGCTTTTGGCATCACGACGGTTTTTGTGCAGGGTGCTGACCAGATCACAGCCATCATCCATGATGATGTGGGGCTGGTGGTCAAGGACAGCGTTGATATGCTTATGATAGGTTTCTACGTCTTCCCCTTTGATGGCGTAGACGGGGATTTCGTAATGGGCCACGAGCGCGGCCGCGACATCATCCTGGGTGCTGAGAGGGTTGCTGGCAGCTAAAACCACATCAGCCCCACCCTGCTGCAAAGCTACCATCAGGTTCGCCGTTTCAGTGGTCACGTGCATACAGGCACTCACCCGCATCCCCGCAAAGGGACGGTCATCATGGAACCGCTCCTTGACCCCTTTCAGGACTGGCATTTCGGTCGAGGCCCAATCAATTCGTAAACGGCCGCCTGGGGCCAACTCAGCGTTCTTAATATCGTATTCCATCGGTTAAAACTCCTTTCACTATACAAGTATGAATGATGAGGGATGAATTATGAATTTTATCCCTGCTAATGCGTCAACCATAGATTAGGACACAGATCAAGAAAATCGGCCCTAATCAGTGTTAATCTGTGGACAACACATCTAACGCCCCATCGTCATCAAAATGTTTACGATAACGGGCGGTAAATTGGGCGGGGGTGTAATAATGGTTTTGGGTGCCCGCCTGTTCTAAAGCATAAGTTGCGGCCAGGGCGCCAACGCGGCCGCAAATTTCCCACGGCAATTTTAACTCCAGGCCACGCATAAAACCGGCCCGAAACGCATCGCCGGCTCCGGTAGGGTCTACCACCTGAATTGGGAGGATAGCCGGTATCTCGTATACATCCCCATTGACCATCACTTCGGCGCCGTTTGCCCCTTTGGTCAATAAAATCCCTTGCGTCCTCTGCCGGATTTCTGGCCCTGTCAGCCCAGTTTTCTCCTGAATCAAGTTAAATTCATATTCGTTCACACTGAGAAAACGGGCCCCATCTAAGCCTTCGCACAACTCTTCTGGGGTCGCCCAGATGGTTTGCTGGCTGGGATCGTAAATGTAGGGAATGCCCAACTGTTTACACTCCTGGACATACGCTCGCATCGCCCCGGGATCATTGGGGGAGATGATGGTCAGTTGGGTGTCAGGGGCGTACTGGGCAAAAGAAAGCTGTCCGGCATAAGCCATGGCGCCGGTGTAAAAGCTAGCAATCTGGTTTTGGCTCGCATCCGTAGTGCAGAAAAAAGAGGCACAAAATTCGTTCTCAATTTCGATGATGAGGGATGTATCCACGCCTCTGGCTTCGAGCCAGGCCCGGTACTCAGCAAAATCGGTGCCGGCGGTGGCTAAGATTCGCGGCCGCGACCCCAACAAGGCCATCGTATAAGCAATGTTTGGGGCTACTCCCCCGCGATATTTCTTCATCTCCTTAACCAAAAAACTCACACTAATGCGGTGAATCTGGTCGGCCAGGATATTATCGGCAAATTTGCCGGGAAAGGACATGAGGTAATCGTAAGCAATGGAACCGGTGATGACTATTTTCATGGCTGCTAATATCTTCTCAATAAGTTGGGGCGAACCTTCGGAAGGTTTGGGCAGTGGACAAGTTCTTGGGTCAAACTTTCCGAAGGTTACATGTTTTACTGAGATGTTACGGTTGCTACTAAAAAAGAGTGTGGAGACTGGGGGTTTGAGATTAAAAGCGGCCAGTCTCCACTCTCTACTCTCCTAATTTTTCAATCTCTAACTTCTCACGCAACGCTTGCGGCCGCGCTCCGTCCTGCTTAAACACGGGCGAAAAACCAAACCGGTCGCGCAGCATCGTCAAGATACCAGCCAAACCATCCCGAATGGTGATTTTTTTGCCTTCAGCATAAGTGCGTGGATCATAGGTGATGGGAATTTCCAAAATCTCATGCCCGGCCAGCATAATTTTACCGGGCAGTTCAAAATCCAGGTTAAAGTCGGTGGTGGTGAGGTTGAGGGCTTTAACCAGATCGGCGCGGACCATTTTGGTTGCCGTGCCAACATCGGTGAGGTGACTGCCATGCAGCAGGTTGATCACGGTTGTCCACAAACGAACCCCAAAATAGGCGTGGGTGTATTTGTAGCGGACCTGACCACCAAGGATACGTGACCCAAAGATTGCGGCCGCGTTCGTCTCTTCCACTTTACGACAAAACAATGGGTGTTCGGCGGGATCATACTCCTTATCCGCATCCTGGATAATCATATAATCACCCGCCATATTGGCAATCCCCGTGCGGACAGACATTCCCTTACCCATATTCCGTTCATGAAAAATCACCCGGATTTCGGGATCATGAATCTGCTGCAATAACTCTCGGGTGCCATCCGTCGAGCAGTTATCTACCACGATAATCTCTCGCGTCCAGCCCGGCCCTAAATCTACGGCCTGGGTACGCCCAATGACCTCACGGATAGTTGCCCGCTCATTGTAACAACAAATAATGACCGATAATTTTCTCATCTTCACACAAGTAGACCCGTCAGGCTGGTTAGCCGGACGGGTCTATGGGTAAAACGATTTTGCCAATCGTTCGCCAAAAATCAGTTACAGCTTAAAGCTGTTGGAAAAACCGGGCAAACGTATCAATGATATAATCTAATCGCTGATTATCCAAACCAGGATAAACACCGACAAAAAATGCCCGCTGCATTACCAAATCAGATACCGCCAGATCACCAATAATCCGGCATTCTATATCCCGGTAGGCCGGTTGTTTGATGATATTTCCGGCAAAAATATTGCGTGTCTCCACCTTATTCATCTCCAAATAACGGGTCAGTTCATGCCGTAGAAAAGGGGAATTTTCTTTGATGAGAATTGGGAAAGCAAACCAGGATGGATCCGCTTTTGCCTGCCAGGTTGGGAGCAACAGGAACTCCTCAAACTGCTTCATTCCGGCATATAGATAAGCAAAGTTGGCTTTGCGTTGGGCGATAAAGCCCGGCAGTTTATCCAACTGGGCTAATCCCATCGCCGCCTGGGGATCGGTAATTTTTAAGTTATACCCTATTTCGGTGTAATAATAGCGATGATCATAAAACCCAGGCACACCTGGCACCTCCCGCTCAAAACGGATGCCACATTTACCGTTGACCGGGCTGTCATAACCACACCAACAATCACGCCCCCAATCACGTACCGACCGGGCAATTTTGGCTAAACGACGGCTAGACGTATAAACCGCTCCTCCTTCCCCCATGGTGATATGGTGGGCAGGGTAAAAACTAAGCGTGGCCATCTGCCCAAATGTCCCCAACATTTGTCCATCCCAGGTAGACCCCAGCGCATCACAGGTATCTTCGATAAGATACAAATTATGCTTCTTAACAAACGCGACAACCTGATCTATATCGGCAGGATTGCCCAAGGTATGGGCGAACATGACGGCACGGGTACGGGAGGACAAAGCCGCTTCTAGCTGGCTAACATCCAGGTTGTAATCCCCCAGGCAGCTATCTACAAAAACAGGCACAAGCCGGTTTTGGATAACCGGATTAACCGTCGTGGGAAAGCTGACGGCGGGCATAATCACTTCGTCACCAGGATTGAGGGGATTACGCAGTTGGCGGGAGCAAAGTGTGGTGACCGCTACCAGGTTGGCTGAAGAGCCAGAGTTGACAGGAATAATTTCCCGTACTCCTAGAAAATGGCCCAATTTTTTCTCAAACTGTTCGGCATAAGGGCCAGCCGTAAGCCAGAAATCCAGCACGGCACTAACCATGTTTTGCATTTCCTGCTGATCATAGACGCGGCCAGCATATTGCACTTTTGTTTCACCGGGCACAAATGGCCGGTTGGCATGAACCTGTTCGTAATAGTGGCCTACCTGGGCCAGGATGTTTTCTTTTAAAGCAGCCGCTTCGCTCATAAATCTCCTTCACAACGGGTCAGTGAGGTTTATTATAACAGAAACAAACTATTTCCGGTGTCAAGGTGCAGGCGCTGAAGTGGGAGTTTCTGAGGGGAAAGGGGATGGCGTAGGGGTGATGGTGGGAGTGGATAGGGTAGGTGTTGCTGTCGGCGGGTCTGGCGTGAAGGTAGGGGATAAGGTAGGCGTGGGGGTAAGAGAAGGGGTAATGGTAGGCGTGACCTCTGGGGTAGATGTCTCTGTTTCGGTTGGCGGTAAGGGCAAGGTGGGGGTTTCTGAGGGTGGCGGGGCTGGGGTGAAGGTGGGGGTCGCGGCCGCGGTCTCCGTAGCTGTCACTGATGGTGGAGGCGTCTCCGTAGGGGTAGCTGTGGGTGCAAGGGTGGCCGTAGCCGTATCAGTAGGCGGGGGGAATGTGGCCGTGGCTGTCGGCACTGGCGTAGGGGGCAGTAAAGGGAGTAAGATTTGGCGGCCAGCCTGCAAATAAAAATTATCCATGCAGTTGACATAACGCACCTGATCCACCGTGGTGCCGTGCCGCCGGGCCAGACTGTACAAGGTATCCCCTCGCTGCACAAGATAATAAACCCAGCCAGGACGCGGGCCACACCCCAGCAGGAAGGTAGAGACATCTGGCGGAATGTAGAGAGTGCGCCCAGAGACGATAACAGCCGACCGATCCAGGCAGTTAGCGGTCAGAATATCGTCTACGGTTTTCATAGAGCGTAGGGCGATGGCTGATAAGGTGTCACCCCGCCGGATGGTATAAAGCTGCCACCCCGCTGGCGCAGGGCAGGCTGTCGCCAGCGGGATAATGGGAACAAGGGTGGCGGTGGCGGTCTGGGGGGTCTGGCCTGGGCGCAAGGTTGCTGTAGGCTGAGCGGGAGCGGGTGATGGGGTGAGGGTGGGAGAGGGGGGAATGGTCGCGGCCGCGCCAATGACAAAAGGGCGGGCCGTTGGGAACGGGAGCAACCGCCGCTCCTGCATCCCATCAGCCAGGGCCAGAAACAGAGCCAGCAGCACCGTCAAACTCACCACCGACAATAAAACCAGGGCGCTGATAATATTTTGCGTAACAAAGGCCCGTGACTCATCCACAAAGCTAATTATAACTCGTTGGGAATTAAGGGGGTGATCCGTATCACCTATTACGTTTATTACTTACTGGACTCTGCGAAAATTGATTTCACCAGTGGTAATAACCAATACAGTAATACACTGATAACCAGTAACGCCAGACTTCAGTTACTTATTTATACCCGGTCCTCAGCAGTCACGCCCCACCCCTCAAACTCCCTTCTTCGCCCCATTCGCGGAAAGGGTAAGCGATTCTACAGATGGGAGTGCCAATGGCAGCAAAACGGAAAAAGTGCTGCCTGCCCCTGATTGGGTTTCTACCCAAACGCGCCCCTGGTTGGCGGCAATGACCTGCCGCACGACAGCCAGACCAATACTGGTATCCCCTAACCCGGCAATGAGGGGGGCATCTGATTCAACATGCGGGTCAAAAACCCGGGCAATATCCGCGGCGGCGATCCCCCCACCACTGTCCGTAACGGCCAGATGGAGAAGATGGCTTTCCCGCGGGATACCATCTACTGTTTCCCGCACCATTTCCAGGCGACCATCCAGGCGTAAATGGCTGTCACTAGGAGACGCCTGACAGGCATTACTGAGCAGATGAACCACTATCTGATACAGACCATCCCGGTTGAACTGCCATTGGCCGAGCAAATCTTCCAGGTGCAGATCAAGCCGCTGCCGCCTCTCTCGTATCTGGGGTGATACAACATCAATGGCTGTTTCAATGATTGTTAGCACATCATTTGTTTCGGGGTGGATAGCTGACTCACCCGGCGAGGCGGTGTGGATGAGTTGGGATAACAAGGTGTTGGCGCGTTCCGCGTTGGCCCGAATGCGTTGGAGAAAATCACGCTGGCTTTCCCCTAAAATCCCCATCGTTTCACTGAGCAGCAGATCGGTGTAGCCGGTAACAGAAGTCATGGGGGTTCGCAGTTCCTGAATGAGGCCGATGAGGAGACTGTTGTTATGGTCTGGCTCTTTCTCCTGGTGATGGAGAGCGCGTTCTAACATTTCGATGCGGCTCTGGGCTGCTTCCAGTTCACCAGAGTAGCGGGTAACGGTGCGAGTAACCCATTCGGGGCTGAGGTTGCTGCTGCCCGCGGCCGCCAGAGCCATGGCTTCTTCTGCCTGTTCCAACGCCTCGCGTAAAGCGGCTACTTCTTTTTCTAACTCGTTGAGATGGGCCGCTTTTTGCTCTAGGGCAGCCAGGCGGTCCTGGGCCTCCTCAGCTGCGATTTGCCACTTTTGCTGCTGGGCCATCCCTTCATCCCGCGCTTGTTCCAGGGCCGCCCGCTCATTAGCCGCCAGGGAAAGATCATCTGAATTGGGGGCACGTACGGCATTGGCCCGGTGCATGGCGTGGGCGATGTAATAAGCCAGCCCACGCAGCAGGGCACGGTCGGCGTCAGGCCATTGGCTTAAAGTTGATTTCCCCCCCAACAGTAACAAGCCGAGGGGTTGAGTGCGGATGAGCAGCGGCTCAATGAGTAAGGGACCAACCTGATCTTCGTCCAGCCCAACCTGCCGGTAAAGCCGAACTATTTGCTGGTGCCCCATCCCCTGGGGAACGAGTTCGGTGGGGGTGCTCTGTTTTAGGATGACGTTAAAGCCGGGCCAATCTTTCAGCGGTAAATTGATTGTCTGATATTGATCTTGTTCCAAACGCGGCCGCAGCAAAGTGAGTTGTAGTTGCTCCGGGTCGTTGGGGAGAGGGATAACCAGCCCCACAAAGGCTGGGTTGAGCAAATGGGCAACCATCGCGGCCGCTTCCTGGCGTGTATGTTGGCTGTCGGCTGTTTCGATGACCTGGGCAGCCAATTGGAGAAAATCGGCCAGGGGGGGAGTGGGCTGCGGCCGCATCACGGACGATGGTACAGTGAGCAGCAGTTGGCGTAAAACATGGCGGTAGGTAATAACCATCAACAAGGGAAAGGCGATAAGCTGGCCCAGCCGTATGAGATAGGGAAGTTCTGTCGCCGGAACAAAAATCTCGGGGTAATTCCATTGATGCAAGAAATGAGCCACCCACAATACAAACAGAACCAGGGAGCGTAAAAGCCAATCGCGGCCGCGACCCACCAGGATAAGCAATATCCCACCCACCAGCAGCAGCAGTTGGGCAGCCCCCCAAACCGTCGCCTGGAAATCACTGTTGTACAGTCCCAGGGTAGTCCGCCGCGCCCAATCGAGACCAAAGATAATATAGATAGCTGTTGTCGCCAGGATAAGCAGGAAGGTGAATAAATCAACAAGCCGGGGAGCGCGGGCAATGGTAGGGGCCAACATCCAGATAAGGCCAATGAGGGTAACTGTGTTGACCGCCTGCTCCAGAGGGGGAAGATAACGAATTGCTTCTAGTTCGCGGCCGCTGACCAGGGCAATGATCAAAGCTAAAACCAGACGAGCCAGCAGGATCGCGGCCGCGCCCAATGTCAACCGCCGGGCCACCTCATCCTGCCGATCCCGCAGCCACTGCCCCAACGCCATGCCTAAAACCACCTGCATCGCTAAAAGAGTAATGAGGTGGTAAACCAGGTTATACGGGGCTTCCGTAAGAAGCTGAACGATTTGTTGCAGCAAGGCCATAGGCGCTTCAGGTGTGATAAATAGAGATAGGTGCAGCCATCAGCCGCCATTATAGCATAGCAGAAGTCAGATTCCTCTCCCGTAAAAATCAGGCGAAAGTTGTGGGGGTGAGTTTGCGAGGGGCGAGGGGGCGAATTTGCCGTAGGTACCGTCGGGTTGGTAGTAAGCGGCTGTGCCGGCCACGGCGGCCCCAGCTGCGGTGATTAGCATGGTGGTACTGCCCAGGTGGTCAGTCAGGAAGTAGAACAGGCCGTTGTTGCCGCTTACCGGGTCGCCGGTGATGCGGGTGGCGATGGGGCGGCCCGGCCATGAAGTAGGTGCTTTTCTTCACTGCTGCTTGCTCAACCCACCCATAACCACATTTTCCTGAGCTGCTGCAACTATATAACCAGTCATAACGCACTTCTTCCTGGTAGGTGGGGAATGGGTAGTAGGTCACGATTTCGCTTACTCCACAGATATTCACTCCGGTTTTTGTGGGCGATCTGTGATTATCATAATAGATGAACCGGCTATCGTAGCAATTGACAATAGGACAGTATAGTTGACCCCATTGTCAAGACCACGATTAGCCAAAACTAAGGTGGAAC
>JAHDWJ010000019.1 GCA_023384415.1 Anaerolineae bacterium
TGGAACGAAGATTATCTCCTTAAGGTGTTAACAGGTTAATATGCGATTGCCCTAACAGCTATCCAAAGTGAGTTGGCACCGGTTGGCAATGGGGTTAGGATCATGGGCAGTGAGCAGTGAGTGTGCAGTTCTTCATCCTTCATAATTCATCCTTCCTAATTTCCCAGAGGTGTTTATGTTCAACTTTTCTGATCAGGTGGTGGTTATTACGGGGGCGGCAGGGAATTTGGGCGCGGCCGCCGCGGCCGCCTTTCATCAAGCCGGGGCCAGGTTGGTATTGGTAGATGTCAATTATGACCGGCTGGAAACTTTATATGGAGAGATGGCCGAAAAGGGGGAAGCACTGTTAGCAGCGGTCAATTTGCTGGACGCGGCCGCAGTAGATGCCCTTCTCAGCGATGCCGTCACCCAGTTTGGCCGGGTAGATATTCTCCTGAATATTGCTGGGGGATTCAGCATGGGGCCACCCCTGCATGAAACCCCACCAGAAACCTTCGCCTTCATGTTCGATCTTAATGCTAAAACGGTGTACCACACCTGCCGGGCCGCCATCCCCCATATGCTGGCCCAAAAGCGGGGCAAAATCATCAACATCGCCGCTCGCGCCGGGCTGGAAGGCAAAGCCAAAATGGCCGCTTACACCGCCTCCAAAAGTGCTGTCATCCGCCTGACCGAAGCGATGGCCGATGAGTTAAAAAGTGCCGGGATCAACGTCAACTGCATCTTACCTGGCACCCTGGACACCCCCCGCAACCGGGCCGATATGCCCAACGCTGATTTTAGCCAGTGGGTTGCCCCAGAGGATCTGGCTGAAGTGATGCTCTTTTTGGCCTCTGAAAGCGGCCGCGCCATTCATGGGGCCGCGATTCCGGTTTATGGGTTGAGTTAAGGACTGAAGAGTGAGGAGTGAGGGGTAAGGAGTGAAAAATGGTTGACCGTTGTTGGTCAACACCTCGCCCCCCGTCTCACCTCCCCAAGCCGGCCGCTTGAGTCACTTTGGCATTGGGCTAAGGTCAGTTTTGCTCTGGGTATACAGATGGTTAAAATTGACCCATGAGTTTTGTCAATACCCTGCGGGAAATGCTGGCTGGGGCGCGGCCGCAGCCAACTTCCACCACCTCCCCATCTCCCATCCATTGGCGGGTGCTGCAAATTATTCACAACCCAACGGTACGCTCAGAACGCGGCCGCAAACTAACCCACATCCTCAACTGGCAAGACCCGGACGACCTGGCCCGGCGGTTCCGTGAAGATGTACACCACGCCAGTTACGGGTTGGTCAACTTTGAGATCGTCGAGCGGTTGGAGACAGACGGGCTGCCTATCAAGGAAGATGGGTTCCAATATGATGGAGAAATGTTCCTCTTACGTTGGCGCACCCGCACTGGCTGGCACCAGCCTGACCGGGTAAATTATCAACGTATCCTGACAGAGTTTAACATTATCCCCCAGATCAACCTGAACCACATTGATGAAGTATGGCTTTTTGCCCCCCCTTATGCCGGGTACTATGAATCTATGATGGTTGGTCCGGGAGCGTTTTGGTGCAATGCGCCACCTTTACCGGTACGCGGCCGCGTCGCCAAACGGTTCGTCATCATGGGGTTCAACTACGAACGCGGGGTGGGCGAAATGTTAGAAAACCTGGGCCACCGGGCCGAATCCATCCTCAAACAGTTGTTTCGGGGCAAACGAGGAGACGCCGACCTCTGGTCCCGTTTTACTCGCTATGACAAAACCCACCCCGGCCGCGCCGAATGTGGCAATGTTCATTTTGCCCCCAACAGCGAAAGAGATTACGATTGGGGGAATCCGCGCCTGGTGTTGAGCAACTGCGACGATTGGTACCATTTCCCCCATTTTCGCGGCCTCACCCGGCAAGTCAACTGCCGGGAATGGGGAAATGGGGACATCCGTCAGCACCACCTCTGGTGGATGCGCCACTTTCCCCACGTCACGGGTGCAACCGGCGGTATCAGCCATAACTGGTGGGAATATATTATTGACCCAAACCGGGTATAGGAAGTGAGTGGGCGAGTAGGCAATTCCAATCTCTCCATCTCTTAATCTCCAATCTCCAGTCCCTAACTTCTCCAGGATGTTTCCATTATGAACCAAACCACACGGAACCGGCTTATTTTGATTTCGCTGATGTTATTTTTGTTGTTACTGGCAGCCGTTACTTTTTTTGTCCAGGCCCGGCAGCGATTATCCGGCCAGGTGACAGCGTTAGAGGCCACCGGCCAAGCCATTAGCCAAACATTGGATAATACCGAAGAACAGTTAATGATTATGTCAACTGTCGCGGCCGCACGCGCTACCGAATCAGCCAACCTGAATGACCAGGCCAACGCCCTTTTAAGCCAGGTACCCACCTACGAAGCCCGCATTACCACCTTGCAGCAGCAAGAAGCCACCCTGACCGTGCGCCTACAAGAAGCCCGCGCCGAAACGGGCCGCTTACAAACAGAACAAGACCGGTTACGCCAGACCCCGCCCTACATCAATTTTATCGCCCCACCCACCGGGGCCGCCTACCAGCCTGGGGATGATGTCACTGTTGTCCTCTCCGCCAGCGATGCCTACGGCCTGGTGGCTCTGAATGTGACGATTAACAACAGCACCTGGATTAGTGAATCTTATGCCGAACCCCGCCAACTGGTCACTCTATATCAGGTGTGGCAGCCAGAAAGCGAAGGGACATACACCCTCGGTGTGACGGCTATCAACCTCAACGGCACTTCCAGCCAACCGATTACCCACACCATCAATGTCATTGATATTGCCCAGGCCAATACTGCTCTGCGGGCCCAAATTGAAACCAATGTCATTGCCCTGCGTGGTTTAGAGCCGCTGCGCCCCATCACCCCCACCCTGCTAACACAAGAAGAGCTGCGACTAGAACTCTCCTTGCAGTTGACCGATGGGGTAACAGAAGAGCAGGCACGTTATGATGTGCTGGTACTGAATGCGTTTGATTTTGTCCCCAGGGATTTTGATTATCTCAACTTCACCCTCGACCTATACAGCGAACAGGTAGCCGGTTTTTATGACCCCGAAACAGAGCGGTTTGTGGTCATCAGTGAAAATGATGTTCTGCTGGGGATTACCCAACAGTTGACCCATGCCCATGAATTTGTCCATGCACTCCAAGATCAACATTTTGGCCTGGGCACTTTGGGTGATGAAACATTCAATGGAGATTCGGCGTTAGCCTTCCGCTCTCTGGCCGAAGGGGATGCCAGCCTGGTTGAACTTCAATATGTGTTCCAATATTTTGACATGGCCCAAATTCAGGCGTTGTTGGCCCAGGTGTCAGAGCAAGATATGACGGTGCTGGAAGCGGCCCCCGCTGTCCTGGCGAATGCGCTTCTCTTTCCTTACCAGGAAGGATTTTTGTTTGTGCAGGCATTGTTTGACTTAGGGGGATTTGCCCAGGTGAATGAGGCGTGGCTGAATCCCCCCACCTCATCGGAACATATTTTGCACCCGGACCGGTATCTGACGGGTGATATGCCGCAAACGGTAGAACTGCTTTCGCTCATTGAACCGCTGGGGGCGGGGTGGGAGCTGCTGGATGAGGATGTGTTTGGGGAGTTTTTTTTGCGGGAATATTTGCGACAGCAGGTGGATGAGGCAACCGCGGCCGCGGCCGCTGCTGGTTGGGGTGGCGATCAATATGCTGTCTATTGGGATGATACCCTGGAACTGATGGTGATGATGCTCCGGGTGGTTTGGGATACGGAAGAGGATGCGGCTGAGTTCGCGGCCGCGTACAACCTCTACGCCAGCCAACGGTACGACACCGATGCCACCCTGGTCAACAACCTCACCTGCTGGTCAGGCACCGTAGACGAGGTGACCGACCTGACCTGCCTGTACCTGGAAGGGGACGAGACGTTTATCATCCGCGCCCCCAACCAGGCCATTGTTCAGGCCATTATGAGCTTGCATTACCCGGCCGCCGGTGGCGCCGTCCGCAATTAAATGCCGGTTTAGATTTGACAGATTTAGGCAAACCTGTCAAATCTGGGCGGAGTTACCCTTCACTGGGCAGGATATTGTCCTGATCCAGGGTAAACGAGGCGATAACCCCGTTAATATGAACCTGATATTTACCGGCCGGTAAGCCGTGAATATCTACCGGGATGTTAGCCTCAAACGGCACCAATACCTGGATACACATCATATCAGCCGGCCGCACCGTCTCTACGGTGATAAAAATATCATTCTCCACTCGTTCCTGCTTCACTTCTCCCAGGCCGGTACAGCCATCAGGATAATCCCCCTTGATGCCAGCCATCATCTGCAAGGGAAAACTTTCCATCAGGCGCAAATCCACACTGTGGATCATCGCCGTTCCGGTAATCAGTTCGCCAGCAAAAATTGGTTCTGTGGTAGGCATATCATCACGAACAGCCGTATCAGGGTTTGGGGTGGGGGTAGCCGTCTCATCTGGGGCATTGCCACCACCGGGGATACAGGCCACCAATACAGCTAATACCAGCATGATGCTGAAGGTTAGCATAAGTTTAATTTTCTTTGTTAGTAACATGGTTCGCTCCTTTCTTGATGACCAGCCATACCTGGCTGATCTGGTAACAATTAAATAACGTCAAAAGGAGCGATTTGGTTCCCGAAATAGGTATAACAGTCTTGTAACTGTGCAGGTGATCAGTCCCCCCTCTCCCACGATGGGAGAGGGCCAGGGTGAGGGGATATATAGTTACGCAATCTTTACAATTTGTCCGCCGTCCGTCGTCCGCGATTTTGCCAATGATGGGCGGTCTGCCGTCAGCGGTCTGCGGTCTTCTTCTCCTCTTACAACAAAAGCAAATCGTTACGATGGACCGCGGCCGCGCCATAGGTATACCCTAAAATAGCTTCAATCGCTTCTGATTGCTGCCCGGCGAGGCGGCGTAAATCATCACTACTGTATTGGACCAACCCACGCGCCAGTTCCCGACCGTCAGCAGCTTGAATGGTAACGGTATCCCCGCGCTGGAACTGCCCTTCAACCTGGATGATACCCGCAGGGAGTAGGGAGCGGCCGCGTTCCTGCAAAGCTGTTTTAGCCCCATTATCTACGCAAAGGCAGCCCTGCGGCCGCGGCCCGGCCAATATCCATTTTTTGCGGCTTTCCAGGTGGCTTTGGGTGGCCGGAAACCGTGTCCCCAGCGGTTCCCCCTCGGTGGCCCGCAAAATCACATCGGGGGTTTGCCCAGAGGCAATGATAACATCCACTCCGGCCAGACGAGCAGTCGCGGCCGCTTGCAGCTTCGTCACCATCCCCCCCACCCCCAACCCGCTCACGCTCCCCCCGGCCAGACGGCGCAGCGTTTCATCAATCGTTTGCACCTCAGCAATCAATTCGGCGGTAGGGTTGGTGCGTGGGTCGGCAGTGTACAGGCCAGGCTGATCGGTGAGCAAAATAAGCAAATCAGCTTCGGCCAAAGTGGCCACCAGGGCGGAAAGGTTGTCATTGTCTCCCACCCGGATCTCCTCAGTGGCGACGGCATCATTTTCATTGATAATGGGGATGATCTGGTTTTCGAGCAGAGTATGAAGAGTGGCGCGGGCATTCAGGTAGCGGCCGCGGCGCTCCACATCAGCGCGGGTAAGCAGCATCTGGCCTACATGCACCCCATAAATGGTAAACATCTGCTCCCACAAGGCCATCAAATAGGTTTGACCAACGGCGGCAAGCATCTGCTTATGGGCCAGGGTGGGGGAAGGGGCAGGGTGGCTGAGCCGTTCCCGCCCGGCGGCGATGGCCCCAGAAGTAACGAGAATGAGTTTGCGGCCGCGATGGTGCAGATCAGCACATTGGCGGGCCAGATTCACCATCTGGGGGCGGTGCAGGCGGGGTGTCCCAGAGGTTAAAACGCTGGTACCAAATTTAACGACGATTCGTTGATACCCCCCGTCACTCATCAGTTACGCACCCTTCTGAGGCGGATTTGACGGTGCGGATATAACGAGCCAGGGTACCCCGTGTGGCTTTGTAAGGCGGCCGCACCCAGGCTGCCCGCCGCCGGGCCATCACCTCATCATCCACCTCAACCGTCAAACTGTTTTTCCTGGCGTTAATGCGTACCACATCCCCTTCTTGCACCAGGGCGATAGGGCCGCCTTCTTGTGCCTCTGGGGTGACATGCCCCACGATGAACCCATGTGAGCCGCCAGAAAAACGACCATCGGTGATAAGCGCGACCGCCTGCCCCAACCCCGCTCCCATCAAGGCTGATGTTGGGGTGAGCATCTCCGGCATCCCTGGTCCCCCTTTGGGGCCCTCATAACGGATGATGATGGCATCCCCGGCCATGATTTCTTGCCGTTCCAGTGCAGCTAGCATCGCTTCTTCACTGTCATACACTTTGGCCGGCCCCCGGAAGCTCATCCCTTCCTTGCCGGTAATTTTGGCCACGGCCCCTTCTGGAGCCAGGTTGCCGCGCAAAATGTGAATATGCCCGGTAGGTTTGATCGGTTTGGATAGCGGCCGCACCACAATCTGTTCCGGGGTAAATTCGGGCAGCCCAGCCAGATTTTCCGCCATTGTTTGCCCGGTAACTGTCAGGCAGTCGCCGTCAAGCAGCCCCACTGCCAGCAAATATTTGAGCAAAGCCGGAGTACCACCAACTTTATGTAAATCTTCTTGCCGGAAGCGGCCGCTTGGTTTGAGGTCCGCCAACATTGGCACACGGCTGCTCACCGCCTGGAAATCATCTATAGTCAGCAGCACATCCACCGAACGAGCCATCGCTAAAAGATGCAGCACCGCGTTGGTAGAGCCACCCAAGGCCATCACCACCACCATTGCATTCTCAAAAGCAGCGCGGGTCATAATGTCACGGGGCTTGAGATCACGCTCCAATAATGCCAAAATCGCCGGCCCAGCCTGGGCACACTCGGCCGCTTTTTCCGGTGATTCTGCGGGAGCTGTGGCGCTGTAAGGCAAAGACATCCCCAACGCTTCGATAGCTGAGGCCATAGTGTTGGCTGTATACATTCCCCCACAGGCCCCAGGACCGGGGCAGCTGTGGCGTACCACCGCTTCCATCTGAACACGGTCTATCGTACCGGCTAAATATTGTCCATAGGCTTCAAAGGCGGAAACGATGTCTAACTCTTGGGTACCCAAACGGCCCGGATGGATGGTACCGCCGTAGACCATTAGCGATGGCCGGTTGAGCCGGCCCATAGCCATCAGGCAGCCGGGCATGTTTTTGTCGCAGCCAGGAATGGCGATGAGGGCGTCGTAAAAGTGGGCCCCCATGGTTGTCTCGATGGAGTCAGCAATGAGGTCACGGGAAGGCAAGGAGTAGCTCATCCCCTCTGTGCCCATGGAGATACCATCACTGACGCCGATACTGTTAAAGCGCATCCCCACCAGCCCCGCGGCCGCGACCCCAGCTTTCACCTTCGCCGCCAAATCATTCAGGTGCATGTTGCAGGTATTCCCCTCATACCACATGCTGGCGATTCCCACCTGCGGTTTGCCCATATCTTCCGGTGCCAAACCGGTGCCATACAACATAGCCTGGGAGCCAGGCTGCGATACAGCCTGGGTCAAACGGGAACTGTACTTATTCAACTGACTCATGGTTCACCCTACGATTCCCCTCAATCCCCCATGTACTCAATCACACTGGTCAAAATCTCATCAAGCGAGCGAGTCGGCTGCCATCCTACCAACTCATACACCCGGCTGATGTCTGGCACACGGCGGCGCATATCCTCAAAACCAGGGGCATACGCCTGGTCATATGGAATAGTGACGATGGGTGAATGGCTGTTGGTGAGGATTTTGATTCGCTCGGCCAACTGCCGAATCGTCACTTCCTCCGTACCGCCGATGTTGTAAACTCGCCCTGGTGAATCGGGATGCAGGGCCAGGTGAATCACCGCCTGCACCACATCACGCACATCACAGAAGCAGCGGCTCTGCTCCCCGTCACCAAACAGTTCAATTGGCTCACCGGCCAAAGCCCGCCCCACAAAGCGGGGAATGACCATGCCATAATGCCCCACCTGGCGTGGCCCAACGGTGTTAAAGAAGCGGAGCAATATTGTCTCCAGGCCATATTCCTGATGATAAGCCAACCCCAGGAACTCATCTACCATTTTGCTGGCGGCATAGGCCCAACGGTTTTTATTCGTTGCCCCCAAGAGTACATCATCATCTTCGCTGAACGGGATACGGCTGCCTTTACCGTATACCTCTGAGGTGCTGGCGATGAGGGTGCGGCAGCCGTAACGCAGAGCGGATTTGAGGACATATTCTGTGCCCATGACGTTGGTTTCGATGGTGTGGACGGGCCGTTCTACGATGAGCTTGACCCCAACCGCGGCCGCGAGGTGAATAATCACATCCGCTTCCGAGGCCAATCGGTCCATCACCGTACCGTCGGTAATCTCCGCACGGGCAAAATGGAAATGGGGATGGGGCAGCAGGTGGGCGATATTGACCATCCGCCCCGTAGACAGGTTATCCAGAACCAACACCCGATACCCCATCTGCAAAAGGCTCTCGCATAAATGGGAGCCGATAAACCCGGCTCCCCCGGTCACAAAAAAAGTTTTTTCAGGTTTTGAGTTTGTCACGGTTATCTTTATCAATCCAATGTGATACACCAGGCACGATTATCATCTTCGGCTATTCTACCAAATCCGTCCTGGTTGACATTCAATGGTCAATCCCCGCTCCAGGTCAAGTTCCGGCGTCTGTGGCAGCCGTAAAACCATGATCCCATGTTGTTCGGGGGTGGAAATCAACCCTTGCTCACTTCGCCCAGCTAAAGGGCCACGCCAGAGTTCCCAACCCAACGGTATGTAGAAAGCAGGCCGATCTGTCTCTAAACAGGCAATGGCATACTCTTGTTCAATCTCGTTGGCCAACTGGCGCATCAGGGTACGGCCATATCCCCGACCTTGATACGCGGGCAGCGTTGCCACCGCATCCACATACGCCGTTTTTAATACAGCCCCCCCTTCGGGTTGCAGCCAACGAGTCGTCACCAAAGCATGGCTAACCAACTGTTCATCGCCGTAGGCAAGAAAATGCCAACCACCTGACGGGACATAGGTGAACAGGTTTCGGAAATCTTCTTCCTGATGGGCCGTGAGGCAAACCTGAACAATTGAGGCTCGAGTTGCCGCAGACAAATCTTCAGTTTTAGCGGAGGTCAGGTAAAACGACTCTTTCATACGCTTACACCAGTTTATTATAGACTCATCGTGGTCATAAAGTGACATTCCAGTTGGAGACTAGAGAGTGGAGACTGGGGACTGGTTAATCTCGAGTCTCCAGTCTCACTGAAAATATCAATTTATGACCGTTGGCAGTATAGCTTTCAAGAAAAAGGTTTTGGGGGTGACAAGATGTTATCCAGAGTGCTCCCAAGCATAAATGGTAAACGCTATAGTACGCCAAAGCTGTCCTAAACTATAGCAAAAGCAAATTTTCCAGGGCGGTACAAAAGGTCTCAATTTCTGGTTCGCTGTTATAGTAATGGAGAGAGGCCCGAACAACACCAGGCAGATTGCGCTCTTCCATATCCAGCCGGGCGGAGAAGGGGGTGGAGATGGAGACGTTGATCTTTTGTTCGGCCAGCTTTTGTTTGATCGCGGCCGCGTCCCAATCGGCCACCGTAAACGTCACAATCCCCCCTTTCTGCTCCCCCAAATCTTGCCCCGTCACCCCGGGGATGCTGGCTAACTTCTGGCGCAAATTTTCCGCCAGGGTACACAGCCGGGCTGAGGTATCTTCTATGCCCAGGTCAAGCAGATAATCAAGCGCGGCCGCGAACCCCACCCGCCCGGCCACATTGCTCTCCCACGTCTCAAAGCGGCGAGCCGTCTCTTTCAATCGGTATTGATCTGCCGTCACCCAATCGGCCGCCTGCAAATCCACCATCGGCGGCTCAAACTGGCTAATGCGCTCCTGGTACACATACAAAAACCCCACCCCACGCGGCCCGCGTAAATATTTGCGGCTGGTAGCCGAGAGAAAATCGCAGCCGATCTCTTCCACATACACCGGTATCTGGCCGATAGATTGGCAGGCATCGAGCAGGTACAGCACCCCCGCCTCACGAGCCACCTGCCCAATCTCCTCCGCCGGGTTGATGAGGCCACCGTTGGTGGGGATATGGTTGATGGCGATCAGTTTGACTTTCTCGTCCATCATCTCTTGCAACTTCCAAACGGAGACCTGTCCGTGCTGGTCGTTGGGGATGAGTTCAACAACGGCGCCGGTGCGGCGGGCAACCTGCAAAAAGGCGATGTAGTTGCTGGCGTATTCGCTGGTGCAGGTAAGGATGCGGTCGCCTGGTTGGAACGGGATGCTGTAAAAGGCCATGTCCCAGGCCCGGGTGGCATTTTCGGTGATGGCGATTTCATCACGGGAGCAGCCGATGAGGCTGGCGGCCGCGTCATAGGCTCGCTCTATTTTGTCCAGGTTGGCTGCGGCCGCTTCATACCCCCCAATCTGCGACTCCAGGTAGAGGTGGCCGACCGTAGCCGACACGACCGGGTTGGGCATGAGGGCCGCTCCGGCATTGTTGAAGTGGATGACGTTTTCACAACCAGGGGTGTCCATACGGACGCGAGTAAGTGAGAACATAGGCAATTGACGATGGTAGTAGAGTTTAGATCAAGTTCACAGAAGAAATGAACCGCAAAGACGCCAAGAGAAGAAGAACTTCAGAGAAATTCTTTGCGCCCTTCGCATCTTTGCGGTGAAGTTATGATTGGCAATCGTAAATCGTAAATCGCCAATCGTCAATTTTATCCCATCAAGGCGGCCCGGATATGCCGGATATGGTCTGGGCCGGTGCGGCAGCAGCCGCCGATCAGCCGTGCCCCCATAGAGAACCATTGTTGGCTCGCGGCCGCGAAATCATCCGCCGCAGCAATGCCCAGCCAGCAGTTATGGGCCGCGTCATACGTCTCGCCGGAGTTGGGATACACCACAATCGGCTTATCGGTGACGCTTTTCAGATGGGTGATCAGGCTGGGGATGTGGGAGGGGGCTGTGCAGTTGATCCCTAACGCCACAACCTGGGGGAGATCGGTGAGCGGCCGCACCGCTTCCGTCAGCAGAGTACCATCATTGATCCGCGCTCCATCCTGGCAGCTAAAGCTAACCCAGACCGGCATCTCTGCTGTTTCTTGAACCAGGCGGGCCAGGGCGTTGGCTTCAATCGCTGAGGGGATGGTTTCGCAGGCCAATAAATCCGCCCCAGATTGGGCCAGGATGTGCCACCGCTCCCGATGAAAAGTAATCAGCCCGGCTTCGTCCAGGTCATACGCTCCGGTGTATTCGGCCCCGTTGGCCAGGTAAGCTCCATAGGGACCGATGCTGGCGGCAATGAGCGGCCGCAGTCGCCCCACCCGATTCCCCTCATTCGCCCAAAACGTATCCCGCACCTCCAGGGCGACAGTCACAGAGCGGTGTATCAGCCTGATCGCTTCATCACGCCCCAGCCCCCGCTGCTGAAAACCGGCAATGGTTGCCTGGTAACTGGCCGTAATCAGGCAATCCGCCCCCGCTTGCAAATAATCCTGGTGAACTTGCTGAATGGCCTCTGGATTCTCCAGCAGCAGCCGCGCCGACCAAAGTGGGTCCGCCAGATCATACCCGTACCGCTCCAACTCCGTCGCCAACCCGCCATCTAAAAGCAAAAAACCCTGGTGCTGCAAAAAAGAGACCAGGGAATTGTGCGGCCGCGGCCTTTGCAAAACACCCACCTGTTCCACTCCTATTTAATCGGCAGCCAGACGGTAAACGTACTGCCTTCCCCATATTTAGAGCTGACCCCAATATCCCCCCCGTGCGCTCTCACCAGCCGCTGGGCAATCGGCAGCCCAACCCCCATCCCTCCGTAGACATGATCGGCGTCTTTGTCCACATGATAAAACCGCTCAAAAATGTGAGGTAGATGTTTACTCTCAATGCCAATCCCTTCATCCTGCACCGAAAGATGAACATGCCCATTTTCTGAGCCAACCCGGATTATTACATCCCCCCCATCGGGGCTGTATTTCACCGCATTATCTACCAACGCGGTCACAACCCGGATCAGAGCTGTCTGGTCTCCTTTGATAAGGGGAACCTGGCCGTTGGCTTCTAGCTGTAAATTGATGTGGCTGTTCAGGCTGCGTGGCTTGTACAAATTCAACACATCCTGAGCCAGGGCCACCAGATCAATCTGTTCACTCCGCTCAATCACCAGATCAACTTCCTGCAAAAACATTAAATCATTGACATGGCCGGTAATGATTTCTACATTTTCCTGAATCCGAGTCAACACTTCTGGCAGTTTATCCGTCGGGATGACTCCCCCATTGACCAGGTGCAAATACCCTCTGGCCGTAGTAAGTGGGGTTCGCAGTTCATGGGCAACAGTGCTGAGGAATTGGGTCTTCATCTCTTCCTGGCGGCGCAGTTCACTATCCGCGCCAATGGCCTGGTGCTGTTCAGCTAATAGATCAGACAACGCCCCGGCCACCCAGGCGATCATATAAAAAATGATAGCAGCAATGGCCAGAACGGTGAACCCAACGCCAGGGTATTCTGGCAGCGGGATGGTCGTTCCCCAAATATCTACGGGATTGTAAACGCGATAAATTTCTAAGATGGCGGCCGTGCTATGCAGCATCAGGCATATCGTCGCCATCCGCAGCGCCGGCCACATCCCCAACAAAATCGCTACAGCCAAAATAATGGGGGTATACGCATAAGGCAGCACCGAGGCGATGCCGCCAAACAGCATGGTTGCCAGCATTACCGTGAGGGCTAACAGGCAAAAGGTAATAAAAATGAGCCGGTTGGTATAACCGCTGGCTTCGGCCCGGCGCATCAATAATGAGGCCAGACCGATGGTGCAAAAACCCACCCCAGCACTGATCAGGGCCGGAATCGTCAGGGAAACAGGGAACAGATCCAGGGCGTCGGCGACAAACCCGGCCATGGCCAACAAGGCGATCATCACCGCAGCTATCGCCAGAGCTGTTCGTGTACTTCTAATCAGGTGAATACGCCAATCTTGCATGGTTTTTAGTTTCGAGTTTCGAGTTTCTAGTTTTGAGTTCTGTGGGGCAGCGTTTTAAGGTTGTGAATGGAAGGGTGGTGGGATTTCCGTTAGCGGCCGCAGAGAACAATAAACAGAAGCAGTATAACAGGACAGGAGAATCATTCCAATACAGAGGTCGTGAATTCAGCACAATTGCCAAATGTTGCAGATTTGTCAATTCTACCAGACAGTTGCCCAAAGCAACCCCCGGTCGTAAACTTGATAGGTAGAAGACAGCGGTTGGCAGTCAGCGGTCAAAATTATGGATGAACAAAGGGGAAAAACCCACTGGTGGCCTTATATGAAGCAAGTTGCTTTAGCCATGCTGCTTATTATCGGGCTAACGGTGCTGGCTTGCCTCATTTTGGGGTGGCGGAGTGGGCCAGGATACGCGCTGGGGTTGCTCATCGGGGGTGCGGCCGCGGGGCTGTTGGGGGCGGTATTGGCTGCGGAACCGATGCCGGGAATGGCTAAACGCGGCCGCAAAAAATCCCCCCAACTCGACTCAAGCGAAGATGACCAACGCCAACAAGACCGCAGGGAAGACCGGGCCATTTTTGATGTCTTAGGGCCGGCCGGGGTCCTGGTTATGGGTCTGGGTCTGGCGGTTTATCTTCTCTTCTAAGCATCTTCTCAAAAAATAGGGGTGGGCAATGCCGTACAAGTTTTTTACTGGCGTGGGCAAGCAAGCATCTTGCTCTCCAACCCTAATGATTGAGAAGCAACTTTTCTAAAGTAAAGACAGGTTTTTTCACCTGTCCTGGCAAGAAAGAATCTTGCCCTACTATGCCATGTAGTGGCGCGGCCGCGTCATTGTATGTACCTTGTACCAAAAATGATGAAAAACAAACAACAACTTATCCTCTCTCCTTTTCTTGTATCCGTGCTGGCGGCAATCGGCACCCTGGCCCTTTTCCTGACCGCCCTCGCAGCCCAGCCTTCACCCCCCTCAACGCTCCCCCATCCTCAGGAAAGTGGGCGGCAATATACCGAAACCATATCCATGACCACCTACCTGCCTATGATAGGGCGTTGGTACACCCAACCCTGCGTCTATCAGGAAGTTGATGGGCGCATCATTATCGAAGTAGAATCCGCCCCATCTGTAGATGCCTGGCAGTTGGAGACCACTATCCCTGGCTATTTTGGGGATGGCTATTACACCTGGCACGGCCCAGATTTATACGGTACACCTGGAGTTGCTATCTTAAATTATCCCATCAGCATCACCACGCCGGGCTGGTATGAGTTACGCATTCATAATTATCACGGTCATCCTGACTGGTCTTTAGAGAATGATGTTTTCGTCCAGATGGATCATGCAGGCTGGATTAAGGCGTTCTCCGGAATTGGACAAACCTGGAATTGGGCCCTGGCTTTTGATTATGGCAACCATCACATCACCACAGCCGAATATAATCTCACAGCCGGATACCATCTATTTCAAATTTCGGCTCGCTCAAACAACTTTAGCATAGACCGGATTGTGTTCTACAATGACGGTAATCTGCCCACCGCACCCGATTTGCCGGAATCGGCTTGTGTCTATTATCAATAAAAGGCAATCATTAACCGCGAAGACTAGAAGAACATAAGGCTTCTCAAAAAGTTCTTCGTGATCTTGGCTTCTTTGCGGTGAAACCCTTGTGTACCTTAAGGCGTTACCAGAAGGCCAGCTACTCTATGGACACCCTCTTAGACGAACACCAGGAACAGTTATTAAAGTTGACCCGGCATACACTGGGGCAGCTGCGTGATGTGCTGGGTGATAGCAGCGCGGCCGCAGAAGACCGGGCTGCCCTGGCCGAATCTCTACGCCAACTCGATGAGTTATTTCTCCTGGTCATCGCCGGGGAGTTCAACTCCGGCAAATCATCCTTCATCAACGCCTTGCTCGGCCAGGTAGGTCTGCTGGCCGAAGGGATAACCCCCACCACCAGCCAGATTCATTTGCTTAAATTTGGGGAAACGAGCAGCCAGACTCCCCGTGAGAAAGGGGTATGGGTTCATACCGCTCCCATCCCCTTACTCAGAAACATCAACATCGTAGACACCCCCGGCACCAACGCCATTCTGCGCGAACATGAGGCCCTGACCGCCGACTTCATCCCCCGCAGCGACCTGGTTCTTTTTCTCACCTCAGCCGACAGGCCATTTACGGAGAGTGAAAGGGCGTTTCTGGAGCGCATCCGGGATTGGGGTAAGAAGATCATCCTGATCATCAATAAAGTGGATATTCTGGCCAATGAAGCGGAAGTAGCCCAAATCGTGGGCTTTGTGCGAGATGCCGGCAAGCGGCTCATTGGCGAAATTGGGGCGGTTTTCCCCGTATCAGCCCGGTTGGCCCAAAAAGCCAAAGCCGGAGAACCCCGGCTGTGGGAGGCCAGTGGCTTTGAACCGTTGGAAAGTTATATTGAGAAGACATTGGATGATCGCGGCCGCTTCCGGCTCAAACTCCTCAACCCCCTCGGCGTTGGGCAAAAGCTGGTCAAAAAACAGTTAGCCCTGGCCCAGGAAGATCTGTCCGGGTTAGCCGACGACAGCACCTTGCTCAGCGACATCGAAACCCAACAGCGGTATTACCAGGATGATATGCAGCGGCAGTTTACCGCCCGCCTCAGCGAAATAGATAACTTGATTTACGCTATGGAAAAGCGGGGCAATGAGTTTTTTGATGAAACCATCCGCCTGGGGCGCATCACCGACCTGATACAGGCCAACAAAATCAAGAACCAATATGAAGAAATTGTTATTGCCGACACCGCCCAAAAGATTGAATCTCGTGTCGGCGAGCTGGTAGATTGGCTGGTGGAGCAAGATTTACGCCAATGGTCAGCCGTCGCCGAACATCTGGCCAAACGGCGGCAAGAGCATGAAGATCGAATCATCGGCCAGGGTGGGCCGCGAGAGGGAACGCTGGCCTATGACCGGCAGCGGTTGGTAGATTCCATCGGCAAGTCGGTGCAGTTGGCGATTGAGAATTATGACAATGAGGGGGAAGCGGCCCGGTTGGCCGAGAGTGCCCGGATGGCCGTGGTGGAGACGGGGTTGGCCGGGGTGGGGATTGGCCTGGGGGTGGCGGTGGCCCTGGCGGTGCAGGTGGTATGGGCGGATGTAACAGGGATATTAACGGGGATTGCGGCCGCGACCCTCGGTTTACTCATTCTGCCCATGCGCCGCCGCAAAGCCCGGCAGCAGCTAGAAGAAAAGCTCACCGCCCTGCGCCATCAGTTGATGAGCAGCCTCACCGACCAGTTTAACCGAGAAATGCGCCGGGCCGCCCAGCGCATCGAAGACACCATCGCCCCCTTCTCCCGCTTTGTCCGCGCCGAAAAAGAGCGGCTAGAAGAACAGCACACCCAACTAACTGAGCTGGAAACCCAAATTTTAGGCTTGAAAGGGCAATTAGCGAATGGAGAGTAAGAGATTTAGAGATTGAGTGAGACCCAAATCTGGTTGTTTATTCACAGAGCTGTGGTGAGCAGAGCTGTAGGTATACCACGAAGTGTACCATGTCACAGATGAACACCAATATTTAACCCATCTGTGGAAAACGACGAAATCTACGGAACAAAAGACAACTTTGATCTACTGGATATGGTATAATGTCGTCTGTGAGAATAAAAATATACTCAAGATGTCAAAGGTTACTATGTCTTCACCCACCATGTTTATCTCTATAGTTGAGCCGGACCACACAGTTAAGGCCCCCTCCAACATGACCATTGGGACCAAAGTGATCGTTATGCCGATGCCATCCATCGTTGAATTGCTCGAAGATACGGGCCGCCGTGCCCGCTTCGCCGCTACCCACCAGGCTGTTCGTGAGGCTATACGGGCCCATGCCAATACCCCGCCTCTCACCGACGAAACCATCCTCAACCTGGTACACCAGGCCCGCCAAACAATTCATAACCATTAATTCCCATGCGCGTCGTTCTCGACACGAATCAACTGGTAGCTGCTCTTTTGCGGCCGCCAGAATTAGCTACATTCTTGATGGCCTGGGAATCAGCCCGGTTCACAGTTGTGGCCTCTCCTGCACTCATAAACGAATATCGCCATGTGCTTGCCTATCCTGAAATAGCTTCGCTAATCTACCCGGAACTGCGGCGAACCTTTGAAACTCATTTAATCCATGATATTGAGTTAGTCAACCCACCTGAATTGCCCCGTCTTTGCCGTGACCCTGATGATGATAAGGTGATTGCGGCCGCCATTTATGGATTAGCAGATTTTATCCTCACCATTGATCAAGACTTAATGGCCCCAGAAGTCACTAATACCTTAGGGCAAATGGGAATCGCCATTAGTTCAACGGCTAATTTGCTGCGCTTGCTGGACTCAGTGACAACTCGTCCTGAGAGGAGCAACTAGCGACTGGTGAGTCTCTAGCCGCTTACAGCTGACCGCCCACTGCCCATCCATGACTTCCCCCCTCTGGCCCCGCGCCGTTCTTCATCTGGATATGGACGCATTTTATGTCAATGTCCATCTCCTGGATCACCCGGAACATCAGGGTAAGCCACTCGTGGTTGGGGGCAAACCAACTGAACGTGGTGTCGTGGCTTCGGCCAGTTATGAAGCCCGTCAATTGGGTATACGTTCGGCTATGCCCACCAGCCAGGCGATGCGCCTCTGCCGTGACCTGCTCATTGTCCCGGCCAATTGGCCCCGTATCCGGGAATGTTCCCAGGCAGTGATGGAGATTTTGCACGGGTATGGCCCGGTGGAGCAGATGAGTGTAGATGAAGCGTACATAGAGTTGAGCCATTATGAGCAGCCAGAACAGCTCGCGGCCGCTGTGCAAACCCACGTCTTTAGCCAAACCCACCTACCCGCTTCCGTTGGCCTGGCTACCAACAAGCTGGTGGCTAAAGTGGCCTCAGATTTTCACAAACCACAGGGGTGTACTATTGTGCCGCCCGGTCAAGAGGCCACTTTTTTAGCCCCCCAGCCGGTGCGAGTCATCTGGGGGATTGGCCCTCGGGCCGCGGAACGGTTGCAGCAGGTGGGCATAGAGCGATGTGGGGAGTTAGCGGCCGCGTCCCTCACCCGGCTCAAACCAATCTTCAAGAACCAGGCCGAACAGGTGCGTCAACGGGCCAATGGCCAGGATGATCGCCCCGTAGTAGCCGAGCGGGGGCAAAATAAAAGCATCAGTCAAGAGTGGACATTTACCCAGGATGTAGCTGACGCCGAACGGCTGCGGCAAAAGCTGCACCAGATGGGGGAACAGGTAGTGCAATCGTTGCAGGCCGAAAACCTCATCGCCCATACTGTCACGGTTAAATTCCGCCGGGCCGATTTCACCACCTTCACCCGGCAAAAAACGGTGGCCATTGGCACGGACGAGGCAGGCACGATTTTAGCCCTGGCAGAGGCGATCTGGCAGGAACATTGGACCCCCGGCCAGCCGCTGCGCCTGTTAGGCGTCGGAGTAAGCAATCTGGCCCAGGTAGAAGGGCGGCAGCTGCGGTTTAGGTTTTGAAGGGATGCGCGTGGGCGAGTGGCGAGTAGGCATTTACTCACTCCTCAGCCCTCACTCCTTGATAAAGCTCTGCTAACTGCCGATGAATGGCGACGTTGTAAAGGAAGGATCGGCGAGCTTCTTCGTCACTGATTTTGGCAGCCCGCTGTTGCAAAATGGTATAAGCCTGAGTCAGCAAGTCGCGGCCGCGTTCCCCTTCCCCCACCGTCTGCAACACTTCATAACAACTCAGATACACCTGTAACAAATCATACACCCCATCCAACTGATGCCCCTCAGCCAAAAAATCCAATACCGGCTGAATTGTTTGCCGGGCCTGAACAAGTTCTCCACAGGCCAGATGAACCTGGGCTAACCCCGCCAGCGGCTCCATCTGGTAAATGCGTAAATTATCCTGCACCGCCAACAACGCCCGTTCATAACCCATTTGAGCCAGTTCCCACTCCCTCAGGCCGAAGCGGCTGTGCCCCCGGTTAAGCCAGGCATACCCCACCAGGGATTGATCATTCAGGCTCTCCCCCAGAGTCAGCAATTGATCTGCTGCCTGGAGCGCGGCCGCGTACTCGCCTAAATGATTCAGCAAGAGGGCATACAAATTCAGGACAACCCCTTCCAGGCGGCGGTTGCCCATCTCCCGACACAGGACCAGCCCATCCTCATACCCGGTGCGAGCGGCCGCATAAATCCCTTGATCATGGGCAATGATCCCCAAATTGATCAAAGCCATACTCTCCACATACCGGTCACCAATCTGGCGGCTAATGGTAAGGGCCTGCCGGTTATAAAGGGCTGCCTCACTGTACTCTCCCTTGTCCAGGGCGATGGCCCCCAAATTGTTGAGGGTCATGGCCGCCCCCTGGCGATACCCGGTCGCCTGTCGGGCTTCTAAGGCCAATTTGTAATAATATTGGGCGGTAGCAAAATCACCAGCCCGCCGGTTAACCAGCCCTAAATTGTGCAAAACAGAGCTTTCACTGAGCAAATCATTCGCTTCTTGGGCCAGCCGCAGCGATGCCTCAAACAAAACACGGGCGGAATCAAACAGCCCCTGGTCTACATAAATACCCGCCTGCAAACGCAGCCCTTCCGCTTCCAGGAAGGTTAAGCCTGCTCGTTTAGACCAGGCTAACACCTGTTCTGCCTGCTCATGGGCGGCCGCGTACTCCCCTTGCCGCCATAACGCCCGTCCCAGTTCTAAATGAGGCGTACTGGTTAGTTTAGGGTTTGGCATTGCGTGGGCTGATGGCTTGCCGCTAACGGCTAACGGCTCATGGCTAACTAATGATTGATGTTCCGTCTCATGCAGCCGAATCGCTTTCTGGGCTATCTCAATCGCTTGATCATAGAGGGCCTGTTCGTTGAGGAAGCGGGCCTGTTCGCTGAGGAACTGGATGCAAAGAGAGGTGTAAGTGGGTTGGGATCTGAGCGCGGCCGCGGCGGCGCTAAAGAGTCGCTCTCCTTCTTGGAACAACCCTTGCACCAGGCAGTACCGAGATAACCCGATGGCGGCCGCAGCCAGGGTGGGGGTATCTTTTTGCGCTACGGCCCAGCGCCAGGCGGCGCGAATATTGTCCATCTGCTCGTGTAAAAATTGGCTGGCCGTAACAATATCCCGACCAAACAGGGCCGGTTCATATTGCTGGAGGAGATGGGCATAATAGGCAGCATGTCGCTTTTGCCCGGCTGCGGCCGTGGCTGGCATATCGGCCAATTTCTCCGCCCCATATTGGCGTAATAATTCATGCACCTGGTACCATTCCCCGGCATCCAGCCGGACCATCGTTTTATCTGTGAGGGAGAGAATATCTTGTTGGGTAGCCCCGGCTACAATTTGGGCAGCTTCGAGAGAAAAGCGGCCGCGAAACAGGGATAGATGACGAAACAGATCACGCTCTCGTTCATCTAGCCACTGCCAGGAGTAACTAAACACCGCCCGCAAGCTGCGATGGCGATCTACCTGCTCTGGGGTATGGTGGACTAAAAAATCAAGATTGCGGCCAACTTCTAAGGCGATCCGTTCCACAGGGTAAAAAGCGACCGCGGCCGCGGCCAACTCCAACCCCAACGGCACTCCCTGCACCAGGCGGCAAATCATGACGACATCGGCTGCATTCTCCGGAGTAAGGGTAAAATCGGCCCGGTTTTTTTGCGCCCGCAAGGTAAACAACTGCACCGCCTCATTAGCCATAATCTCATCCTCAGAAGCGTTCTGGGCCGGTACGGGCAAACCGATGAGGGGACATACCTGCTCGGCGGCGATGTTAAACCGGTCGCGGGAGGTGGCCAGGATTTTAACCTGGCGGGCCTGCTGTAAAATTTCGACGATTAGATCCAGACTGCCAATCAGGTCGGCCCCCGTGAGGGTTTCGCTGTTATCCAGCACCAACAGCATCTCCTTCTGGCGTAAGAAGTTAAGCAGCTGCTGCCGCGACGGTTGGGGGCCGCTAAAGGTGAACCCCAATGCGGCCGCTAAAGTAGATACCAATTCATCCACATTATTGATCCCTACCAGAGAAACAAAAATGACCCCATGTAAATAATCGAACTGCCGGTCTGCGGCCGCAACCAGGGCCAGGGTTGTTTTACCAACCCCACCCGGCCCCGTCACTGTAAGCAGTCGGCAGGCGGGATCGTCCAACTGGTGGTTCAGCAAGGCCAACTCCGACTCCCGCCCCACAAAATGGATGGGCAGTGAAGGCAAACGAACAGCGTGAGCGGCCGCGCTGCGAATTCGCTCCACCAATGCCTGAGTTTCCCCTGTGGGGGCAATGCCCAACTGGGCCATTAATTGCCCGGCAAACTGTTTATGATAAGCCAGGGCTTCCGCGATCTGCCCTTGCCGGGCCAAGAGGAGCAAAATGAGTCGGTGGGCCATTTCACTCAGCGGTTCACTTTGTTGCAGGCGGCGGGCATAGACCAGCCCATCCTGGTATTGGCGACGATGCAGGTAATCCTGGGCGATAGTGCGTAAGGCATAACCTAACTGGTAGCGCAGCCGTTCTCGCTCCAGAGCTGCCCACCCCTCAAACTCTGGACTATCCGGGAGAGAAAAATCTGCCAGGAAATCTCCCTGATACAGGGCAACAGCCCCAACCAGGTCCGTGTCATGGGCCAAAAGGTGTTGGAACGCGGCCGCGTCTAGCCAATATTGTTGCTCCGAATCAAATGTCACCGTTTGCCTGGTGATGAGCAAATAATCGGCAACGATCGGGGGGAGTTCGGCTAATAGTTTGCGTAAATTAGCCAGGGCCTGCTCCTGGCTGCTCTCATCCCAAAACATCGTGGCCAGGGTTTCACGGGCATGGGGGCGCGACTGGCACACCAGGTAAGCGAATAACGCCTCCGCCTTGCGGGATTTGAAGCCGCTCACTAGCTGCCCTTGCCAAAAGGGTTGGAAGCCGCCTAACAGATGCAGAACCAGGGGGGTTTGCGGTTGGGTGGTCGCCTGGGGTAAAGCCGGGGCCAGGGGGGCCATTTGGGCCTGGGCGGCATCATCTAGCAGCACCCAGGCATCATTCCAGAGGGCACGGGCGGCGCGGGGATATTCATTGGCCTGGGGGTTGGCGGCTTGATTTTCTTGGAGTTGGGCCACAATCTGCCGGGGGGTGAAGGCACGTACCGTTGCGGCCGCTAATTCTAAATCACGCGGCAGTCCAGCTACCAACTGACAAATGTGGGCCACATCAGCCCGATTGTCTGGGGTGAGGGTGAAATGGAGCCGCACCCGCCGGGCCTGTTGGACAAATAATTGCACCGCCGGGAAACGGGTGATGTCACCGCGAAAGTCAGTGGGGGGATAGGGCAAACCAGAAAGAGCCAGATGCTGCTCCCCAGGCAGGCCCGTCGGCTGGGAACTAATCAGGATAAACTTTAACCGTTCGATTTGCTGGAGCAACACGGCCAGAAGGGGCAGCAGATCAGGCCGGGTGGCTAAATGATCAAAAATGAGGAGATGTTCGCGGCCGCGTAAAGCCATTACCAACTGGGGAATAGTGTGAATTTCAGACAGTCCCAAAGTGTGGCTAAGCGTTATCACCCAATCAGTGGCCTGATCTGGGGGAGTCACAAAATAAACTCCCTGAGCAAAATCGCTGCTATGAATCCGGGCAGCTTCAGCGGCCAGGCGTGTTTTGCCACAGCCAGCCGCACCCGTAATGGTGACAACCCGCCCTACTTCCAGAGTGCGGCTGATGTGCGCCAGCTCCTCTCCCCGCCCCACAAAGGGGGTGAAGGTGGGCGGGAGGTGAAACGGGTATTGGGGAGAATGGCGGATACGTTGGGCCAGGGCCACGGTTGCAGCGGTGGGTTCAACGCCTAACTCTTCGGCCAGGACGCGCTGGCAGGTAGCAAATTGGGTCAGGGCAGGATTGCGTTGGCCGCGCCGGGCATGAAGGCGCATGATTAACCGATAGGCCGTTTCATTAAACGGGTCGAGATTCAGCCAGCGAGTAGCCTGGCTGATGCCCAAATCATACCGGCGGCTGTGGAGGCAATCGGTGACGAACTGGTGCAGGGCAGAGAGGGCCAACAGGCGGAGCCGCTCTCGTTCCAGAGAGGCCCATTCGTCGAAGGCCAGGCTGTCTCGTAAGAAGAATCCGGCCAGAAAATCTCCCTGGTATAAAATGATAGCCTGTTCCAGGTTGCGTCGGCTGGGAGCAGCGGGTTCTTCAATAAACCGTTGGAACGCGGCCGCGTCTAGCCACCAATCTTGCGCCGGATCCAAGCTCACCGTCTCTCGGCTGATGAGGAGAAATTGCCCCAACTGTTGGCGTAAATCGGAGAGGGTTTTGCGCAGGTTGGCGGCCGCTTGTTCGGGATCACTCCCTTCCCAGAAAAGAGCGGCCAGATGTTCTCGGGTTTGCGGCCGCGCCCTATAAGCCAGATAAGCCAAAATCGCCTCAGCTTTACGTGACTTAAACCCCGCAATAACCCGATCATCTACCCGAATCGTTAACCCGCCCAACAACAGTATTCGTAGCTGACCCATAATCTCTGATTATAACCCCCTCTCCTGTCTATAACAGTGGCAAATAGTCCCGGCATTCCATTCCCTCAGGGTGGAGATTTCGACATATACTGCCAACGATCATAAACTGACATTTTCAGTGAGACTAGAGATTTGAGATTAACCAGTCTCCAATCTCCAACTGGAATGTACTTTATAACCACGATGGGTATAGTTCAAAAGCGGTCAAGGTTTTTAACAGTCACGGTTATAACCTCGCCTCTGGCAATCTGGTAACAATGAGTGGCCATAGAGTACCAGTTTACACCCTGAAAGCAGTAAAAAACATCGTCAAAATAGCCCATATCAGGTATTGTTGTTACCAATAATCTCTGTCTTGGTGACTGGATTAAATGACTCACTGACGATAGGGGTTGGGCGTGGGTTTCATTTGGGTTAAAGGTACAAGGAGTCATGAGTAGGTGCGTTTAGACATGGGTCATTGGTTAACAAAAAAACGCCGCCGACCTCATGAGCCATTCAACGAATAACGATGCAACCATAACACCTCAGTAAAACGTGTAACCTTCAGAAGGTTTGACTCAAGAGCTTGCCCATTAGAGAAACCTTCTGAAGGTTCACCCCAATTGATTGAGAAGATACGGTGCAACCATTTGAAACACACCCAATAATTGGTTATTTGTCAACACGTATTTCGTTTATAGGAGGATGCGAGATGAAACTCAAGCGACAACTATGGCCTTTGTTGTTGGTATTATTATTATTGCCGGCGTTGGCTTGCGGGGGCGGGGCCAGTTCTGGAAACAATAACCGCACTGATGTAACCCAGGTAACTGATACCCCCCCGCCACCCCCGGCAACCAATACCCCAGAACCTGAACCAACGGAAGTGAGTCTGGCTGTTAATAATTTACAAGATGTTCGCAAGGCTGTTGTGCAAATTATCGCCCAGGGCACCTTCCGTGACCCGGCAGAAGGGTTTCAATACAACGCTGCCGGGGCCGGCACTGGTTTTATCATTGATCAGGCTGGCATTGCCGTCACCAATAACCATGTTGTAACCGGTGCGGCCTTTTTACAAGTTTATGTGTATGGGGAAAGCCAGCCGCGTAATGCCCGTGTTCTGGGTGTTTCTGAATGTTCTGATCTGGCCGTGATTGATATTGATGGCGAAGGGTTCAACTATTTGGAATGGTATGTAGGCAATATTGATGTGGGGCTGGATGTGTATACGGCAGGTTTTCCTCTGGGTGATCCTGAATATACCCTGACCCGTGGGATTGTCTCTAAAGCGCGGGCGAACGGAGAAACTTCCTGGGCTTCAGTGGATTATGTGATTGAGCATGACGCGACCATTAATCCGGGCAATTCTGGCGGTCCGCTGGTAGACCTCAATGGGCGTGTGGTGGGGGTCAATTATGCCGGGGCGTTCCGGGTTAGCCAATATTTTGCCATTGCCCGTGATGAAGCAATCCGAGTGATTGATCAGCTGCGCCAGGGGCGGGATGTAACTTCGATTGGGGTGAATGGCACGGCTGTCGGCAATGATGAAGGGCTAACAGGTATCTGGGTAGCTTCGGTGAAATCTGGCTCGCCAGCAGATAATGTGGGCATTCAGCCGGGGGATATTATTTTATCCCTGGAAGGGTTGATTCTGGGGGTAGATGGCACGATGGCTGATTATTGTGACATCTTACGCAGCCGCCATTTGACGGATGTGATGAAGGTGAAGGTGCTACGCTTTGATACGGAACAGGTGCTGGAAGGGCAGTTGAATGGGCTGGTGTTGGAGCAGTCGTTCTCGTTCGCGGCCGCAGTCGGGAGTGAGGTAAGCAGCAGTTCTGGCTCTTCTGGCTCGGCCACTTCTTATGACTACACCATCATCACCGATAGTTCTGGGTTGCTGCGGGTTGAAGTACCTACCAATTGGAATGACGTTGATGGCAGTGCCTGGGGCGATGCCAATGATCCCTTAGGGGTTGCCGTGCGGGCGGCCCCTAATTTGAACTCCTGGCGTAATACCTGGTCTACTCCAGGGGTATTCTTTGGGGCCTCTCTGGATTTGTTGGATGGGTTATCAGATTCAGAACGGAGGGAAATGCCGGATGCGGTGTTAGACCTGGATGCGTTTGATTATTCAGCCTCTTGTACCTATGATGGCCGGTATGATTACACGGATCCTGTTTACAGCGGCAAATATGATCTGTGGACAAAATGTGGCGATGCCGATTCTCTTTATATTGTGCTGGCGGTTTTGCCTGAAGATTTGAGCTATTTTGTCCTGGTGAATGTGCTAATCGTGACTGAAGCTGACCTGGATGCTCTGGATCATATCCTGGACAGTTTCATCGTTGTCACCAATTAGTCTCAAGAAACGATCCACAGATGAATCCACTGAAAGAAGCCACGAATTTCACGAATGAACACGAATTTTCTCTTGGTAACTTTGCGCCTTCGCGTCTCTGCGCGACCTTTTTTCAGTGGAGTCACAGATGGACACAGATTTTCACCGATGATTTAAGCATCTGTGTCTATCTGTGTCATCTGTGGATCAACCATCAACAAATCTATAGTCCCTTGTCTTTAGCCGTAGGGTTGGCAGATTAGCGCCGATTTTTTAGACCAAATCCCCAAAATCGGCGTTAATCTGTGGATTATTTTTCTTTTGGCTTTTACGGCGCGGCCGCACGCGGGGCATTGTCCAGAACCCCATTCACCTCAGCTAACTCCTCAGCCGTTAAAGTCCAATCTGCCCCCTTGATGTTGCTGTGCAAATGCTCCAGCCGGGTCAGCCCAGAGATGACCGAGCAGACCTGGGGCTGGGCCAGCAGCCAGGCGTGGGCTAACTCACCCATCGTGCGGCCGCGTTCGGCCGCCCAGGCGGTTAAGCTTTCCACCTTGTCGTAATTGGCCTCAGTCATATATTGCTGTACATAGCCGCTGCTCTCTCCCCGTGAACCGGGCGGAGCCGCCTCGCCACGTTTATATTTGCCAGTGAGAAAGCCGCCGGCCAGGGGAAAGTACGGGATAAAGCCGACGTTGTACCCCCGGCAGTAAGGCAGCAGTTCCCGCTCTACTTCACGTTCCATCATGTGGTAATGGGATTGGATGGTGACAAAGGCAGACCAGCCGGACAATTCCGCCAACATGTTGGCGGAAGCTAGCTGCCAGGCAGCATAGGCGGACGCCCCAATGTAACGGACTTTGCCGCTGCGGACGAGATCGTCTAAGGTTCGCATCGTTTCAGCAATGGGGGTGGTATCATCCCAGCGGTGCATCTGGTACAAATCTATGTGGTCGGTTTGCAAACGGCGCAGGCTGGCCTCAACGCCGTTCATAATATGATAACGGGATGTACCGTAATCGTTGGGGCCATCCCCCATTTTGAAGTAAACCTTGGTGGCGATGACGAACCGGTCGCGGCGGCCTTTGAGAGCGTGGCCCAGAGTGGTTTCGGAATCTCCTCGGCCATAGGCGTCGGCGGTGTCTATGAAGTTGACGCCGATTTCTTGCGCGGCCGCGATAATCTCATTGACTCCGTTTTGGTCTACCACATTACCAAACCGGTTGGTGCCCATGCCAATCACCGAGACACGGACCCCAGCAGAACCTAATTGACGATATTGCATTGTTTTACTCCTGTAAAAATAAGGATGAATTAAGAATTAGGAATTAGGAAAGCAGCCATTTGTGCCGGCTTGCTAGACAAACAACGGCGACATCTCCACTTGGGCCATCTCGGCATCTAGTTCTGCCTGCGGCCGCACCTCAAACCGACTTGCCGCTGCTAATACAGCGGGCAAGAGATGAATGTCCCCCACCGTGTCCAGAAAAACACCAGGCCGGTTCAGCACCCAATGGGTCGCCGTTTCAATCTCGGACGGCTCTGTGAATGGCTCATACCAGGTGCTGTGGGTACGTGGTTTATCTCCCCAGGGGCCACGGGTAAGGGATTTGATCGTTTGCACAGCTACATTACGCTCCTGACACACTGCCAGAAGCGTTTCAAAATCGGCCGCGTATTGGGGGTTTTGCATCATGACGTAGTTATAAGGCAGCAGCACACTATCAAAGGGAAAACGTTCCAGGCTGCGTAAGTGCATCTGAGCGATGGTGACGCCATGTCCCGTCACGCCCAGAAAACGCACAAGCCCCTGTTCTCGCGCCTCGATGAACGCTTCTAATGCCCCACCCACCCCCATGGCGATCTCCCATTCGCTTGGGTCTACCAAAATGTGCATCTGCCACAGGTCTATCTGATCTACCTGCAATCGTTCCAGGGAGCGGTACAGCTCTTCTTTGGCTTCCCGGTAAGTGCGTTTTTCCGTTTTGGTGGCCAGGAAAAATTGGTTCCGGTAAGCGGCCATCCAGGGGGCAATCCGCAATTCGGCATCACCATAGCTCGCGGCCGCGTCAATGTGATTGACTCCATACTCGAGCAGCAGCGCCAATGTTTGATCTGCTTCGGCCTGGGTGACACGACCGAGTGCGGCCGCGCCAAAAAGGGTACGGGTACTATCATGGCCGGTACGGCCAAAAGGGTGTTGGGGTATCATTTTTTATCCTTTGGGCAAAGAGTATCTGAATCTTCTGCCAATCTTCATGGTACCGGGCAACCTCATCCTGCGGGAACAACCATCACCATAGGGGGTTGCCTGAACCTTTATGGCTCCTCATACCAGCGGGGAATATCCCTGGAGAAGCCCGCAAAATCTGCCCACACCATCTGGGCCCGCTGCAATGCCTTGGCCATCTCCTCGGCACCAAAGGGAGCGGCCCACAAGACGGCAAAGAAGGTATCAAAGGCGGTGTAAAAAGCCAAACGGCGGAAGAACATCTCTGGGGGATTGCCATCCCAATATCCATCAATCTGCCCTCGGGCGAAGGCCGTGTTTGCCAGGCGAGAAAATACGGTTAGTCGGTTGAAATCCCGCACCGGGTCACCAAATTTGTACCGGTTGAAATCAATCACCTGAAGCTGCCCCTCGGGGCTGACAATCATGTTGCCAACGTGGTAATCTCCATGCAAAAATGTCTGGGAGAGGCCCGACAAGTGGGGAAACCCCTGGTGGATGGCGCGAAGAAAATCAGCTTCCTGGTCAATGACGAAAGCGGCCGCCCGGTATTGGTCCAGCTTCCGCTTGAAGACGGCCCACATCTGTGATTCCACTTCTGGGGTCTCTGGGGGAGCGGCCAGGGTGTGGAGTTTACGCAGCATCGCCCCGGCGGTGAGGCCCAACTGGTAACCTTCATCTGGGGAATGGCGAGCCAGCCACCCTTCCGCCTCGTCCCCCTCAACCCAGGATAGCAGGGTGTACACGTTGGCCCCCCCGTTGCAGTAGCCGAAAGCGAGGGGTTGGGACATAGGAATGCCGGTCGCGGCCGCTTGCTGCATCCAGAAAAACTCTTCGGCCTTCTTATCATACTGGGTACTATCAGCCAGGCGGAGTAATAAATGCTGCCCGGCCTCATCCACCAGATGAAACTTTTGATCCGCAGACCACCCTCTCTGCTCTGGGATGATTGTGACCCAGGTGTTGTAACCGGGAATATCCTGTATAACCGCTCGGGGGGGATGTACAAATGGCATGGTTACTTATCTATCGCCGCCAACACCATCTGGCATAAGGCGTCTACAGAAACATCCCCTGTTTGCCAAAGGATATTCATTTGCCACTCCGAAGCCTGCTGTTGGATCAGCTCATTGTACCAAAGGCTGCGGGCCAGAAAATTGTCCAGCATCCGATCAGGGTCAGAAGAGCCTTGCAACCATTGACGATTGTTGTTTTCCCGTTCCACCAGAACATCTGGCTCTACAACGATCCAGCTTGACCAAACAGTGGGTAGGTTCAGTTCGGCCACCCGATGCGGCCGCAAATGCCAGCCATCTATCACAATGGGCGAGGTATCCCAGGTGGCCCGCTTTAAGATTAACTGCTTGAGGAAAGGCCAGGCCGCCTCGTGCTGAATATCCGCGTCGGCCTTGAGCTGCTCAACCGGGCTATGGGTAAAATATTCCAGATGGGGCACTTTTCTCATCACGTGCAACCCCAGATGCGTTTCCGGCGTAGTCACCGCTTGGGCTACCGTCATCAGATCATCAACGCTTACCGAGACCAGGCCCAACTTTGTCGCTAACGCCCGGCCCAGGGTTGTCTTGCCCACCCCTGGGGCCCCGCCAATCAAGAATACATTCGCCTTCTTCATAAAGTTATCTCACCAGTTCCCTAAATCCCCTGGCAGCATCCTGCCCATGATTAACCGTCTCAAGCGCATATTGATACCCTATATCCGCCAATCTCCCCAATTGATCAAAATCCAGTAAGCCAAATGATTGCACCGGGGGTTCGAGGTAAAAGTCAACAAGATGTTTGGTAACACTGGCCGTCTGGGCATTGGTAATCGAGAGGGAACGCATCATCACTTCACCAATAGAGGGAAATTCGGGGTTATTTGACCAGGGATTAAGCCGCTGCCAAAGGGATTGCCAACCAGAAATGGTGTAACCAAATGGCTTGAGATTGTTACCCGGATCAGCCCGTGACACATCAACGGCGATGATAGGGCCAATGTCCGGGCGAGCTTTCATAAGATCAGTGGGGAAATTGTTGATCAGCCCCCCATCGGCCAAAATATGGCCTTCTTGAAAAACTGGGGGCAGGATGCCAGGGATGGCCGTACTGGCCCGGGCGGCATGGAAAAGGGAACCGGATTCGTGCTTCATTAAAGCAGCCTGGGTCAAATTGGCCGAAACGCAAAAATAGGTTGTCCAAAGGTCTTCAATCTGAACGGCACCAAAAAGATACCTTAAAGCCTGGGTAAAGTTTTCCCCAGTCGTCAGGGCATGAAGGGGGAGCGTATAATCAATGCGACCGATGGCTTTGGCCGTTTTGGTCATCATCGTCTCATAATCAAGCCCCATCGCGTACAATCCGGCAAAGAGGGCCCCCCCACTCGTGCCACCAATAGCATCAATGGGGATGCCCTTTTCGACTAAAGCGCGAATCACCCCAATATGGGCCATGGCCCGGGCTCCCCCGCCGCTGAGTACCAGCCCCACCCCCTGCCTGGTGAGCAAACGAGCAAGCCGCCTGAAATCGGCCAGGCGCGACAAGCGGACATGATAATGGTGGCGCAGGCTGCGCGGGGCTAACCAGGCTATTGTATTTTGGGGCAAATCACTCTCTTCACCATGAAGCAGGACCAGACATTGAATACTCTGTTGGTTTTCAGTGTGGGCAAGCAGGGTGGTTTCAATAGGGGTAAGGGCCGGTGAGCCATTGGCATTAGCCACAATGAGAACCAAATCCGCTTGCCGCACACATCGCCTGGTCCAGACGGTTGGCTGGTAATCTGCTTCATAGATGACGTAATCATGGGCGGCTTCCTGCTCATTGAGCCAGAAGACGAAGCGGCTGTTTTTGAGGTCATCATCGGCTAAATAAGCAATCCCTGGTGTGCCTGAGAGCTGATCACATCGTTCACTATTGAGGTGCCCGGTTGACCCTAACTGGCTGAGGGCCTGGGTCAACCGGGTGGTGAAATGGGCTAAAGGAACGGAGCTATCAGAGGGAATGACGCAGATGGTGGTGACGGCCCCCTTACCGGGTGTCTGACCGGCTACCTGGGCGCGTAATCGGTCAATGATGGGACCAGCAAACCGGGATAGGATGACCTCTGGGTGTTTTTGCAGCAGCCGCTTGAACGCTTCCTGGGATAATTTAGCCAGCAGGGTGTCCCGTAAGGCAAAAACCCTGGCGGTTCTTTTTTCACCGGTAATCAACCCGATTTCGCCGACGGTTTGGCCGCGATAGATGTCAACATGGTAAGGTTTGTCTTTGTCTGTGGTTTGGCTGACAACCCGCAGGCAGCCCCCCATCACAATGAATAAGGCATCGCTGGGATCGCCAACGTCCATGAGCGTTTCGCCGCTGGCAACGGTTATCAGTTCTAATTCGGCCTGAATATCTTGCCAGATAGGTTTATCTAACTCTTTGAAGATGTTGGCTTTGATCAAAATATGGTTCAGACGAGATTGTTGGACTCGTCGGTGGATCGCCTGGTAAATAAGCTGGCTGGCTTCTGGAGTCGCGGCCGCAACCGTGTCAAGGTTTTCTCTGGCTAAAGAGACCAACCGGGAGGCAGCAACGGCATCTACCGAGGCGGTCCGTCTCTCTCTGGTGAGCAAGGAAATCTCCCCCACCCCTTCACCCGGCCCCTTAAAGGTCAAAATATTCTCCGCTTCATCAAGCTCTTCATCAATGACCCGAAGCTGTCCTTCCAGGACGATATAGAGGGTATCTCCCCACTCACCCTGCTGGATCAACCGTTCATTAGGGGCCAGTTGAATCAGGGTAAAAGCCGGGGCTAATACCTGTTTATACTGATCGGGAATGGGGCCAAAGAAATGCCAGGGGATGGACAGTTCGGAACGCTCTGGTTGGGCAGCGGGGGTTGGTTCTGTTTCACTCATGCTAGCTTCTCTAAATGGCTGGCTCAACTTTCGGTAGACATGGCCGGTAACAGCATCACCAATGAGTGTGCGGCCGCGCCCTGGAATAGTTCCCCCTTATGGGTGTGGAGCAGGGCCGGGGCTTTAATACGTTCATCATCCTTTTCTACAGCCCCGGTGATGACAAAGAGAAGTTCCTGGTTAGTAGGGATTTGTTCGCCATCGGCAATAGGGGGTAACAGTTCGCCTCGTTGGATCCAGGCCAGCCGTTGGGCCTGGTCTAGTTGTCTCCACTCTGGCATGTCACGCAGGTAAAGATTAAAGGTGCGGGCGGCATGGCTGCGCCAAACCGCATCGTGCAGGGTAGGGGACGCGGCCATTAAGCTCAGGAACTTCTCCCGGGTAACCACCCCAATTTTGATGGGAGTCTCAGCCTGCACGGTGGCATTGCGGCCGCGGCCCGAAAGCAAACTCATCTCTCCGGCTATATCCCCTGGGGATAGCTTTTCTAAGACAGTGCCATCGGCCAACAAAGCTGTGGCGGCCCCTTCCAAAACCACGAACATTTTGTCTCCCTCTTCCCCTTCGCGCAAAATAATTTCCCCAGCCTGATAAGACCGGTTCTGCATCAGTTCGGCCAATTTATCTAACTCAGCATTGTCAAGCCCTTGAAAGACCGGGGCATTTTTACAAATTTGGGTGATTAAGGCTGCGGCCGCTTTTCTGGCCGAAGCGGCCTGCAGTTGGAACCAGGTATCAATCCCATCCATCACAAAAGCACTGGCCAGCAAGATATACTCTTCCCGGAATTGGGGCACAAGCCCCGCCGTATAATAACCAACTAGATAAGCAATGATCCGCTGCCCCCGCTCCAGCCAAAAAACAACCCGATCTACCCAGGGCGGGGTAAATCGCCCCCCCAAACGAGATATTTGATCCGCCCAACGCCAGACATCACTGGTCATCCACAATACGGCCCCTATGGCCATGGCCGGGGTGAAATTCTCAAAGGTGGCTAACCAGATGGCCGATATGAAGAGGACGGCGACATGATGGGTGGTGTAAAAGGTCCGGTAGCTCTTTTTAAGGGTATGCCAATCGCGGACGATAATCGCCATATCATAGGTGTACAAGCCAAACATGACGGTGATCCAGACGGTGCGAAAGGTCGTTGGGCCATAAAACCAGGCCACGATATAGACAACAGCCGACAGCAGGCTGAGAATATAATGGGTTCGTTCCGCCCGGTAGCTGCCGGTTAGCCGGGCCATAATAACCGCATCTAAAACCAGGCATACACCTGTCACACCAAGAATGTTGATGATTGAGATTGACATGATGACTCCAAAATGTGACGTGGTTGAGGATAAGTAATATAGTAATCTGGACAAACCAGAAGAGATTTATCCACAGATGTCACCGATGAGTCCGCTGAAAAAAGCCACGAATTTCACGAATGAACACGAATTTTTCTTTGGTAACTTTGCGCCTTCCCGTCTCTGCGCGACCTTTTTTCAGTAGAGCCACCAATGCTCACACATTTTTTTTACCATCGGTGAAAACCTGTGTCATCTGTGCATCAGTTCTTGTTTTCTGTACAGACGTTGACTCGTTGGGTATTAAAATCAGCGTTAATCTGCGGATGATTCCTGGGTAAATTTGGCTCTACGGAGATGAAGTTGTTTGCCGTTTTGCCCAAATTGCTCAATATAAGAGAGGCTTTGATGCCGGAAGTAGGTGTCGTATAGTTCGGCGTAATGGCCGCCCTGGGCCATGAGCTGGTCGTGGCTGCCCTCTTCGATGATGGCTCCCTGCTGCATGACGATGATCCGGTCGGCGGTTTTGACGGTGGACAGGCGGTGGGCGATGACGATGGCGGTGCGGCCGCGCATAAGCAGCTCTAACCCCTCCTGTATCTGGGCCTCAGTGAACGGGTCCACGCTGGCAGTGGCCTCATCCAGGATGAAGATAGCCGGGTCTTTAAGCAGCACCCGCGCCAGGGCCACCAACTGCCGCTGCCCCATGGAGAGATTGCTGCCCCGCTCCCCCACATCCGTATCCAACCCATTGACCAACCCGTGCAGCCAATCCCCGGCGCCGATCTGGTACGCGGCCGCGGTCACCTCCTCATCCGTCGCTCCTGGTTTAGCATAACGGATATTCTCCCGCACCGTCCCAGAGAAGAGAAACGGCACCTGGGGCACCAGGCCAATCTGCTGCCGGTACTGCCCCAGGTTGAGCGAACGAATATCCCGCCCATCCACCAAAATCTCCCCCCCCTGAAACTCATAAAAGCGGGTAATGAGCTTGGCGATGCTGCTCTTGCCCGCTCCCGTATGCCCCACCAAAGCTACCGTCTCCCGCGCCCGGATGGTCAGGGAAAAATCAGGCAGCACCATCTCTTTATCGGTATAAGCAAAACGGACATGCCGGAACACCAACTCCCCGGCAACCTGCGCCACCGGCTCATCTCCCGTCTGAATCACATTGGGGTCAGCATCAATCAGGGCAAAGGCCCGCTCGGCCGCGGAAAGACCATCCTGGAACTGGCTCCAAAATGAGGCGATATTGATAATCGGCCACCAGAAAAAGCCGACCGCCTGCATAAACAGATAAAAGTTGCCCGGCGAGATAGCTGCTTCATCCCCGCGAGTTGCCAGCCCCCCGGCCACCATCAACACCGCCGTCCCCAGCCCGGAAGCCAACTGCATGATGGGGAAAATCGTGACCAGGGTCAGCCCCCGGCGCAGCCCCACCCGGTACGCCTGCCGGTTATTATCGGCAAAGGTGGCATAAATGGCTGGCTCCTGGCGAAAACTTTTAGCCACGATGATGCCGCTGAACGATTCTTGAATCTGGGCGTTGATTTTGGCCGTCACCCGGCGTGCCTGTTGGGTCACTTCGCGGGCGATGCGACGGAAGCTCAGGGCCACGATGACCGCCAGCGGGGTCATCCCCCAGAGGATCAGCGTCAGCCGGGCGTTGATGGTCAGCAGCCAGCCGGTCAGGAGCAGGATCAACAGAACAAAGCTCATCAGGTTGAGGGTCAGGTTGACCGTCTCGGCAAAATCCTGGGTATCTGAGGTGATCCGGCTGACGATTTTGCCCGATGGATGCTCGTCATAAAAGGATAAATCATGCTTGACGGTAGCTTCAAACACATCCTGGCGCAGCTGCAGGACGACGTTGCCCGTCACCCTGGCGGAAAACAGTTGTCGGGTGTAGTTGAACAGCCAGGCTGAAGCCCCCAGGAGCATCACCCCCAGAGCGAAGAGGATGATGGCTGTGGTAGAGGACGCGGCCGCTAACCGATCCACCGCCCGGGAGATCAAAATAGGCGCGGCCGTATTGCTGACCGCGTTCAGAGTCAACATCAGCGCTACCAGCAGCATCTGCCGGGCATACGGGCGAAAATAGCTGACAATTCGCCGCAGCAGTTCCCGGTCGCTGTATTGCCGGTCATACGATTCCGTTTCTAAACCATCGAGAATAAAACCCATAGTAATCAGTGAGCAGTTGGCAGTTGGCAGTATATTTTATGTCAGCCGCTCTTTTAATCGTTTGACCCCTTCTTGCCATTCATCTACTTCACTGGGGTTCACCTTGTAGTGATTGTTTATACCGCTGCAAGATGACGAAGAGATGTTGGGCAATCAGGGTGATAAATGGTTCCAGGTTATTGTCGGCATCCGCCTGCTCTAAGGCCAACGCTAAAGCTCACCGGCGGCAATGGAGCGCAGCGGAATTGCCGTCCGGTGCAGCGCCTTGTTAGGGCGCATTGTAAGGCCCAAGAAAGCGCTCGCCATTAAAATGAATAAGGTGTGATGGGGCATCGGCTACCCAGACTTCGGTTTCCCATGCAATATCACCAAGGTATCGCCCCATGACGGCCCGGTTTGGGAAGGCTGTGACATACACCAGCCCGGCGGTCGACCCGCCAAACAGCGCTGCTAACTCGGCGTGGCGCTTGCCATCGACCGGGCCGTGACTGGTGACGGACTCGATGAGCAGCAGCCAGTTTTTCGCGGTGAAGTGCAGCACCACATCAGGCATCTTGCCGTGTGAATCCACATCTACGCCTAGACCAGCCAGCAAGGGCGCATCGAAGTAACCCCACTTGTCGCCCGTGTCTCCGGCATATACCAGTACGCTGCCCGGCGCGAAGCGCGGGGCGAAGTCCTCGATGATGGCCCGGATCAGCTCGCTATGCTCGCCGGGGCTGAGGGTGATTTCCTTGCCCGGCGCAATTTCGACCGGGATACGGTTCTGCTCGCGCTCCTTGGCGTAGCGGGCAACCAGCGTTTCCCGCTCGGCTAGATAAGCGGTCAGGCTGTCATGCCATGCCGGTGTGCCGAAGGTGCGCATTAGGGCCAGCGCGGCCGGCTCGACCTGATAGACGGCCTTCGGGCTGTTCACCGGTCGGTCGGGTTTGTCCGGGTTATAAAGGGCGATGCCGGCATCGCAGAACTGGTGCATGGTCTGACGGCGGAATGTCTCGCGGGTGTTCGGTGCGTACTCCTTGCCGTAGTGTTCGCGCGCCCAATCCATGATGGGCGTGATGCCCACAAGTGGGTTTTCCGCTTCGGCCCACGCCTTGCCCGGCGTAAGGTTCAGCAGGGCCAGCAGCGAAAGCGCGGAACGCTCGTTTTGCTGTGCCCTCGGCAGGCCCAGGGCAATGATGATCTGGTGCGCGGCTTCGATGTAGTCGTTTTTGTCGTTCATTCGGTCAGGGTTCCTAACTTAGCGTCGATCTGTTCTTGCGTGAGCGTTCCTTGCTGCATGGCCCACTCGCCAAGCTCAATCAGGGTTTCACGGCTCGGGTACTTCATCCGCTTGAGGTCGGTCGCATTGACCTGTGTATGGCCGTTGAAGCACCGGAAATTCTCATCAACCGCGCTCGTGTTAAGGAACACGGCCAGCCCACGGGCCAGCGCCTCGGGCAATCCGCGCTTGTTCTCGTGGAACAGGTTCAAGTGGTTCTCGAAGCCCAACACGGGCGCATCACCGAAGGCGTTCGGCTCGACCACGCTCGCCACGATCCGGCGTCTTTCTTCCTTGGACGAGAAGCGGCGAACTACGCAGTAAAAGCCGGTCGGGTACAGCCATTTTTTGGTATCGGCATTACGCTCAATCGCATTGGGCTTTTTCATGCCTTCGATGGGCCATGTGGTGCCGGTGCTGCTGAAATGACCCGGATACAGCAAGGGAACGGTGTCCTCCCCTGGCATGTCACGTAGGTGCTCTTTCAGCCTGAAATCAACCACCGGGCCTGTGGATACCTTTATGCCCAGGTCGGCCAGCGTGCAGCGGATCGCCTCGGATAGCTCGATAGCGTTCTTCTCCGGGGACATGGGGACGTGAATAAACCGCTCCGGGTCATCGGGGAACACGATCCGGTCGAACGGGTGTTCGTGGGTCACAAGGTCGGCGAAGGTGTCATCGGTCGATGTTGTAACCGTCACCAGCCCCTGCTGGCCGCCACGCTCCAAGCGGATGATGATGTTCTCTTGCAGAACCTCGTCATCCTTGAATGCCTTGCTGCGCGACTGGAACAAGTGCATGTGGCGGACGGCCGCACGCTCAAGGATGAAGTCACGGAACGGCCGGTAATACGGCCCATTGCAAAAGCTGCGCGGGATGATGGCGACGATCTGCCCGCCTGGCGCGGCCTGGGCAACGGCCAGCGCGACGAAGGCGCTATACAGGTTCACCGTCTCGATGCTGACACGTCGCAGGGCCAGCCGGTGCGCGGAATTGCGGTTGATCTTCTTGTAAGGCGGATTAAGAATTGCGTGCGAATAACGCTCAATAGGCGGAGAGAAAAGATTGCCTTCTAATGTTTCGACCGCTGCAAGAATAAAATCCTCTTGGCGAATATTGGCTACGAAATCACCCTTATGATTGTACCGCTCTAATGTGGACGCCAAATGGTCCATCAAGGCGGCGTCAAGCTCGAAGGCATCCACAGTAACCCGGCTGAAACAAAATCCACCACTTCTCCACCTATCCAGAAAAGCCGCCGACAGCGAACCTATCCCTGCCCCTGCGTCCAACAGGTGGCAATCACCTGTCCCGTCGGGGAATAGGCTTGCCATGAATGCAGCCGTCCTTTCAGGCGTGAGAAACTGACCAAACTGCGACTTTCTTGCCGCTTCAGTACTCTTTGATAATGACAATCTTTTTTGTTCAACCGCTGATAACAATTTCGGCGTCTCCTTCTTTGCGCTCTAACAAGTATTCATTACGTGCCGAGAGGGGCACGATAACTGGGGGATACCCGGCCTGCAATAGCAGCAGATTCATCAGCAGGCGAGCCATCCGCCCATTACCCTCATCAAAGGGATGAATAATCACGAAGCGATAATGAAAGGTTGCCGCCAGGACAAGGGGATGGAACTGCCCCAGTTCTTGACGATACCAGGTAAAAAGGTCAGCCATCAGGGCTGGGGTCTCTTCCGGTATGGCGAAATAATGAATCTCGCCAGTGCGGGTGCGAACATGGTTGGGGGCCGTTTTGTATTGGGTATGTCTGGTATGTGTCATTTGTTCACCATTGAGTTAATGGTGAAAGGCTGAAGACAGAAAAAACTTCCTTTTCAGTCTCCCACACAATTATTCCCAGAGCATAATTATACAGTCTCTCATTCTACTCTCTGTGCCCCTTTCAACCTGGGACATCTCAACAGGATGTATTTCCCGAAACCAGAATTAGCACCTGGTTAGTTACCCTAAAGCATCATCATTCGTATCGGGCAAAGATGCGCCGGTAATCCTGGCTGCGAGCCAGCAGCTCTTCATGGCTGCCCTGGTCTACCAACTCCCCTCGCTTGATGAGTAAAATCCGGTCAGCCCACCGTATCTGGCTGAGGCGGTGGGTGATGAGGAAGGTGGTGCGCTCCTGGCTGATCCGGCGCATCGCCTGTTGAATTTTATCTTCGGTCGCGCTGTCTATAGCACTGGTGCTGTCATCCAGGATAAGGATGCGTGGGTTGGTGAGGAAGGCGCGGGCAATAGCGATTCGCTGCCGCTGCCCCCCAGAGAGGGTCACACCCCGCTCCCCCACTTCGGTTTCGTACCCTTGGTTGAAGGTGGTGATGAACTCGTGGGCCTGAGCTTCCTGGGCAGCGTGCTCAATCTCCTGCCGGGTCGCGGCCGCGTGGCCAAAAGCGACATTATCAGCCACACTCCGGGAAAACAGGAACACATCCTGCTCAATGGTGGAAATCTGGGAACGGAGCGACTCCAGGTTCCAGTCGCGCACATCTACGCCATCAATAAGAACGCGGCCGCTGTCCACATCAAAGATTCGGTTAATCAGCCGTGTCAAAGTTGTCTTGCCGGAACCGGTCTGCCCGACAATAGCCACCGTCTCCCCTGGCTGAGCGATAAAACTGATATTTTGCAGCACCGGGGCCCCATTGTAGCCAAACGAGACCTTCTCAAACCGGACTTCTCCCCGCACCGGCTGGTTGATGCCAGCCTCATTTTCATCCAGCTTCGTCTCCGTGTTAATCAGTTCTAAAATACGGCGGGCACTGGCAATCCCCAACTGCACCAGATTAAAGGAGAAAATAGAGACAAAGGTGGGAAAGCGCAGCACCCCCACCAGCCCGATAAACCCCACCGCCTCACCCAACGTGATGCGGCCGGCCTGCCACAGCAGCATCCCATGTAAAAACGCCGCGCCCCAGGCCAGGCTAAACATCAGCAGGGGCAAATAACGAGCCTGAATGCGCCCCTGTTCGATAAAATAATCCCGATATTGGGCCGCATTGTGCCGGAACTTGTCATACTCTTGCCACTCTTGGGCATTCCCTTTCACTACTTCAATGCCAGAAACCGCCTCGGCCAGCCCGGCATTCATGGTGCCAAACTGCTCCCGCATCGCCTGGCTTACCGGGTTCAATTGGCGGGCATAATCGGCCACGGTGATGAAGAAGACGACCAGAAAGAGGGAAGGGACGAGCAGCAGTTGGGGGTTGAGCCGGGCGATGAGGACAACGGGGGCTACGATGCCTAATGCCCCATCAATGATGAGCATAACCCCAGGGCTGAACATGATGTTCAGGGAGCGCACGTCGTTGGTGGCCCGCGCCATGATGTCGCCAATGCGCTGGCGGCCGTGAAAGGTCTGGCTTTTGCCCAACAGGCTGACATACAATTCCTGCCGGGTATTTCGCTCAATCAGTTGGGCCAGAAATTCGTTGGCGTAGTTGCGCCCCAAACCGAGAATGGCCTGGGTCGCGGCCGCGGCCAACATCCACCCGGCCACCGTCAGTAAAGCAGCCAACTCCCATCCAGGCTGAGCAATCACATCAAACGCCTGCCCAATCAACACCTGGATGTAGCTGTAAGCAAAATTGTTGATAACCGCCGTGCCAATCACCAGCAAGGGCAGGTGGGGATAACGGAGCAGATGGGATAAAATCCAGCGCACCGGCCCGGAACGGTTATACGGATATTCGTCGGCAATGCGGAACTCTTTTTGGCTCATGGGTGGTGTGATGTGTGATACATGAAACGTGAATGGGATTATAATGGGCAATTAGATAAGGGTCTAATGGATTTCATCGCACTCCTCTTCATCCTTCCTAATTCATAATTCATAATTTCCAAAATGATAAGCAGTCACAGCAACCCCTTGGTAAAACGGATTAAGCAGTTACGACAGAAGAAACATCGGCTGGGCGAAGGGGTGTTTTTTGCCGAGGGGCTGCGGGTTGTTTTAACCGCCCTGGAGCAAAACGCCCCGGTGGAGACGCTGGTGTATGCCCCAGAACTGCTGCAAAGTGAGGTGGCCTGGCAAATGATCCGGGCGCAGGAGCAGAAAGGGGTGAAGGGGGTGGCGGTCGCGGCCGCGATTTTCCAATCTCTCTCTGAACGGGATAACCCCACCGGCCTGGGAGCCATCATCCGCATCAACCGGCTTACCCTGGCCCAACTGCCGGTGACACCTCACGCTGTTTTCGTGTTGCTGGACCGGGTAAGCGATCCGGGCAATCTGGGCACCATCTTACGCACCCTGGACGCGGCCGGGGCCAATGGCCTTATTTTAACCGGCGAAAGCAGCGACCCATACCATCCGACGGCAGTGAAGGCGAGTATGGGCACGTTGTTTACCATTCCCGTCGTGTCGTTACCAACCATGGCCCCGGTGTGGGAGTGGGCTGAAACCCACCAGATAAGCACCATTGCCACCTCGGCCAAAGCCAGCCAGGAGTATTGGGATGCGCCGTACCGGCTGCCGGCCCTGCTGCTGCTGGGGAATGAGCAGACCGGTTTAGAACAAACTGTGCTGGACGCGGCCGCGCTCTCCGTTACCATTCCTATGTACGGGCAGGCCAGCTCCCTTAACCTGAGCATTGCCACCGGCCTACTCCTGTACGAACTCCGCCGCCTTCATCATCAAAAAGAATTTCACCGCTAAGGCGTGAAGAACGGAAAGAAGTAAGGGCGTATAGCCATACACCCCTACTCATCCTTGTTCCTTTTATCTGTGTCTATTTTCTTATGAACGACCGAGAGACGATTCTCCAGGCTATTCGAGATGGCCTTAAACAAGCGGTGCTGCCCGAAGCGCGGCCGCAGCCCCCTGTCAACACCCTGCCCCGTGCGGCCGCGACTCTCTCCACCTTCATCACCGAACTGACCCACGTCTCTGGGCAGGTCATCCAATGTGACACTCCCCAGGCGGCCGCGCAGCAAGTCGCCGCTTTGTGCCAGGAGCGGGGCTGGCAGGAAGCCCTGGCCTGGGAATGGGCTGAAATCGGCTGCCCTGGTCTGGCGGAAGCGTTGGCTCAGGCTGGGGTGCGGGTGGTACATGATGACCATGACCCGCACACGCTGGCCCATATCCCTGTCGGCCTCACCGGGGCGGAAGCAGGGTTGGCCGAATCAGGGACGCTGCTGCTGCGTAAACGGGCCGGGCGATCGGCGTTGGCCTCCCTGCTCCCCCCGGTGCATATCGCCCTGCTGCCAGCCAGCCGGGTGGTCCCAGACATGGTGAGTTATTTTGAGCTGGTGGGGGACGCGGCCGCGTTTATCCGTGATACCAGCAACCTCGTCTTCATCACCGGCCCCAGCCGCACCGGTGACATCGAACAAGTTCTCACCCTCGGCGTCCACGGCCCAAAAGAGTTAATTGTGGTTTTGTGGGGGTTGAGAGATTGAGAGACTGGGGATTGGAGGCTGGCGTCTGGCGTTTTTTAATCTGGCCACTGGTTATGAGTGTATTGGTGTATTAGTGTATTGGTTATTACCACTGGTAAAATCAATTTTTGCCAGAGTCCAGCTGGTGATTAATCCGTTGGGAGCGAGAGAGCAGCACATTCGTACACTCACCAACTTGAACCCAATAACCTGAAACTTGAAACCTGAACCCTGAAACCCACACCCATGAACATCCCTCAACCTGGTTCCCATCTGGATCATCTAATCCGGCAGACGCGCTGGCATCATGCTCAGCTCAGTGCGATGGCTGATGTGAAAGCCAACATGATGTTGACCATCTCATCAGTCGTCTTAACCCTCTCCGTGCGCTACCTGACCGAACCGTTATTCCGACCAGCGGCTATCGTTCTCATTTTCTTCTGCCTGCTCACCGTCATCATGGCGGCTTATGCGGCGATGCCCAAAACTCCCATCCGCAGCAACCATGATCCTAAACCAGATGTCAAAAGTTCAACCTTTAATCTGCTCTTCTTTGGTAACTTTTCTCACCTGACCTATGAGCAGTTTAAGGCAGCTATGGAAGAAGTAATGGCCTCACCTGAAGGGGCCTACGAGGTGCAGATACGGGAAATTTATACCCTGGGCTGTTTTTTGGCGGAGAAAAAATACCGCTTTATCCGTCTGGCTTACTTCTCATTTATCACTGGCCTCATCGTCAGCATGATCGTCTTTATCGTCACCGAGATCGTTCTGATGGGCTAATACCTGACCATCATACCAACCAGATGGATGTGGCGATGAGTAGGCAGGCGGTTTTCAAACCAGGCCATGAAGCGGAATAAGGTTGGGGTGAAAGCCAGGTAGGTGGGGTCTGGGATGGTGAGCAAGGGGGTGAGGGCAAGGCCGTTTTGTTGGGCCAGATGGTGCAGATCGGCCGGGGTGTTGGCCCGATAATACGCCGGGAAGGTGTCTGCGGCCGCGCGCCCATATAGCGTCTCCACCAGTTTATCTTGCAGCCGGGCAAACCGGGCCAGCCACCGGTTCAGCCCTACCAGAGGATGTTGTCGGTTGGGGGTGATGAAGACAAAGACACCCCCCGGCTTTAAGACGCGGGCGATCTCGGCCAGGTCAGTCTGGGGATGGGGCAGATGCTCCAGCACCCAACTGGCAAAGATGAGGTCAAAAGAGTGCGCCGCAAAGGGTAGGGCATAGGAAAGCGCGGCCGCACGGGGTAATTTTAACCGGTGTTCCTTAAGGGAGAGCCAATCTGGGTCTACCCCCACCACCTGGGCTAATGGGTGGTCTAACTGCTCTACCAACCCACCGCGGCCGCAGCCCAGATCGAGTAAACGAGTGTGCGGCCGCAGATGGGTACGCACCAAAGCCGCAAACTGCTCCGTGGCCGGTCGCCACCCCGGGTTCATCTGCCGCCACTGTTCGCGGAGCCTATTCTGCTGATCAAGTGAAAGCATAGCCAATTAGCCTTAACATGAAAATTCGTTTTCAGGCTGATGCCGATCTGAATCAAATCATTGTTAAAGCCACGCTGCGGTTAGAACCAACCATTGATTTCCAGACAGCTCAAGCAGCTAATCTTGCTGGTTTAACGGATATGGCCGTTTTGCAATTAGCCGCCAATGAAGATCGGATTGTGGTACCCCATGACCGAAAAAGCATGCCCGCCTATTTTGGTCAATTCATTCTGTCCGAAAATAGCCCTGGGCTTATCATTGTCTCGCAAAAGCCCCCGTTTCTAAAGTAGCCGATGATTTGTTCCTTATCTGGTTAGCCAGCGAATCAGACCAATAGGTAAATCATATCCGTTCATTGCCTTTATGAATGGGTTGGACCTACCCACGATGGTTGTCAATTTGCGGCCGCGTTCCGGCATACACAATTTGCTGAATCTCCGGTGAGGCCAGGAAATCATGGGGAAAGCCTAACTCAATCTGGCTGATCTGGTTCAGCCGCTCCATCTGCTCCTCGCTCAAAGTGAAATTAAGACAGGCCAGATTGTCCTCAATTTGGGACCGTTTAGATGCCCCCAACAAGGGTAAAATCACCCCCGGCTGCTGCCGCACCCAGTTGATCGCCACCTGAGAAGGGGAACAGCCGATCTCCTCAGCTAACTTAGCCACCTCATCACCAATGGCATAATGCCGCTCTGGAAGTGTCCAATTGGCGGCGCGGCCGCGTACCGGTTCCTCTTCGGGCCGCCGATATTTACCCGTCAACACCCCGGCCCCTAGCACACTCCAGGCCGTCACCCCAATATCCAACGCCCGCGCCATCGGCAGCAGCTCCCGTTCCGCTGCCCGGTCCGCCAAACTATAGCGGATTTGCAGCCCGATAAAACGAGACCACCCCCGTAAATCAGCCAATATATTAGCCTGAGAAACGACCCAGGCTGGGGCATCAGAAATACCCACATACAACACCTTGCCTGCCCGTACCAGATCATCCAGCCCCCGCATCACCTCCTCCACCGGGGTCATAAAATCCCAGGCATGAACCCAATAGACATCCAGATAATCCGTTTTGAGCCGTTTCAGGCTGGCTTCTAATGCCTGTACCATATTTTTACGCTGATTCCCGGCCGCGTTGGGATCACCAGCACGAGTCATCAACGTATATTTGGTTGCCAGGACAAAATGCTCCCGGTCGGCCGCCACCAAATCACCGACTATTTTTTCGCTAGAACCATTGGTATACCGGTTGGCCGTGTCAATAAAGTTGCCCCCGGCATGGGCATAAGCGTCAAAAATCTCTTTGCTCACCTCTGGAGACGCCCCCCACCCCCAATCTTCGCCAAAAGTCATCGTCCCCAATACCAGTTCAGACACCCGCAGCCCACTTCTGCCTAACAATTTGTAACGCATAATAACTCCTTCAGAATGATTAACCAGGGCCTAACAAATATCGCCAGATCCGTTGACCCAAAGCCGTGATCTCCACATTGCTGCTGCTGTTATGGGTCTGCCGATGTTGACGAATATTAGCCAGGTTCCGCTCCATCATTACCACCAATTCATCAATAATCGCCGGTCTAGCCCGGACAATTGGCTCATACTGTCGTTTGCCGATCTCGTACACCACTGCTCCCTCCCTGGCTCGCACCGTCGCCGACCGGCGTGCCCCAACCAGCATAGATAACTCCCCGACCATATCTCCTGACTGTTTGACATCTACCAGGAGGTCTGTCCCATTTATTTGGCGCACCAACACTTCTAATTGTCCCTCACTAATCAGAAATAGCGAAGAGCCTTCGCGCCCTTCGATAATAATGCGTTCCAATGGGCCAAGGATTATCTGTCGAGCGGTAGAGGCTAACTGATCCAACTCTGCCTCGGTTAACATACGGAAGAGCGGGTACTGAGCCAATAGTTGGCGCACCCTGTCCACTGGGGGTTTTTCTTCATCTGGGCGGCGGGTAATCGGGGTGAGGTTGCCGGTGTAACCGTCGCGCTGTTGCAATCGGGCAAATTGCTCTTGCTGACCTTGCATATAGGTTCGCAGCAAACTGACCTGCTCTGGCACACATTCCGGGCCAATATAATCCATCAGGTGCTGCTGCTGGGCCCATTCGGCCACTTCATTCATGGAAGCCCGGTATTGGGTACAGGCTGAAGCAAACAGCCCATCCTGATCCCCAAATAAGCTGCTCACTTGTTTGGGCACCCAGCGCATCCCTGGTAAATCAATTTTGCCCTTTTGATGCCAGAGAACAAACTCTTTTATATGGCTCTCCAAGAAGGTGAGTTCAGGGAAAGCTTCTAAAGTTTGGCGTAAAACGGCCCGTTCGGCATCACGAAATACGCGGTACCAGGTTTCTTGGGCGTTATTTTCATTTGGCCCAGCCATAGCAATAGCATGTTTCAGATCGTGGTGATGAACTTCTAAGAAGGCCAGGGTGGCTTTCCGTTTTTGCAGAAGATTAAGCAGGGAAACCGGTCCAGCCTGCGGGACACCAAAACGAGAAAAGTTTATTTCACGCAGCCGCCACACCTCACGCCATCCAGTCACGTTTACTTTTTTTCTGATGGCAGCAAAAAAAGGGCTGGTTTCATAGCTGGCTCGTTCGGCCAGGGTCAACAAATCACCCAGGTCTTCTTTCACCGCTTCAAATATGCCCAGGCAGGTGAGGAATTCTAGATAAAGCCCTACGCGCATGAGCCAACGGGGGTCGGTGAGGTGGCGTTTTTTATGAACGATGTCTTCGACCAGGGCGTCAGTGTAAAGGGCGGCTTTGTCGGAACCAATGAGCAAGACGGGAAACCAGGGATGGTAGGCGTGATTTAGCCCTACTTTACCGGCTGATTGGGCTTGCCGGGCGGTATCGGGTTTGATGAGTTTGTCCACGATGCGTTGGTATAAAGAACCAAAGCGGCGGGTATCACACACATCAATCCAGGCCTGGCTCGCGGCCGCAGGCACGCCCCGATGCGTCAGCCGTAGGCTCACATGGAGCATCTGCGAAAATAGATGCCCAAAGGTGAACGGGTCAGCCTCATCAGTGGCCGCAGCCTGGATCAACTCATCTATGGCTGACCATGACCAGCCATGACCGGGCAGGAAATCCTGATTGGGCTGTAGGGCCAACACCAGGTTTTCACCCTTGGCCGCGGCCAGGGAGATCGGTGTTAGCTGCGGCATACCGTCGTTACCGGGGCGGAAAACGGCTGGTTCTACTGGTCGTTTATCCCATCCCGGCAGAGGTCGTGTTACCAGGGAGCCATCTGTACCAGCAAAAGAGAGGGTGACATCGAGGGCCAGGTGAGGCTGTTCCTCAGCAGGGTATTTTTCCAGATCGGTTAGCTGGTAGAGAAGGTAGGTTTTGTTAGGGCCGGGCGCGGCCGCAGCCAAAATTAGAGCCGTATTGTCACTGGACCCCAGACCGGGGTAAGTCATCTCATCCACAGGACGGCGCCCGGTCATAAAGGGCACAATGGGGCAGCTGGGCAGATGACCGATTTGTTCAGCTTCAACACATACGGCTTGCCATAAGTGACGCTTTTGTTCCTCATCTAGCCCAATAACCTGAGTATTTAGAAGCAAAAAGAGTTGTTGTAAAAATTCAACTTCACGCATATCTGTTATCCCGCTGATCTGCCCGTTACCCTGGCAGCCTGTCAGAGAAAGAAATTCGTACACGGATTTTCACGGATGACTCCGCTGAAAAAAGGTCGCGCAGAGAGGCGAAGGCGCAAAGTTACCAAAGAAAAATTGGTGTTAATTCGTGAAATTCGTGGCTTTTTTCAGTGGACTCACGGATAAGCACAGATTGGGGGGGGGTATGCTTATCGCTGCACTAATCTAAAGGCGATGTCGCGGCCGCGCCCCTGCACTATCGCCAGCCGTATCCACACCATTGCCAGCGGTTCCAGGTAACGGGCAGCCGTTAGCGGCCCCACATCGGCCACCATAAAGCCCAACGCCTCAGCCAATTGGCTGGTAATCGCTTTAGCTTCGGCCGAATCACCACAAATAAACATGGTAGTGGCTTCCCCATTATAGATGGGGTCACGCATATTCTCCGCCCCGGTAGTGTTAAACGCTTTGACCACCTGTGCCCCTGCCGCCCACCTGGCCACCTGCTCGGCCCCAGAGTTATCTCCACTCACCGCCAGTTGAAAACCGGGAGCGATGGGGTTGGTGGCATCTATCACAATTTTGCCCGACCAATCAGGCACCGAACCGATAACCGATTGGACGGCATTCCAGGGGGTTGCCAGAACGATGATGGGCGCGGCCGCGGCCGCTTCTCCCACCCGCATAGCCCGCACCCCGGCCCCAGCCTCGGCTAAAATCTTCTGCACCTTCTCACTACCAGGGTCACGGGTGACAAAAATCACCTCATGGCCCAACTGCGCCCAGCGCACCCCCAACGCCTGCCCCACATTCCCGGTCCCAATCAGCGCAATTCGCATCTTTTACCCCTATGAAAGTAAGGATGAAGTATGAATTATGAAGTATGAAGGGGTCTTATGTTTTCCTTCATCGTGACCCATGAGTAAAATCCATATACCAGCGCACTATGTTAATCCCCACTAGCAGCAGCCCTTCCCAACGGGTTAATTTCCAGCCGGTACGCATCAAAACGACCACTAAAATAACCATCCCAGACAGAAGGGCCACACTGCTAAAACCGGCCCGGTCAATGAGCATGGGGTGGGTTTGCAGCAGACCAGCCACCCCCAACACCCCCAGCAGATTAAACAAATCGCTGCCGATAAGATTACCAATAGAAAGCCCTTCATGCCCGCGAATGGCGGCAATGAGAGAGGTCACCAATTCGGGCATAGAGGTCCCGGCGGCAATAATCGTTACGCCAATGGCCCATTCTGACACCCCGGCCAGACGGGCCAGGTTGACGGCTGCATCCACCAAAAAATGACCCCCACCCACCACCATGACGATGCCTACAATAAGTCGCGGAACATCTAACCAGGTAAAATTGCCATCAGGTATCTCTTCTTCGGGGGCTTCTCGTTGATAAATGAGGTAACTGACATAAACGATCAGGCAGGCGAATAAAACACCCCCTTCCCACCGCTGTAACTCTAAATCGCGCAAGAAGAACAGGAGCAGCAAGGTTGTACCAATGAGGATGCTCCCATCACGGTACACCAGGCGGCGGCTGGTGTGAATGGCGGTAATGGCGGCCACCCCTCCCAGAATGAACCCCAGGTTAAAGATGTTAGACCCCACCACATTGCTGACGGAAATATCGGCCTGACCTCGGAGCGCGGCCGCAATGGTCACAGCAAACTCTGGGGCCGATGTGCCAATGGCCACCACTGTCAGCCCAATCACCAACTCCGAAACTCCCAGATGGCGGGCCAATCGGGCGGCTCCCTCAACAATGAAGGTTGCCCCCACAATCAAAACAACCAGACAAACAACGATGATAGCTAGATTGATTAACAACATTTTTCTCCAATAAAATATAAGTCGGTTTGGAAAACCATCCAGAGGGTTTACCAAATCATCTCACAGATTTCACCCCTTAACTGGATACTGGCGTTTTTTATTCTACCAGAGAAGACAACTGGGGTTTTTCGCACCAATCAGCGACGTAAGACCAGGGTAAAAAACCTCAGGGGTCTAAAATTCATCAGACTCCAGCCCTTAAGTTAAACCTGTGCCCTATTGGGCCAGGTGATTTACAATGGGGACAGTCACAAGCATTCCTTTATATCACAGGTGATACGTAATGCACGAAAAGCAAACAGGTTCTCTTCCTTACTGGCAGTTTGAAAGCTGGCCCAATGGCCGATTACATCATGCCGTCTTTACCCGGCAGGGGGGAGTAGGCTACCCCCCTTTTGCCACCCTCAATCTTAGCGTTTCTGTGCCAGATGATAAGGAAACGGTCTATGCTAACCGCCGCCTGGCCTATGGGCTATTGGGACGGGATACCCACACCGTCGTTCATGCCCACCTGGTGCATGGAAATGGGGTAGCCGTAGTGACCCAGGCGGATAATGGCACCTGGACCCAGGCGGATGGGCTGCTGACCAATGAACCAGGGTGTGCCCTGACGATGAATTTTGCCGATTGTGTCCCTATCTTCTTGTTTGATCCGGTGCAGCAAGTGATTGGGTTGGGCCATGCCGGCTGGCAGGGAACAATCAAAGATTTACCAGGAGCGATGGTACAGCAGATGATCGCAACTTTTGGCTCCCGGTCAGGGGATTTGTTGGCGGGGATTGGGCCGTGTATTGGGGTGTGCTGTTATGAGGTAGATGAGCCGGTGATCAGCCAGGTGCGGGAACGATTTGGCCGGGTTGAGGGGTTATTGGTGGGGCAAGAGGGAAAGGCGCGGCCGCATCTCGACCTGGTACGCGCCAATCAACTTAACCTGGAACAGGCGGGGGTGGACCACATCGAAACCTCCGGCCTCTGCACCGCCTGCCGCACCGACCTATTCTTCTCCCACCGGGCCGAAAAAGGGCACACCGGTCGGTTTGGAGCAGTGATGATGATCCCAATTGGGGAATGAATATATAGTCGGCCTGGTAAGATTTACCTGATTTCGGACTGGCCGTAACCGCGTAAGACACGCAGCGATAAAAGGGTATTCCACCGGCTCGGGTGGCGTGGTTCTTCCATCGTGAAGTGGGTTTGCCCTGATTGGGCCGCCTGAAGCGGCCAGAGTCCATCCGCCCGCCGTTTAGCGAGCAGCACCTCCAAAGCATCGCCCATACGCTCATCCCAGGGCACACCAGCAGCACGGAAATAATCAAGGCAGCGTAGAATGTTGTATTTCCAACGGGGGGGAAAAGAGAGTTTTAAGAATTCCTGGTGAATGATTGCTCCAGTGTGGTCGGATTTGTATAAACGGTGCATGAGGATGAACTCACGTGCGGCCGCGGCCGCCTGTTCCATTTCCGACAGCCGGTAGCGGTACCCATTTTGGGCGTAGGACAACATCCCCTCGAGAACGGATAAGGTAGAATGGAGTGAACTGTGCCGTGCCCCAGAGCGGTTCTTGTGACAGTTGAACCCCCCATCGGCCATCTGTTGGGCCAGGGTAAAATCCACCATTGATGCCAATGTCTCTTCAGGTTGACCAAAATAACAGGCATAATTGAGAAACATGCCATTGACGCAGACATCACTTTGTTTGATGGTTACCGAAGGGTTGACTCCACCATCCAGCCCCTTATGATGATGGGCAATCTGGGTCACGCTGGCGCGAATGAGCGGGTGGTCAGGAGCTATGCCTAATGTTTTGAGATCCAAAAGGGTGTAATGGGAGCTTGTCCATTTGGGTTGGTAAAAGCCACGTCCCCAAGAGGCATCAGCCTGGCGATGCTGCAAAAAACGTGCTCCCCACCCTTCCTGGGCTATCCGTGCCTGTAACTCTGGCCGCTCCTGGTCAAGCAAATCGCGCCAGGTCTGGTACTGGATAGAGACATCACCTTGTAAAAGCCATTCAAGCCGTGTGTCGCTCATATTCAGTGGCAGCTGCAGCTGCCACAGCCGCAGCCCCCCCCACTGTTCGCCATGGGCAGAGGCAGGCTGGCCCCGTCGCTGCCAGCCATGCTGAAAGCGACCTTATTGAGGAGTTTACGGGTGTTTTCACTGTGGCAGACGGGACACGCGGCCGCGACATCTGCCAGGGCCATGGGCCGTTTTTCCTCAAAAACGGTATCACATTGTAAACAACGAAAGTCGTAACGTGCCATAAGGGAATTGGGGTGGCAAGTTTCAGGTTACAAGTTATAAACCTGAAACTTGTAACCTGAAACTTGTTTACTATTAGAAGGGGATTTCGTCTTCTTCATGGGCTGGGGCAGCTGCACCACCATCGTCACCACCACTATAGCTACCGCCATCATCGCGGCCGCTTAAGAAGCGCACCGTATCAGCCACAATCTCAAAACTTGCGCCAACCGTACCATCCTGACGGGTAAACAAAGACGGCCCCCCCGTCTGTGGGTCTGGCTTTAACCGACCTTCAACCAATACTTTACTTCCCTTACTCAAAAATTGGTTGCTTGTTTCTGCCAGCTTACTCCAAGCCGTCACCCTAAACCAGGTGGTCTCATCCTGTTGCTGTCCAGATCGCTTATCATTCCAACGGCGGTTAGTAGCAATACTAAAACTGGTTACAGGTGTGCCATCAGGCAAATAACGCATTTCTGGATCGCGTCCTAAATTACCAACAACAATGATTTTTTGATACATGGGTTTCACTCCTTTTGTTAATAGGGGGTTGGCAATATGGTTCTGCTTAATCAGCTAGAACTATATTATAGAACAATTGTTCTAAATTTGCAACTACGCTAAGAAAAACGAGATAGCCTAATTTTGGAGCAAAAAAAGCAAAAAGGCAAAAAGACAAAAAGCGGGTTATATGATGATATAACCCGCTTTTTTTTTATCATTTTTAGGTCTTTAGCAGTAGTTGCTGCGCCAGGTCCCACCAACAAAAGAGCTGCCAGACAAAAAACAATCTGGCTTCTCAAAGTTTATACCCAACCACGCAGGCGGACCGCTTCGGCAACCCGGTTGACAGCTACCAGATACGCCCCTACCCGGTTATCTACCTTTTTATCCCCAGCCATATGAATAACATCATGGAAAGCCTTAGACATCAAGGCATCTAACCGTTCGTTAATCATATTTTCTTCCCAATAAAATTGGTAGGAATTTTGCACCATCTCAAAATAGGAAACAGTGACACCCCCGGCATTGCATAAGAAGTCAGGAATGACCGGAATACCCCGATCATAGAGGATGTTATCGGCGGCGGGGGTGGTGGGCCCGTTGGCCAGTTCAGCGATAAATCGGGTTTGGATTTTGTCAGCATTGCTGGCGGTGATCTGATTTTCGATGGCCGCAGGAATGAGAACATCTACTTTGAGGGTGAGTAAATCTTCATTGGCGAGGGGTTCGGTGTTGGGGGTGCCTTCTACTTTACCGGTTCGCTTTAGGTGCTGTGAGACAGCCTGGTAATCCAGCCCATGTTGATTAATGATGCCGCCAAATTCATCGCTGACAGCGATCACTTTCATGCCCAGGATTTCCGTTGCCAGCTTGGTGGCAAAGGAGCCGACATTGCCGAACCCCTGAATGGCGCAGGTAGCTCCTTGTAGGTTGATCCCCAAATGTTTGGCCATTTCCCGGATGGTGAAGATGCCACCCATCGCTGTTGCCGGACCGCGGCCGGCCGAACCGCCTAGCTCTAATGGTTTACCGGTAATAACACCCGGCTCCCGGTGGCCGGTAATGGTCTCGTATTCATCCAACATCCAGGCCATGATTTGGGGGTTGGTGTTGACATCTGGAGCGGGCACGTCTTGGGTTAAGCCCACATAGCGGGCGATGGCTCGCATATATCCCCGGCTGAGCCGCTCTAATTCGCCAGGGGAGAGGTCACGAGGGTTGCAAATGACCCCCCCTTTGCCGCCGCCGAGTGGCACATTGACGACGGCGGTTTTCCAGGTCATCCAGGCGGCCAGGGCCCGTACAGTGTCTATAGTTTCATGGGGATGGAAGCGGATGCCCCCTTTGGCCGGGCCACGGGCGTCGTTGTATTGGACGCGAAAGCCGCGGAAGGTTTTGGTATGACCATCGTCCATTTTGACGGGGATGCTAAAGTGAAATTCCCGCATCGGCTCGCGTAGGAAGGCGTGCATATCCGGGTTTAGCCGCAAGACTGCGGTCGCTTCATCTAGCTGCTGTTGGGCAATGGTAAAAGGATTCAGATTTTCGCTCATGGGAGATACTCCATTGTGGGTTTTGGGGAATATAGAAATGGGAGAATAGCCATTTTGTCTGATTATAACGCCATCCACAAAAATAGGGGTAGTGTGGAGTGTCAGGCGGGAGTAGTGAGTTTCATCAGATTCGCCGGGGTGGAATGGGTTTGTTAAACTTGTTTGTTTATGGGCAATCAACTGCTTTATGCCTTTTTGTTGAGTGGGGTCATCGCCGCGGCCGCGTATTGGCGTCGTTCTCTTTCTGCTTCTGGGGCAGTGAGTGCGCTGTTGGTAGGTACAGTTATTTTTGGTCTGGGGGGGCCAGTGTGGGGTATTTTGTTAGGCATCTTTTTTGTTACCTCATCAGTATTGTCCCATTTTAAGGAGCAGGAAAAGCGTGCGGCCGCAGAAAAGTTTGAAAAAGGGCATACCCGTGACATCGGTCAGGTAATGGCCAATGGGGGATTGGGGGCACTCATCGCTTTAGGTAGTTGGCTGTGGCCTCATCCGGGCTGGTTTCCTTTGTTCATTGGCGTAATGGCTACGGTCAATGCCGATACCTGGGCTACGGAATTGGGAACATTGAGCCGACGGCCGCCTCGGTTAATTACGACAGGCCAGATCGTTGAAGTGGGGACATCAGGTGGGGTTTCGTTACTGGGCACAGCCGTTTCGTTGGTGGGGGGGCTGCTTATTGGGCTAGTGGCGGGTTGGTTGAGTGGGGAGATAAGTGTGGGGACTGCGGCCGCGGCCGCGGGGCTGGGTGGGTTGGCCGGGTCCCTGATAGACAGTTTGATGGGAGCAACGGTACAGCAAATCTTTTATTGTGCTACCTGCGGGAAAGATACCGAGCGTAAAGTGCATAAATGTGGGACGGTAACGCGGCCGCTGCGGGGTTGGTTCTGGCTCAACAACGACCTGGTCAATCTTCTTTCATCCCTCGGTGGGGGGCTGATCGCCCTCATCATCTGGTTCACCCTCACTTGAATTCATCAACCACACCTTACAATTACACCACCTCTAGCCTGGTAAATGATACGTGCAACCTAACTCTTCTTCAATAGACCACGGTGTAACCCCTACATGGCACACCGCCAACCTCTTCACTCATTCACTCATTGTTTACTGGCATCCTGACCCCTTTTCGCGTTACAATTGCGCTTTACACCTGGGTACTATTTTGTTATATCCGTGAGGAAACCATCTATGTCGCCGAGGGAAATCCCACCTGGCCTGACCCTACGTTGGACCTTTTCAGGCCACAAAGGGCGTATTACCCGCATGGCTTGGGCTGCTTATGAGCCAATGTTAGCCTCTGCTTCCTATGATCAAACAGTTCGCTTGTGGATTGTGGATCAGGAAAAAGAAAAGTTAGTTTTAGTCGGCCATGTGGGATCTGTTTTTGGGGTCGCCCTTACTCCAGATGGTCGCCATCTCGCTTCCGCCTCCAAAAACATTATCAAACTATGGGACACAACCAGTAATCTTTCCTGGCGCACCTTCCGCAACCACGAAGATTTGGTTTATGATGTGGCCGTTACCCGTGATGGTCGTTGGGTGGTTTCTGGCTCATTTGATAAAACAGTACGGGTGTATGATCTGGTTGAAGGCGTGGATGTACAGGTGTGTCATGGGCACAGCGGCCGCATCGGCACCATTACCACCACCCCGGATAGTCAATACGCCATTTCTGCTTCCGGGGATGCTACCATCCGGTTCTGGCACCTGCCTGATGGCCAGCCCGGCCATTGCCTTAAAGGGCACAGTGGGGAAATCCTTTCCCTGGATGTTTCTCCAGATGGGCAGTGGCTCATTTCTGGGTCCGAAGATAAAACAGTACGGGTTTGGGATGTCCAATCAGGTGAGTTGGTTCAGGTGCTAAAAGGACATGCAGGATCAATCACGGCCGTCGCTTACGCCCGTAATGGTCGTTTCTTCGCCTCCAAAGGAACAGATGATTCAGTCCGCTTTTGGGACAGTGAACGGTGGCAAACGGTGGCTGTTTTGGGCGAACCCCACTTAGGCAATGCCTTTACCGGACTGGCGTTTCATCCCCGTCTGCCCCTGTTAGCTACCTTGACAGGCCGGGACAAAGTCATCCGAGTATGGGAGCTAGATTTTGATGTCTTGGCCATATGAGCCACCCCAAATAAGCTACGTAACCCGTAAGCTCTAAAAACAAAAAAGCCTGGCTTCACCAAAAAAGCCAGGCTTTTTTACAAAACGGCATCAACCTATCACTCTTTAATGGCTGTAATCCTGGCACTCAACAACTGTGGCTGACTCAGGCTCAGGCTGTGTTGGGCCAATTCAATGCCGGGGGCAGCTTTATCTTGAACTGAAATGTGGGAGAAACCCGCGGCCGCCATCGCGGCTACATATTCATCAATCGGTTCTGCCCCTGTGACACAGGCCGCCCATTCATTCATATCTGCCCGTTGGGCCTCGCTAAAACGGCCTTGCACCACCATATCTGAAACAGCCAGCCGGCCACCTGGCTTTAATACCCGGAACGCTTCCCGAAAAACCGCCGGTTTATCCGGGCTGAGGTTGATGACGCAGTTGGAGATGATGACATCAATAGAGTCATCTTCAACGGGCAAATCTTCAATAAATCCCTGCCGAAACTCAACATTGGCTGCCCCAACTTTCTCCCGGTTCCGGTTGGCTTTGACTAACATCTCTGGGGTCATGTCTACACCAATGACGCGGCCGCTTTCCCCTACCTGTTTAGCTGCCAGAAAACAATCAATCCCTCCACCTGAACCTAAATCCAGCACCGTCTGCCCAGGCTGCAATCCGGCCAGGGTGATGGGATCGCCACAGCCGAGCGAAAGGTTGGTCACTTCTGGTGGAAGCTGACTGGTATCGGTGTCATAGAGCGAAACCTGAGCATTACAGCCACAGCCATCATCACAGCAGCTGCTGTTGGTGCCGCCACTGAATGGATCAGCTACGGGCGCGGCCGCGTCACTAAGAGCGGCCACTTTGCCATACCGTTGGCGTACTTCTTCATGAATATTGGTCATCGTTAAAACGGACATGTCTGACTCCTTAGAATGTGATGTAGATAAAATTAAACACAAGGTGATAACCCTATGAATAACAACACATAGATACCTGTCTATATGTTTGGCTAAAAAAAGAGACCCTTTTAACCAACCAACTCAATTTGAGACACAGGTATATACTGCCGGCCTGGAGCAAATCGCTGAAGCAACGTGCCGCAACAAACTGCTACTGCTTCCTGATCCAAACTGTAAAAAACCTGCTTACCATCGCGGCGAGTATTTACCAGGCCGGCCTCACGCAAAACAGCCAGGTGATGAGAAATAGTTGGCTGGGAAACACCCCCCATCCGCTCCACAATATCACTCACACAAAGCCATTCACAGCACAACAGGTTCATCACCTGCTGCCTGGTGTCATCAGCAATCGCCTTAGCAAACGTAACCGGGTCAGTTATCATCATTGGTCAAAACATATTGACAATCGTCAATATGTTGACAATTATAAAGCCTCGCCACAATTTGTCAAGCGCGTTTTTTCTCTGGTTTGACATTCCCCAAGCCCCTCAGTAGAATCAACCAATTAGACTGTTGACCACCAATACACCTACCAGAGGAACCAACCATGCGGATTGTTGTAGATGCGATGGGGAGCGACAACCACCCCGAACCAGATGTAGCCGGCGCTGTCTTAGCCGCCCGTGAGTTTGGTGATGAAATAATTTTAGTAGGGGATGAGAAACGCATCCAGGCTGAATTGGCTAAACAAACCCTTGACGGTCTGGCCATCTCGGTACGCCATGCCAGTCAGGTGATCAGTATGACCGATACCCCATCTACAGCCAGTCGGGAAAAGCGTGACTCTTCAATGCATGTGGGGTTACAAATGGTTGGCAAAGGTGAAGCAGATGCTTTTGTTTCTGCCGGGAACACTGGCGGTATTCTGGCCGTTGCCACCTTACGCCAATATGGGTTAGGGCGGATTCCTGGTGTTAAGCGTCCGGCTTTGGGCGTCATTTTTCCGACGAAAGAGCGGCCGCTGCTCATAGACAATGGGGCCAACGCTGATTGCAAACCGGAGTATCTGCTCCAATTTGGTCTGATGGGCAGCCTGTATGTGGAACGCACCCTGGGGGTGAAAAACCCACGGGTTGCTCTCATCTCCAATGGAGAAGAAGAGGGCAAAGGGAATTTATTAATTAAGGAAACCATTCCGTTATTCGTCAACAGCGGCCTGAACTACATTGGCAACATCGAACCAAAGGAGTTTATGCACGGTGCGGCTGATGTGGCCGTGACGGATGGGTTTACAGGGAATGTAATGATGAAAACGGCTGAGGCGGTCGCCAGCTATTTATTAACTTTGGTGCGCCAGGAAATTATGGCCGGGACGATAACAAAGTTGGGCGGGATGCTGGCCCGCCCAGCCTTCCGCCGGGCAGGTAAACAGCTAGACCCCAATGAAGTAGGCGGAGCATTACTCTTAGGGGTTAATGGGGTAGTGGTCATCGCACACGGTCGCTCCAATGCGTATGCGATTAAACAAGCTATCGGTCAGGCCCGGAAGGCTGTGGCCCAAGATTTATTGTCCGCTATCCGGCAGGGGATAGGGAATCTGGCGGAGAGCTGAGAGGTGACATTATGGTGGATGAGCAATATCTGGACACACGCGGCCGCCCCCGCGTCGTCATTACCGGGATGGGGGTTATCTCCCCAGTTGGGGAAACTTTAGAAGAAAGCTGGCACAATGTGGTCGGTGGCCATTCAGGTATTGGCCCCATCACCCAATTTGATGCCAGCAATCTCCCTTGCCAGATCGCTGGGGAAGTTAAAGATTTTGTAGCCAAGAAATATATGGATTTTAAGGATGCCCGGCGGATGTCACGCGCCTCACAATTGGCGGTCGCGGCCGCGCGCATGGCCTTAGCCCACGCCGGCCTCAATGATCCGGTGCCAGACCCCGAAGAAACAGGGGTTGTTGTTGGTACCGGCATGGGCGGGTTTGAGAAAGCGGATGAAAACATCACCCTGCTGCGCCAACATGGGGTAAGCCGGGTCAACCCATTCGCCATACCTAGCTCCTTAGCCAACATGCCCAGCCACCACGTCAGCCTGATGGCCGGCACCTTAGGGCCAATCAGCAGTGTGGTGGCCGCCTGCGCTACCGGTACCCAGGCCATCGGCGAGGCTTGTGAATTTATTCGGCGTGGGGCCGCTTACCGGGTATTGGCCGGGGGGGTAGAAGGGTTAATCCACCTGGGAGCCGTCGGGGGATTCATCGCCATGCGCGGCCTGGCCTTAAACTTCAATGACCGTCCTGAAGAAGCCTCCCGCCCCTTTGACAAAGATCGGGATGGCTTCATTCTGAGCGAGGGAGCTGGCATTGTCGTACTAGAGCGGTTAGATAAAGCCCTGGAGCGGGGAGCCACCATTTACGGGGAAATATTAGGCCATGCCTCGTCTTCTGATGCCTACCATGTGGCTGCTCCCGATCCCGAAGGGGCTGGAGCAGTACGAGCCATGCGCTGGGCAGTACGTGATGCCAATCTGCCCCTGGAGGCGATTGATTACATCAATGCACATGGCACCTCAACCCCTGTCAATGATGCGACAGAGACGTATGCCATCAAAAAGCTGTTTGGCGAGCGGGCCTATGAGATGGCGGTCAGCAGCACCAAATCGGTGATGGGCCATGCCATGGGGGCGGCCGGGGCCATCGAATCTATCTTCTGTGCTATGGCTTTGCGTACCGGCATCTTGCCGCCAACCATCAACTATGAAACCCGTGATCCTGCCTGCGATCTGGATTATGTGCCTAACACAGCCCGCCATACCCCCATCCGCACCGCCTTGTGTAACTCCTTTGGCTTAGGGGGGCAAAATGCCTGCCTGGTACTCGGTAAATATGAAAACAAGGAACAACTATAAGCCATTATGAACCAGGCATTAGATGAAAGATATTTACAACTTATCTTAGATCGCATTCAGGTTTGCCGAACCTATAAGCCCCAATTTGGGCAAACTCTGCGCTCCGGTCTTTCATTGGCTGAGTTCATGGACCTGTACCGGGCTGATTCTTTTTACAATTGGTTTGGTCTGGATAATCCTCGAATGTATGCTGCCCACAAGGCCGCTGGGGGAATCACTTCTATTTATCGTCAACTTGGAATTGCTTGTGAACAACTATTTCGTCAGATCATCCAGGATCATTTAGGAATAGAACCGCAAGCAGCACAGTGGTCATATCAGGTCAAAACGGTGTCGGGTCGATCTCGGCAGCTATCTTTGGATAGTCGTATTGAGTTGAACCATATTGTTAATGACAAACAGCGGGCCATGGTTGAGGGATGGTTGCGAGAAGCGGCCGCTTTTTTGGGTGTCCATTTTGAGGTAGCTAAAGTTTTACGAGGGGCTGTTTTTGAAGTGCGTCAGGGTTACAAAAGTAAAGATGCCAAACGTCAAAATGCTGATATTGCCAATGCCGCTGCTGCTTATGCTCAAGGTTATCTTCCCGTTGTTGTTATTCTATCCAACCAAATTGACTCTACTGTAGCGGCCCGATATGAACACGAACAATGGCTTATATTGAGAGGCATTTTAGAAGGTTCCGCCATACAATCCAGCTATCAATTTTGCCAACAAGTCATTGGTTTTGATCTGGCCTCGTTTTTTCACCGCCACTCAAAAATATTACGACAAGAAGTTGATGAGTTATTACAACTTCTGTTAAAACCAGATGGTTAAACAAAAATCAGAGCTTACTTTTAAGCAGAATCTCTCGGAAGGTCGTCATGGATGGCTTCGATTAACACCAGCCTATTCAGTGCGCCTGGTGCGAAAGTTATTAAACCAGCATCCGGAGTTAAAATGCCTTCTTGATCCATTTTCAGGAACAGGTACTACTGGCCTGGTGGGAGCCGAATATGGGCTTACTTGCCATTTGTTGGACATTAATCCTTTTTTAGTCTGGTTGGGTAGAGTTAAGAGCGTCAATTACTGTACAGATACAGTCCAAGCAGTTTGCCATGAAGCGCAAATGATTGTAGCCAATAGCTGCTCGTTATCACCAACAGTGGAATTGTGGTTCCCACCCATTAGCCATATTGAACGATGGTGGGGGCAAGAGAACCTTCTTGCTCTGGCCCGCCTTTTTCGAGTTCTAAATGATCGTTTGCCGCAATCATCACCCACAAAAGATTTACTCTTAGTTGCTTTTTGTAGATTGCTTATCGAAAAATCGAATGCGGCCTTTAATCATCAATCTATCTCTTTTAGAAATGGGGGACATTCTGGGCAAATGCGTTTGTTTTCTTCACCTGTAACTGAGGAGCTACAACAACGGTTTTTACAGTTAGTGCAAGAAATTGTCGCGGCCGCAAAAACCCCGATCCCTGGTGAGGTGAATATCACCCAGGCAGATGCCCGCTCCATTCCACAGCCGCAGCAACTTTATGACGGCGTGATTACATCCCCTCCATACCCTAACCGGATGAGTTATGTTCGCGAGCTGCGTCCCTACATGTATTGGTTGGGTTTTCTTCAAGATGCGCCAGAAGCTGGTGAACTAGATTGGCAGGCCATTGGTGGAACCTGGGGTTCTGCTACCAGCCGATTGCAAAACTGGCACCCTGACGATACCCAGATTGGGTATGCTGGTTTTATCCCCATCGTTAACGAAATACGGTACCATAGCCCGCTGTTAGCCAATTACGTCCACAAATATTTCGTAGACATAAAAAAGCATCTAACAACGCTTTGGCCAACATTAGCTCGGGGGGCCAAACTGTTTTATGTGGTTGGCAACTCTAAATTTTATGATACGTTGGTACCGGTGGAAAAAATTTATGCGGGTATGTTTGCCACCCTTGGTTATTCAGATGTCCAGGTGGAAACATTAAGAAAACGAAATTCCAAAAAGGAGTTGTTTGAGTTTATCGTTTCTGCCCGCAAACCAGGCTGAGGATTGCTTTTTTATGGAAATTATTAGAGATGATCTGAAGATAGCCCGCTACCGACAACTTGGGGTGATCACCATGTTTGTCAGTATTGGGGTTTTGTTGTTGGGGTTGTTTGTTGGCAGTGCCCAGGCCTGGAGTTTATTGGCTCTGGGGGCAGGCTGGCTGTTGGCCCAGGTCAGTTTGTACCTGTCAAACCGGTATGTGCGGAAACCCCGCCCTGATGAGGCATTGGATGAAGCGTTGCAGAAATTAATGGCAGAGAAGGTAGTGAAACGCGGCCGCGTCTATCATTACTGCCTCCCCACCCCCCACCTGCTGCTCACCTCCGAAGGCATCGTCATCCTCATCGCCAAATACCAACGCGGGGTTATTGTCGCTGATGGGGACAAATGGCGGCAGACACGTACCGGTCTCTTCAACCTAAACAAATATTTAGGCCAGGAGAGTATTGGCAATCCCACCCGCGAGGCCGAAATAGCCTTACAAGGGATCATCAACTTCCTAAACAAAGAGGTTCCCCAGGTAGAAGAAGTTCCCATTGCCGTGATGATCGTTTTTACCACCATTGCTAACAATCAGCTCGATGTACAGCGTTCTCGCATTCCCGCCATGCACGTCAGTAAAGTTAAAGGGTATCTTAAACAACAGTGGACTAAAAGCAAATCCATCCCCAAACAAGATTATGAAGCGATTCAACAAGCATTTGATAAAGCAGCGCGGGTAAACGAGTTTGCGAGTAGTGAGTAAATGAATAGCTGAAGCGTTCATATTTCACTCAAGCAACAAGGAACAAACATGACTCTGGAAAAACGATCTATTCTTAATAAAGAGCTCACCGAACTGCGCACTAATATCTCTCGCCTGGCCGGTATGGTAGATGAAGCCATCCATGAGGCCATGCGAAGCCTATACGAACGCGATATGACCCTGGCGCAAAATGTCAGCGCCAACGACACCCATCTAAACCATTTGCGCTACAGCATTGAGGAAGAAGCGTTTAAGGTATTAGCGACCCAACAGCCGTTTGCTCTGGACTTACGCACCGTTGTCAGTACCATTCATGTAGCCGTAGAATTGGAACGAATGGGAGATCATGCTGCTGGCATTGCCCGCATGGTTACCCGCCTTTCCGGTGAAGATCACTTTATTTCCGTTCACAAACTGCCCCAAATGGAAAAGCGGGCCAGGCGTATGCTCAATGAAAGCATTCAAGCATTTCTCGCGGCAAACACCGAACTGGCTCACCGCATGATAAAACAAGATGATAAATTAGATAAACATTATCGCATCATGTTTTCCGAACTGTTACAAGAAATGCGTGATGATGCTTATATTGAACAAGCCAATTATCTGCTTTGGACAGCTCATAACCTGGAACGTATTGGCGATAGAGCGGTGAATATTGCCGAAAGAGTCATCTTCATGGCAACAGGCAAATTTACCGAATTTAATGCTTAAGCCGTCACTTTTTAGCTTTTTGGTTGACAATCGCTAACTTTGCACTAGAATCCATCCTCACAAACGCATTTATGGTACCTATTGCCTATCAAGGAGGTGATACCCAACATAGCGCGTTAGCCTTCCCCCTTATTGTACTGAACCTGAAACCCAGCAGGTAAAGTAAATGCACTCTTTCAACCCCAAAGATGTTGGGTATGGTTGCCCTTTTCTGGCATAACATCCCTGGGGACAAGTAGGTGCAAATTGATTCGTTGTTTTAACCCTATTCAAGTCAGGAGAAGAAAACATGAAGAAGAAGAGTTATTTATTGGTAGCTTTGTTGTTACTCTTAGGGTTGATATTGACCGCCTGTGGCGGCAATAGCAGCAGTGGTGACACAACCGGGAACACAGGCACCGGGGGTGATACAACCACCGGCGATACAACTGCTCCCTTAACCTGTTCAGATGCTATCGGTTGTGTGGAAGTTGGGCCGGATGATCCGATTCTCATTGCCTATATGCTCACCATTTCCGGGGCGACCGCCTTCCTGGGTGAAGATTCCCGCGGTGGTATCGAAATCGCCATTGCCGACCGGGGTGGTAAATTGTTGGGCCATGACATTAGCCTGACCGGTGAAGATACGCTGTGTAATGCCGAAGGTGGGCAGGCGGCCGCGACCAAAATCGCCGCCAACACCTCCATCGTTGGTATTATTGGCACCTCTTGCTCCAGCGAAGCTCGGGCGGCTCTGCCCACCATCAGCGGTGCTGGCCTGGTCATGATCTCCCCCTCTAACACCGCTCCTGGCCTCACCAATGATGATCCAGCTACTGAAGGTACCTGGCAACCTGGTTATTACCGCACGGCTCACAATGACCTGTTCCAGGGCCGTGTTGCCGCCGAATTTGCCTACAACGAGCTGGGTGCCCGCACTGCCGCCACCATCCATGACGGTTCTCCCTATGCTGATGGTTTGCGTAAAGTATTTGAAGATGTCTTCAAGGAATTGGGTGGGGAAATCACCTATGCCGGGGCTGTGAATGTTGGCGAAACCAACATGAGTTCTGTGCTGACGGACATCGCCGCCAATGCCCCTGACATCATCTACTTCCCCATCTTCGAGCCAGAAGGGAACTTTATTGCCGAGCAGTCTGGTGATTTTGCGGCCTTAAGCAACACCAAATTGATGGGAGCGGATGGTTTGTTGTCTGCTTCCTTCCCCGAGGCCACCGGCGCGGCCGCCATTGGCATGTACCTCTCCGGTCCGGCTGTCTCTGGTGATGCTTACAGCGCTTTCCTGACCAAATGGGATGCTCGATTCGGTGGGGCACCCCCCAGCGGCTTCCATGCCCATGCTTATGATGCCACCAATATGCTCCTGGATGCTATCGAAAAAGTAGCCCAGGTTGGGGCTGATGGCACCATCCTCATCGGCCGTCAGGCGCTGCGAGATGCTCTCACTGCTACCGCCAACTTCAACGGCTTGACTGGCGTCCTAACCTGTAATGCCACTGGCGACTGTGCCACCGGTGAGGCTCTGGCCATCTACCAGGTTACCGAAGCCGAAGTTAGTGGTGGCAATTGGCCCCCCCCCATTGTTTGGCAACCCTAAACCTTCATAGAAGAATGGTTCAATCTTAAAAGTTGAACCATTCTTCTAAATCAAAATAGTTTGCTAAAAAAAGCCAGGAACAACTCCTGGCTTTTTTGTTCGTCAATCATACCTAACATCTCAGTAAAACGTATAATCTTTGGGAGGGTTGACCCATGCGCTTGCCCATTACAGAAATCTTCCACAGGTTCGCCCCGACTTACTGGGAAGATATAAGCACACCTATTCAATCTCTAACAGCCTGTCGGAGAAAAATTCGTACACGGATTTTCACGGATGAACACGAATTTTTCTTTGGTAACTTTGCGCCTTCGCGTCTCTGCGCGACCTTTTTTCAGTAGGGTCACGGATGAACCCGGATTGGGGGAGATGACGAAGCTAAAAATCCGTGTAATTCGCCTCGATCCGTATCCTAAAAAAGGAAATACAGGACTTTTCCGACAAACTGCCAGGGCATGTGAAACTGGCAGCGGTTTTACCAAAGGTGTGGGTTGGACGGCTGGGTGGCTCCGAAAAATTACCTTTTTTGCACAATCCATATCCTTTGGGAAAATAGGTCATCTCTGTTAGTCGCCCTTGGATTGGTCGTGCCCCAATTAAGTACTAATCGGAGTCAAGGGAAGAAGGAGGATCATGCGTTCACGATACTTTGATAACATCTCCTGGGTTTCACTCATTCTCGGTATTCTGCGAATTGTCATTCTGGTATTAATTGTTGTTGGCGCATACAACACCCTCAGCTCCGGCAAATATTCAGCGGAAGCATGGGTTGGCCTTATTGCTTCTGGTCTGGCCCAGGGAAGTATCTACGCCCTCATTGCTTTGGGGTACACGCTCGTTTATGGTATTTTGTTAATGATCAACTTTGCCCACGGTGAAATATTTATGGCTGGGGCAATGACCGCTTCTTTTCTAGCTAACAGCTTTGCTCGTTCTGGTTTTCTCAATCAAAGCCCTGTTTTAGCCATCTTTATTTTGCTCTGTTTTGCTGGCCTGGTATCGGCAAGTATCGCCATTTTATTAGAACGGATTGCCTATCGCCCTCTACGAGGATCTCCCCGGCTCGTGCCCCTTATTACCGCCATTGGCGCTTCCTTTTTTCTCCAATATACCTTTCGTGGGTTATATGGGTCTGGTTTCCAATCGTATCCGGGTACTGTTGATGCACTTAAAGGGAACCTGACTATCGGTTCTCTACAAACCCCCATTACCTTGACTCAGGTTTTTGTCTTTTTCTGTGCCTTCGCCCTGATGATGGCTTTGTACTGGTTGGTTGAACGTACCAAAATTGGGATGGCTATGCGGGCTGTTTCGGAGAATAAAGAAGTGGCCGCCCTGATGGGTATTAATATTGATCGGATCATTGTTATTACGTTTGCTCTGGGAGGGTTTTTAGCCGGAGCGGCTGGGGTGATCAATGGTATTTACCGGCCGCAAGGGGTGTTCTTTCGTATGGGGTTCTTTCCTGGGGTAAAAGCGTTTACGGCTGCGGTGTTAGGGGGAATTGGTAGTGTCCCGGGAGCTATGCTGGGGGGGTTGTTCTTAGGCCTCGTTGAATCTTTAGGCCCTAATCTCGTTTTGGAAGGGTTGGGCATTCCTGGAGCTAACCAGTTAAAAGATGCCATTGCTTTCACGATGCTGGTTTTAGTGTTAATCTTCCGCCCCCAGGGTATTTTGGGTGAGCGTTTAGCCGAAAAGAAAGCATGACAGGTGAACCATGAAAAACATTGATTGGCGCTATGTGTTACGTCTGGGGTTAATAGCTGGCGTGGTGGTCGCGTATGTTTCGGCGATTGGGGTATTGGTCACGTTTAACTCCCGTTCAATAGTGGCTGGGGTTCTAACGTTAGGTCAACTGATTCTCTACATAGCTCCCCTGTGGGCGGGTTATTTGGTGGGCAAAAAGGTATTAGCTGATGGTGGCTCATATTTAGAATCACTGCTGTCGGGGCTGGGGGTGGGGGTGCTTTCGATGGTGCCGGTGTTGGGGCTAATTATTTTGCCTCATGCGCTTTTGCCCAATTTGCGCCGCATTTTTGTTAATATTTCTCCTGACTTGATTACACTGTTGACATTTCAACAGGAGAGTTTATTGAGTGGCAGTTTGCTGCTGGTAGGGCTGATGACCGCTTTAGGGCTGGTCGGCAGTGCCACCCATCTCATCCCAACCCAGGTACGCCGGCCGCTGGCCATTGCCTTGTTATGGGTGGTATTGGTAGGGATGTTTAGTGAGCTGCTGATTCAGATTTTGCGGCCGCTCAACCGCACTCTCGTCACCACCTTCTTCCAGGGCAATGCCCTCAAATCTAATATTGCTCTCGCCCTTTTTGCCATTACGGCGGCCCTAAATTGGATCGTGACCAGCCAACGCGAAACAGTCAAAACCCAAATCAAACAGCTGCCCTCTGATTATCAAAAAGGGCTTTATATTGCCAGTCTGGTGCTGGTGTTTATTTTGTTCATGTTATTACCCCGCGTCGTTGGCAGCTTCTTAAGTGAAGTGCTGGTAAATGTAGGTCTCTACATCCTGATGGGACTTGGGTTAAATATCGCTATTGGTCTGGCAGGGCTGCTAGACCTGGGCTATGTTACCAACTTTGCTATTGGGGCTTATATTATGGGGGTTCTCACCAGTACCAGCAGCTTGGGCCGAGGGCAGCTTTCCTTCTGGGTAGTCATACCTATCTGCATTGTCTCGGCTATGATCACGGGCTTTTTACTGGCCTTACCGGTGCTGCGGATGCGCGGGGATTATCTGGCGATTACGACGTTGGGTTTTGGGGAGATTATTCGCCTGTTAGCCCTTTCTGACTGGCTGCGGCCGCTCATCGGCGGGGCACAAGGTATCGTCTTCATTCCCAAACCAGCTATTTTTGACTTCGTTTTTGGTACTTCATCCCAGCTTTATTACATCGTCTTCTTTGGCTGCCTGCTCGTCCTTTTTGTCTCCGTCCGGCTTAACAATTCCCGCACCGGCCGCCAATGGATGGCTCTGCGTGAAGATGAAGATGCTGCCAAAGCCATGGGGATTGATACCATCCAGACGAAATTGTTAGCCTTTACCCTAAGTGCGGCTTCAGGAGGGTTGGCGGGAGCTATTTTTGCCAGCAAATTAGGCACCATTTTCCCCAACAGCTTTGATTTATTAGTCTCCATCAACGTCTTAGCCCTCATCATCGTGGGGGGAATGGGGAGCATTCCCGGTATTATGGTGGGGGCGCTTGTTTTGATTGGCCTGCCCGAGCTGCTGCGTGAATTTGCGGAATATCGGCTGCTGGCCTATGGCGTTTTATTGATCGTTATGATGCTGGCCCGACCCGAAGGGCTGATTCCCTCTGAGATACGTCAGCGGGAACTACATGACGAAGAGGTAATTTCCACCGTGGAGAATCCCTCTGCCTGAGTAACTACTAACCCTCTCTGGTGATATAACCTTCCGAAGGTTTCGTTGCCAATGATCACCAGTGGGGAAAACCTTCGGAAGGCTTAGGAGTTACCTGCCTGATAGAATGGTGGCGTAATAAAGGCGAATGTTTATGACCGATAACATCTTAGTTGCGGAGCAAGTTACAAAACGGTTTGGGGGATTGGTGGCAATCAAGGATTTGACTTTTGCCATTCCCCGTCAATCCATTGTTAGCATTATTGGTCCCAATGGGGCGGGCAAGACCACTTTTTTTAACTGTATCACCGGGTTTTACACCATTGATGAAGGGGAAATGGTGTTTGATGGGATACGCCTGAATGGACGTGAAGCGAATCAAATTACCCGGTTGGGCATTGCCCGGACTTTCCAAAATATCCGCTTGTTTAGCAATATGACGGCCATTGAAAATATCATGGTAGGCCAGGAGCCTCATCTTACTTCTACCTGGTTGGGGGCTATTATCGGCACACCGTTTAGCCGCCGGGAAGAGGTGGATGCGGAACAAGAGGCTCGTCGCCTGCTTCGGTTTGTAGGGCTGGCAGGGAAAGGGGATGCTATGGCTCGTAACCTCTCTTACGGAGATCAGCGACGGTTGGAAATTGCCCGCGCTTTAGGCAGTAAACCCAAGCTGCTGCTGCTTGACGAGCCAACGGCGGGTATGAACCCCAAAGAAACCGCCGAAACGACCCAGTTTATTCGCCATTTACGGGATGAGTTGGGTATTACGATTTTGCTGATTGAGCATGATATGCGGGTGGTGATGGGTATTTCAGAGCAGGTGACGGTGTTGGATTATGGGGAGAAGATTGCGGAGGGAAAACCAGCCGAGATTCAGAGTAATCCCCGCGTCATTGAAGCGTATTTGGGTCGGGGCGCGGCCGCGAGTGCAACTATCAATACGGCGGCTTAATTTTGGGAGAGTAACCTATGGCTTTGTTAGAAGTCAACGATGTCCACACCTATTATGGCAACATCCACGCCCTCAAAGGTATCTCCTTAACCGTGGAAGAAGGAGAGGTTGTTTGCTTGATTGGGGGAAATGGGGCGGGGAAAACAACAACCCTGCGTACCATTTGCGGTTTGCTAAGACCCCGGCAAGGATCCGTCCTTTTTCGCGGCCACGATATTATAGATTTCCCCCCGCACACCTTGATCAGCAAGGGGATTGCCATGGTGCCAGAGGGCCGGGGTGTTTTCGCCAAACTAACGGTGACGGAAAATCTAGAACTAGGAGCGTATTATCGTCAAGACAAAGAAGGGATTAAAAAAGATATGGAGAATGTCTTTTCCCTCTTTCCGCGCCTGCGGGAGCGGCAGAAACAGTTGGCTGGGACAATGAGTGGTGGCGAGCAGCAGATGTTGGCGATGGGACGTGCTCTCATGGCGCAGCCGCGACTACTTCTCCTTGATGAGCCATCCATGGGGTTGGCCCCCGTCCTGGTAGAAGCGATCTTTGATATTATCCAAACTATCAACAAAGATGGCGTCACCATTCTCCTGGTTGAACAAAACGCCCACATGGCCTTGCAAGTAGGCCACCGGGGCTATGTCTTGCAAACTGGTGAAATTGTCCTCAGCGATACGGCTAAAGCATTGCAACAGAACGCTACCGTGCAAAAAGCTTATCTGGGGATTGAATGAGTGAATTGACCAATCCCCATGATCGTTTTTTCAAAGAATCTTTTTCCCGCCCGGAAATAGCCCGCGACTTTTTGGCCCGTTATCTACCCCCCACTGTCGCCACCCTTTTCGATCTGGATACTCTGGAACTCAGAAAAGATAGTTTTATTGATCGCGATTTGCAGCAGCATTTTTCTGATCTGCTTTATCAATTATCCTTGCGCCAAGGAGCCAAGGTTTTTGTCTATACTCTTTTAGAACACAAAAGCAGCGTGGAACCGTTAACGAGTTTCCAGTTATTGCGTTACAAAGTTCGTATACTGGATTGAGCCAGATAGTGGAAAATGCTCTTAGTGGGTATGGAGACGAGATTATGGGTACAGTAGCGGAAGAGTTGATCCAGCAAGGAATGCAGCAAGGAATACAGCAAGGAATGCAGCAAGGAATGCAGCAAGGACAAGAGCAAGGGTTACGTCAGGCGATTTTAGACCTGCTAGCTATTCGCTTCGATCTGGTTTCACCTCAATTGAGCTCCCGCTTGCAGCAAATTAAGAGCCTTGACACTTTACGCCAATTGCTGCGTGAAGCCGCTGTCGTTGATAAAGCCACAAGTTTCCAGCAGTTTCTAGCCAACCTGGAATAATTTCTGTGAAATTATTGATCTTATCAACCCAAGATGTGCAACAAACGCTGCCAATGGCTGAAGCGATTGAGGGGATGAAAACGGCTTTTGCCCAGCTTGCGGCCGCTAAAGCCACCGTCCCCTTACGCAGCCATATTACCATCCCCGCTTACCAGGGTATATCCCTCATTATGCCTGCTTATCTCCATGAGACGGGCGATCTGGCCGTCAAGCTCGTCTCTGTTTTTCCCAGCAACACCGCCCATAGGCTCCCGGTTATCAATGGTGTGGTTTTAGCTCTGGATGTGATGACCGGCGTTCCCCTGGCGTTGATGAATGGGGGAGCGGTGACGGCCATTCGCACCGGGGCCGCATCTGGGGCGGCAACGGATTTATTGGCCCGGCCTGATGCCCGAACAGCCGCGATTTTTGGCAGTGGAGTGCAGGCGCGGCCGCAGCTAGAAGCAATCTGTGCCGTGCGGGACATCTCCCAGGTATGGGTTTACAGCCCTAACCAAGCCCATGCCGAACAATTTGTCCGTGATATGGCCGGCCGCGGCCGCATCCCCCCCCACATCACCGTTGCCCAAACTCCCGCCCAGGCCGTCCGCGAAGCCGACATCATCTGCACGGCCACCTCATCTGGCACCCCTGTCTTCAACGGTCAGGATGTACGCCCAGGCACACACATCAACGCCGTCGGCACCTTCCGCCCTGATCAGCGTGAGGTAGATACGGAAACGGTACGCCGCGCCCTGGTGGTGATTGATGAACGAGAGGCGATGTGGGCTGAGGCGGGGGATCTGGTACTGCCCCTTCAGGCCGGTGAAATTAGCGAAGACCATATTGCCGCCGAACTGGGGGAGATTGTGGCCGGGCTGAAACCTGGGCGTACCAGTCCCGACCAGATTACCCTGTTCAAATCGGTGGGCAATGCAGTGCAGGACGCGGCCGCGGCTGGGATAGTTTTACGGAACGCGGCCGCCAATCAAATCGGTACTTATGTCAACTTATAATCGTTATGGTCGGAACTCCCAGTCTGGGGGCAGCGTAATCCAAAACAAACTGGCGGGGTCATCCACCTTATTAAAGCTAAACATCAACTGGTAACGGCGTGGTTGGCGGAGCATTTCGTCCAAATCACGTTGGGGATTAAAGGTAAAAGTCGCCTCTAAAATACCTGCTCCTGCTCTTACCGTTTCAGCGACCAAAACCAAAGGCAGTATGGCTCCGTCTGGCGCGGCCGCGACCCAGATCATAATGGTACCCTCTTCAGCATCTCTTGTAGCTAATTGATACGCCAACCGCACCGTAAACGTAATCGGCATCATCCCGGCAGCAGAGTCTGCGCTGGCTTGAATGTCCAAAACATCCAGCCGTGTCCCTGCACTGACCGCCCCATCTTCTGGCACAATAGTCACCTGGGGAATCAGGCGGGGAATGCCTAGCATAACGTCGCCCAAACGCCAGGGCATTTCATCCAGCGTAACTTCGACTCGTTGTTGAGTTTGATTTTGGGCATCCATCCCATACAATTGGGCTTCCAGACGAGCAAACTGACCGACACGAGCTTGTAATGTTGACAGATCATCTACCACAAATTGAAATTCAACCTGACCTGTCCCTGGCGTTATGGATTGCCCCCCTAAAGAATTTATTGGCGGGCTTACCCCATTCCACTCAGCATTCCTCAAGGCCAGGTGAACTGAGCCTTCCACGGCCGCATAGAGTTCATACCCCACTGTCACTATAATCGTATCCCCTTCCCTGATAGTCGCTCCAGATTCAGGAGAGACGGAGATAAACCAGAGGCGATCTGGAGGCTGGTCAGCACCAACAATCGGCCAGCGATATTGGCTAAAGGTTTGCTGGATCAAAGCGCGTACTGTGCCATCTTCTCCAGGGGAAAGCATAGTTACAGCTAAGGTTGCTTCATCACCTAACAGGGTATGCAGGTAAGCAGCATCCTCAGTGGTGAAGATGAAGGTCAATACACCTTCCCCTCTACTCACTGGGCGCGGATCGCTCACCCCTTTAGTAGGCAGCCGCCCGCTGCCCATACTGTTTTCCCAACCAGGGGCAGCGATTAACAGTTGAACATCAGCCATAGGCGCAGATAGCAGCCGGTAGCCCAACACTACCACGAATTTGGTATTATCAAGGGGTGTCCCTGGTTCCGGTGTGGCCCGGATAAACCATATCTGATCCAACCATTCGGCCCGAAGGGTGAATGGCTGGTCGCTAAGGTTAATTACCACTGGCCCATCAGCCGTTTCTCGTTCCAGTCGAACGGCTAAAATCAAATCATAGCTGTTGAACTGCTGCCAAACGTCCCAGGGATCAACGGTAAACTGCACATCCAATTCATTGCCTATAGCTGAGACCGGTTCTGGGCCCAAAACAAATGTACCCAAAATTTCTTCCGGTGGCTCTGCTATGCTGGATGAGCTTGCTGTCCCCAGGCTAAAGGTTGCTGTGGCTGGTGCGGTGAGTGTATAAGCCAGGGTTGTCTGGATCATCAATTTGTTGCCATCTACACTCTGGCGTATTTGATCAAGTTTCCAACTTTCCTCCCCTGGCTCTGCTTCATGGGGAATCGCTGGTCCGGTGGGGACAGCGGCAATGAGTTCTGTATCCTGAGTAGCGGCCGCAGTAGGGGGATTCTCTGACCGTAAAGACCAGATGAGGGCAGCCAGTATGATTAACAACGCAGTCAGAGCCAGGGAAGCGACCCAATAATCAAGTCTGCGGGTGGGGACAGCGGCCGCTTGAGTTACCAGTCGGTGGCGTAAATCTGTTTTAACACGGAGGGGGAGCGGCCGGCGGCCTGGTTTATCTTTTTCTAACTGGGCGGCCAGCAGCAGTGTAGGATCATTCTGTTCACCGGCATCTAAGCGGTGCCCCCATTCCTGGGGATCAAATTTATTCAGAGACATAATTTTCCCTCTCAGTCAGATTGGTAACGGTCGTAGAATCCGTTGCCAACTCCTGACGCAGCCGGGTCAACGCCCGGTGCAGCCTCACGTAAACATTAGCGGTTGAACAACCCAGAACCTCGGCCACTTCCGCGCTAGATAATTCCTCATAGAAACGAAGGATAATGACCTCTCGATCTCTGGATGGAAGTTTCTTTATAGCCTGTTGCACGTGATTTTGCTGCTCACGGATTTCAGTCGTTTTTTCAACATTAAGCGAACTCAACATCCAACCCCGCAAGGGAGCTAAAAATCGTTCTCGTCGCAGACGTTGGATCATCTCATTGCGGGCAATACGATAAAGCCAGGCGGCAAAAGAAACCCCTTGCCAGTGATAACGGTGAAGATTACGCAGCGCTTTTTCAAAAGCGGCCGCAGTTATATCTTGGGCTAAGGCGTCGTCGTTTATTTGCCGGAAAATATAAGTGTGAATCTGGTCTATATACCGGTCATATAAACGGCCAAACGCTTCTGGGTCTTCTTTCGCTTGTTCAACGAGCCGTTCTTCTTCAGTTTTAACCATAACAGTTCCTTGTCTGATTCCAGAATCTACCTGTTTAACGTGCGAAGGGGCAAAATCTTTCAGGAGTCTCCTAACCTGGACAAGCCAGAAAAGATTTATCCTCAGGTGTCACCGATGAACACAGTTTTTTAAGCCATCTATGACAATCTGTGTTAGCTGTGGATCAGTCCTTGTTTTCTGTACAAAGAGTTGACTCGTAAGGTACTAAAATGATAAGTTCCTATCGCTATTTGTGCCCCTATACGGCGGTTGTTATACTTCTTTTTATGTTCGCTCAACAGATTCGTAAACCCATTTTGTTCTTTCTGCTCGCCTGTTTGCTGCTGGTGGGCTGTGCCGATGAAGCCGCCACCCCCAGCCCTACACATACTCTCGCCCCTTCACCGACTCCCCGGCCCGTGCTTACTCCAGAAGCGGCCGCGCCCCCTTCCTGGCCCCAAAGTGCCGAAGAAATAGACTATATCACTGTCGCCATTGATGCCCCTTCCCGCACCCGCCAATTTAGTGATTTTGATGCCTTTGGTAGCGTCATCGGTTTTGAGGCGGACCTCATGGCCGAATTTCGTGCCCGCACCAACTGGCAATATGAATTTGTGGTGACCTCATATGATGGGATGTTAGCTGCCGTCGCCGAAGGGGAATTTGATATGGCCCTTTCCGCGATTGTATCCCCGGCGGAGCCGGTGCCGGGGATCGCCTTCACCCGGCCTTATCTGGAGTTGGGGCAGCTTTTGGTCGTCCGCGCCGATGAAACGGAAATCCTGACCGCCAATGATTTGCAACCAGGAATGGTGGTAGCGGTACAAGATTATTCTAATGGGTTGGCTACAGCCGCGCAGTTAGGCATTGCGGCCGCCGATTTACACCTCACCACAACCCCTATCCGGGCTTTGCAGGCGGTCATAGATGGGCAAGCCCGTGCCGCCATTGTAGACCACCCAGACGCCGAATATTACACGTCTACCTATTACCAGCAGTTAAAAATGGTGGGAGCCAGTGGTAATAACAGCCGCTCAGCCTGGCTCACTAGCAAACAATATGTCATTGCCGTAGCTGCGGCCAACACCATCCTGCTGGATGTTCTTAATGAGATTATCACCCAAATTTATCAGGATGGTGTTGTCGCCCCCCGCCTGATAACGGCCTGGCTAATCGCCCCCGATACGTTAGAAGCCGGTGAATCCCTGATTGGTACAGCAGCCAATGAGATTGTTCTGGGCATTGCCGGTCAGCTAACCAATATAGACCCCGCGGCCGCGACCCCCCATTATGTCTCCTGGGAGGTCAAAATTAATACCATGAGCGGCCTCTACATGTTGGATGCAGAAAACAACCTGGTGCCTATCCTGGCGGCCGACTACCCTACCGTTTCAGCCGATGGGCGGGAATACACCATTCCATTGCGCCAGGGATTGAGCTTCCCCGATGGCCGACCGTTTACCTCGATAGATGTGAAATGGTCCTTAGATCGAGCCGCCGGAATGGGCAACTGGCTCATTAACAGCTTTCTCAAAGATACCGCCGGCAATGGGTTTGCTGACCCGGATGCCGTGCAAATATTGGGTGAGTACCAGGTCAAAATCGTCTTGCAAGAGCCAATGCCCCATTTCTTGAGTTTGCTGGCAACGCCCCCTTATTTCATTATCAGTCAGAACTGTTTTACCCTGGCCTTTAACCCCCAATCTATTTGTGGGGGCATTGGCCCTTATACCATTGTGCAGTGGGATGAGGGAGATTTCCTGCGGCTTAAGGCCAATCCCCAATGGCCAGGGGCTGAGCCGCTGTTTGAAAATATCGTCATTCGTTTCTATGAGGATCCGGCTAATATGCGGGCGGCCCTGGAGAGGGGTTCGATTGATATTGCCTGGACAGGGCTGCGCTATCAGGACATTTTAGACCTGGATGAAGGAGAGTATAACCTGACCGTAGGGCCGCCAGTTTTTAAGAGCTATCTGGTGTTTGAGCAGAGTGGGCCACCCTGGGATAACCAACAGATACGACAGGCGGCCGCATATGCCATTGATCGGGATGCCTTAGCCCGTGAGGTGTATAGCAACACCCGTTCGGCCCTGTTTAGTCCCATTCCTACCCACCTGCCAGAATCCCAACCGTTGGAACCGGCCCGAGATTTGAACCGGGCACGGCAACTGCTGGCGGCCGCAGGCTACACCCCCACCAATCCCCTGGCAGTTACCATCCATTACCTTAACGATGGGCGATATGGACCACAAGAGTCTGCTTACGCGGCCGCTATTAAAGCCCAATTAGAAGAAACCGAGGTTTTCCAGGTGACATTGGTAGGCACACCCTGGGAGGTATTTAGCGGGCAGATAACCTTATGTGCCTATCCAGCCTTCTTACTTGGTTGGCCGCCGCTCAACTCCCCCCCACGTTTCGTTGGCGGGTTAGATTGGATTACCTACTTCGTCACCAACACCCAGACTATCTGCTCTAACTATGAGAGTGAAGCGATGGATACGCTCTTCGATCAACTATTCACCCCGGAAGCCAGCCTGGACCCGGTACAGCTTCAAACCATTTACCTCAACATCCAAACCTTATGGGCCCAAGAGTACCCCACCCTGGATTTGACCCAGGAACCCCGCGTGGTTATCTCCCTGCCCAAAGTAGCCAATACCCGTATTGATGGGATGGGGCTGCTTCATTATGAGGTTTTGACTAAGAATCAATAAGTGGAATGGGGGTAGCAGAGTTGTTGTAACCAACGCAGTGATAGGGCGAAAAATATCAGATTATGCCCGTTGGCTAGATATAACCGCCAGAAGCTTCATTGGCAAGTAGGGGGTGAGCAACGCTCCAATCTCTAATCTGTAACCAGTGCTTACCCATTACCGGCAGCTTTACGCCGGGAACGAGGGCCAACAATGCGTTCAGTCCCATCTAAAAGCCGCCGGATGTTGGGGCGCAGCGACCAGGACACGATGGCCAGGGTGATGAGGCCACCGATAAAATAGGCTGGGGTCGTTTCTTTGCCGGTGAAGTAACGAATGCCAAAGGCGAGCGGAATGACAAACCCGGTGGCTAATGAGGCGATAGAAGCCATCCCAACCGTCATTAGCAAACCAACAACCGTTACCACCCCAATTGGAAACATGGGCCACCAAACGGCTGTGGCCCAACCAATATTAGGCCCTGTTCCCGCTCCCCCTCTGAATTTCAAAAAGAGCGACCAGTTATGCCCGATGATAGTGCCGATACCAGTCAATACCTCAGCCCAGGGAAGCTGCCGTACATCTAAAAGATTGCCGAACGCCAGGCGGGCAATCCAGATGGCCCCCGCCCCTTTGAGGACATCGCTGAGACCAGTGAGTGCTCCAACGACGGGTCCGGCTGCCCGCATGGAGTTGGTGCCGCCGGTGCGGCCGCTGCCCACTTCGCGCAAATCTACCTTTTTGGTCATACGCACAAAGAGAAACCCAAATGGGATGGAGCCAAAGAAATACCCGGCTAATCCGGCGAGAATGAATATCAATGTATCGGACATAGCTTGTTTCCTGATCTTTCCCTTAATCTCTCGCGCCCCCATTGGCTAAGTTTGTTGAAACGATCACCTCTGGCACAGGCTTTAGGGCTGCCTTAGGGGCAGTTGGTGAATGATGCTTTCTTGGTGAGGAATAGCCCTCTCTCCTACCGATATTAAACCCACAAGCGGTCAATCCGTTACAAAATATTTAGAGGGATGGGCTGAACTTGCTGTTCCCGAATAAGGTAAGCCTTACTTTGCGGCCGCGTCCCATCCAGCAACGAAATAATGAGATAAGCCGCCTCTGGGTAATTCGCCAGCGTTACATCCTGGGCTGAGGGGACAGCCGCACTGTACGGGTGAGAGTGATAAATTGCCAACAAGGTGAATCCCAACCTCTCGATTTCCAAAAGCGTCTTGACCATCGCTGCTGGTTCCATCGCATATGCGGTGGGACTGGCTAGCACATTAACCATAGGATAAACCACGCTAACCTGACCGATACCTTCGACACATGTACCGGCTAAGAAACCACACCCCTCCTGAGGGAAACAGGTTTGTAAATGGGTGATAATGGCTGCCTGCTGCGGCCGCGACATGAAAAGTTGGCGGAGCATACATCTCCATTATACAAACCTTTGCAGACAACAAAAAACCTCTGGCGCTGCTTGAACGCCAGAGGTTGCTCATCAAAAACCAGGATTAGCTAACTGAAAAAAGGGGATTTATTCCGTGACGGTAAACGTTCCTACCATGCCTCCAGCGGCATGACCAGCCACTGTGCAGACAAATTTATAATTACCCGCAGCCGGGGCAAAGAAAGAGAAAGTGCTTTCGCTGCCACCTGTAACCATACCGGCATTTGCTCCAGCCAGGGCCGCTGTCTCGGTGACAGTCAAAACATCAACATCATTCCCAACGAGAATCCAATTATGATCCAACCCGCCAATGTTACGAAAAGTCACCGTAACTTGTGCCCCCGTTGGCGCAGATAATTGATTAGGGCTGTACACAAAAGAGTCATCCCCAGTGACGGTAAAGGACACGGGAGCCGGGCCGCTAGAACTATTCCCACCACCACCGCAGGCGACAACCGCGGCCGCGACCAACAACAATACTGCCAAACGAATCAAATGTTTCATAACTTATACTCCTCCATCAGTGGGAAACTGCCCTCTAAACCCCACTTTAAGTTGGCTCTATCTGGAGGTTGGCTTGAGCAGTTTCCTTTTTTTGTGAATAATCAGGGCTTTATCTCTAAAGCATTGTGAATTATATCACAAAATTCAGGGGAGACAGATCAAATTGCAGCTATTCAGGGGAGTGAACTTTCGGGAAATGTTAATTTTTCACCAACCTCTATCTGCGTCAAAAGGGTGGGATGGCCTTCAATGACGTAACGGGCGGGAGATTGAGGGGCATAATGCGGCCGCCACGGTTTCGCCAGCAGCTTATCTACCACCACCCCTTCACCGTTTACCCAGATAACCGCCAGGTCAAAAAAAACAAAAAACATGTGAATGGCACTGTTGAGACGATCATCTTTGGCGTTGACTAGAACCAGGCCATCACCAGGGGAGATCTGGCGGCGGAAGGTGAACCCCCGCAGCTTGCTGAGAAAGGTATCACACCAGATAGCGCCAGGGATAACTGTGCGGCCGCTTGCCGATAAAACAACATCTCTATATCGCGTCATTGCTCTCTCCAACACTAATCATTATCGTTGTCGTTGTCATTATCGTTGTCGTTGTCATTATCGTTGTCGTTGCCATTATCATTATCATTGCCATTATCATTGTTGTTATTGTTGCCATCTCCTGGAGGGGGGGCGGACGGTGGCGTCATCGTCATGGTTGGCGATGGAGGAATCAGGGTAAGGGTTGACGTAGCTGATGGCGCAAGCGTTGGGCTGCTTGTTGGGGTAGCCGTAAAAGTGGGCCATGTTTCGGTGCTGGTAACGGTGGGGCTGGGTTGGGGTGGGGTTACTGTGGCCGAGGGGGTGATGGTCGGCACAACTGTATCTTCTAACGTAGGTGTTGTCGTAGGTGTCTCCAAAGCGGCTGGGGGAAGGGTCTCGTTAGGGGTCAAAACTTCTTCGGGCCGTTCATAGAGCAAAGCTATGACCAAGGCGCTAATGAGGATGACGATGAGGGCGGCCGCAGCCAACGATGGGGCCAATTGCGGCCAACGGAACCAATCTCGCCAAGGGGATGTGGGTGTCTGGCGCAGTTCCGCCGCCTGAGCCAAAAAAGCATTCCGCGAACGCTGCTGTGCCCCCAAAGAATAACCAGCCGGCAGTGAAGCGACCTGCTGCGCCGTTTCCAGCAGCGGCCGCAAGGCTTCAGCATCTTCCGGGAAGCGGCGCAGAATATTTTCTATGGAGTAGCCGCGCTCCATAAATTCCAAACATTTAATAAGTTTGGCTTCTAAATTAGCATCCATTACATTCCTCTCCACGAGGTCAATTTCTTAGCTAACATCGCTACGGCCCGGGCTTGCAACTGTTTAACTGCCCCTTCACTCTTACCCATCGTCTCCGCCACATCACGAATAGGCATATCATAACCAAAGCGCAAGGCTAATACATCTTGTTGTTCGCTCGTCAGTTCCCCCATCGCCGCCCGCAAATGGGTTTGGCGTAAGTTGAAATGAGCGGCTTCACTGGGGTCCTCATGTAAACTGGGCAAACTGTCGGGCAGTTCAGTCTGCGGCCGCCGATATTGCTGGCGGTGAAAATCAGTGACCACATTGGCAGCCACCCCATATAGCCACCCTTTCAAGGTCGTGTCAGGAGCGCGACCAGCATGAAGGGCATTGAGCAGCCGGGTAAACACCTCGCTGGTCAAATCCTCGGCTGTCTGCTGATCAGAAACACGGAAAGCAATGTAGCGAAACAACGGCCCATAATAGGCCGTATGTATTTCCGCCAATGCCCCGGGGTCTAATTTGCGAGCCTGGGCCAGGAGAACTGATTCATTACGCAACGTCATTCACCTATGGTTGTCTATAGAAACCTGGCGCAAGTATAACCCAAGAACATCTTGTCCGGCATAGAGGTTAGAATATCCCCTTACCCGCAGTGATCCAGTCGTACTAAGAAGCAAAAAGTAATGGGCTATTCAGGCTGTCGTATAGGCGATAAAACAGCATAAATGACTGCATATTGGTCGCGGTAAATTTCTTGCAGATACGGGTCAGTGGCGGCCTGGTTCATAAAAGCTCGATGCTCCAGGTCAGAGAACACATACGCGGCCGCGAACTGTTCGCCAATAATCTGGCCAGGATGAGGAACGCGGCCGCGGGTTATCTCCACCCACAGTTGATACCGCTCCGCATCAGCCAATTCCAGGTAGGTGGGATCTAAACCAACAGTATAAATGAGCCGGTGGTTATAAAAAAAGAGGCGGGTGAAATCATCCCAATCCGTTTGGAACACCATCGCCCCAGGTGGAGCTTCCTCATGCAGCCAGAGCGCGGCCGCAGCATAGAGATCGGGCGGGCGGGTACTGCCTAGAGACAGGCGGGCCTCACGCACCGTCTGGTAAACCGGCCAGAGGAGTAAAGCCAACAGAATAACAGGCAAATACGGGGCCAGGCGCGGCCGCTGCACCTTCCAGGCGGTTAAAATAGGGGCAGCGGCAAAGGCCAGGAAAATAAGGGCAAAGGCCGGAAAATATTCTACAAACCGGCGTGACTTAAACAGCAAAAAGGCAAAGAAAACAGCCAGGCCAAAAGCGATGAATATGGCCTTATCCGGTCGTTTTTCCTGCCAGCCCCAGGCTAAGGCCCCTAAGACAAAGGCCAGCAGAGCGTAGCCGGAATTTTGTACCAGCGTCCACGTTTCATACGGATACCACTCATTGCCTACGGGTGTTTCCAGACCACCAATTTTCGGCCCCAAATGGCTGAGGATGAAGCTGATGTTTTGGGGGAAGTAAGGGTTGATGATGAGACCCAGGCTGATGCCGATAAGCGGATAGACAACCGCTTGCCAGACAAGCCGACGCTCCAGAAGCAGGGTCGCGGCCGCGTACAAACCTGCCACCACCAGTAAAAGGGGAAAGGCATTATAAGCCCACACATAAACAAACCCCAGAGGAATAAGCCAGCCGTACCGCCCTTGCAGCAGCCAATGGAGCGCCAATACCAGAAGCAGCAGGGAAAGAGATTGCGCCCGCACCATGTTCATGCGGAACAAAAAAGCGGATGAAAGGGCGAACAAAGCTAAAGCGAACGCGGCCGCGGCTGGCACCTTCTGCCCCTGGAGCAGCCACCACACCGCTACAAACGCCAACGCCGGCAGCAGCACCGTCGCTACCTTCGCCCCCCGAACAAGGGCCGCTCCCCCATCAACCACCGGATCTGTGGTGGCAAACAGAGCCAGATAGAGATGATAAAGTAAATGGTGATTGGTATACGCTTCCTCATTGAGAATCGTCAAAGGCAGCCAGGGGAAATCCGGCTTGATCCCTTCCTGCCGGATAAGCCAACCCATTTTGATATGGTAATAGCCATCGGTATCAGGAATGGTCAGCGCGCCAGTCTGGATATACACCATCAGTCCCACAAACAGCCAAAACAGCCCCACCCCTTTCAGCCACAACCACCGACGCGGAACCAGAGCGGTAGCATTCACCACCTTAACCCCCTCATCGTCATCTTCCGGCCTTAACTCAAAATCAATCATAAAACCTACCCACTGCTCACTACCCACTGCCCACTACTAACTGCCTCGCCTCTCTCGCAGCACCTCATACAACGCCTGTGCCTGGGAGAAGTGGAACGTATGCGGCCGCGACCAAAACTCCGCCAACTGTCGGTTTCCCGTCTGCTCCTCATACATCACCGCCTGGATAAACATCTCCAGCTTATCCGCATCATCCACCAGACGGGCCTCTGGCGTCACCTGTTCATGCAACTCTTCCCATAAAGCCATAAACGGCCCCGCCAATGGCAGTTCCCCCAAAATATGGTGCATGGCCCCCCGCTCGGCTTCCGTTTTAATGCCAGGAGGTAAATAACGCCAGGCCGGGGTAGGAATATCGGTCGTCACACTCTCCGGCAAATCATGGAGAGCCGCCATCGCCAGCACCTTATACCGATCTAGCGGCGTTTCCACCCATTCAGCCAGAGCAAGGGCCACAAAAATCACCCCAAATGAGTGAGCCGCCACATTTTCTGCTGCCGGGACACCCCGCTGCCCCCAACCAGTGCGGGCCGTCCGCTTTAACTGGTTCCCATGTAACAAAAAAGTCAGGTATTCGTGGTTATTCATCTTATGTAAGCCTGTAGAAATAGGTCGGATTTACTCATGTCGCCTATGGCGCGTTCCCTAAACTTCTCAACATATGGGTTGTGCAAGTCTTGAGGTTTTAAGGAGTAAACGGCCTACTGGGTCAGGCGTAGGCCATATGTGCAACTAAATTTGATCATTTCACCCTCAACGATATACTAGGACATTAGTACCTCATTGTTAGTGACTGCGGCTAAGGTCACTCATCAAACCCAAAATACTACCATCCTCACAGAAAAATTTCTGTGTTGGTTATACGAATTAAAGGAGGTGATAGCCCTATTTGAGTGCGCAACCCTTTTACTTTACCCTATCTTTGTCAAAGTCCACATTTTAGTTATGGAGGAGAACCGATGAACATGAGAAGAATTTTGCTTATCCTGAGCCTTTTAGCCATGATTTTTGTCCTTGCGGCCTGTAGTGAACAAGGGGGACAAACCGAAGTAACCCGTATTGTCACGGTTGAAGTCCCAGTTGCGGGAGAAACGACGACCGAAGTACAAACCCAACAAGTCGCTGTCACCTTTGCCGGTGGGGGCAATACCCTTAGAACTGTCCAGGAGCGGGGGGTGTTAAAATGTGGTGGCAATGCCAATGTACCAGGGTTTGGTTATCTTGACCCGGCCACCGGTGGCTTTAGTGGTTTTGATATTGATTTTTGCAAGGCGATTGCGGCCGCGGTCCTCGGCAACTCTGAAGCCATTGAAGTCGTTCCTACCACCGGTGACTCCCGCTTCCCCACCCTGCAATCCGGTGAAGTAGATGTCCTGATCCGCAACACCACCTGGACCCTCAGCCGGGACACCTCTCTTGGCTTTGACTTTGCTCCAGTCACTTTCTTTGACGGACAAGGGATGATGGTACGTCGCGCCGACAACATCAGCTCATTCGCCCAATTAGCCGGTTCTACCATCTGCGTTCAGTCCGGCACCACCACGGAAAAGAACCTGGCTGATTACTTCGCCCTGTTGGGGATCAACTACACCCCCCTCGTCTTCCCAGATGCTGTTAGCACCCGTGAAGCCTACGACTCTGGAGCCTGCGATGGGTTCACCACCGACAAATCTGGTTTGGTTTCCCAACAAATTCTCCTGGCTGATCCTACTGCCCATGTTATTCTAGTTGAAGATATGTCCCGCGAACCTCTGGGTCCTCTGACTCGTCATGGGGATAACGAATGGAATGACATCGTAAGCTGGGTTGTTTACTGCACCTTCAACGCTGAATTCCTGGGCGTTAATCAGGCCAATGTAGATAGCCAACTTGGTAGTGATAATCCTCCTATTGCCGGTCTTTTAGGTGAATCCGGTGATTATGGCCAGGCATTGGGGTTGAACAACGATTTTTGTTACCAGGTTGTTAAACAAGTAGGTAATTACGCGGACATTTACAACCGCAACCTCGGCCCAGATACGCCGTTTGATCTGCCGCGCGGCCCCAACTCCCTGTATACTGATGGTGGGTTGTTGTACCCCATTCCCTTCCGCTAACAAACAGTAGATGTGATAACTCGGCAAGAGTTGTCACATCTCATCATGTCTAAGGTCTGGCATGGAGAGATTCGATTTTTAAGTTGAATCACTCCATGCCAGCCACCTTATCAGCTTAAAACGAACAGGTAACATCTGTTTTATTCCCCTGGTTTTCCATGAGGAGGGGTCATGGTTGAACGGAAGGAAACCCAACTCAAACCGGTTGAATTGATCCCCCTATGGCGGGATGGGCGGGTGATTGGTGTTTTGGCCCAGATTATATTTGTTATTTTGTTTTTTCTGGCGGCACGCTGGTTACTTAATAATGTCGCCACCAACATTTTCTCTCTAGGGGCCTCCCAATTTATTTGTCGTGATGGCAGCTCCAATGTCCGTTGTGCTTTTGATTTTATGAGCACAGACGCTGGTTTTCCTATTTCTGAATCGGTCGTCCCTTATGTAGAGCAAGATTCTTTTTGGCGGGCGGTTGGGGTAGCAGCCCTGAATACGATTAAAGTTTCTTTTTATGGCATCATTTTGACAACCATTCTAGGGACGTTTACCGGTATTGCCCGGCTGTCAAACAACTGGCTGGTGAACAGTCTGGCGAAATGGTACATTGATTTAATGCGGAATACACCGCTGCTGTTACAACTTTTTTTCATTTATTTTGTGGTTATTTTGGCCTTACCCCAGGTTAATTCAGCCATTCAACTGTTTAACTTGCCTATTTTTGTCAGCCAACGGGGAATCAATTTCCCTGATCTGGTCTTTATGTCTTCGTTTCCGGTCTGGCTGGCTTTTGTGGTACTGGCAATTATTCAGGCCCAGGTGTTGTGGTTTTTGCTAGGACGGTATGAGGAACAAACGGGGTATGCCAGCAACCGCGGCCGCTGGGTCATCCTCTCTTTTCTGCTCATTGTGGGTATAGGTTGGTACGTCGCCGGGGCCAACAGCCAAAACGAAGCCATCCTCATTTCCCAGCGAGCCAATGTGCGGGCGTATCGAGATTTGCCTGCTCTGATAGAGCGGCGGTTGGCAGTTAACACCATGTCTGATATTCCTGACCGGCTGCGCGTAGGGCTGTTGTCTCAAGAAGCGGTGAACACAGCCGCACTCAAAATTTGTGCCATTCAGGATTCCCCCTCTGAGGTTAACTTCACCGCCCAACTACGCCAAAGCGGTATCCCTTACCAGGTGGTGCGTCGTACCGCCCGGCCTGAACAAGCTCTTGATGTTTATGCCCAGGGGGAATGCGAAGTTTTTGTTGCCAGCCGCACCATTCTGGCGGCTGAAAGAGATTTATTAGAAGATTCAGCGACTCACCGAATCGTTGGTATTCGCGAAACTCCACTGCGCTTCTCTTTGCCTCGTTTAGAAGGGTTTAATTTTGTGGGCGGTACTAAATTAACTGCCGAATTTACCGCCTTGCTTATCGGGCTGGTCCTGTTTACAGCCGCTTTCGTGGCGGAAATTGTCCGGGCCGGGATTATGGCTGTGCCCAAAGGGCAGTCAGAGGCCGCACGGGCTTTGGGTCTTTCGGAAGGGCAGCGTCTGCGCCTGGTAGTCATGCCTCAGGCTCTCCGGGTCATTATCCCCCCCATGATCAGCCAGTACCTGAATCTGACCAAAAACTCCAGCCTGGGGTTAGCTGTGGCTTTCCCTGATTTGTACCGCATCATACAGACAGCCATTAATCAATCTGGCCGGGCGGTACAGCTTATTGTCATTATGGCGGCTATTTACCTGTTGTTTAGTCTGGTCATTTCAGTCATTCTTAACTGGTATAACCGGCAGATTGCCCTGGTGGAAAGATAGTAGGCAGTAAGCAATGAACAGTTCCCCTGAGTTGTTACGAGTCTAGCCGATGAATGAGAGAACATCCCCCCTTACGCTGCTTCGTTCGGTAGATTGGAACCGGTTTTGGGCCGAGCATATTACCAGTTCATGGCTGATGGTGGTATGGCTGGTGGCTCTCACAGCGATTACGGTTAATTTTATCGTCAACCGGCTCGCGGCCGCGCCCATTACCACCATTATCGTCCTTATCATCTGGATCGTCTCCGTCGCAGCCACGGTTTTCAGTGAAGTACGACACAAACATACCCCCCTCACCTGGTGGTTACGCAACAATTTATACAACTCCATCACCAACATCCTGATTACAGTGCTTTTAGTCCTGGCTATTCTGGGGGCTATCTTTGGTCTGTACCGGTACGCCTGGGAGACAGCCAGCTTTTCCCGCATCCCCATCACCGAACGCCGCGCTGACAGCCCGGAGCGGGTCGGGGATAATTTTTGTTTTCAGGTAGGGGGTATTGACGCAGCTGTCAGCCGGACGGAAATCATTAACGCCCAGCAGCGTTGTTTTCCTATCGCCACCCAATCAACCGATGTGGATGTGGCATTGATCGGCCAGGAGCCAGTGCGGGTCTGTTTTGACAGCTTACCCAACGATCCACGTAATGGAGAAACTTGCCTGGAAAGCAGTGCGACCAACCCGCAATTTTTTGTGGTGCGGGATCAGTTTAGTGGGGCTAACTGGGGCGGGGTCGCCGCCAATATGACCACCATGATGGTATTCCGCTACAGCCGGGATGAATTGTGGCGAGTATATGCCTCTGCTTATCTGGTTATTTTATTGCTGATTCCCAGCCAATTTGTGTATCGGGACAGCTTCCCCAATAAGCAAATGCGCCGGGTGTTGACGCTGCTTTGGTTCCTTTCCCCTATTATCATTTTTATTTTGCTGCGAGGAGTGCGGCCGCCGCCGTTTGCCACTGATTCGTTCAATTCGGTCATCCAGGGCATTTTCCGTAGCCTGTTTGTCTGGGAGCCAGCCCGGTTGGGGAATAATCTGGTAAATACGCTGCTGGTGGTGGGTGCGGCCGCGTTCATTATCTGGATTAACCGGTTTGTTTACCAATGGTTAATAAGCAACCATACAACGTTGAGCCTGGGCTGGAAAATTTTGCGCTTGCTGCTCGATCTCCTCATGGCCGTCTTCGCCGGGTGGGCCATACTCCGGCTTTATGGCATGTTATCTCCCCTTTTCCGGGTCAACTTGCACATTTTGGGTCTGGCTATCTTCCTGGGTTGTGCTGGTGGCTGGTGGTTGTGGAACCGTCGCTTCCCAGTTGCCGAAGGGGAAGCCGGTTGGATTGTTGCTGGCCGGACAGTGCTGCGGGCAGGGACTTACCTTTCTGGCCTGATAGTGGCGTATACGGTTATTACTTTATTGGGCTATCTATTGGGTTCACTGAACCGTACCGTCAATGGTGTAACGCGGCCGCTGCTCAGCTACATAGACCCATCCGTGAACTGGGGTGGCTTCCTCCTTACCCTCATCATCTCCGTCTTCGCCATCGTCGTCTCCTTCCCCATTGGCCTGGTATTGGCCCTGGGCCGGCGCAGCCAGATACGAGGCATTCCCGCCTGGCTCACCTACACCGTGGCCCTGGCTATCATGGTATGGGGGCTAATCAACTCCACCCCGGATAATTTAGCGGCCGCCCGCAACAGTATCGAGCGCGTGATAGCTTATTGGCCGCTGGCAGTACCAGCTTTCGCCGTCCTTTTCCAGCGCAGCTTCAATGGCAATGTCGTAGCCGCTTTTAGTACCCTGTACATTGAATTCATACGCGGCATCCCCCTTATCGCTGTCCTCTTCCTGACCATTACCCTCTTTCCCATCCTGCTGCCACCGGGAATAGAAATCCTAAATACCTGGCGGGTACTGTGGGGGTTTGCTCTTTTCTCGGCTGCTTATCTGGCTGAAAATGTGCGCGGCGGATTACAAGCCATCCCGCGTGGACAATATGAGGCGGCCGATTCGCTGGGGTTGGGTACTTTCGATAAATATCGGCTCATCATTTTGCCCCAGGCCATCCGCATCGTCATACCCGCCCTGGTAGGCCAATTCATCGGTTTGTTCAAAGATACCACCCTGGTCGCCATTGTTGGGCTGCTAGATATTCTAGGGGTGGCTAACGCCATCAGCGCCCAACCCCAATGGCTGGGGGTGCGCCGTGAAGCGTATCTGTTCCTGGCTGTACTATACTTTGCCGGGTCGGCCATCATGGTCGCCTACAGTCGCCGCCTGGAAAAAAGGATGGGGTTGGGAGAGAGGTAAGGAGTAAGGACTGAGGACTGAGAATTGAGTAGTAGCGACTCTACTCGCATACTTACACATTCGCAAACTTCTGGAGAAAAGAAGATGACAGTAACAAGCGCACAAGACATTATTATTTGCCACGATGTCCATAAATGGTATGGGGATTTTCATGCCCTCAAAGGGTTCTCGCTGACGGTAAAGAGTGGCGAAGTTATTGTGATCATCGGGCCATCTGGATCGGGCAAATCTACCTTTATCCGTACCCTCAATCGGCTGGAAGAGCATCAGCAAGGCGAGATTATTATAGATGGCATTCTCCTGAGCCATGATGTGCGGAATATTGCCGAAATCCGGCGTGAGGTGGGCATGGTGTTCCAGCAGTTTAACCTGTTTCCTCATCTCACCGTGTTGGAGAATGTAACTCTGGCCCCCATTCATGTACGCAAATGGTCCCGTGAACGGGCGGAAGAGATTGCCATGAAATGGTTGAACCGGGTGGGAATCCCAGAGCAGGCCAACAAATATCCGGGGCAGCTTTCGGGAGGGCAGCAGCAGCGGGTAGCCATTGCCCGCACCCTGGCTATGGAGCCGAAAATCTTGCTCTTTGATGAACCAACCTCTGCCCTGGACCCGGAGATGATTAAGGAAGTGCTAGATGTCATGCGTGACCTGGCCAAAGCTGGCTATACGATTTTGGCCGTAACCCATGAGATGGGGTTTGCCCGTGAAGTCGCTGATCGGGTTATTTTTATGGCCTCGGGGGAGATTGTGGAGCAGAACACGCCACAGAATTTCTTTGCCAACCCCAATGAGGAGCGGACGCGGCAATTTTTATCCCAGATTTTGCATCATTAAGGGGTCGTTCGGAATTAACTTGATGGAGATTGGTTCAATCTCCAAAGATTGAACCAATCTGAAATGGCGGCCTGACGGTGGAATTTCCTAAAGGGCTGGTTGTAACAAATTCTTGGTTATGGGTGAACGGCCTACATTTGGGCCAGGATGAGCTTTTCGGCACGGCTGAGGGCCTGAGATAGGCGGGCGAGGTCGGCGGGGGGGCCTCCTCCCTGGGCAAAGGTGGCATTGCCACCGCCTGCGGCCGCGCCCAACAGCGGCAGCACCATTTTGAGCAAGTCACTCATATTACCCGGCCCATCCTCAGAGCGAGCAAAAATGAGCTGGGCTTTCTCCCCTGCTACCCCCAACAAAGCAATGACCTCTGGGTTTTGGGTCAACTGTTTGGCCAACAACCGCACCTGCCCCGCATCCCACTCTGAGTACACCTGACAAATGAGTTGGGTTTTGCCCTTACGCGGCGTGTCTCGGAGCAGGCGGGCAGCTTCTCCGGCCAGCAAATCCGTTTGTTGTTTTTTTAGGAGACGTTGGCTTTGTTTCAGTTCCGCCTGCAATTTTTGTACGGCCGGTTCAATGCCAGTATAGCTGGTCGTCAGGGCAGCGGCCAGCCGGTTAGCCACGTTGTTTTTAAGCCGATAATCGAGCAATGCTCTGCGGCCGCAGCGAAACTCTACCCGCAGCCCCTCTTTGTATCTTTCGAGTTTAACAACCTTAATTAACCCAACCTCACCCGTCCGGGCTACATGGGTGCCGCCACAGGCTGTCAGATCAAACTTATCAATATCAATGAGGCGAATTTTGCCTGTCACCGGGGGTAATTTCCGTAAATGGAGCTGCTCTGCTTGTGCTGATGAGACAAAGTAAGGTTTTACCGTTCGATTTTCCCACACAATTTGATTGGCCAGCCATTCGGCCTGCTCCACCTGGGTTGGGGTCAATGTGGCCGAAGACAAATCAAGGGTGCAGCTCTCTTCTCCCATATGGACACTGACCGTTTCCGCCTGGGCCATCTGCATAAATGCCTGGGAGAGAATATGTTGACCGGTATGGGTTTGCATTTGTTCAAACCGTCGTTCCCAGGCAATCTCTCCTTTAATTTCATCCGTCCAAATCTCCTCTTTGTTTTGCAGAAAATGGACAACCGCCCCATCTGCTTCACGTATCTGCACATCAATTACCGGCTCCCCATTGATCCGGCCCCGGTCAGCCAATTGCCCACCAGATGTAGGGTAAAAATAGGTTCGGTCTAAAACGAGCAGGAGTTGGCCGTTTTCGCGGAGACGTTCCACGATGGTAGCCGTAAATTGGGTGGTGTAAGCGTCAGTGTAGTAGAGCCGTTCAGTCATAAGATGGTGATTTGTAACTACTAACCGCGAAGCCGCAAAGAACACAAAGTTCCTCAAGAAATCCTTACTTATCTTGGCGTCTTCGCGGTGAAATTTTTGTGTACCTTAGTAGTTACGATGATTTTATGATTTGGGGGCGGTAGGCAAGGTGAAATTGAACCGTGCCCCACCGCCGGGAGCATCATCAATCCAGATGCGGCCGCCGTGGGCTTCAATAGCCAACCGGCAAAATGCCAGACCCAGACCAAACCCTTTGGGGGCGTCTTTATTTTTCAGGCGACGGAATTTCTCAAATACATCTTTGCGATACTGCTCAGGAATCCCTCGTCCCTTATCACTGACCGTAAGGAACAATTTATCCCCTACCATCGGTTCATTCACCGTGATGGTAATACTTTCTCGCTGGGGACTAAACTTCACCGCGTTATCAATCAGGTTAATCAACACCCGGCGGATCATATCCTCATCCACATACGCATCAGGCAAATAAGCATCAAACTGGTGAACAATGCTAACTTTACGCTGCTCCAGGGTTGGAGCTACAATTCCTTCAGCCTTTTGGATGATCTCCCGAATATCCACAGATGTTTGGTTGGTAATTGGTTCCCCAGCTTCGAGCCGATTAATGTCAAGCAGGGAATAAATAAGGGATTGCAATCCCCGGCTGCTCTGCAAAGCAATGTCCAACATAAAGGCCTGGGTAGGTTCATTGGCGGCATCAATCTCTAAATTGAGCATCTCCAGGCTGGAGATAACATTGCTGAGTGGGCTTTGCAAATCATGGAATAACATGGCGGTAAGGTCTTTCCGCATCTCATCCAACTCCACCTGTTTAGAAATGTCATGGTGAATCCATTGCAAAACATCGGTTGAGCCAGATTTAAGCCGTTTGGCATGGACTTCGATAGGGATATATTCTCGATTTTTGGTAATGGTATGGCTGGTGAAAACAGTCACCCGGTTATTCTGGATAGAGTTGAATTTTTGTACCCCCAAAACGCCGGTATTTACCGGATGTAAGGCACTCAGATTTAGTCGCAAGAACTCTTCCCGATTATAGCCAAAAATGTCGCACGCCTGCCGGTTGACCTCCATAATGTTACCCGCCATATCGGTTAAAATGATGGGGTCAATACTATCTTCAAACAGATTAAGGAACCGTTCTTCGGCTGTACGGATGAGTTCAAACTGTTGAGCATTGGTGATAGCCGTGCTGGCCAGATTGGCCAGGTTAATCAGAAGGCGCAGTTCGTCTTCACCAAAATCTCCATCCAGGGGGTTGATGGCCTGAATAGTGCCAACGACTTCACCTTTGATTTCCAGCGGGGCACATATCAAGGAGCGGGTTTGGGTATTGGTGCGCCGGTCTGTACCCCGGTGGATACGCTCTTCCGCGGCCGCGTTTCTGACAATGGACGGTTTGCCTGTGGCCATAACGCTGCCCATCACCCCCTGGTTTGTGGGAATGCGTACCCCAATAATTTTGTCGCTGCCTTCACCTTCGGCGACCTCAAAAACTAATTCATTGGTATTTTTATCTACCAGGGCGATAGAAAGGGCTTCTACTTTGAGCAGCTCATTCATTTGCGAGAGAAGCCGTTGGATAATCTCATTACGGTTGAGGGTAGAGTTGATCGCCCGGCCAGCCTCAAACAGCATCTCCTTGACTTTGATTTGGCGATGGGCTTCATCCAGCAGACGGGCATTTTCCAGGGTAATAGAAGCCTGGTGCGTTATGGTTGAAAGCAGCGCCACATCATCTGGCGAAAACTGGTTGACCCCCGGCTTCATAATGGTCAACACGCCGATGGTGCGTGCCCGGTATATCAGGGGCATACAAATAACTGACCAGGGTTCGCCACCTTGTTCGGGGGAAGGCAGCCACCGCTTGTCCGTGAGGGTATTATTGACGATGGCCGGTTCTTGGTGTTGAATAGCCCAACCAGCCAACCCCTCACGCAGCGCTTTTTCCACAAAATGACGGGCGGTTCGGGTAGTTGTACCCCGGCCTAATGAGAGAGTATGCTCAACGTGAAAGGATTGGTTGACAACAATGATGCTGCCTTTGTGTCCTTTTAATTGCTCGACAGCTACATTGAGGATGCGCGGCAAAACAATGTTGATATCCAGGCCATCGGCCTCGGCCTGTTTCAACATATTGTTAATGACATACAGGCTTTGCAGGCGGGTACTGTCATTCATATATGCGGATGGGGTGCTTTGTTGTGTTGGTAAACTGCTCATGTCGAATAACTGGGGTATTGTAAATATACCCTTTTTCCTGGTGTCATCTCGCTCGGTAATGCGTTATGATTATGCCATGTTTTAATGGGAACGGCTAACAAGGTAGGTAAGGTGTGGATAAACAACAGATGGTTTTGATCATAGATGATGAAGTAGCGATCCGGGAAGCTGTCGCTGATATTTTGTCGTTATATGATATAAAGGTGATAGCGGCCGCAGACGGGGAGCAAGGGCTAAACTTATATAAAGAGTACGCGGCCGCCATCAGCCTCATTTTGCTTGATTTGACCTTGCCAGGGTTAAGCGGAGAAGCTACCTTTTACCGCCTACGCGAAATTAATACCTCTGTACCTATTATCATTTCTTCTGGTTACCGGCAAAACAGCAGCAATACCCGGTTCCCCTCTGATACTCCCTTTTTACCCAAACCCTATGACCTGGCAAAATTAACTAAAACGGTATGGAGTTATTTGCCCAAACCATAAAACCATTTGCTGACTACTCCTTGGCCTGGTGTTGTTCTATCACCTCATCCACGCCCAACAGGGGGGTAGAGAGAAGGCGCTGGGCCAGAGAAAGATCAAGACGGCAATCACGGGGAAAAAGGATAGGGTTGCTGGTACCCGTGTTTAAGGTTGTTCTTTCGACAATATTCCACCAGCCTAACATTTTCAAACCAAACTCAGCCCGGCTCATTGCCTGCCGCCCGGCAACATTGATGATGCCAACGTAGCTGTTTTGAGCCAACTCCAGGCAAGCCAGGCTTAAGGTATTCACCCAGACAGGGTTGCGGAGTTGATCGGTAAACAAGGTCACTGTTTCCCCAGCACGTAACGAATCCACCATCCACTGGGTCCCTAAATCCATCTGTTTCAGGCTGTAAATAAGTGACGTTCGCACAATGGCATAGCTGGGCAGACGGCGAATCGTGGCTTCAGCTTCGGCTTTGGCCCGGCCATAAGCATGGATGGGGTTAGGAGGATCACTTTCCCGGTAGGGGCCATTTTCACCGTCAAAGATGACATCAGTAGAGATGTGAATGAGGCGGGCGTTGGCAAAGTACGCGGCCGCACGCATATTTTCTGCCCCCTCCGTTATCACCTGGCTCATATCTGGAGACCGGTTTGACCCGGCCGTGTGAATAATAATTTCGGGAGCAAATTCAGTCACTACCTTCTTGACCCCCTGAGCATCCCGTATATCTACATAACGGCCCTGGGGTAAGTTCAGGGGATCACGGTGATAAAAGGTGTAACATACCTCATGGGTTGCCATAGCCAGGGGGATAAGATTTTGGCCTAAATAGCTGCTCCCACCGGTAATCAGTATACGGCTCATTCGACTTCTCCTGCAAGCTCCTGACTGATTTCGTAATCTTCAATGAGGGTGATGGCGGCCGCGGCCGCAGCCTGAGCAGCCATTTGTTTACTGCGACCAGAACCTGTACCCCAGGCCCTTTCCCCCACCATCACCCGGACGGTAAATACCCTGGCATGGTCTGGACCTTCACTGGTCACCAATTCATAGTGGGGGGTCTGGTTAAAGGTGGCTTGTGCCCACACCTGAAACTCACTTTTGGCATCTTTATGAAGCGATTGAGCCACAATTTGTTCCAGTCGGGAAGGGATGAGCCGCTCCACCAATTCCCGTACCTTAACCAACCCCTGGTCCAGATAAATGGCCCCAATGATCGCCTCAAACGCCCCACAAAGTATCTGATTTCGGTTGCGGCCGCCATTATCCGCTTCCCCCAGCCCCAGGCGCAAAAACATTCCCACTTGCAGATCACGGGCAAACCCAGCTAACGTTTCCGTCCGTACCAGTGCCGAACGGAGCGAAGTCAGCTCCCCTTCATCCATTTCAGGAAACCGGTGATACAGGTAGGCTCCCACGATAAAATCCAACACCGCATCTCCCAAAAACTCCAGTCGTTCGTTATCTTCCAGAAAATCATCAGGCCGTTCATTGAGATAAGAGCGGTGGGTCAGGGCGCGACTGAGCAGGGAATAATCCTGAAAAGGGACATCTAAAATCGCGGCTAAGGTTTGCAACTCTTCAATCACAATCTTTTAACTCATAAAACTGTATACCCTCATCCCCAGCCCTTCTCCCTCAAAGGGAGAAGGGAGCTATTCCCTCGCCCCGCTGGGGAGAGGGTTAGGGTGAGGGGGTTTATATACCCTCATCCCCAGCCCTTCTCCCTCAAAGGGAGAAGGGAGCTATTCCCTCGCCCCGCTGGGGAGAGGGTTAGGGTGAGGGGGTTTATATACCCTCATCCCCAGCCCTTCTCCCTCAAAGGGAGAAGGGAGCTATTCCCTCGCCCCGCTGGGGAGAGGGTTAGGGTGAGGGCACGGCTTAGTCACGAGGAAAACCGTTTGATAACCAAAACCGCATTATGCCCACCAAAGCCAAAGGCATTGTTCAGAGTCACCCGCACCTGAGCCGGCCGCGCCGTATTGGGCACATAATCCAGGTCACATTCCGGGTCTGGAGTCACATAATTGATGGTGGGGGGCAACAGCTGATCCCGAATAGCCAGCAGGCAGAAAATCGCCTCAATGGCCCCGGTAGCCCCCATGATATGCCCGGTCATAGATTTGGTCGAGCTAATAGCTACCCGGTAAGCGTGTTCCTCACCCAACGCTTTTTTGATAGACAGCGTTTCATACAGATCATTGAGCGGGGTAGCCGTCCCGTGGGCACTAATATAATCCACCTCTGCCGGGGTGATCCCGGCATCAGCCATCGCCCGCACCATCGCCCTGGCCGCTCCAATTCCCCCTTCCGAAGGGGCCGTGATATGGTGGGCATCGGTAGTTTGGCCATAGCCGCATATTTCCCCTAAAATCGTTGCCCCTCTGGCCTGAGCATGTTCCAGGCTTTCTAAAACCAAAACCCCGCCCCCTTCGCCGATGATCAACCCATCCCGGTTTTTATCAAACGGCTGGGGGGTGCCTTCGCTTTTTTCTGAGGTGGCCCTGGCCTGCTCAAATCCCCCAACGGCACAATGAACTAACACATGTTCAATCCCACCAGTGAGCGCCGCCACTAATTCTCCGCGCTGGATGGCCCGGTACGCATGACCGATGGCATCATTCCCCGAGGCACAGGCGGTAGCAATGGTCGGGGTTGGCCCCTGAATACCGTAATCAATGGCTAACATGCCGGCCGCCCCGTTGGGCATAATCATGGTAACAGCAAAGGGGCTGATGCGGCGCACCCCTTTTTCCAGAAGCAGGTGTTCTTGTTCAATAGTGGTTCGCAGGCCCCCAACACCGGTCCCCATAAAGATACCAATTTGTTCCCGATTATCGTCATGGATGGGGAGTTGGGCCTGACGCATCGCTTCCGCGGCCGCGACCGTAGCAAACTGCTGCACCCGGTCCCGTCGCCGTGCTTCCCGTCGGTCCATGTACTGGGCCGGGTCAAACTCTTTGACCTCACACAACCCCCCAGAGGTATGTTCCCCTTTATCAATGAGGGTAAATGGGCCAAAGCCGGATCGGCCGGCCAGAATCCCGGCCCAGGTATCTGGGACATTGTGTCCCAGAGGAGTGATCATCCCCATGCCAGTGACAACGACCCGTTGGCGGGGAATAGGGTTGCTATTCGTCATAAATTACTCCTGTGGAATTATGAAGGATGAATTATGAAGGATGAATCTTCTCACTCCGGTTTCCCCAATTCCTCTGAGTTCCTTGTATTCCTCTGGCTCTAAGGGATCATCTAAAAATAACTTCCCGGTTTAGAGTTGACAACTTTTCAGAAAGTTGTCAACTCTGAGCGGAACTTAGTTTTGGACGACTACGAAGCAACTTCGCGGCCGCCTTTGAGGGTGTCTTGTAAGGTTTGCAAACGGTCCCAATCCCCAGCCGCGGCCAGGCCAGCCTGCTCCGGCCAACTGATGGGATCGGCCAGGCGGAACTGGGGGCCGGCCGCTTCTAAGATTTCTTTGAGTTGATCAGGAGACGCAGCCGCTAACCCGGCAAAGGTGCCAATCCCAGCCGCTTGCAGCAGTTCGCTGATTTTCGGCCCGATCCCTTCGATACGGGTCAGGTCATCTACAGCCGCTGGTTCAGGAGCAAAAGAGACTGGCTCGACCATTGGTTCTGGCTCAGGAGCAGAGGTGGGAGCAGCCAGGGGGTCTGCGGCCGCAGTCGGTTCAACCACTGGCTCTGGGGTTGGTTCAGGGGCAGGAACAGAGGGTGTCTCTGATTCAACCGGTGCGGGGTGTTCCAGTTCAACGGCCGGGGCCGGTGGTGGGGGGGCCGGAGTATGGCTCAAGGTTGTAGGATACCTCTCTGGTTCAACAGGCGGGGGTGGGGCCTGGCGGCCAGCCAACAGGGAGATAAACAAGAGCAGCCCCACCACCAGCAAGCCAATCAGACAGAGCCAATACCACCATTGCCAGGTAAAGCCCCCGGCTTGCTGATACGGAGATACGCCTGACAAAAATGGGACCAACAAAAGCAGCAAGGTCAAAAATCGTGGATAACGTAACATATTTCCCTCCTAATGAAGATGAGTTTCTAGTTTCTAGTTTCTAGTTTCTAGTTGTCCAAAGTTGCATGGCTGCCAATATCCCCTTTGGCCTGCCATCGTTGTTCATATTTCACCAGGGCAGCTTGAAACGCAGCATCTAAATCAACAGTACACGCCTCAGCCAGCAAGCACAAACTATAAAGTACATCCCCAAACTCCTCGGCCATCTCTGGGGGGTATTGAGGGGTGATGGTGCCATAATGGCTGGCTTCTAACCACACCTTACATAGCTCCCCTACCTCACTCACCAGATCAAGGGCATGAACCGGGGGAGTATGTTGACAGTGGTGGTGTTGGGCAAATTGCACGGCTTGCTGCTGCCAGTTCATAACATTACAGATTATCAACATCAGTGGGGTGATAATGCCCTTCTATCCAGATACTCTGGTCGCGGCCGACCTCTTTTTTCCACACCGGCACGATCTCTTTGAGCCGATCTATGCCATACCGCGCGGCCGCAAAAATCCCTTCATCCCGATGCCCCGCGGCACAGGCCACCAGCGTCGTTGGTTCACCGACTTCTAGTTTACCGATCCGCTGCACAATGGCAACGCCTTTGATCAGCGGCCATTTGGCTTGAATTTCCTGGGCGATTTGGGCCATGCGCTGCTCAGCCATTTCGCTGTACGCCTCATACTCCAGGTGGAGCGTCTCCGGGGGCAGCCCGTCACGCCGGGTTGCCCCCCGCACATACCCGGCAAAAGTGGCAATTGCTCCTACATCCGGCCGCCCCAACCGGGCGTGAATGGCGTTCAGATCGGGCTTCTCCTCGGTTAGGGTGAAGTAGGTGTTTAGGACTGAGGACTGAGGACTGAGGAGTGAGTGCCCACTGCCAACGGCCAACGGCTCACTGCCCACGGCTAACGGCCCACTCCCCCCACTCACCGGCGGGAATAGGGCGACCTCATCCCCGGGACGGATGGGGGTTTCGGGGGTGGCGTACTGCCGGTTGATGGCCACGAGGGTGGTGGGCAGGCTGGGGGTTAGGGCCGGGTACGCGGCCGCGAGCGCAGCCAACATCTCCGTCACCGTCACCTCAGCCTGAGGCAGCGTCAACGACACCCGCCCCTCCCCAGCCCGGTCTTTCAACGTCGCAAACAAACGAATCTCTATCTCCATACCTCATCCCTCTTCTACAGCATGATAATCCCCCCGCACCCCTCCTTCTTTCCTTACCAACCGTACCTGGCTGATCTGCATGGTGCGGTCTACAGCTTTGGCCATATCGTAAATGGTGAGGGCGGCTACAGAGACGGCCGTCAGGGCTTCCATTTCCACCCCCGTTTTGCCCCGCACCCGCACCGTCGCTTCAATATTGACCCGGTTCGCGGCCGCGTCAGGCACACAGTTCACCTCTATATGGGTCACCGGCAGAGGGTGGCACAGGGGAATCAGTTCACTGGTTCGTTTGGCCGCCATGATGCCGGCCAACTGGGCCACCGCCAAAACATCCCCTTTTTTCACATTTCCTTCTATAATCAGACGCACCGTCTCCGGCTGCATCAGCACCGACCCTCTGGCCACGGCCAGCCGCTCGCTATCCTCTTTATAGCCGACATCCACCATCCGGGCGCGGCCGCTGTCATCCAAATGTGTCAAACCATTCATACGACCAATTATAATGAGATTGCCCCAAATGAGGAAATGGGGCGTGATGAGTGAAGCATGATGAGTGATCCGTGAAGCGTGATCGCCAACTCGCTCTCTCGCCCCCCTCGCCTACTCCCATGAAACCATTCCAAACCCACTCCCGCCAGACCGTCTGGTCATGCCCCTGGTACAGTGTGCGCCAGGATGAGATTACCCTGCCCAACGGCCAACCTGGTGTATACAACGTCATCGTCAAACCCCCAGCGGTCTGGATCATCCCCGTCACTGATGACGGCCAGATTGTCCTGATTTATACCTACCGGTATACGGTAGACGATTGGTGTTGGGAGATACCGGCGGGGAGCCTGAAACCGGGGGAGACAGCTCAGGACGCGGCCGCGACCGAACTGGCTGAGGAAATTGGGGGCACAGCCAGGGCATGGCATTATCTGCACCAATTTTATGCCGCCAATGGGATATGTGATGAGGTGGGGCATATTTTTCTGGCGGCCGGCGTCACCCTCAGCCGGCCCCACCATGAACCGGCTGAGGTGATCCAGATACACCCCAAACCGATAGCCGAAGTCCTGCACATGGCCCGCACCGGTCAGATCAGCGATGGCCCTTCGGCCCTGGCCCTGCTGCTGGCCGAGAACCAACTCCGCGATTTATCCGCTATAATATTGTCATAAAGCTCACTGGTTTTATCTGGTTTAGCCAGATCGTTGATAAGCTGGACTGGAAACATAATCTTCAACCTGAAGAAGTTGAAGAGATATTTGCCAACCAACCACAATATGTTGGTTAGAGAAGGGAAAGATAGAGGGTGAGGATGTTTATGCCGCTTATAGACGGTCTAACGAAGGGTGAGATCTAACAGCCGTTTTTATCTGTAAACAGGGGCATCGGGCCTTGATTATTACAGCCCGTGACATGAACAGTAAGGAAAGAAAGCAATATGGCCGAAAATAGACAAATGGATCCCATTCCTGAAAACATGACTTTGTTAGAAGCTATGGGGTCTCTATTGAGACGTTGATTAATTTATGGGTTCAAGAAAAGCTGGTAGCGGCTTGAACGATCTAATCTACTGGACTCTGGCGAAAATTGATTTCACCAGTGGCCATAACCAATACATTTGCCGTTAATCCTGCTCATCCGTGTCTAACAACGCTTGTTGGAGCTTGGGGCGCAAAATTTGTTCTACCAGCGATTTTAACCCAATTTGTGACCAGATAGTGATGGCTTGCTCATAAAGAGGTACCGCTTTCTCTGGCTGGGCCTGAGCCACCCACCAATCCCCCATACGGTATAGAACCCGCGCCAGGCTGTAACCATCCCCAATCTGCTGGTACAGTTGGCCCGCCGACTGATAATAGTGCCAGACTAAGGGGTATTGTTTGCGGCCGCGTTCCAAATCCCCTAACGAAAGCAGCACATTGGCTTCCCCCAACCTGGCCCCCACCTGCCGGAACAACCCCAACACCTGTTCATACCCCTCCTGCAAGCCGTATTTTTGGCTCAACTGGCCGGGGGTTCTGGTTCTGGCTGTGGCTCTGACGACGGTTGTGGCTGGGGGTGCGGCTCTGGGTCTTCATAAACGGCTGTGTCCAATGGCTCATTGACCGCCGGGCGGCTGGTTAGATGGTGGGTGGTGCGCCAGATGTGATAACCGATTCGATCCACCCAGCGCATGGATTCTAACTGCCGCTGGGCCTCGTCGGGCTGTACCTGCCCGGCAGCGGTTTTCTCTAGTAGGAACGCCCGCTGGTGGCGGCGGGTCTCCGCTAACTGGGCCGATGTCTGGGCCAGGGTCTGAACCATCGCTGGCGCGGCTTCCCCTTTGGGCGGCCAGTGGCCCATAACCTCTTGCAACAGTTCGGCCAATGGTTTGGCCGCTGCCCGCACTTCCGCCCCATAAACTGGTCTCTCTGCTTCTAAACAAGCCTCGATGAGCCGATCTACATGATCCCCGGCGTGAAGCAGGGAAAGACGCCGGTTATAAATGTCGCTGGGATGATCCGGTAGACGAACCTGCCCCAGGAAGCGGCTGGTTTCGTTCATGGCGGCCTGGGCGGCGGCTAACTGTTCTTGCTCGTGATGGCCTTGTTGGCCGTTGTGCAGCAGGGCCGCGGCCGCTTGCAAGGTCACTAAAACGATCTCCTCCAGGGCACGTGCGGCCGCTTCCACCGCCACATCAGGAAGCTGCTGCAACGATTTATCCAGGTGGCGGGTAAGTACCGGCCCCTGGTCAGGAATCAACCGGGTAATCAGCCGGGCAAAGGGGGCGGTGAAGGGCAAAAAGAGGATGGCTCCCATCAGGTTAAAGACGGTATGAAACAGGGCAATGAACATGGCCGGCTCATCCGCATCCAAAACCCGTCCCAGCACCCTCACCAACGCCAATAAGGCCCCGGCACTCATAAAAGCCAGCAGACCGGTAATCACGTTGAAGAGGATGTGGGCCAATGCGGTGCGGCGAGCCGGGATAGAGGCCCCGGCCGAAGCCAGAACGGCGGTTACGGTGGTGCCCACATTTTGCCCAATGACCAGATAAGCGGCCTGTTCCAGACCAATGGCCCCACTGTGCAGGGCGGTCAGGGTCAAAGCAACGGCCGCGCTGGATGATTGCAGCAGCACCGTCATCACAACCCCAATGAGGGTCAGACCGACGCGGCCGCTCATTGTCGCCTGGGAAAAGCCAGTCAGATCAATATTCTGGGCCAATCCCCCCATCCCTTCCTGCAAAAAATCAATGCCAATGAAGATGAGGCCAAACCCCACCACAGCCATGCCCACATGGGCCTGACGACCCTTGCCCAGCAGGCGCAGCAGCGCACCTACCCCAATAAAGGGCAAAGCTATAGCACTCACATTCAGCTTAAACCCCAGCAGGGAGACAATCCAGCCGGTGCTGGTGGTGCCCACGTTGGCCCCAATGATGACCCCAATCGCGGCCGCAAACGAAAGCAGCCCGGCACTGACAAACCCAATGGTGGTAATGGTGGTAGCACTGGATGATTGCACCAGGGCCGTCAGCCCCACCCCAGAAAGAAAGGCCGAGGTAGTGGTGCCGGTGGAACGCTCTAACACCGCCTGCAAGGAACGGCCTGCGGCCGCCTTCAACCCATCAGACATCAAAATCATGCCCACGAGAAAAAGGCCAACACCGCCAAGCAAATAAGGGAAAGCAGACAACAACGTGGCTATCATCCGAACTCCAGGGACTATCTATTTAGGGCATGGTTCAGCTTTTCTGGAAACAGTGCTTGACAAATTCCTGACCACAGACGGCCAACGGCAGACCCCCCAACTCTGGAAAATCGCAGTCGGTGGTTAGTGGTCAGCGGTCAATCTGTATTCATCAGTGACATCTGTGGATAAACCTTTTCGGGCTGGCCCAGGGTAAGGATTAGACGAGAAAAATCTGCCCTAATCCGCGAAACCTACGCCTAAAAATCAGATTTTAGCTCTACTGAGTCTCCATTCCCCATTCTCCACTCTCAAGAACTCACCTGGGCCAGCACCACTCCCTCATCGTCCGTCAGGATAAGCGTCCAGGGGCCGCTCCAACCAGCCTGAGGGGTCCAATTGGCTAAAAACGGCAGCCCCGGATACAACACCACCGGCCAGACGGCTGCCGGCTCATCAGCTTGCCACAAGGTAAGATGACCGGTGGTATAGGTCGTTACCGACACCCCTACCGCCACAGTCTGGGCTGCGGCCGCCAGGCGTAAAGCCGCATGGTAGTTAGCATATTGGAAACTGCCCAGATCATTCACCGGGTACCAATACTCCACCCACTCCACCCGCTCACCAGGCATCAGCGGGGCATAATCCCAAAAGGTAGGCGTTGCCCCGCTCCACAACTCCAGGTAATCACTATCCCCATCGGTCCACATCTCGGGCGGCAGATTTTTGGGGGCAAAAATTTTGTGCCCAGGGGGGCCATCCAGAGCAAACACTCGTGCCATCCCCTGGTTGGCCTCATGATCATACAGCCCGGTAAACGGAAACTCCAAATTAGGGGCAAAAAAGCCCAGATATTCCTGCCAGTTAGCATAACGGCTCATATCCCGTCCTTCAAAAACAGGCCAATCCATCCATTCACCCGGCGGGGGCAGGCTGGCATCCCCGGTCGAATGGACCATTACCTGGGTTGTGGGGAAGATAAACTCCGTCTGTTCGGAAACGTGCAGCCCCCCCAGAGTCAACATGCCATTGACCCATAACTGATATTCATGGGGTTCATTGGTAATGTTGACCGCCCACGGCTCAATTTTGATATAACTGTGTAAGCTGTCCAGGGTGAGGGTGCTGCCCACCAACATCCCGGTGCGGCTTTCCACATCGCTCACGGTGATAGAAACGGTATCGGCCTGCTGGTCAACCACATACCCCCATGGCCGCCACTCATTCAGGCCATGCTCATCTACAGGGAAAGACCATTCCATCCCCCCCGTTGCCAGCCACCACCCCCGGTACCCCCAACTGGTTGGTTTGATGACCGGGTTTTCGTACAGAAGATGGCGGCCTGTTTGTTTATCTACCCAGCGATAGATGCGGCCGCCTAATTCCGGCACGACCGTAATCGCCACAAAGCTGTTTTCTAATACCAATGCCTGGTAAACACGCGGGGCAATCGGGCCAACCATCGAAAAATTCAGCCGGGGATACGGGTAAACGGGGTCATCTGGAGCGGTGGGGATAAAGCCGCTCTCATAACCGTAAGTAGGAATGCTGATAGCGGTGATGGCAAAAGTGGGGGCATCTGGGGGGAGATTGTGGATGAAGGGGAGAAAGATAACCTCTTGGTCTACAACCGAGAGCGAACCGGCGGTGAGGGAATGCCCGCTCATCACCGGGAGCAGAACCAACAGCAGCAGCAGACCAACTTTCCAGCCGGAACCGGGCCTGGCCGTTTGGGGGTAAGGGGGAGAAATAAGCTGTTTACGCATGGATAACCTCCTGCGCGTTATTCTGGTTGCGGCCGTCACCTCAAACCAACAACCGCCACAGCCAGCATGTAACCTGTCACCAACACGCACAATCAGCAGTTACCTGAACACCTCCTCATTTAACCGTCAGTATATATCTTCGTCTGACCTTTCCGGGCAAACGGAGCGTAAGGGACTTTTTGTTGTGTTTAAGTCACAACCTTACAATAAATCTAATTGTGCTGGTGGCACAGGCGGCATGACACGGACATTGATAAAACGCTCTGCAAACCGCTTCAAGTCCTTGTCTTCGCTATAAATCACGGTCGCTTTTCTAGCAACGGCCGTAGCAATGATCAGGTGATCCGCTTTTGCTTTTACCCGATCTACTTCTTCCTCGCTACTTAACTTCCTGCGTAGTGCCTCGTTTTGTCGCCAAATATGGGCATAAGATTGAGCTGCCGCCATATCAAATGGGATAATCATAAAATAGGATTGTAATGTTTGTGTGATTTTGTTATGTCTATCTTCGGGAGTTCCGCTCAACAGCTCCGCGGCAACAATAGCGGGGATGATAACTTTACTCTTTTCTTCCTGGCACATTTTGAGTAAATGGATGGCGCGGGCAATTTTTTCTTCTTGCCCACTTGTGGCCTCTTGTTTTATGCCCCATATCAGGATTTGTGTATCAAAACAGATAATATCATTTCTCATACCGGCACGTTTCCATGTATTCGTAACTGCTTGGCATATTCTTCTATGTCATCGACTGCGTCAAAAACATCGCCTACAGCGGTACGCAATTCATTCATGGCGTCAATAATAGAGATGTCTTCATAGCTGATAATTTCTTCCACAAGAAATGATTCGAGTTCTAGCGTTTTGGCATTCCATGACGCTTGCCCCCGTAAACCAACCTGCATATATAACTTAGCCCCAATATCCCGCGCTAATTCTTTGGTTGTCTCACAATAAACGAGAGTGCCATCAATCATTCTGAACTGAACTTTGGGGTCTGCCCCACCGACTCGTGTCACTTCGCCATAGATGACAGTTTCCCCTTTTAATGGCGATTCCATTGGTATTTCGGTGTCTGGCGTCATAGTGGCAAGATAAACCGAATTTCCATTTTGAGTGTAAAACTCAGCATCGCAATTATGCCGGCGGGTAAATTTAGAGAGTTCTTGTAATCCTTTGATCGTGCCTATAGGTAGTAGGTGATAATCGTTCTGTCTGATTGATTCGGTAATTGCTTGTGCGGCTGGAACGGTTAATTCTGGCAGGTTGGGAGAAAATGTCAGTTTAAGACTACCATCCTCAACGGCCGTTAATCCCACCACCACGCTCTCTTTTTTCAATGTTGGGTTGGCATGGGTAACATAAGTGGCGATCATCTCTTCAACGGCCGTGATAACCTCCGCTATTTCTTTGGAACGAATAACACCTGGTCTAATGCCTGTGCCAGTGATGTGTACTTGTATCAGTTGTTTGTCTGACATTACGCCTCACTTGTCACTATGACGAATAATTTTTGGGACGTAACTACTAAGCCCGTTGCCTGTACTTGTCGGAGCAACACCGGGCTTCGACAAGCTCAACCCTCGTGAGGGTTAGCAGTTACTATGGGGCAAAAATTGCGCTTGTACAGTTAATTATAGTATTGCTTTACATAATTGTACAGCCGGGAAGCTAAAATGGGTTCTGGAGATTTCATGGGATAAGAGTAAATGCATGGGCATATTCTTGTGATTGCCCTCGACTAAGCAAGCAAAAGGTCAATCCCTACAAATAGTGCCAACCCGCTGAATTCCTAAAGAACCGAAAATAATTCGTGGATATTCGGGCAATTCGCGGCAGAAACCTCTTTGGTTCTAGTTTATCCAGGCTAAGGAATAAGACCAGGCAAAATTTGCATAGGGCCTGGCCTTGCGTTAGACTTGCGAGTTCGCCTGCTCGCCAGACAATCCAGGCACCCCCTAGCGTAGCGTAACATCCATTTCAGGGCTGACCTTTCAGGAGCATCGGCAACCGTGACTCAGAGACGTGTGACGATTCTACGCCTACCCCTTCATCCTGCCCGCTCGTCCCCAATCCTGACACCTGTCTAAGTGCCCCTGCCCCGAAACGCCAGCAAAGGAGATTGCTGTCACCATGATTGTGGGCATGGATTTTGGTACAACCAATTCCGGCATGGCTGTTTTTGATGGGCAAACCCTCAACCTTTTGCCTCTCGACCCAGCCAATAGTAACCCCCGTGTGGCCCGTACCGCCCTCTATGTCGCCAATGACCAGACCGTCGCTATTGGCCGTGAGGCCATTAACCGATACCTGGACGAAAATATTGGCCGGTCGGTGCGGATGCAGAAGGTGTGGATGGGGGAGATTGATGTGCGTGGTGCGGATATGCACTTTGTCCAGGATATTTATGTCTGGATTGATATTTTCTCCCCTGGCCGCCTCATGCTCTCGATTAAAACCAATTTACGCGATGTCAGTTTCCAGGGGACGGTCATCGGCCAGTTCTTTTATTCCCTGGAGAAGTTGGTGGCTCTGTACCTGATGGTGACAAAGGCCCGCGCCGAAACGATTCTAGGCCGGCCGCTTAAAGAGGTGGTATTAGGTCGGCCAGTCCATTTCTCTTTTAACCCGGAACAGGACAAGCTAGCCCAATCCCGGCTGCTCAAAGCGGCCCTCCTGGCCGGGTATGAGAAGGTGTACTTTCAATATGAGCCGGTCGCGGCCGCATACCATTACGCCACCACTAGCCGCCAAACCGAGAACATTCTCCTCTTCGACTTCGGTGGGGGGACGCTGGACGTGACGGTCATGCGGCTGGGGCCAAAAAGCCATGAGGTCCTGGCAACCGGGGGTATTCCCATCGCCGGGGATGTGTTTGACCAAAAACTCACCCGCGCCAAACTACCTCAACATTTCGGCGAAGGGGCCACCTACGGCCCGCGCCATCTACCCATCCCCGCCTGGATTTACAACAGCTTTTCAAGCTGGCAAACCATTGTAGATTTACAAACCCAGGAAAATCGGCGCATGTTATTAGAGATGGCCCAAACCTCAACCAGGGGTCAAGAGTTCCAACGGCTGCATGATCTGGTAGCCGGTAATTATGGGCTGCTCATGTTTGATGCCGTCGAAAAGGCCAAACGAGAGCTGTCGGAGCGGGTGGGGACGATGATCCGGCTCGATTTTGCCGGGACGAAAGTGCTGGAGCTGGTAACGCGCAGCGAGTTTGAGCAGATTATTCATGCTGAGGTATTGGCTGTAGATAACCACCTGGATGAGATTGTCCTTGCTTCTGGGCTGCGTCCTGAGCAGATAGATGCGGTTATCCGCACCGGAGGGTCGGCGCAAATACCAGTCTTTTATGAGCTGCTGGGGCGCAAATTTGGGCGTGATAAGGTTCGCACCGTAGATGCGTTCAGCAGCGTTACTTCTGGTCTGGGGGTGTTTGCCCACCGCATTGAACAGGGTGAGGTTGAGGCTCAGGTGTACACTCACGACGATATTGTCATCTCTGACCCCCACAATGACCGGCCTGAAGTCAACCCGATTAACCTGGATTGGGTGCGCCGGCGCATCGGCATTGTCAAAAGCCATCTCTCTAATGAACCAACGGTTGGTCTGATTGTTATGGGGGAAGGGAAACAAGTCGCGGCCGCAACCATCCCCCAAACCACCCTTGCTCTGGCCCAACCCATTCCCTTATCCACGCTCAACCTGCCCCCCCTCACCGATTTACGCCGGGTCATCACTGCCGATTTAGATGAGCCAATTTTGATCGCCACCACCCGCTACCGATTTCTGCGGCTAACGGCACGCCAACTGCTTGATTTGCAGGAATTAGGCATGAGTTTGTTTGATTTGCACCGGTTTGGGGAGTATGAATATCTAACTGGGGTATACCGCTGGCAGGAGATTCGCCCAGCAGAGCGGTTTGTCCTGGTAACTAATTCCGGTTTTGGCCGCCCCTATTTCATGGAAAATATGCGGCCGCTGGTCGAAGGCCCACTGCCTCTCACCTTTGATCGCCTCCTGCCCGGTACGCCAATGGCTTTGTTGGGCACAACCCCACAGCAGCAGTTAGCTTTGGTGACAGAAGGGGGGAAAGGGTTACGCATCCCCGTTGGCCCGCTCAAAACGGTTGGCTCCCAGGCTATTAATCTGGTTTCTGAGAACCGGCTGATGGCCGCCGTGCCCGTTACAGAGGAGACAGAACTACTGCTGGTAACAAGTTCGGGCCAGGCCCGGCGGCTTAAGGCGGAGCAGCTTCCCCTGGTAGAGCAGGCCAATCAGAAAGGAAAAGCGTTGTTGTCGCGGCCGCAAATCCGCGTTGTCACCCCCATCACCCCTGGCCAGCCCGTCTGGCTCCTCACCCCCACCCGTCTCATCCCCATCAACCCCACATCCATCCCCCTCTCCCTCTCCACTGTCGCCAAACCCCTTCTCAAACTCCTCCCCGGCGAAGAAATTTTGACCTGCCTGATGTAAACGAATAGCCCCGCTTATTCATCAGGCCAAACTTGTTCCGTTTGCCATGCCACAACTTCATCAAGGGGCATTGGCCTCTGGGCAAAGGCGGCCGCTTCTTGTTTCTCCGACAGCTTGACCCTATGATGAGTATCGCCAAACTATCCGCATGAAGCAAAAACCATTCATGTTAATTCGTGAAATTCATGGCAAAACTCTTATCAGGTTTGGCTTGTTCAGATTGGATAGCCTGAGTATAACAAGGCAAGAGTACTCAAGGTACAATAGACCAAAAATTTGACCATAACCGAGGACGAATGAAGGATAACCTGGGTTGGGTGTTCATCCATGCGGCGTCTTTCGTTCTCGGCGGCTACAGGATAAATGATATGAGTAAACTTTGGGGCGGCCGCTTCAGCAAGGCCACCGACGCAATGGTTCATCAATTTAATGCCAGCCTCCCCTTTGACCAGCGGCTGTATGATGAGGATATTACCGGCAGTATCGCCTGGGCCAGAGGGTTGCAAGCGGCCGCGGTGCTGACCCCCCTGGAAGCGGATACCCTGGTGGCCGGGCTGGAGCAGGTACGCCAGGAGTTTGAGCAGGGCACATTCCCGTTTGCCCCTGGGGATGAGGATATTCATTCGGCGGTGGAGCGGCGGCTAACGGAGTTAGTAGGGCCGGTAGGGGGAAAGTTACATACGGGCCGCTCGCGCAATGACCAGGTAGCAACCGATTTTCGCCTCTGGGTGATGCGGGCGGTAGAACAGTTACAGCTCCATCTACGTGATTTACAGCAAGCCCTCATTGAGCGAGCAGAAGTTGATCTATCTACCCCGATGCCAGGGTATACCCACCTGCAACATGCCCAGCCGGTAACCTGGGGCCATTGGCTGCTATCCCATTTTTGGCCGCTGGTGCGAGATGGGGAACGGCTGCGGCAGGCGGGGGTGAACGCGGCCGCGCTCCCTCTAGGTTCCGGGGCGTTGGCGGGCACAGCCTACGCGGTAGACCGGGAAGCGTTGGCCCAGGCGTTAGGGTTTGCGACGGTCATCCCCAACAGCCTGGATGCCGTGTCTGACCGGGATTTTGCCGCCGATTTTCTGTACGCGGCCGCGCTTCTCTCTATTCATCTTAGCCGGTTATCTGAGCAGCTAATCCTGTTCAGCAGTGCCGAATTTGGCTTTGTGCAGTTAGATGACGCTTACAGCACCGGCTCTAGCCTCATGCCGCAAAAGAAAAACCCGGACACCCTGGAATTGACACGCGGCAAGGCCGGCCGCCTGCTGGGCTACCTGGTAGGGTTATTAACCACCCTCAAAGGACTGCCGTCCACCTATGACAAAGATTTACAAGAAGATAAAGAGCCGGTCTTCGCGGCCTATGATACCCTCTGCCTGACCCTGCCCATCATGGCTGGGGTTATCCGCACCTTGACAGTACACCCGGAGCGGATGGCCGCCCAGCTAGAGCCGAATTTGCTGGCGACCGACCTGGCTGATTATCTGGTGCGGCGGGGAGTGCCCTTCCGGCAGGCCCATGAGTGGGTAGGGATGGCCGTGCAGATGGCCGAACAGGCAAACATCCCCCTCACTGCCCTTACCCTGGCACAGTTGCAAACCATTACGCCCCAATTTGGCCCGGATGTGTTGGCGGTTTTCGATTTTGCCACTTCTTTAGAGCAGCGTCAGGCGATAGGGGGTACGGCCGCGGCCGCGCTGCAAGCACAGTTAGCCAGGGCCAAAGCGGTGGGATGATACCATCCTCACCCCTCACCCCTTTGCACTGGTGGGGTAGGGTTGCCGGTGATGACACCGACCAATCCTTGCCGATCTAATTTACGGTCCACGTACCATTGATCCAGCCAGGCCAGCGCTTCATCTACCTCATTAAAAAAGGCAAACCGTTTATAGCCTCGGCTGGAAAGGGCTTCCAGGCTGATGAGAAAAGTCATAAAGATGTTGCCCGGATTGCCTACAAAGGCGACCGGGGTATCAAAAACTACCCCTTTCATCCGCTGGCTGGCTACCAGCAGCCCACTGACCCGAAACCGTAGCCTGCGAAAATCAAGCACCAGACCAATCGCATCGCCAATCGCATGGTAATCAGTGTAATTCAGGTCAAAATAATGATGGGCCATCTCCTCATTTAAGGGACCATCAAAGGTATAAATTACATTGAGACCAAGGCGTTGGCAGGTGACAGGCATGGCAAACCTCAATCCGTTAAGCTAACTAAATAATCATCCACAAACAAGTTTCGCCCAGATTTGACAGGTTGTGGGAAACCTGTCAAATCTAAACCGGTAAATAATCCACGATTGGGGGATTAGCCTGGGAAAAATCGGCGTTAATCGGCGAACAAAAGTAACTACTAAGGCACACAAGAATTTTACCGCGAAGACGCCAAGATCATTAAGAATTTCTTGAGAAACTTTGTGTTTTTCGTGTCTTTGCGGTTAATCGTTACCTTTGTTGTTAATAATGAACGTAGACAATGGTCCCTATTGAGGCCCAATTGAACAGGAATTCAGCATCTTTGAGGTTAACATTGACACAGCCGTGGCTGGCGACATTGCCAAAGTTGGTATGCCAGTAAGCCCCATGGATGGCGTAATCACCATAAAAATACATGACGTGGGGGACGTTGGGTAGATAATAGGTATAGCCCAGCGGCCGCCCATCCATGTTTTGGCTCTCATAGCGCAGATAAATGCGGAACTGCCCGGTAACAGTAGGGGTATGGGCACGCCCAGTGGAGACGAGTGAGGTCAAGATGGCGGTATCCCCCTCATAAGCGGTGAGGGTTTGGGTACTCAAATTGACGCTGATCCATTTCTCGCCGGGTCTGAGGCCGGCGGGTCTGCTTACCGGGTCAGCCAGCCCTACGTAGGTGGGATGGGGGGTTGGCGTAGGGGTAGGAGTGTTGGTGGGGGTGGGGGTGTTGGTGGGGATAGGGGTCGCCGTCCAGGTGAGGCGGGGTTCCTGGCTCTGGCTAACGATGTTTTTGGCCTGGATACGTACCGGGGTGGCGACATCGGCCAGAAAACCACCCATCATAGCCGGTTCAATCGGGTTCAGCAGGATGTTGTCAGGCTGGGGGATGGGGGTGAGGGTTGCCGTAGCCACCGGGATGACTGCGGCCGCGACCGGTTCTCCCCTGCTCCCCTGACTCAACCACAAGGCCGTAATAGCTATCAACACAATGACCAACCCGACCGCGGCCGCGGCCATTAACCATCCCTTCAGGCCAGATACAGCGGGGTGTGGGGGCGTTGGGGTTGGGATTTCAGTTACAGGGGGTACAGCCGCAGCCCTTTTCACCGGTAAGGGAGCCGGTTTAGGTGGCGGGGGTGAAGGGGCAGGGGCAGCCGGTGGGGGAACGGGCTGGGCTGACAATCGCTGCTCAGCCCACTGCCTGGCCTGGATCACTTTAGGATTTGCCGGTTGCAGCTTTTCGGCCTGGGCAATAAATCGCCGGCTCAACTCTGGGGAGTCTGACAGGCCAGCCAGCCCCAACCAGATGCGGTATTCGCCGGGGTCCTGTTGGGCAGCTTGTTTAAGCAGTTGAAATGCCTCGGCTTTGCGGCCGCTTTTGACCAGTTGGTGAGCGTCAATCAATAAGGTTTGGGTAGGCCGGGTCATTATTTTTTCTCCAGGAAACAGAGGATACCTTGCACCAGACCATCCGCTGGGATATGGGCGTCACTGGTTAAGAGTGTCCGGTCGAGATTCATAAACCCCACTTCAATGATTAAAGCGGGCAGCCTTGTCTCGATGGTACGAAAAACATGGTAATCGGTCATATGGGGGGTAATGGTGTGGGCGTGGTAAGCCAGGCCAGTGGTCAGATAATATTGCTGTAGAATACATTGCTCTAACAGGTTAGAATCATTAAACGGCGAGGCCGCAATCTTAAAACCGCTGGTGGAGCTGTTGATCTCCGCGCAGGAGTCGGCATGGATAGAGATGAGGGCATCTCCCTGATAAACAGCCAGACGAGGATCAAATTCGGCCAGGATGTCACTGGCAATACCACGAGAAGCCAGTGAGATCGCTACCCGTTGGGCAATATCCAGGTTGATTTCCGCTTCGGTGAGGCCATCCGGGCAAACGGCCCCACTATCACTATCTTTATGCCCGGCGATGAGGCCGATGCGTGGGCCAGATGAGGTAGGTTGGGTGGTTTGGTCGGCGGCCGCGCCCCCAAACAAGGGTACGTTGAAAGGGGATTCTCCTTGAACAGCCTGAACAATAGCGGTCGCATCACCGGGATCTGGGTTAAAATACAGGTAAATGGCTAACATGCCTGCGGCCGCGACCAGCAAAAATATCGCCAGGGGAACATTATTCCTCAGCCAACGCATAAGCGGAGAAACGGGGCGGTTACTGCGTTCGCGGTTTCGATAACTGTGCATTATGTCTATTATTTTACACAACTATCGCTTAAGGGGAAGTAGTTTGTCACCTTTTGCTTTTGAACTGGCTCTTAATGATGGACGATATTTGTGTAAAGAGGTGAAACAATATGGACGAACAACCTAAAAATAACAGCGGTGGTGGGGTTCCCATCTGGGTCTGGATTATTACCGCCCTGGCCATCGTATTGGGTATTCAACTATGGTTTAGTGGTGGTCTTAACCGCCCCCAAGAAATTCCTATTTCCGAATTTATGGAACAGGTGAAAAACGGTCAGATCAATGAATTTGTGGTGCGCCGGGATCGATTCCTGGCCGATCTCCCCAATGGCACCTCCATTTCCGCGGCCAAAGGGCCAACCGATACACTCAAAGATTTGTTTGAGATCTATCAGGTCCCCCAAAATCGCATTGGACAATTGGTCATCCGCAATAACAATTTAGAAGGGTGGAATACCTTTTTGAGTATTGGCTTTTCCATCTTGCCTATTTTGCTGCTAATTTGGATTTTCACCCGCGGCTTTCGCCAATTACAAGGAGGCGGTGGCAATAGTATCTTTGGGTTTGGCCGCAGCCGTGCCCGCACCATTAATGATGGCGACCGCCCCACCGTTACCTTTAGCGATGTGGCCGGGGTGGAAGAGGCCAAAGAAGAAGTCCAAGAAGTGGTACAATTTTTGCGCGAACCAGAGAAATTTGTTCAGGTCGGAGCGCGGATTCCCAAAGGGGTGCTGATGGTAGGGCCGCCGGGAACGGGTAAAACGCTGCTAGCGCGGGCGATTGCTGGGGAAGCTGGCGTCCCCTTTTTCCACATTTCGGGGTCGGAATTTGTGGAAATGTTTGTGGGTGTGGGCGCCAGCCGGGTGCGGGATCTGTTTGATAAAGCCAAACAACATGCTCCGTCTATCGTCTTTGTAGATGAAATTGATGCTGTCGGCCGTCAGCGCGGGGCTGGTTTGGGGGGTGGCCATGATGAGCGAGAACAGACGCTGAACCAGATTCTGGTGGAGATGGACGGGTTCTCCAATGAGACCAACGTGATCGTCATTGCCGCCACGAACCGGGCGGATGTATTAGACCCGGCTCTGCTGCGCCCTGGGCGATTTGATCGTAAGGTGGTAGTGGATTTGCCAGATGTCCGCGGCCGCGAAGCTATCCTTAAAATTCATTCCCGGGGTAAACCGATTACCAATGAAGTCAGCCTATCTGACATGGCCCGTCTGACGGCCGGATTCTCCGGGGCTGACCTGGCAAACCTGGTCAATGAAGCGGCCATTTTTGCCGCTCGCCGCGGCCGCAACCAGGTGATTCCCCTCGATTTTCAGGACGCCTTTGATCGCATCGTTATTGGGCCAGAGCGAAAAAGTGCGGTGATGAGTGAAGAGGATAAGGAAGTGCTGGCGTACCATGAGGCCGGCCACGCCCTGGTGCAATTCTTCCTGCCCCATACTGACCCGGTACAGAAGATTACGATCATTCCTCGCGGCCGCGCCGGGGGGTTCGTGATGAGCCTACCCCAAGATCGCTTACTTTATACCCGGGAACATTTCGAGGATCGCATCGCCACCACCCTGGCGGGCCGGGCCGCGGAAGAAGTCGTTTTTGGCCGCATCACCACTGGGGCCTCCAACGATTTGCAGCAAGCAACCCGCTTTGCCAGGGCTATGGTCATGCAATTTGGCATGAGTCCACGAGCCGGGCTGCTCTCCTTTGATGAAAGCTCCGGCAGCGTTTTCCTGGGGCGTGACCTCAGCTATGGCCGTAATTACAGCGAAGCCACAGCCACCGTTATTGACGAAGAAGTCAACCGGATCAGTGACGAAGCGTACCAAAGGGCCAAAGAAACATTGCGGGCCCATCGGGACAAATTAGAAAAGTTGGCCCAACTACTTATCGAGGTCGAAACCCTGGATCGGGAAGAGTTTGAGGCTTTGATGAACCAGGAACCCCTCATCCCAGTAGATGAGCCAGTCATGGCTTAAGAGGCAGCTTTACTCAACGTGGCGATAAATTAACACCTGACTCCAGGTTTTCCCGCTGCCCGGTGTCATCCGGTTGGGTGAGGCTTGTACTGGGTTTGCCGAAGTAGGGATGGTGGGGGTCATAAGGGTAGGTATATGAACTTGCTTGTTGCTACCCATAATCCCGGTAAGATTCGGGAAATGAATGAGATATTAGCTGGATTTGGGGTTCGCTGCCTGAGTCTAAATGAGGCGGGCATCAGTGAGGATGTGGAGGAGACAGGTGCCACATTTACGGAGAATGCAGTTCTGAAGGCGGTATATTACGCGGCCGCGACGCAACTCCTCACCCTGGCCGATGATTCTGGCCTGGAAGTGGATGCTCTGAACGGGGATCCAGGTGTTTACAGCAAACGGTATGGGGGAGAAACACCCCCTCTTTATGCCCGCCTCATGGGCGAAATCCAGGATGTGCCCTGGGTAGAACGCACCGCCCGGTTTCGCTGCGTGGTCGCTCTGGCTAATGGGTCTGGGCTAATTGGTACTGCCGAAGGGGTGTGTGAAGGGATGATCGCCTTTGAGCCGAAGGGAAGTGGGGGATTTGGGTATGATCCGGTGTTTTATTTGCCCGAATGGGGGCAAACGATGGCTGAGTTAACCGCCGAGGAAAAGCATCGGATCAGCCATCGCGGCCGCGCCCTGGCCGCGATATTCCCTTTACTGCGGCAGGTTGTAGACAAAGAATGACACAGGAATACCTTATTTGATTAAGCCGCTCTCCGCCAGCCATTGTTCTATCGCCTCAATGACCGCCTGCGGCCGCGCTAACGCCACCATGTGCCCCGCCTCTGCGACAACGACTAATCTGGCCTGGGGCAGGTTTTGGGCCAGAAATTCTAATTGAGGCAGGGGGGTCAGCCGATCATGATCCCCGGCAATAACCAGGGATGGCACTTGGATTTGGGCTAGCTGCGGCCGCACATCAAACAGATGGCAGGCGGCAAAATCATCATACACCACCTGGGGAGTGTGGCTGGCTAACTCCTGGTAGCTCCGCTCCACAATTCGCTCATCCGTACCTTTGGGCCATTCCAATTTAGCGACCAACCGCATAGCCGCCTGGAACTCTGAAAAAATGCGCCCCATAATGGCTTCAGCCACCGGCAGGTTGGCAGCCGTGCCTACCAGCACCAAGCCTGACAGCCAATCCGGTTGGCGCAGCCCAATGACCTGGGCAATAGCCCCCCCCATCGAAATCCCCCCCACAACCACATTGGTCAAACCCAACTGAGTGACAAACGCCATTACCACATCAGCATACGCTTCAATCGAGGCCCGGCCCGGTAAGGGGGAGCGGCCATGCCCCGGGAGATCGAGAGCATACGCGGCCGCGAACTTTACCAATCGCACCTCGCCCCAACTCAAATGAGTCCCGCCTGCTCCATGCAGCAGCACCAGCGATGGGGACTCCTGGCGTACCCGGTTATCTGTGTAATAAAGCCGTTGTTCGTCAATGGATAAGGTTGGCATAGCAGGTTGACCTAGTTCAATGAGTTAGCAAAATTACAGTTATGATTCAAGTGACCATCCATGAAGCTAAACACACCTGTCAAAACTCATCCAGCAAGCTCTGGCTGGCGAGGAAATCATCATTGCCAAAGGGCAGCAGCCCCTGGTTAAATTAGTCGTGCTGCCAGAAGTAAAAGTACAGCGAAGATTAGGCCATGCCAAATTGCTCAGGCTCTGTGTGAAGAGATGAGTATCATCACAGCAAATCGTTATTATTCCCCAATACCCTATAACTACAACATGACTCCACTGAAAAAAGGTCGCGCAGAGACGCGAAGGCGCAAAGTTACCAAAGAAACATTCGTGTTAATTCGTGAAATTCGTGGCTTCTTTCAGTGGACTCACAATATGGTAAATCGTAAAGGCTACAAATACTCATCTAGTAGTTGATTAACCAGGGCCGGGTTGCCCTGCCCTTTGAGTTGACGCATGATCTGGCCCACAAACCAGCCACGTAACTGTACTTTGCCATTGTGATAGGCGGCTACCTGATCGGCATTGTCCGCTAATACCTGCTCAACCACCCGGCGAATGTGCCCCTCATCAGAGATTTGAGCTAACCCTCTGGCAGCAACGATAGCGGCCGCAGCTTTCCCCGTTACCACCATCTCCCCCAAAACTTCTTTGGCACTGTTGTTGTTAATCGTTTGCCGCTCCACCAACCCCAGCAGCTCTACCAGCATGGCTGGGGTGGCCTTCTGCTGGGTAATACTCAATTTATGCTCATTCAGCAGCCTAAACAGCTCGTTGATGAGCCAGTTGGCGATGGTTTTGGGAGCGGGATACAGGGCCGCGGCCGCGTCGAACCAATCCGCCACTTCCTTATCTTCAGCAATCACCCGGGCCTCATAGGCCGACAAACCGACCGCCTGATAACGACCGATGCGGGCATCTGGCAGCTCTGGTAAGGCCGCCTGGGCTGCCTGTATCAACGGTTCAGTAATATGCAGCGGGGGCAAATCCGGCTCAGGGAAATACCGGTAATCCTCAGCCTCTTCTTTGCGACGCTGGCTAAACGTTTCTCGCCGTCCCTCATGCCATCCCCGCGTCTCCTGAACAACCTCTTTCCCTGCATCTAAAACCTTTTGCTGCCGCTCAATTTCATACGCCGTGCCCTCAGCCAGGGTGCGGAAGCTGTTCAGGTTTTTGAGTTCAGTCCGTTTACCAAAGGGAGTGGTGCCACGCGGCCGCAAACTGATATTCGGCTCCACCCGGAACACCCCTTTCTCCATATCTCCCGAATTCACCCCCAGGTAGCGCAAAATCTGGCGAATCTTCATCCCATACGCCCGCGCCTCTTCCCCAGAATGAATCACCGGCTCCGAGACAATCTCCAGCAAAGGTACCCCTGAACGGTTAAAATCCACCAGCGAGCCGCCCCCTTCCAGATGGGTCAACTTACCTGTATCTTCTTCCAGATGAACCCGCCGAATGCCAATGCGCTTCGTCGCTCCATTTTCCAGCGTCACATCCAGCCAGCCATTAATCCCCAGCGGCAGCTCGTATTGGCTGATTTGATAACTTTTAGGCAAATCAGGATAAAAATAATTTTTGCGGGCAAAAACATTATCCTGATTAATCGTACAGTTCAGGGCCAGAGCCACCCGCAGGGCAAACGCCACCGCCCGCTTGTTGATCACCGGCAGCATCCCCGGCATCCCCAGGCAAACGGGGCAAACGGCACTATTGGGAGGCGCCGTAACACTATCTACCACCCGACAGCCACAAAACATCTTTGCGTCCGTCATCAGCTCGGCATGAATCTCCAGGCCGATAATCGGTTCGTATCTACTCTCGTTCATTTACGCCCTCAATCTTCCATCTGTAATCCTGGTTTTTCCAGAAGTATATGGCAACTATACCCAATGACCAACGATTGAATCACGGCAAATTACGATTTCTTGTGTAAAATCAAGCAGTGGTAAGCAGATTATCAAGATACTCTGGCTATACTCGGTAGAATCAGCCACCAATTAACGTAGATTTTAGGGATCGGTCTGGAAAAACAAACCCTGATTCATCCTTCATCTTTATTTTCAGAGGAGTCACAATATGAAACCTACTATCTCCCTCATTGCTCCTGTCTATAACGAAGAGCCGGTGCTGCCTGAGTTGTACCGCCGGGTGAAAGAAGTTATGGATCAAACCGGGGAAGCCTGGGAACTGGTTCTGGTTAATGATGGCAGCCGGGATCGCTCAGCTGAGATTATTAGTGAACTTCATGCCCTGGATCAACGGATAAAAGGGGTGAGTTTCTCCCGTAATTTTGGCTTCCAGGTCGCCGTTACCGCGGGGTTGGATCATGTGAGCGGAGATGCTGTTATCCTGATTGATGCCGATTTGCAAGACCCGCCAGAGGTAATCCCGGAGATGATAGCCAAATGGCGGGAAGGGAATGATGTGGTTTATGGGGTGCGGGCGTCGCGGGAGGGGGAGACCTGGTTTAAACGGTTTACCGCGGCCGCATTCTATCGTCTCATTGATCGCATCACCGGCATCAATATCCCCCTGGACACCGGCGACTTCCGCCTGATGGATCGGCGGGTAGTAGATGCTATCCGCCTGATGCCAGAGCGCAACCGGTTTTTGCGCGGCATGGTGCCCTGGGTAGGCTTTCGCCAGGCCGGGGTGATGTACCATCGCAAAGCCCGTTTCGCTGGTCAATCTAAATTTAGCAGCGTCAAGCAGATGCTTCCCTTCGCCCTCAACGCCATCACCAGCTTCTCCTATTTTCCCCTGCAACTGGCAACTTATCTGGGTTTCTCTATCGCCGGGATTAGTGTTTTAGCCATTTTGACCGTTATTTTGCTGCGCCTCTTCTCCCCCACTGCCCCTTTATTGGGCCAGGCCACAACGCTCGTTGTCGTTCTTTTTATGGGCGGGGTACAATTGATCTCTCTGGGTATTATCGGTGAATACCTGGGGAGAATTTATGATGAGGTCAAGGCGCGGCCGCTCTACCTGGTTAAGGAAAAATGGGGGCTGGAGCAAATTGACCCACGAGAGGCTTACCATTGAGTATCCGTGACAAATTCGGCCGGCCCATCCGTGACCTGCGCCTTTCCGTAATAGACAAATGCAACTTCCGCTGCCCTTACTGCATGCCCGCTGAGATTTTTGGCGAAAGTTATCAATTCCTGCCCAACAGCGAACTACTTACCGTCGGCGAAATGACCCGCCTGACCCGCCTTTTTGCCCAACTGGGGGTGAGTAAATTGCGCCTGACGGGTGGGGAACCACTCATCCGCCCTGATTTACCCCAACTGATTCATAACCTGGCCCAACTACCTGGTATTGAAGACATGGCCCTGACTACCAACGGCTATTTTCTGGAAGAACAGGCCCAGGCGATCAAAGATGCCGGGCTGTTCCGCCTGACGGTCAGCCTGGATTCCCTGGATAATGAGGTGTTCCAGGTGTTGAATGGGCGTAAATCATCGGTGGCGCGGGTATTGGCCGGGTTTCATAAGGCCGAAGCGGTGGGGTTTTCGCCTATCAAAATTAATTGCGTGGTCAAGCGAGGGGTCAATGATCATACCATTGTTGATCTGGCTCATTATTTCCGGGGGACGCCCCACATCGTCCGCTTTATTGAATATATGGATGTGGGCAATCTAAACGGCTGGCGCATGGATGATGTTGTCTCTGGGCAAGAGATTGTAGCCCTGATTCAGGCCCATTTTCCCCTGGAGCCAATTGAGCCAAACTATTTCGGTGAGGTAGCTAAACGGTACCGCTATGCCGATGGGGGTGGGGAAATAGGGGTGGTGACTTCAGTGACCCAACCGTTTTGTGGTGATTGCACCCGCGCCCGGCTTTCTAGTGCGGGGGAATATTACACCTGTCTGTTTGGCACGAGGGGGTTAGATTTGAAGCGGCCGCTGCGCCAGGGGGCCTCTGATGAGGAGCTGTTGGCCTTGATAACCGGGGTGTGGCAGCAGCGTACCGACCGGTATTCGGAGCTGCGAACATCGTTTACTCGTTTGCCGCGCAAGGGAGCGGAGATGTATCGGCTGGGGGGCTAAAGGGGGCGTGGATGAAACGTAGGTGAAAAGGCGGGGAATCACCTACCATTTCTGGCCCAAACACGTTATCGTAATCGTGATCGATCTTTCGATAATGACAACGATTACGATTACGATCAAATTTACGATTTTTTGGAGTTTATTGTGCGCCAACCTGTTTCCCCCCGACCTCTTGTGCCAACCTGGCTTTCTTTTTCCCTCGCGGCCGCGTTCATCATTTCCGGCCTCACCGTCACCCTCCTGGCCTTTCTTACCATCCAGGAAATGTTAGCCGCCCCACTCAACCCCCTGGACAACTTCATCGGCGATGGGGGAACGGGTTCTGGCAGCCTGCCTGAACCAGGGATTATCGTCATGCCCCCAGAACTCATTCTGGAAGAACCGATTATCCTGCCCGAAGCCACCCCACTCCCCATCTACCCCATTCACGACCAACGGGTGACAATTTTGGTCATGGGGATTGACCGGCGGCCAGGTGAGCCATTTATCTCCCGCACTGATACCATGATTGTCATGTCTATCAACCCAGCCGATAACAGTGCTGTTATGCTCTCCATCCCCCGTGACCTGTATGTGCAGATACCAGGACACGGCCGCAACCGAATCAACACCGCCTTCGTCTTTGGCTCACGAGGTAACAACCCGGCCGCTGGGGCGGAATTGGCCATGGAAACAGTAGAATATAATCTAGGCATACCCATTGATCATTATTTGATGGTAGACTTTAGTGCCGTTGTTCGTGGCGTAGATGCCATCGGTGGTATTGAGGTAGATGTGCCCTTTGATATTTATGACCCCACTTTCCCGGATATGAATTATGGCTATGATCCTCTCTATATTCCCGCCGGGAGACAGCATTTAGATGGGGCACTGACCCTCAAATATGCCCGCACCCGTCATGTGGACAATGATTTTGGCCGGGCCAACCGGCAGCAGCAGGTGGTGTTGGCGGTGCGGAGTAAGGTGTTGAGCCTGGGTGTTACGCAATTGTTGGGTCAATTACCGTTCTTTTACCAACAGTTAAACGAGGGCATTCGTACTGACCTTTCGATTGATCAGATGTTGACCCTGGCCCAGGCTGCCAGCCAGGTACCCACGGAAAACATTCGCAGTGAAGTGATTGATTATGATTATGTGGTAGGCCACCGGACGGAAGAGGGGGCCAGTGTGTTGGTGATGATCAATGACCGGGTGGCCCGGCTGATTGAAGAGCTTTTTTATGAGCAGTAAGCTGCCTTTGCCCGCCCTTGCTGATGAAACGCCTTCATTGTGGGGTCGCGGCCGCGATCATTTGCGTGAGCTGCTCCATTACCGCTACCTGTTGCAAAACCTCATCGTTCGGGACCTCAAAGTCCGGTACAAAAACTCCATCTTAGGAATCGCCTGGAGTATGCTCAACCCCCTGCTGATGATGATGGTGTTCACCCTCATCTTTGGCGTTCTCTCCCGCAATGATGCCATTCGCGATTACCCTGTCTTTTTCCTCGTCGGCATTTTGCCCTGGAACTTCTTCAGCGGCTCTCTTATGGGGGGCACAGTGGCCTTTGCCAACAACAGCAACCTGATCAAAAAGGTATATTTCCCCCGTGAACTGCTGCCGCTCGGTATCATCCTGGCGAATCTGGTTAATTTCCTGATCGCCTTTGTAGTTCTGGTTGTTTTTCTTTATCTTTTTGGCCTGGGGCTGACGGTAAACGCTCTGTGGGTACCGGTCATCTTGCTCATCCAGATCATGTTTACCCTGGGGCTGGCCTTGCTGCTGGGGTCGCTGCATGTTTTTTTCCGTGACGTAGTCATGGTGTTGGATGTGGTCATGCTGGCCTGGTTTTTTCTCACCCCCATTATTTACCCGCTGGAGCAGTTGGGATCAGAGCTGACTCTGGCCGGGGTCACCTTTAATCCGGCGGTGGTGATGCGCTGGGTTAATCCGATGGCTTCGATTATTGACGGGTATCGTACGGTGTTATGGGGAACAATGGGGAGTGAGGGCGCGGCCGCGATGGACCCCGCTTATCTTCTCCGCACCGCCGCCACCGCCCTGGTCACTTTGATCATCGGGTACACCACATTTACCCGCACCCAACATCTGTTTGGGGAAAAATTATAGGACAATGAAAGCAAGCTCACCGTGGCTAATCCCAATAAGTTTATTGACTTTACTGTTGTTCGCTATCGGGATTATCGCCATTCTTCTCTGGGGAACAGCCAATAACACTCCCATCAGCCGGGTATTGCCCACCTTTGTCCCCATCGCCGTGGCCGGCGCTGACACCGCCACCCGCTCCCTAGATGAAACACCACTGCCCGCCACTTATACCCCCATCCCCTCAGTCACAGCCCACCCCAACAGCTCCCCAACCCCACGCCCATCCCTCACCCCCACCGCCGAGCCAACCCTGACCCCCAGCCAGACCCCTACCCCCCGGGTGTTAGCCCCAGGCGTCCGCTTTGATGGCACTGTCATCCCTCCGCTCACCCCACCAGTGACGGCTATCCCCACCGCTGTGCCCACTTTTGCCCCTTCACGAGACATCACCACCATTTTGCTCTTGGGCAGTGACACAGTAGGCGGGGTTGGGCGCACAGATACGATGATTCTGGTGGCCGTCAACCGCAATCTTAAAACCGCTTCGATGCTTTCCCTGCCGCGTGATCTCTATGTGTATATCCCCGGCTGGACAATGAACCGGCTCAATACGGCTATGGCTCGCGGCGAAAGCAGCGGCTACCCTGGGGGTGGGGTGGCCCTACTCATGGACACCATCAAATATAATTTTGGTGTCCAGGTAGATTATTACGCCCAGGTGGATTTTGTCAGCTTTAAGACGATTGTGGATGCCATCGGTGGGGTGGAGTTGGTGGTGACGTGCAGCTACGCAGATTGGCGGCTTAAATCACCAGAGCTTAACCCACACGTGGAAGATAATTGGGAGATTTTTACCCTGGAGAGAGGGGTGCAGCAGATGGATGGGGACCTGGCCCTCTGGTATGCCCGCTCCCGACTGCACTCCAGCGATTTTGATCGCGGCCGCCGCCAGCAGCAGCTTCTCCGGGCCATGTTTAATAAAGGGGTAGATGTCAACCTGCTCTCGCAAATCCCCACCCTATGGGAGACGTACCGGGAAACGGTGCGGACGAACCTGGATATTGGCACTATTTTGCAGTTGGCTTCGATTGCTCCCCAGGTACGGCAAAATGGGATCCAAAATTTGTACCTGGTAGGCAATGACCAGATTCGCTCCTGGACGGTGCCGGAGACGGGTGCGGCCGTGCAGCTGCCTAATTGGGAACGAATGCAAGAGACCTTTACCCGCCTCTATTTGCCCCCATCACTGAACCGGGCGACGCGGCCGCCTATCACCGTAGAGCTGCTTAATGCCACCGGCGATCCGGTAATGAGTACCCTGACTGCCGAAAATCTGGCCTGGTACGGGTTCATCCCCATTGTCAATGAGACGCCGGTAGCCACCCAAACCAATACGGTCATTAACTATTACGCCAGCAACTTCAAAGGCTCTTATGATTGGCTCCTCAGTTGGGTAATGAATGAGTACGCCTCAACCATCCAACTTGTGCCTGATACACCCTACCCGTACAATTACCAAATCACCATCGGCACGGAATATAATCCCTGCCGTCCCTCATTGTACGCACCGAAGATTGATTTAGAGTGAGGTAAGAGGGCTAAGGTGTGAGGTATAAGGAGTGAGGGACAAGGAGAGCGCGAGACTGCTCACTGATTACGACTCACTCGCCAACTCGCCAACTCACCAACTCGCCTACTCGCTGCCTGGAACGCACCTGTGAAACCTTATTTCCCCTCCCGCTTTGTTTTTTTGCTGCTCATCCTGGCTGTTTTGGTGGGGGTGTTTCAGTTTGCCTGGAGACGACCATCAGAAGCCAGACCAGTGGGGCAGCCGACGCTAGTTCGACTCGCGGCCGCGCCCTCGGCCACCCCCTTGCCCATCATTCTCACCTTCACCCCCATCCCCACCGTCACCAACACACCCACCCCTGGCCCATCACCAACCCCCACCCAGACCCCAACGGCAACCCCCATTCCTTCAGCCACACCGACGGCTGTCCCCATCCTTCGGCCTACCTTGCCCCATTTTGAACCATATCCTGGGGTAGTCGTAAGCGGCACCATCACCACCACTCTGGCAATTCCCACCCAGGTGCCCCCCTTTGCCATTCCTCGTAATGTCGTCAACATTTTGCTTATGGGCAAAGATGCCACCGGCGTAGACCACACCGATACCATCATCATTGTCTCGGTGAACCGGGATGAGAAAACAGCAGCTATGGTTTCTATTCCCCGTGATTTGTATGTCTACATACCAGGCAAAATCATGGGGCGCATCAATACCGCCGTTACCCTGGGCGGCCCACCGCTCCTGGCCGATACAATTTTGTACAATCTGGGCATTCCTATTGATTATTATGCCCAGGTGGATTTTGATGGGTTCATCCAGATTGTGGATGCTGTGGGCGGGGTCAATATGGCTGTCTCTTGTGGCTTTACTGATCATCGGCTCATCAGCCCTGATTTAGACCCGGAAGATGAGGAAAGTTGGGAGCTGTTTACCCTGGAGCCAGGGATGCACCAGATGGATGGGGAGTTGGCCCTGTGGTATGTCCGTTCCCGTAATTCGGCCACCGGCGATGATTATGGCCGCGGCCGCCGTCAGCAGCAGCTGCTCCGCGCCCTGTTCAATAAAGGGTTAGACCTCAATCTCGTGCCTCAGGTGCCGACCCTTTATCAGACGTATCGCAACACCATCACTACCAATATGGATATTGGGGCTATCTTGCAGTTAGCCGCCATCGCTCCCCAGGTACGGCAAAATGGTATCCAAAATTTATATCTGCGTGACGATGTTGTCACTTATACCACCCCCAGTGGAGCCAATGTGCTGCTGCCCAATTGGGAAACGATGCAGCTAACCCTAAACCGCTTATACCAGCCACCGGTGTTAAATCAGGCCAACCGCCCTCCCATTAGCGTGGAGATTATCAATGCCAGCGGCAATCCGCAAATGGCCCTGTTAGCGGCTGATAATCTGGCCTGGTATGGGTTTATCCCTATAATCAGTGAAACGTCGCGGCCGCAGCAAGCCAACAGTGAAATCCGTTATTTTGCCGCTAACTTCAAAGGGTCGTATGATTGGCTCATCAGCCGGGTGATGAACTTCCCCCTGGCTCAAATCGAACTCGTGCCCGATACCCCCAGCCAGACCCAATACCAGGTCATTCTGGGAAGTAGTTTTGACCCTTGTGTGCCGCAGTTTTTTACTGGACAATAGCCGTTGGTAGTGAGCGAGTTTGCGAGTGAGCGGGTGAGTGAGTTTGCACTTCCCCGCGTCTCCAGTCTCCAATCTCCAGTTTCCACTCTCTTAATCTCTCAATCACCCATCAAGGAGGAAAAATGTCAACCGAGGCAGCGATCAATGATCGGCGGGAAATTTTGGGTTGGACAATGTACGATTGGGCCAATTCGGCCTTTAGTACCACCGTCGTCACCACCTTTTTAGGCCCTTATTTGCTGGCTCTGGCGCAGGCGGCCGCCGATGATGTAACTGGCCTCTATTACATTGGCCCTTATGGGGTACAACCGGCCGCTATTTTCCCCTTCTGTGTCTCCCTTTCCGTCATTTTACAGGTGTTCTTCCTGCCCATCCTCGGCACCATCGCTGACTATACCCACCTGAAAAAGCGGATGATGATGGGGTTTGCTTACACTGGCGCGGCCGCGACTGTTCTCATCTTTTTCGTGGAAGGCGACCTGGTTCTTTTGGGGGGCTTGCTCTTCATCATCGCCAACCTCTCCTTTGGCGCCGCTATCGTCTTTTACAACGCCTTCCTACCCGACATTGCCTCTCCAGACCGGCGGGATGATGTCAGCTCCAAAGGGTTTGCCCTGGGGTACCTAGGTGGGGGTATTTTACTGTTGATCAATCTGTTTATGGTGCAAACGATGGAAAACACTGGGCTGGCCGTACGGCTCAGCCTGGCCAGTGCGGGTCTCTGGTGGATCGTTTTCACAGTTCTATTTCCCCAGCGGCGGCTCAAACAACGCGCCCCGGTACGTCACCTGCCCGCCGGAGAAAATATCATCACTCACGGCATCCGCCAGATCGCCCGTACCGCCCGCGAACTATTACGCAAATATCCCTCCACCGCCCAATATCTGTTGGCTTATCTCATCTACAACGATGGTATCCAGACAGTCATCGCCGTCTCTACCTCCTTCGCCGCCGACGAAATTGAAGGAGTAGATACTTCGATTCTGGTTCTGTTGGTATTGATGATTCAATTTGTCGCTTTTGGCGGGGCGTTGGCTTTTGGCTATCTAGCCCGGCGCATTGGGGCCAAGCGCTCCATTATGATCAGTCTGGTGATTTGGTCGGGCGTGGTTATTTTTGCCTTTGCCTTCTTGTATGAATTATGGCAGTTATGGGTATTGGGGTTTGTCCTGGCGTTGGTTTTGGGGGGATCACAGGCCCTCAGCCGCTCCCTCTTCTCGCAAATGATTCCCGCCAACCATGAGGCAGAATATTTTGGCTTTTATGAGGTTAGCGAGCGGGGTACCAGTTGGATTGGGCCGATGGTATTCGCCCTGGCTGTGCAGTTGACGGGGCAACAGCGCATCGCCATCGTCTCCCTCATCATTTTCTTCCTGTTAGGGCTGTTCTTACTCTCCCGCGTCAATGTCAAGAAAGCCATTGTAGACGCCGGGCATGATCCATCTGGGGTGGTGTTGTGAGGACTGAGGACTGAGGACTGTGAAATGGTCAACTTTTGATGAGCAATTGTCAATCGTTGACCGTTTACGGCCAACGGCTCACAGCCCTCGCTGCCGATGGGCTTCAAAGAGGATAACCGCGGCCGCAACCGCCGCATTAAGTGATTCCGTTGCCGCAGCCATCGGGATAGTAACGCGGCCGCGAGCCAGCTCCATCGCTTCACCCCCTGCCCCTGATGCTTCACCGCCAATAATTAAAACTGATGGTTCCGACCAATTGATCTGCGTATACGGCGTGGCCGGGTCGTCCACAGCCGCCACCCAGACCGCTAAATCGTGGGTCGCGGCCGCGATCTCTGCCCAATTGAGGCGCAAAATGGGCAGCCGTAATTGTGCCCCCATCCCCCCGCGCACCGTTTTAGGGTTATAGGCATCCACACACCCTGGGCTAAGAAGAACGGCCTCTACGCCGGCCGCGGCCGCGGTTCGCAGCATCGTGCCCAGATTGCCAGGGTTTTGCACCCGGTCCAACAGCAAGAGTAGCGTGGGCGCAATGGGCAGCGTCCAGATGGGCTGTGGGACCACCGCCAGAACACCGGGTGGGGTTTGCGTATCACTGGCAGCGGCCATCACGGCCCCATTGACCAGCAGGTAGGGGGCATCCAGTTGGGCCAACAACGCGGCATGGGCGGACTCTTTTAACCAATCGGGGGTGGTGAGGATGAGGTGCGGCCGCGTCTCCGTCCGTACCAGCTCTTGCAGCCACCGATCCCCCTCAACCACAAACAACCGTTCCGCCTCACGGGTGCGCCGGTCAACCTGTAATTTACGAATTTCCTTAATGCGGGCGTTACTGGTGCTGGTGATCATGGGGGGAGTTTGCGAGTGGGCGAGTAAGTTGCAAAGGTATTATTGTATCTTTTTTGCCCTTACGGGGTTAGCTCAGTAGAATGGCAGGAATGGTAAAGTACCACCTCATCATCAGCCTGATAAGCTATTGGAGTTATTCTCTTGCTCAGATGAGCTGAACAAATTTAAGATGGCTGCCAGATAAAAGGATTAAGAAATGCAAACGGTAAAAGTAGATGACGATTTCCGGATTACCATTCTACAAGAATTGCGACCCGCTTTTGCTGTAGGTCAGGAATTATTTGTCGTGTTAGACAAAGCAGGACGATTACTCTTGATACCTGAAAGTCGGGTGATAGCAATTTTACAGAAAACCGCTGGCATCTGGGAAGGGCGTGGTGATATCCCTGCTACAGGCATTGATTATGTAAATCATCTACGACAAGGTAATCGAATTAAACGGTTATATGAATCAGGGGTAGATAGCGATGGTTATTGATACTGACATTTTGATAGACCATTTTCATAATAACCATTCAGCTACCTCATTTATTCAAGCCTCTTTATTAGCAGGCAAGATTATGTTTATTTCAGTTGTCACCGTTACAGAAATCTTAGCTGGACTACGTTCTGGTGAAGAAGAGGCTACAGAAGCTTTGTTATCACTGTTTACAGTTTAATCAATGGATGAAAATGTTGCTCGTATTGCTGGTGATTATATGAATCAATATAGAAAAACTCACAAACTTGATTTAGGAGATGCCGTAATCGCCGCGACAGCTAAAGTAACTGACTCTGTACTTTATACCAGAAATGGTCGTCATTACCCGATGGTTGACATTAAAGTGATCATTCCATATCAACGGGGAAATTGACAAAAATTCAAGTAGATTTTACTGAATGGAGAACTTGCTATGGGGATGCGAATGAAGTTGAAGGGATTGTATCAAATTTCTCGGCCAGTGAATGCGCTGACGGGGGCATTAGCCGTACTCTTGGGGGGGTATGTGGCCCAAACAGGGGCGTGGGGCAAGGTAGCCTTGGCGGCCGCAGCTGTGGTGCTGATTACCGCGGCCGCGAATGCCTGGAACGATTACCGGGACATTGAAATAGACAAAATCAACCAACCCCGGCGGGCCTTACCCTCTGGTCTAATTACCCCCCAGGCTGCCTGGCTCTTTTCCGTCGTCCTCACCGTCCTCTCGTTGTTCCTGTCCGCCTTCATCAACTGGCCGGCCTTTATCATGGCCTTGCTCTCCAGCCTGCTCCTCTATATCTACTCCTGGCGGCTGAAAAGCACGGTGCTGTTAGGCAATGCCACTGTCGCTATTATTTCCGCCTTAAGTGCCGTTTTCGGGGGGTTGGCCGCCGGGAATGCTGTACCCAGTTTGTGGCTGGCAGCTATCATCGCTACCGCTATCATGGGGCGTGAGGTGTTAAAAACATTGGCCGATTATGAGGGGGATTTGCGCCAACGGTGCCAGACGATTGCCACGGCCTGGGGAAGAAGGCCCGCACGAGTGATTTTTTATATGCTCGCGGCCGCGACCAGCCTGGTCATGCTTCTACCTTATCTACTCGATCTCTACCGCCCCATCTACGCCTACATTGTGGCCCTGGGGGTGTACCCGGTCATGCTATACGTCATTCTGCGCGTCACCCGCACCGCCACTGGCCCCCAACTAGAGCGACTCAGCCAGATTATGAAATATGATTTTCTCGTCTGGTTCCTGGCGGTATTGTTAGGAGCGGCGGGCTAAAGAGATTGGGAAGCTGGAGATCGAAGATTGGAGATTGGGCAAGGGGAGACGCAGGGAGTACTTACTCGACTACTCGCCTACTCCACCACTGCCACCTACCCCCGCCGTTTATCCATAAACCACTGCTGGCTGTTAAACAGCGCATCTCCGGGGGCAGGGGCCGCCCGAACATAGCTGCCATCCCCTTGCAGCCACCGCCCTTTGGCCGTATCTTGCAACTGCACCAGCAGCATATTGTTAATAATCTCTTCCCGCAACTCTGGGTCCATCACCGGGAAGACAACCTCAACCCGGCGATCCAGGTTACGCGGCATCAAATCCGCGCTGCCGATATACAGGTCACTTTTCCCTTTGTTGTGAAAATAATAGATGCGGCTGTGTTCCAAATACCGCCCCACGATGCTGAGGACGCGAATGTTTTCGCTGATCCCCGGCAGCCCTGGTCGTAAACAGCAAATCCCCCGCACCAACAAATCAATCTGTACCCCTGCCTGGGATGCTTCATACAAAGCACGAATCATCTTGGCATCCACCAACGAGTTAATTTTCATCTGGATTCGCCCTTCTGGGCCAAGACCTGTTTCTCGTTCTATAAAGCGGAGCAAATGTTGACGCAAATTGACCGGAGCAACCAAAAATTTACGATACTCTGACTGTTTGGAATAACCGGTTAGCAGGTTAAACAGATCTGAAGCATCGGCCCCAATGTCGGGATCACAGGTGATCAACCCCAAATCGTCATAGATACGGGCGGTATTGACGTTGTAATTGCCCGTGGCAATGTGGACATAGCGGCGTATGCCGTCTTTTTCTTTGCGCACGATCAGCGAAAGTTTGGCATGGGTTTTGAGGCCGATGAGGCCATAGACCACATGCACCCCAGCCGCCTCTAACGCTTTGGCCCATTCAATGTTGCTTTGCTCATCAAAGCGGGCTTTTAGCTCTACCAGAGCAGCTACCTGCTTGCCGTTTTCACGGGCTTTCATCAGGGCACGCACGATGGGGGGATTGGGGCCAACCCGGTACAAGGTTTGTTTGATAGCTAAAACGTCGGGGTCGTTCGCGGCCGCTTCTAAAAATGCCACCACCGGCATAAAGCTATCATAGGGTAGATGTATCAATACATCCCGCTTCTTTAAGGTAGTAAAAATATTCTCATCCTCACGCAGGCGGGCGGGCAGCGTCGGTTTATATGGGGGGTCTTTTAGCTCCAACCGCTCCAGCCGGTGCAGTTCCCACAAGCTGTTAAGGTCTAGCGGCCCATTCACCGTGTACACATCCTGCGCTTCTACTTCCAGGTTTTCCCGCAGCAATTCGCGAATATCCTGGGGCATACTGGCTTCAACTTCCAGCCGCACCGGCACCCCAAAATGGCGGCGGCGGATATTTTGCTCCATCGTCAGGAGCAAATCATCCGCCTCTTCCTCTTGAATCTCCATATCCGTATTCCGCGTCACCCGAAATGGGTAAGCAGCCACAACTTCCAGGCCAGGGAAAAGGCGATCCAGGCTGGCCGCCACTACCTGCTCAATCCAGACAAATTTACGGATGGCTGGGGTCACGATCAGTCCATCTTCTTCCCCCAACGGCAAGGGGACAAGGCGGGGAAATGTTCCCGGCACTTTAAGGCGAGCAAAATTGGTCTCCCCTGTATCTGGGTCTCGAATTACCACAGCCAGGTTAATGCTGAGGTTAGAAATGTGGGGGAAAGGGTGACCAGGATCAAAGGCCAGCGGGGTCAGTACGGGGTAAATCTCTTCTTCAAAATAGCTCCGCAAGCGGCGCTGCTGTTTTTTCTTAAACTCATCATAGGTAAGAATCTGGATACCGGCTTCTGATAGTTGGGGCCAAATTTCATTGTTCCAGCAGCTCATCTGCTGCTGCACCATCTCATTGACGGCGCGGCTGATGAGCGTCAACTGGGCACGCGGGGTCAGGCCATCCGCCGGGGTATCTACGATACCTAAATAGAGCTGCTGTTTTAACCCAGAAACCCGTACCATAAAAAATTCATCTAGCAAGTTAGCAAAAATCGCCAGGAACTTGGCCCGCTCAAGCAGGGGCTGGCTGGGGTCACTGGCCTCTTCCAGGACGCGCCGGAAATAGGCTAAACTGCTGAGTTCTCGGTTGATATATAGTTGGGGGTCTTTCAGGTCGGTCATAGGGCGAGTGGGCGGGTGGGCGAGTGGACGGGTATTACTGGAAACAATTTTACTTTGCTGCTTTGCAACTCTGCCACTTTGTTATGCTTCAAGATGTTGGCGCAAGGCGTGTAACCCCAGAATGTAGGAATACCAGCCAAAACCGCTGATCTGCCCCAGGCACGCGGCCGCGAGCTTTGACTCATGGCGAAACGGTTCACGGGCATGAATGTTGGAGAGGTGAACTTCTACAGTGGGCAGCCCTACAGCGACGATAGCATCGCGCAGAGCGTAGCTGGTGTGGGTATATGCTCCAGGGTTGATGAGAATGCCATTGGCCCAGGTGCGGGCTTCATGGATATGGTCAATGAGGGCGCCTTCGTGGTTAGATTGGTAGATGCGGAGAGAGAGGTTGGAAGCGGCCGCGGCCTGTTCCAGTTTTTGGTTAATCTCCGCCAGGGTTAACCGGCCATACACCCCCGGCTCCCGCAGCCCCAACAAATTCAAATTCGGCCCATGTAGGATTAAAAGCTGCCCCATATATAGTTATATACCCCCTGACTTAATCAGATGGCGAGGTTGAGACATCAGTAACTTTGCTGCCCCGCAACAACGTATTACCCCCATTCAAGTTCATTGCCAGCCAACCCCGCTGTTTTTGGGGCAGCACCATCGCCAGTAACATACCGAAAAAGGCGAATGGAATATAACGGGTGCGAATCGAACTACTTAGCGAATAGGCCGCACACCAGATCCAATTGCGTACCATACCTGGTGTCGCCTGGTAAGTTTCAATAATATCTACCTCGATCTGTTTAAAACCAGCCTCTTGCAAAGCCTTTTTATACTGGTAAACCTTTGGCCGACGTTCGACAATACCCTCTTCTGGTTCTTCCAGCAACGCTTGAATTTCGGCTTCAGTCTTAAACATGGAGATGGCTGGTTCGCCGGCGGCAATGATGCGGCCGCCAACCTTTAATACCCGGTAAACCTGGTGGAGAACGTGTTCAAAATTAACAAAATGATGCAATGCCCCACAGAAAAAAACGTAGTCAAAGGTTTCATCGGGGAAAGGCAATCTTTCTCCATCCGCTAGAAGAGGCTCAAAATAAACCTCAGCCTTCTCCATAATAGCCCAAGAGCGACCCAGGCCAAACATTTCATCGGCAACAATATCCATAGCAATAGCCGTACACCCTTTTTCGGCAAAATAACGTGAAGCCCAACCCTGTCCGGCCCCAATATCGAGAATAACCTCATTGCCCGTAAGGTTCATTTCCTGAAGAGCCATATCAAAAACTCTAGCCACATCACTCCATACCCCGCCAATATAGGGCAGTTGATGACTTAACTCCAGATTGGCGTTTTCGTACATGCCCTTCTTTTGCCAAATCTTGACCCAACCTTCACGTTCCACAGCCTTAAACTCTTCCAGATTGGTATCGGAGATTAAATAAGGCATTCCTTTATGAACAGGGTAATTTTCATGGCATTTAGGGCAATATAGATTACCTTCTTGGAGGCGATCCCCATTGCTTTCTTGCGGCTGTAATTCAAGTGAGTGATGGCAAATAGGACAACAAATATATTGTAGAAGCGTTGTTTTCATAGGGCCGATTATTTCCTGGTTTGGCAAGCCACCAGGGTGGCAGAAACTTCTTGTGGAGATACGTCAGTGATTATAAACGGTTTTCCAGGTTCGTGCAGAAGAATGAAGCGCAGATGTCCGGCCACTTTCTTTTTGTCATATGACATAGCCTGGAGCAATGTCGTTGGGTCCAAATCGGCGGGGATGTGGGTGGGTAGGCCAACGTGGTTGAGAATGTGTCGGACCTGAGCGGGCAGATCGGGGGTGCAATGGCCTAAACGGGTGGCAAGAACCGCGGCCGCGACCAACCCCATGGCTACCGCCTCACCATGGCTAATCGTGTAACCACTTACCTGCTCAATAGCATGGGCGAAGGTGTGCCCCAAATTGAGATGCGCCCGTTCCCCTTTTTCAAACGGATCACGTACTATAATATCTCGCTTTACCTGTATGGCATCAAACAATAATTGCTGCCACTCAACCCGATGGGCTGCCTCACGCCAGACCTGAAGCGGCCGCGCCGTCAGCCGGGTGAGCAAATCAGGCCGGGCCAGAAATCCATGTTTGATCAGTTCTGCCAGCCCAGCCCGAAATTCAGCCAGCGGCAGGGTACCCAGGGTATCCAGGTCGGCGATGACGGCCTGGGGCTGCTTAAATGCCCCTACCAGGTTTTTGCCCTGGGGCATGTCTACACCGACCTTGCCCCCTATGCTGGCATCCACCATCGCCAGCACCGTTGTAGGGCATTGCACAAAGTTGACACCACGCATAAACGTCGCGGCCGCAAACCCGGCCATATCCCCCACTACCCCACCACCCAGAGCCACTACTGTCCCCGTCCGGTCCAGCCCGGCAGCCAGCATTTGCTCATAAAGAAAGCGCACCGTGTCCAGATTTTTATGCTGCTCCCCAGCGGGAACAGTAATGATCGCGGCCGCCAGCCAATGGGCATGAAGCGGCCCCGCGTTCTCATCCGTCACAACAACCAACGGGTCACCCACACCAGCCAATGCTCGCAAGTGAGGCAGCAGCCCCTGCCCCACCATCACCGGGTACATTCCTTCGGGATGAGTCACGTGCAGCGTGAGCGGCTGGGGAAACTGAGCCGTATCCCCTGGCACACGGTTTAGAAAAGCCATAATTTCATCTACGACCTGTGCAACTGTTTTATGAGTGGTATCTATTTGAGGGAATTGGCGGTATTGCTCAGCTCGCTGAGTCAGCAATAATTGGATACGGGCTAACGGATCAGACACATCGAGCAAGGGGCGTTTACCTGGTATCTGCTGCACCCGTGTCAGAATGGTAGCCGGGTCAGCCACCAGGCACAGCACCAGGCTTTCTTGAGTGAGAGCGGCCGCATTCTCCTTATCTAGCATCAGCCGCCCCCCCGTGGCAATTACCAGCCCCGTCTCCTGGGCCAACTCCTGAGCGACAGCCGCTTCCCAGACCCGAAAAGCCATTTCCCCCTGTTCAGCAAATAACTCAGCAATGGCGCGGCCGCAGCGAGCCTCAATGAGGGTGTCCGTATCTACAAACCCCCGCCCCAACCGCCGGGCCAACACCTGCCCCACCGTACTCTTACCCGTTCCCATAAATCCGGTTAAAACAATATGCCGATAGTCCATAAGTTCATATCTTCTGTAAGCCACATTGTAAGCAACCCATCTTACAATGCTTTCAGCCCTGAATGTGCCCATCCCAAAAAATTATGAAACAAACAATGACCTCGTCCCATCCCACTGGGATTATTCGCTGGGGAGTGGGTAGCAACTCTAGTGACTATGGGATAATACACTCTTAGCGGCGGCCCAACCGCTCCGCCTGTCAAGGCTTGACGGTTTCATTATATCGGTAAAAGGAATGCTTGAATGACCCGCACCATCCTCATTGTTGACGACGAACCTATGACTCGTAAGCTGCTTCGACTCATGTTGACCCGAGCCAATTACGAAGTTTTAGAAGCAGCTGATGGGTATGAAGCACTAGAAATCGTCACTACCCACCCCCCAGATGCCGTTCTCTTAGATGTGATGATGCCCGGCATGAACGGCTATACTGTTTGCACCTACATACGCAGCCACGAAATAACGGCCAAACTCCCAGTTATTATGCTAAGTGCGCGGGGTGACGCCGAAGGCATTCAACAAGCCATGGCCGTCGGGGCTACCCTATTCATGAGCAAACCGATTACCCCAAACGATTTATTGACTCAATTAGAAAATGTTTTTGTATAGAAGCCACCAGACAGGTAGAGAGGGTCTATACTCCGTTTTCAGTCCGCTGTACTCAGTCTACTATACTGAGAGCAAGTATAATCTGAGGCTTTTCACCTTATAGCCCCCTCGCTTTCTTGCCGCACCAGGTGCCAAACCATAACACCATCCCATTATACAAAAAAACCGCTCCCATCTGAGAGCGGTTTTTTTTGTGACCCAGCAGGGACTCGAACCCCGAACCTAACGATTAAGAGTCGCTTGCTCTGCCAGTTGAGCTACTGGGCCAGGGAAAAAGATTATAACGAAACCGCTCTCTTGGGGCAATAATCAGCCTTATTCTAAATAAATTTCGCAGAACCTAAAGAAAATTTCCCATACCCAACAAAATATTAACATCGGCATAACAAAAATTGACAGATTGCTTGACATGGTAATTAAAATTGTTTATTATAAGGTCAATTGTTTAACTTTCTGGTATTTTCCTTAAGAATATCAATGCCAGAAGTTAAAAAATTGATAAAGGAGTAATATGCACTCGGTTATTGGTCAATGTCCTATTTGTCGGGAAAACCTACACGTTACCCGGCTTCATTGTCGCAATTGTGACACCGCGATTGAGGGGCATTTCACGTTGGGACGGCTGTATTATCTATCGCCAGAACAGCTTCAATTTGTCGAGACATTTGTCCGTTGTGAGGGCAAAATTAATCGAGTTGAAGATGAGATGGGCATGTCCTATCCAGCAGTGCGCTCCCGGCTTACCGAAGTCATCCGCGCCCTGGGCTATGAGGTAGATAGTGATCGGACAGGTAGTATATCGGAAGAAACGCGCCGGGAAGTGTTAGCCCAAGTTTCAGCCGGTACACTAACGTCTGAACAGGCGATTCAACTTTTACGGGGAACATAGTAGGGCCAGCCTGATTTTTACTTATTGAATCATCTCACCTGAGGCTGCCCCACTCATCATGTGGCCGATGGTCTTCATCGAAACCACACTCCGGCAGTCGTGAGACCAGCTAAAAGCCAATTTATATTTGGAGGTATAACCATGTCTACAGAACAAGAACGTACAAAAATTTTGGAAATGTTAGCCCAGGGCACCATCAGCGCGGATGAAGCTGTCCGCCTGTTAGAGAAATCCCCAGAACCAACCATGGAACCAGCAATACTTCTCAGCGAAGGAGAGCCGGAGAAATCCCCCAGCAACGGCAAACAACCCCGTTGGCTTCATGTGCGCGTCAGTGATCTCAACTCTGGCAAAGACCGGGTAAAAGTCAAAATTCCTTTCCGCCTCATGCGTTGGGGTCTCAAATTGGGAAGCAAATTCACCAACGAGTTAGATGGCCTGGATATGGATGAGCTGATCAACGCTATGCACGAAGGGGGAGATGGGATGTTGGTAGATGTGCGTGATGAGGCTGATGGGGAACACGTACAGGTATTTGTTGAATAATTGTTAGTTCTTCAGAATTTCGTGCCGTCTAAAGGGGCATGAGAAACGTGAGAGGTAAATTATGAGCGGACAACGCTTAGAAACAACTGATAATCCTGTTGTCATCATTCAGGAAGCCCACCGGGATGTGGTTGTCAAAGGGTGGAGTGACCCGGTACTGGTAGTGAATGGACAGCAAGTAGAAGTACAAGAGACGGATAAAGGATTTATGATTACCGGGCAGGGTGATATAACGATTAAACTGCCCGCGGCCGCAACTATCACCATTTTACAAGCCCACCGTGATCTGGTCGTCAAAGGAGTTACCGGAGATTTAACGGTTGGTGAAGTGAACCGGGATGTCGTTTTACGCCGTATCGGCGCGGCCGAAATTGGCCGGGTTCACCATGACCTGGTAGTACGCTCGGCTGAGGGGCTGGTGCAAATTGCCGAAGTGCAGGGGGATGTCAGCCTGCGTGACGCCGCCGATGTTACCCTGGGCACGATCCATGGCGATGTAAGCGGCCGCGCCCTCAACGGTCATCTCATCGTCAAAGAGATTATGGGCGACCTGGCTTTGCGTGGGGTGGCGGGCAATGTCAATCTGGGCGTTATTCACCGGGATGTCAGCCTTAAAGGGATAGATGGCCTGGTCAATTTGGCTCAGGGGAGAGGAGATGTTCGTCTGCTTGGCCCATTAGCCGAAGGCAAACATGAACTGCACTGCCAGCGTGATCTGGTACTGCGTTGGCCAGCCTCTGCACCTATGCAGTTGACGGCCACCGCCCCCCAAATACGTAACCGTTTGCCGCTAGAAGAAATTGTCGAAGGAGATGGCATGTTAACTGGGCACCTGGGTAAAGGGGGCGCCGACCTTTCTCTCTCAGCAGAAGGGCGCATTGTTTTGAAACCAGCCGAAATGGTAGATGAAAAATGGTTTGCTTTTGCCTTCGATGACGGTGATTTTGACATCGAAATGGGCGGGCTAGGCGACAAAATCAGTTCCGAAGTCAATGAGCGGATGAAAGATGTACGCCAAAAGCTGGCTCAGATGTCCTCAGAACTGGAAGAGCGGCTTGGTTCAAAATTTTCCAGCCGGTTTGAGACTCACGCCAGCCGCATGGCCGAAAAGGCGGAACGCGTCGCTGAAAAAGCCCTGCAAAAGGCAGAAATTGCCTTGAAACAGACCCGGCAAAAGGGTGCGGCCGCGCCATCCCCTATAGCCCCCGTCGCCCCCAAAAGAGCTGTTTCACCAGAAGAAAAGTTGAAAATCTTGAAAATGTTAGAAAAGGGGATCATCAATGTTGAAGAGGCGGATAATCTGCTGGCGGCGTTAGAGGAGTAAGGGCTGAGAGCGGCTGAACAACAGCTAACCGCTAATTAGCTACTTCGGCTTAAAAATGGGTACAATTACCCATCTATGGCGACAACACATTTACCAGCACAGCCGGAATCGTTTCGCGGGGTGCGGCCGCTCAACCTGGGTCGAGATACGGCTCAGGTTGTTCGGCTGCTTAATTTGGTTTTTGGGCCAACCATGGACCAGGAAGGGCAGCTCCTGGATGGCCGAACGGTAATCAATGGGGCTGCCCCTTTGGTGACCCGGCTGGTCCAATTCGCCCAGGGTGCGCCACCTGGTTTTGTCTGGGAAGAAAACCGACAGGTGGTGGGCAATGTTTCATTGGTTCATTCACAAATTGCTGGCCGCTACTTAATCGCCAATGTGGCTGTCCACCCCGATTACCGGCGTCGCGGCATTGCCTATGCCCTGATGGAAGCAGCAGCCCAGGCGGTTAAACGGGAACGCGGCCGCGTCATCTATTTGCAGGTACGGGATGATAATCAGGATGCCATTCACCTGTACCAGCAGTTGGGGTTTACTCTGGTCGGCACGATGACTACCTGGCATGTCCGTAGTTCCCAACTTCATACCCTGGATGTGCCAACTCCGGCCCCGACCATACGCCCAATCCGGGGAACAGAATGGGAAGAAGCAATCGAGCTAGACCGGGGGTGCTGCCATCCTGATTTGGATTGGCCGACCCCGGTACCAACGACCTTGTATAAGACGGGGTTTTGGCGTTGGTTTTACAATTTTGTTAATGGGCAGCAGGTGGAAACGTGGGTCACAACTAATCAGGGCAAGATCGTTGGCCTGGCCCAGCTTACAGCAGAATTTGGCCGCCCCCACCTGTTCCGGCTGCGGATTAAACCAGAGTGGCAAGCGGAACTGTCGCGGCCGCTGCTGGCAAAATTGATCCGCCGCCTGGGGTATATGCGTTATCGGGCCGTCGCCCTTGACCACCCGGCCGATGATCAAACAATGAACGATTTATTGCGCCAGGCTGGCTTTCACCCGGTGCGAACGTTATCTACGATGAAGTGTGAAGTGAAGTGAGGGATTTCTTCCTTCATCCTTCATCCTTCCTAATTCATAATTCATAATTCCCACCCGGAGTTGCTATGGCTACAACAGAAGAACGTCTACAAATATTAAAAATGATTGAAGAAGGGAAAATCTCCGCCAGTGAGGGAGCCGAGCTGCTGCGGGCGGTAGACCATAACAAGGGCAGTGACGCGGCCGCGCCCCTGCGTGGGAACAGCCCGGCCCGCTGGTTCCGTGTCCGGGTCACCGACAAACGAACTGGTCGGGCGAAAATCAATGTCAATATCCCCATTGGCTTGGTCAATGTAGGCATCAAAATGGGGGCCAGGTTTGCCCCAGAATTAGACCAGGGACAGCATGGTCAACTGTTAGAAGCGATCCGCAGTGGCCGCCAGGGAAAAGTGATTGATATTGATGAAGATAACGAACATGTGGAGATATTTGTCGAATAGGGATGAAACCGCAAAGGCGCAAAGAACATAAAGTTTCTCAAGAAATTCTTAGCGACCTTGGCATCTTCGCGGTGACCTTCCTGTGTGCCTTAGCCGTTACTTAGAATAATCTATGAGCAATCTGCCACTCAAATTACAAACTATTGTCGCCGATTTCAGTGACTGCCAGGGGGCCGAAAAGCTGGAATTTTTGCTTGAGTACGCCGAAAAACTCCCCCCCCTGCCCGCCTGGCTCCAAGATCAACGTGGCTCCCTGGAACAGGTGCATGAATGTATGACTCCCGTCTTCATTCATGCCGAAAACCAGGCGGGCAAACTTCTCTACCATTTCGACATCCCCCCCGAAGCCCCCACCGTGCGCGGCTTTGCTTCCGTGCTGCATGAAGGGATTAACGGATCCACCCCCCAGCAAATCCTGCAAATCCCCGACCAATTTTATTTACAAATGGGGCTGCAAGCAGTCATCACCGGCCAACGGCTCAACGGCATCGGGGCGATGCTCCACCACATGAAACGGCTGGCTCAGGCTTATTTGTAGAGAATGAGAGTCTGGCGTTTTTTAATCTGACCAGTGGCTATTAGTATATTACTGTATTGGTTATTGCCATTGGTGAAACCAATTTTCGCCAGAGTCCAGTAAGAGAGTAAGAGAGTGAGAGAGTGGAGATGAAAGAGTGGGCATTCTCCCCTTCTCCACGTTCGCCGCTCTCTCTCACGGCCGGCCCACGCGCACACTACCAGATGAGATATCTAACTGAACTTCCAGCCGGTTTTCTGCTGCTTCACGATAGCCGCTGGTTTGCCAGATTTCGCTGCGCCCTTCACTGCCAACCTGCTCTAAGCGGCCACCAGGTTGGAAGCTGCCACTGCTCCCCCGAACGACAATCCGCATCTCCATTGTTTCCGGCAGTAGCAGGTTCACACTGCCAGAACTCCCCTGAATGTTGAGGGTGACGTGGCCGCGTTCCGGCAGGGTCATATCCACCGCTCCTGAAGCCATATCATAATTCACCTCATACTCCCCATCTGGCAGGCGCACCACCGCACTCCCAGAAGCCCCCTTCACATTCAACTCCGTCAAGTTCAACCCGGTCAGGTCAGCCTCCATCGCCCCCGAAGCAAAATTAAGGGTTAAGCCCATAGGCACAGTGGGGTTTAAGCCAATCCGCCACGCGGCCGCTTCCGCCCGCCAGTTAGACGGGTTCAGCCAATCCAACCACCCCTCATTGCCCCAAGAACTTCGTAAAGCAACGGTAGCGTGACCCTGCGCCACTGTCCGGTCAAAAATCAACTGCCCCTGGTAACTGACCTCACCGGTAATTAAGTGCGGGCTATCACTTAATGGGTAGAGAATAGCTCGCGGCGAAGCAAAGTTGATATCAATGTCGGCGGAACGAATCTCACTGGCCGAAAATTGGATGGTTTCGGTCTGGAAAGTTGGCTCGGTGCCACTGTACGACTGCAATGCCGGGATGCGGTCAGCAAAAAGCAAAGCCGCCCCTAAAACAGCCACCGCGATAAAGCCAACCACCATGCTGGCTAACGTACCAAAGGGGCGCGGAATTTGCCGGGCAATGATGTTGAGACCGGCAAAAACGAGGAACAACGGCCACAAGCGGAGCGCGGCCCCCCAATGCAGGGCGGGAGCTAACCCCAAATTGTTGGCAAAAAAGTATAGCCCCAGAGCAATGAGCAAAATGGGGCCAAAGAGGGAGATGCTGTGACGCCGCGGCCGCGACTCCCACTTCTGTTTATCCGCTGCAAATTTATCCATGATCCAACACTCCTGACGCAAAGCTCAAAACTAGAAACTCGTTCCTATACGCACCAATGATACGGCTGTTGCAATACGGAGATGGGGGGACGCGGCCGCGAACAGTCCCAATGCCGGACCAAAAATTTCCCGACGCAAATAGGGGCGTACTCCCATGACAATAGGGGCAAAAATGAAGTAACTTCTCATAACCTGCCTCAACTCATCACCCTCTCTCCGGCGGACCAGGCCCAGGTACTGGTATATCTACAGGCCGGCCGCAAACTCGAAGCAATAGTCAGGCAATCATGGTGATCACAGACAAAAACGCCTGTGGCACCACCATTCAAGGAGAAAATCATGTCCCGTTTTGATCAATACCAGCACAAACTGTCAGGTCTGGCCTTCATTATTGGGCCGCTGCTGCTTATCGCGGCCGCGCTCGCCTTTTTAGCGGGTATCGGCTTAAGTTCTCATGGCATTACCAGTTGGGTGGAAGGGGTTCTGATGACCCTGGCCTTCTTGCTTTTTGTACCGATTTATTTGCATCTGGCGCGGGTGCTAGGCCAGCGTGCCCCCCGGTTGGGGCTGGTTTGCACCGTCACCGGCCTGGGCATCGGGTTGGGCATGGTACCGGCCTCTATCCGCCTCACCCAGGCCGGCCTGGATCAACTTGGCGTGGATGTCGCCGTTTTTAGCCTGCAACCGCCAGGGCAGGCGATTTTGGTTCTCTGGATGGGTTTAGGTCTGTTGACCACGATTTTGTTGGGGGTTGGCTTTTTGGTCTACGGGGGATTGCCGCGCTGGACGGCCGTTTTGCTCATCCTGGCTCCTATCATTTTTGTGATGGGGCAGGGCGGAGATGAATCCATCGCTGCCTGGCAGGTCAACATCATCTACCCGCTGGGCTGCGCGCTCTATTTTGCCGCTTTTGCCCCCATTGGCTGGCGCTACCTGACCCAACCGGCGGGCAGTGTGGCGGGCGAAGTGGGTGGTGACCCTGTGGCGGTCAGGTAACGGCCGTTCAGGGGCTTGCACCCTGATTTATAATAGTGGAGCCGGGTGGAGCCAGTAATATGGCGCTTGATTATTGTCAGGCAAAGGAAAAATTTATCTATGGCTCTATCCATAACCAGACCGGCAGAAGACTCTTACACCCAATTGAAAAACAAACCACGGCTGCGTTTGCTGAGGTTCAATCTGGCGTTTCTTATTGTCCTGATTAGCTCCCTGCGGCTGACGGCTGCCGACGCCGCGGCGCAAATGAACGGGAACAGCCCGGCCATTGATGCCTTCATCCAGGAACGCATGGACAGCCTGAACATCCCAGGCGCGGCGTTGGCCATCGTGCGGCATGACGAGATTGTCCATCTGGCGGGTTACGGCGTCGCCAACGAAGCGGGCGACCCGGTGACGCCACAAACGCCGTTTTTGTTGGCTTCGTTGAGTAAACCGGTAACGGCCGTGGCCGTCATGCAGCTTGTCGAAGCGGGGCAAATTGACCTGGATGCGCCTATTCAACAATATCTGCCCTGGCTCCTGCCCGACACGCCCATCACTGTGCGCCAATTGCTGCACCAGACCAGCGGCCTGGATGAAACGCAGGGCTACCGGCGCAATTTGGAGCCGGACGGCCCCGACGCGCTGGCAGCCAGCATTTGGCGGCTGGCGGATACCGAACTGAACAACCCACCCGGCGCGGCGTTTGAATATTCCAACAGCAACTACGACATTCTGGGACTGCTGATTGAATCAGTGACTGGCCAATCCTATGGCGACTACATTCAGGCCAACATCTTTAACCCACTAGAGATGAGCAGCTCGTTCACCTCTTTGGAAAGCGCCCGCGTCGCTGGGATGAGCAGCGCCTTTTACCCCTTCTTTGGGCGGCAAACCAGCTTTGATGACTGGATGCCCTACACACGAGCGGTGCAGCCCTCGGCCGGGCTGATTGGCAGCGCGGAAGATATGGCTCATTTTGTATTGGCGCAGTTGCAAAACGGCCGTTACCAATCCACCCAACTCCTTTCCCCCGCCAGCCTCACCGCGCTGCACATGCCTGATCCTGCGACCGGCCCTGGCGTGCAATACGCCATGGGCTGGGCCGTCTGGCCGTTTGACGACGCCGCATTGCCCGGCGACGAACCCCCAACCGCCCTCTCGCACGGCGGCGAATGGCTGGGATTTAGCAATCTCATCCTGTTCATGCCTGAATATGATTTGGGTGTGGTGCTGCTGATGAACGGCCCTGGGCCCACCAACGGCTCCGCTTTCAGCAACGTCGCCTTTGACGTGGCGCTGCTGGCGTTGGGGCTGGAGGCGCAGCGCTATCCGCCGCAAGAAGATTGGCTGACGCAAAATTTACGGCCGTTGGCGATTATCCTCATCCTGCTCTTGCTGGTGAGTGGGGCAATCGCCATCCGGCGGCTGCGCGGCGTAAACTTCAGCCGCCGCGACGGCTTGTTCTTCACCGCGCTGGCGCTGATTGATCTGGCGCTGGTCGGCTACCTGCTTTTTGTCCGCCTGCCCGCCGCCACCAGCGTGCCCCTGACCCTGCGTTTTGAACCTGACCTGGGGCTGTTGCTGCTGGTTATTCTGCTGTTGACGCTCGGATGGGGGTTGCTTCGTTCGTTGTGGGCCGTGTGGCGCTGGCAGGCCAGCAATTGACCGCACTAAAAAACAAGGAGAGATGGTAAACTGTGCCCTATGACTGACCAACTCATAACCAATCCGGAACAAGTGACAAATGAATGAATGGTTAACGGCCGTTCTCACCCGCAGCGGCGCACTCACTCAGGGCAGCGTGGCGCGGGTTGACATGGCCGACGGCCGGGGCAACTGGTCAACCAGCGGCTCATTGCAATTGCACTACAGCCCAGACGCGCAGGGCGAACGGCCGTCGCGCCTACGAAATCGCCCAACAGCGCAGGGTCAATTTTCGCCCTATTTACCTGTATATCTCCGACGAAGCGGTCTGGCGGGAGCGGCTAGCGCAGCGCGCCCGGCAGTTTCCCGATGCACCTGTGGCCACCTGGACGCAGGTGGATACGCAACGGCGCTACTTCCAACCCTGGCAGCCGGGTCAGGCCCTTTTTCTGGACGGTCTGAACAGCGTGGGAGATAACTTTACGGCCGCGATGGCGTTTATTGCCAACCCAACTGTCCGTCTGACAGGTTGGGAAAGGTGTAATTACCTAAATTTGGCGCAAATTAGCGACAGTTCCATCACGAGCCAGGAAAGAAGAA
>JAHDWJ010000111.1:0-1670 GCA_023384415.1 Anaerolineae bacterium
TCCCGTTACCAACCGCAGTTCCCCACCTTGCCCGGCAAATGGGGCGAGATCAATATCAAAGGGATACGGCCGTCCACCACCCACCAGCTCCTGTTCCGCCAACACCATATCATTAAACAACACGGCAAAACGTAATACGCCTTCGCCTTCAGCCTGGGCTACGGTCTGGAAACGGCCGTTGCGCGGTACATCCAGCGCATACCCAATGAGCGAATCACCCGGCACTTGAATGGCCGGACGGCCGTCCACAATTGTCGTTTCCACAAAACGCTCTTCCGGCTCCCGCCCCGTCGTCCATAGAATCGGTATCATATCACTGACTACGCGCAATTCGTCGCTTATCACCTCTTCTTCGCATCCATAAAATCCGCGTCCAACCACGTCGCAACTGCAAGTTGCCGTCTGCGTCCCATTACAGGCTGCCAGGCCCACATCGGTAAAAAACGGCAGACGGACACGGCCGTCGCCCACCTGCCACACCAGCAACCCGGCCAACAATCCCGCCGCCAGCCAGCCCACTGCCTGCGAGAGCGATTGGCCGGACGGCCGTGCCAGCACCAGATACACCCCCGTCAACCCCACCATCACTACAAACAAGATAGCAAACCATTCCCCCTTCACCGTTTTGTACTGCTGCAAACGCAGGCGGAATATGTCAGGCAGCAGTTGTTCGCTAAGGGCGGCAGGCGCCGATGTGCCGGCTGCATACAGCCGCAGTTCCAGGTTGCTGGGGCGGGGATACTCGTTCAGCCGCACCGCCCCACCGAGTTTGTCGCCGCCGAGGGCATGGGTGAGCGCCGGACGGTCGGCGGTGGAAGCGGGCGCCGCCAATGTCAGCCAAAACGTGCGTCCGGCAGCATCAGGAATGGTGGGAAAGGAAAAACGCACATAGCGGCCCGTGGGCCTTTCGGGAAAATCCACTTCTCCGGTATATAACGGGCCAGTTTCATCATATAGGGTTGCTTCCACCCAACCATATGGTGAACCTTGCAGCCACACTTCGACCATCTCTAAATTATCGGCCCCGCTTACAAATGGCTGGGTAATACTGTTTGGCCCATAAAAGGCTACCGGGAACGGGTCAGGTACACCGGGCGCTTCTTGCTCTTGTGTCCACGGCCGTGGGAACAGATAATGCGCATCATAAAACATCGGCACCTGCACCTGCGCCCCCGTCCCCGTGCTGCGCCAGCGTCCAATTGCCAACAATACGAGAAGGATGAGGAGGAGGACGGCCGTCCAGAGCCAGGAATTATGAATTAGGAATTGTGAATTAGGAATTGTGAACCGGGTTCTTTTCACCTGATCACCCCAACACCTGATCACCAGATCACAAATAGTAGCGTGGCAGAATGTAGAAAAGCAGGGCCACGATGTTGAACAATACCATGCCGCTGCGCAAGGCGTTGTGGGCGGCGGGCTGGTAGCGGCGGGGCACAAAATAAAGCAGTCCCACCGCAAAAAAGGTGAGCATGGGGATGACCGTGCCCAGCCAGTAACGCCCTTGCAGGCCACGGCCGTTGCCATATTCCCACCAAAACGTCAGATCATACACCTGAATCAGCAGCACCGGCAGCAGCACCGTACCCGCCAGAAAAAGCCAGGCCACCACCGGCGCGCTGCGCTGCCCGGCCTGCCAATCGGCCCATGTAGGGCGATTTTCAAAATCG
>JAHDWJ010000111.1:1776-2335 GCA_023384415.1 Anaerolineae bacterium
CGTATCCAGCCAGCCAAAATGTGCCCACCAGGTCACAAAAATGCCACCCCACACCGATTGGAAATAATCAATGGCGTGTTGGACAGGGGCATACTCATAAAATGGGTTGGTGATGATGCGGTGGCCTTTTAGCACCGGATTGAAATAAAACAGGTCATCGTTCAGGCGCAAACTGCGCTGCATCCACCAGCCAACGGGGATGATGATGATCACGTTCATCAACAGCGCCGCCCAAAAGACCGACCAGCGCCGCCCTTTGCCCCGCCACCAATCGTACAGCACCACCAGCGCCACCAGGGGGGCAAAACCGTTGATGGTCGGTTTGATGAGCATGGCGGCGGCAAAGGTGAGGCCAATGGCAATGGCAAGTTTGTAGGTGAATTGCCGGTACAGGATGAGCAGGCAGAAGTAGATGAGCAGGGAGTACAACACAAAAAAGAGGCCGTCCACAGAGACAACGGCCGTCATCTGCGTCAGTTGTGGCTGAAAGGCAACCAGCGTGGGGATGGTCAGGCGCAGGGCGGCATTGGTGGGGAAGAGCAGCCGGGCGATCAGGTAG
>JAHDWJ010000112.1 GCA_023384415.1 Anaerolineae bacterium
GTATAACTCTTGTCGCAGGGCGAGCGGAATGTTAGGCAAGTCGTTGAGGGATCATGGCCGTACCCCTTCCCCCTCCCTTCCACCCCCCAACGCGCAACACCCCGTGGTTGGTGGATATTGACCCGGTTTCAACGTTGTTTATGTAAGCCATTTACACGGTATCCGTGAAGATGTACAATCCCTGGCATGATTGCCTCTTTTGGTGACGATGCCACTGCTGACCTGTATCATGGCCGACGAACCAATCGAGTACGCCACTTTCCAAATGATATTGTGCATCGTACTTTGGTGAGGTTAGACGTACTCAACACAGCCCAAAATTTGATGGAGTTAGCTTCTCCACCAGGCAATCGTCTGGAAGCCCTTAGCGGCGATTGGGCAGGCTTCCACAGCATTCGGATTAACAGGCAGTGGCGCATCGTTTTTCGGTGGGAAAATGGAAATGCCCACGAGGTTCAGGTGATAGATTATCACTAAAGGCGGAAACAAAATGGTTCCTGAAAATCGTATTCCTACACATCCTGGCGTGGTACTGGAAGAAGAATTCTTAATCCCATTGGGTCTGACGCAGGTTGCTTTAGCCAGACATTTGGGGATTCCAACCCAAAGAGTCAACGAATTGATTCGTGGTAAACGGGGCGTAACACCGGAAACGGCCTGGCTGTTGGCCGGCGCTTTCGGGACGACGCCGCAGTTCTGGCTCAATTTGCAAGCAAATTATGACCTGGCTCTCAACCGGCCCAAACAAGAGATTCCGCCATTAGCGGTGGCAGCCTGATCAGCCCCGCCGTTACCACTGACAACTTCACGGCGATAACCCTCTCCCATCTTCTTCCCTCCAATAAACCGCAAGACCCGCAGGGTTTTGGAAACCCTGCGGGTCTTGTCGTCTACGGCTTGGGTTAATTGCTTCTCCGCACATAACTTATCTTATTGCCCTTGACCAATCGCTCTTGCTCAAATTACAATTATCTGTATTCCACAAACTCGTAACCCAAACCAGAATCAGGGGATTGCCCTGACAAGGATGGTAATCATGCAAGCAGTAAACATTGTTTATTGGCAAGAAGGTGATGATTGGTTGGGTTATCTCCAGGACTATCCAGATTATTGGACACAGGGTGAAACTCTGGATGAACTCAAAGAGCTTTTGAAAGAGTCACATTCCCGGCATCCGTAAAGTTGAGGAGTTAGTCGTCGCGTGAAGCGTACTGCCTTGATCAAAAAGATTGAAAGTTTCGGCTGCGTTCTCAACACCCAACGCCGCTGAGTTGGTGGATATTGAGCCCGTTTCGACGTTGTGGGGGATACGGCCGTACAGGATAACTAGATGACTCAACCCCTGTTTGTACTTCTCAAATTACAGGGTATCATTCCGAAATAGAACGCTCTGCAATCGGTACGGGGTAATACATAGTTAGTCGCCCTAAAACAAAACAAATTTGAAACTCTAAAAGAATTAGTTTATGTCTGAAGTCATAGTTGTTGCTTTGATTAGTCTCATTGGCACAATTGCTGGTGCAAGCATAAATGCTTATGCAAGCATCAAATCTTCCGAGTCTAATTCAAAATCTAATCTAAAAGCAGGCCCAGACGAAACTCTCAAGCCAATAAACTATTTTCTAGAAAATTACTGCCAGGGGCTATAACTGGATTTGTTTTGGGGGCAATTCTTGCCACCGTTCTATTATCTGTGTCAACCAGAAATGTTGATTTAGGTAGTGGTTTACGTATTGAGCGGAGTGAACAAACTAAAGGACAAGGCACAGTAAGAATCTATTCGCATTACCCTGTTGGTACAATTCAATATATTGATGTCAATCCTGATGATGCTTTGCAAAGGGTGGAGGCCGTATGTTTTGGGATTTTCAAGAGAAATATGACTCCATTCTTTGTTTCATGGGATGGATCCCTCGTTCAAATCATACAAGTTCTCCCATGACAGTTCCAGGATTTTGTCGTATAGATTTTACTGTGTATGACGAATTGGGTGGTGGGTATATTGGCATTTCTTTGTGGGCAGAATATATTCGGTAAAACATTCCATGTATTCTTTACTATCGAATATTTGTAACTGACGAGGTTCAGCTTAAGATTCGGTAGATAATCATCAATAAAAAAGCCCTCTGGCATCAGAGGGCTTTTTGCTTTAGGGCTTCACAATCACCGGCAGGTAAAGCACCAGATTGTTTGGCGGTGGCGGGCCGCCGGGGATGATGAGGGTGGCGGTGGCGGTGGCGCTGGCGGCCGTATTGTTGGCGGACACGGCCGTACCCGTCACCTCATACGTCCCCCCACCCGGCGCGGTC
>JAHDWJ010000113.1 GCA_023384415.1 Anaerolineae bacterium
GGGAGCCAAACCAATGCCCCATCCTGGAATCCCCAGACCCCCCACCGCCGGGCTGCTGGGAAACCTGGCAAACCATCCAGCGGGCCGTTTACACCTCAGCCGGCCGCGCCATCGCCACCCGCGTCACGACCAATCCGCCCCAACCCACGGATGGCCTGTTCTACTTCATCACCGACCACCTGAGCAGTACCCGCCTGCTGGCTGCCCCCAACGGCAGCCCGGTACCGGGCACAACCGCCCACTACCTGCCTTATGGCGATTACCGGGGCAGTGCCCCCACCGCCACCCCCTTAACCGAGCGCGGCTACACCGGCCACCACGAGAACCGGGAGATAGGGTTGACCTACATGAATGCCCGCTTCTACAGCCCCACCACTGGTAGATTCCTCACCGCCGACACCCTCATCCCCAGCCCCACCAACCCGCAAAGCCACAACCGGTATAGCTACGTCCTGGGCAACACTCTACGCTACACCGACCCAACAGGGCACATGGCCTGTGGCGATCCCAGCGATCCCTTATGCCTGCCCCCGTCCTCACCTACACCACCCCCAACACCCACACCAACCCCCACCCCAACGTCGACATCTACATCCACACCTAGCCCCACGCCTACGCCTACACCTACCGCGACACCTACACCTAACTCGGTTGAGCAACAAATCCTTAATTCAACTGTTCTGATACGGATAACATTCCAGTGTCCAGGGAGATCAAATGTTTGCTATGCTTATTCGCATGCTACAGTTAAGGATGACCAAACACTAATCACACATGATCATTTCGAACACTTACACCATCCAGTAACTAAAATTGAGCTTTTTACAGCAGATGGTACACCAATTCCCGTTAGTGGTGGATTTACCAAATACGGCAACCATACCCAAACTTCAACCTTAGTGTTTTCACCGGGAACTTTTAACAGTCTCACACCTGCAACTTTTCAAAGTGGGACAATGCTTCAAGCGGGTGATAGGGTGGCAGTTATTGATTGGGATGGTAGTAACCCTGGAAGTACTCACGTAGTATGGGCAACTGTTGAACGCACTATTTGGGCAGATAATCCATATGATACTGTTCCACCTGTATTAACCGTACAATTGGATATTGTGGCAAAGCCAGGGACTTCTGGTGGAGGGGTATTCTATCAAGGTATTCATATTGCTAACAACTGGCAAAATATCCCTAGAGTTAATCCAATAAGCCTGTGGGCAGCTATAAACCCTTAATTTAGGGGTAGAAGAACATGCTTGTGACAAATTGTGCCAGATATGAAACCTTCAAGGAGCAAATAATGAAAGCTCTTTTAATTATCAAAGCAGCTTCTCTAATTTTTCTTGGTTTAAGTGCTGCAGCCTGTAGCTTAAATGCTGAAAATGAGCCATCAGCAAACCTCACGGTAGACACAAGTGTAGTTATTCAGCCAACGCCTGCATTTGTACGTAAAGTTAGCCCAAGGGAATCAGAAAGCATACCACTAAGCCTTTTTGAATCTGACTTTACGAATCAGTATTTTGAGAAAACAGGTGTTGTAGTTGAAAGTACTTGGGGCAATCCAAACACAGGGTACAAAAGCAGGGTGTGTATAGAGATAGAATTGGGTGAGGTAGCCCAACCAGGTGATGACTTTCAAGAACAGACTACAATAACAGAAAGAGCAATATTCTTGGTAGATGAGACCATCCTAAACGACATCATCGGTGGTCACTCATCCCTTGTGGCGATCCATGCATTGGACTCAGATGGTGATATTTTAATGAAAGGATTAGGCTCTGCCATTTTTTGTGCAAAGGCATATCTTAATCCCGGCGTCCATACTGCTACTTTTCAATTCACCCAAACATCTGGAGATTTGCTTACCTATTCTTGGCAGTTTACTATAGTGGAAGATTGAGGGTTTGTTAGTATGTTCACCCTTGGCTGTAGTGAGGTGTTCTTGGCAGTGGGGGCATGCGTATAACAGCGGCCGCTTACACTACATTCGTCATGGTAACTGGCACGACGCTTTGCCAGACTTCACCTACAGCTACGACAAAGTGGGCAACATTGTCTCCATACAAACCGATCTTCGGCCTGTGGGCCACACTCAGACCTATTACGACTTACAGTTTTTCGCCTACGATTCCCTCAATCGGCTCAAAACCGCCAGCGGCACCGCCAATCCCCCGGCTGGGTTCACCAGCTACCAGGAACTATATGCTTATGACCTGCTGGGCAACCTGACCCAACTGGGCCACCAGGGACAAACTATAGTTGACCCCATTGTCAAGACCACGATTAGCCAAAACTAAGGTGGAACAAG
>JAHDWJ010000114.1 GCA_023384415.1 Anaerolineae bacterium
GATGTCCAGATATAAATGCCAAAAATTGGCGCGATGTTCGGCGGGAACGGCCGTGCCCTTCCGCCGGAACAACGATGCAGTTGTCATACTTGTGTTACTCCGTTTTAAGACCTGACAGGTTTGAGAAACCTGTCAGGTCTGAATTATACGCAGCGGCGGCGGGCCAGACAGGGGTACTTTCAGGTAATGGTAATCTGGGATGCGTGAGGCGTAATCCGTGATCCGATTACCGATTACGGTTTACGGGTTACGGTTTACGAATGTATAATCGGTTGTATGATTGTTGCCGGCAGTCCGGACAACTACATGATGCAGAAAAATACGATGCCGTACTCCCTTTCCCCTACCCAATTCACACCATCCCCAAGCGATGCTGGAGCGGCGGGACAGGGGCCAGAGCAGGGGAGGACGCTTCTAGGGTTTCAAGGGATTGTTCATGGTCAAATATAGCGTATTCAAATTAATGATGTCGCTGGCAACGATTGGATTGGCCGCCTGTGGAACAGGAGCTACACCGGCTTCCTCACATACCCCTACACCAACCACCATCTCTATTGAAGCTACTATCTTGGAACCACCACCAACGAATGCCCTGGCATTAACCCCACGACTATCGTCCACGGCCGTACCGCCAATAAACACGCCAGAATCAGCAGTAGCCCTGTCCCCCACGCCAGCGCCGACGGCTACACCACTGCCCGACCCTGATCCCGTTGCCAGTGATGACCCCCCTTTCACCAGAGTTAGCAATACGGCCGTTAATCTCCATTTTTCTTATCCCGATGAATGGCTTGTAGAAAATGATAACATGGGCAATGAAATCGGCTATCTCATCGCTTCGAGTGATGCCTTGCTGGATGGCCTCGATGCTGACGAATCAGGAAGTGCTATTCGCATTTCCATTGGGGATACGGAAAACTGGATATCCAATGCAAAGGATCAACGCAGAGCGATAGAGGGATTGGTCACACTATATGAATCAGTCGCTGTTGAAAACATTGACTTTATCCAGGCACCTACGTCTCTGCGAATTAATGGACTGGAAGCAGCTACCACATCTTTCCACATTAATGATGACATATCGAGCTTCATGTCCCTGACGTTTATCCTGAGTGGTGAACAAAGCGTGACTGTAATTGGCGTGGCTTCAGCAGACAAAGAAGCTATTTATGTCCCCATTCTGGAGGTGATTACAGAATCAATCTATGTGCTAGAAGATCTTGTTGCTCATCAACTTGCCACCCGGCCCATCCCTTTCCTCTTTCGCTATCCAGCATCATGGGACTGGCGCCCAATTGGTGATAATCGCATCATAGTCGGTATGTATGATGTTATTTTAACTGGAGAGCTTGGTGATGAAGCCATGCACATCATTGATTGGGTTGATTTTGGCTATATGATTCCTCCACAAGATTTGTTGAAAACACTGCCCGATCCCTTCACTACCGTTGAGCGCGGAGAGGTCATCAAAGAGGCTGAGTTAATTACCATCAATGGTCAAGAGGCAGCTCAAATCGCCTACAATGGCAGGTATCTGGACAATGATGTGATTTTAATTTATACCGTTATCGCTGCGGAGCCTTATATGCTTATTTCCTTTGGGATCGCAGCCGTGGCCAATCAAAATATATTAGTGCCCATCCACACCGCGATCACTGACAGTATTGTATTGCAAGAAGGGTTCATTGATTTTGAAAACCCGGCAAGCGTCGTCGAAGCTATTTTCATTGCTGCCCGGACAGAGGAATTTGGCATTTTGCCTTATCTGTGCGATCCACACGGCGAGGCAGATGAGGATGTCAAGGGCGTTTGCGCTATCTCCCCGGAGCATGAACAACGCGATGAATTTATTCAATATTTTGCTACGGCCGGGATCAATGGCGAAATTGTGATTGATGGTAATTCAGCCTTTGTGTCTTATGTGTTTGGCCCCAATAAAGACCAGACTGAAACAATGGAGCTCATCCGGCGCAATCAACTGTGGTATTTGCTTAGATTTTAAGGCGTGTAACACTTTTAGAGGAGGTGAAGATTAGTTCCAGAGCGGCGACATCGCCCTTGCCAGCGCCACCGAAACCTATCGTAAAACCCCCTCTACTGTGGCCGGTTTGCCAGACTGTGCCCCCTCCTGTGGGATTCACGGCCGTACCTCCCTCCCCCACTCTTCTAACCATGTTACTAACGCTGGCGCGGTGGGACACCGGCCAGAGCAAGGGTAGACGATTAGAAGAGGCATAAATATGTCAAATCATCCAACAAACACACCAAAGAGGTA
>JAHDWJ010000115.1 GCA_023384415.1 Anaerolineae bacterium
GGTTGAGGTGAACAGCCGTGTTGGTCTGGCGCGGCTTATCTCCCCGTTAGGCGGCCGGGTAAGTTACTCCCGTATTACTACACGGGAGTCGCGGCCGCCCAACAACCAATAAAGCCGACGCGAGGAGTGGGTTGGTAACGGCCGTGTTGGTCTGGCGCGGCTTATCTCCCCGTTAGGCGGCCGGGCAAGTTACCCCCGTAATTACCGCGCGGGGATAACGGCTGCCCAACGACCGATGAAGCCGACGCATTGAGATTGAGGTGAACGGCCGTGTTGGTCCGGCGCGGCTTATCTCCCCGTTAGGCGGCCGACACGGGGTGTTGTTTTGGATGAGGTGTTCGAAGAAGGCTTGGGATATTTTTAGTAATTGATTGACAGATTGTTTCCTGTGGGATACACTGGCGCTATGCGATATGAGATCGTCAGCACAGCCTCTTTTGATAAATGGTTGCGAGGGTTAAGAGACCGAACAACAAGGAACAAGGCGCTTGCCCGTATTGATCGTCTTCAAAACGGCAATTTTGGCGATTTCAAATCGTTGGGCGACAATTTGTTTGAATTGCGCCTTTTCTTTGGCGGTGGATTACGCATTTACTATACCATCCGTAATCATCGAATAGTTCTGTTATTGCGTGGCGGTAGCAAGTCCAATCAAAGCAGCGACATTGAAAAAGCCAGACAAATGATTCGAGAACTGGAGTAAATCATGGGGATTAAAACCAAGCCTTTTGACGTTGCAGAATATTTGGAAACAGATGATGACATCAGGGAATTTCTAGCAGAGGCGCTTGCCACTGGTAGCTCTTCTGATTTTATCCATGCGCTAAATACTGCTGCCAGAGCTAAGGGCATGACTGAGGTTGCAAAACAGGTAGGCGTGACTCGTGCAAGTTTATATAAATCTTTATCTCCCGACGGCAACCCCCGGTTTGAAACCATCAGTAAAGTTGTAGAAGCGTTAGGGGGGCATCTAACTGTTGTTGGTCAATAAACCGGTGTGGGGAAAACAGTTGTCGTGGACTTATTGTAGGCTGCCAGCAGCGCCCAACACCTACATGAACCCGACCGAACCGCCGCAGGTTTTGGTTGGGACAGGTATTGGTTTTGCGGTTCGGCGGGTTATGCCGGCCGTTAGGCGGCCGGGTAAGTTACTCCCGTATTACAGAACGGGAGTTGCGGCCGCCTAACAACCAATAAAGCCGACGCGAGGAGTGGGTTGGTAACGGCCGTGTGGGTCTGGCGCGGCTTATCTCCCCGTTAGCCAACAATTAAAGGATCGATATGCGTCCACCAATTTGGCAGCTTATTGCAGATGCAACCCAGAATCTTGGCGGGGAAATGACCTATGCCGCTATAAAACAGCACATATGGGCCGCATATCCTGATGTAAATTCTTCCACAATTACTTGCCAGATTATTATCTGTTCTGTAAACCACCAATCAAGAGTGCATTATCCAGAGAACAAGAAGCCCCGAGTGTGCACCAGCCAGTATGATTTTCTTTTCAATACCGGCCGAGGGAAGGTTGTCCGATATGATCCAGACAAACACGGTCAATGGGAAATTATAGAAAAGAGCGGTGAGCTGACCGTAAGTATAATGCAAGAAGCAACGGACGAAATGATATTTCCGACTGGTAGTAATGGAGACGATCAGGTAGGCAGCTTTGCACTGGAAAGCCATCTCCGAGATTATCTTGCTAAGAATTTACCTTCCATGGATGATGGAAATACTCTGCTAAGTCTATTTGTCAGTTCAGATGGCCGCGATGGCGTCGAATTTCAAACAGATGTTGGACCGATTGATATTCTTGCGAAATCGCCGGTTGGTAATTTTTATGTCTTTGAGCTGAAACTAGGTCGTGGACCGGACGCTGCGCTTGGTCAAATCCTCCGATATATGGGGTGGGTTCAACAACATCTTTGCGTAGATAAGAAGGTGTTCGGAGTTGTTGTTGCAGCTGATATTTCCAATAAGCTGAAGTATGCAGCTACACAAGTTCCGAATGTGTGCCTTATGGAGTATGAGCTTAAAGTGACACTGCATCCTGTTAGCTTGAATGGCAAAGGCTAACAAGTCGTTCAAGCGGACGGCGCTACGCGCCGCCGCTTAATTCCAGCGTTAGGCGGCCGGTTAAGTTACTCCCGTATTACTCCCGTATTACTACAGGGAGTTGCGGCCGCCCAACAACCAATAAAGCCGACGCGATGAGATTGTGCTGAACAACCGTGTTGGTCTGGCGCGGCTTATCTCCCCGTTAGGCGGCCGGTTAAG
>JAHDWJ010000116.1 GCA_023384415.1 Anaerolineae bacterium
CGGGGCAATAAAGGGGAATATTATTGTTGAAATTAATGGAAATTGGACAGATGGTGAATATAAAGTTGCCGTATCAAGAAATAGCGGAGATTCTTTTACTGCTATATCCGATACTGAAGGGGGAGAAGAGTGGGTGAACAGTTTAGTGAGTTTTCATTCTCAAAACGATAACATTGTTTACGCAGGCAAATACAGGTTTAATAATATAGGAACTTCTAATGCCTTTACAAAACTTTCAAAAACCGTCTATGGTATATTGTCGGGGAATGGCGACATTGTATATACCTGGGAAAAAGACGGTACTACCGACAATTGGTATATTCGAAAATCCACAGACAAAGGAAGCACGTGGTCGGCGACAAACCTATATCCATCAATACCTGTTAAAAGTGGTAATCATATTAAACAAATTGCCATAGACCCCACAAACCAAAACAGAATCTATGCTGCGGTGAGGAATGAAGGTATCTATATCATAACAGACACAAGCGCCAATGGCGGAGAGACGATATACCGAGGTAATGCCGACGGTATTACTAAAAGCAGGTACGGATACGAAGATATCAACTCCGTCGCCGTAGACCCAAATAACCCAAATGTTGTGTATGCGGGCGCCTATGCCTCCTGGTATGGCCAGTCAAATGGTGTTTTCCGTTCAACTGATTACGGAATTACCTGGACGAATATTAATGGGAATCTGGGTTCGGATATTAATATCATGGGTATATCAGTCAATCCTCATAATAGTTATGCCTATATCAGCTCTTTCTCCGGTACGTGGAAATTGCCGCCGCCGTCATCAACCTCTGTCGCTGATACCACTCCTATGGTAATGGCTGGGTCAGTAACCGATGTAACAACGAATTCAGCCACATTGAATGGAACGGTGAATGCCAATGGGTTATCCACAACGGCATGGTTCGAGTATAACACGGACAGTGGGCCATATGGCAGTAAAACATCGACACAGGGTGTGAGTGGATCGGGGGATACAACAATAAGCATAGGTATAAGCGGGTTGTCTGCAGGAAAGACGTATTACTACAGGCTGGTGGGTCAGAACAGTGCAGGTATAATCTACGGAGGTGAAAAGTCTTTTACGACAAACACGACGACAACAGACATAGCCATCAGTTTGCAGGCGTTGTATAAATTTGATGAGAGAAGCGGAACCATGGCGGCAGATTCTTCGGGCAATGGCAATGACGGCGTTCTAATCAATGGTACTGTCTGGACAACGGGTAAAATTAGCAACGCCCTCTCCTTTGACGGGGTGAATGATTATGTGGAAGTTCCCAATAGTGACAGCCTTAACCCAACAACTTCCGTTACGGTGAGCGCCTGGATATATCCCACGGCTCCCGGACAATCAATGGATTCTAAGATTATTTCCAAACGCCATCAAACCTTAGCCAGCGATAATTATTCATTGGGATTTACCTCGGCAAATAAACCACAAGCAAGGGTTGCTACGGGGGGGAGTTGGAAATCTATTGATGGCCCGGTTTTGTCTCTTAATGCCTGGCATCACATAGCGGAGGTATATAACGGTTCAGCGCTGAAACTGTATGTAAATGGAGAGGAAGTTGCTTCTACATCTGCAAGCGGTATTATTGATACGAGCACCTACCCTTTGCGTATTGGAACAAGGGCATTTGATCCGGCAAACAGATATTTTGAAGGCCGTATTGACGATGTTCGGGTTTATAATCGGGCATTGAGCGACCATGAGGTGTTGTCTTTGTTTAATGACACTGTAGTCCCCGACACGACTCAGCAGACCTACTATACATTTGATGAAGGGAGTGGAACGACTGCAACGGATTCGTCAGGTAATAACAGAAATGGCACAATTACCGGAGCCACATGGACAACAGGAAAAATCGGTGGCGCATTGAATTTTGACGGGAATGATTATGTAACAATTCCTAGTATGAATTATGATGAGATTTCAGTATCTGCATGGTTCAATAAAAATGCATCCGGCACTAGCGTTATATTTGGTGGTTTTATATATAATGCTGATGTGCAATTGCAGGAAGGATTTGACTTGTATTTTAATTCGGGTACGCCCAACAGACTTCGGTTTGTCGTGGTCACAAGGAATACAAGCGGGACAAGGACAGTAAAAGATGCAACAAAGGATTTTACCGATTCGAATGGGAGTTGGTATCATGTTGTTGGTACATACAACAAGACTACGGGAGAACAGAAGTTATATGTGGACGGGCAGTTGGCGGATACACAAACACATCCATCGGGGAATGT
>JAHDWJ010000055.1 GCA_023384415.1 Anaerolineae bacterium
AACTGTTTATCAACTTAAGCAAGGGTTGTTGGATAGTTATATACGTCAGCAGTTATGCCATCCATCTATTCTAATGCTTCCTGCGTAAGTCCTAATGACTCAAATCACCCCTAACCAATTTGGCTCAGATGTACAAACAATAGACTCTCTGTACAGTCTTCTGTCTGACATTAGATCTGCCCAATATATTTTAGACTTGGGAAACATCGCATTTCTAAAACCTATGGGGATCATGGCCCTTGTATTATCAGCGCGACATATAGCCGAAAAATCAGGCTACCCCATTCGTTTAATCAGTCTTGACCGCAAATTATTGGCATATTTGGAAAGGGTCAATCTTTTTCAAGTGGCAAACAAGTGGATTGAATTGGATAGTGAATTACCTGAACAAAAGTGGGAGCGTAACCCGCAAACCCCAAATTTGCTGGAGCTAACACCAATTACCAATGCTGTAGACGTAGCCTCAGTGATGGAGCGAGCAGAACTGATTTTTAGTCGCTGGTTGCAACTGCCTAACCTGGGAAGCCTGCTCAAGGTGATCAGCGAATTGTGCAGTAACATTTACCAGCACAGCGGCGACCCACATGGTTTTATCTTGATCCAGCGTTACCAATACATCTCGCGCAGTGAGGTAGATGTAATTGTGGCAGTCGGAGATATGGGCAAAGGCATACGTCCTAGCCTTGCAGATCGACACCCAGAATTAAGTGGAGAACCACTGGGTTATATCCGGGCAGCACTGCAAGGCAGCACCTCGCGGCATAGTGGCCGTGGTGGACTTGGGCTACGCACTGTCGAGGAAACAGTAGTTAAGGAAGGTGGATATGTGTGGCTACGTTCAGAAACAGCTGCGGTTCGCAGTCATGGTCCCAATCGCCATTACCTTTTCACTGATCTGGCTCCTGTACCAGGAACGCAGGTTGTTGTCGAATTTCGGGCTTCATTAAAAGATTGACACTCTCAATTGGGTGTGTTATATTTTTTGATATGATTTCACTGGATTTTAGTGAATAGACAGACAAAGTATGTGAAGGTGAAAAATGCCACAACTAGAGATGAATGAATTGGCGATTGAACTAGGTTTACCTGCCCGCTTTTTTGTCACCCGCGACAAAGGGGAACAGGCTTTTGCCAGACTGACTGAGGCCCTACAAACCGTGCCAGAGGAAGGTTCCCTGATCCTGCAATTCCCAGCTAATCAGGTAATGGACGTTTCTTTTGCCGATGAAACAATTATCCGGCTGGGGCAGGCGATTGTGGATGACAAATATGGCCGTCGCCGCCTCTTGCTTGCCGGGTTAACTCAAGACTCGATTGACAACATCAACGCTGCTATTCGCTTACAGCGTCTGAAACTGGCTTTTCTGACCATTGCCCCAGGCGGCCAATGGGATGTGGTAGGCCATTTGGAAGAGAACCTGCAAGAGACGTTGACGATGGTCGCGCAACGGCCGTCGCTCACTGCACCAGAACTGGCCGAAGAGCTAGACCTGGCTCTAAATAGTGCCAACAATCGCCTCAAGAGGCTCTATGATCAGCGTCTCATCCGGCGAGAATATGAAGTATCAGAAAAAGGATTGCTCTACATCTACTATTTTTGGCAGTGGGAGGAGATTAAATAAAAGCATGAACGAGACGCTCACCCTTACCGATCAACCGGTCCTAGCCAGTGACAGTGAACCAAAGCAAAACGACACCTCTTATCAACGATATTATCTACGAGTGATTGACCAACAGTTGTCGGCTGGTGACTTCGGTGCCCTCAAGCTTGTCGTTGGACCCACCGGCATGGGCAAGACCAGTGCTATTCCCACCGTCATTGCCCAACTGCGGGTACGCCTGGTGGAGAAGCGCACTATCTATACCTCACACCGCCATCTGCTCATCCGTGAAATGGCCAATGCCATGGAAGCAAATGGTATTCCTTTCGTCTATTTGAAAAACAACGAAGAGGTAGTCGAAACATTTCTTGATTGGCGGGAAAAAGGGGGATTTTTAGACCGATTGGAACGCTGTGACTTCTTCAAGCTGGCTGGTAGCTCTCGAATGTCGGTTGAGAAGCAGATCGAGGGCTTGCAAGAGGAGAAGGCAAGTCTGCGACGACTCAAAAACAGTGGCTTTCCCACCGCTTATGAACACCAACGGTTGGCCTTTAAACAACGCTGTGACCAGTTGCTCAATTTATTCAAAACGGGATTGGCGCATAAAAATCTCCAAGAGGAAACCCACAAGCGGTTGATGAGCGATCCCGGCGTCTGGCGACTATTTCCCTATGTAGAATTTTTGCACAACCCAACACGACCTACACTGCTGGTCACAGTACAAAAGTTGCTGTATGGCTTTTTCAACGGTCGTACCAACGAACGTCTACTTTCTCTGGAAGACAACATTATCTTTCTGGATGAGTTTGACATGCAGGAAAAGGAAATGTTGAGCTTTCTCTGCCGCAGTCCAGAAATCCAGAACAGCTTTGAATTTGTGCGCCTCTTTTATGAAGAAATGAGCCGCCAGCGGCAGTTAGGCCATTTGGCTCCTTCACCAGGTGAACCGGAGCGGCGCACAAAAGCCAAACAGCGGGCAGTGTCTATCATTGATCAGTTGCAGGCCGACTGTGAAAAAGAAGGCGTCAACTTTCCTCAAATTCGCCACTTTGCTTTGCGTGAAGGAGAGTTCCCCAGTAACCACCTCTCTGTTTTTCAATCAGGCGTACAAATTATGACCAATCCCTTTTACCTGCGTGAGCGAGGACACGTTTGGGATGTGGTGCGGCAGGCAGGTCCAGATACGCGGCGCGCTCGGCCATTGATGACGCTCGTTACGCAAACAGCTAACGCTATTCTCGATTTCTTCTCGGAGTTATGGGCGGATGAACTGACCCCAGAGTGGCACAGTTGGCTTGATCAATGTTATGACCAGAAAAACGACAACACACCGGGACGGTATCAGGAGATTATCAGCGATTATGGCTTTTACCGGCGACCGTCGCGTCTGGCTACTGAACGGCACAACCCGGCTATCGCCGACAGCATCTATTATCAGGGGTACAGCTTTGTCCGCCTGGTACGCGGTGCTTACTTTACGACGCCAGACGAAATCCGCCTGGAGCAGAAAAAACTGACTGTAACGCCGGAATATCTGCTGTGGCGGTTGAGTAATACCAATCTAGTGTTTGCTCTCTCGGCTACCGGAGATATTAAGCGGTATGTGCAGTCGTTTGATATGAACTGGTTAGAACGGTTTGGTCGTTACTTACCTATTGATGACCAGGACAAAGCGATTATATCTGAGCTAAAGCAACAAAAGGAAGTCAAACGCAATTATGCAGTAAAGTTGAGCCTGGCCAATGAGTTGCCTAAATCTAGCGTTCTTTCTCACGCTCTGGATCAATTGGCGCGGGAGCAGTTTTTTGGTCGAGAGGGGGAAGAAACATCGGGCGAAACGGCAATGACTTATCGTCAACAAGCTCTCAGCCTCTTTCTGGAAACCGTGCGCTGGATTACCCACGAAAGCAATAACCAGGCCCATCTGGTTTTTCTCAACTCATTCACTTTTATCGAAAAGCTGTTCCGACCTGATAATAGGTTGCCGCCATCTTTCCTCAAAAGCATTCAGCCGCATCTGGTTGTTGAGAGCTTGGACGGTGGCCGTTCACGCGAATACAAGGTAACAATTGCAGGGTGGCCGTGTCAAGTCATTTTCCTCGATGCCGCTAAAGGTCGGGAAATGGAAGACCAATCTTTCCGTCAGGCTGAACCGGGCATGCCACTCATTGTAGCCACTACCTATCCCACCGCATCTAATGGTGTCAATCTGAAGTGGCACAAGTGTGATGAGAACAAAGAAAGTGGGTCAGGTCGGGATTTTGAGGGCATCCATTTGTTGGAAGCGCCGCATTTCTATTTCAGCGGCTCAGACGCCAATAATGATGGCATTGATAAAGAGAAGATGTTTATTTGGCAAGCGTGGAAGCTTTACCATAACTTCGAGATTTCTGAGACCCAGTTTGTCACTGCATTACGGGAGATGAACATTGCCAACGTCAATGCTCAATACAAGACGACGCCGGACTATTTATTGAATCAGATCGCAGTCTTTCATCAAACGTTAGGCCGGGTGGATCGCCAATGGCAACCGGTTCCGCCCATTGAAATCCGCCTGGCTGGCGGCCGCTCCGATGTCGTAGGTATTTTTGAGCGGTATTTGACTGCACCTGGCGTTATCGCCGAGAATCGGCTGGCACGGGAAGCCTATACTTCATCGCTCATTCTGGCGTTGTACAAAGAGATTGAGAAAGCGTACTTACGGCGAACCATCATCAACCAATTACAATTTGAATCTTTTGCTCATACGGAAAACCGATCTCAGCAAATAACTGGTCGGCTGCTACAGATTATTAGCGGTGTTCGTAGTGGTGCATACCTTCCCGCCGACGCGCAAAAAGTGATGGATTTGTGGTGGCGCATCCGCGAAGCTATTCTCAAGCAAGATTACCATTTCCAATCTTCGATTGAAATCGTCCACATTCCTACTAATCAGATTCAAAAGTTTGCCGTCGATTTTCGACGTGACTTTGTACTGGATACAGCTTTACTACAAGATAACGAAACCCTGCTCATTGATTGGGAAACGCAAAAAATCCATCGGCAGAGTACCCAGGCCACAAACCGTTACAGTCTGAACCGGTATTACCGGCAATACGCACACAATCCAACGATTGAGTGGTACTTTCGCACACACAACTACCGATTACGTTACGAACCTGCTAATCAGAGCATCTTCTTCACACCCTACATCCAGCAGAATATTGTGGCTGGTGCAGTAGGCGAAGCAGCTTTGAAAGCGTCTCTACAGCATTTTCATATCCCACTGGTCCATGAGAGGGACTGTCCGCCAGCGTTGTTTGAAATTGCCGACATGCAATTACAAGGCTTACCTGTTTACCTTGATGCCAAAAATTACAGTCAGTGGACTACCCTCTATCGCTTTGCCGCAGGGCCTAATGATCCAGCGTATGATGAAAAACTGAACGCGGCCGCGTTCCTCGCGGCCGCGCAGAAGAAATGGAAGTACCTGGTTGCCCAAACGGGTAGTGAAGATGTGAAGTTAATATTTATCAATCTGGTAGCAGGGGAGAATCATCCCAATGAGGGGTGGGACGCGCAGTTGAATCCGGTACGACCATATCGTTTCTGCGACAGCGCCATCACTATTATTCAAGGCGTCATTGACCACAACCACCCCCATGCCTGGCGGCAAGATTTTCTGGATTGGATCAACGATGTCAAAGCGATTTACAGCAAAATGGAAGGAGTTAACCATGACAAATCGGAGTAAGAATAACAATAGAGCAGTGCCTACTACTATTTTGACGATTGACCGAGGGGCCATAGATTGGGAGCGATTGCGTCATAGTTGCTATATCGCACGTTATAAGTTGCCGTTTTACAATCGAAAAACAGATAAAAATTACTTTGCGCGGATGCATAACTGGTATAAACAGGAAGGCAACTATCCCTGCTATCTACACACGCACGGCCCACATTTGTACGTTAAATATAGCAATGCGGGTGAAGTCATAGATTTGTTGTATGAAGGGCAAGTGTTACGCGCTGAAACAATCGTTGTGGACAATGAAGCGATGCTACCCTGGATAATGAAACTGCTGACCGCCGATTTCTTTCAATTAGACGGTCGTTTTGTGAGTAATGCCAAGTTTTTCCTTTGGGCAACAGCCGATAAGGATTTTGTCACCGGTTTAGAAATTGAACTCAACCATAACTGGCAAGAAAATAAAGACGAATTCATTGTTTCTGATGAAGCAACCCGATTGCGGAGGCTACGTCCTATTGACTTTGATTACATCCAGTCATGGCAGCAGGTGTATTACGGTCGTTTTTACCCTACGCCTGATATGCCTGTATTCAAACAACTAAAAAGGGATCAGCTCACCCGTGACCAGTTACGCGAAGGGATTTATGAACTGTATGAAGGAAGCCGCACCAATCGCGCTAATCTTATCTTCCACTCCACTAAAAGTCTGCACGCCTTACGGCAAACAAGATCGTATTTGCTCAGTCAATTTGTCACCCGATTTGTTGCCCACCTGAACGAATTAGGGCTGCCATTCCAGCAAAAACGATTGCCTATGCAATCTATGCACAGCAAATCTTCTGCCGCGATGCAAGAACGCCAACTGCCGCTTGAACAAAAACCCATCTACATCATTGATGATCGCCTAAACGCCACTCGGCAATCTGATGATTTCGCCGCTCAGTATTGTGCCGTTGCCAATCAAGCCATAACCGACTATGATGCGCTTTTTATCGTGAAATCAGAGGCTGATTTACAGCCAGGTGATTGGGCACTGCGCCTTCAAGATTATGATGGTACCGAGTTTGAACCTGATACAGGCATTTTGAAAGATCGGCAAGATACCAAAACTGATTTTTCTAACCGGCATCCTAAAGTTGTCAAACAGACGATCAATGTAAACAGTAATAGCAAGAAACGGAAAGAAGATGCGCAACGCCAGAAGGCGCGAACCTGGTCAGAAGCGGAATACCTAGATTATGATGTGCCAACGGCCGACGATATAAAAACCCGGCTTGAAGTTTGCCGCAATCAGCTTCTTCTGAAAGATGTGGTCATGTTCCCGCAGAATGTTCTGGCCCGCTTGCCGCAAATCGAGATGATGGCGGATATGATTTTCCTGTACCAGGGAGCGTTGATTTATTTTGACGGCCAGGATTTATGTTTCATGAGCGTTGCCAACAATCTTGAAGCGGTAGTCGCTTTTGTCCAGAAACACAGCGGTTGGGACTTGCATGAGGATGTGTTGCTGCCTTCCATTGAACAGTATTATTTCAACTCACAGAGAGATGGAGCAATCGCGGATACGTTGAAAAGGCCGTTTATCATCGGCCGCGATTTTGTATGGGAGATTTGGGAAGGAAACGGACGTGTTCTGAATGAAGATGTGACCATTCAAGAACGGCTTGAAGCGTTAGAACAAGTCAGACTTTGCAAGGAATTTTACCCACCACACCTAGATAGCCCCCTGTTTACCGCGGCACAATTGCGGGCTTACGCAGAGTTTTTAGATAAGGAAGTCCGACAAACCACCGTTTCCTACGTTGACTTGAAAGCCCAGTACGGCAAGCATATCAAGGACGAACGCGGCACGATTTTGGTAAAAGATGGCGGCTTTTTCAATTTGCTCGGAATATCTAATGCAAAAAAATACAGGGAGTATCTGAAAGAGTGCGTCGGCTTGCCGTTGGAAAGTGTTCGTGAAGATCATCTTTTCCCGGTCTACAAAGGTATCTGGTATTCACCGAACTCTGGACATTACGTTGCCGGTGTCAAAGATACAAGCAACGAAGAACAGGAACGAGGTCACACGCTTCGGCGAATAGTCGTTCATCAAGGTATCAAAGAACCAGATAAACTAAAGTCCTTGTTGGCACAGTCATTTTTCCCTCTGCTTGAGGTAAACTTCATACGATATAAAAACTACACGGTACGCCCCTTTCCATTTCAACTCATCGACATCTGGCAGAAAGTAAGCGAAAACAACCGCGTTTTTTCTGACGTGTAGCTCTCAAATTCGGTTCGTGATTCATCGGTTTCAGATGTTGACAGTATAGTGAACCTGATACTAAATCGCCATCAACTGGCCCAACTTGCTCTTTAAGTTTCATCTACACTCTGGAGCAAAAATGCATGCAAATACCCAACCACAATGGTTAGCCAAAATGTACCCAGGCAAGGTGGGTCGGGATCACCTGGGGCTGGGTAGTGTTTCTTCAGACCAGATTCTGCCCTCACTTTCGCCGGGCATCAACGTCCTCACCTTTCACCCTCGCTACTTCAGCTTCTACGTCTTTCTGCTTGACGAATTTTGGCGACGCGAGCGGCCGCGAACCTATCAAGCCTAGGTCAGTTTCTACCGTCCCCGTGAGTTCATCTTCTCTCTGGGCGGTTATTTGCCTGTCCATGCCGAGGATTGTCCTGAACATGGGCGTATGGGCAATATCGTCGGTGGTTCCATAACTGATGGATTAGCTCGTACCCTTCAGACCAGCTACGACACGCAAACCTATTACATCAAAAGCGAATTGGGTGGATATGGACTGTATTACCGTTCGGTGATGGCGGAGTTGGGCGTTATTTACCCCGGCGGCCGCGGCTTTCCCTACCCTGTAGATGTACCATCCGAGAAGGGGAAAGAAGTCGCGGCAGCGTTCCGTCAGGCGGTTCAAGACACCGAGTACTACCGCACCTATTTTGATCAGGACGCAACCCGCGTGCCTCTTGAAGTCATCCGAGACTACATGAAGCAGGCTTGTTTATGCCAACTACAGCGGCCGCAAACCCCAGACCACCCCATTATCTTGGATGTGTTTCTGAATGGGGGAAATGGACAGGCCGCGGCCGCACGTCGGGCTACTTTTCAACTTCTGCTGGACATCACCCAACAAACTCAAGGCTATGCCATTGACCAGGACACCTTTCGTCAATTGCTCTATTTTCAGACGGCAGATAATGGTACTACCTATCGCCCCCAGGAGAACGTAAAAGCCATCTATCGCCGCTGGCGGTTGTATCAAGCCAGAGAATATTATGCTCTGGCCCTGAATCTTCTCTGGAATTACCTTTGTGATTGGGGGCTGACTCATCACGGTGATATTCGTCCCTTACCCTTGGCCAGCTTCTGGACACATTTGGACGACGCATTACGATTTGAATCGGTCGCGGCCGCGTTACAAATACCTGCACCCAAACTGAATAGTGGTTCCGGCTTCCAATCTTTACTTGATTGGGTGAAAAATAGTGCGGCTTTGACTCACCCTGACCTGGATGCCCCGTACCACCAGACATCTCCCGTTCAGGAACATCGTCTATTGACAGTGGACGGCAATACGACCCCTACTGTTGTCATGGCCAACATGATTATCATGTTGGCACTCATCTACCTTCGGTTTGACGAAGCAGAATTATGGCAACAACCAGAATGGGAGATTGCCCGGATGGGCGAGAACGGGCGTTTGTCGTTCCATCGTTTCATCCAGCAGATGCGTAGCCGTTTACGCAGTGGCCCAGTGACCATTGGTGAAATAGTCCGTTGGTGGTATGACGACTATATCATCCTGCAACACCAGGTCATTGCCGCCAACAAATTGCCCGACAATACCTTTCGTTTCCGCCGAGAGGGGGATAGGCTCATGTTCTTTAACCTGGACAACAGTCTAGGTTTTATGGATTCACGCTTCTATGCTTTGAGCACGACAATTCACGAGTTAGGGTTGTGCGGCAATCTGGCCGAGCCTGACCATCCCCTGACCGAAGAGGGTTGGCAACTCCTGATTGAAGGGGTATTAACATGGACGCCTTAAAACTGCCCGATCAACTACAAGGCCCCTGGCATAACGCGCTCATTCTAACCTATGGCCTGGATATCCCCTTCTTTGAATCAGCTTTATGGCCGCAATTCGCCGCCAGTTGTCGCAACAAAATTATCCTGGCTGATGGACATCATTACCTTGAGGCTTGTGCCAACTATGCCAAAAGTGGCATGGTGCGCCACATGAATCAGCGTTATGTGGTAGAAGGCATCTTTTCTCCTCGTGCTGCTCACGCCAAGTTGATTCTATTGACCAATCCTGAACGCGGCCGCTTACTAGTTGGCAGTGGTAATTTGAACTTGTCTGGTTATGCCTCACCCGGTGAGATGTTCACCCAATATGAGTATGAGCCTGAGCAGCCTGAAGCGTGGCCCGCTTTCCAGACTGTAATCGAATTGGTAAAAGGGTTAATGGATGCTGGTTACATTGGCGAAACAGCCATGCGCCACATCCATTTGTTACTGGACAAGACACCCTGGCTCTATCATGCGGTGAGTAGATCAATGCGACCCATCCGCCACAATTTAACTACGTCATTTTTGGAGCAACTCGCTGAAGCGGTAGCCGGTGAACCGGTTGAAGAAATGTGGGTGCTGTCACCGTTTTATGATGAAGAAGCTCTAGCCCTAGAGACGTTGTTACAACGGTTGCGGCCGCGACAGGTCACGGTTTTGGTGCAACCCGGTTATACCTCAGTCAAACCAGAAGCATTGGCGCGTGTGCTGGACGCGGCCGCGGGTCAAGTGCGAACCTTCCAACATCGAGAAGAACGTAGCACCTACTTCCACACCAAGTTATACCTGCTTAAATTGCCTGATAAGGCCATTTGTTTGCAAGGTTCACCTAATCTGTCGCAGGTGGCAATGTTGTGGCCCGTACCCCAGGGCAATATTGAACTGGCCAATCTCTTGATTGGTGCGCGGGATCATTTTGACCCTCTTCTTGATGCGCTCCAAATTGAACCGGCAACGTTGGATATAAATAGCTTGGAACTGTCCTTTCAATCAGATACTGATAGTCATAAACCTAAATCGTCCGCTTGGCGTTTACTTGGGGGGGAATGGCAAGGGCAACAACTAAGATTGCGGTTTGCTGGAATCATGCCCAATTTGGACAACGGGCAGTTGATTCTTGATGGGGTGACATTTCCCGTGGACATCCTTTCTCAGACGGAGCATTTGTTGACCCTATTCCTTTCGCTGGAAATGGCATCACTGCTTCAACGTCCGATACCCCTTATATTGCAGGGGCAAGATGGCGAACAAACGGTTAATTCCAACCCCATTTTTGTTTGTAATCAAACCAGCCTCAATGCAATGATTAACACCCAGGGTGGTAACGAAAAACTAGAGCGGGTAGGCGATCTGGATTTGGACGATGAGGATTTGGAGCGACTCATTGGCGAATTGGATGCCTTTATGGTTATAGATCGGCAAAGTGTCTGGCAGGTTGCTGGCCGTCGTCCACCTTCTGTACCCAACCATGATGCAGATGACGAAGCACTACGCCTGGATTATGCCGATATTGATTATGAGATGTTGCGCCATCACCCGCGATTTCGCCAATACGCGGCCGCGGGTTCAGCAGCGTCATCTTCTGTTCAAACCCGCCTACAGCTCATTCTCCGCTCGATTACCAGTCACTTTCAGGACTTACTGTTACCTGATCCAAGCCGGTCACTGTCAGCCACGATCTTATTGACCGGTGATAGTGAAGCACAAATAGAAGAAGAACGGGAAGAGGAAGAAGTCGAACAACAACGTCGTCAGCGAAGTCGTGACCAACGTCTACGTCAGATCTTTAAAAATTTCATCCGACGTTACTTACGAGGTATTCGGAGCCGCGATTTCCAGGAGTTAGCTGGTTATGAGGTCATCGCTCATAACGTGGTTATCTTTAGCCACTTGCTGTGGGTCTTGAGTCAAAAAGATTGGTTCGAGCCAGAGGGAAAATTTATCGTTGAATCATTGGTGCAAACCTGGCGTTTCTTTTGGGGAACTGGTGACAGACCTGGTTACTTCCAGCAGTTAAACGAGACAGAACAAAAAGATGTTTTGGCTTGGGTGAGGCAATACCACGCCGATGCCCAACTCATAGCAGCATTGTTTCATTGCGGCCGCTTATCGCAAACCCCACCCTGGCACGAATTACGCTTTGAACTACGCGATTTCTGGCGTTATTTTTTGCAAATGCAACCTTTCCCACTTAATGAAGCGATGTTGGAAGAGACCTGGTATTGGGTATCCGACCTAATCCGTTACCAACCGCCACGACCTACTCAGATCGTAGCGGAACTCTTACATTTGGCGCACTTTGAAACGGAAAAGAGCTTCTTAAGGGCTTTTGAGACCAAAAATGGTTTTGCTTCAGGCAGTTGCTACTTTGAACGAGCGAAAGTATGGCGCGAGGGATTTGATGAGGCCGTTACTGTGCGTTGTCTTTCTATCCGATCAGATGAAGCTTTACAAAACAAAACATCGGCAATCAGTCTACTCCAAGATTGGATGTTATTTGAACCATTAGACTACTATCGATTGGCTTGCCCCGATGCCCAAAAACCGCAACGCTTATCATTTTATGAAGTAACCAATAAGATCGGTACTTACTTCGACAAGGCCAATATTGAGCCTGAATCCCTTGACCACGTTCCAATGGCAGAGAGGGAATGGCACGGTTCACTGACTTTAGTTCAGCAGTTTGCGAAAAGCTTGGATGAACAAATGACCCTGTCGGCTGTGGAATCGATCCGGGTGTAAAGCTGATCGTAAGGGCGGGTTATTTTGTCCCCACCATTCTCCTTATCCACTCACAGTGACCTGGCCTTCTCTAATCGGGTCAGCGAGAGGCTGCCCCCGAATACGCCCTCGCTCCCCCTTTGAACGCGCCACTCGACAGTTTTTGGCACATTGGACCGCAGATGACCTTGCTGGCCTGGCATATGCCTTGCCCAAAATAAAGATTGGCTCAGATGGTTCTGGCTACGATTGGCTATAGCCATTAGAGGTAATTATTGGCACAATTGCCATGCCAATTAAGTAACTGGTATGGTAACATGTCTTTTTCTCCATTCACTGCACGTCAAGAGTTTGTTGCTGGCCTTAAAGCGGAGATGCCCATTGCTTTAGGGGTGATCCCGTTTGGCTTAATTTTTGGGGTTCTGGCTCTGGCGGCCGGGGTACCCCCGCTGCTGGCTTTAGCAATGTCTTCGCTGGTGTTTGCCGGGTCGGCCCAATTTATTGGCGCTCAGTTGATTGGGGCCGGGACACCTGGATTGGTGATTGTCCTGACAACTTTTGTGGTTAATTTACGCCATGCTTTGTACAGCAGCTCGCTGGCCCCACAGATGAAGCATTTGCCTCGCCGCTGGCAGTTTCTCCTGGCTTATTTGCTTACAGATGAAGCTTATGCGATGACGATTATCCGTTACCAGCAGGATAAGCGGGATGAAGCTAATCAGAAGCATTATTATTTTCTGGGGACGGGAGTGCTTTTGTGGACGGTTTGGCAGGTGAGTACGGCGGTCGGTATCTTTCTGGGAACGCAGGTGCCGCCAGGGTGGCAGTTGGATTTTACTCTGGCTTTGACCTTTATTGGCCTGGTGGTGCCGACGTTAAAGGATAAACCTCATGTAGCTTCGGCGGCCGCGGCCGCTATGGTAGCCGTATTGACCTTTTCCTGGCCTTATAAATTGGGGTTGGTCGCGGCCGCGCTCTCTGGCATTTTCGTGGGGGTGATTTTAGAGCAGGGGCAGCGTTTTCAGGCGGGGCTTTCAGCGGCTTTGCTCCAGGAAGAGGTGGAATAATGCCCCTTTTTCTGACCATTCTCTTCATGGGCGTTGTTACTTACTCCATCCGCCTGGGGCCGATTTTGTTTTTTAGCCAACGGGAGATGCCGGATTGGCTGCGGCGGATGCTTCGTTATGTGCCTACGGCGGTGCTGACGGCGATTATTGTGCCGGAAATGTTATTTCCGGGGGGGGAGTTGGCCCTGTCCTGGATGAATATGCGGTTGGCGGCTGGGGCCGCGGCCGCGTTCGTGGCCTGGCGCACCCATAATGTGTTATGGACGATTGCCGTAGGGATGGCGGTGTTATGGGTCGGTAGTTGGCTTGTCGGGTAGGTTGGAGTGGGGGGTTTTGTGGAGTGTATTGGTGTATTGGTTATTGCCGATGGTGAATGAAATTTTCGCTAGAGTCCAGAGGTAAAGAGTACGAGGAGCTAGAGGAATTTCATCCTTCATCCTTCATACCGCATACTTTCCCAGGAGGTGTTATGCCTGCTTTTGCCATTTCGGAGTTGATGGCCCAACAAGCGCAAACAGATGAGCGGTATTTGGAATTTTTGCGTGTACCGGCCCTGAGTATGGGGTTGTATGTTTTGCCTGTGGGCAGCGTGGATGAGCAGCGGCCGCATCAGGAAGATGAGGTGTATTATGTGATTCGCGGCCGCGCCCAAATTAACATTGCCGGCCAGGATTACCTGGCTGAGCCAGGCCGTATCATCTTTGTTGCCGCCCAGGTTCCCCACCATTTTCACGCCATCAGCGAAGAGTTAGCAGTTTTGGTTTTCTTTGCCCCGGCTGAAAGTTAATGCCTTAAGCGTCAGATCATGCGAATTCCTTTAGACCGTCAGAGTAGTACCCCGCTTTACCAGCAGTTGGTCGCCTTTCTCCAGGCCCAAATCGAGGCGGGCGCCATTCCCCCGGATACTCGCCTGCCTGCCAGCCGAGAGCTGGCCGGCAGCCTGGGGATCAGCCGCCTGACCGTGACCAATGCTTATGCGGAGTTAGAGGCGTTGGGGTTGGTTGTCAGTCGAGCGGGCAGCGGTACGTATGTGGCGTATCCCCTCGTGCCACCCCCGGATACGAATGGACAGATGGAGGGTCATTGGCCGCTGTGGCAAGAAGATTTGCGCTACCGGATGTATCCCCCCACCCAGAATGATTTTCGTCAGCGGCGTCAGGAGAACCAGAACCCTACTTTGATCTCCTTCCGCGATGGGCTGGGGTCGGTTAATCTGTTTGCTCTGGATGAGTTTCGCAAGACAATGCAGATGGTATTGAGGCGGGATGGCGCGGCCGCGCTCGGCTATGGCGACTATACCAGTGGTGGTTATCCTGGACTGCGTGAGGTTATCGCCCATATTTTGAGCAACCAGGGCATCCCCACCCATGCCGATCATGTTCTCATCACCTCTGGATCACAGCAGGCTATCTCCCTGGTGGCTCGCTTGCTGTTACAGCGTGGAGATACGGTGCTGGTGGAAAGTCCAACTTACGGGGCCGGCTTAGATTTGTTCCGCTCATTGGGGGCACGGGTAGTGGGGGTGCCGATGGATGAAGAGGGGATGTTGATGGATAAGCTGGAAACAGCCTTGCGGACCACCCACCCTCGTCTTATTTATACCATTCCCACCTTCCAGAACCCGACGGGGCGCTGTATGTGTACCCCACGGCGGCGAGAGATGATCGCCCTGGCCAATCATTACAATGTGCCTATTCTGGAAGATGATTTTGTGGGCGATTTGCGTTATGAGGGGCGGGCGCAGCCGGCCTTGAAGGCATTAGATGGTAACGGCACAGTTATTTATGTCAACACTTTTTCTAAGGTGTTGGTGCCGGGGCTGCGAATAGGGTATCTGGTAGCTGATGGGCCGGTGTATGATCAACTGCTTATTCACAAATGGCTAAATGATCAATCAACCTCGGAACTGCTCCAGCGGGCGTTAGAGGCGTACATTACCGTAGGGCGGTATCAGGCCCATTTGCGGCGGGTGTGCCAGGTGTACCGGGCACGTCGAGATGGGATGCTGGCTGCTCTGCAAAGGTATATGCCCGAAGGAACGACCTGGTCGCGGCCGCAAGGGGGCTTGTTTATCTGGTTACAACTGCCCCAGCAAATGGCGGCCGCCGATCTACTCCCTCTGGCCCAGGCTCAAGGCGTCACCTTTGCTCCAGGGGCGTTTTATTTCCCGGATGAAGATGGTTTTGATTACATCCGCCTCAACTTCACCACGCAGACCCCAGAACGCATTGAGACAGGCATAAAGCGGCTGGCCAAGGCGATCCGAGAGCAAATGACGAGAATCGGAAACTGAGGCAACTTGCCTTCGACGCGGCGATAAGGTGAGGGGGTGATGCGGCGAAAAATATCAGCTTAAACCCGTTGTTGCCTGAAACTTGAAACGATAGGAACCATTATGGCCAAAGATTACCCAACCACACCTTATACCGAAGTGCGGCGCAAGGACCGGCAGGTGACAGATGAGACCTGGATACGGGGGATGTTGAACGCGGCCGCAACCGGTACATTAGCCACCGTTTATGAGGGGCAGCCGTTCCTCAACAGCAATTTGTACGTTTATGATGAGGGACACAACGCCATCTATTTACACACGGCCCACCTGGGGCGTACCCGGGCCAATCTGGAAGCTGAGGACAAAGTTTGTTTCACCGTAATGGAGATGGGACGGCTGCTTCCAGCGGAGCAGGCCCTGGAGTTCAGCGTGGAATATGCCAGTGTAGTAGTTTTTGGTCGCGGCCGCGTCGTCACCGATCCCACCGAAGCTGAGTATGGGTTGCAGCGGCTCCTGGACAAATATGCTCCCCATCTACGCCCTGGCGAGCATTACCGCCCCATCATGCCCGAAGAACTCAAACGTACCGCCGTTTATCGCATACACATTGACCAATGGAGCGGCAAACGTAAAATTGTCGCGGCCGACTTTCCAGGGGCCTACCATTACGAACCGCCGACATTTATCGCCACGTAACGGAGTAGGTGTACCGATTGTGTGCCTGGGGATTGGTCAGACCAGGCATGATAATATCGGCGGTGAGGAAGCGGCCGCTGGTGGGGCTGTAGAAACGAGCATTCATGTAGGTCAGCCCTATCTCCCGGTTCTCATGGTGGCCGGTGCGGCCGCGTTCGATTAAGAGAGTAGAGTGAGCCGTTGTGCCCTGTACCAGGCTGCCGTTGGGGGCAGCCAGCAGGCGGGTACTGCCCAACCAATCCCCACCTCGCCTCATCCGTTACTCCTGCTCATCCGTGTCTGGCGAGGCGATTATCATTCACTAAGCTCAAAATACCAGGTGTACTCTTTTACATCCCCTGATGTTTGACGAAAAGAAAACTTTACCTCATGAATGCCCGAAGCCAGAATTGCCCGCCAACAACTCCAAAAAGGTCCGGCAGGATAACTCATATTATTCACCTCATCTGTGGCAAGCATAGGACGCACGATGTTGTCTTCTTCAAGTAGATCCTTATATTCCCCATTTATCGTTAAACTCATTCTCTCATATATATCAGAATATGAGAGATGATCATTTGGTTGGATAAGCGGACCTGTAAGCAGATCCACACAAATTTTACGTTCAAACATATCCGAAGCTATAATTTCCAACTCTTTTGGGAAAACAGTGTTAATAAATTCTGGGCGCGGCTGAATAGTTGCGTTCTCTAATGCGGTGAGGGGTGCAACACCAGTTAATGGTTTTGTAATCGACGGAGTAGAAGTACAAGCCACAAGAAAATATCCATATAAAATGAGCATAGTTGCCACAATTCTGTAATTCATGAGTGCACCTTTTTGGAATAATTAGTATTCACTAAAAGCAGAACCTGATTTTCGCTCCACGTTGGCATATTTTAAACAAATCAAGTTCTCTGGGTAGCTGCTCAAAATTTTAGGGAGGGGTGAACGGCATACCTGGTAAAGACATGTGGTCATATGACTTACATTTGGTGTCAACCCCATGAGATTCTAAAGACCCACAAATCAGAATACTATTTCTCTAAAAGACCCGACAAAACATTGAGTAAATAGTAACTGAACTTCGGGTATTGTCATGTACATCTTAATTAACGCATGTGCGGGTATGGGAAGGTAGCGAATCCAGTAGCTGCATTTACACCCACAATAAAGTATTGACCATTGGTTTGCCAAACAACAGCACCTCCAGATGAACCTGGTGGAGTTTGATAGCTAATCCTTAATGCTGTAGGAGGACAAGTGGAGGTTACGTTACATGCGGGACTGTTTGTAGCGCTTTCAATGTAGGCATAACTAGTTACTTGAGCTGAAACTACATGTGTGCGGCTGCTGTTCGCATCCCAACTGACTACATAGACTGCAGCTCCGATCAAATTATTTGAATCACTGGAAGATACAACAGGTAACCGCCCCCGTCCCGTAAGAGCGGGTGTCCCTAAATGCCACGTTTGAACATCCAATAGTTCACCAGTTCCTAGTGATCTTACATTGGTAATTGTTGGCCTCCCTTGTATAGCGTAGAGTAAGTTACCGGAAGTATCATAAATACGTATATCAGCTGTGTCCAAGTCAATAGGGTAGAAATTCCAATGATTATGGGTCAATAGGGTACTATCATCAATAATCACCCCATGACTGGTATACCAACGACCGTCAGTGCCTTTGACAAAGATTTGCACTGTTGCGTCTAAAATCTGTTGGGCAATGGGGTCTGGTGTTAGCATAGGTGTAGGTGTGGGTGTAGGTGTAGGTGTCGGTGCTGGGGGTGGTGGAGGTGAGGGCGGGGGCAGGCATAAGGGATCGCTGGGATCGCCACAGGCCATGTGCCCGGTTGGGTCGGTGTAGCGTAAAGCGTTGCCCAGGACGTAGCTGTACCGGTTGTGGCTCTGGGGGTTGGCGGGGCTGGGGATGAGGGTATCGGCGGTGAGGAATCTGCCAGTGGCGGGACTGTAGAAGCGGGCATTCATGTAGGTCAGCCCTATCTCCCGGTTCTCGTGGTGGCCGGTGTAGCCGCGTTCGGTTAAGGGGGTGGCGGTGGGGGCATTGCCCCGGTAATCGCCGTAAGGCAGGTAGTGGGCGGTTGTGCCCGGCACCGGGCTGCCGTTGGGGGTAGCCAGCAGGCGGGTACTGCCCAGGTGGTCGGTGATGAAGTAGAACAGGCCATCCGTGGGTTGGGGCGGACTGGTGGTGACGCGGGTGGCGATGGCGCGGCCGGCCAGGGTGTAAACGGTGCGCCG
>JAHDWJ010000117.1 GCA_023384415.1 Anaerolineae bacterium
GACGTTCAACCTGGTGCGCTCCTTCTGTTTTGTGGGTGACATCGGCTATGATCCGGGTGAGATGATGGCGACTTTGTCGTCAGCTGCCGCCCGGCAGTTGGCCAACTCGGCCAATCCACCGACTCAATCTTTGGCAGAATTGTCTGAAATACAGGCAGCGGGTTGACAGGCCGTGCCTACATCTTATAATTCCGCCCAACTTGGTAAACATACCAGACCTGACAGGTTTCAAGCAACCTTTGGTTGCCAACCTGTCAGGTCTATGTCTTAAAAACGATGACCAGGACGAGTAGCTGTTCAGCCCGTAGCAGAGACCGGCAGACCAACAGGCTGGAAGTCGCCGGAACGAAGTGAGCAGCGAAGACCCCCTGGGAGTGACCTTCTGAACGTGACCGGTGGTTAGTAGCCGGTGGCAAGTAAGAAGGGACGGGTGGCTCCGTTAATGGCCGTGAATGAGGGTTAGTTTGTAGTACGGTTAAGGGCGATAAATCGCCTACTACGAACGAGGACTGAATTTGGGTGGAAACGCGACGGCCGTCGCCCCAATGGGGGGCGATGGTCGTTTTTTATTTTTGTCATTTGTCATTCGTCATTAGTCCCTGTTTGCTAATGACCAATGACTAATGACAAATGGAGGTAAATCGTATGAACAAAAAAATCCCTGTCGGCGTATTAGCCGCTACCGGCACCGTGGGGCAGCGGTTTGTGAAGCAACTGGCAAACCACCCCTGGTTTGAAGTGGTGGTGGTCACCGGTTCCGAGCGGACGGTGGGACGGCCGTATGGCGAAGGCGTCAACTGGAAGCTGCTGGGTAACCCGCCGGAACAGATCGCCAACCTCATCGTCCAGCCTACCGAACCAGGGTTGGCGGCGCAAGTGCTTTTTTCCGGTCTGCCCACGCCGGAAGCCAAAGAGTTGGAACCCGCCTTTGCCCAAGCCGGGCACATCGTCCTGACCAACGCTTCGCCGTATCGCATGGACCCCTATGTACCCCTGCTCATCCCGGAGATAAACCCGGAACACATCGGCATCATTCCCCACCAGCGGGAGAAGTATGGCTGGGAAGGGTACATTGTGGCCAATGCCAACTGCTCCACCACCAGCGTCGTCCTGCCCATGCAGATTTTGCACCAGGCGGTAGGGTTGGAAACGGCCGTGATCGTCACCATGCAGGCCATTTCCGGCGCCGGCTACCCCGGCGTCGCTTCCATGGATATTCTGGACAATGTCATCCCCTACATCGGCGGCGAAGATGCCAAAGTAGAAAGTGAACCGCGCAAATTGTGTGGCACGTTGGTGGATGGCGAAATTCAGATAGCCGACTTTGTGGTCTCGGCGCAAACTAACCGCGTGCCAGTGTTTGATGGGCATTTGGGCAGCGTATCCGTCAAGCTGAAGCAGTCCCTATCCCCCGAAGACGCGATTGCCCTGTTCCAAAACTGGCAGCCTCCGGCCATGTGCGCTGACCTGCCCAGTATGCCCAATCCTGTCCTGATCTACCGCCCGGAAGAAGACCGTCCCCAACCCCGCCTCGACCGCGACTCTGGCAACGGCCTGGCCTGGACAGTCGGCAAAGTGCGCACCTGCCCGGTGAATGACATTCGCTTCCTGGCTTTGGCTCATAATACTCTGCGCGGCGCTGCCAGTGGGTCTATCCTCAACGCTGAATTGCTGGTCAACCATGGGTTTATCAAAGCCTAAAAGTTAAGGATAATGGAACGCGGATTTTCGGGATTTACAAGATATTCGCAAATTATTTTCTTGAAATGAAAACAGGCAGAGTATGAGGCGTGGGCATCTGAGGATGCCCACCCGTTTGCATCTGAGGATGCGAACTCCTCCATCCCATCAAAAACCCGCGTTTATCTGCATACAATTTTCAGGGCACAAACAGTAGTGACGGTCTCGCTTAGGGCCGTCACTACTGGGCTAATTGGTGTGATTATTCAGGCATAGGAGGCCCTCTTAAAGAGGGTGTGTCACATGATTCGGGCGGTGCCCACAGGGAGAAACGCTTAAAGAGGCGACGTTTATCCCCTGTGATGGGTTCCGTGCAGACGGCCGTGTACCCCATTTCCGCATCCGGTTCATAAAAAATCGCACATTGGACGCCTGCTACCTCCACCTGCGCTACCGCATCAAGCAACGCGTCTTTGGATGGTATGCCAATCAGTGCCAGGTGGCAGGGCGTTTGCGGTTGGACA
>JAHDWJ010000118.1 GCA_023384415.1 Anaerolineae bacterium
GATTGTAACCTTTTTCCACCTTAGCATGTGGTCCAGTTTTTGGGGTCAATTATACGCTGAAAGATTCCATCCATGCATTGCATTAAGAGTTTGAGCTAGTCTAAGTCCGGTTGCATTTGCTGAAGCAATAATGGTATTCATCTCGTTTTCACTCCAGTGACAAGCTCCAGTAATTGCTGAGGTGCAATCATCAATTACACTGAAAGTAATCATTGGTCCTGAAGGAATAGATGGATGTGGAGGTGGAAATGTAGGAGCAGGGGGTGGTGTGGCATCTACACAATGTTCGTTTTGGCCGGATGTATGACAGGAATAGTGTCCAGTTGGGTCCACCAGGACGAGAGGGTTCCCCAGGACGTAGCTGTACCGGTTATGGCTTTGCGGGTTGGCGGGGGCGGGCACGATGGTGTCGGCGGTGAGGAAGCGGCCTAAGCCGGGGATGTAGTAACGGGCGTTCATGTAGGTCAGGCCAATGTCCCGGTTCTCGTGGTGGCCGGTGTAGCCCCGTTCGGTGAGGGTGGTGGGTGGGCTGGTGCGGCCGCTGCCATACGGTTGGTAGTAAGCGGCTGTGCCGGCCACGGCGGCCCCAGCTGCGGTGATTAGCATGGTGGTACTGCCCAGGTGGTCAGTCAGGAAGTAGAACAGGCCGTTGTTGCCGCTTACCGGGTCGCCGGTGATGCGGGTGGCGATGGGGCGGCCGGCCAGGAAGTAATTGCTTTTTTTGACTACGGCTTGTTCCACCCATTTGTAATCACACCGGCTTCCTTCATCCCCCCCCTCACAATGGTATTGCCACAGATAGCGGGTCTCTTCCTGGTAAGTGGGGAACGGGTAGTGGGTCACAGTCTTGCTCACCCCTGGGGTTTCTACGTCGCTGCTGGCACGCTGCCCCGCGCTGTCAGGTTACGGTATTGCTAGCCACCCACTTGAATCAAACTTACTTCCAATCAAGTGGAAAGCCAGGCCGTGATCCCAAATAATACGGGTCACAGCCACCATCAACATAACCCTTACAGTGAAAAAATGACCTGGCACGGCCAAACAATTCCCCTTGCCATTGGCTCACCTGTTTAACTTTATAGTTATTAGGTAGGCCAAGGGCATAGGTTAACTCAAAAACAACTGTTACTGTTTCGTTGTTGGTCGCTGCCAGGTATTGAACCAAGTCATCGGAACATAATATGATGCCATACCCAGGAGCTTCTATAAAGTTTAGTATAACTACCTGTTGACAACGTGAATCGTGAGACCTTTCGTCAATGGACCATTTCATTTGATGGGTAACTGTTCTTGTTGTCATCAAATTGAGCCTTATATTAAGCCCCACAGTAGCCGTTGAGAGAATTAATGCTGATACGATAATGACTCTGCTACGCGGCCGCGCCACTCCTGATCCCAGCCAAAGAAAAGGATTGACAACCTGTTCCGTTGTTGTTCTCACCCAATTTGCATAAGCGATCACCATGTATACCAAGATTGCTGGCAGGAGAAATTGGGTATAGCCTGCGGGGGTAAAAATTTGGGGAAACCCTGTAAGGACCAACCCACACAAGGTCAAGGCATAACGCCCGCAAGCTAAAAGACCACCGGTCAGGGCGAGCCAGGCCGCCATACGGGGATGCCACAAATTGAGGAGTGCGGCCGCCAGGATGAAACTACCGCTGATCAAAAACCATATACTGATAGCATAATCAATTGCCCTATGATGAGCAATACTATAATTCACCTCTCGTAGCACATTAGCATATCCAGTGTAAAAAACCAGAAAGGCGACAAAACCATAGAATATTGTTGTGACAACTTGGCGAGGAAACGTCTGCTGCTCATTCATTTCATGCATCTCCAGTTAAAAGTCATAACCGTACAAGTCATAAGTCTGACTTTTCCGAAGGGGCTGATTGTTTATGTAAAACCCCGGAATTAAGGTTTGTTAATAAGGCAAGATTATAGACTCTAATCCAGTGCCATTGCCCCCTCCGCTATGATATATTCTTATATTGATTTGATTTGGTGCCAGCGGGTTAAGGCCTAGAATTGGACCAAACACCGTTGTTCCCCAGCCTGTAGGTGATAATTGAATCAGTGTTCTGACAAGAGAGCCATCATAGTATTGATATATCTCCAGGCTTGGGTATAATTGACCCCAAAAACTGGACCACATGCTAAGGTGGAAAAAGGTTACAAT
>JAHDWJ010000056.1 GCA_023384415.1 Anaerolineae bacterium
CCCCGCTTTGGCTGAACAGGATTTTGGTCAAACGGGAGCGTTTCGTTCCCACCTGCCTCGCCCCGCTTTGGCTGAACAGGATTTTGGTCAAACGGGAGCGTTTCGTTCCCACCTGTCTCGCCCCGCTTTGGCTGAAACGGAAGGGGTAAAGGGGGTGAGACAGGCGGGAATCAGGTTGAACCGTTTGACCCGGATGGTTGCCCGCCTGTCCCACCCCTACCATGGGTTTTAAATTGAGAATTGCTGTCTTTGCCGTTAGTAATTACCATTTAAGTTACTTTTATGATGAGGTGATCATACTGAGGCGCCAGGCGAGACCAATCATACGCGGCCGCGACCCCGGCCAGCTCGCTCCCTATTTGCCGTGCCTTATCCGGCTGGGTTAACCCCCAGCGCAGCTTCTCCAATAAATGACCCTCCCCCTTGTACAAACAATACCCATGATAAGACACCGGAATCAACTCCGGGTAACTGAGGCGATTCGGCAAAATGGGAAAAGTGTGGCAATAGATCGCTTCCAGGATGCTAATGCCAAAAAATTCATGATGCGCGGTGGAAAGGGTGATGTTGGCCGCCCACAGCAGCTCTCGGTATAACGCCTCATCAGCATACCCGGCATGGATGACCCGGCTGCCTAACCTGTCTATAGCTTCGGTGAACTCTTGCGGCCGCTGGCGAAAATTCTCCCCACACAAGGCCACCCTAAACTCTACCCCTTCATCCGCCAGGGCCAACAAGGCGCGAAAAAATGCGGCCGGGTTTTTGTCATACTCCCACCGCTGATTCCAGAGGATAAGGGGGGCCGCTGGTGGTTGGCCGCTGGCTGTTAGCGGCTGGTGGTTGGCCGTCAGGTTTAGCCGCTGTAAATCAATGCCAACCGGCAATACCTGGCTTTTGCTTTGGAGCAATGGGATATTCTCTAACTCGTTAAAATCAGGAAAATGTTTGAGCAGATTAGGCAAGGCGGCAAAAAAGCTCTCCTGGTGATAATGGGAGTTAAAAAATACCTGGTCGGCCGCCAGCATAGATTTGTAATTGATGAGGGCGTAATGCCGGTCACGTTCCCCCATCTGGCGGCGCATGGGGCCGGTTGTGCCATCTTCGGGCAGGGGGTAAGTAAGCTGGTTTTCGTGCATGTACAGGGAAATGGGGACATGAGCGGGAACGCGGCCGCGCACCAACCCCAGCCAGGTTGCCACATCCAACAGCGAAGTCGCCAGTACCCCATCCGGGACAAATTCCTGTTCCCAGAATTGGCGAGCCAGGGAGACGGCCCCCCCTTGTAACCGCCATTTCCAAAAATGACCCGGTAGGGTAAGCGGCCGCACCTCATGTTGACTATAGCGAGCATACCCTTCCGCCCATGCCCGGTGACTACCCGTATGATAGGGAGAAAGCAGCAAAAGTTTCATCACAATCCATTCTTATACCTGCTTATGCCAGTTTCGCAAATCCCTCATTAGACCCATCACTATTTGTGAAAAATATCATCAATAATTCGACGCACTGCTGACAATGTTGTAATATATGTCAAGTCGGTTGAGGTGCCCTGCACATTGATAAGTTCCCTAAACATAAGCCCATCAAGCTGTAAATAGCCCATGTCAGAACTTTATTGGGACTCAACCTACGCCATCGCGGTTGCTTTAATGGAGCGGTACCCCCACATACAGCCAGAAATGGTTGGCCTGGATGAATTAACGGTAATGATAGAAAATTTACCCGGCTTTGTGGATGATCCCGCCCTGGCAACCGAACGAATGTTACTCGATATTCAGATTACCTGGTACGAAGAAATAACATAACCAGAAAGGTAACTACTAACCGCAAAGACGCAAAAAACGCCAAGAAACTAAAAACGACCCTTTCTTGTCTTTGCGTCTTGGCGGTGAAAAAACTTTGTCTTGAAGGAGAATTGTATGACTGCGGCCGCGCCCAAAATTGAGTCAGACATCCCCATCCCCCATGAACTGCAAAACAACATATTCATTACCAGTGTAGACAAAATCTACAACTGGACCCGGCGCAACTCCATCTGGCCCATGGTCTTTGGTCTGGCCTGCTGCGCCATCGAAATGATTTGTGCGGCCGCCAGCCGTTACGACTTCGCCCGCTTTGGCATGGAAGTATTTCGCGCCTCCCCCCGCCAGGCCGACCTGATGATCGTCTCCGGCACCGTCACCAAAAAAATGGTACCCACCATCGTCCGGCTCTACAACCAGATGCCCGAACCCCGCTACGTCATGGCTATGGGGGCCTGCGCTTCTGGCGGCGGCCCCTTCAAAGAAGGGTACAACGTCGTAGATGGCATAGACAAATTCATCCCCGTAGATATCTACGTCCCTGGCTGCCCACCCACCCCCCAGGCCCTCATTCATGGCCTCATCGCCTTACAGCAAAAAATAGACAACCAATCCATCCTCACCGCCCCCTGGTACCCATTCAGCAAAGCCCAAGACGATACGGTTGGCCTCGTTCCCGTGCCCATTCTTGGACCTGACCTGGTAGATGTACGTCAACTCGACATTATCCGCACTGAGGCAGACAAGGCTGAGGTGGAAGCGTAAGATAGTTATTAGTTTATTCGTGTATTGGTGTATTAGGGTACACACCAATACACCAATACACCAATATACCAATACACTCCTTGGAATGACACTATGAGCGACCTTACCGCCGAAATGGAACAAACCACCACCTACGACAATCCCGTAGATGAAGCCCTGGCGAAACTTAAAGCCCTCTACCCCGACGATGTTAGCGAAGACAGCCGCCCCGGTTATTCCGGCCTGCTTGTCACCCCAGATAAATTAGTTGAAGTCGCTACCACCTTGCGGGATGAACTGGGTTTCAATTACCTCTCCAGTGTGACCGGGGTAGACCTCATCGAAGAAAACAAACTAGAAGCGGTTTACCACATTTACAGCATAGACAAAGGGGGCAGCGCTGTGGTCCTCCACGCCCAGGCTGACCGGGATAACCCAATTATCCCCTCCCTGGTACCCGTCTGGCCAGGGGCCGATTTCCAGGAGCGAGAAGCGTATGATCTCATGGGTATCCAGTTCGACGGCCACCCTGATCTGCGCCGTATCCTCATGTGGGATGGGTTCCATGGTCACCCTTTGCGTAAGGATTGGCGCGAGCCATTTTATGAGGAAGATGTCAAACCGTTTGGCAGCCGCTGGCCTGGTGGGGCTGTCCATCGCTCTGAGGAGCTAAACCCCTACGGCAAAAATGTGCAATATCCCGCCGGCTGGGTACCCACTGGCGAAGAGTACGAAGTCGAAACCGAGATGTATGAAGGGGTGACCATTACCCGTGAAGCCACCCCTGGCCTCAAAACCGAGAAAGTCACCGTCAACATGGGGCCGCAGCATCCCTCTACCCATGGGGTATTCCGCATGGTCATCACCCTGGATGGGGAAACCATTCTGGCCCTCAAGCCGGTGATGGGTTACTTGCACCGCAACCATGAGAAAATCGGTGAACGCAACACCTTCATCCAAAATATCCCTTACACTGACCGGCTCGATTACCTCTCTTCCATGTCCAACAATCATGGGTACGTTTTGGCCGTCGAGAAGTTAATGGGGTTGACTGTCTCAGAGCGGGCGGAGTGGATTCGTATCCTCATGGCCGAGTTAACTCGCTTGTGCAACCATTTTTGGGCCTTGGGCTTCCTGCTCAATGACTTGGGCGCCCTGCAAACCCCCATGCTTTACCTGTACATCGAACGTGAACTCATCCTGGATTTCTTTGAAGCGGCCGCCGGCTCCCGCATGATGTGTAATTATATGCGCTTTGGTGGGGTAGCCTATGATTTACCTGATGAAGTACGCGGTCAACCTACCATGCAGTTTCTCCATGAACTCATTCACGAGCGGCTTCCCCGCGTCGTCACTGAGTTTGATGATCTGGTGACTAATAACGAAATCGTCAAAGTTCGCTCTGTAGGGGTAGGCTACCTCTCTAAAGAAGATGCCATTGCTTACTCCGCAGCCGGCCCCCTGCTCCGGGCCAGTGGGGTAAAATATGATGTGCGTAAAGCAGAACCATACTCCTTCTACTCCCATCTCGACTTTGACGCGGCCGTTCGTTACAACGGCGACATTTATGATCGTTACTTGATACGGCTGGATGAAATCTGGCAAAGCCTGAAAATTTTGCGCCAGGTACTGCCGTACCTGCAAGAAACCCAGGGCATGAGCGTCAGCGGCGAAAAACCGCAATACTCCCTGCGCTCCCCCAATGCCGGCGAAGCCTACGGACGGGTGGAAAACCCCAAAGGAGAACTGGGTTATTACCTCACTGCCAAGCGGCGTTCAGGCAATCCAGAGCGGTACCATGTTCGCGCCCCATCCTTCATCAACCTGACTCCGATGGAAAGGATGAGCGTAGGCTGCAAAATTGCTGACGTGGTAGCTATTCTCGGTAGTATTGACATTGTGTTAGGCGAAGTTGATCGCTAATTCCTGAAAGAGCCACGAATTACGCGAATGAACACGAATTTTTTGGAGGCTCTTCGTTGCCGTTTTCGTAACAGCTTATAAATGATTGGTTATTGCCCTGAGCCATAACCACTAACGCATAACCCTTCTTGAGGTAACTATGTACGGACTTGGTATTCTTAGAGGCATGGCAGTTACGCTGAGACATTTTATTGCCACTTACACGGACGATCTGTTCTGGCTGACCCGTGGCGGTCGCTACTACAACCCCCAGGCCCTACAGGTGCGGCAAAGCCTGAAAGGACGCGGGGCCATCACCGTCAACTATCCGGAAGAAAAGCTGCCTATGCCAGAGCGGTTCCGTTTTGTCCCGTTCCTGATCACCGATGAGCCGGCCCCTGGTCAGGCGTATGGCAAAGATTGGTGTACCTCTTGCGGTATCTGCGCCAAAGTATGCCCCCCCCAATGTATCTGGATTCAACGCGGCGTTTTGCCCAACGGCCGGCCCAACCCCGAACCGGAAAAATTCTTCATTGATATTGATATTTGTATGAACTGCGGTTTATGCGCTGAGTTTTGCCCCTTTGATGCCATCAAGATGGACCAGGATTACGAACTTGCCAGCTATGATCGCACCACTGCCCATATTCATGACAAAGCCCGCCTGAGCAAACCGATCAGCTATTGGAAAACCATAGCTCCCAAGAAAGCGGATGCCGAAGCGGCCATCCGTGATTTCGTCGAAGAAAAGAAAAAGAAACCCAAGAAACGGGGTGAAGAGGCCGGCGAAGAAGAAAAACTGGCCGAAGAAGCCGCCCGCCAACTGCCCTATCGAGGAGCAGGGTATTAAAAAACAGGCGGGAACTGAATATAGGAGATTGGATTGGGTAAGTGGGTAATGGCACATTACCCACTTACCCAATTTGTTTATAGGTGAATTATGTTTGGACGTAAAAACAACAATGTTTCAGAAGAGGCGGTGATGACCGCTTTGAGTAAGGTTATTGAGCCGGAACTGCACCGGGATCTCGTTTCGCTCAATATGATCCGCAACCTGGAGATAAAAGGGAATGATGTCTCCTTTACCATCATGCTGACCACCCCGGCCTGCCCCCTGCGTGGCAAAATGGAGGGGGATTCACGGGCCGCCCTGGCTAACGTCGAAGGCATTGGCGACATCACTATTAAATGGGATGCCAATGTGCCCCATGATCGGCGCATCGGGGAGCAGATCGGGCAAAACTGCCGCAGTATCATTGCCGTTTCTAGCGGCAAGGGGGGAGTGGGGAAGACCACCGTCTCGGTTAATCTGGCCGTCTCCCTGGCCCAACAAGGGGCGCGGGTAGGGCTGTTGGATGCGGACATCCTCGGCCCCAATGTGCCTAAGATGATGGGGATTGAAAAAATGCCCCCGCCCCAAGACCGCAAATTGATGCCGGCCGAGCGGTATGGCGTTAAAGTGATCTCGATGGCTTTTCTGGCTAAACCCGATGAGCCGCTGGTGTGGCGCGGCCCAATGCTGCACAGTGCCATCCGCCAATTTTTTGTGGATGTAGCCTGGGGTGAATTGGATTACCTGATTGTTGATTTGCCGCCGGGAACCGGGGATGCCCAGTTGACTCTGGCCCAAATTGTGCCGCTAACTGGGGCGGTTATCGTGACCCAGCCGATGGAAGTGGCGGTAATGGATGCTTTGCGCGGGTTTAAGATGTTTGAGAAGCTCAATGTGCCCATTATTGGGGTAGTGGAGAATATGAGCGGTGATTTCTTTGGGGCCGGTGCGGGACAAAAACTAGCCGAAGATTATAAGCTGGAATTTCTGGGCACAGTGCCCCTGGATGCCAATGTGCGGGTAGGGGGGGATAGTGGGCAGCCAGTGGTGGTGGAGTTTCCAGAGAGCGCGGCCGCGACCGCTTTCACCGCCATCACCAAACAGATCGCCGCCCGCGTCAGCTTGCTCAACCTCAGCAGCCAGCCCAACTTCATCCCCATCCAGATGATTGGCTAGCAGTGGCTTACATCCGCTCCGATAGCTGCTTTAAAAGCCACAACACCAGGCGGATGTACCCTATGAAGAGAAATAAGGCGGCAATGGGAGCCGCGGCCGGCCACCATCGGCCTACGGTCACCTGAGCTAGAATCAGAGTCACCCAGATTCCCCCTAGAAAGAGGGGCAGAAACAAGGCCAGCTGCCCCAGGTGGTGTCTATATTGGCGTAAGAGGCGGCCGGGCTGGGCGGGCAGGTGAGATGAAATCTTCCCCAGCTGCAAGCCACAGCCCGAAAATGGCGATCAGGCCAAACAACAGCCCTATCACCATGACACCGGCCAGACGGCTCTCTTCTAGCCAACGCCACCAATGACCGGCCAGGTACGCGGCCGCGACCCACACCCCCACCAACGGTAATACCAGCCCAATACGCCACCAACTCATACCCAGTTGCTCCGTGAATAGGGTTTCAGGTTTCAAGTTTCAGGTGGTGAGTTCCCCCGCTTTTATCAGCCTGATGCGAAAGCGGCGTATTCAGAACCTTCTATCGCCATGACCCAGGTTATGACCTTTGTCACTGGCAACCATGACCTGTTGGCCTGTATTCTAGCATCGCTGTTAAAACGTGATGAATGAAATCTGATGGATTAAATCTGATGGATTAAATCTGATGGATTCAATCTGATGGATTCAATTACGTATCATGCCAAATCTCAGCCGCCTATTTTTTGATCATTGAGGTTTTTATGTCAACCATTATCGAAGTTCATAACCTGGAAAAGCAGTATGCCCCCGCTGCTGAAAAAGCGGTCAAAGGTATCTCCTTTAATATTGAACAAGGAGAAATTTTTAGCCTGCTTGGCCCGAATGGGGCGGGCAAGACAACGACCATCTCCATGATTAGCTGTCTCCTTTCGCCAACAGCGGGAGATGCTATTGTTGCCGGCCATTCTATTACCAAAGCTCCGATGAAGGTCAAACAATCTATTGGTGTTGTACCCCAGGAAATTGCTCTATATGACAGCATCAGCGCTCAAGAAAATTTGCTCTTTTGGGGGCGGATGTATGGGCTATCTGGGAGCAAATTGCATGAGCGGGTGCAGGCTACGCTCAAAATTTCTGGCCTGGAAGACCGGGCTGGGGATAAGGTCAAAACGTTTTCTGGGGGGATGAAGCGGCGGTTGAATATTGCTGTTGGGCTGTTGCATGAGCCCCAGGTGTTGTATATGGATGAACCCACTGTTGGTATTGATCCCCAGAGCCGCCGCCGCATTTTAGACACGGTTAAGGAGCTGAACGGGCAGGGGTTAACGGTGTTATATACCACCCATTACATGGAAGAGGCTGAGGAGTTGAGTAACCGGATTGGCATTATTGATCATGGTCAACTGATCGCCCTGGGAACGCAGGCTGAACTGACGCAAATGGTTGGTCGTTTTGATACGATTACGGTGCAGATGGATGGGGTGATGGCCGGTGAACAACTGTTAGCTGGGGTGGGGCAGCTTCCTGGAGTTCATCAGGCGGATGGCTCGGTGGCTCAACTTATTTTGCAAACCCAAGATGCCAAACAGCTGCTGCCCCAACTGCTTAATTGGACAGATGGGCAGGGGTTACGGCTGCGCGGGGTTGAAATCCAGGCGCCGAATTTGGAAGCGGTGTTTTTGCATTTGACGGGGCATGGGTTGAGGGATTAGAGACTAGAGATTTGAGACTGGGGAGTTGGGGATGGGGAGAGGAGTTTGGTGCAAACTCGCCCACTCGCCTGCTCGCATACTGTTAGAGGTATTATGAAAGCGTGGATGATTGCCTGGAAAGATACGTTGGTTCGGTTTAGGGATGTGAACGGACTCCTGTTTATGCTGGCGGCCCCACTGCTAATTACAGCGATTATTGGCTCGGCGTTTGGTAATTTTTTCGGCGGCCGCAGCGAACTACCCATCCGTGATATTCCTTTTCTCATTGTGGATGGGGATAACAGTGAAGCCAGTCAGCAGTTGATAGAGCTTTTTACGGCTGATGCTACCTTGTCGGAACTGCTGGCGACAACGGTGATGGCTGATTTAGCGGCCGCGCAGCGGCTGGTAATGACTGGTCAGGCACGGGCGGTGTTGTATATCCCCGCTGGCTTTGGTTTACAGGTGCAAGGAGATGCGGCCGCTGCCGGTGCCACGTTAGAGCTTTATCTGGACGCGGCCGCGAACATCACCCCCAACATCATTCGCGGCATCGTAGGGCGGGTTGCTGCCGGATACAGCACTGCCCTCATCAGTGTAGATGTTGGCGTGGCTCAGGTGTTAGACGACGCGGCCGCTTATGGGCCGGCCCTGGCTGGGTTACAACCGGTTGTGCAGGAACAAGTAGACCAGATCACCAGCCAACGCGGCCGCCAACAAATCAGTTTGCGCCAGGTCGTAGAAGGGCAAGAACAGGCCGACAACAGCTTTAACCCGGCATCCTTCTTCGGCCCCAGCATGGCTATCTTCTTTCTGCTCTACACCGTCATGGAAGGTACCCGTTCCATCCTGACAGAGGAGCAAGAAGGTACCCTGCCCCGCCTGCTCACTACCCCCACTCGCCCCCAGACCATCTTGTTAGGCAAAATGGGGGGCGTCTTTCTCAGTGGGGTGCTTCAATTTACGGTGCTGCTGGTAGCTTCTCGCCTCTTATTCAACATGGATTGGGGAGATTCGCCGTTGGGGATATTGTTGCTGGTATTGGTCTTTGTCGCGGCCGCGACCAGCCTGGGCATGTTTATCGCCGCCTTCGCCCGCAACAACGTCCAGGCCAACATCATCGGCTCAGCAATCATCCTCATCTCCGGCGTTTTGGGGGGCAACTTTACCACCACCCTCAACTTCCCTGATTGGCTCCTCACCTTTAGCAAATTGACCCTCAACTACTGGGGCCTGGAAGGGTTCTCTGACTTGACCTGGCGGGGATTAGGATTGGCAGCCATCTTGCCAAAACTGGGGGCGTTGTCTCTCTTTGCCCTCATTGCTTTCACCCTGGCGACGTGGCGGTTCCAGAAACGGTTGAATCGGTAGGAATTACCATAGGCTTACGGCGCACCAAGCTTGTACGAACCTTGCCGAACTGATAGATGAAAATGCTGGGAACTCAGAGGAACTCAAGCAACTTCTCAGCCGTGTTCCTCCTATCCGTGGTTATTTTTGTAAGTATCCCGAATTGACACGATTATGATCAAACAAATCATTCACCTGGCGGTATTTTATATTACCACCACCTATCGGGAACGGGCGGTGTTCATCTTTAACCTGCTCATGCCGCTCATCTTTACCTTTGTGCTGGCCCAGGCCAACCTGGGGCCGCTGCCTGGCAGTGGGCCAACCCAATGGCCGCTCACCATCAACAATGAAGACCAGGGGGAACTGGGCACCTTGTTAAGCCAACGACTGGCAGATAATCCGCTGCTCTCTATTACCCTGGATAGTGAGGCTGCGGCCGCAGCCGCTTTGCAAGCTGGCGATACCGCAGCCGTTCTGGTCATTCCAGCAGATTTTTCGGCGCAGGTGCTGGCAGGGGAGACAATCAGCCTGGATTTCCGCGTTACTGGGGTTGCCAATGAGGTCCAGATTGTCCAGGCCGCCGTAGAATCAGCCTTGATGGAGATGAGCGGATCGGCTGCGGCCGCGCAGTTTACCGTGAACATGGCTGAACAACTGGGCCGGTTTGAAGGGGACGTGGCCGCACGTGACCATTATTACCAGACCGCTTTCGCGGCCGCGCAAGAGCAGTGGCAAACCAATCCCCCCATCACCTTCCACAGCCAGAGCCTTACCCGGTTAGAAATACATGAAGAGGCTGTGGCCGTCGGGATTAACCAATCATCCCCCGGCATGATGGTCATGTTTGCCATGTTCTTTACCATCGGCGGGGCCTCAGTGCTGGTTGTAGAGCGAGAACAAGGCACCCTGCGCCGTCTGCTGGTGCTGCCGCTCAACAAATTTAGTCTGCTTACCGGTAAATTGTTAGGCATCTACATCGCTGGGGTCATCCAGATCGCCCTGCTCATCTTAGTTGGAGCCTTCGTCCTGGGCGCAGATTGGGGACGAGAGCCGGTTGGGTTGACCCTGCTGGTTCTCTGTTATGCCTTTGCCATCACCAGCCTGGGGATGCTCATGGCTGCTCTGGTACGCACCTCAGCCCAGGCCAACTCCCTCACAACCGTCATCGTCATGCCCATGGCCGCTCTGGGGGGTGCCTGGTGGCCGTTAGACATTGTGCCTTCCTGGATGCAAACCTTTGGCCACCTGTTCCCCACCGCCTGGGCCATGGATGGATTCACCGACCTCATTACCCGGGGGCTGGGCACAGCGGATATTTTGCTAGAAGCCGGGGTTCTGGTACTCTATGGTGTAATCTTTATGGCAATTGGCATCTGGCGGTTCCGTTACGAGTGAAAAGTGTGTGGCTTTGCCGCGAAGAAAATGAAACCGCAAAAGCGCTAAGAACGGAAAGAAAAGAAGAACTCCAGAGAAACGCATTGACCTTTTCCCGTCTTTGCCGTGAAACTTCTTCTTTATTGAAGCCGTTCGTGGCTAAACTCTTTGAATATGTACACTGTCGAAGAATGGCTTCCCATTAACCCCCGCTGGCAGGAGTTTGTGGCCTGTGTAGATGGGGAAGGGCAGACGGAGTGGGTCTTTAACGAACATTTCGCCCAATTTCCGCGCACCTTCCTGGTTGCCTTGTATGAAAACCAGATTGTGGGGTTTCTTATGTTTTATATGCAGCCGATTGGCCCAGAAGCGGATTGTGCCCCCTTGCATCAAAATGGGGTCTGGCTCATTGAGGCGAAAATTGTGGCCTTTGGGGTACAAAAAGCCCATCGGCGGCAAAGCGTGGGGCAAATGTTGCAGCAAAAAGCAATCCAGCGGGCCAGGGAGTTGGGTTGTTATCAGATACGCTCTTATAGTTCCAGTCGTAATGTGGCAAATTTTCAGCTAAAACTACGGATGGGGTTTGCGGCCGTGCCCGTAAGCCGGGAAAATGGGGAAAAGGGAATGTATTTCATTCTCCCCCTCCGCCAATCCCCACCATGATCGCTATCGTGATCGCTATCGTAATCGAAGATACGAATACGAATACGATTTTTTGATGAGGTGAAATTTTTCTTATGGCTAATGATTTTGTTGGCATTCGCTTCCAGCAATTGGGGAAGTTGTACCATTTTAAGACGGGGCAGGTGAAGGGGGTTGCTCCTGGGGACCATGTAATTGTGGAGACGAAACGCGGCCGCCAGCTCGGCCAGGTGATCGCCTTTGTTGACCCAGACCCTTCCATCAAACGCAAAGGGATGAAAAGCATTGAACGGCTGGCCACCCCGCGTGATCTGCTCCTGCGCCAGGTGTGGCAGGAAAAAGAGCTGGGCACCTTGATCCTTTGCCGGGAACAGGCCCATAAACAAGGGTTAAAGGATATTAAGTTTGTCAAAGCGGAGTATAGTTATGATGGCAGTTGGCTCATCATTTACTACACCACTGAGAACAAAAAACTTGATCTTAACCCGCTGCAAACCTTTCTCAACCGGTCTACCCGTTCTCGTGTTGAATTACAATTAATTGGCCCGCGTGATGTCGCCAAAATGTTGGGCGGGTTTGGGGCGTGTGGGCAGCCCCGCTGCTGCTCCACCTTCCTGACTGAATTTAGCCCCGTCTCTATCCGCATGGCCAAAGAGCAGGGGATTTCCTTGAGTCCGCAAGAAATTACCGGGATGTGTGGCCGCTTACGGTGCTGCCTGGTGTATGAATATGAACAGTACGTGGAAGCCCGTAAATCCCTGCCCAAGCGGAACAAACGGGTTGGTACACCCCAGGGCATTGGCATTGTTAAAGATGTGCGGCCGCTGCGGGATTCTGTTCTGGTCGCCTTAGAAGGGCAGGATGTGGATTGGATTGAGGTGCCGCGAGAGCAGATAGAGCCGTTGGAAGAGTTAGAAGCCCTGGAAAAGAAAGCGGCCGCAGGCTGTTCCAAACATGAAGGGGGGGGCTGCACTTGCGGAGCCAACCGCGCCCCTCAGACGGAACCCATCACCGATGAAAATGGGGAAGTGTGATGAAAACCCCCGCCGACGCCTGGAACCTGGTATGTGAATTGGTACAAGATGAAGGGCTGCGCCGCCACATCACCGCCGTAGGCGCGGCCATGCGCTGGTATGCCCCTCGACTCAACGAAGAGGCGGATTATTGGCAGATGGTAGGGCTGCTCCACGACTTCGATTGGGAGATTCACCCCGATCTGAACCGTCATCCCATGGCCGGAGCCCCCATCCTGCGCCAGCGGGGGTGGGATGAGGAGACGATTCGCATTATCCTCTCCCATTACAGTGAAGGTACCGGGGTTGAGCGAGAGAAACCAGTTGATTTTGCCCTGCTCGCCTGTGATGAAATAACTGGCCTCATCATTGCCACCACCCTGGTACGCCCGGTAAAAGATATTCGTCAGGTAGAGCTGTCATCTGTGCGGAAAAAGTGGAAAAATCGGGCCTTTGCCGCCGGGGTAGATCGTGACCATGTGGAACAAGTAACCGCTGATTTCAGCCGGGTCTGTTTTAATGGGCAGTTAGACCTGTGGCAGCATATCGGTAATGTGTTGATAGCGATGCAGGAAGCGGCCGCGCCTCTAAAACTTGATGGGACTTTATGAGGTGTTGTCAATTTGGCCGCTAGCCGCGATTTTTCCAGTGATAGGTGGTCCACCGCTGGCGGTCTAAGCATACTATGGCTGAATATTTAACGGTTGAACAGGCTCTGGCCGCCGTGCTGGCTGGGGTGGATGTATTGGGAGCGGAAACAGTGGCCCTAACAGAGGCCCTGGGACGGGTTTTGGCCCAACCGATTATCGCCCAGGACAGCCTGCCCCCCTTTGCTAACTCCTCAATGGATGGGTATGCCCTGCAAGCGGCCGACAGCCAATCCGCTGCCCCAGAGCAGCCGGTCACCCTCCGGGTCATTGGTGATATTGCTGCCGGCCATTTCCCGGAGCTGACTATCGTGCCTGGAACAGCCGCCCGTATCACTACCGGGGCCCCACTTCCCCCTGGCGCGGATGCGGTGATTCCGGTAGAGGCAACCAATGAACGGTGGCGGGAAAAGACGCGGCCGCAGCCAGGCCAGGTAGAGATTTATCAGCCGGTGCAGCCTGGTGATTATGTGCGCTACCCCGGTGAGGACATCCAGGCCGGGCAGCGGGTCATTGAGACGGGACACCAACTGCGGCCGCAAGAAATTGGCGTTTTGGCTTCATTAGGGATGAGTTGGGTGCAGGTAGTGAAGCGGCCGCGTGTCGGCATCCTGGCTACCGGTGATGAACTTATTGACGTAGACGAACCCCTGACCCCTGGCAAAATTCGCAACAGCAATGGATACGCCCAGCAGGCCCAGGTTATGGCACTGGGGGCCATCCCCATTCCCCTCGGTGTGGCCCGTGATCATGAAGAGGATGTCCGGGCTAAACTCCGGGCTGGTTTAGCGGCGGGGGTTGATCTGTTTATCAGCTCGGCCGGGGTTTCCGTAGGGGCGTATGATGTGGTCAAAGCGGTATTGGAGCAGGAAGGGGCCATGGGCTTTTGGCGGGTGCGGATGAGACCCGGTAAGCCGCTGGCCTATGGGCGGTATAAGGGAGTACCCTATCTTGGGCTGCCGGGGAACCCGGTTTCGGCAATGGTTTCGTTTGAGCGGTTTGCTCGCCCGGCGATTCTAAAAATGGGGGGAAGGAAGACGTGGACGCGGCCGCAGGTCGCCGCTGTGGTTCAGGAAGAGATTCATTCCGACGGCCGCGAGAGCTACTTACGGGCGATTGTCCGGCGAGAGGATGACCATTATATAGTTGTCACCACCGGGAGCCAGGGGTCCCACATAATGACCTCGCTGGTGCAGGCCAACGCCCTGCTTATTGTACCCGAAGGTGTGACGTTTGTGGCGGCCGGTGCCACTTTAACCGCCCTGATGCTCGATTGGCCGGAAACAGTATTTTGACCAAAGCAGCAGACAAGCAAAAAAAGGCGCGTTACGCGCCTTTTTCTTTTATTTATTAATGATTTGACTGAACCGCTTTGTCAAAGCGTCAGGCGAGCATTTAGTTATGACGTAAAGTCCGGCTGAGAATATCTTCCTGCTGGGAGCGAATTTTTTGCCGATAATTGGCTTTCTTCTGCCCTTTCTTTCCTTTACCTGATTGGTAATTGTCTCCCATCGCCATACGAAAGGCCATTTCCATCGCTGTCAGAGCTTCTTCTTCTGGCTCTTCAATTTCTTCATAGGTATCTTCAGGTTCAACGACGCGGGCATTGCGACCCGCAGAAGGTTCCTGTACCGGCTTCTCCAGCATCGCCTTCACACTCAGGTTGATGCGTCGTTTGCGTTTGCTGAAATTCAGCACCTTCACATTGACTTCATCCCCTACCCGCACCGCTTCTGAAGGGTGTTTCACATAATCATGGCTTAACTCACTAATATGGACCAACCCCTCTTTTTCAGCCCCAATATCTATAAAGGCCCCAAAATTTTCTAACCGGATTACCTTACCTGTGTAAACCTGACCTTCTTCCAGGTCACTCCATTCGACGCCTAGCGGCTCTACCATAGTGAGGATAATTTGACCCTGGGACGGGTTTACCCTATCAACCCATACATCAACCGTTTGCCCCACTTGTAATACATCCGACACCCGGTTTACACGATCCTGTCCAATTTGAGAAATATGCAGGATGCCATCGGTACCGAGGCCCAAATCAACAAACGCCCCGTACAACTCAACTCGTTTTACCGTACCGGTGAGTTGGGCTTTCCGCTTTAGATCGCCGATGCTTTGGGGAGCTGCCGGGGGCATGGTCAACTCAGCGGTGGGCGTTAATTCTTCACTCATGGCTGTTCTCCTCTTTCAATGCACATATTTGACCGACCCGTCTGGCGGGTACTGGATCATTGCTTTTTTGTAATCACCCGATGGGGAGCCAAATATGGGTCGTATTTAGCAGAGGATAATTATAGCCCGTGAACGAGACGTGTCAATTGAATGGAAGAAGCAATTGTACTAATTTTCACAGAACATTTCATGAGCGTGGCTCACCACCATAAATGAAAACCGTAACGCAATTTTCCAAAGGATATGTTTCATTTTAGTTGATAGGTGAGGAGTGAGCATCCCCAGATGCGAAGGGATTAGTATCTGGGGATGCCTTACTCCTCAGAGCCATTAACCATTACTCAGGCCAACTCTAGCTCGGCTTCTTCATAATCTTCCGCAGAGACGGAATCGGGTACGAAGGCGTTGCTGTCAATGGATTGGCGGATGATGCTCTCAATTTCCCTTAAAATGACGGGATTCTCTTCCAGGAATAGTTTGGCGTTTTCTCGCCCCTGCCCTAAGAGCATATCGTTGTAACGGAAATAGGCCCCGCGCTTGTCCACCACGTTCATGGTCACGGCTAAATCAATGACATCGCCGCTGCGGGAGATACCTTGGTTGTACATGATGTCAAATTCGCATTCCTTGAAGGGAGGGGCGACTTTGTTTTTCTTGACTTTGACACGAGTGCGGTTGCCGATAACTTCCCCCCCTGCTTTGATCGCTTGAATGTTGCGAATATCGAGGCGAACGGAAGCGTAAAATTTAAGGGCGTTGCCGCCGCTGGTGGTTTCTGGGCTGCCAAACATGATGCCGATTTTGTGCCGTATCTGGTTGGTGAAAATGGTGACAGTGTTTGTCTGCTTGATGATGCCAGACAATTTGCGTAAAGCCTGGGACATGAGCCGTGCTTGCAAGCCGGGATGGTTATCTCCCATTTCTCCTTCGATTTCGGCGCGGGGGACGAGGGCGGCGACGGAATCAATGACAACGATGTCCATGGTGCCGGAGCGGATGAGGGCTTCAGCAATTTCTAATGCTTGTTCACCGGTATCGGGTTGGGAGATGTAGAGGTTTTCGATGTCTACGCCTAATTTTTGGGCATAGTAGGGATCCAGGGCGTGTTCCATGTCTACGAAAGCACAGATGCCACCTAATTTTTGGGCTTCGGCGATGATGTGGAGACAGAGGGTTGTTTTTCCTGAAGATTCAGGGCCGTAAATTTCCACGACGCGGCCGCGTGGCACACCGCCTACGCCTAAACATATATCCAACGATAAACAGCCAGTAGGAATTGCTTCCACAACCATATGCTGGGCTTCACCCAGGCGAATAATGGCTCCCTCACCATATTTTTTAGTTAATGTGTCAATTGTTTGCTTCAAAGCGCCCTCGCGCCCATTGCTGCCCTTAGCCATTGGTTACCTCCCGTAGGGATGAAGTATGAAGTATGAAGGATATAATCCACACTCCGCACATTTGTTCGATAAGATGGAAAGAAGTTTAGCACGGGCGTTCCTTGTTGTCAAGGGCAAAACAGAACGATTGTTCAATTTAATGAAGTTGATAAAGTTGCCGGATGCCAGCGGGGCCAAGTACAATCATCAATGATGGAACCCCCTACCATTTCTTCTTCGTCTATTCCTGTTTCCCGGCATTTATCTCCACTTATTACCTTTATGGTGGCTGTGGCGGCCAATGGGGTTATTGGCCGAGACAACCAGCTGCCGTGGCGGCTGCCTGGTGATTTGCAGCGGCTTAAGCGGCTGACGATGGGCAAGGCGATTATCATGGGGCGTAAAACCCATGAATCTATTGGCCGGCCGCTCCCAGGCCGGCTAAATATTATTCTTACCCGTCAGATGGATTACCGGGCCGAAGGATGTGTGGTAGTACATACCGTAGATGAAGCTATTGCGGCCGCTCTTCAATATGCCCCTTCTCAGGAAATCATCATTTTTGGCGGGGCCGACATCTACCGCCTTTTTCTACCCCAGGTCAGCCGCCTTTACCTCACCGTCTTAGCTGATCCCTTCCCTGGTGATACTTATTTCCCTTCTCTGGAATGGTCCGAGTGGCATTGTATCAGCCAGGAATATTTCCCCGCCGATGAGCAAAACCCTCATGCGTATACGTTTACTGTGTGGGAGAGAGTAGGTGAGGGGGCGAGGTCGTGAGGGGGTAACGCGGTGATGTGACGACTTAATCATCGCTGTGTCCCCAGGTTCCTGTATCTCCCCGTCACCCCATTTTGCCATTGCCCATCGTCTGGCTACTGCCTACAATATAATCTGTGAATCATTTCGTGGGTGACAAATCGTGATACAACAACCAGCAGTTCTCAATTTGCCCTGAAATGAATGTAGGGGCGGGCGGGACAGGTGGACCAGGATTTTGGTCAAACGGGAGCGTTTCGTTCCCACCTGTCTCGCCCCGCTTTG
>JAHDWJ010000057.1 GCA_023384415.1 Anaerolineae bacterium
CGGTGCAACGGTGGGGTGAACCGCGCCTGACCCAAGATGCGGTAACACGGCCGTACACCCCCCTATACTTTTGCCAGTTTCCCGTTCAATGAACCCGAAGGTGATATAGCTGGTGATGAAGTGGATACAACGTGTGCCGGGCCGCACGGCCGTGCACTTTAGCAAATCTCTGGCTCGTGTCGCCCCCAACTTCTGCCGCCAACGGCTGAGGAACCCGATCTTTTTTGTGGGTTGTGGCCGCAGCGGCACAACGATTTTAAGCCGGACATTTAGAACCCTTTACCTGCCACTGGCAAGATCATATTGTGGAAATTGAACGACAACAAAAGGACTGGATCTGACCAATGATCGGCTGCTGGAACTGTCATCAGTATGACATTTGGCTTGACCAGTTTATTTGCATGAAGTGTTCAAGGTGTTGACTGTGCTCTATTCAACCGTCAAATTTGGCTACAAGAGATTAAAAAGGGTCTATAACCACGATATTTTACGGGGTTATTACGAGCACAGAACGGTGAAGCAGTTGCGGCAGCTGGGTATTGCCCACCCAATCCTTCTATCCGGGCACCAAAAGAGTGGCAATACCTGGGTGCGTTTTGTGGTTACCAACCACTTCAACATTCTGGTTAATGGTGCAGAAGACACATTGACTTATGCGCAGCTTAACCAGATTAGCCCCCACTTTTTTGGGGGATGGCCTTTGCAGCCATTTGCGCCTGGCTTTCCGGCTTTTTTCTACACTCACGACCCTTACAAGGTCTCATTCAACCATTTTCGGATTATCTACCTGTATAGAAATCCATTGGATACGCTCATCTCTTACTATCATTGGCATAAGTCCCGGCGTGTCCCATTTTCTTACTTTCCTCCCTGGCAGCGCGAGAAGATGCAGGGTGTAGATTACTTCGTTCTGGATAGGCTGAATCGTTGGATACATCATTATCGAAAGACGGCTGCCAGAAGTATGGTCACACTCTGTTATGAGCGTATGAAGCAAGACGCCTTTCAGGAATTTTCTCGTTTGTTTGCGGCACTGGATATTGAGGTGAATGAAGATATTTTGCACAAAAGTATCGCTTTTTCCAGTATCCGCAATATTCAACAAATGGGACGGGAAACAGGGCAATTAGCGGGCATTGCCCGCACGGGTAAGCTGGCGAATGGTTTTGAATTTACGCGAGATGGCCGTACAGGTCAGTATCAGTCGGTTTTGCAGCCAGAAACAATTACTACTGCTGCTGTCAGATTGCAGCAGGCAGGTATCGAGATTGATCCGCCTCTGTGAGTGCCCGGTGTTTCAGTAGAAATAATTGAATAAGGAATTTCAGGAATGTGATTGCCCTTTTCACGGAGAAAAGACCGGAAATGAGCAGTCGTTATCACACAGACGAAATCTGATTTTTATGATAAAAAAAATAATCGTTACCGGCAGCAGCGGCTTGATTGGTTCTGAAGCCGTTGTGTTTTTTGACACGCAAGGTTGGGAAGTGCATGGCGTAGATAACAATATGCGGCGTGACTTTTTTGGCCCCGATGGGGATACCAGTTGGAACTTGAAGCGCTTGCAACTGATGACCAATCATTTTATCCACCATGATTTGGATATTCGTAATCGAGAGGGGATGTTAACGCTGGTTCGTGAACAGAAACCGGATTTGTTGATCCACTGTGCCGCTCAACCCTCACATGATCTTGCAAAAGAGCGTCCGTTTGATGATTTTGATGTGAACGCAGTTGGCACATTGAATTTGTTGGAAGCGGTTCGCCGGTATTGCCCAGAAACACCATTTATCTTTATGAGTACTAATAAGGTATACGGTGACGCGCCCAATGAACGGCCGTTGGTAGAGCTGGAAACGCGCTATGACTATGCCAACCCGGAAGAGTATGATGGTATAGATGAAAGCTGCCGCATAGATGCAACCATGCACAGCCTGTTTGGTGCCTCCAAAACGGCGGCTGATGTATTGGTGCAGGAGTATGGCCTTTACTTCAATATACCTACCGTCTGCTTTCGCGGCGGCTGCCTTACCGGGTCTAACCATTCTGGGGCCGAATTGCACGGCTTTCTGGCTTACCTGGCACGGGCCACGCACGAAGAACGTACCTACCGCATCTTTGGTTACAAAGGCAAGCAGGTGCGGGACAACATTCACAGTTATGATGTGTGTACTGCTTTTCTGGCCTTTTACGAGAATCCTAAGGCGGGGGCCGTATATAATCTGGGTGGCGGACGAGCCAACAGCGTCTCGCTCATGGAAGCGATTGCCCGGTTTAAAGCGTTGATTGGCAAGAAGCTCAAGACAGTGTATGTGCCAGAAGCTCGTCAAGGAGATCACATTTGTTATATCAGCAACTTGGCTCAATTTAAGCATGATTATCCATCTTGGGACATCACGCGCTCGTTGGATGATATTTTTACAGAATTGGCGCAGCGTGTTCATGCCCAGATGCCGGCGTTGGTAAGTTGATAAAAGAATGGATTCAGTGAATTTACGACTCCACCATCACATGAAACGGCCGTCACGTTACCTGTCCCGTTATATGACCGAAGAAGATCGGCGCACCCTCCGATTTTTCCTACAAGTCTGTTACCAGCGCAAAAAATTCGTTTTACTTGCCCTGTTTGGCAGCCTGTTGGCTGCTTTATTTGAAGGTACCACCCTGGCCATATTCGCTCTGGCGCTGCAAGTGCTTACTACCAGCAGCGAAACGGTGTCTGTAGCGTCTGAGTTAGGCCGGGTGGGACGAATGTTGGAGCCTTTGTTAACGGCCGTTGGTCGCCAGGGCGTTTTCTTGATCCTGATAGGTTTAGCCGTTGCCAGCCAACTCTTGCGCAGCGGCGCCGAATTTATGGGAGAAGCCGCCACCGCCTATTTGCGGGCCGATGTCGAGGGAGATGTACGCCGTCGTGTATTTCGGCAGATCATGGCCTTCAGCTATCCACAGGCCAGTTCTTACAAAGCCGGTGACCTGGCCAGCTATAACGAGCAGGTTAATTATTTAGGGTTGGCCATCGATCGCCTCAACACCATACTGAGCCAGACTATGCTCATAGCTGCCTATATCTTTGTGCTGCTCTGGCTTTCCTGGCAAATGACTGTTGCCGCCGTCCTTGTTTTGTTACTACTCTCGTTAGCCATGCGGCGCATTACGCAGCGAATTCGGTCGGTTTCCCGTAAATTTCGGCAGTACAGCGTCAAACTCAACGAACGCACGGTGGAATTTGTTTATGGATTTCGTCTGGTGCGAACCTTTGCTCGTGAGCAGTATGCGATTGACAAGATAGATGCATCTATTGATAAAGGCATCAAGGCCAAAAGGTGGGGTTTACTGTGGCAGGCCACACTCTCCCCGCTTATTGATTCTGCTTCTGTGTTAGGCATTGCTGTCTTTCTCATCGGTGGGTATTATTTCTTGTCCGACTCTCAAGCTGCTCTGGCACGTCTGGCAACCTATCTGTTCACCATGTATCGTTTGCTGCCCCGTGTCTCCATCATCAACAAGAACTGGGGCCAGTTCAATGGCAATTGGCCGTTTGTTGAGCGATTGGCGGAGTTCTTGCGCCGTGACGACAAGCAATATCAAACACGTGGCAGCGTGCCATTTACCGGCCTGAAAACAGGCATTGAATTTAACCAGGTTTCTTTGCACTACTATGAAGATGAACGCTGGGCTGTGCAAAACCTTTGCCTGACAGTGCCGCGAGGTGGCATGGTGGCCTTGGTAGGCGAGTCTGGCGCTGGCAAAACCACTATCACCAGCCTGCTTTTACGTCTCTATGATCCCACAACGGGTTCCATTTTGGTTGATGGTACACCGTTGGCTGATCTGGACCTGGACCAATGGCTAGAGAAGGTGGGTGTAGTGGGGCAGGACACGTTTGTGTTCAATGCCTCCATTCGGGACAATATTGCCTTCGGCCGTTTACAAGCCACCGAAGAGGAAATCATTACGGCGGCCAAAGCCGCTCACGCGCATGAGTTTATTCTGGATATGGCCCTGGGCTACGATACGGTCATTGGTGATCAGGGGCATCGCCTGTCTGGTGGGCAGCGGCAGCGACTAGCCATAGCCAGAGCCATCTTGCGGCAGCCGGACATCCTTATTCTGGACGAAGCCACCAGTGACCTGGACAGCCGCTCAGAAAGACTGATTCAAGAAGCTATTGAGGCTTTGCGTAGCCAGCGTACGGTTATTGCTATAGCTCACCGTTTGTCTACCATTACTATGGCGGATGAGATTTTGGTTCTACAAAAGGGGCAGGTCGTTGAGCAGGGCAACCATATGCAGTTGCTGGCGAAGCAAGGTCAGTACGCCACGATGTGGCAGATTCAAGCCGGTGCCCAGAAAGAAAACGGTAGATTGTTGGAAACTGATAATCCCGTGAGCGAGGCAACAAGCAAATGATATATTTTTTTTGTGGTGCGCCAAAACATGGTAGCCATTTCCAGCTTTTTATTATCACCGAGAGTTTGAAGCAACAGGGAATCCCATTCGAACCTGTTGGCGAGAAAATCTTTGACCATAATGACAATGAAGCAGCGAAAAAGCTCCTGCATGAATTAGACCAAAGCCCTGACGAGGTCTTTATAGCAAAAGGACATTTTCTCAACAAAAAATTGCTGCTTTCTTACCAGAATATTCGCATTTTCCACATCTGGCGCGATATGGGGGATGTATTGGTTTCCCGATACCATTATCAGATGAAGCGGTATGGGAAAACTTATCAGGATTTCAGCGATTTTTACAGGCGCGACGGCCGCACCCACATGTTTTACCAGCTAGCATATCAAAACATCTGGCGTTCTGTGTGTGATCCCCGAGTGTTCCACATTGACTATGCCGAACTCCGACAACATTTTCAAGAGTCTGTGGGAAATATGCTCAAATTTGCCGATCTACTTGGTGTAGATGTAGCGGATTTAGAAGCGAGGGTCTCTTTGGATAATCTGCGTCATCAGCAAAACGATGATGCTGGTGTCCTGTTTCGCCGGGGAGCAGTTGGTGATTATGAGGCCATCATATCAGATGAAATTCAAGAAGACATGAAGCGTATTATGGAACTGACGCCCACGATGTTACGTGTCCATGCCTTTCTGGACGATCCCAGGGTCATTTTGGCTCCGTACTATGTTTTCCCAGGCAAACGTTTTTTGAACGGTGCCGTGCGCATGTTGGCTGGTTCGAAATCATCTGATCAGAGCCATAAATCTAAACCCATAATTTGGTGGAAATAAATGCCTCAACGAGTTGAGCCAACGACAGAAACTGCCTATCGAACAGATATATATGAACGTTACTTAACCACTACATATGCACCCCGCAACGACATGAGTGACGAAGGCTTGCAACGGGATGCTCGTCATTATGATCGTGAGTTCGGTGCATTTTTACCGGCTGAAAAAACGGCAGCCATTTTAGAAATTGGTTCTGGCAAAGGAGGATTTTTGCTTTGCTGCCAGCAGCTTGGGTACCACGATGTAACCGGCACAGACATTTCGCCAGAGCAGGTAACTTTCTGTCACGAGCAAGGGTTCACAAATGTGGTATGTGCAGACGGATTAAGTTACTTGCAGAGTTGTGAGCGCCAGTATGCTCTGATTGCCATGATTGACGTTTTAGAGCATTTAACAAAAAACGAAGCTGTTGCCACCTTGAAGGCTATTTATGAGCATTTGCTGCCGGGTGGGCGAGTTATTTTGCGTGTGCCCAATATGAGCAATCCGCTCAACCTCCGCACCCGGTATGTGGATTTTACACATGAGATTGGGCTTTCTCGGGAAAGTTTGCAACAACTCTTGCGGTTGATTGGTTTTGAAATCGAAACAGTACATGGGGCCTTCTCTGAACACAAAAACTGGCTGACCCGCATCGTGTTTGATCGATTACTGTGGTGGGGATTTTGTCTCCTATACCGGCATACCTTACACCTGACGCAAGAAGTGGTGCGAGGTAAGAATTTGATAGGCGTAGGTAAACGACCTGCCTCCCTATAAATCCTTGACATATGCGCGTATTAGTTGTTTTTAGAAGCAGAGTACTTAAAGATAGCGGGACGCCTTTGCGCGCCCGTAATCTGGTTAAGGCGCTGGCGCAGCAGCCTGGTGTTGAGGTGGTGTTATTGAGCCAGGACGAAACCACCGAGATTCAGAATACTCTTTCATTAACGCATAAACAATTACAGAGCCATTCTTCCCATCTTGCTCAATTGCATTCATGTATCACTGATTTCAGACCGGCTGTCGTTTATGGGCAGACACACAAAGCTATGGAACTGATGGCAAAGGTGCGGGATTTGCCCCAGAAGCCCCTATTCGTGGCAGATTTGCATGGCGATCTGGCATCTGAACGGCTGGAACGGGCAGATAAACCACCAATCTGGCGTTGGTATTGGTACGGCCGTACCCGATTCAGAGAAAAAGACGATATGCTCTATATGGATGCGTTTACGGCCGTTAGCCATAACCTTCTCCAGTCTCCACACCGCTTAAAAAAACCAGGCCTGATATTATGGGGGGGGGTGGAGCTAGACAAATTCCATCCGGTTTTGCCGTCCGCTACCAACGGCCGTATTCATGTCGCCTATGCCGGAAACTATCGGCCATATCAAGGCGTTTCAGTGTTGCTGCAAGCGGCCAACCGATTGGTGGCTGCGGGTGAGCCGTTTCATTTCACTTTTATCGGAGATATTGAACCTTACCCCGACCAGGTAGCGCTGGCTCATAAATTAGGCGATCATGTTACGCTGCCGGGTCTGATTCCATTTGCAGACATACCAGCCTGGTTAGGACAGGCAGATGTGCTAGTGACGCCGCGAGCCGACGGCCACTCTGCCCGGTACAACTATCCCTCCAAATTGTCTGAACAATTGGCGATGGGGAAAGCGATCATTGTTACCAATGTGGGCGAAGCAGGTCAGCTGGCCCAACATGAAAAAACAGGTTTGGTAATACATCCTGATTCAGTAGATGATATGGTCGAAGCATTACTGAGGCTGAAAGACAACTCGTTGCGCCAACAATTAGGCCAGGAAGCCCGGATTTTTGCCGAAAAGAATCTGGCCTGGCCCATACTAGCTGGTAAGCTGGCAGTTTTCTTTGAAGAGCTAAATCCTGTCGCTCACCCAATTTAAGCACACTGCATGAACATTCTCTATCTCTCCCTTTCCTACGTGCCATCACGCCGGGCAAGCAGCATTCAAGTCATGCGTATGTGTCAGGCGTTGGCAGCATTGGGGCACCAAGTGACACTAATCACCAAGCACAGTGATGTCTCACAGGAACCGAGTGTCACAGATGATTTTGCTTTTTACGGCATTGTGCCTACATTTGACCTGATCAAGCTCACCCGCCCCAAAGCGCGTGGAGGTGGGATTATTTACAATATTGCCCAACAGCGCTGGTTACATCAACACCGGGCAGAGATAGACCTGGTTTATAGCCGGGATTTGGTTGGTGCCTGGCTGGCGGCTCAATTACATTACCCGGTGATATTTGAAGCGCATGGTTTACCGTCAACGCGCCTCAACTACTGGCTCCATCATCGTTTATTTCGGTCACCCTTCTTGAAAAGGCTGGTGGTTATCTCTGAGGGGCTCAAACAGGAATTTGCGAATCTAAACATGCTGCCGGTGCCGGGAAAAATTGTGGTGGCACATGATGCATCTGATTATGTCCCCGCGTCTGTAGAAGCCGGAAATTCAACTCCAGGTTCAAATGGTAGTTATCATGTGGGTTATGTTGGTCATCTCTACGCAGGTAGAGGCATCGAAATAATTTCGGAGTTGGCAGGTCGTTTAGGAGATTACCAGTTTGATGTTGTTGGCGGAACAGAGCCGGATATTCAACATTGGCGGCAGGTCTCGTCTGGCAGCAATCTTGTTTTTCATGGGTTTTTACCTCCGGCGAAGCTGGCACAACAATTTCAAAAAATGGATGTTTTGTTAATGCCGTACCAGCGAAAAGTTCAGGGGGCAACTGGGCAGAGTGATACAAGCCGCTGGATGTCGCCTATGAAAATGTTTGAGTATATGGCTTCGGGTAAGCCTATCATTTCATCCGACTTGCCTGTTTTGCGTGAGGTTTTGACGCACGAGCGCAATGCGCTGTTGGTAGCGCCAGACGATGTAGAAGGGTGGGTCACGGCCGTGACCCGCCTCATATCCGACCCAGACTTACGCCAACGCCTGGGTCAAACCGCCCAACAAGATTTGCTAGATCGCTACACCTGGGATGCACGCGCCCGAAAGGTGTTGGATGGCATCTAAATTGTTTATCCTGCGCCCAACGCTGGGCCAGGGAGGGGCGGAGCGCGTCACGCTCACCTTGCTGCAAAAACTGGATCGCCGCCAATTTGACCTTTCGCTGGTGTTGGTGCGGCGTGAAGGGGAACTGCTGGCAGATGTACCGGATGATGTGACGGTGCATGTGTTGGGTGCGCGGAATTTATGGACATGCTGGTGGCCGTTAGCCCGGCTGCTGCGCCACGAAAAGCCAGATGTGCTGTTTTCCCCTGGTGGCACGAATGTACCGGCGGTGCTGGCAAAATGGCTGGCACGGATTCCTCTGCGGCTGGTGCTTTCGGAACGAAATGTCCTGCACCACAGCAAACTCACATTGAAGCGGCGGCTGATGGTCTGGTGGCAGCGATTATTGTATCCCTATGCCGATGGACTGACGGCCGTGTCTGAGGGCGTCAAACAAGATATGGTGGAAAAGCTCCATCTGCCCCCCGCCCGCATTCAGGTTATTTACAATCCCATTGTGGATGACTCATTGGCAACATTGGCTCAGGAACCAATTGACCATCCCTGGTTTCACGAGGATGTGCCCATCGTTTTAGGAGTGGGGCGACTGGTCGTGCAGAAAAATTTTGCCTTGCTCATCCGCGCTTTTGCCCAGGTGCGGGCGCAGCGCCCGGCGCGGCTGGTGATCTTGGGCGCAGGGCCGCTGCACCAGGAGTTGCTGGTGTTGGCCCAAGAACTCAATGTGGCTGATGATCTATGGCTGCCCGGTTTTGATAAGAATCCGTTCAAATATATGGCGCGGGCCGATATTTTTGTGCTGTCCTCGCTGCATGAAGGGCTGCCGGGGGCGTTGATTCAGGCGATGGCCTGTGGCACGGCCGTTATCTCCACCGACTGTCCCGCCGGCCCCAATGAAATTATTACCCCAGAACAAGACGGCATTTTGATCCCCGTGAATGATGTGGCCGCACTGGTTGAGCAGATAAACCGGCTGCTGGATAATCCAGAGTTACGTCAATGGCTGGCGCGGCAAGGCCAGCAAAGCAGCCAGCGGTTTGCCGTGAACCCGGTGATAGCGCAGTACACTCAAGTTCTGGGACAGTCATCCGCAGTTGCCGTAAACACAGTTCATGCCGTCCATTGATTTTGTGATTTCTAACCCCGGACATCACGTAGCCATGATGCAACCAGTGATGGCTGAACTCAAACAGCAAGGAGGCTATCACTGCCGGGTCATCTCGTTATGCCCGTTTCGGGGTTTCCCTTCACCGGCAGCGCGATTTCCCATGGCCGATGCGTTTGTTTCTATTCCTGAACGGCAGATCCGGAGTTCGCCCTCGTCTGGTAAACAGGGTGGCAAGCGTAGCGACTGGCTGCGTGGGATAGCGCGTGAGGTAAGCTGGCGAACGATGTTACAACGGCCGTTGCAACACACATTCCACACGCCCCCCGCTCTGGTGGTGCTGCCCAATGATGCCGCTTTTCCGTATGACCATATCGTCAAAATGTTACACGGCCGTGATATCCCCTTTCTACTTATGCAAGAAGGTATTCGCTTTCCTCTGCCCACCGACAAAGAACAAGACACGTATGGCAGCAGTGGCGCGGCGGCCATTGCTGCCTGGGGTGAGAGTAGCGCTGCGTACTTTCGGGCACAAGGGGCGCTGCCAGAAACCATCCACTGCACCGGCAGCCCTCGCTTTGACCACATTTGCCAGACCGATTGGCGGTCACAGGCCGGGCAGCTACAAGCTGAACACGGCTTTGGGCAGACCAATTTACTGTTTCTATCCAACCCCATTGACGATCAAGGCTATTGCACCACCGCCGAAAAATTGGCGCTGGTACAGCGTTTTCTGGCCGAAATCACCCCCCTGTTTGCTGACCCTGGCTTTCATCTCATCATCAAACTCCATGCGCGCGAATCGCTGGCCGAATTCCAGACTATTGCCGCCGCTGCTTCTTACCCGCACCGGATAACAGTTTTGGGGCAATCCCCCCTTTACCCGCTGTTCACCGTAGCGCAAGCGGCCATTGTGCTGGCTTCCACTGTTGGCCTGGAGGCGCTGCTGTTTGGTTTGCCGTTGGCCGTTCTGGAGATTCCGGGCGTGGGTTTTGTACATGACTATGTGTCTGCTGGGGCGGCGCTGGGGCTGGGCTGGCAACGGCCGTTGGCCCCTCAGGTGCAGGCGTTGTTATGTGGACAGGGGGTGGATACGGCCGTGACTGCCGCCTACCTGCAAAACAACCTGGCCGCGCGTGCCGATGCCGTAGAACGGGTAGCCAGACTGATTACGACTTTAACCAGATGACCGCTATCACTTCTTTGGAAACAAATACCCCTATTCCCCGGCTGCTCATTGTGTGGTTGGCGCTCGTAGCCGGCATGGTATACCTGACCGGTTTTGGTGTGGTGCCCGGTGTGGCTAACAACATCGGCCCATTTGAACTGGGCATCGGGTTGTTAGTTATTACCTCACTGTTCTACTTCATGCGGCACAACCTGCCGGTTTATAACCATTTTCTGGCGCGTGTGGTGATTCTTTTGGTGTTATTGGCGGCCATCAATCTGTTCAAGATGAATGACCGTCCCTTTTGGGCCATCACCCAATGGCTTTTGCTGGTATACGCGCTGGCATTGTTATTAACTTTTTATAACTGGTTGGTTCAATACCCCGACCTGCTCCGTTATCTGCTTCGTTTTCTGGCTTATGGCGCTGTCCTGGCGGCGCTGTGGGTGGCCGTGGATGGGTTCCTGGCTGGCGGCGACATCAACGCCGCCGGGCCGTTCCGCAATCGTGTCCATGTGGGTATTTACATGGCCTCCGCTTTCTGGATTGTTCTGTTGTACATCAGCTATCCCGATGTTTCGCTGCGCGAAAGAGGCTTTCTCTACGTTTGTCTCTTGCTGGTTCTGTACGGCGCGGCCGTTTCCGGGCGACGCTCCGTTTATCTGGCTTTGATCGTGGGCTTTCTCCTGTTAAGCCTGGGGTTATTATACTCTTTTCGTGGTAGTTACAGCCGTATTATGCCGGCTTTTCTCTTGAGCATCGGCTTTCTGGCTTTTTTATATTTTGGCGAAGGTTCGGCGCTTTTGCCCAACAGCTTTTTCTTTCAGGAGCGTGTAGTCACCATCGAAGAGCGCCTGCGAGCGTTTGCCGGTGATGAAGATGTGTTGTCGGATGATGAAAACTTTATCTTGTTGCAGCGCCAGGGGATGTGGAACGCCCTCCGCGATTATCCCTTTTTGGGTATTGGGTGGGGGGCGTTTTATGATTCGCCTTACTCGCCCACCGGCCACGAAATGCACAGTACACCACAGCGTTTTTTAGTGGAATTGGGAGTCATCGGGTTTACGCTGTATCTGCTGTTGACAGGCTATTTGTTGTTGGGCAGTTTTCGCCTTTTCTGGCGCGCCAGAGGCACGCCCTACGCGCTTTCCGCTTTGATTCTGATGATTGCCTTGTGGAGTATGCACATTAGTTGGGCTTACAACCGCAGTATTACTGACCGGCTATATTGGTTATTGCTGGTCATTTTGATGGGTTTTGAAATTCACATTCTGGGCCTACCACAACTCCGCAAGAGACAGGCAGGCAAAGCAGCCTCTTCTCCGGTTTCATCCCATGTTGGTTGAGAAAGAGCGTGTATTCTCGCCACCGCTCAAAGTCGCCCATATCACCACCATAGACCTGTCGCTGCGCTTTTTACTCTTGAATCAGTTACAAAGTTTGCGGGCCGCCGGGTATGAGGTAATGGGGATTTCCTGCGCCGGGCCAGATGTGCCCGTATTGGAGGCGTCTGGTATCCGCCATATTCCTGTGCCCATGACCCGCCGTTTTTCCCCTTTGCCAGACCTGCTTTCTCTCTGGCGGCTGTATCGGGTGATGCGCCGCGAACGGTTCGCCATTGTGCATACCCACAACCCCAAGCCGGGGCTGTTGGGGCAGGTGGCGGCCTGGCTGGCTGGGACGCCGATCATTGTGAATACGGTGCATGGTTTTTACTTTCACGAGGGCATGAAGCCGTTCTGGCGGCGTTTTTACATCACCGTGGAAAAGATTGCCGCCCGTTGTTCGGATGTGATTTTGTCCCAAAACAGCGAAGATATGGTCACGGCCGTGACCACCCACATCTGCCCCCCGGACAAAATCAAATACCTCGGCAACGGCATAGACATTGCCCGTTTTAACCGGGATTGTCTGCCCCCAGAAACCATCAGCTACACCCGCGCTGCTTTGGGCATTCCGTCTGGTGCGCCGGTCGTTGGTTTTGTCGGACGGTTGGTCGCCGAAAAAGGCATTTTGGAATTGTTGACGGCCGTGCGGCAGGTGATTGCCCAACAACCACAAACCCGGCTTTTGATTATCGGCCCGCTGGACGGCGAAAAAGCTGACGCGCTGACGCCCGCTGTCGCCGCCGACTACGGCCTGGCCGATACCTGCATCTTTTCCGGAATGCGCCAGGATATGCCGGAACTGTATGCCCTGATGGACGTGTTTGTGCTACCCTCGCACCGCGAAGGGTTTCCCCGTTCGCCGATGGAAGCCTCAGCGATGGGCGTTCCTTGCGTGGTCACGGATATTCGCGGCTGCCGGGAAGCGGTGATACACGGCCGTAACGGTTATCTCACTCCCCTCGGCGATATAGACGCCTTAGCCGCCGCCATTCTCGACCTGCTGGCCGATAAGGACAAAGCACGGCAAATGGGGCAGAACGGTCGGCAGATGGCTGAAGAACTATTTGATGAGCAGCTGGTTTTTGCCAGAGTTAAGGCTGAATACACCCGCCTTTTGCAGGCAAGGGGGATGAGGTCTCTTGATGAAACGGCTGTTTGATCTGGCAGTCAGTTCACTGACGTTGCTGTTGTTATCGCCGCTGTTTTTGGCAACGGCCGTGATCATCTGGCTGACGGACGGCCGTCCCATCCTCTATAGCCAGCAACGCCTGGGGCGGCAGGGTCAACTCATCACCATCCACAAATTCCGCAGCATGACCCATAACCCCAACCGGCAGGTCAATGCCCAGGTACGCCTGCATGACCCGGAAGTGACGGGGTTTGGCCGTTTCATCCGCCGTACCAAAATTGATGAACTGCCCCAAATCTGGAACGTCTGGGTGGGCAACATGTCGGTTGTGGGGCCGCGGCCGGCGCTGCCATCCAGTCTGGAGACGTATGATGCCCGTCAGCGCCGCCGCCTGGATGTGAAAGGTGGTTTGACCTGCCTGGCCCAAATCTACGGCAGTTCCCATCTCTCCTGGGACGAGCGCATTGAGTACGACCTGGAATATATCGCCCGCCAATCGTTTTGGCTGGATTTACAAATCATTCTCAAAACCGTCATCGTCGTGCTGTTGGGCGAGGAGCGATTTATCAAACATCCCCTGAGGAACAACTTTACATGATAATACTCGGTGTTTTTTATGGTGTTGACCCGGCCGCCTGCCTGTTGGTTGATGGCGAACTGATCAGCTATGTGGAAGAAGAGCGGCTCATCCGCTTCAAACATGCCAATGACCAGTTTCCCATTCGCTCCATAGAGTTTTGTTGCAAACAGGCGGGCATCTCCATTTCCGAGGTGGATTACATCGCCTACGGTTGGGATTGTGAAGCGTATACGGACGGCCGTATGGCAGACTTTTACACGGCCGTTAACCAGCAATACCCCCCCGACGCCAACACTCTAGCCTGGCAGCAGCGCAACCTGCGCCTCTTTAACCTGGATAACCAGCGCGAAACCTTCCGTGCTCACCTGGTGCGCCACTTTGGTAACGTGCGCCTGCCCGAACTAAAAACCATTCCCCACCATTACTCCCATGCCGTTACCGCCTATCACCTTTCCCCTTACGATGAAGCCCTGGTGCTCACCATTGACGGCTCTGGCGATTCACAAACCACCTGCGTCTGGCATGGTGCGGGTGATCAGCTTGAGATGCTGCATGAAATCAAAATCCCGCACTCCCTGGGCTGGTTATATGCGGCCATCACCGAATTCCTCGGTTTTGCCGCCTATGACGGCGAGTATAAAGTGATGGGGTTGGCCGCTTTTGGCCGACCCAACGAACAATATCGCCAGGCATTGGCCCACATTGTGCAGGTGGCCGAAGATGGCTTTTCCTTTACGGTGAATCCTGACGCCATCCATCACGGCCGTCATACTTACTCCTACCGCCACACCGACTGGCTGGTGGAACTGTTTGGCCTGGAGCCACGCCTGGGAAACATGCCCTTAGACACCTGCCATGAAGACCTGGCGTATGAAACACAGCGCCTCCTGGAAGAGTGTGTACTGCGCCTACTGGCCCATTTCCAGAAACAAACCGGGCTGCGGACGTTGTGCATCAGTGGCGGCGTCGCTCTGAACGTGAAGATGAACTACGCCATCCACAAAAGCGGCCTGTTTGACCAGATGTTTATCTTCCCCATCCCTTCCGATTCCGGCACCGGCATTGGCGCGGCAGCAGCTCTACATCACCAGCTAACCGGGGAACGGGCACGGCCGTTAGCACACGTCTATCTTGGCCCCGGTTATTCTGACGCCGAAATTGAACTGCAAATTAAAAGCTGCGGTCTGGCCTACAGCCGCCACGACGATATTGTCGCCGTCACCGCTGACCTGCTGGCACAAGGCAAAATTGTCGGCTGGTTTCAAAACCGCATGGAAGGTGGCCCCCGCGCCTTAGGCGCTCGTTCTATCCTGGCCGACCCGCGCACAGTACAGGCGCGTGACCTGGTCAACCAGGCCATCAAATTCCGGGAGTATTGGCGGCCGTTTTGCCCCTCTTTAACCCATGAAAGCATAGACCGCTTCATGCAGCACGCCGCCGAATCTCCTTACATGATCATGGCCTTTGACGCCACGGAAGAAGCCACCACTCACGCCCCGGCCATTGTGCACATAGATGGCACCATGCGCGCCCAAACCGTGCGCCGGGAGCATAATGAGATATACCACCGGCTGCTGGAAGCCTTTGCCGCCCGTACCGGCGTTCCGATCTTGCTCAACACCTCTTTCAACATCAAAGGTGAAGCCATTGTCTGCTCCCCGCGTGACGCCTTACGCACCTTCTGGACAACCGGCCTGGATGCGCTGGCAATCGGCTCTTTTTTGGTAGAAAAACCGCACAAACCGGCGCCCATTGAGCCGGAACAGGTCATCAGGTAGCACCCATGAAAATATTAGTGATTGCCACCCATCCCGATGATGAGGTGTTGGGCTGTGGGGGGGCGATGGCCCGGCACACGGCCGTAGGCGACCACGTCTCTCTCCTTGTCGTCACCCGCGGTATACCCGAGTTGTTCTCTACAGAGTTTATTGAACAGGGACGCCGGGAATTACGTCAGGCTAACGAATTATTAGGCGTCACCAACATCCACTTCCTCGATTTTCCTGCGCCCAAATTAGACACCGTGCCTGGTTATGAATTGGCCGCTGCGATTAACCGCAAGATTCGGGAACTCCAACCCCACACCATTTATTTGCCCCATCGTGGCGACATTCACGCCGATCATCAGGCCGTCTTTCAAGCTACGTTGGTCGCGGCCCGGCCAATTGATGGCTGCCCGGTGCGCAAGCTGCTTTGTTATGAAACATTGTCGGAAACAGAGTGGGCGGCGCCTGCTGGCGATCAGGTATTTACCCCCACTGTATTTGTGGACATCACCGAATTTTTACCCTTGAAATTGCAGGCAATGGCCTGTTACCAATCCCAGATCAAGGAATTCCCGCACCCACGTTCCTTGCAAACATTAGAAGCCCTGGCACGGCTGCGTGGGGCGACGGTCGGTTTACCGGCCGCCGAAGCCTTCTTGTTGGTACGCGAAATTCAGGCCGGGTAATGGTATGCAGGTTATCGTGATAGGGGCAGGGGGACATGGGCAAGTTGTGGCCGATATTCTCTGGCGGATGCACGCAGCCGGGGAAGCTGTTGAACCGGTCGGGTTTTTGGATGACGCCGATAGCTGGCAGGGGCAGTGGGTTAGTAAATTGCCAGTTTTAGGCAAAACGGCCGACCTTTTTCGTTTTGCTCACGATGCTCTGGTTGTAGCTATTGGCAATAACCTGACCCGGCAACGGGTAGCCCAGGCTTTGCAGGCACAAGGAGAACAATTTGTCACCGTTTGCCACCCAACGGCCGTCATCGCCTCAGACGTATCCATTGGCCCCGGCACTATGATTTGTGCCAACGTCGTCATCAACCCCGGCGCCGTTATCGGTAGTCATGCCATTCTGAATACTGCCTGTACCGTTGACCATCACAACCGGATTGGTGATTTTGCCCACATTGCGCCTGGCGCTCATTTGGGTGGTGATGTCCAGGTTGGGGAAGGCAGCTTCATTGGCATTGGCGGTATTGTCATCCCTCAAAAACAGGTCGGTAACTGGTGTACGGTGGGCGCGGGGGCTGTGGTTATTCGGGATGTGCCCGATGGCGTCACGGCCGTTGGCGTTCCCGCTCGTATCATTAAAAACAACACACATGGCAACTAAGCGCGTTTACCTTTCCCCACCACACATGTCCGGGCACGAGCAGGCCTACATCCAGGAAGCGTTTGCCACCAACTGGGTGGCCCCCCTCGGCCCCAACGTAGACGCCTTTGAGCAGGAATTTTGTGAGGTAGTGGGCACAAAACACGCCGTTGCCCTCAGTTCCGGCACGGCCGCGCTGCATCTGGCATTGCGGCATCTGGGCATT
>JAHDWJ010000119.1 GCA_023384415.1 Anaerolineae bacterium
TGTTCCACCTTAGTTTTGGCTAATCGTGGTCTTGACAATGGGGTCAACTATAAGCCCTACAGTTATTATTTTCGCCAGCATCAAAAATCAACGACCCGTCGTATAAAGCATTTATGCCTGTACCTACAATTGCATTATTATCAAACCCTGCCGGAACCACATCAATTGCATCATGGAGTTTCCCATTATGGCCTATGTCGCCTGGTCCGTATCCGTTTTGGATTGGGGTAGCACAATTAGTAAACAGACACACAGTTGGCGAAGGGAGGGGGTTGGGAATTGTCGTAGGGGTAGGTGCCAATGTGGGTGTAGGCTGAAGTGTAGGTGTAGGCTGGAATGCCAGGGTTAGTGTAGGCTGAATTGTTGGGGTGGGGGTGGAAGTCGTAATAATTGGTGGGGGCAATGGAGTAGGGGTCGCTGACACGGAAAGAGGTTTCGTAGGTCGTGACACTGATCCCATGCTGCCAACACAACGTTGCCCTAATCTACACCCCGCATGTCCCGTTGGATCATTAAAAATAAGAGGTCGATTGTCCACATAAGTATAGCGATTTGCACTTTGGGGGTTGCCTGGGTCCGGCACAATGGTATCTGCACTGGCAAACCGGCCTATCCCCGGCAGGTAGAACCTGGCATTGTAATATAGCAGCCCCAGCTCCAGGTTCTCCTTCTGCCCGGTGTAGTCTCGCTCGGTGAGCTGGGTGGTGGGGGCCAGGCGGTGAGTGCCATAGGGCAGGTAGCGCGTTTCTGTGCCCGGCACCATGTTCCCAGGGCTGCTGCCATAGGTGAGCAGGCTGGTAGACCCTAAATGGTCCCCATGCAAGTAAAACAGGCCATTATTCGTGGGGTCGCCGGTGATGCGGGTAGCAACCGCCTGCCCACCCAGAAAATAAGTCCGCCGGATGATGCTGTTTGTCAATTCCCACTTCCATCTGCACCCCCCGGTACAATTGTATTGCCAGGTGTACGCTTGCTCTACTTCATAGTGGGGGAACGGGTAGGTCGTGACGGTGCGGCTGTCATTGGCCGCTGGATTGGCAGGGGCCACTTCGGTACGAAACCGCTGCCCACTGGCATCGTAGGCAAATTGGCTCACCTGGCTGCTGCCAGAGGCGGTGACCTGGGTGAGCCGGTTTGCCACGTCAAAACTTTGGGTGTAGGTGGTATTGCCCATTTTGCGGGTGGTCATGTTGCCGTTGTTGGTGTGTAAAAGGGAGTATTGTCACAAACCCGGCACACTATTATTGTTGTATCAGGTCGGGCAGTTTAAAGATCAACAATCCAGCTTGTTCTGTAGCTATATACACATACCCATTTTGCAAAGCCACATCATTTGGGCTTAGCCGAAGCACACTATTAGGGCAACGCATCTTTTCAGAGATAAACTCTGATTGGTAAACTGGAAACAGCCGTTTATCACATAATAAACTATTGAATTTATCCCGATCAAGTCTTGCCAATGGTTCAACATCCATGAGACCCTGATCAATGGTGATATGCAATGAATAAATAAAGTCGCCAACCAGAATATTGTCATCAACAGCAATGTTAACAAACGAACCGATTGCACCTTGATGATTTTGTTTGCTTCCGAGCAGTTTAGGAGAATGGGGATCGGTAACATCTATGAATTGAATGTTATTGCCACCAGAAACAAAAGCAACTCCTTCAGAGACAGCAATATCAACAATTCTGGCATTCTCGAACGAAAGTTCCGAAAGAATGGTAACGAGTCCATCATTAGATACCTCAATAATTTGGAAAATAGCTTCTGTTTTTTCTACCGTATTTATGTTATGCGCTGTATAAATGTAATTCCCTTCGACCGCCAATGGCTTTCCAATCTCGGTTGTGTTCGTTACGACACTGATCTCAGGGAGATTAGAAATATCTAGGATATATCCATGACGCTTCTGGTTCAATCCATAGGGAAAATAGTAATAAACATAATTCCCGGTGGCGACAACAGTTGTATCATTATCACCCTTAAGGGTAAAAGAGCTGATTGGCACAGGCTGATCAATCTGTGATATGTCTATAGTTGACCCCATTGTCAAGACCACGATTAGCCAAAACTAAGGTGGAACA
>JAHDWJ010000120.1:0-1192 GCA_023384415.1 Anaerolineae bacterium
CCCGGGGAAAAAGTATCAAGAGGCGGTGGGGGTGGGGGATACGGCCGTGTTGCCTGACTTGCCGGATGGTTGGGTTTGGGCAAGAGTTGAACAAACCGCTAGTGTGCAACTTGGTCGGCAAAGAGCACCAAAGCATCATAACGGCCCATACATGAGACCCTATCTTCGTGTTGCCAATGTTTTTGAAGACAGAATTGACACAACTGATGTACTTAAGATGAACTTTTCTCCGCAGGAATATGAAACTTATCGTTTGGAATACGGCGATATTCTGCTTAACGAAGGGCAAAGCCTTGAGTTAGTTGGAAGACCAGCAATATATCGCAACGAGGTTCCTGGGGCCTGTTTCCAAAACACTTTAGTCCGATATAGAGCCTACGAAGGCATATTAAACAAATTTTCACTCATCGTGTTTCTGGCCTATTTAAATACTGGCCGTTTTCAGAAGATTGCTAAATGGACAACGAACATTGCCCATTTGGGTGCAAGTCGGTTTGCAGAACTAGAATTCCCATTACCACCACTCGCCGAACAAAAACGCATCGTTGCCGAAGTGGAGCGGCGGCTGTCCGTCGTGGCCGCTACCGAACAGGCCATCGCCACCAACCTGGCCCGCGCCGAACGCCTGCGCCAATCCATTTTGCACCGCGCCTTCACCGGCCAATTGGTCACGTAATGTAGGGGCAGACCCACGTGTCTGCCCCTCTTCGGGCACGCAAGAGGGCGCACACGTGGGTGCGCCCGTACAGGAATTAAAGCGTATGGCATACGATCCGCATAAACATCATCGGCGGTCAATCCGTTTGAAAGGATATGATTATTCCCAGGCAGGCATGTATTTTGTGACGATTTGTGTGCAAAAGGGGCAATGTTTGTTGGTGGAAACGGCCGTACAAGAGATGATACAGTTGTGGTGGGAGAAATTGCCGGAAAAGTTTACGGCCGTGATTCTTGATGCCTTTGTCATCATGCCCAACCACATTCATTTCATCATCGTTATTACCCACGATGTAGGGGCGCACCCAGAAGACGAGCAGCCCGTAGGGGCGCACCCATGTGTGCGCCCTGATAAAGGGTACACGGAAGAAGAAGGGCAGACACGTGGGCACACGGAAGAAGAAGGGCAGACACGTGGGTACACGGAAGAAGAAGGGCAGACACGTGGGTACACGGAAGAAGAAGGGCAGACACG
>JAHDWJ010000120.1:1292-2084 GCA_023384415.1 Anaerolineae bacterium
TGGGTCTGCCCCTACGGGTACGGACATGACGTTGGGGACGATTGTGCAATGGTTCAAGACGATGACGACCAATGCCTATATTCGTGGTGTGAAGGAGGAGGGTTGGCAACCATTTCCAGGTAAATTGTGGCAGCGAAATTATTATGAACAGATAATCCGCGACGAACGACATTTAACGGCCGTGCGCAAATACATTTACAATAATCCTGCCAATTGGGATGCCGATAAATTACATCCCGAAGCGCCACCCAATTCATTTAACGCCACCTGGTAGGGGCAGACCCACCTGTCTGCCCCTCTTCGCTGCCCCTTCACATACGTCTGCCCCTCTTCGGGGTACGCATACGGATGCACATAGAAGAGGGCGCACACGTGGGTGCGCCCTTACGGTAAAGGAATGATATGTCCAACCAATCATCTGCCATTGTGCAGCGTTTGTGGAATTATTGCACCGTCTTGCGGGACGATGGCCTGTCCTATGGCGATTACGTCGAGCAGCTTACCTACCTGCTTTTTCTCAAGATGGACGACGAACGGCGCAAGATCGGCGACCCGTCTACCATTCCTGACCGGTTCAGTTGGGCCAGTCTGGTCAACCAGGATGGGGCCGACCTGGAAACACATTACCGGGAAATCTTGCAGGAGTTGGGCCAGGGGAGCGGCCTCATCCCCACCATCTTCCGCAAAGCGCAAAACCGCGTCCAGGACCCGGCCAAACTGAAACGCCTGGTGACGCTGATTGATGGCGAAAACTGGCATCGTCTCAACGTGGACGTAAAAGCGGACATTTAC
>JAHDWJ010000058.1 GCA_023384415.1 Anaerolineae bacterium
GATGGTTGCCCGCCTGTCCCACCCCTACCACGGGTTTTAAATTGAGAATTGCTGGCCTGGTTAGCAATGACTTGATCCATCAGAAATTTTTGCCCTCTACAGTTTTTTGGCTACTTTGAGTTTCACCCCCAATTTTCCAGCGAAAAAGAGCCAGGTGTGTCAACATACACACCTGACTCTTTCTGTTTCACCTGGAGTCAGAAGTAAATTTAAGTGCGGGGGGTGAGGTGGATAGGGAAACCCCCTTTTGGTCGTAGGGTTGAGGAGAGAACCGGTTTGGGCATCGCCTTATTGACTGGCTGCATCTGGAACCGCTGCACGGCCATGGCCAGGGCCAACTGACCTTCCATCAAGGCAAAATCACGGCCTATGCACAATCGCTGCCCGGCCCCAAACGGCACCCAGGCGTATTTGTGTCGTTTGGCACTGTTTTCTTCGGCGAACCGCTCCGGGTCAAACTGTTCTGGGTCGGCCCAATGGTCTGGGTGGCGGTGATACATGTAGGTCAGGCTGACGACCTGGGTGCCGGCGGGCAGATGGTAGCCGTCAATCTCTTCGTCGGTGGTGACTTCACGGGGAAGCCACCAGGAAGGCGGCCGCAGTCGCATTGTCTCCTGTAATACCATCCGGGTATACGGCATTTTCATCAAATCGGCCAGGGTAGGTTGGCGGCCTTGCAGCACTTCATCTACCTCGGCTTGCAACTTAGCCATACAGTCTGGGTGCTGCCCCAGGTAAGCAAAAGTCCAGGTCAGGGCAATGGAGGTGGTTTCATACCCGGCCAGGAACAGGGTTGCCACTTCGTCGCGCAGTTGTTGATCGCTCATCTGCTCGCCCGTCTCATCATCAACGGTATCCAGGAGCATTTGCAGCAAATGGTTTTGCTCTCCATCGCCGGCCCGGCATTGGGCAATGATGCGGTAAATAATTTTGTCAAAGTCGGCGATGGCCTCTTGGAACCGCTTTTTACCGGGGACGGGCACCCAGGCGGGCAAGGCCCCAACAAAGATACCGGTCATCAAATAATCCAGAGCAAAGGTCATCGCCTCGGCCACTTTGTTCATCTCATCCTGGTTGAGGCCGGTGCCGAACAGGGTGCGGACGATAACGCGCATGGTGACGTGGTTGAATCCCTGGGCCATGTTAAACGGTTGGTTGTTTGCGGCCGCGTCCTGCCAGCTATCATACGCCTCATCAATCGCCTGCACCATCATCTCGGTGAGGGCGGCCAGCCGCTGCCGGTGAAATTGGGGCTGCATCATGCGCCGTTGGCGCAGCCAGAAATCCCCTTCACTGACCACTAGCCCGTTGCCCAACAGGTTACGCACCATATCCCACATGGGGCCACCTTTGCGGAAATGGTGTGCCCGGTCACGCAGCACCGTTTGGGCGTGTTGGGGATGGTTCAAAACCACCACATTGGTGACGCCCAGGTTCAATTTGTAAATATCGCCATACCGTTCGCGGGCCTGCACCATGAAGGCGAATGGGTTTTTTAGCAGATGGGGCAGGCTGCCCAGCAGCGGCCACCCCTGGGTTTGGGGCATAGGGGCGGGTTGAGGCTGGGTCTGGGTTGAGATTGCGGGAGAATGGAATGTGTCAAGCATGAATACACCTCAGGAAATGAGTAGGATAAACAAAAATGGATTGCACTTGGGGCTAATGCGTGATATGTGCTGCGTGATAAGTGACGGATGAGATGAAATGAATCACGTTTCACGCATCACGTTGTGGGGTGTCTCAATGAGGCACGGGAGTAGATTATGGGGGAAACGCGGCCGCTACGTTGTAACCCAGACAACAGGGCAAGGGTGTATTTCTTTTACCAGGTAGTGCAACGAAAATGGCACGAGTGTGACATCGGTGGATAACTCTTTTCTGGCCTGTCCAGGTTAGGATGTGTATTGGCATGAATCGGTTCTAAACTGATGTTCCTAACCTTGAGGAGTGACGGATGGTGTAGAGAGGGCCGGCCGGCCGTAGTTGGCTTTCGATGAGGTGGATGGCGGTAACGGGGATGGGGGATGTGGGGATGGGTTCGCCCCAAGGCAAGGGGACGCGGCCGCGTTCATCTTTCACACGTCCCAGAGTTAAATGGGGGGCAAAAGGGCGTTTCTCTGGCGGCCAGCCCAATGGCTCCAGCCCGGCGTCCAGGGTTTGCTTGAGCGATTGGGCTGCCTTTAGCTCGCCCGCCAGTCCAGCCCAGATGGTACGCGGCCGCGCCTGACCAGGAAAGCAGCCCAGGGTAGTTGTTTGCAGCGAAAAGGGGGGGAAAGATGCGGCCGCGACATTCATCACCGCCTGCACCAGCCGTATCTTGCTGGCATCCGTCTCCCCTAGAAAAACCAGCGTCAGGTGCAAGTTTTGGGCTTCCACCCATTTCACCGTGCGGGACGGGACCTGCTGGGCTAACCCTTGAGTGTAATTGTGGAGCGCGGCCGCGACCGGCTCAGGCAGGGTAATGGCGATAAAAAGGCGCATGGGGCGAGTTTACGAATTTGCCAATGGGTATGTTTCATTTCAATTGAAAAAAGAGAAGTGAGCATCCCTAGATGCGAACGAGTCGGCATCTGGGGATGCCTTACTCCTCTAACTCATTTGAAACACACCCTTTGCCAATAAGCGAATTGGTGGTTCGACATTTATAGCCACTTGCCAGCATTATACGTTAAAATTTGACCTATCACGAGATTACTTTGCGTGTTTAGAGTTTCGTGAGGCTAATCAGTGGAGTCAATCGGAAAGGATAGCCTTTCCGATGAACGACAGATCAAACCACATTATGTCAAATAGCAACATCACCTTAATCATAGGACCAAACATCCCTTTTGAGCAATTACTGGCTCTGTATAATTCGGTAGGCTGGACAGCATATACCAATGAACAGGCACAAGATAGGCTGGTTCTGGCTATCCAAAACTCCACTTATGTCGTCACTGCCTGGGATGGAGACAGATTGGTTGGCTTAGCCAGAGCTATGTCCGACGATGTAGCGATTTTCTACCTCAAAGACATCCTCATCCACCCTGAATATCAGCGGCAAGGAATCGCTACCCGTCTCTTGCGCCATTGTCTGGAGCGGTTTGAGCATGTTCGCAACAAAGTATTACTTACTGATGATGAGGAAAGACAACTGCGTTTTTACGAAAAAATGGGTTATACCAATACCCGGAACAGTAGAATCCCCCTCAATGCTTTTGTGCAGATACGAGGTATAGATTTATAGTCTCACCAGGTAACTTCTCAATATGTTAGGGCTGTAGGGCAAGATTCTTTCTTGCCCACACAAGTAAGAAACCTGAGCTATATTGCCCGCCACCATTTTCTGAGAAGATATCTGTCGCCTTTTCACTTTGTCACCGCGTCGAGTATACGCTATGAATCACCCTATTATTGTCCGTCCGGCGGCGATCGAAGATGCGGCTGGTATTGCCAGAGTCCATGTGGAAAGCTGGCAGACCACCTACAAAGGGATTATCGCTGATGATTATCTGGCTTCATTATCTATCGCCCAGCGCACCCATGACCGGGAACTCCGCCTGCAACTTCCCCCACCTGGTGTTGTGACTTATGTGGCTGAGGCAAATGGGGAAGTTGTGGGGTTTGCCACCGGCGGCCGCGAACGGAGCAATCACCCTGAATACACGGGAGAAATTTATGCCCTCTATCTGCTGGCGGCCCATCAAAAACGGGGGACCGGGCGTAAATTGGTTCAGGTAGTAGCCCGAGATTTAGCCGTCCAGGGGCACACCTCACTGCTTATTCTGGTCCTGGAAGCGAATCCGGCGCGAAGGTTTTATGAACGGCTCGGTGGCCGCGTCGTTTTAGAAACCACCTTTATGATAGGGGAACAAGTCCTGGCCGAACTCGGCTATGGCTGGCCTGATATACACACACTGCTATAACCAGAAACAGCGGATGCGTGTAACTTATGTGATTTACCTAAACCTCTAAAATGACGGAGTCACCAACCCATGCCCCCCGACTGGCTCAGTGATGAACCGTTCGCCGAAACCGACAATGAGCGGCCGCCCCTGCCGAATCGCTTCCTGAACCTCTGGCAAGGACAGGGAAGCGGCGTGGCTGGCCTGATCAACCCATACCTCACTGATCCAGAGAGCATCAGGATCAGCCGGATCCCGGGCGATGATATAACTGAGGCAACCAGGCATCGCGGCCGCGTTCACCAGTAAAATTGAGATCAACTGCTCCCGCGTCCCAGGCACAGCTACCATTTTGCCGATAATTCCATACATGTAGGTCATCTCCTAATCTGGACAAGCCAGAAAAGATTTATCCACAGATGTCACCGATGAACACAGATTTTTAGACCATCTGTGAAAACTTATGTCATCTGTGGATCAGTTCTTGTTTTCTGTACCAGAAGTTGACTGGTAAGGGAGTAATAATTAATGGCTAAATGGGTGAAAGTTTAACGAGAAACAACCCATTGACCATTCGATAATTTACCTATTCACCAGTTAACCATTGCGTTATCGTCTGGATCGCCGTTTCGACCCCTTGCTCCTGCTGAATTTTGGCGGCCAGCGCTTTAGCGTTCTGCCGGATAGTTTCGTCATAAACAAGCTGGTTTAATCGTTTGGCTAAAGTTTTGGCGGTTAATTTGTGACGGGGTACCGCTTTACCCCCTACCCCCAACTCCTCTACCCGCCGCCCCCAATACGGCTGATCCGCCATATGGGGCACAATCAGGGTTGGCCGACCTGCCCGCAGCCCCACCGCCGTCGTCCCGGCCCCGCCGTGATGAACGACGGCGGCCATCTGGGGAAACAGCCAATGGTGGGGGGCAGTTTGCATAATGAACAGGTTGTCTGGCAAAGCAAGCGGCCGCGACTGATTCCAACCCAAACCGATAATCGCCCGTTGGCCCGCCTGCTGCACCGCTTGTTGAATCAGGGTGATAGTCGTGAGGGAATCCCGGTGAGGCATACTGCCAAAACCAATATAAACGGGTGGGTCGCCCGCTTCTAAAAACCGGCTTAATTCTGAGGAAGGCTGCCAACCAGCCTCTTCATCCAAAAACCAGTAGCCGGTTACGACAGCATGGGGCGGCCAATCAGGGGCCGGTGGGACAACGTGGCGGCTAAATCCCATGAGGTGTGGGGTATTCAAGCGGCCGCATCTAAATGATTCTCTATCCATTGGCGGCAGCCCCAGCTGGTGGGTTCGCAGCTTATTGGTGGCCTCGGCGGACACCCACCAGATGAGCCGCTCAGCCAACTCCGCTATCCACCCATTGAGGCGGCTAAAGGTATGCGGCCGCACCGGTTGCAGCAGCACTGGCCCAAAACGAGAAGGCAGTTGGGGCTGGAGCAGAATATTGAGGTGGGGCACACCCGTCTTTTCGCTGATGGATTGGGCGATGGTTTCACTGGTAAAACTGCTGATAAGAAGGTCGGTTGCGGCCGCGCCTTGCACAATCGTTTGCCCCAACCTATCTCCATATTCTGCCAGCAGCTGCCGCATAATCCGAAGTTGTCGCAGCGGGTGATGCCCACTCTCAGCCCAGGCCAGCCCCTTTTCACTCCCCATGACCGCTTCCATATCTATGGTGGGCACAAACCCCAGCCCATATTTTCGAATCCACCCGGCAAAATTGACCCCGGCGATGATCACAATTTCATGCCCGGCAGCCTGTAACCCCTGGCTCAACGCTAAAATAGGCTGGACATCCCCCCGGGTGCCGCTGGCGATAATGGTGATGTGCATCAGGTTTGCCTTTTATTTCTCCTTGACGGAAGATTAGACAGAAACGATTCGGTTGGGATTTTAGCGGCCGCGTCTCAACCACACAACCAAAGAATGGCACAGGTCGCCCTGCCTGGAAACGATGTATTACAAATGCCTGACCGCCGACGGCTGGCGGCCGACCGCCCATCAGTGGAAAAATGGCGGGTGGCGGTCAATTGGTAAAGATTGTTTGAACCACACCAAAAATGTATGGCTGTACCCCCTTCATCCCTCATAATTCATCCTTCATCATTCTTATCTGGAGTTTTTATGCCCCTTCATCCCGATGCTCAAACCTATCTCAACCTGCGCCTGGCTCATGGAGAACAGCCATTACCGGCCCTCACCGTAGCCGAAGCCCGCGAGCAGCTGCTTAAGATGAGCCAGCTTACCGTGATCAATGCGCCCGTCGTTCAATCTGAAGACCGGTTCATCCCTGGTCCAGGAGAAGATATTCCCATCCGTATTTATACCCCGGCGGGCGATGGCCCCTGGCCTATGCTGCTCTATTTTCACGGCGGGGGGTGGGTGTTAGGCAGCCTGGAATCGGTGGATAGTTACTGCCGGATTATCTGCCGTGCTGTGCCCTGTCTGGTTATTTCGGTCAATTACCGGCACGCTCCAGAACACAAATTCCCCGCGGCCGCTGAGGATTGTTACGCCGCGACAATGTGGGCGGCCGCGCACGGGGCCGCTCTCAATGGCGATCCTACCCGGTTAGCCGTTGGGGGGAGCAGTGCCGGGGGCAACCTGGCTGCCGTCACCTGCCTGATGGCCAAAGCCAACGGGGGGCCGGCCATCACTTTCCAACTGTTAAGTGTGCCTGTCACCCATTACAGTTACGACAGCCACTCCTACCAGGAAAACCGCGAAGGGTACGGCCTGACCCGCGCTAACATGGAATGGTTTTGGGATCATTACCTCAATCAGCCAGAAGATGGGCAGCACCCTTACGCTTCCCCCCTGCTGGCTGGCGATTTGAGCGGTCTGCCACCCGCCTTCGTCCTCACGGCGGAATTTGATCCCCTGCGTGATGAAGGGGAAGCGTACAGCGAGCGGCTGCGCCAGGCGGGTGTTCCCGTCACCGCGACCCGTTACGCCGGTATGATTCACAGCTTCCTGGGAGAGCAGGCCCACAATGACAGCATCACCCAGTTACAGAAGGCATTTGTCCCAGACCAGAAGGATGCCCATCATTGAGGCTTCTGAATGGTTAAAATCGCAGCTTAAGCAAACGAGTAAACAAACGGTTAAAGACCGCTTGTCTGCTCGTTGCCTAAAAAATTATTGCCAAATGCAATCCTGGCTGCACCTCTAACAGTAGGCTGTCGGCTAAAGAGCCAGTTGTGAGGGTTTGGGCGCGGGTGATGCTTTGGATGTCGGTCGCGGCCGCGTTCAATCCCGCTAACAACCCCTCATCCTCACTTACCAACCCCAACCCGGCCAGCGGCTGCCCCACCGACAAATTGCGCTCACTCTTAAACCGCCGCACCGCCGTCGCCAGAGCGATGATCGTCTCCCCGACCTGTTCCGCCCCCTCATCTAACCAGCTTTCGTCCTCTTGCGGCCACGAGGTTTTGTGGATTGAGTGAGGAGTGAGGATTGAGTGCTGAGGACTGAGCGGCGGTTCTCCGCTCACGGCTGACTGCTCACTCTCTTCCAAATGTCCCCTCAAAAACAGCCCCTGATAAATCGCCTCAGTTACAAAGGGCAGGATGGGGGCGAACAGCTTGAGCAGGGTGAGCAAGGTATGGTGCAGGGTGAAGATGGCCCCATCTCGCTGGGGGTGGGTTTCATCGTACAGCCGGTGTTTCACCAGTTCCAGGTAATTATCTGTCAGAAGCTGCCAGAAGAACTGCTCAGTCTCACTGCGTGCGGCCGCGTAATCATATTGCCACCACAAGCCCGTCACCCGCTGGATAAGCCGGTGTAGGTGGGACAGAAGCCAGCGATCTGTTACCGTGAAGGATGAAGGATGAAGGATGAGGGCTGAAGGGGGCAGGAAACGCTGGGCCAATTGGGCGACGTTCCACAGTTTGGTCACCAGTTTGGCTCCCGCCTGGATTTTTTCTTCATTGATGGTGGCATCTTTGCCCAGGCTGGTGCTGGCTGCCCAATAGCGCACCGCATCGGCTGAATACGTTTCGATCATCTCTAGTGGGGGCATGGGGCCACCTCCCCGGCTTTTGCTGATTTTGCCCATCCCGGCCGGGGCCACCGCCCACCCGGATATGGCGATGGTTGAAAATGGAATGGTGCCGGTGTGGTGCAGGGATTTGACGATGGTGTAAAACGCCCAGGTACGGATGATTTCGTGGGCTTGCGGCCGCAGAGCAAACGGTTTCGTCCGACCCAATTCCAATTCCGGCCCAAGCAAGTTGGCGGCGATGCGCGGTGATAGCGATGAGGTAGCCCAGGTATCCATCACATCCGTTTCCGGGGTGAAGGTAGTTGAACCACAGGAACAGGCCCGGCGCGGCCGCGTCCCCATCGGGTCAACGGGCAGGTCGGCCACCTCAGCCAGCATCGGTTCCCCACATTCCGCACAATACCAGAGAGGGAACGTCACCCCAAATAGCCGCTGTCGGGAGATGCACCAATCCCAGGCCAGGTTCTCCACCCATTGGTCGTACCGATGCTTCATTTGCGGCGGGTGCCAGGTGATCTGCTCGGCGGCGGCCAGCAGCTTCTCTTTGTACTCAAGCACCCGGATAAACCATTGCCCCGTCACCATAAACTCCACCGGGGTATCACACCGCTCATGCACCCGGATGGTTTGAGCTGTCTCTTGCTGCCTCAGGAGCAGCCCTGCCTGGGCCAGATCCGCTTTGATTTGTGCCCTGGCCTGGTGAATGGACAAACCACTGTATGGCCCGGCCGCCTCGGTCAGGCGGCCATCCCGGCCAATCGCCTCAATGAGGGGCAGTTGATGGGTACGCCACCAGAGGACATCGGCTGTATCGCCAAAGGTGCAGCACATCACTACCCCGGTGCCTTTGTGTGGGTCTGCGGCCGCGTCAGCCAAAATCGGCACCGACTGTCCAAACAGGGGCGCGGCCGCCATCTGCCCTAACAAATGGGTATACCGGCTGTCTTGGGGATGAACAAAAATGGCTACACAGGCGGGCAGCAGCTCTGGGCGGGTGGTGGCAATGGGCAGAGTTGAGCCATCGGGCAGGGCGAAGGCCAGGATGACAAACTCCGTTTCCCGCTCCCAATCATCCACATCGGCCTGGGCAATGGCGGTCTGGCAGTGAGGGCACCAGATGGCCGGGGCTTGCTGCCGGTATACCAACCCTTTGTGGTACAAATCTAAAAACGATTCCTGGGAGATACGTCGGGACTCCTCACCGATGGTGCGATAGGTATACCGCCAATCCACCGACAGCCCCAACCGCTGCCACAACCGCTGATATACCCGCTTTGCCTGCTCCCCCGCGTCCAGGCAGTGCTGGATGAACACCTCCCGGCCAACTTCGGCCACCTTTACCCCGGCCCCTTTTTCTACCAGCCGCTCGGTAGGCAGGCCGTTGTCATCAAACCCCATAGGGTAGAAGACGTTATACCCGTTCATGCGGTGGAAGCGGGCCATGAAATCGGTGTGGCTGTAGGAGTAGACATGCCCCAGGTGCAGCTGCCCAGAGACGGTGGGGGGTGGGGTGTCTATGGTGTAGAAGGGGGTGTCAGGGGTCGCGGCCGCGTCAAAATGGTACGTCCCCTGCGTCGGCCACTGCTGCTGCCAGGCCAGCTCCTGCTCTTGGGGGTCATATCGTTTAGGTAAAGGCATGGCTATCTCCTTGTAAAGCGGTTACTCACCGCCAAGCCGCAAAGAATACAAAGCCCTTTAAGAAATTCTTAGCGAGCTTGGCGTCTTCGCGGTAAAACTCTTATGTGCCCTGGTCGTTATCCTTAAAACAAAAAAAGCCCTTTCATCCTCAAAATTGAGGACGAAAGGGCTAAACCTTCCGCGGTACCACCTCACTTCGCCAACCTTTGGGCTGGCGCACTCTGTCCCCGACCAATATCAGGGTTACGCTGTAACGGGCTTACCCGTGCCGCTCTACTGGGGGAATTGTCCCTTATCAGTGAGTATTGAAAACTACTGACTGACACGCACACCTTTTCTGCGGCCGCGATACCAGGCGACATTCAGTGGTGAATTTCTGAGAGGGCTTCCAGCCAATGACCCTCGTCTCTACCAGTTATCCAGCCACCTACTCCTCCCGGCCAGCTTTATTTGTTTGTTTGGTTCCCCATCTCCATCAAGGAAAAAGGATAAGGGAAAGTATAAACAGATTCAATAGTCTGTCAACTCATAAAAAGCAGCAATTCCCAATTTGGAAAAAGGGTTGACAAACAGGGCAAATGGGGTCATTACTTGCGGTCATGGTGAAAAGATTCCCTCTCCAAAAGTTCTTCCAGGCCAGTCAAGCCGCTTAGGCCACCTTGCCAGACCACCGACAACCCAGCCCAAACACAAAGTATGCCCTTGCCCGTCGTACCGGGCACCATGTTCCCTGGGCTGCTGCCATAGGTGAGCAGGCTGGTGCTGCCCAGGTGGTCTCCATGCAGGTAGAACAGGCCGTTATTCGTGGGGTCGCCGGTGATGCGGGTGGCGATGGCCTGCCCCCTCAACCTCTCTTGTCAGCTATCAGTTGTCGCAAAATACCAGGTATAGGAGAGAATATCTCCAGAAGTTTGCTGAAATTGAAAGATGACTTCGTGGATGCCAACCTCGAGATGTGCCTCCCAGCAAAATGTCCAAGGACTTATCCATTGTGTCAAACCATCGGAGGAAGTCTCAATTATATCTTCTAAACCTGTTGTAAAGTTTATGCCATAAACCAGGTTGCGTTTTTCCCCATTTGCCTGAAGGTTAAATCGAGATTCAAAATCCTGCCCCCCTATTAGATTATCCCCAGGCTGCGCGACGGGTGGTCTTAGATCAATCTGTAGGCAAACTTGTGAATTATAACCTTGCTCTTGAACAGGGAATCCAATAGGGTTTTCTTTAATGTCGGTTTGAGAATTATAGGTAGTTATAGGGATAATAGCAGATTCCTCTGGGCTGATCTCACGGATAAACTCAGGACGAGGCATAGGAGTAGGTAAATGATCCATGATGTACACTTGAGTCGCTATGACATCATATTGAGGTGTAACCTCAAATGATTGTGCCCAGGCTTCTTCGTTTGGTATATAGGTTGATAAATCTGTAACAACTCTGCTTGATGATGTATTGCAGCCAACATGTCCCAAGCTAAGCGTACATATTAAGATCAATAGACGTGCCAAATCCATTTTAGCAAGCATGTTTAGCTCCGCAGCAAATATAAGGTTACCTACACGTCCCACACGGGACACGTGGACGTACCCCACTCCTCTGGTGCAAAAAAAGTTGCACATTAGTTAGGTATAGGATCGATATTTTATAAAAATTATTGCTATGAACATATGTCAAAATATGCTTGATGAAACATTGATTTCATCTCGCCGTTGGATAAACATTTAGCGCAGCCCAATTAACCGATGAACCATCCGGATATGTGGCAGTGCCATAAATGTTAGCAACATGCATACCGTTCCAAAAAACTCCTCCCCCAGATCGTCCAGGAATACCATTGACATCATGAACAAGGTAAGCAACCCCGTCTATAGAAGAACGGTAACTTGTAACTGTACCCCAATTCACCTGTGTAGAACCTGGTGTACCATCCCAATTAATCACCGCTATTTCGCTACCTATTGCAGGCAAACCAGACCCGCTATGGTAACTAGCCGCAGCGATACCATTCCCAGTCAGGGTGGTTTGAAAAGAGAACAAAGTTGTTTCGCCACTACTTGCCCTTGTCACCCCTGCGCCTAGGCGATTGTTTGCTATTTCATTACCCTGTGTATCAGTGAGTTTGATCCTGAAAAAAGTCGTTTGTTCCCAAAACTCAGCCGAGGTTAAACTAAGCCCATATTGAATTAAGACTGCCTCAAAGTGATCGTGTGTAATTATACCGCGTTCACTTATTACCGTACCGTGTCCTAGCCCGCCATTAAAGTTAACGGTGGCACATCTTCCACTTTGATCGCAATATTCACTGTCAATTTTCGGACGGAAGTGCTCATCTAATTTTCACCCATCAGCCCACCCTGTTTTCGGCCATACACCATGACAGTTGAACTTAAAATAGCCTGTTCCTGTGCCTGGCATGCCCGGTATTCATCACCGCTTTCAGGTGAGTCGCAGGAGTGGCCCGTTGGGTCGAAGTAGGAGAGAGGATTCCCAAGTACGTAGGCATACCGGTTCAGTTGTTGGGGGTTGACGGGGTCCGGCACAATGGTATCTGCATTGGCAAACCGGCCTATCCCCGGCACGTAGAACCTGGCATTATAGTACAGTAGCCCCAGTGTCAGCATCGGGTGTAAAAGTACCTAAATCATCGGCTTACAATGTCCCCTAAACAACGGTTAAAATGTCCCTTCATTAACCAATAATGGAGGTGCATTGATGTTGAAAGAGGAGCATTCGGTCATGATCAAATCACTCAAGAATCAGGGGTTTTATCAAAAGGATATAGCCCTAACGTTAGATGTTCATCCGAAGACGATTCAACGGGCTTTGCGGCGGGAAGGGGTTCCAGCCAATCCGCGGCCGCAGCGAGGCAGCAAGTTGGATCCCTACAAAGACCAGATAGACGAGCTGTTAAGCCAGGGGGTCTGGAGCAGCATGATCATCCTGCGGGAACTCCAAAAAGAAGGATACAATGGTGGCCAAACCATCCTGCGAGAATACATCACCCCTAAACGGCGTCTACGTCCAAGACGAGCCACAGTGCACTTCGAGGGCCGGGTGGTGGGTGCCGTATATTGCGGGACCGGGTAGATGGTGATGGTGCAAGTTGTTGTAAAGGTGCTGGCGAAAAACTGCTAGCGACTATGACTCAAACAATCCATCGTTGTCAACCAGTGGCATGGTGAGGAAACACAGTGAGAGGTTAACATGCGTCAATGTTGCTTGCCTGCCAAAAAAAGACACCGCCGCACAACGGTTGGCTTATGTTGAGCGCAGTCGAAGTGAGACCGACCACAGAAGATACTTTTGTGAGACAGCAATACCTCACCGCAGCAGACAATCACTGGAAACTACAATTTTCTATCTTATTCCGGAGAAATGATATCAATTCTGTAGACAGGGCTTCTTCATTTCCGATCCTGCGATTTATTAACCTGAAACCATCGTCAAACTTCATAATCCTATTCTCATCTTTCTGCCAGCAAATAGTTTTCTTGTCCATTAACTGTAAATATAGGACAAAAGCTATCTTCTCTGGGCTTATATTTTGGTGACTATAACGGGCTAATAGTTCTGAAGCCATTAAACATTCAACAACTATTGGGTTACATATTCCTATTACTTGGCTCAAATGCTGTGAGATGGCTTCTATATCACTGGACATAACTGCATCGATCATATGAATATCGGGCACTTCGTTTTGCTCGATAAGCATGTACAATTTATGCTGAACTTCATCCACCGAAAAGATGCCCGAGATCAGCCCTAATCGAATGAGTTCTATGGATTCCTTACTAGTGTTTTTCATCACCTTACCTATGGCCATTGATTGGGAAGCCCTGTAACTGTTCCGCCTGGAATGAATACCCGGTGTGTTACTTGATCACTATCAACAATCCACTCAAAAATCCCATCACTCGTGACCCATTCTCCCGCTCTGTTATAGTATGAATAATAACCTTCAATTTGATACAGATTAGCACCATTGTTTAAGGAAAAGCGATGTGCATCAGCAGCATAATTATCAACAATATCTGGAAATGCATGTAATGGGTCTGTCTTATTTGCACTACCAACTCGTGGTAAGCCTGCAAGCGGGTTACAATCATTATGTACTAACCACTGGTCATGGCCTACAAAGTAAGTGTGGGCTTCTGCAACCGTAAAATTGTACATCACCTGCGGTTGTAAACTAAACTGAACCGTTTCTACCGTCCCACTCGTCCAATCCGCCGCACGGATTTCATCACCCGGTTGCAGGCCAGCGGCAGGAATCCATTCGCCCGCCACTGTGTAGAAAGGATGTTCCGGCGTCGTTTCAACCGTTTCCCCGTTAATCGTCAGATACACGATCGTCCGGTCTTCATGCGCCCATATTGCTACCACCGGGTAATACCCTATCTCTCCCGTTTTCTCATTGTAGGCCAATACATAATCATTCAGTTCCACTTCACTAATCGGTACTAACCCATCTCCTGTGCTGACCAGCGTATCCTCACTGAAGCTGCAAAGTGCTCCTACGGCATTAGTTGCATAACGGGCTAGATCACCCCCTCCATCAATCACATTATAAGCTCGTCGAGCGCTCGCTGGAATCAATGGGAGCAAACCCAGCAAATCCAGTGCGTGGAAATCCCCCTGCGACCAGGCATAAGCCGTCATGGCCCAGTCGGCAGGTTCGAAGGCAACAGCCACAACGACTTGAAGAACAGCTATTGTTCTTTCAGTGTCGGCTTGAACTGCGGCTAAGGAATATTCACGGGCGCCCCCCCGGCCAAATGTAAAGGCGCAATCATAACCACAAGTTCCCCCTGTTGGACCACCTGCTTCCCATAACCCTTTGCACGCATCGTTACCATAACAGCTACCCCAACCACCCAATTCATTTCTTTCCGCCCAATGTCCCGAAGAATCTACAAAGACTATTGGGTTTCCGAGTACGTAGGCATACCGGTTCAGTTGTTGGGGGTTGCCTGGGTCCGGCACAATGGTATCCGCACTGGCAAACCGTCCTATCCCCGGCAGGTAGAACCTGGCATTGTAATATAGCAGCCCCAGCTCCAGGTTCTCCTTCTGCCCGGTGTAGTCCCGCTCGGTGAGCTGTGTGGTGGGGGCCAGGCGGCGGCCGCTGACAACTCCCTCACCACCACCACTATCCCAAATCAGAACCTGCCCTGAATTTGGTTTGTCAAGTGGTATGATCGAGACATTAGTCACACGGGAGCGGCGAGCACCTCACTATGGCCCAGTATCTAAGGTGCCCAAAACACATAATAATTAGCAATATCTTTTAAGTTGGGCAAAATTGCCTCGAGTTCGCCCGAATCTAAATCAAAAACAAAAGGTAATAACTTCCATTGATTCGTGATACCGCTATAATGATAGAGTAAGATCTGTTTCTCATTAGGAGACCATAGTGCCCAATTTACTGTTATATCAATATCTATTTGAGCAAATGAAGAAACAAAGCTATGCTGCCAAATATAATAGCTCATTTCATATTCTACACAGGCTGGAGTATGGCAAATTCTCATAGATAGAAATACCTGTTCGCTACTTTCAGACCAATATGCGTCCGTAGGCTCGTTTATTAATGGCAATTCTACAATAGTATTAAAATTCTTGTCCAATATGCTTTTACCATGCACTATCAAATTACCGTTGGGTGAAACAGAAAAAAACGGTAATTTTGTGCCATCTTTTGTTCCAACCCTTGCTAAATCCTCTCCATTCGGGCCAACTCGCCAAAAATCAGTCTCTATAATAGATGTTTCTGGAGTTATGGTGCCATTTTGCCAATAGATAAACCCGTTTGTAGAGGCTGACAACAAACGCAAAAGTGGGTGAATAGAAGAGTCTAAACCAAATACCCGATCTGTTATGTTCTCATTAAGATAGGTCTTAAACAAGGCAATTTCATTCCCTTGTTCTCCTACATAAATTACCTCATTGTTTGACAGCCATAAAGCCTTTGGAGTGAATGGATAACCACCTGCTACATACGAATTTGAAATCAGCATAGGAGCTGCATCTTTAATGTTCCACACATATAGGTTGCCTAACGATTGTTTACCCAGCACTTGTGCCTCTGAAAAAGAAGAGAGTAATAGTTCATTTTGGGAAAAAGAGATACCTTCAACGTAATTGTAGCCCCGGACACCGAAGAAAAGCGGGCGTAAATCTGTTCCATCCGACCCTATGGAAAAAATATTGACTTCCCCTTGCATATCAGGGAAAAGAGTTTGCCAATGTTCTTTGGGTAAGACAAGAATAAAACGAGTATCGTTATTGCTCGTATCTAGTTCTGGTATCCTCTCTACTTGGCTTGAACAAGCGAATGTAAAAGAGGTAAGAACGAACAGAAAGAAAATCCATGGTCCGACTATTTTTAATCTCATATATAGCATAAATGTCTCCTAAAAGTTTGATTGTATAAGATAGATTTACGCGCTATGGTTGGTGGGTGTCCCCATTTTATTAAATTCAAATCAAAATGAACCTCCAAGTTTTTGCATTGAATTCAACTTATGGCCTAAAGTGTTTGAGTTTTTCAAAATACCTGTTTCTAAGTTGAACGAAGTTCGCTTTACTTATAGTTGACCCCATTGTCAAGACCACGATTAGCCAAAACTAAGGTGGAACAA
>JAHDWJ010000059.1 GCA_023384415.1 Anaerolineae bacterium
TAGGGGCATTAACTTACGCGGCCGCGCCCGCCGTGATGACCTATGGCACAGTGGGAATGTCCTACTTAACAACGGGGTACAATGCGGCCGCGGCCCCCCACAGGTGATAGCGACGGATAGAGAAAGGAGCGGATGGTGGCGACACAAGTTATACGGGCAAGATATCTAGCTGATTGAGTATCACTTGTAAATCATCGGGCAGTTCAGCTTTGAAGGTGAGCGGCTGCTGATCTGAAGGGCGCAGGAAAGAGAGCGCGGCCGCGTGCAAAAAATGTCGCCCCAATGGCAGCGTCTGCTTGCGTCGTCCATAAACCGTATCCCCTACCAGCGGATACCCCACAAAAGCCAGATGCACCCGAATCTGATGGGTACGCCCCGTGTGCGGGCGGCATTCCACCAATGAATAATCCCCATAACTGGTGATAAGTTGATAACTCGTTTGGGCCGGCCGAGAAACAAACGATTGGCTGCGAATAACAGCCATCTTCTTGCGCTGCCGGGGGTCACGGCCAATCGGCGCATCAATCAAAGCCGCCGGGGGCTGAATATCCCCTTCCACCAGAGCCAGGTACAGCTTCTCTACCGTGCGCTCCTTAAACTGCTTTTGCAAAAAGCGCAAGGCCAGATCATTTTTGGCCACCAGCATCAAACCAGAGGTATCTTTATCCAGGCGATGAACAATGCCAGGCCGCTTCTCCCCCCCAATACCGGGCAAATCAGGGCAATGGGCCAACACCGCGTGAACCAACGTCCCAGTATCATGCCCAAATGCCGGATGCACCACCATCCCCGCCGGTTTGTTGACCAGAAGAATATCCTCATCCTCATACCGGATATCCAGCGGGATAGCTTCTGGTTTAAGTTCCGTGGCGACGATTTCGGGCAAAATCACAGTGATGGTTTCCGGCCGCTCCAGCCGTAAACTTGCTTTAACCGGCTGCCCCCCAAGCCTTACTTCACCTTCCTTAATCAACTTTTGGATCTGGGTACGGGAAAGGTCGGGCAAAGCCTCGGCCAGGGCACGATCCAGGCGGGCACCTTCATTATCAAGGGAGACGGTAATCGTTTGTCGGCTCATATCGTTTCCGAGTCCGTGAGTGAGGAGCGCGTACTGCCCGTCAGCCGCCGGTTGTCTGAGGGGTCGGCTTCTACTTCACCATTCATCTCCATCTCTCTGGCTTGTGCCTGCTTATGGCGCCGCTCTTCAAGGGTCTCTAGCAGCATGAGATAAAAGAGAACCACAACCCCTCCCACGATGGCCGCATCAGCCAGATTAAAGATGGCTGGCAAGGGAATGACATCCATAAAATCAGTCACATACCCCAGGCGCAGCCGGTCGGTGAGGTTACCCAATGCCCCCCCCAGCTGCATCCCTAAAGCAATGCGGAGCAGGTAATGGCCTTCCCCAAGCCGCCGGTTATAGATGACAATGGCAATGGCCACGATGATGGCGATGATAGTAAAAAACAAGCCCCCAGAAGGAAACATTCCCAAGGCCGCCCCGGTGTTGTGGATGTGGGTAAATTGGAAAAAGTTGGCTAAAGCCGGGATGGGGGCATAACTTTCATAGACATCCAGGTTGATAATGATCAGATGTTTGCTGACCTGATCACTGCCTAAAATAATAGCGGCTAAGAGAAGGGGGATAATTTTTTGCCCCAATGGCGCAGGCTGAATAGGGGGTAATTCAGCAGCGTCCGGGAAAATGGGTGAACTGCTATGCACTTCCTCTTCCGACTCAATAGAGTCGTCGGTTTCGCTCAAGGGCAGTTCTTGAAACCAGGTTTCATTGGCTGGCTCTGGTACGTTTGTCTCTTGTTCTTGTTCAGTCACAAATAATCCTTGTCTATCAGCCTGGGTCAATTTAGATGATTGAGCCAGACTACTATCTGGGGTCTGGAGCGTTTGGCGTTTTTTGATCTAACCATTGGTTATTAGTGTATTAGTGTATTGATGTATTGGTTAATCCCACTGGTGAAATCAATTTTTGCCAAACTCTAGCAGCTTAATCAACCGGGCAATAATAGCACGATTGATTATTTCTGTCTTTTTTGGGCTATGATAACGGTGCAGCCGCTGTGTGGTAATTGTACCCGATGCAAGGTGACGGCGAAGCCACTTTCTTCCAGACGAGTAACGAAGGGCTGCCAGGTTGTTTCATCAGGTTTACCCCGCAAGGTGGCCCGCCAAAGCAGTTGTACCAGCCAGAACAGTGGGCCTCGCCCGGTGAGGTGGCCTTCAGGGACGATGATGAATTGGCCCCGCGGCCGCAGCACTCGCCACACTTCAGCCAACGTCACTTTCTCGGTGATAAACTGTGCCGGAAAGGTAGATAACACATTATCAAACTGCTCTGGGAGAAAGGGTAAATGTTGCACCATCCCCCGCACCAGGGGCACATCTACCCTGGCCCGCGCCAGGTTGCGCCGGGCCAGCCGCCCCATCGCCGGAGATAGATCAAGACCAATGACTTGATAGGCAGCGGCGGCCGCATCCACTAACAAATGACCTGGCCCATGGGCAATCTCCAAAACCGTCTCCCCGTGTAAAAAAGGCAGGGCCGCCCGCTGCCAACTGCGCCAATCCCCCAGAGAGACCACCCAACTGACCCAATCATACGTCCAGGCCAGTTCATTGTACAGCCGGTGAAAAGCAAATAGAATTACCCTAAGCCAGATGGTTTGTTTCATGGCTTTGGATTGTAACAAAATATAACCGTATGTGATCTGTAAAAATCACCCATCACGTTTCACCCATCACTCATCGCGAGGCTCTATGTCTATCAAACGAATCGCTATCAACACCGGCGGGGGAGACGCTCCCGGTCTCAATGCGGTCATTCGCTCCGTTGTCCTGGCTGCCCTAAACCGGGGGTGGGAATGTTTGGGCATTTTAGATGGGTATAATGGCCTTCTCTATCCAGAAGCGTACCCTCACGGCTGGTATCGCCACTTAGACCGGGATAGTGTGCGGGGGATTACCCATCTAGGCGGCACCATTATCGGCACGACCAATCGAGGAAACCCGACGAGTTTCCCGGTGCAGGGGCCAGATGGGACGTGGATAGAGGTAGATAGAACAGAAGAGATCGCGGCCGCGCTCCGGGCCGAAGCCATAGACGCACTCATCGCCATCGGGGGGGATGGCTCTCTGAGCATTGCCCATGCCCTGGCCGAAAGGGGGGTGCGGGTTGTGGGTGTGCCCAAAACGATTGACAATGACCTGGACGAAACAGTAGCCACCTTTGGCTTTGATACCGCCGTCGCCTTCGCCAGCGACTGTCTGGATCGTCTCCACTCCACCGCTGAATCCCATCAGCGGATCATGGTCGTTGAAGTGATGGGACGGTATGCCGGCTGGATCGCCCTATTTGCCGGGGTAGCCGCCACCGCCGATGCCATTCTGATTCCCGAAATCCCCTATGACATTCACAAAGTGGCTGACAAAGTACGGCAGCGAGACGAGGCCGGCCGCAAATTTTCTATTATCGTCGTCTCCGAAGGGGCAAAACCGGTGGGGGGTGAATTTACCATCATCGGTAAACAAATAGGCCAGGCCGAGCGGCTAGGAGGCGTTGGGCATAAAGTAGGTGAGGCATTGCAGCAGTTGTGTGGCAAAGAGACACGAGTGGTGCAGTTAGGGCATCTGCTGCGCGGCGGCACCCCAACCGCCACAGATCGGTTACTATCATTACGTTTTGGCGCGGCCGCGGTCCGGGCCCTGGCCGAAGGGTATGCCAACGTCATGGTCGCCCTGGATCCCCCCACTGTGCGCTACGTCCCCCTGGAAAAAGTAGCCGGACGCATGAAAACCGTCCCCCTGGACAGCGACACCATGCTCACCGCCCGCGATCTGGGCATATCTTTTGGTGATTAATCGTAACTACTAACCCTCTCTGGTGATACAACCTTCCGAAGGTTTCGTTGCCAATGATCACCAGTAGAGAAAACCTTCGGAAGGCTTAATATACGATTAATCTCATTGCACATATTGCCCCACGACATCAAAGTAACCGCGCCGCCCCATCTCCTTATTCCACATCTCAATAGAGCGACGGATACGTTTCAGGCAATGCACAATTTCACCTGTAGTGCTCACCCTGGGAAAGGTTAGCTCCCTGCCATCCGGAGCGATCAATGCCTCCCGTCCCAAGTGTAAGTCACACATACCCATCATCCGATCATAAGCGCTTTGCGACAATTCGTTCAATTTTAATGCCGGGGCTGACCGACGACGTATTTCGGCGGTATACGTGCGTATCAGGCTGTTAATCGCCTCTAACGCCTGCCAATCGGTCATCTCTTCATCCTCACGGTAAACAGTTATTAAGCCAAACTCAATATTGGGCAAGACATCCATATATTCTTCTTCAAACTGATTCATTGGTTACTCGTTTTTCTGACCGCAGACAGCGGACGCAGACCAGTCGCTACTGGAAAAATCGGGGTCGGCGGATAAGTTTGTAAATATCCCCTGAACCATGCCTGATAGTCTTAGGGGACTCTGGCGAAAATTGATTTCACCACGGGGAATAACCAATATACTAATACACTAATAACCAATGGTCAGATCAAAAAACGCTAGAATCCAGTAATCTTACCAAAAAAAGCCTGATGGTATTCACCACCAGGCTCTTTTTATGGCCGCAAACTCTTCATTGGCTGTGGCCGGTCTCTGAACGGGCCACAACCGAACAGTAGTTTACTCTTCAAACTCCTCTGGCTCGACGTAATCAGCCGGGGTGAGAGCTTCCCCTCTGGCAATCACCTCAATCTCAGCAATACTGGCAACCTGCATCCCGTAGAACGTGCCCGACATACTGGTAATCTCAACCCGCACCACCCGCACGCCAGTCACATCATTAAAGTTCACATTGGTACCAGATACCGAGAGGGATCCACTGGTCTGGGTGGCTAATTGATTGGTGGCGTTGACATCACTGTAAAGGCGCACTCGTGTACTGCCCACCTGCAAGGTTGAGTTTGCCTCCCCTCCCTGGCGCGGGTTGTACAAGGTAACAGTACGCACAGTGACGGGCACAGGGAAAACCAGCTCTACCCATTGGTTTTGTGTCTGCCCATTGGCACTGATCCAGTATCGCCAGATTTCTCCCCGCATGACCATCCGGTCATTAACCCCTTTGTTGTATTGGGAGTTGTTGGTTGAGGAGACTCGGACGGTTGCCCCGGTTGCCAGGTTAGTCCATTGGGGATCGGCGGGCAGAGGGATGAGGGTATGCCCGGCATGGCAGCCTACACAAGTCGCGGTTGTGCCCGGCCGGCCGAAGTTCATCCCAGCCACATGAGCCGCTCCGTTCACCCCATACGGATCACGGGTGAGGGGTACATTGCCATTGGCCGAGCGAACTATCTCGAACAAAGGCAGGTTGGCGGGGGCTGCGTTGTCAATGACCGAGCCATTGGGGTTAATGTTTTTCGTGCCTAGCAAGATGGGCCAATCCAGGGCAGGGAATGAGCCAGGGCTGGTGCGCTGGTGATCCAGGAAAAAGCTGATGGTAGCCGCTGAACCGACGGGCGGGGCATTGACGATGGGCCAATCTACGGGGGCATTGAAGTAGACGTTACGGGCATCGAAGACGAAAGTGCCATCGGTGTTGTATGGGCCTTGTGCCGGGGGAGGCAGCAAGGGGGGAATCTGGGTAACGGTATCTGGGATGATGGGGGGCAGCGGCCGCGGCCGGATGATCCGCGCCTGGAGTTCCGTTGTACCCGGATTGTTATAGAGCAAGGTGCGGTTTTGCCCATTGGCATTAATCGTATACAGCCCATAATCCTGAGAAATGCCCTCAGCCCAGGAGAAAAGAATCGTACCATTAGGAGCTACATCCGGTTCAGCGGCGTAATTGCCTACATAAATCCCATAAGATGGGGGATTATTATTAACCAGAGTGCCTGAAGTGCCCGTAATCCCAATAATCCCTTGAGGGTTTCCCGCCCCGCGCACAATTCGGCGCAGGCCGCCAAACCCACCGGCCTCGGTCATGTTGGTCATAGGAAAATAGTTCCCAATCAAGACACCATCATCGGTGAAGGCCCCGCCGTAATAATCGTGACCTTGATAATTGCCGGACCACAAAACCAGTTCCGTCCCATCAGGATTAATAGCGGCGGGGAACCATTCATTGCGCCACAGGTTATCAGCTCCGCCCACATGGTTGCTGCGATCTGTGGTTAGACCCAGGTGCATTTGATAACCCCCACCACCGGTGACTGTAGCCATATTGTTAGTGGCGAAACGGTGGTTACGCCACCAGCGGGAGTAGACGATTTTCCCAGTGAGTGGGTCTACAAGAGGGCGATCCGCCCCGTTACGTTCGGAAGTAATCCGTCGCATACCTGTACCGTTGGCATTCACCACATACAGGTTGGTTGCTCGTACCCCACTGTATTGGGCCTGGGAAGGCCAACGGGTTGAAGAGAAGACCAGACGACCATCAGGCAGCCAGGTGGGATCAGTGTCATCATAGCCACTGAATGCCCCGGCGGCCTGACCAAACTGGGTCATATTCAGGTTATTATAGGAAAAGTCACTGGTGGTTACTTGTTGCAGGTTGGTGCCGTCTACATTGATGGTATAGATGCGCCATGCCCCCGGATTTCGCTGGGGTTGGGTGGCGTTACTGTTGTACGCCTGTTGGGGGAACCCGGCAAAGGCGATTTTAGTGCCATCGTAGGAAACGCTGGGGGAACTGACATCAACTAGATGGCGGGATGCAGCGGTCGGATTAGCCCCATCAATGAGGGTGCGAATGGTGCCATTAGGTTCGCGAACGAGCAGCTTGCCGGGAGAAGCCACCTGGAAGCGGCTCCAGGGGCCAACACCAGGCATCCCCTTGGGAGTGTTCCAATAGATGCTGCCCTGGTTGGGGATTTGGCGGGAGACGAAGACGATGGGGTACGCGGCCGCGCCGCCTAATGGATTTTGTACCACTGGCAGATAGGCTTTATTATTGTTCTCAGGGTTGGCCTGAACCTGGGGCTGTGGCCATATTGCCAGGGTAATAATGATGAGTGAGGCCAACAATAACAGTACCCCACTCAGTAACTGTTTTGAAGACGAATTTGTTCGTTTATGATGATTCCGCTGAATGAATTTTGGCAGTCGCATAACCTCTCCTCTGGACACAGCTTAAGATAACCACCCAATCAAAAATGATCCTGATGGATTGATATGAAGGTATTCGTTCGAGATAACAATGGGAGAATAGTGAGGAACTCAGGTACGTTGGATTTAGCTCAATTGGTGGGTTTCATTTTGCTTCTCATTAACGCACATAAGTTTGTCTGATTTGGCCCAAACAAGTTGCCAGAACTGCGGGCACTATAACGAATGACCCGGTACTAAATACATAGGAAACATTTCCTATCCCTTTTTCTTGTTTTTTCACAATAAGGGCTATGTCACCGAATTGACCCCCGCTGGTGCCTGAATAAGGCAGATTTGCAGGTATGTTTGCCCCTGAGTTTGGCTTTTTGCTCCCTATCGTCTTTATCTTTTCTGAAACAATGGGGGTGAGTATAAACGGGTTTTATGAATTAAACATTAGAATAAGTCAAATTGTAAGCCGGTTTGTAACTTCTGTTCTGCCAGGAATCTGGAAAGAAGTTCAATTTTGGGGGGAAGGTTGAACTTCTATGCCAGTTAGCTTAATTTGTGCCGCACGGTGGTTACATCTTGGGCAATTTGTGCTTTGAGGGCTTCCAGTCCGGCAAATCTCTGTTCTGAACGAATATGGGCGAGAAATTCCAGACTCATCTCCTGGCCGTATAAATCTCCGGCAAAATCGAGTAGATGGGCTTCAATAGTCAGGTCATGGCCGGAAACGGTCGGGCGAACCCCCACGTTGGTCGCGGCCGCGTACCGTTCACCCCCTACCCAGGCCCAGGTGGCATACACCCCATAAGCCGGCACAATTTGCTCTTCCCAAACAGCCAGGTTAGCTGTAGGAAAGCCGATGGTGCGGCCGCGTTCTTGCCCATGTGCTACCTCTCCCGTTATTCGGTAAGGCTGGCCTAAGCAGCCAGTCACGACATCCATTTGCCCGGCGGCCAGGGCCTGCCGGATGCGGCTGCTGCTCACCCGCTCCCCTTCCCAGATGTATAAATCGTTGATCTGGTGGACGGTAAACTGTTTTTGAGCGGCCTGGGCTTGTAAAAACGGATAATCCCCTTCACGGGCATACCCCAAAGAAAAATGCCCCCCCCACAAGGCTTGCATATCCAGATAATGACGCAAATCATCTATGAATTCGGCCGCACGAGTATGGCGCGTTTGTTCATCAAATGTTTGCGTAATCACCAGGTCAACCCCTAATTCAGCCAGGTGCTGCACTCGTTCGTGCAGAGGCATCAGGTAGTAGCGGCCGCGCAACTGCTGAATGTAAACCAGAGGATGAGGGAAAAAGGTAAGGACTGCGGAACGAGCCTGAGCTTGACGTGCGGCCGCGACCATCTGCCGCAACAATGCCTGGTGCCCTACGTGTACGCCATCAAATACCCCTACGGCAACAAAGGTGGGATGATCCGGTTGGGCCTGGTTCAGGTGAGCTAACTGTTGAAATGGGAGCGAATGGGGTAGCTGATTCACGGAAGGAAACTCTTGGCCCAAAATTGAGCTATTATCAGGACAATATAACGACCACAAATTGACAATTACTTCTTTCAGTCGATGTTAGGATAGGGGAGGCATCAACTTCTCTACCTGCCATCGGTCTTGCCAGGGAGAAAAAACACCCAAAAACCCGCTGCGCTCGTCATATCCTCTTAGTAGTAGAGCGGATGGCTGCCCCGGTTCACGCAGAGGCCGCTGCCCCTGGGTTAGCATATCTGCCTGAACAGGGGTTAGATCCAGCCGGGGCAAATGGGCTACCGCTGCTTCAGGAGCAAGCAGAGCCGCCGGCCAATTATCTGGGTTGAGCGCAGACAGCTTAGCAGCCGCGTCCACCGTCATTACCCCCACAGCCGTCCGGCGCAAAGCCACCAGGTGCCCGCCACAACCCAACTGCTCCCCTAGATCATGGGCCAGGGAGCGGATATAGGTGCCCGCCGAACAAACAACGCGTAAAGTCAGATCAGGTGGCTGCCACTCTACTAATTCCAGTTCATAAATCGTGACTGGGCGTGCTGGGAGATCAACCACAATGCCCTGGCGGGCTAATTTATAAACGGGCTGCCCACCCTTCTTGATAGCGGAATACCTGGGGGGCACCTGGGCAATGCGGCCGCGAAAAGAGGGGAGCGCGGCCGCGATTTCTTCCTGAGTCACCGTGACTGGCCAGGTCTGGTTAATTTCTCCTTCCGCATCATAACTATCGGTCGTTTGCCCCAGCCGAACCGTACCCAGATACATTTTCGGCTGCCCCATCACATATTCAATCAATCGGGTTGCTCTTCCCAGGCATACCACCAACACTCCGGTAGCTAATGGGTCTAAGGTGCCCGCGTGACCTACACGCCGAATATGACTCAACCGTCTAATTTGTTGTACGACATCGTGGGAAGTCAAGCCGATTGGTTTATCAACAATTAACAATCCTTCAAGCATGGGCATTCCGTGTTTCAAGTTTTAAGTTTCAGGTTTCCATCTGGCAGCCCCTGCAACCCTGTAACTCTGCCACTCTTCCCTCAACGATTGCCATTCAAACGAAGCTGTCGTCGTTGTTCGCGGATGGTTTGGATAGCTAAACCAACCACCAATCGTTCTGCTTCTACCAGAGACATTTCCAGGCTGCAACCAGCCGCCAGGGGATGTCCCCCACCGCCCAGGTTAGCTGCCAGCATGGAAACATCAAAAGGGGGACGGCAGCGTAAACTGACCATTACCCGACCATCTTCTACTTGCTGTAACACCGCCCCGATAGCTGCCTGTTCAATATCGCCTAACATATTAACAAGGCCGCTACTAGAGGCACTCATATAACCAATGGTTTTCTGGTCTTCAAAGGGAAGAGTACTCCATAAAAAACCATCCTGAAATTTCATATTGTTTAGACCAATGCGCCAGAGCTGCAAATTGGCTAGCGGCTTAACCGTAAGGGCTTTTTGGGTAATATCATTCAAATCTGCCCCAGCCTCAATAAGAGTCGCGGCCGCACGCAGGGTGTGCGGTGTTACCCCATTTGTCCGAAAACCCAACGTATCCGTTACCAGGCCAGTCAACAAACATTCGGCCAGAGGCTGCCCTAAAGTAACACCTAACCCAGGCAAAAGATCATATAAAATTTCAACCGTGGCATTGGCACTAGTATCTACCAGATTAATGAGCCCAAATCGGGTATTGGTTACATGATGATCAATGTTAATAACTGGGGGTTTAGGTTCTGGTAAATCAGCAAACGCCTTGCCCATACGGGATTCATCACCACAATCAAGGGCAATAATCAAATCAGGCATAGTGGGGGGCGGTGGGATTTGCACTTGAGATGCCAGAGGGAGATAGCGAAACCGAGCGGGCACCTCATCATCACAGATGAGGCGCGGCCGCTTTCCCATCTGCTGCAGCATAAGGCCCATCGCGGTGATCGAGCCAATCGCATCGCCATCAGGCGACACATGAGACACAACCATAATATCAGCGGCGTTATCAATCGCCTGTTTAATGCCATCCACTACAGCCAAGATTGACTCCTGCAATACAATAAACTGCCCCACTCACTCCTCTTCATCTTCGGTGATTGGGGGCGGTGGTATTTCCAGTTGGTCAAGAAGGGAGTGAACCCGGTCAGCTTGTGCTTGTGTTGGGTCCCAACGGAAATATAGCTGGGGGGTGGTGCGAAGGCTCATTTGTTGGGCTAATTCTCGTCTTAAAAAACCTGCCGCTTTGTTCAGAGCTGCCAATACCTCATTCTGCCGTGACTCATCCCCCAAGGCGTTCACATATACATGAGCCGCCTGAAACTCCCGATCCACCTTTACCTCAGTCACAGTCACCATTTGCAAGCGGGGATCACGCAATTCTCGTTGAAATAATTCTGCCAGAATTGTCTGAATCTGTTCAGCTACACGCTGTTGGCGAATGGTACTCATCTAAATTTACCTGATAGAAAACCGAGGACAGAGGATGGCTGACATGGTGATAAGATCATTGTTTCCACTCTTGTCTTCCGTCATCAGCTAGATCGTTGCAGTTCAAAAAATTCAATGATGTCACCAGAACGAAAGTTGTCACACCCATCAATAGTAACCCCAAATTCAAAGCCGGTACGAATCTGGCGCACATTTTCCTGGTGATGACGCAAACTGCCCACATCTCCTTCACAGAGAAGTGACCCTCCGCGAATGACGCGGGCTTTCACATTACGTCGGGCTTCGCCAGTTCGCATGTAGCAGCCAGCAATGGCCCCAGATTTCAGATCGAATACCTGGCGCACTTCAGCCCGGCCAATGACCACCTTTTCAAAGGTAGGTGGAAGCAGCCCTTTCAATGCTTTAGTGACATCTTCAAGCAGCTTGTAAATGATGCTGTAAGTGTTGATTTCCACATCAGCGGCACGGGCAGCCACTCGTGCGGCCGCGTCCACATCACTATTAAACCCCAAGATAACCGCTTCAGAGGCGAGAGCCAGCATCACATCTTTTTCGGTGATGTTACCGGTACTGGCATGAAGAATCTCCAATGTCACTTCATCACTTATTTGCAGCTTATTAAGGGAGTTGACAATCGGTTCCAAAGAGCCTTGAACATCTGCTTTAATGATCAGGCGTAAGGTTTTAACATCACTTTCCTGCATACTGGCGAAAAAATCATCCAGGCTGACCCGTCGCGGCCGCTCCACAGGCTCTTCTTTATTTTCCTGCATCTCCACCAGAAGCCGCCGGGCTTCCTTTTCATCCTTCACTACGCGGAACTGATCCCCAGCCGTAGGAATCCCATTAAGACCAGAAATAGAAACAGGGGTTGAGGGACCGGCAACATCAATTGGCCGGCCAAAGAAATCGTGCATAGATTTAATACGGCCATAATGTTCCCCAATAATTACCGTATCTCCCTTGCGGAGAGTTCCATTTTGCACCAGGACATTGGTCACGGCCCCACGCCCTTTACTCATACGGGCTTCCAAAACAGTACCCGTCGGCGAGGCATTGGGGTTGGCCCGGGGGGCAATTTCTTCCGCTGTGAGCAAAATTGCTTCTAATAAATCTTCCATACCGGCACCCGTTTTAGCTGAAACGGGAATAACCAGGGTATCACCGTCCCAATCATCCGGCACCAGGCCAATTTCACTCAACTGTTGTTTAACTTTATTGGGGTTGGCGGTGGGTAAATCTATCTTGTTCAGAGCCACAATAATGGCGACACGAGCCGCACGGGCATGATCAATTGCTTCACGGGTTTGGGGCATAATGCCATCATCAGCCGCAATGACCAGAATGGCAATGTCTGTCGCTTTCGCCCCTCTGGCCCGCATCGCTGTAAACGCTTCGTGGCCTGGGGTATCCAAAAAGGTGATCAGTTGCCCATTCCAACTGGCCTGATAAGCCCCAATATGTTGGGTAATTCCCCCGGCTTCGCCCAGAGCCACTTTACTCTGACGAATATGATCCAGGAGCGAGGTTTTGCCATGATCCACATGCCCTAACATGGTTACTACTGGGGGGCGCGGTTTTAGATTGCCTTCCCTTTCTCCAGCTAACACTTGCCGCCAGGCTGGTCTATCGGTCAAATCTTCGGCTGCTTCGGGCGCAGGGACATAAACAGGAACCAGTTCATAACCCATATCTTCCGCGACGATAGAAGCGGTATCAAAATCAATCTGTTGGTTGATATTGGCCATGATCCCATTACTCATTAATTCCTTAATGACATTAATGGGGCTGACATTCATCAGCGTTGCCAATTCACGAACCGTAATAAATTCAGGTATTTCAATTACTGTTTTTGTTTGAGCCATAACATTTTTTCCTAAATGGGTGGGCAGCGTGAGCGGTCGCTATTTAAGACCAAACCTGGCAGGTTGCATTCCTTTGCCAGGTCTGGTGATGAGATTGCCTGATTATCGTAACTATGCAGCCAGGCTATGTGGCAAAACGGTCAATCAACGGGCAAACATCAGCGGGGCAAGACCTGACAGGTTTCATACGCTAGTCAGGTCTTTGTAGAATAGGTTATTGCCGCGGCTACCTACAACAGAAATCAGGGTACAGGCACTGTTGACCGGTCTACGAACAGGGCTGCTTTAATTTCGGGAGTGATGGTTATTTCCAAAGCGCGGTCTAACAGTTGTGTTGTCTGCATTTTGACCCAACAATCGGGCTGATCACAGATGTATGCCCCCCGACCATTTTTCTTGCCCGTTGGGTCAAGAAGAATGGTTTGTTCTGGGGTTCGCACAATACGTGTCAGACGACGTTTGTCCATTTTAACGCGACAAATGACACAAGTGCGCTGTGGTATAGGCCGCGGCCGCAGTGGTTGCCCTTTTTTTACCCCCATAAGCTTGGATGTGAATGATGTCTAAAGTCTAAAATTCATCAAAATCTTCCAGGTTGAAATCTTCCCAGGTACGATTTCGGTTGCTCTTGCGCTTGCGCTTAACTACAGTGCGGCCAGCATTCTCATCATAAACCAACTCTTTCCCCTTCTTCGGCTTTTTGCGGCCGCTATCATCATCACGATCATCAGTGGGAGTAGGTCGGACAATAGTGACTAGTGGTTTGACCGGTTTACTGGTTGGGGCCGGCACTACCGTCTCTGTGTCCAACAACGATTTACTGAGATCGTCCAGATCAGGCACTTGTGGTTTATCGAGGGCTTCAATGGCGGCCGCAAATATCTCCACGCCTTCCTCTTCTGGTTCTGCTGCCATTGGAATCGAACTAACTTCCTCAATTAGCACTGGTTCTGGTGTAAGTTCTAGTTCAGGTTCAGGCAATAACTGGGATTCAATTGGGGCCAGAGAGGCTGGTTCACTCAGATCTTCCACAACCTCAGCTTCATCTAATGGTTCAGCTTCGGTGATGGCTGCGGTAGCCTTCAGTTTACGCTTATATGCGGCCGCGGCATCCTTCAAATCCTCCAGCATCTTGTCACCAAAACTACGCATCTTCAAGAAAACATCATCACCCAGTTCCAGGTTAAACAACACGTCCCCAACCGTCGTAACATCATTATCCAGCAGCAAATTATGGGTCCGACCCGGCAGATCAAGCTCATCAATCGTATGCTTCCAGGCCATCGCCGGCACCCGTTTCCGGGCCTCACTGCGAAATTGGCGAATATCTTCATAAGAAGCGGTGCGGGCAGCCACAATACGTCCTTCTACACCCACCACCAGCCGATTCATAAAAATGTAATCTTCAGCCGTAATCGGCCGGCCCATTTCCTTCTTGATCAGAATTTGCTCAACCCGTTCTAGCAGTTCAGTATCCTTAGCCACCGTCGGGTCTACGGCTGGATGAGACAAACTGGCCAGCGATTCTTGCACCGCTTCCATCATACTCTTAATATCAATCCGCCAACCCGTCAACTTCGCCGCCAATCGGGCATTTTGCCCCTCACGGCCAATCGCCAGAGAAAGCTGATCATCCGGCACAATCACCGAAGCTGTCTTACCTTGCTCTGGATGTTCCTCTAAAAACACCTGGGCCACCCGTGCCGGGCTAAGGGCCTTAGCAATGAAATTTTTAGCATCCGCATCCCACTCAATGACATCAATCTTCTCATCATTGAGTTCCCGCACAATACTCTGAATACGAACCCCGCGCATACCAACACACGCCCCTACCGGGTCAACACCGGGCTGAACCGCCTTCACCGCCACCTTAGAGCGGCCGCCGGCCTCACGGGCAATACTCTTAATATCAACCTGACCATTATAAATTTCCGGCACTTCCAACTCCAACAAGCGGCGTAAAAGATTGCGATGATTCCGGCTGACATAAATTTGCGGGCCTCGGTTCGTCTTTTTCACTTCCAAGACATACACCCGAATCTTATCATGTGGCCGATACCGTTCCCCATTCACCTGTTGATTCTTCGGCAAAGTCGCCTCTGTGCGTCCCAGGCCAATGGTAATGTTTTGACCACTAACACTTTGCACTGTGCCATTCACAATTTCCCCTTCACGGGCTGAAAAATCCTCAAACAATTGATCCCGCTCCGCTTCACGGACACGTTGTAAAATCACCTGTTTAGCCGTCTGCGCGGCAATACGGCCAAAATTACGTGGGGTACTATCCACCATGACGAGATCGCCCATCTCGGCATTGGCATAGCCACCGCGCCGGGCTTCATCTAACGTCACTTCCGTAGACTCATTAACGATATAATCAACCACCTCTTTTTCAGCATATATCGTTGGTTCACCGGTACGGGGATCAATCTCCACCGTTACACCCTGGGTATTGCCAGTATTCACACTCCGTCGGTACGCCGAAACCAAAGCGATTTTGAGAGCATCAATAACCACTTCCTTCGATAAACCGCGAGCTTCACATATCTCATTAAATGCAAGAAGAAATTCACTTTTCATTCTGGCCTGACCTTGTTATTACAACCTGAAAACAAAAAAGTGGGGGAAGCCCACTTTTTGCCGCTAAAAACTATGAAGATAGTTACAGGCAAGAATTATAGCACGGTCAGGCAAAGATTCAAGCAGAAAATTCCTGTTGACGAAACACGGAGAATTGTTATACTTGCAATCCGGTGTGGCAAAGTGCCCATTTATTAACATTGGGGCTACCATGCCAACGTAGCTCAATCGGCAGAGCAATGCTTTTGTAAAGCATAGGTTATGGGTTCAAGTCCCATCGTTGGCTCTGAACCGACCGTTAAAAAGTCGTATTCCTGGGTCAGTGTCCCGAGCGGCAAAGGGGGCGGACTGTAAATCCGCTGGCGAACGCCTTCGTAGGTTCGAGTCCTACCTGGCCCACTCTTGAAGAAGTAATTTTTCTTCGCTCAATACCCGCCCACGTAGCTCAGTCGGCAGAGCACATTCTTGGTAAGAATGAGGTCATGGGTTCAAGTCCCATCGTGGGCTCCTTGCCCCGTCTGCCCTATCTGGGTAGCGGGGTATTATTATGAAAGGGGAGTTTACTCCCTAATGGAACAGTCGAATTTGTAGAGAGGGATGTAAAACAATGGCTAAAGCAAAATTCGCACGTGAAAAGCCCCATTGCAACATCGGCACCATCGGTCACA
>JAHDWJ010000121.1 GCA_023384415.1 Anaerolineae bacterium
GGGAGCCAAACCAATGCCCCATCCTGGAATCCCCAGACCCCCCACCGCCGGGCTGTTGGGAAACCTGGCGCACCATCCAGCGGGCCGTTTACACCCTGGCCGGGCAGGCCATCGCCACCCGCGTCATCACCAGTCCGCCCCAACCCACGGATGGCCTGTTCTACTTCATCACCGACCACCTGAGCAGTACCCGCCTGCTGGCTGCCCCCAACGGCAGCCCGGTCCAGGGCACAACCGCCCACTACCTGCCTTATGGCGATTACCGGGGCAATGCCCCCACCGCCACCCCCTTAACCGAACGCGGCTACACTGGCCACCACGAGAACCGGGAGATGGGGCTGACCTACATGAATGCTCGTTTCTACAGCCCCACCACTGGTAGATTCCTCACCGCCGATACCCTCATCCCCAGCCCCGCCAACCCCCAGAGCCACAACCGGTACAGCTACGTCCTGGGCAACGCTTTACGCTACACCGACCCAACCGGGCACATGGCCTGTGGCGATCCCAGCGATCCCTTATGCCTGCCCCCGTCCTCACCTACACCACCCGCAACACCAAACCCTATTGAGCAGCAAATTCTTGATGCAACTGTTATGATTTTGATTGAGTACCAGGGGGATACACAATGTCCTATTGGTTCAAGCCGCACTTGTACCATTCCATATCATGCAACCGTTATGAATGACCATACCCTATTATCACATAATCATTTTCGCGCATTCGACTTAAATCTCCCAATCCATCGTATACACCTTTATGATGCTTATGGCAACTCTATTCCAGTTAATGGGCAGATACTACAACGATATGCTGATGAAACATCTACATTAACGTTTAATCAGGGAACATTCAGCAATCAAACAGCCGCAATTTTTGGGGACGTGGTTTCTTCTGGTGTTCAAGTCGGAGATAAGGTCGTTGTCATAACTTGGGATGGAACAAACGTCGGCAGTACCTATGCTGTGTGGGCTAATATAACTACGATTGCCGATGAAAACGGAATTCCCTCGTTTGCCATTGATATAAAGCTTCCAGGGGGAGCATCTGGCGGGGGTATCTATTTTAATGGTGTACATATTGCCAATAATTGGAAGACCCATTTAGACTTGACCGGAAGTTGGGGAGCTATCAACCCTTTATGGAGTATTCAATGATGATGCATTTTATTAAGTATTCGTTTTTTTTACTGTTTTTGGGGTTGGTTGGATGTAGTTCATCTCCCACCACTATCATACCTACCCTCTTACCACCCCTTCAAGCGCGTCCCCATTTTGTTATTGAAGTGGCGCCAAAGGAAGGATTAATATTGCCTTTAACTATTTTTAATGCAAGTAATGAGCAGGCTATTTCTGATATAAGGATTCTTTCAAGCTTCGAAAATGTATCTGCATATGATTCCTTCATCTGCTTACGAGTTAAAGATATTGCTCAGGATGGGGATGATTTCACACAGCCCACCATTGTTGCAAGCCGTGTTAAGATGTTTATTGATAGCTATCAAATCAAAACGGTTTATGTAAATCAATCAGATTTATCTTTAACTAGCGTAACAGACATAAATACAGGTCAAGTGATTATGCGAGGAATTGATCCCAAAATTATCTGTGGGCAGGTTGATCTCGCTCCTGGTGTACATGGAGTTTTCTTCCAGTTTCGTCAAACTTCTGGGGATGTTTTGGAATACCGCTGGCAATTTGAACTAGTGGAGGATTAAGGTGCTTCTGGGAAACCTGGCAAACCATCCAGCGGGCCGTTTACACATTAGCCGGCCGCGCCATCGCCACCCGCGTCACCACCAGTCCGCCCCAACCCACTAACGGCCTGTTCTACTTCATCACCGACCCCCTGGGCAGTACCCGCCTGCTGGCTATCCCCAACGGCAGCCCGGTACCTGGCACAACCGCCCACTACCTGCCCTATGGCGATTACCGGGGCAGTGCCCCCACCGCCACCCCCTTAACCGAACGGGGTTACACCGGCC
>JAHDWJ010000122.1 GCA_023384415.1 Anaerolineae bacterium
GGCCGGCGTCCCCGCCGCGCCGCCTCTGCCTTGCTCAACGTGTATAGGGGAATTTTACGGCCGTCCCCCCGCCCCACCACACAAAAAACACGGCCGTACCACCCCCTTCCCCTCTCGCGCCACATTTGCTGTGTACGGCCGTGCTCAACCCCACACATTTCACGGCTACAGAGATGCGCCGGGAAACAATGCCACATTAGAAGCCAGGAACCGAACGGCCGAAAACGGGCCGGCGACTGGCAAGCGAATGTGGCGCGGTGGTGACACCGGCCACAGCAATCCAGGAAGACCGTGCCAGAGCAGGTAGTAGGTTTGTTCTCATCCATACTCCTGATAAATGATGGAGAATATTCCTTGTTTTGCACTAACAGCATCTGCCATTATTTTAAGGGCTTCGTTGTAGATTACCGGGATCCTGGTATACCAATAATTTGGGTCAAGATCTTTTGAAATTTGTGCGTTGGCCAAAGAAACATTAGGTGGTAGTTGAATAACGGTCGACACATCTCTTTCTATCAATACTTGTTGATCTCTTAAACGCTTTTGCAACCGATTTATTTCTTCTACCGGTAACCAACCACAATAAGTACATCGCATTGGCTGAATCCAATACCAATATGGAGATGTCCATTCTGTTACCATACCGCCCTGATAGGGTGCTTGCGGCTTGACTAACCATACAGTTGGTAGTCCAAAGATCACTTTCTCTACATCCTCTTTGACCCACTCTAATGAGCGAAGAGTTGTGGAAAGTTTTGTCCAATCATATCCCAATGAGCCATGGGGTTGTAGACAAGATGATAGAATTAGTAAAAGCCAATGGCCCCATAGTCCATTTTGATATCGAGAATCTTTAATAAGGTTAGAGTCATACCCGAGATAAGTGCCTTTATCGTGTAATATCCAGGTTTCATCGGAGCCAATCTCTTGGCGGATTTGAGCCGCTTTTTCTTGAAGAGGAGCAAAATCACCTGCGTCCAACGCTTGCAGCAATGGGGCAATGACGGATTGAAACTTGGAATAATCAAAGAGAAAGGCCGTGTGCTTCAAAGACATTTTGACACCTCACTATTGGGGTATGAGAGGGCGTTCATTATTCCAGATACGCGCAAAAGGCTTGCCCCAACTTCCACCTGTAGAATAAATAGTAGCATGCCCTGGTGGGTTGCCCATGAGATTCCCTGGAAAGCCATCATATTCTACTCGTCCTCCCCAATTTCTCACACTACCCACAGTTGTTTCGCGTACCCAATCTCCAGAACCAGGATCCCTGCTGAGGCGCGGTCTTCTGGTTGCTTTGGTTGTGCTGCGGCCGGTCTCCCGACCGTGCCGCCTATGCTCTCCTGGACAATAAGCTCTTTGAGTCCTTACGGCGGCTGTGGCCGGCGTCACCACCGTGCCACACCTGTTTTGCGCAACGCACACGCCTGCTGAGGCGCGGTCTTCTGGTTGCTTTGGTTGTGCTGCGGCCGGTCTCCCGACCGTGCCGCCCCACCTTTGCCCGTCGGGGTCACTTTGCTCACCACACCACTGTCAATACCACATCCGTCTCTCCCGGCGGGTACAGCAGGCAATAGGCCGCCGACGAAAACCGCCAGGCCATTGCTTCCCATGCTACGGCTCTATGCCCCAGACAAGTTGTCCATTGTGATACAGGGTCACGTTTTGCCAGTCCGTCAGGCTGGTGAGGGCAGGGGCAAAGGAGTAATCGTCGGCTTCGTTGTAGGCTGACCAGTTGGTGTGGTGCAGGCGCAGTTGGATTTCGCCCGTTTGCCCACCGGCGGGCAGCATGGTCGCACCAGTGTTGAAGCGTACTTCCAGATATTGACGGCCGTCCACACTCTCCCAAACGCCCGTCACATGCTGGCAACCAATCGCTGCCCAGTCGCAGTTGAATTGGGACACGGCCGTGTCCACATCCGTAAACCAATAGCGCACGGTC
>JAHDWJ010000123.1 GCA_023384415.1 Anaerolineae bacterium
AATCCCGCTGACCGTTGGCTGCCCTTCTTCCAGTAAAAATTGCACGGGCACTGACTGGTAATACCGCTTGGCAAAGAGGTAGACCTGCATCAACTGCTGCTGGTGTGCGGCCGAAACACCCGCGCCCTCTAAAAATTGGGCCACCCGCCGCGAGGCAAACACCGCCCGCTCCTCGTGGTTGGACAGAACCCGGCGGTCGAGTACATGCACACCAATGGGTGCGTCGGTATGCTGGCGCACAAAGGGCAGCCCGCCAAAGTGGTCAATATGGCCGTGCGTGATGAGAATGTGGCGGATGTCGCTGAGGGAGACGGGGGTGAATTGGCTGGTCACGGCCGTGAAGCCTGCCAATAAATCCGCATTGGCCTGCTCCAACCCGGAGCCGCAGTCCACCAAAATCCAGCCCTCGTCCCCGGCAGATTGGCAAAGGATTGCACGGGGAAGGAGTAAATGGCACGGCCGTGCCCGGTAACAAACTGCTGCGCCTCTTTCATGGGGGGATTATAGCGAGAGTGGGGGAGGTGGGCACGGCCGTTGCTACCCATTTAAATTGAACATGGTGCAGATGTTACGGTGCGTTGATTATGGGTAGCCAATAAAATGCGATTGGATCGCGGCTACCGGAAGTATCAACAACCAAGTGTGGATCTCCACCATCTCTATGAATCAGATAAATACCAGCCGTGTCATCTCTTGGTGACCACCCTTGTCCATTAAAGAAAAGTAACCATGTGCTATCTGGTGACCAGGCGGCAATGTAGAAACGTGTGGATTCTGTACTGTGCCACAATTCTCTGAAATCACCGTTTTCTATGTTCAGTACATTTAGAGACGCATCTTTTTCTCCCTCAGTTGTGGCCATTGCCAATTGAGAACTATCCGGCGACCATAACAGATTGTAAATACCTCCTGGGATGCTCAACATCTCCTGACCAGTAAAATCCGAACTGCTCAAGAGAATCAGGGCAGATTCACCTGCCTTTTGTTGAACAACTGCCAGATATTGATTGTCTGGAGACCATACCGGTTTGAGAAGAGATACTGCTGCGGGCACTTGCACGACCACTTGAGTATCTGTATTTACCACTATAAGGTGACTAATTGATGGTTGAGTTAGAGCAAGCCATTTACCATCTGGAGACCAAACCATTTCTACATCTGATCTGCCGACTTCATTTGCTCCGCCGATTTCGTTTGTAACAACCACTACCTCACCAGACTCGATATTGATTAAGCTAACTTGACCTGAATTCTGGTTAATTGCTATGAATTTCCCATCAGGCGAAAGGCTCGAGCCTATAATATCATCTGGCAACTCAGCTTGATTTAGTAGTTGCCTCCAAGACAAGTTGTCAGTGTTGATTGCACGGTCGCCTATGGCAAGCTCATTATCTGATAACCAGCCTGTATAGCCTGAAAAATACTCAGAAGTCAGGCGGGCAAATTCGCCATTAGTCCGTGAATAAGTAAAAATGTTGGGCGCATCAAAACCGCGATCATATCCTTCATCACTTACATGACCGTCGCCGTTTTTATCCTCCAACGCTGTAAAAGCGAATTTTGTTTTACCAGGCGATAGTGTAAGTTGCGGATGGCCAATGATCTCTTCTACCAAGGTTTGTAAGTTCCAATGATCTGGTGATTTTCCGGGAGTGATCAAATGTAAGCTGTGAACAGGGTTTGAATTCCAATCATTTATAATTTGTGGATCCCAAAAGACATAGATTTCGCCAGGGGGAGGAGGTAAGGGAGTAGGTGTAATGGTTGGTGTTGCTGAAGGTTGGGGTGTTGTAGTGGCGGTGGGTGAGGGCGTGTGGGTTGGCGGGGGAGTGAAGGTGGCGGTGTGGGTGGATGTGCTGGCGCTGGTGGGGAGTACGGCCGTACCCACCACAACAACCGGCGTATTCGTCACTGGTATGCGGGTGGGCACGGCCGTGAC
>JAHDWJ010000124.1 GCA_023384415.1 Anaerolineae bacterium
CATTCGGGAAGTATCGGCGCATATTGCCACGGCCGTAGCCGAAATCGCCTATGCTCATGAGTTGGCAACCGTCGCCCGACCGGCCAATTTGCTCACTTTCATGCAAAACCAGATGTACCAGCCGGTGTATCGGCAGTATGGGGAAACAATGAAGTGATGGGGTGAACGGCCGTACCCCCACCACAAAAAAGCACGGCCGTCACTGTCTGACGGCCGTGCCCCACATTCACTCCCTACACCAATGCACTCTCGCCCCCATCTGCTGCCGCCCGGGTCAGACAACTGTGGCACGGTGGTGACAGCGGCCACAGCAGCCGGGGAAGACCGCATCTCAGCTAGGATGCGGATAACTTCTCTTAACGCCACAAATTAGCAGGCGTTTCCAGACAGGTTGTATTATCAGGGTTCTTAAAGGTTTCGTAGAAAGTTGTCACATCCATTCCTGTTGCTTCTTCCAAAGAAAGATACTCCCTTTGGCCCAATCCTGATGTTTTACTCACCGTTTCCCCAAATGTGTTATTTAGACCAGGTGGTAGCAATACTAGACCAGATACGGGTTTCTCCTGTGGACATCCTTGAACCATATCTCCTTGCTGTTCACCATTATCGTCAAATACAGCCACAATGCCTTGATCAGGATAAAACAAAACGACAAAAAAAGGCAGATCATTGTCTTCAAAGGCTGAAGGATAAGTGTTCATCCACACCTCTCCGGGTTGGCCATAAGTCGTTAAAAAGGTGGGCAAGGTATATTGGGGAAAATAATCAGTAGGGGCATCACCAATTGAAACCTGAGTCTCGATTTTTTCAACAATACCACCTTGTACGGTATAGATCGGACTAACCTGATTGACTTCATACGGCCCAAAAGGGAGGGGAATTGTTGGATTGTAATAATCGATTCCTGAAGCAGAAGCAGCATAAATATTTGCATCAAATAAGGTAAGAATCTCCTCAGCCGCTTTCCACTCCGTTTCTCCTGGTGTAATTCCCCACCAACAGGGTAACTGACACCCATTATTTGTACTTAACAACCAAAGAACTTGTTCGTTGGTGTCAATTCCTGGTGGTGTAGGTATGGCAAACGGCGTTTCTGTAGCTGTTGGCTGAATAGTAGGTGTTGGTGTCAATGTGCTAGTAGGTGTTGGTGTCAGACTGGGTATTGCTGAAGGTAGTTGCGTAGCTGGAAGAGGCGGTTGTGTTGGTGGTACGGTGGTAGCAACAATGGCATTTTCTGAAGATACAGACTCATTCGTTGGCGTAAATGCCGGTGAGGTTGAAGTGCAACCCACTAAAACAAGGGAAATGCTAATTACATATAGCTTTATTGCAAACAAGAATTTTCCGTTTTTCATCTTTACATCCTTTGGCCATCAACGTCCAATAGCCATGTCTACTGTATAAGGCATTAAAGCATTCATAAAACTTGCCCGTGCAGAACCTGCTTCAGTCAATGGAGTACCGGCCCCACCAGTTGTCTCCCACTGATTGTAAACCCCTGCTCCGCTGCGGTCTTCTGCTGGCGGCTACGGCCGTCTCTCAGCCCGAAGGGATGCTGCCCCCACCGGGCCACACTTTGCTTGTTAACGTGTATGTGGGAATTATACGGCCGTCCCCCCCACCAACCAATCCCCTCACGGCCGTACCCCACCGGCTTATCCACTGCGGAAAACAGACAAAAAAAGACGGCCGTTGCCCCGCAACGGCCGTCCTTAAAAATTCGCTTCTTACACAGATTCGTGGGGGATTATTCCACAAAAATCTCCACGCGCTCTCCGCCTTCCTCGTCGGTTACGTCCAGCACCTTTCCTTGTTGGCCGCTGCGCACCGCCTCCATCAGTTCGTCGAAATTCACCCCCTCCATGTCCGGGGTAAAACGTGCCCCCATTTTCAGGCCCACATTCACCAGCCCAAAGGGGATGTTCACATTCACT
>JAHDWJ010000125.1 GCA_023384415.1 Anaerolineae bacterium
TGCGATAGATTTCCACGCCCTTTATAATCGGCTTCATTATTGTTGCCGGCAGTCTGGACAGCTACATGATGCGAAAATCACGATGCCGTACTCCCTCTCTCCTACCGATTTCACGCCATCACTAAGCGATACTGGAGCGGCGGGACAGGGGCCAGAGCAGGAGATAGTACAAATTGGTTGATTCCTTAGTAAAGATCAACAGTTGTTCCATTAGCGAACTTACTGCACTATACAAGATAGGCCCTGAATTAGCTGAAAGAATAACCAATTATCGGGATAGCACGGGGTATTTTACGGGGCCTGAGGACTTGTCAAAGGTAGAAGGTATTAGTATGCGCCTCGCCATGACATTGTCACCCCACATTGATTGGCAAATACCAAACGAGTTGACATCTCAACTGCCGGAAGATTCAGATTTGAGACTGGACAGACTACACTTACTAGCTCTAATGTTGCTTTGTCTTGTAGGTATTATGGCGAGTTTAACCTCATTAAATTCCGAGATTTTACCCTCGCTAAATCAGTTGCAGGCTGAATTTCAATCTGGTGGTTCACCAACTCTGAATAAAGTTCTCACCACTATTTCTGGATCGGTAATATATATATCGGGGATAGTTGTATCGCTGGCGTTGATAATTAACATTATTACTAATGGACGCTTTCGAAAAGTGCTCTTTAGAATGGCAGGGCTTTGTCTATCTTTGACTATTTTGAGCATGTTAGTAGCAGGTATAGGAAACACTTTATATTATTTGTTTAGTGGGCCAGACGGCATATACAGGCTTTCTAAAGATGGCAGCACATTAATGGATTTAAGTTATTCTATCGCTGGTATTTTCTTTGTTATTCCTATTGTATTCGCCATCTGGAAACCCTATTTAATAGATAATAGATGGTTGGCTCAGTTATTTGATATATCACCTATACTTGTGGGTATCGGCACTGGTCTATTGATCTTGAGTAATCGAAACGAGGAAGGTTTCTGGTTTGGTTTCGTGCTTTTACCTATGGGTGCCTTTTTCATTCTATTTGGTATAAGAGCTCTAGTCACCGGCCGTTCTTTGTTTCAAGAAGTTGTAGCTTCCATTGCTTCAAATCTAGATCGAATGTTCCGAAAAGAAAATAACAATAGCAATTGGCACGCTTGGATCAACGCACGACTTCCTAACCCAGATGATCAAATAGCTTTGCAACATACTCTCAATAATATCTATAAGCCTTCTATAACCAGAACTTTGTTCAACCTATTTGTAATTGCTATTGGTAGTTGGCTTGTTTTAACAGTACTTGGTGCTATTATCGAGTGGATAGTTCAAGGATGGTTGGAAAGAATTTTCCCTTTTTCAAGATGAAAAAATTGGCAATCAATATGAAGCCAATGTTAGGTTCGTAACTTAATTATAGTTGGTATCAAAGCTTCACGGCCGTACTCCCCTCCCCTCTCCTCCTCTCCCTGCACATCCAAACGCCACCACTCACCATGATCCGGGTCACGGCCGTTGCCATCCCCTAATCCCCTCTGTACAATGCCCGCCTATCAAACCGAACAAGGATGTATGCATGCCTGAAGAAATCTACATTCCCCCCGGCGGGCCGCCCCGAGTGCCGCCGCTCAGCCCGGAGATATACGGCCGTATGGGGGAAGCCAATATCGTCCTGATGATCGCCGACTTTTACGGCGAGTTAGAACAATCAGCCATTCGTGGTATGTTCCCGGCCGATATGGCCGCTTCAGCCGAGAGATCAGCCGCCTTTTTTGTGGGGCTGTTGGGTGGGCCGCCGCTCTACCGCAGGCGCTATGGCAACCCGATGATGCGCGCCCGCCACATGCCCTTCCCCATTGACGAAGCCGCCCGCCAGGAATGGCTGGCCTGCTTCCACCGCACCCTGGATCGCGCCATCG
>JAHDWJ010000060.1 GCA_023384415.1 Anaerolineae bacterium
TAACACGCCGGCCTGTCAAGCCGGAGATCGCGGGTTCGATCCCCGTCGCTCCCGAAGGCCTATAGTATATATCTATAGGATAAAGAACTCTCAGTTTTACTTGAGGGTTCTTTTTGTTTTATAGACCCATGTCTTTCTATCGCGGGAGCGACCTCCATAACCTTAAAGGATAGGTGATTTGCCGAAATGAGAATTTTGCCTTGCTACACATCGCCAATATGCTGCATAATCTTGGACACCTGTTCTGTTACGTAATCCCCCAATATGATTCGAATATCGAAAGCGAGGCAACGGGATATTAGATATGAGCGATGAGCTTCAAAACTATTTTTCGCAACTTCATAAATTAATGGATGCATCCTTCAACATAGAGGAATTCAGAACGCTCTGTCTCTATCTGAACGTAGACTATGAGCACTTACGGGGAGACACAAAACCAGCAGTAATCACATCACTGATAAGCTACTTGGCGAACCGTAACGACCTTGAGGCGCTGTCAGGTCTTTTGGCGAGGGAACGACCAAATGTAAAATGGCCTCAGCTTCCCACAGACCTCTATTCTCAAAGAGACCCCGCAAGATCAGTAGAAACTATTGGAGAACACTTCCTTCAGCAGCTAGAAAAAGACCCTGTTTCTATTCGAAGATTACCTGTTCCACACCATTCATACTTTCGAGGCCGAGAGCAAGAGATGTATAAGCTTACCCAGGCTTGGGAAAACCCTAAGGCTCGAATTGTAGCATTGGTAGCTATGGGAGGAGCAGGCAAATCTACATTGATTTTTAACTGGCTGAATCACTTTGCCGAAACAGGATATGGTAATACTGAACGGGTCTTTGGGTGGTCATTTTATAGCCAAGGTAGTTCCGATAGAGTTGCTTCCGCGGGCGAATTCATCGAAGAAGCATTGGTGTTTTTTGGGGATCCTGATCCATCAAGAGGTACGGTTGCTGCCAAGGGGGAAAGACTAGCAACTCTGGTGAAGGCCCAAAGGGCGCTACTTATTCTTGATGGTTTAGAGCCCTTACAGTATCCACCAGGGTCAACTCGTGAAGGCGAATTAAAAGACCGTGCCTTGCTTACATTCCTACAGAATTTGGCTTTCGCCAGCAAGAAATGCCTGTGTGTGATTACAACCCGCACCTCCGTTACCGATCTTGCAGGTTTTGGGAAGCCCATTGTTGAAGAAATAGATTTAGAAAGTTTGAACCCAACAGATGGAGCCAAGCTACTCGTTGATCTTGGGGTGAATGGAAGTTCTTCTCAACTGGAAAAAGCAGTACAGGAATATGAAGGACACCCATTAGCTTTATCGCTTTTAGCAAGCTATCTTAGTCGTTTTGGCGGCGATATACGGCGCAGAGATATGATAGGACCGCTAGAGTATGCACCGAAAAAAGGGGGTCATGCTCGCCGCGTAATGGCTTCCTATGAACGTTGGTTTATTGAGGATGACAACTCTCAACCTTTAGCCATTTTAAGAATGCTTGGCCTGTTTGATCGGCCTGCTGAGATGGGTGTCATTAAAGAACTGCGTGAGGCGGCTATCCCTGGATTGACCGATGAATTAACTGCTTTATCTGAGTGGGAGTGGACAGAAGCTCTCGACACGCTTCGCAGGGCCCGTCTCTTGCCCGATATAGACTACACATATGCGGCCGTCCTGGATACTCATCCATTGGTACGTGAACACTTTGGCGAGGAACTCCGTAAAGAAAACATTTCTGCCTGGAAACTGGGTAACGAACATATTTATTTTTACTTAACGAAACAGGCTAAACCTAATCCCAGGACATTAGAAGAGTTATCGCCTCTGTACTCAGCGATGTATCACGGTACACGAGCAGAACGATATTCAGAAACTCTCGAAGAAATCTACCGCCATCACATCCTAAGAGGTAATGAATTCTTTAGCACGAGAACGCTTGGTGCTGTGGGGGAAGACCTGGTTGCTTTGTCCAACTTTTTCACTAAGCCGTATTCACAGCTTGTGTCACCATTGTCGAAAGAAGAACAGGGATTCATCCTACGCCAGACTGGTTACTGCTTACGAGCAATGGGACGGTTACTAGACGCAGCAGACTGTATGAAAGTTGCTCTAAAATTACAACTGGAATATGGGAACCCTCAAGAGGCTTCTATCGTAGCCGGTTTAATCAGCCATACTTATATGACTGCCGGGGAATTACGTCTAATGCTGACTTATGGTCGGCAAAGCCTTGACCTTGCTGACGAGGCTAACGACGCTTTGCACCGAGCATTTAAGCGAACGGTATTAGCTTATATGTTAAATCAGGTGGGGCAAATCGAAGAGGCATTAGTCATGTACGAGGAAGCCATGACAATCCCGCCACCTATTGACGAGCCAGAATACCCAATTTTAAGGGCTTTTTCTTACTTCCATTTCTGTGAACTCCTGGAGACCAAAGGCCAATTTGATGAGATGACTCAGCAAGCAGATATGGGCTTGAGGCTACTGGAGCAAGCCGATGGGAATCGTACATTAGCTGAAGCCCTCTTATACCTTCTATCAGGCCGTTCTTATCTGGGCAAGGCCCGGGAAGGCTCAATGGCAGATTTGAATAGGGCAGAGAAACAGCTTCAAATATCTATGGAGCTCCTAGACAAATCGGGGCGAGATGACTGTATCATTCTTGGTCTGGTAGCCCGCGCCGAATTTTACCGGCTGCGGCAAGACTGGGGAAAAATGCAAATAGACCTTATGAAAGCGAAGATGATCGCTGAGCGTGGGGGCATGGATCTTTATCAAGCTGACGCGCTCATCGGTTTGGCAAAATACTACATGGCACAAAGCGAGAATCAAAAGGCTGAAAACTGTTGGAAGGAAGCCAAAAGCTTAGTCGAGAAAATGGGTTATCACAGCCGCGACATTGATATTTTAGCTATTCAGAAATCTTTAACGGGATTGTCTGCCACTGAGGCTACATCGCAATGAGGCGTGTAAAAGTGGAGTAGCCAACTGTGAACTCAAATGAGTTTGCGATTCCTGTGCCTGTTGGGTTGTGACCTTTAACTTTGCGTTTTAGAAAAGGGATTTGCCATGGGGACATGGATCAGTCATCTGCGGATAGCAGAAAACCTCCTTCAAAACATTGCGGGGCTAGATGAAACAGCATTTGCATTTGGGAACCTTGCTCCAGACTCAGGGTTCCCCAATGAGGATTGGACCCAATTCGAACCACCTAAAGAAGTAACGCATTTTTTATATGCAAATGAAGACGAAGGGCGAATTAAAGATTTGGAGTTCTATCGTCGTTACCTTGCCCCCAACTTAGATGCCAGTTTGCCCGAATACAGCTTCTTGCTAGGTTATTTCTTTCATCTGCTCTGTGATAATCTTTGGGCTAAACGGGTGGTCAGTGCCTCAAAACGTGCCTATGATAGGCTGATAGCAGAAGAGGGTTTAATGGCATGGCAATATATGAAACGAGATTGGTACAACCTTGATCAATGTTATGTGCGTGAGCACCAAGATTGCCTTTTTTGGCGCGTGATAATGCGTCAACCGAATCCGCCTGCCTATTTACCTTTTCTGCAGGAGGGATCCTTACATCATCAACTAAATTACATCCGAGACTTTTACAGTAAGCCTGACCCACAGCGAAACTTAGACAGGTCTTACCCTTACTTGAATGAAGTAACAATGAACCGGTTTGTCTATGACAGCACGGAAGCGATACTAAAGATTTATCCAGAGATGAATCGTTTGGTTGACACTGAAATTGATACGGCTCTTTCGCTTCTGGCTGTGGAGGAAGTTTGTGAATATGAACTACCAATTGGCGGATAGCATGAACTGATAGTGGATAGGAATCTTGTGCCTGAATAATATGCTCGGCTAGAGATGAAAGCTTTGCGGGTGTGGACGCCGTGTGTTTATATGCATGTGGCTGCATACGGCCATTATCAGATGTTGCCCTACATGCTCAACAGTATGTTAAGGCAAGAAAACAACAACTAATTTGACGCACGGGAGTAACCACCTCTTCAACAAGAGAGTCAAGACCATAAAACCTCATTCTTTTCGGCAGCAAATCTGGTATGATTGGCTCAATTATGAGCCTAGAACAAGCCCTTCAAATTTCTATCCCTTCCAGATTTACTCAAGCGCACCATGATGCGCTTATGGCCTATCTGGCTGATAGTCGGGGCCTTGCCACGACCGCATGGCGACTAGTTTATCAGGGAATAGATTTGCTTGATAGCGCGCAAGTGGTCACTCCTCACTCAACGCGAACTTTTCGTCAAGTGTATGATGAGCTTATTGCACGGCCGTTTGCCAATCCATACATCGAGCAATTGCTGCAAACCCGTGATGTGATTGCCGATAGCCCGCAAATCGCCGCCAGTTTTGCGCGCCAAATCAGACCCAATTTGGAGGAGTCGGGCCCTTTAAGCCGCGAGGTTCCGGAAAGCATTCTGTTACAGGGATATTGTCTTTACTGGTGGCAAAGTTTTTCCCGAGGTTATGCCTTTGAAGTCTTTATTATGCGAGACCTGGAAGCGGCTGGCATCGAGTTTGAAATGCATGATATTCGCAATCCAAGCGATAGATACTCCCCTGCCGATTTGGTGGTGCAGAATTTACTGGGCGATATCAAAACCTCCATCTATTTTTTGCAGTGGCAATGGCAAGGCCAGTTGCGAAATGACTTTTATATCACGCGTCTGTACGATAAGAGACGTGAACACACGCTCGTTGTTTTTCAAAAGCCAGATGCCTGGAACAATATTGGAGGTAGCGAGGCCGTTGCTGGTATGCTAGAAAGCATTATAAATTTACTGCCAATACCCGTAGAAATTGAGCTGCATGGTATAATACTGATTGTAGTTGATTATGAAACCTGGAAACAGATGATTCGCCAAATACAATCAGGTGAAGGATCATGATATGTCTGAACAGCGTCTAAAATTAATGGATTACGATAAATTTCAAACGGTAGCGGACGGATTTATTGACCGCTCTTCGCAGGAATTTGGGGAGATGCCTGCTTCTTCTTTTTTTGAGTTGCTATTTGAAAAGATGGCAGAAAGGGTAACAGAAACGGTGGAGCTAGAGGGCGAAATAGTAAACAATCAATTGATTTTGAAGTTACCAGCTGACATGGAAACGGTCGTGCAAGTGAAGGATAACGAGATTCTCATTGGTGACCGCCGCATCGTGGTTAAATTGAAAGATGATACGATTTACCCAACCGCTCGTTAGGAAAGGGGAACGGCCATTGCCAGATTTTGCTTTACAACATGCTTAGGCAAGAAAACAACGACTAATTTTATACACGTGAGCGAACAAAACCCGTCGCTCCCGTTCCGGGTGCAAGTGGAATCAGAGTCACTTGCACCCTTTTTTATTTCTGAACGCAACCCCTCTACAATCTCATGCGGCGCCGACGAAGCATTGTCTAGTACCACACTGAAATCCCCATGTAACGCCACGGCAATGACGTGCTCGTCGTATACAAACACTCTATCCACGATTTTGGTCAGTAGTTGCTTTCGAGCCTCGTCTGGTTTGCTCACCTTAGCACAGCCCTCCCAATAGTTCTGAAAATTCTCCAGTAAGTCGGCTGCTTCCACCAGGTCATCATAATCAACAGGTTTTAGGGACTCTATTTCTCGCTGCAATTGGCCACGCTTCTCGACATACTCTTGTGGAGATAAGAAACCCTGCTCCCAACTGAAATCAATTCGTTTAACAATATCCTCAACTTCAGTCATACGTCTCAGCGCTTCCGCATGTTCAACCTTGTTCCCGTACTATGCAAATAATCGATCCAAGGTTTTTTGATCAGAAAACATTGCGTTCTTAGCCGGGGCTTCACGATCTTGGGCGGTATCTTTTGTAATCTCGTTGAACCGATCTGATTGGTCGGCCTGAAAAACGGCCGTTAAGTCGACCGCCGAACAGCAAACAGACACTTTGAAATGGCCCTGACCGGTGCCAAGGTGACTTGGGGAAGTCAATCAGTTGGCGATTAACTCAATTGAGGTGACAGAGAAGTGCTACCAGAGACCCGATAATAATCGTTGATAATGCCACCTAGCAGCTGTCGGCATTTGACTGTGCCCGATTTTGTCGGGTCCGGGTAAGGAATGGGTGCCTGCTGTTCCAAGCTCTGATGCGGCCGGCGGGTGTTGTAGTAGTCGATGTAGGTTTGTAGAACCCGACGCAGATGGGTCTCGCTGAGGATCAACACATGGTCTAGGCACTCTTGGCGAACGCTTCTGACCCAGCGCTCAGCGAAAGAATTGGCATTGGGCGCTTCAATCGGCGTGTGGATGACTTGGATCTGCTTCGATTGAAATACACCATCGAAAGCATCAGTCAGCTTCTTGTCATTATCATGAATCAGGCAACGGAATATCTCTTCTCGTTCCTCGATGGCCCAGATGTATTGCCTGGCTTGCTGAGCCACCCATTGCCCATTCGGGTTGGCCGTCACGCCAGCCAGGTGAACGCGACGGGTTCCAATTTCGATAAAAAACAGACAATAATAAGTGCGCAAGAAAAGGGATTCCACCACGAAAAAATCACAAGCTAGCAGCTGCTGTTTATAATGAGTGAACATCGTTTTCCAACCAATCGAACCGAACCGAACTGGAGCCGGCACAATGCCATTCCGGCCGAGAACATTGCGAACGGTAGTGAGGGAAACATCAAATCCTAATTTGGTGAGCTCTCCTTCAATCCTGTAATAGCCCCAGCGCAAGTTCTCTTTGGCCAGGCGAATAATCAAGTGCTCCATCCCGTCATCGATTCGAGGGCGGCCCCGTTTCCTTGTGTTCTCCTGCGTCCATTTACGCCGCACCAGGTCTCGATGCCAACGAAACACTGTCTCTGGCTGGACCAATCGAATCAGTTGTCTGAATTGGTTGGCTGGTCGGCCGGTTTGCTGCTTCAACCTACCAGCCAGCACTGCTAAGGTCAACCTCTCTGCCCGATTAGCCCGCACAGGTTTCTTCAATTTGCGTTCAGCGATGCCCAGCTGATAGCGCAGCACCATGATTTCCAGGTCTTTGTCAGATTCGGACATGCGGCCGATTTGAATGAGCGCAATGAGCGTGGAAAATATCTGTGAAACCAGGAACCAAACCATGAAAATGAGTACTCCAAATCGGTGATTTTGATGATTCTATCGGAATCTGGAAATGGAGCATATTTTCACTTCGTACTCGAGGAAATTCCATTTGGATGGATTAAATGCATAGTACGGGCACAAATCACTGACATCCCGTTACGCCAGATGATCCAGTTACTGACCGATGAGCTAGAAAAAGCTTATGCAATTAACGAAAGTTGGACAAATGAATTGCTGCACTTCTTTGACTTGTCAATGCCAGCGTCCTTTCCAGAGATGAAAAAGTTTCGGAAAATGATTGATGCCAGGCGAAAGGCTCAAGGTGCAGCATGGATGGAGCGAGCAGAATGTCAGGCATTGGCTACTAAAATGCAGCAGATCATCCTGGAGATCAATCAGCTTACACCTCCAATTTATCTGCGCATGGGAGAAGTGTACGGCGACTTATACTACGATTTACTAGATAATTCGTTTGGTACTCAAGAGGCAAAAGATTTAATTGATATGGGCAATGGAGAATCTGATCCACAGCAAGCGATCAAGTTGTTTCAGCAAGCATTGACATACGGCGAAACAGGCATTCAGGCCAGCAAGGCTTTTATGGAACTGGGGATGCGGTATGAGGATTTAGGTGAAACTGAGCAAGCAATTGAACATTACACCCGATCGTTGACCGCCTGGAAACCGTTCGGCTTTGGTTATTTCTGGCGCGGTCGTCTTTATTATGCCCGGGGACAATGGGAACAGGCACGGTCAGATATTGAGCGAGCGCTGAACTTTGCTTCGGAGAGTATGTTACCATCACCAGAACGGGAGGAGGCTGAAGAGTATCTGGTGAAATTGAATGAGAGAAACTACCAACAGTAAAATACCGGCGGTGACTATGATCTTTACGCATAGCTGTTAGGTACTACTTGCTGTGGCACGGTCCTCCTCGGTCGCTGTGGTCGGTGTCACCACCACGCCACATTTATTTGCCGGCCGTCACCAGCTTATTCCTCTACGGCCGCGGCCGTGGTCTCTAACCCGGCAGGGGTATGGGTGTGGGAATCCTTCGATAAAAAGGCAGCAACGGATAATATGGTTGGATGTCGCCACTCCAACAGCGGCTTCGTCACTACCATCGAATTACAGTAAAGTACGGTATGAGACTCAAACGCACAATTCTTGCCTGTATTCCAGGCCTACTCTTGTGGTTGGTAATAACGTATGGGATAAGCGCCCAGAACGAAGAGACGCTTGTAGATATGTACGGACGGCCGTTACCCGCAGATGGAACCGGCTTGCTACCATTACTTCCTTATCCTTCTGCATCCTCGAATAGGGAGGGAGGGATTTTCGACCCTTTTGTTGCCTACGAGGTTGGTGCGATGCCTAGAACGGTGGGATTTGCAGATTTGAACAGTGATGGCCGCACTGACGCGGCCGTCGGCCAGATACCTAGCGGCGAAGATATCATGAATGTCCTATTGCAGGAAGCAGATGGCAGCCTGGGACCTCCAACCCTATACAGCACCGGTGACCGTCCACGAACCTTGGCGGTTGGTGATTTTGACAACAATGGGCGACAAGACGTTGTCCTGGGCAACGCGGATGACCACATCATCTCCGTCTTCTTTCAACAGGCTGATGGCACCATGGGTTGGCGACCCACTTATGCCACTGATGACACACCAGATGCCGTGGCCACTGGTGATTTAAACAACAACTGCCTGGATGATATAGCCGTTTCCCATTGGAATGCCAGCAACATTCGCACCTTTATCCAGCAGCCAAACGGCACATTACAAAGCACTTCATATCCTTCACCAGAAGCTGGTCGTGACGATATTGATACAGGTGATGTCAATCATGACGGCTTAACAGATATTGTGAAGATGAACGGGCAAGGAATCAATCCAGACCTGTCGGTGTACTTACAAACTACTGATGGTACCTTTGATGGGCCATTTTCCTATAGCCTGGCAGGCAATTATTCAGGAGATGGGGTGGCCGTTGGCGATGTAACAGGTGATGGTCTCAACGATGTGGTCATGGCATATGGTGGTAACAGCCCCTACTCAAAGCTCGCCGTTTTTGCGCAAACACCTGATGGTGTGTTGAGCCTGGCCGCTACTTATGATGCTTACGACATTCCAGAACCGGTAGAAATTGCTGATGTGAACCTGGACGGCCGTTTAGATGTTGTTGTGGCCCATGGTGGGTGGTTTGAGATCGGCGTTTTTTTACAGCAGGCAGATGGGACGCTCGCTCCTTACGAGCTATATCCTGTTCCGTATGCTTCTCACTATTACCCGCAAGCTTTAGACGTGGGCGATATTAACCACGATGGTGCCCCTGATGTCGGACTGGCAGATTATAATAACGGTCTGATTGTGCTCTACAATCATATGCCTGCCTTTACTATGGAACTGGCCTTGAGGCGATTTATAGAGATGCCTGGCGACATCCTGACGGGCACGTTAACACTTAACCCAGGTAATGGGTTTAGTGGACCGGTCACGCTTTCTATCGAAGGCTTGCCACCTGGCTCCAGCTATGTCTTTGCTTCTAATCCTGTCATTCCAGCCGCGCAAACAACATTTACTATCACAACAGATACTTTCGCCGAATCGGATGCCATCCCACTGACGTTCAAGGGTTCTGGGAACGGTGTCATCAATACAGCCACAACCTGCCTGAGAGTTGACCCCTATGCCATTTCAGGGTTAACGGCGACTAATGACAGTCCAACCGTGTTTGGCCATACAACCACCTTAACGGGAAGTGTAGAGTTTGGTCATGATGTTGTTTACACCTGGGATTTTGGGGATGGGACAACGGGAAGTGGGCAGGTCGTCACCCACACGTATCCGGCTATACCAATAGGAAATTATAGAGTTGTTCTAACCGCCCACAATACAGTCACCACCCAGACAACCCAAACCTATGTCACAATTGTTGAAGAACCCATAGCCGGTTTGACGGCCGTTAACGATAGCCCTACCCCTCTCGGCCAGGCCACCAACTTCACGGCAACCGTATCGGCCGGAACGAACATAACTTACACCTGGGATTTTGGTGACGGTAACTATGTCGATGGGCCAATTGTCAGCCATATTTACCCAGAGGTTGGCATTTATACCGCTACAGTACTGGCCATCAACACTGTTGGCGGCCAGTATACCCAAACCTATGTGACCGTTGTGGATGCAGCTATAGAAGGCTTAACAGTCGTGAATGATAGCCCCACCGGCTTCGGCCAGGCTACCAATTTCACCGCCACTGTGTCGGCTGGGTCAAACGTTTCTTACACCTGGAACTTTGGTGACGGGACCGTCGGCAGTGGGCCTTTTGTCAGTCATATTTATCCAACAATGGGTATCTACACGGCCACCGTCACCGCCACTAATTCTGCTAATAGCCAGTCTGTGCAAACCGTCGTCGCCATTGTTGACGCAGGCATAACAGGGTTAACGGCCGTGAATGACAGCCCCACCCGCCTGGGGAATACGACCACCTTTACGGCCACGATTACGGCGGGGACGAACGTGAGTTACACCTGGAACTTTGGTGATGGCACCCTCGGCTATGGGGACATTGTCTCGCACATCTATCCAGCGGTGGGTATTTACACGGCCGTGGTCACCGCCAGCAACATTGTCAACAGTTCCACCACAACGATGTTTGCCCAGGTGCTTGATCCCATTACGGGTCTCATTGCCGGGAACGACAGCCCGACACCTCTGGGCAGCCTCACCTGGTTCAGTGCAACTGTCTCTGCGGGTACAGATGTGGAATATAGTTGGGATTTCGGCGATGGCACAGCAGGTAGTGGCATTGTCGTTACTCATGTGTATCCGGCTGTAGGCACATACACGGCCGTCGTCACCGCCACCAATCCTGTTAGTACACTTACAACCACCACGACGGTGGAAATCATTGATGAAGGGATTACTGAATTAATGGCCGATAACAGCAGCCCCACCATCATCGGACAATCTACCAGCCTGTCGGCAACAGTGTCTGCTGGCACAAACATATCCTACACCTGGAATTTTGGTGATGGCTCTCTAAGCTATGGTGATACCCCAACACATATCTATCCGGCAACGGGTATTTATACGGCCGTCGTTACTGCTACCAATTCTGTCAGTACACTGACGACCACCACAATCATTGAAGTGGTAGATGAGGCAATTATCGGATTGACGGCCGTTAACGATAGCCCCACGCTCCTGGGAAATGGGACGGTTCTCTCCGCCTCAGTGGTGATGGGTAGTAACATCGTCTACATATGGGACCTGGGAGATGGCACGATTCTATCAGGTGCAACGATAACCCACACCTACTCTCTGACCGGTACCTATACCTATACAGCCATTGTTACGGCCAGTAACTCAACGAATGAAATGAGCGTGACGACGGCCGTGGTCGTTTATGAACCGGAACAACCCATCTCTTATAGGCTCTTTTTACCAACAATTCAAAGCCCGGTTGCAATTGGCTCCCAAGTCACACAAATAACGGGATATACCCCAGAATGAAGTTAAGATAAGGGCTTATGAAAAACGGAAAGTTCACCTAACAAATCTGACATGTGGGTCGGCAAATTTTCATCTAATTTTTGGGCAGTGTTTTGCAGAAAAGTACGACAGGACATTTTCGAAGTCGGATAACTATTATTGAAGTATTGATTTGCGACATGTTTGGGTAGGAAAATCACGATTACTAACTTTATACACGTGAGCGAGCGAGTCCCGTCGCTCCCGAATCCTATAGTAATATCTATAGGGACACAAGCTCTCAAACTACTTGAGGGCTTTTTGTTTTTAGGGGGTGATTCCGTTTCCAGATCGCGGGTTCGATTCGTGGAGAAATCAAGCTGACCTCGAGCCAGTAAGTACATCATCGTGTTTTTCCTTGCACCACCATGAGGCGGATTCTTGCATAAAACAATCCTGTTGACAGTAGAGATGCCTTTTCTCGCCAAGTGGGTATCGGAGCACCTCCGCGAATCAGGTATAATCAAGCTATTGATGAACAACAACCTGAGAATAGAACTACCAACTCATTTCACAGATGAGCATCAGAAACTCATTCTGAAATATCTGACTAGAGGACGTCAATCACTCTCCTTGTCGGAGTGGAAACGGCTCTTAACTGGGTTTGATTTGTTGCACCAGGCTCGGGTTATGACCGAGTCAGATGTACAAACATTCAAGCAGATTTACGCCGTTCATGTTGAACAGCCATACGCTGATTTGTATATCAATGAATTACTGCAACTCCATGATGTTACCCAGGGACACACCATATTACGGGCCCGAATCGCCAGAATCATCGTCCATCATTTGCAGGAGGTTAATCTGCGGCAAGCTGACGTGCCAATATCCAATCTGTTATTGGCATATTGCCTCTATTTCTGGGAATCGTTTGCGGTTGGCTATGCTTTTGAAGTTGAGATTTACCGGGATTTAACTCGTAGCGGGGTCGTTTTTCAGGCGCATGACCTTCGCGATCAGGTGGCTCGCTTATCGGGTTATGATCTGCAAATCCTTAATCAGAAGGGAGACGTCAAAACCAGTTTGTATTTCCTCTTTGTAAGGCGGAGCCGTGAATTAACCCATGATTTTTACATTACTCGGTTTTATGAGGGGAATCGCCAACGTACGCTGGTTGTTATTTTGCAGCCCTATGCCTGGAAACAGATAAATGGGGGGACCGTAAGTGTATTATTGGAGGAAGTGACAAAACAGTTCCCTGTGCCAGCGATGGTGACCTTTGAAAAAAAGACGGTTGTCATCGTAGAGTATAATGTATGGAAAGCAAAGGTTCTGAAACAGCAGCAAGGCAAATAGGAAAATATTATGAGTGAAAAACTAATCTCCAAAATGGGTAAGGAAGAATTCGATGCTGTCATCAACACGTTTATTGACCGGGAAACGGCAGACATGGGAGAACTAACAGCACCGCTCTTCTATGAGGCTTTACAAGATATTTTCGAGTCTGACACTGGCACCGAAATGGTCGAACTAGAAGGTGAGATCATCAATAATCAACTTGTTTTTCATTTGCCGACCGAAATTGAAACGGCCGTGCAAGTTCAAGATAACGAGATTGTGGTTGGTGACCAGCGGATTGTTGTCAAGCTCAAAAATAATCCTATCTACCCAATGGCTGGTTGAACGGCCGTTGCCAGACGCTGTTGAACGACATGCTTCGGTAGAAAAATGACAACCAACTTTATCCCGTAACCTGTAAAAACTCCAAGCCAATTGAATTCTTGGGGAAACCGATTGGACTTCACGAAGAATCAACCCGAACAGTCTGATCGAATTGTTTCAAAAATTACTTGTTTCGTGAAAGTGCTCGCCCAATTGCGGTGATTAATGGGAAATGGAAGCCAATTTCGTGATGGGCTGGCATGACTCGACAACAGCTGCTTATCCTCCAGATTGAATAGATTGGAGATTTGGGCAAATCAAACAAGTGCTGTTATTGGCAGCCGGTGATAGTCGTTGATGATCCCACCCAGCACTTTTTGACGAATGATTTTGCCCTCTGGTTTACAAGACGGCCGCGGAATAGGCGATTGTTGGTCGAGTCCTTGATGAGGGCGACGCTCATTGTAGTAAGCCAGATATTCATTCAGCACATTTCGCAGGTGAGCTTCATTGATTATCAAGACATGGTCTAAAACTTCCTCTCTCAGACTGCGCACAAAACGTTCAGCATAGGCATTGGCATTTGGGGCCTTGACTGGCGTACGAATGATGTTGATTTCCTCAGACCGGAACACATCATCAAAGGCTTTGGTGTATTTGCTGTCTCGGTCATGAATCAAGTGATGAAATGTGTTCTCATGTTCTTGAAGTTCCCAGACAAATTGTCGTGCTTGTTGCCCAACCCAGCATCCGTTAGGATGGGAAGTTACTCCAGCCAGGTAAACACGGCGGGAATTGAGCTCTATGAAAAAGAAAATGTATACGGTTTTGAGAAATAGGGTCTCAACAGTCAGGAAATCGCAGGCTAGAATCTGACTTTTATAATGGTCCATCAGCTGTCTCCAGCCCAGTGAGCCATACCTGACTGGAGCTGGCAGAATGCCATTTCGGCGGAGCACATTGCGAATCGTGGATTCTGAGAAAATCAATCCCAATTTGATGAGTTCGCCAGCAATCTTGCCATAGCCCCAACGGCCGTTTTCTTGAGCCAATCGCACCATCAGGTTTTCAATCTGTTTGTTGATTCTTGGCCGTCCACCCTTGTTCGTATGTTTATAGGTCCATTTCCGTTTGACCAGCTCGTTGTGCCAGCGAATCACTGTGCGTGGGGCGAAAACCCTGACCGAAGCACGAAGATCATTCGTCGTTCGATTTGTTCTTCTCTTCAGCCTATTGACCAACACAGCCAAGGTCAACTTCTCGCTCTTAGCCGGTTTGAAATTACGGTTTAGTCTCCGATCGGCGATTCCTAATTGATATCTGAGCACAAGGATTTCGAGGTCTTTGTCATGATCAGACATACGTGAGATACGAATGAGTTCCAAAAGAGCAGAAAAGACGTGAGCAATGGCCGACAAAATCATTGATGTATAATCCTCAATTTAGATTAGGCAATGATTTTATCAAGGATTGGCAAACGGTCAGATTTCAGTTGATTTCTCGAGTGGACA
>JAHDWJ010000126.1 GCA_023384415.1 Anaerolineae bacterium
TCGAAAACTTTTCAAAAGCGCAAGGATTCCCTGCCCAAAATTCGGGAGGTGATGGGGTGGGAATAGATATAAACGGATTGGACGAATAAACACAGATTTTGAGGTATCGGTGACGGCGGTACCAGACTTTGGTGATTGATACACAGATCTTCCAGGCTACATTAGTGCTAATTTTGGTACAATAGGGGCGAGTTGTACAAGGAAGTCAATATGATAAGCAAGAAGCCTCATACTCTGGGCGGTGTAGCTTATACTTCCGCAGGAGGTACATGGGAAGAACGAATACTATCACTAGATATCGAATCAGTTGACCAGAACTTGAGCCGTTATTTTTCATCCCAAATGCGAGTTGGAGTATCAGCGCGTCGAGAAAAGACAGAAACGGGAACGATCACATATTTTGTCCATATTCCTGGCTGTCAGGAAGTACCGATTGGTACTCCGCATCAGCCATGTGTCATCATAGAACTTGTGAAACTTGGCAACCAAACCCGGTTCATCGCCACTGCTAATGATCGGGACAGGGATAGGCTCTTTCAACTCATCGAGAAACTTGAGAGTTTCCTGTATCCCGCAAATATGGAAAATCTCCATCACCGCCTAGAACCTACCCTTGTGACAGAAATAATAGGCCGCAGAATTATGAGTGTTGGGTACACATACCAATTGGAGAATGACACTTTTATTGTTATTCACGAAGGACATGAATTGGGACGGATTTTGTTGTCAACACAAAGACCTGGCCTATATTTTGAATATTCAATGCCCTCTCAAACAGGTGTAGGTGAACGCTACGTACCTAGATCACCTCAAGATGGTTTTCAACCTGTAGACGATGATACGATGCGTTTTCGCGAACTAATTCATATGATACATGAGGATGTTATTGGACAAATCGAACTAAATGACATGAGGGGACGATGGACTTCGCCTCAAACAGATAAGATAGCTGGCGACACGGCCGTTACCCGGCAAAATGAGCAATCAACTGAAACTGAAAATACCGCCATCGAAGTCAGGCTTCCTAGCCGTCGATCAGACTTGAAAAAGTGGCAGCAAGTTTGGCAGAAAATCCAGACTTATGTAGACGCCGGTTGGAATGCTAACGACATAGAGAAGGAGATACACACCCGCCCAAAAGATTACAAAAATTTGCCTACCAGTGCTAAAACTCTCCGCGAAATAATAGCTGCTGGCAATATTGGACTGCTTGATCAAAGCTAATTGCTTCAATTTTTCCCAAACTCTCTCCTATTTTCCCCATCTCTCCCACAAATAGCCCTAACATTTCGTTATGCATGTAATGCATCAAACGCTATCCTAAATTTTGCGGAGGTAATGATGGATCTAAATTTCGCGGCCCTAATTTTTTGCCTTACATTGGTCGCATTAACAGCAATAGCCAGAGGAAATGACAAAGTGGCACAGCAGGCCACACAAGCTTTGGCAGAAATAGCCAAAAGCGTAGCCGCCTGGGTAAAATCGGTGCAAAAGTAAGGGAGGTCATGATGTGGCTGGTATATTTGCGATTTGATGATCAGGGAGAGGTGCGAACTTATCATGTAACGGCAGAAAACAAAACGGCCGTAGACCACATCCATCGCCTGGCCGAACAGCACGGTCAAACCTAAACGCATACCCAACCCATCCGTGAAAATCCGTCTCATCCGTCAAATCCGTGATCCTATTCCCCCTTTTCCCCAAACGGCCTGCACCAACGAACAGCCCGGTTTCATCCTGAAAAAGTTGCCAGCCCGCCCATTTCCTCATAAGATCACGGCCACTGTCCACGCTATACATTCTGCACAACACGGAGAAAAATCATGTCAGAGTACAAAGCCATTGGCACCCCCACCCCTGTCCTCGACGGCCGTGA
>JAHDWJ010000127.1 GCA_023384415.1 Anaerolineae bacterium
TCAATGCCGCATAATCTGAACAGGGAAACGGCCGTCTGGTTAGCTTCCAGACGGCCGTTTCCCATCCTGCACAGTTGCAATCGGGCGCTTATCCCTTTGAGGACGTAACCTTTCGTTCCCATTCGATGGGGTCGCCGTACCCCAAATCATTGATGCCCAGCATTTCCAGGATTTTCAATGCCGCATTATGACGAAAGGCGGAAAAGGTGATGACATGGGCGATCATGCCGCCGTAACTGAATTGTTCCTGTGGTTCGCACGAAGCGTCCACAAACATCTCATCCCAACGATTCTCGTCGCGTACCTGGCGCACCACTTCCGCAAACTCAATAAAGGCCGCATCCAGGCGTTGCAACATCTCGGCTACCGATTTGTCTTGTTCCTCGGGGAATGGCCGTCGGCCGACGGCCGCTAACCAGACCTCTTTGGTAAACACCAGGCGGTTCAACGATTCACGCAATGTCCCTTCTGCCGATTCAAACGGTAAAGGGTTTGGCGGCACGGCTACCGGTGCGTCCAACTGTTCATCGGTCAAATTCCTGGCACGCGCCAACATATGGCGCGTCATCCACATATCGTGGTCGAGCAAACGATCAACAATGTCCATGTTCAACACTCCTTTATCATGAAATTGGTAAGGTTGGCCTCTCAAGGGGTCGTAATGGATGTTGCCTGGGCTGGGCAGATGCACACGCGGAAACGGGATGCGCCGGTAATGACTGGGCGAAAGGCCATACGCACGGCGGAAGGCTCGTGAAAAACCCTCCAGACTCTCATAACCAGCATCAAAGGCAATGTCTGTTACCGCTTGCGGCGTAGTGCATATCTGATGAGCGGCACACTCCAGCCGCAGGCGGCGACGTAATTCACCCGGTGTTTCACCAATAAGACGATGGAACATACGCTGGAAGTAAAAGCGGCTCAAATACACTTTTTCAGCCCAGGCGCTCTCTGCTTCTTCGTCATTCCAACTCTCACCAATGATCCGCAGCAGTGCTTCAGTGCGTGTATTGGGTAATCCCTTGAAGTTCATACCACGCATTCTAACTATTTTGTTTGGTGATCGCTTGACCGCCATTGCTCCAGGCACTGGTGGGTCTTTTAGCATTATGATGAGATTAGGTGGTGGGGGAGTACGGCCGTATAATTCCCCTATTCACCTTGAGAAAAATAGATATGGTATGGTTTCAAAAATCGGTCATAACGGAGGGTATATTGCGAATGAAGGTACTCACTCAACAAATAATTTTGTTCATGGTTTTTACTTTTATTCTTTTGATCTCTTTTGCTGGCTGTTCATCTCTACAAGGCAAGGCAAATCAAGAGCTACCAGAGAATGAAGTTCAAGAAAATGATGACAATTCGGAAGTATTACAAACCAGGGAAGCTTGTGAAGAAGCTGAGGGTGAATGGGCCAAAGCCCCTCTGAGCCGACAAGAATATTGTAACTTGCCCACTTCGGATGGGGGTCAAATATGTCAGAATTCTTCTCAGTGTGAAGGAACATGTATAGCAAAAGAAGTAGATGATAATGCATCAAATGAGGTTATAGGAGAATGCAGTAGTAGAAATGTGATCTTTGGATGTTTCTATTTAGTTGAAGATGGGGAAAGACAGTTTCGGTGCATTGATTAAGGTATTGTTGAGAACAAGTAATTGGACTAGCAAACCACAGACTGAATGTGAAAACAAGGTGTAAGGATGTGATTGATAGTGTGAAGACAAAGAGAGGCAAATCAATATGCTGTTTCTCTTCTGCCCCCTTGCTTACCCTATGGCATATATGATGTAATGGGAAACTATGTTTGACATTCTAATTCGTGGTGGCGAGGTGATTAACGGCCGTAACCACCCCCCTTTTCCCGCCGAT
>JAHDWJ010000128.1 GCA_023384415.1 Anaerolineae bacterium
GTGGTCTATGTGGGCGATGATGCAGAAGTTGCGGATGTTGCTTTGTGTCATGGGGGGAAGTATATCATTTGTGAAACGTAAAACGTAAAACGTGATGCGTGATGCGTGATGCGTGATGATTGTTGGGGTGGGGTGATGATGGGGTTTGACGGCCGTTCCCCCTCCCGCTATCATCGTGACCAGGAGTTCAACCCATGTGCCATCGAAGATTCTTTTGTCTCATGTTGATGTGTGTGGTCAGTCTACCCTTCTTTTTGGCGGGCTGCACTGTTTCTACTGCTGCGCCGACGCCACCGGCTGAGGCTGTAGCGGAGGTGGTGACGGCCGTTGCCAGCCGCGCTCCGGCGACGGCGACTGTTTTGCCCGTTGTGCCAACGGCTACGGCCGTGCCCACTTTAACGCCCACACTAACCAGCACACCTACGCCAACCCCTTTACCAACGGAAACAGCCACACCGGCGGCAACATTCACACCCTGGCCGACTGTGCCGCCAGATGAAGCGGTCAACCAAGTGATGGCTCTGTTAGCTGATAACCAAAATCCTGATTGTTTACTCCCTTGTTGGTGGGGAGCAACTCCTGGAAAAACACGCTGGCGGGATATCGAACCGTTTCTCCATTCACTCGCTCAGCGAATTTATTATCCTTATCCAGACAAGAGTGTTGGAGCAGAAGTAATAATGCCCTTGCCTGAATCAGTGGCTGTAATCAATTCCAGTGAATATCATGCGACTTATGGTTGGGATGAATCTGGAGTTATTCAGGGGATTTCCATAGCACCTATAAACGTCGCAGGGTATGATGCCAAGATGATGATTACTCTTTATGGTGTTCCAGATGAAGTATGGTTAAAGACATTTCCCTATTTACTTCCCGGAGAGGTATTGCCATTTCATTTACTTATTGTTTATCAAGAACTGGGAATCAGTTTTCATTATTACGTGGATGCTACCCCAATTGATGAGATGGTAACGGTCTGTTTTAAGGCGGGTATTGAAACGGAAAGGCCCGATTTATATCCTTCCAGCCCAACAATTTATGCATGGATACCTGGCGAATATAAGGAAATTGATGAAATCAGTTATGTTCCTTGGGAAAGATATTATTCATTAGAAGAAAAAACTGATTTAACTCCTCAAAAACTCCATGAGATATTCACCAGTTCTGATGAAGCGCCTTGCATTGATACACCGGCCGATTTGTGGCGGTAGAGATTCCAACCTCCCGGAGCTTGAGAAGCTCGGGGAGGGCGAAGCAAAATGGTCGCTCAAGAAGGGCGAAAATGTCTATTCGTGACGATTTGCGGCGGGAAATTGAGGAGACGCGCACGGCCTTTCACCGGCTGGTGGATGAGGTTCCTGAGGAGGCTTTGTCACGGCCGTCCGACAATCCCGCCTGGACGATTGGTGAGGTGTTATACCATATGAGTCTCGCGCCGCGCCTGATGGTGGCGGATGTGAGTATGATTACCGGGGAGCGCCAGGCATATAGGCTGTTGCCTAAATTGATTCCGCAGGCATTGTTTGACTGGGTGAATAAGGTTTATACGCGGTCGAAAGGGCGGAATCTTTCTCACCGGGAGTTGATTGAGGCGTATGACCAGGCGACGGTGAAAATCCTTCAGGTTTTGGAGTCGGTGGGGAAGGAGGATTTTGAGAAGCGTGCTGTTTATCCTGGTTGGGACCCGTTGCTGGCGGGTGAGGTGACGTTGGCGCAATTGTTTCATTATGTGAAAGCGCATTTTGAGGTGCATGAGGGGCAAATCCGCCATTTGATCTGAAAAGGATAAAGATGTGATGGGTTTGACGGCCGTGCCTCCTCCCGTTACTATAGAAATCATATGATGATAGATG
>JAHDWJ010000129.1 GCA_023384415.1 Anaerolineae bacterium
TGCAAAAACCCCGTACCATTCTGTCTGTCTGTCTGTCTGTCTGTCTGTCTGTCTGTCTGTCTGTCTGTCTGTCTGTTGATCATGATCATGGCTGCATTCACTGCCTTGAGACCCCCTGACCCCCAGCCCGCGTCCCAGGCTCAGGGCTATCCCCCACCCGTGACCAGCACCCCCACCCCAGCTAGTTTATCTGGCTACCCTGCCCCACCCGCCCCCGCCACCTATCCTATCCAAACTGCTACTCCCCTTAGCTTCACTGTCAGTCACAACTATTACATCCCCATCACGGTAAGCAATCTTCCCCTCAAAAAAGGGATGGTCTGGAATTACTATTTAGCCGGAACCAATACTGACCCGTGGAATGTTATGAACATCGGTTGGTTTCACCGGTATGCCCCAACTTATGGACAAAATGATTACCACGGCCCAATACAGTTTATCCCTTACTGGGGCTGCAACACTCTTTCTGTAGAGTATATGGTGAATACGTTAGGTGGAGATTACGCTGGTTATTTAATCTGGCTTAATGAACCAGATACAGGTATGCCTGATGGCTGCCCGCCGCTGTCAGACCCCGAAGCGGCCGCGGATTTCTACATAGAGGCCCGGAATCATTTACCCTACGCCAAATTCATTGGCCCCCACACCTACCATGCCAACCTTGGTGCTCACCTACGGGCTATGGCCTGGGTAAGCGAATGGCGGCAAAAGGTTAAAGATCACCCTCAGGGCAACGGCCAATACCCTGATGTAACCGGATATGGCATTCATCCCTACAGCACCATCCTCGCTGACAATCTAGAATTTGTGGCAAATTTTTACAACCAGATGGTTGCCTGGGGTGAAGGGGATAAGGAACTTTGGGTCACAGAGTTTGCTTATTGTGACACCAATGAAAATGACCTAAAGGTGAACATTACCGAGACAGTTTATGCCTTTGAAACCCGTGCCTACGTTGACCGGTATGCTTATTGGGTAGATTGGCGGCCAACGCCTATTCCCCCACCCTTGACTCCCACCCCTGGGGCAAACGACAGCGATGAAGCTATACTAGAGGGGCCGCTGGCTTATTGTGTCCATCCGGCGGAAAACACCATTCCCCTCTTCGCCCCAGGATTCAATACCTTATCTCCAGCCGGGGAAACATACCGCCATTTGGGCCGATAAAGGGGTGAGATGAACAACTTAACAACACCTTTGACCTATAATTATCGGCGATTCTATATTGTCATTAGCTTGAGTCTTTTACTGGCATTTCTACTTCTCCTTGGCTTGTGGCAATTGCTGACTTCCCAAGGTAAACCCAATCCCTGGGTTAATTTCTCGATTCATCAGACTCGTACCGCTTCTGAAGTAGTCATTCATTGGCCTTTAGTAGCCTGGCATGATAGGACTGGTTGGCCCCAGCCTACGACAGTTATGTTGAAAAACCTGGAAACTGGGGGGCTGCAAGATTTAAGTACTGAGTTTCCTTGCAATCTGATAGGGACGAACTTTGGGGATTTAGCCTTGCATGGGGAATGGTTGGTTGGAGTTTTCGCCTGTGAATTTTATGCCCCGTATGAAATCCACGCCTTAAACCTGAACAGTCGAGAGTTGATCGTTTTGCCTCCTGCTCCCGGACTACCACCAGAACAAAAATATGCGGCTGAACCAACTATCTATGGGAACATCATCGTCTGGCAGCAGCATAATTGGGAGATGACCCGCTCGGATCTGTTCCTCTTTGATTTACAAAGCCAGACGGTAATCACTCTGACCCAGCCCCCCTCGCCAATAGTTGATTGGCATCCACAGCTTTATGAAGACTGGCTGGCCTGGTATCGGCGCAA
>JAHDWJ010000130.1 GCA_023384415.1 Anaerolineae bacterium
TATGCTCAATCTCTCCCAGCAGCGATGGAACGATATTTTCAATTTCATCTCCATGAAGGTTGCCCCCATGGGATTTCAGGACAAAACCCCGGCTATGGTCTTCTTCACAATTGGGAATTTTATGCTAACGCCTTTATTGGTGGGGGAAACAATGGGTGTTCCATACGGCCACATGATGGAAGCGAAAAACCGGCATATCAAGCAATGGCTCAAACCTCACGCTGGCTGCGTGATTTTATTGGTTATTCATCGCCGATGGGAAATGATGTATCAGCCGAGTTTCTGGCCTTTCCTCTCAATGGCAGTCAATATACCTTTATTGCCTGGTCGAGGAAAGACGCCAACATCAATTTCACCTTTTATAATCCATCTGGCTTGAGCGGTGGTCCCATTTTGGTTGTTGCTCCAGATGGTATGACGCAAGTTGTGTCTCAAAATGGGAGCGGCGGTTATAACTTAACCCTCCCCAGAGCGACCAACCCCATTATAGGGAATGATGAGTTTGCCATGGTGGGGGGACAGCCATTTATTATTCTCGAACATCTTTTATTTGATTTAGGGGCTAAACCGGCGGTATTTGACCCAACAGGAGGGATAGCTGCCTTGCAGTTTGGGCTGAATTTACCCGCCGGCATCATTACCCAGGACATCGTATCTATCACCATTTATGATGAAGTGGATAACATTGTCTGGGCTAATAGTGGTCTTTTTAGCAATGGGGAACACCGCTGGGAATGGGATGGTCGGAATGGCCAGAGTGGTGAACCCGTTCCCAACGGTCTGTACCATTATGAAATCAGTTTGCCCAACCAGGGAAACTATATCATCACTGGTGTTGTTGGCGTTAGTCAGCCGGGGGTTTTAGCCTGTTTCTTTAATGCCACCCCTCCTCAACCACCAGACTATTATCCCCCCTCCCCTAATCAGGCATTTGTAGATTATAGGGGCAGCGAAACTTACGATGAGATAGATTTTTATTGGCCAACCAGCCCGCCGATCCCTGAATTAGAAGACAATGATAACTGGATTGCTCGCTACGTCGGCTATCTGGAAGTTGAAACCGCCGGCATGTACCAATTTCGCCTGGGAGATACAGATGATGTAGCCCGTCTGTTTGTGAATGGCGCGCTTATTTTGATGCCGGATTGGATCACGCTGACCAGTGATGAACCGTTAGATTTGTATTCACCTGATGTGTACCTGAGTGAGGGATTACATACCATTGTGATAGAACATGCCCAGATTGAAGGCTCTGCCAGTTTGCAGTTGTTGTGGCGCCAGGCTGCTCCCCGCTCTCTCTGGTTATCTGTGGACACATTATGGCTGCCAGGGGATGCTCTGACTGATGTATGTGAACAGGTACGGGTAGATATTGGAGCTTTCCGCAATGGTGATTTTGAAGATGGATTGAATGATTGGATTGGTGAACCTGCTTCTCATCAATGGGAACTTACTACTGAGGCCCATAATGGAGATTATGCAGCATTTGGTTCAAGTCACACCCATTTGGGCCCTAGCAGCCTGCGAAGTGCGCCATTTAGGGTGGCAGAGAACAGCTGCTATACCGTATCACTATTCTTGCAGGAAAATTACCCATCTCATCACATCACCTTCTTTTTTAAGACAAATTTGGTCTAGTATAACCAGGCTGGTTTACCCATTGGTGTAACAACGGCTCTAGAAAGTGATTCACAAACTATGCCTACGCAATGGGGTCTAATGAGTGGCAATGTGCAATCACCTGCGGCCGCCTACTCAGCCGAGATGTTATTGACTTTATGGTCTACTTCTCCACCGGAAAACCAGGT
>JAHDWJ010000020.1:0-53591 GCA_023384415.1 Anaerolineae bacterium
TAGTTGATTGGCATCCACAGCTTTATGAAGACTGGCTGGCCTGGTATCGGCGCAATCTGGGAACAGGGGAGAGTTTCATCCGGCTGTATAATCTGAACAGCAGTGAGCAGATCACCATACCTGTCACCGTGGCTCAACATACCTGGGTCAGCCTGGATGACCAATATGTCGTGTGGAGTGATTGGCGTAATGGGGATAGTGATATTTATGGGTATGACTTGATCAACCGACAAGAAGTAGCTTTCGTCACTGGTCCTTTCAGTCAAAGTAATGGGGTTATTCACGAAGGGTTGCTCTTGTATATTGATTACGAAAACCCGTTCACCCTTCGCGTGTATCACCTTGATACTCAACAAACTTATCTCCTTTTTCAACAGCAACCACATCATCTCCTTCATCGTCAAATTGCCATAGACGCGGGTACAGTTGTTTGGCAGGATGGGACGGCTCAACCAACAATTCAAAGCACTATTTATGTAGCCCAGCAGCTCCCAGAGCGGTTTTACTTGCCCGTTTTGGGTCGCCCGTGATCTGTATTGTAACTCAGGTGTGATATGGGTATGTTAATATCACACCTGCAAATAAGGGAGTATGACCATACACCCCTATTTGCATAAGATTATTATCGCTTGAATTAAATCGTCAGCAATTCTCAATTTGCCTTGAAATGGATGTAGGGGCGGGCGGGACAGGTGGGCCAGAGTTTTGGTCAAACGGAAACATTTCGTTCCCACCTGTCTCGCCCTGATTTGGCCGCAATGGGGGTGTAAAAGGGGGTGAGACAGGCGGGAATAAGGTTAAACCGCTTGACCCAGATGGTTGCCCGCCTGTCCCACCCCTACCACACTACCACACAACGGGTTCTAAATTGAGAATTGCTGTTAAATCGTATTTAAATTTGTGCCTCAGAATGAAATTGTTATAATCTGGGTGAATAACCCACTTTCTGACTCGCTTGTTTATTAAAATCCCATATACGAAGAGGTTGACATGATGCAAAAACCCCGTACCATTCTGTCTGTCTGTCTGTCTGTCTGCTGCTCATGATCATGGTCGTTTTCGCCACCCTACGGAGTTTACTTACTGTAACCCAGATACAATGGCCCTTGATCTAGAATATACCGTCAATGCTTTTGAGACTCGCACCTACGTAGACCGATATGCTTATTGGGTAGATTGGCGGCCCACGCCAACACCTACGCCGACACCCACCCCCATTGGCACCCCAGCAAACACAGCTACTCCTGGTACCAATGACCGCGACAGTGAGAATGATACCCCATTAGCCCCGATGGCTTTCTGTGTTGAACCGGCCATCAATACTATCGCCTTATTCACCGGTGATAGCTATAACGTGTTAACGCAAGCGGGTGAAATATACCGCTATTTAGGCCGATAGGGGTGCTAGAATGAACGAAATGTACACCTCTTCTTCTCCTATCCACTGGTCAAAAATATTTTGGCTTGTTATGTTGTTAGGCTTAACCTCTCTTTATACCATCCAGGTGATAGCTAGACAAAACAACGTTAACCCTTGGGTATCTTATCCGATTCATCAAACTCGTATCGTTTTTGACCTGGCAATTGATTGGCCCCATGTGATCTGGTTGGATAAACCTGGGTTTTTAGAGCCAGCTAGAATTCTGCTCAAAAACCTCGAAACCAATACCATTCAAGATTTAACTGGGTATTTCCCCTGTGATTTGATAGGGTCTGGGTTTGGCGACCTGGCACTAGATGGGGAATGGTTAGTGGGATCTTTTGGCTGCAATTATCCTTCTACGTATGAAATCTTTGCCTTCAATTTAAACAGTCTGGAACTAGTTCATATCTTGCCCCCACCAGGTTTGCCCCCGGAGCAAAAGTATGCAGATGAACCGGCTATTTATGGCAATCTTGTTGTCTGGAAGCAGCGAGATTGGACCTGGTCTCAATCAGAACTGCTTCTCTTTGATTTACAAAGCCGGACAGTCAGCACTATCACCACCCCTCCCCCTTCAACAGTTGACTGGCACCCTGACATTTACCAAGATTGGGTGGCCTGGTATCGTCTAAACCTGGATACCGGGGAAAGGTTTGTTGGTCTGTTCAATTTGAGCAGCCGTGAGCAGATTACTATACCTATCACCGCAACCCCAAGTACCTGGGTCAGCCTGGATGAGCAATATGTTGTCTGGAGCGATAGACGCAGTGGGGATAATGATATTTATGGGTATGATTTGATCAATCGGCAAGAAATCGCGCTGATAACTGACCCATTGAATCAAGGGAATGCCATCATTGATAATAGGATGATCTTTTACCACGACTATGGCCCCCCCCGCACGCTCCGTATGTATCACCTGGATACGCAACAGACGCACATCATCTATGAGCAATTACCAGATGAGGGGCTAAACCAGCTTATTGATTTGAATCAAGGCACAGCCCTTTGGATGGTTGCATTACATACGTCACCCGGGCAAAGAATAATCTATGTGGCCCAGCAGCTGCCGGAGCGGTTTTATTTGCCTGTTTTGGGCCGGCCGTGAATGGCGTTGCCAGCAGTGTGTTAAATTAAAACTTGCTTGAGGTGCCGGGTTCTTTTATGAAACCCGGCACCTCATTTTTATCCCCCTCACGCATCACGCTTCACATCACTCAATCTATCCAACCAGTTACATACACCTTTTCCCAGCCGCTCAACTCCGTAAACAGCCGCCACACGTGCCCATCGCTGGCCCGGATATAGGTGTCGTTATAGCGGGGGTATGAGGTGCGCTGGACGGCGGTCATATAGCCACCCATCTCCGGCTCTGTCGCCCACCCTAGCCGGGCCCGCACTCCTGGCTGCTCCCGCCACACCAGGCCAAACCCCCGTTGTGGTTGGTAATAACCCGGCGGGGGAATGATGGTGGGATCAATTTCCGGATCGCCGGGGTCCCACAAATCTTCATAGGGATACCAATGGGGGGAACTGCCATCGGCAAAAAGGACATAAATGCGGTCTTCCCCCTGCACCCATACCATGCGCCCATGCTCAAAAGGTTGTTCCGCCCCAGGAGAGACGATGGCCGGCCCCGCCGGGCATATCTCTGGATGGGGGGTGAAGAACCAGCTATCGGGGCAGGTCAGAGGGATAGTCAGGCCGGCCTGCACATAGGTTCCCCCTTCGTTGCCAGCAAAAAGCATAAAGCTGGTCTGATTGCGCTCTAAGGGGCTGATGGTGTAGGTCATCGTCCCGGTGGGGCCGACTTCCCACCAGGTGCCTAGCTGGCCGGTAGGCAGCAGGTGAAACAGGGTGACCTGGGTGGCGTTTTGGGTGCCCCAGGCCAGTTCAATGGTCTGGCCAGGGTCAGCTATGGGCACATCGGCGTGGAAATAATGAATGATGGGCAGGGGATGCGGCCGCGCTACCAACGGTAAGAAAGTATCCCCATCCCCTTGCCCGGCCACCTGCGTATACCCCACCCCCCAAAACACCCCCCCGGCAGCCAACAACAAACTACCTAACCACAGCGTTACCCATACAACAATTCGCTTGTTCATGTGCGCCTCGCTTGCGGAAATAAAGCTTGCAGCACACTCCGCTGTCTTTACACCTATCTCTTTATCCCCGCCAGATACCAGTACAGTTCTATCCAACTAGTAATTACCAACGCTCTCTGATTATGGCCGTTTCCTTACCAGGCTACTTCAGGCTTGGTCAGAAAACCAGCCTGAGCAGTTACAATTACAGGGTAAAAAGGTCATAGGCATAGCCGTTATGATATGACCTCGGTAGTTGGGGGCGCTGCACATGTGAAACCAGTACTTCAAGAACAGGTGCTGGGGGAACAAATTGTTCATCATCATAGCGGTATGCTGGCATGGCTTGTTCTCTTACGATATGAATGGATGGCATTCGAACGCGACGTGGCGTTTCAGGTTCGACCCACTCTAAGTAACAAATAATCTCACCATATTGAGCTAAAACCTCGTTGAAGACTGCCTGTTTATCTGGACCAACGGCGATGACCTGCCCCTGATAAATAGCAACGACCTGTCCGCTGTATTTCTGATGCAGCTGCGGTTTTAACCGATTAAACGCTGCCACTTCCTGCTCAAAGACATCATCTTGCAGTTCATCTTGAGTTATGGGACGAACTTGTATTTTTACTGGTGTGTTGTCAGGCAGATCCAGGTCTTGCTCAAGTTACAAAATACCATTTTTGTACAAAGCGTGTGTTGTAAATTCCATCATCCTGATACTCCAGATTGCTCTAGCTGTACAGATCAGCCGCTTGATTTGTCGTAACCGCTTTAGCGGCCCAAGGTGGGATCGTTAAAGCGATTACGACAACTCAAAAACGTGCCAACTCGCTCCCCCTACGGCTCAATCACAAACAGCATCCCATCACTGCGACCGAATACGTCGGGGAAGAACTCCTGGCGGGCCAGGGTTGGCCGTACCTGGTACACCCCAGGGATGATTGTTTGCAGATAGTAGGTGTATTGGTAGGTGCCGGCGGGCAGAAATTCGCTGTAAAAGACGATCCGCTCATTGCGGTACTCAATCCGGTTGAAATACCACCAGCCCCAATAGCCATAACGATAAGGCTCATCGGTGCGGTTGAGGCCGCCGCCCAGGTTAGACGCGCTGGTTTCCAGGCCAGGGTCAATCGCTTCGGCCCCGGCGGGGAAATAATCCTCAACGATGGCGTAGAGCAGATCGGTGGTGGCGACGATGTTTAGCTGTACTCGTACCTGCTGCCCGGCCCCTATACGAGTAATCGGGGGGCAGCTTTCCGTTTCTGGGTTGCAGGTGGCGTCGTAATAGGTGCGCTGTACGGAGATTCCCCGGCTGGTGGCGCTGATGGCGGCCGCGTCAATGAAACTATCCAGATACGCCGTGTAATACAGGTTGCCATTCCCATTCAACAATTGGAAATCCAGGAAGTTGACCGTCTCCGGCACCAGGGAAGACAGGGGGATGGAGAGGTTGACCGGTGTGCCCAGGTTGTTTTGGTTGAATGACCCTTCGGCCAGGGTGTTCAGGTTGCTCTGGAACAGGTAGGTGTAATTGGCATTCAGCTCCCCAGAGACGATCATCCAGTCGGCCAGGGCATGGATGCTCCAGGCGGTTTCAATGGTGGTGGGCCAATGGCTGGCTGTCCGGGCGACCATTAACCAGCGTACCACATTGGGCAGGATGAGGTTATCCGGGTCAGCCTGGAGCAGGGCGGAGAGGATGATGGCCGTACCGCGAATATCGCTGCTCAGGTTATTCCAATCCTGGGTGTGGTTTTCCCAATGGGCCCCGGCCGCACTCAGGTTGGCCGTATCATTCAGATCGGCGATGAGGCTTTGCTGGGCGGAACTGCCCCTGCTGCCACTCTTTTCATACACCATCACCAGGTACCCTTTGGCATACGGGTTAAGCAAATCCCGATGCTCGGTGAACAACTCATCGGCAAAGGAGACGGTATCATTGTTGCCCGCTTCAGTGAGGATGTAGAGGTAGAACGCCTGCCGATTGACCTGCCAACTGTTGGTGAGGCGGGTGGCCGGGGCGATTAACCCCTGGATATAGCTGCTGGCCCGGTTTAAGGCCGCCGCGCTGACGGTAAAACCAGCCCGCTGGGCCATTACCAGGGAGAAGAATACCTGCCCGGTGAGATAGGAATCGGTGCGGCCGCTAAAACACCAGCCCCACCCTCCATCCGCCCGCTGTAATTCAAGCAGGGCGGTAATATCCTGGGTGGCCAGGTTGTTCAGCCGGTTACGTACCGAAGCATCCCCTACATTGAGTTCATCCAGGGCATAAACGAGGGATGAGGTAGCCAACAGCCGGTCCGCAAAGGCATAAGCACAGGTGGGGGGGAAGTCGTAGGTTTCATTGTAGGTGAGGGCTTCCAGGAGCGCGGCCGCGAGCGACGCCGTAATCTGCACCTCCACCGTCCCTTGCCGGTCATCCAGGCCAGGGGGCAGCAGCACCCCCTCTACCCGGCGGCCCGGCCCTGTCAGCATCCCCGATGTGCCCACAATATCTTCACCGGTATACCGATAAATCGGGATCAACTGGTTTGGCCCCTGGCCAAACGTCGGTTTACTGGCATCCGTGTACTGGGCATTGCTCACCCGGAAAGTCAAATCAGCCGCTTCCCGATCCTCAACCACCACCGGCCAACGCACCAACACACTGCCAGCGGATGGTATCGTAATTGTCTGTTCGGCGGCCGTTTGTAAGGTCACACCCAGGGCATTCAGCCGAACGGTGGCCGTCTGGCTGCTGCCGGAGTTGTTGTTGACAATGGCTCCCAGTTCAATCACATCGCCAACGGTCATAAAGCGGGGGGTAACGGGGCGAATGAGCAGCGGCTTGGTAGAGATGATGTCATAGGTGGTCTGGCCGACCAGGGTATCCACAGTGGCCGCTTTGGCACTCATGCGCCAGGTGGTCAGGTTATCGGGCAGCTTCACTTCAACCACCGCCGTACCGGCGCTGTTGGTGGTGACAATCGCCTGCCAATAGGCCGTATCCCGGAAATCTTTCCGCACATCATCTTCTTGCTGCTGATCACGCAGGGCAACCGACTCAGCCGAAGCATCACCGCCACCGCCGCCACCTAACCCACCAAACGGGTTGGGAACTTCTAGCTCTAACCCTTCGCCGCTGTAAAACAGGCCGGACCCCAGGCGGCTGCGGAGGGGCTGCCGGGCGTAGAACGTCTCCAGTATCGGCGGGGCATTGTCTGGTTTAAGGGTCAGCACGGCCAGATCGACCAGGGCGAGGGAGACATCCGCCACCACCGGGCTGCCAGTGTGGTCTGTGACTTGTACTGTGTAACTGGCGGTCTCACCAGGCTGGTATAGGGTGCGGTCACTGGTGATGGCGATATTGAGGGAGAGCTGTTCTGGGTTGACCACCAGCTCGGTCATACCCAAACGAATATCGGCGAAGGCGGTACCCCCCAGGGTACCCTGGATGGCTACCACGCTGACGAATACATTGGGGGCATAACCGGCGGGGATGGGCAGGGTGAGGGTATCGCTGCTACCGTTGAGGGTGATGATCCGCTCTTCGATGACCGTGCCCCGCTCGATGATGAGCCAGGCCCGCACTGGTTGGCTAAAGGGAGATTGCACCAGGATGGTGGCGGTCTCCCCGACGTTATAGCTGTTTTTATCGGGGGTTAAATCCATGCGCCGCTCTCTGGGGTCGGAGCGCCAGCCGATAAAGCGGGGGTCTGTAACCCAAAGGAAGGTGCTGCTGGTGTAGCTGCCGCCCCGGTTGTCGGTAACCGTGGCTTTGGCGACATAAGTGCCCCCCTCTTCAGGGGTGAAGCTGGCGGCCGCACGTCCCTGGTTGTCGGTGGTAACCCGCTCTTGCCCGACCTGGCTGTCTACCGGTATCCAGCGGGTGCTGTACTGCCCGTACTGTTCGGTGCGTTCGCTTTGCCATTCACGCCGGTAGAAGGTGATATCTACTGGGGTGTTGGGCACGGGCTGGCTCTGCCAACCGATGGTGATGAGGTTGACAGTGGCCTGGGTGCCGGCCGCGCTGAGGTAGTTGGCTGGGGCGATACCGACGTAGGTCGCGGCCGCGTGCTGATTCAGTGACGCCCTGGCCGAAACCGGGAACTGGCTCAAATCATACACCGTCGCTTCCAGGGTGACCTTCCAGCTTCCTTCATCTACATTGGCCAGGAGATCCGCCGGTATCGTTACCGTCAACCGGCCCTCCGCATCGGTGCGGCCAGAGCCATTGATCAGGTATTGGGTGCCCCGATAGGGACCAAAGGGATCGAAGTAATAGAAGGAGTAATCGCTATCAGTGAAGCTATAATAGGGGCCTTCCCAGGGGACAAAATATTGATCCGCGGTAATTTGCCATTCCACCGCCAAATCTGTTGCCGGGCCGCCAAAGAAGTAGCTGGCTTCAATCACCATCTCCGCCGTCTCACCGCGCCGCATATCAGTGGTCGAGGAGGTGACTTCAACCAGGAACTCTGGGGCACGGTATTCAGCGACGGTGAAAGTGCGCTCACCATAGAGATCATCTCCGTAATAGACCAGGGCATAGGTGCCCAACGGCCAATCAGCGGGAATGGCAAATTCACCGCTGAAGTTGCCCCGCGCATCTACGGTTACCGGGATGGAAACGGAATTTATTTCGCTGCCGCTGTAATAGTTGTAGGAATTGACGTTCAGGGTGAGGCTGGTGCGTTCACTCAAGCTGTAGCGACCATAATTTTGATCCCGAACAATGCCCCGGTAATAGAGAGTGTCCCCTGGGCGGTAGATGGGACGGTCGGTGACGATGTAGAAAGTGGTGGGAATTTCATCGCTGGTATCGGTGTTAAGGCCAAACTGGTACGGGCTGACGTTGACATCCCAACTGCTGCCCCCGATGCCGAAACCTGCCTGCCCAGGAGCATTGCTAACGGCCACAACCCCAGATAACCAGTTTGTTTCCGGGGGCGTGTAGGGGATACGGGCCAGGCCATTGCTATCGGTAGTAGCCCGGCCAACTTCGGTATTGCGGTAATTGTAGAGGGTGATGGCGCGGCCGCTGGCTGGCTGCCCTGTGGCCAAATCGGTCGCCCACACATGGACAAAGCCAAAGGTCTCTTTGACTACCAAATTGGTATCGGCAATGACGAGCAGGTTGCGCTGGTTTTGCCAATACCGTTCATACGGTTCACTCGGCGTAATTGGCTCGGCGATGAGAACATAAACGCCCGTAGGCAAGACATCCCCATCGGCCAGGGGGGCAGTCAATACATTGACCTGATCTGAGCTAGTTACGGGATATTGCCAGGTACGGATAGGGGTACCCGGGAAGCGATCAGGCTCATTTATCGCCCACCAATTGTTGAAATAGCGTAAAGGCAACCCCACATCATATAGGGAGACATTGATCTGGTCGGTGGAGCGGTAGCCAATTTCGACCGTGGTGGGGTATTGGGTGGTAAGCTGGCTGAGGTAGGTGGGTAAATTAAGGGTGACAACCGGGGGCAGGCTGGAAGTGGTGAAGCTGAACACGTAATCACGCCCCAGGGTATTGCCATATGGGTCGGCCGCGCTGCCGGGCACGGTGACGGTGTACCGGGTGTTGGGGGTGATGGGGAAAACAAGCTGCATTCCGTTGGTCCAAAAGTCAGTGCGAAGACGGGCAGGGGCCGGTTCAACCAGGACTTTATCCAACAGGGTGGCCTCGTCCATAGGTGAAGCGAAGTTGATCTGGACGCCATAGAAATACCCGGCTTCGGCGATGGCCCCATTTTCGGGGTAGGTGCCGACGATGGCGGGCAGGGGAATGGTGGTGAAGGTGGAGCGGGTGAGACGGTTGAGCGCGGCCGCGCCGTTGGCCGAACGTGCCCCGGTATCTACAGTCAGGGTGTAATCGGTGCCCAGGTTGAGCCGGGCCGTGGGGGTAATCAGAACGGTGCGATCTTCATCCGTCCAGCTAAATTGCAGGGAGGTGGCCGGGGATAGGGTGATCGCCCCTTCGGTGCTGGCCCGATTCATGGGCATATTAAATTGCACCGAGAACCCCGCATCCAAATCTACATCCTTACGACCCTGGTTGGGTGATATGGTGACGACGCTGGGGCTGACCGTTGTGAAGCTCCAACTGTAATCCTCTTCCAGGACAGCCCCAACAATATCTTCCAACCCCCGATTGACTGTGACCTGGTAGCGGCTGGCCCCATCCAGCGGCGCATCGGGCACAAAACGGTAGACGCTGGTGGAGACCCACTGCCCCTGCCCATCTAGCGGCGGGGTAAATTGGAGCGGCTGGGGCAAATTGCTTTGCTGGCTGGTGGCCGTGAGGGGGACAATAGGCCGGTTAAACAGCACCGTAATGGCTGAATCGGTCTGGACGTTATTGGTATCCGGGGAGGGGATGACCTGGCTGACAGCGATGTAGCCGACGGTTTCCAGGTTGAGCAGGACGGGGGCTTCCAGCGATTGACCGTTCAATCCCTGGGCTTCGGGGCTAATGCGGACGTTGTACCGCTGCTGCCGGGTTAGCTGGGTAGACGGGGTGAAGACAACGGTATCACTGCGGGGCCAGGTGAAGGAGCCGCGCACCGCCTGGGTTGATCCCTGGGCCTGGGTGATGGCAAAGGCTGCTTCGACCGAAGCCCGGTTCATCGGTTGGTCAAAGCGGATGGTGATGGCCCCATTTAGGGTGGTCTCTTCGCCAGGGAGGGGGCTGCTGTAAACGATCTGGGGGGGCCAATCTATGTCGGCAGGATCAACCGGCTGAGGCTCGGTGGAAATAGGGATGGCGGTCGGTTGGGCGGTGGGGACAGGGGCGGGGGTGTTGGTCGCGGCCGCGGTCGTCACCGTCGGTTGTGGCGTTGGTGTCGCTTCATCCTTCTTGCGGCAGGCAGCTAACACCAGAACAATAAGCAAACATATCGCCAGGAGGCGGGTAATGGTGGGGGTTGGTTGTTGGGACATGGTTGGTTCCTCAGAGGGAGTTTCTAGTTTCTAGTTGGGGGAAGATATAGAATTACCTACTGCATACTCTCCTTTAAGTCAGTCGTTAGTATAGCATAATCTATAACAGGGGAGTTGGCTTGTTCACCTACGATTCACCCATCATGCCACAATTTTAGCTGGACTTTGGAATCGCTCGGCTTATGCTGTTGTGTCCCATGCCGTTGTAGTTGAACCTGTTACAATAGAACAGTGGATGAGCGTTTTGATTTGTCTGGTCATCGCCATTGGTAAATCCTGAATTCGGTGTCAACGAACCCTTTTATGTCAACTACCCAGGATAATAACCCTGAAGAAAGGCGGCCGCAACCGGTGTTGGTGCAGCGGCGGGTGAGTGGGGTGGTGGATCACCTGCGGCCGCATCGTTGGAACTGGTATACCCTGGTGCGGCCGCTGGATGAACGGCTGGCGCATCAGAGTGACCAACCCCTGCCCCAACCAACCGTCCGCACTTTGCGCTATTTCTGGCTGGATGGCCTTTTTGCCGCCATCAGCGAAAATTTCCACCTCAGTTTTTTGCCCTTATTTGCCCTGGCCTATGGGGCCAGCAATGGGCAGGTGGGCTGGCTAACAGCCTTGGGCAATTTGTTGGGGGCGATGGCATTGTTTCCGGGGGCCAGGCTGGTGGAAAAGCGGGGGGAGCGCAAAGGGATTGTCGTCTGGTATACCGGGGTGGGGGGGCGGTTGGCTTTGCTGCTGCTGGCTCTGTTCCCATTTGTCGTGGGTGAGCCGCTGTGGGGGATTATCCTCATCATTGTCCTGAATGGGGTGCGGGCGTTTCTGTTTAACCTGAGCAACCCGGCCTGGACTTCGTTGGTGGCTGATATAGTGCCGGAGCTTGTACGCGGCCGCTACTTTAGCAGTCGTAATCTGGCTATGGGAGTGGCGGCTTTGGTCGTGGCCCCGGTGGCTGGGCTGCTCATTCGCCAGCTTAACGGGGTGGCCGGCTGGCCTTACCTGGGGTATCAGGTGGTCTTTTTCTGTGCGTTTGCCTTTGGCGTCATCAGCACCCTCTCTTTCCAGCGCGTCACCGAACCCCCTCTGAGTTCCCGGCAGAATCCCCCCCATCAGCGCGGGGATACCCGCCGGCTGCTGCGGCAGAATATTCCCTTTTTAGGGCTGGTGGTCAGCGCGTTTATTTGGGGGATGGCACTGCAAGTGGCGGCCCCCTTTTTTAACGTCTATCTGGTGCGGCAGTTTGATGCCTCAGCCGGAACCATTGGCGCGTTGGCGGCCGTCAGCAGCCTGATGGCTCTGGTGGGGCAGGTTGTTTTTGGCCGGTTGTTGGATAAGAAGGGAGCGTTGTGGGTGCAGATGGTGTGTGGGTTCACTATTCCCATTTTGCCGCTGGCCTGGATGTTTATCACGGCCCCGTGGCAGGTGGGGCTGATCAACACTCTGGGAGGATTTATTTGGGCGGGGTACAACCTGTCTAACTTTAGTTTGCTGCTGGAGCTGACGCCAGAACAGGCGCGGCCGCGAGCCGTGGCCCTCTATCAGACTGTTGTGTTTACCAGTGCGGTGCTTGGTCCCTTGTTGGGTGGCTATCTGGCCGATGCGGTCAGTTTTCAACTATTATTTGGGCTGAGTGGCAGCGGCCGCATGGTAGGGATGATCCTCTTTCTGCTGGTCACGGTGCGCCTGGCCCGTCGCAAGTAACAAATTCTCACAGAAGGCGAAGGGCAGATGACCAGAGGTGATCACGTGTCCCTGATCAGGTTACGCCCGGCAAAATCCCTAAGAGCCTCAAAGATATTAATACAAAGCGGCTACAGATTCTTCCTCGGTGATTGTCTCAAGGTAGTGGGCTACCGCTTGCCAAATCCTGGGCAGCACATCATCGAGAGAATCACTTTCTATTTCACCACCATCCCATTCTGGGGCGTAAGCATAATAAGTGTACTCATCCTGATCGATCATCATAGCTGTTTTGTAGGTCATGGTTTTCCCTCATAGGCTAGACAACTCAATGAAACAGAGTGAACTAATAATTATTATGCCCATTTGGGGGAATTTCTTACGGATTTGGGGAAAAGTGGGGGAAATGCGGCCGCGGGTGAGGGCCAATGGCTGTTTTTGCCGCTGTTGTGCTATCTCTGCGGTTCAGTAATGGGGATGGGCGCGGCCGCACCCCCTTCCACTGTTTCGATAATGAACTATGCTATTGAACAACTCTTGTCCAGAGGGCCGACTTTCCCTGTTGAAAATCGGATTACCTTTCTTCCCCTACCGACACCTTAGTCGAAACAAGATGCACATCCCGCTGCGGGAAGGGGATGACGATATTAGCCTCATACAAGGCTTTGTACAGGGCCGTATTCATCTTGTCTATAATGCGGCGGGTTTCAATATAATGCTCAATCCAGCAGCGAACGCGAAAATTGAGGGCCGAATCGCCAAACTCTAGAAACAGGGCCTCTACTGGTTGCTCTGGCAAAATCCATGGCTCAGCCCGAATCGCTTTAATCATCACCTGCCGCGCCAGTTCAATATCTGTGCCATAAGCCACCCCCACCGTTGTTTCGACCCGGAAAACCGTATCCGGATCGGAGTAGTTGACAATCAACCCCTTGCCAATGACGGCATTGGGTACGGTCACCATCCGGTTGTCCCGGGTGCGGATGCGGGTGCTGCGTAAGCCAATCTCCATCACATCTCCCCAGGTGTTGATCTCTTGCAATTCAACCCGGTCTCCCACCTTAAATGGCTGATCAATCATAATAGCCAGGCCAGCAAAAAGGTTGCTGAGGGTGTCCTGGGCCGCCAGGGCTACCGCCAGAGAGCCAATGCCCAAAGAAGTCAGCAGGGCACTTACTTCAACGCCAAACCGTTCCAGCACGGTGATAATGACGATGACCGTGAGGATCATCAGGGCCAGGCGGCGAAACAGGTGGAGAAATTTATCATCCAACTGTGTTTCCGTCTTGTGGGCGATTTCAAGTTCGTACCAATGGAATAGTTTATCTACCAGCCGATAGAGGAAGAGAAAAGCGATGACCCAATAGATGACAAAAAAGAGGGGGCTGAGAAAGTTTTGCCAGGTGGTGGGCAGATCGAACTGCTGTACGGCTAGTTGAACGCCAAAGAAAAAGAGGGCCGCCCGAATGGGGATAACAGATACATCTATCAGCAGGTTATCCAGGATAGTGGCGGTTCGTTGGGTAAGTTTGCGGCCGTACTGGGTGAGCAGCCAGCTAATGAGATAGCCCAAAATTAAACCGAGGAGTATCAAAGCGGCCGCGTTCAGCAATGAGAGTAAAAAAGGTGTCATAATGAGTTCCAAATTTCTAGTTTCTAGTTTCTAGTTCACAAAGGACCCCTGAGTGCCTACGGGTTCCCTGTGTCCATCTTCCTTTTGTCGTACCAACGTAACTTCTCAATAAGTTGGGGATGTAGGGCAAGATTCTTTTTTGCCCGCACAAGTTGGAAAGTTGAGTTACATTGCCCGCCCCTATTTTTTGAGAAGCTACAGATAAACTATTGAACCATAGCCAGAGAGTTTAGACCAATCAGGCAAAAAGAATTGATAAATCTTGATGAACATTAAGGAAATAGACGGGTAATAGAACAGTGGATCAGCAAGATTTACGGATTGATTTGATTAGTGAAGCCTATCCGCAAATTCTGAAAATCCGCGTTCACTTTGTCAATTCTAAAAACGCGCTGGATTGGCAGGAGAGCGGTCAGGTTGTTATAATCCCCCTGTAGGTATAGGGATGAACATTAAGAACCAGATGGATGATGCCTATTGGATGGGGTTGGCGTTAGAGCAGGCGGAACTCGCGGCCGCGTTGGGTGAAGTTCCCGTCGGGGCAGTGGCGGTATGGCAGGGGCAAATCATCGGGGCCGGGCATAACCGGAAAGAAAGTGACCAGGACCCCACCGCCCATGCCGAGATGATTGCCCTGAGAGATGCGGCCGCGAACCAACAAAATTGGCGGCTCATCGGTGTCACCTTGTACTGCACCCTGGAGCCATGCCCCATGTGTGCCGGGGCAATGATCCAGGCCCGGCTGGGGCGGCTCGTTTATGGGGCCAAAGATACTCGTTTTGGGGCCGATGGTTCGGTGGTGAGCATCTTACGAGACCAGCCATTTAACCACCAGTTCCCCATAACGACCGGCGTGAGAGAAGAGGACGCGGCCGCGCTCCTGCAAACCTTCTTCCAAAAATTACGCCAAAAGCAACCATAACTATCCGTGAAGGTTGCCCCTGGAAGGGTGAGCCTACCAAAGCCCACCCCTACTTCATCCCTCATCCTTCCTAATTCATCCTTCCCCCAGGAGAGGTGCCAGAGTGGTTGAATGGGGCGCTCTCGAAAAGCGTTGTGGCCGTGAGGTCACCGTGGGTTCGAATCCCACCCTCTCCGCTCAAAAAGGACAGTCCGTCAAGGCTGTCCTTTTTTGTTGCCTGAGCATCAGCAAGATTGCAGTTAGCGGTGTGCAGTCAACAGTAGTTAGCGGTCAGCCGTCAGCGGTAGGCCGTCAAAAGAAGCCCACTATCCCCCATCTCCCCCAGTCAAGGGACAAAGGTACTATCCGTTATCTTTACCCGTAACAACTCTGCTATAATGTGTCCATCATTCATGGGAAAATCATGGGGATTCAACAGATAAAAAAATGTTATACTGGCGGTTGTCCTATGCTTTGTTGCCCATCAATTTATCTACATTTCTCTTATTCGTCTATTGATTACAAGGAGTTGTCTTATGAAACATCATCTCAAGCGTCAAGAAGGGCAAGGGTTGGTGGAATATGCCCTGATCCTGGTTCTGGTAGCCATTGTGGTCATCGCCATTTTGGCCCTGCTAGGACCCACTATCAACGCCGCCTTTGCCCGGGTAATTGCGGCTTTGAATGGGCAGGAAATCACCGGCACCGGCACCGAATACATCATAACCGGGATGAGTGCTTCAGCCAGTGGCAGCGCGCCCTTCTGCACGGTCACCGTATCTAACATGCAGGTAACGGTGTTGGAAGACGGGCAGGTGGTCGGGTCTGGGATCAGTGTTTCCGGTTCAGTTGCCGTTAGTGGAGGCAGTGGCGGACCCACCAACGGCACCACTGGCAGCAATGGGGTTGCTACCCTGAGCAATGTTTCGGGATCGGCTAATTGCAGCGGCTCGGCAACCCTGACCCTTTCAGGAGGCGGAACACGCACTGTTTCTTACTCCAATTAACCTGATCCCCCATGAAAATACCCTCTCATTAAGCTGCGACAGGTGAAAGGCAGGGGCTTGCCCTTGTTTTTCACCTGTTTTGTTTGTCTGTGTCCTGGTTTACATTCAGCGACAAACATGTTACACTTTTGCCCATCAAGTAGACATAACGCAATTGTGGTAAAAATAGGCGTGTGGACTGAGGATTGAGAGTTGGAATTCTCCTCAGTTTTCTCAGGTTCTCCCTCGTACCCAAGTAGCTTGCCTTCCGTCAGCAATAACAAAGGTTGCCGTGCCATGAAAACCAATCAAACTCCCCCTGCTGTTTCTGCTTCTACCCCATTAAACCATGTCTGGACAAGAGTGCAACGGGCAGTGATAATTCCCCTGGTTGCGCTTGGCCTGTTTGCCGGGTTGCTGGTTTTGCTGAATCAGCCGTTGACGTTGGCCGCGGCCGCGACTCTCCCCACCGCCGCCCCAGCCAACCAGGAACCAGCAGCGACCACGGCCGCACTTCTACCCGATCACATCCTGTACGTCACGGCCAACGGCAGCGGCACTGAGTGCAGCATCGCCCAGCCCTGCCAGATTCAGACAGCGGTCAATGTGGCTACGGCGGGAGATGAAATTCGGGTGGCGGCCGGCCTGTACAACGATGTCATGGGCAACGGCGTCTTCACCCAAACCGTCGCTATTAACAAAAGCCTTACCCTGCGTGGTGGCTATACCAGTAGTAACTGGCTGCTGGACCCCGATCCTATCGCCAATGAAACAATTTTAGATGGTGATAACGAAGGTCGGGTTATTTATATCTCCGGGCCAACTGTCGTCACCGTTGAAGGGTTTATCATCCGCAACGGGTTCGCCAGCAATTTTGGGGCTGGCGTTTATAAAGCAAACTCAGGCCAGGCCGCCACCTTCCGCAATAACATTTTCCACAACAATATTGTTACCGGTACTCCTGGCATTGGTGGGGCTATTTATACCGTTGGCCCTGACCAGATTCTCAATAACAGCTTCTATAACAATTTCTCTATCGCCAATGGGGGGGCGATTGCCCTCGATAACAGCAACCAACCCCGGCTGCAAAACAATCTCATTTATAACAATGTGACGGGTGACAGCGCTACTGCCCTGGGTGGGGGTGTTTATGTCCTCAGCGGCAGCGCTTTATTGGATGGCAACATTATTTATGGCAACCTGGCCGGTTTTGGTGGCGGGTTCGGCAGCGCGCCCGGCACCGAAGTCATCTTAGACAACAACATCTTCTACAGCAACCAAAGCCGGAGTGGTGGGGCCGGTGGGGGTATCCTCATCGGCGGGGTGGCCCAAATACGGCATAACACCATCGTGGACAATAACTCCCCCACGACCGGCGGGGGGGGTATTTATGTGGCTGGGGGGACAGTGCTGATTACCAACACCATTGTCGCCAGCAATACGGCCCCCACGGCCAATAACGGTATTTTTGTGTCCAGTGGTACAGCCAGCGGCAGCACCAATAATATTTTTAACAACGGCCACAACGGTTCATTGAGCGGCACGATTACCAGCAACCCCCGCTTTGCTAATTATGCCGGGGATGATTTCCACCTGTCGGCTAACAGTACCGATTTACTGAACGCGGCTCTGGATATTGGCCTGACCCATGATGTGGATGGGCAGGTACGTCCCTTTGGGGCCGGGCCCGATGTGGGGGCGGATGAGTTTTATGACCCCAGTGTGACCTGTTTTGCCCGTGTCAATGATGGGCCGGTTCTGATCAATCTTCAGGATGCCATTAACAGTGTGACGCAGGCCAGTGATATTGTGAAGGTGGCCGGCCGCTGCACTGATACTGATAATGAAGTAGCCCTGATCAACCAATCTCTTACCTTGCGCGGTGGCTATACCACCACTGACTGGCTGAACCAGAGTTATGGCCCTACCCTGATTGACGCTCAAGGAGTCAGCGGCCGCAGAGGTATCCATATCACCGGCGGCAGCCCTACCCTTGATGCCCTACACATCACTGGGGGCAATTTGCCTTCCAGCAACGGGTCGGCGGTTTATATTAGTGGAGGCAGTGGGGCTAATCTGCATAACCTGGTTCTCTTTGGCAACAACACCGGCGGGACAAATGGGGCTTTAGGGGTTGCTAATGGGGTGAATGCCACTATTGAGTTCAATACGCTTGTTAATAACACCGGTTGGGGGGTTCATTTCGAAGGGACGGGGGCCATTCATAACAGTATTTTGTACCTGAACAGCGGTGGGGCTATTTCCGGTGGGGCCGGCCACAGCTTTAATTTGATCAACGTGGACCCGCTCTTTGTCAACGCGGCCGCTAACGATTACCACCTCACCGCCGCCTCCCCAGCCATTGGCGCGGCCAACCCCAATGCCACTCTCAGCCGGGATTTTGAGGGGGATACGCGGCCGCGAGGCAACCATTTTGACGCCGGAGCCGATGAAGCCAACCAATACCCCGCCGTCCTCTTCACCCCAGATTACACCGACGAAGTAGACCGGGGTACCGTTGTCACCATCAACCATACCTTGACCAACCTGGGCACCCAGGCCGACACCTTCTCCCTGGTCGGCAGCACCAGCCTGGGCTGGGATTATAGCTACCCCACCACCCCCTTCCCGCTTAACCCGGGGCAGAGTGTGCAAGTGACCGTGGTCATCACCGTACCCGCTGGGGCCTCGCCGCAGCAGGTCGGTGTCACCACCATCACCGCTACCTCAGCCCTCAACGCTTTCGTCTATGATACGGTTGTAGACACCATTACAGTCGCCCAAATCCCGGGAGTTCAGTTTACCCCATCCTACTCCAACGCTTTGCTACCTGGTGAATCTATCATTTACACCCACCTGCTCACCAACACCGGGGATTATACCGATACGTTCACCGTAGATTTGATCAGCGATCCGTTTGGTTGGGGGGAACTCCTGCCCGATGATCCATTTAATGTGATTCTGGCTTCGGGGCAAGTAACCCCGGTCGTTTTGGTGGTCACGGTGCCAGAGTACGCGGCCGCGGGGTTTGCCAACACCATGATCATCCGTGCCCACTCCAACTACGCCCCATCCGTCTCCGCCACCGTCACCGATACGGTCACTGCCAAACCAACAGTGGGAACACGGTATGTCTCTAACGCCGGTTTCGACTTTAACAACAACTGTACCCAGGTCGCTACCCCGTGCCGCACCGTTAAACAGGCAGTGACCCAGGCTTCTTTTGGTGATGAGATTCACATTGCTGCCGGTAATTATGGCGAAGCCGATATTACCGTCAATGACACCATGCACCTCTCCGGTGGCTGGACAAACGATTTCACCGCCCAGGTAATAGACCCGGCCCTGACAATGATCAACGGGGCACAGATGGCCCGTATTTTCACCATTGCCGGGGGTACCCAACCCACCTTCTTTAACCTGACCATGCAAAATGGTCTCAGCAGTGCGGCCGGGGGGGGTGTTTTAGTCGGCAATGGGGCACAACCCACCTTCACCCTGGTTCATTTCCTGGGCAACCAGAGCGGCCAGGGGGGAGCAATTTTTGCCGAAGCCAACAGCCATGTCCGCCTGATCGAAAGTCGGCTGCATAACAATGTCGCTACCCGTAACGGGGGCGGGTTGTTTATGGTTTCCGGCAGCAGCCTGGTTTCGGCGACGACCTTTGTGGGCAACAGTGCGGGGGGCAACTTACCGTTGGAAGGGGGTGGGGCTATTTACCAGCAAGGGGGCACCCTCTCAATGATCAACAGCCTGATGGCCAATAACATCTCCGCCCGGCACGGGGGGGCAATGTTTGGCCGGGGTGGCGCGGCCCAGATTGAGTTTACCACGCTGGTGGGCAACGCGGCCGCAGGCAGTGGCGCTCTCTACAATGATGGGGCAGTTATCACCATCAACAACAGCATCCTGGCCAACAACAGCGGCGTCACTGGTGGGGCCTTGTTCGGCAACAGCGGCACCCTTAACAATAATTACGATTTGTTCTGGAACAACCTGCCCAACAATGGCAACGTTACCCTGGGAGCCAACTCCGTCTTTGGCGACCCAGATTTTGCCGATGGGGCTTACCGCATCTCCCCTAACTCAGCCGCCGTAGATTCGGCTGATCCCGCTTCAACCCTGGCCGTAGATTTTGAGGGGGACCCACGCCCGGCCGACTCCGGGTTTGATATTGGTTATGATGAATTGGCCGGCTGTCTGGCCAAACGAGGCACAATCATTTACGCCAGCATCCAGGATGCTATAAATGCCGGCACTGGTGGTGATCTGATCCAGGTTTCCGGTATTTGCCGGGGGGTCCATGGGGTAGATATTGGCGGCGGCGTCATTGTCAGCCAGACGGTGTTCCTGGAAGAGCCATTGACCATCCAGGGGGGATGGAACAGCGATTTCACCAGCAATGATCCCGTTTTGCCCACCTATGTTGATCCCCAGGGGCAGGGGCGTGCCCTGTACCTGACTGGGAACGTCACCTCGACCATTGAATCGTTGATTTTGCTCAACGGCAATGCCATAGGGTTGGGGGGCGGCCCTAGTGGTGAGGCGGCCGGGGGTGGTATTTATATCAACAGCAACAACACTCAATTTGTTGACCTAACGGTTATTAGCGGCACCGCCCAATTGGGGGGGGGGATATATGTAGCGGGCAGTGTCATCAGCATGACCGATGGGACGATTCTGGGCAATACGGCTACGGTTGGCGCAGGGGTGTATCACAATGGCTTCTCGTTCCGGGTCAACAACAGTGCCCTGATCAATAATGTGGCATCTGGGAATGGGGGTGGCTTCTACCAGGCCAGCGGCTTTGTGGAAGGGTTGAATGTGATCCTGGCGGGGAACAGTGCGGCCGCAGGCGGGGGGTATTATCACAACAGTGGCACCGCCAATCTGTACCATCTCACCGTATATGGCAACGCGGCCGCGGGCAATGGGGGTGGCATCTACCAGAATGGGGGCAGCAGTATCATCCGCAGTGCCATTTTTGAAAACAACAGCGGCAACAGCGGCCCAGCCATCTTTGTCGCCGCAGGGGCAGCCAATGTGGATTACAACTATTATTATAATTTTGCCAGCACCCCCGTCGTCGGGGTGGCCGCTGGGGCCAACTCGGTCATTACCAATGACACCCCACCCGGCCTGACAAACCCAGCCGGTTTAGATTTCCACCTGGTAGATGGCGCGGCCGCGGTAGACATCGCCGACCCCAACTCCCCAGTTGTGTTTGATTTCGACATGGACCCCCGCCCCTCCAACCAGGGATTTGACATGGGGGCTGACGAAGTGGCGGGCTGTTATGCCCGGGTGAACGATGTCATCTATGGCAGCATCCAGCGAGCCATCGAAATGGCTGACCCAGGGGATCAGATTGACGTGGCCGGCCGCTGCATCGGCACCCACACCTTTAATGCTGGGGGCAGCCTGGGGGTCATCAGCACCACTGTACATATCACCAAAAATGTTATCCTCATGGGGGGCTGGGACCTTGATTTTGCCAGCCAGGATGAAATCACCATCATAGACCCCTTGCAGCGAGGCTATGCTATCTATGTAGCTCCTGGCATTACCGCAACGGTGCAAAACTTCCACCTGATTCACGGCAATGGCAACGCTCCAGGGATGAGCGGCAATGGGGGGGCCATTTACATCAACAATGCCCTGCCCCAGATTATGGGCAACAGCATTTACAGCAATACCGCCATCAATGGGTCGGCCATTTATATCAACAACGCGGCCGCGACCATTGGCGGGGGGAACCGGATTCACCATAACAGTGCCACCAACGGCTCTATTTATGTCAGCAACAGTGGGCAGACGGCCACTATCGCCAACAACTTCTTCTATGACAATCAGGCCACGAATGGAGCGGGGGTGTATCATGGCACCGGAGCGGCCAATGTCTGGCACAACAACTTTATCAGCAACAATGCGGTTGGGGCCGGGGGTGGAGTGTATGTCGCGGCCGCGTCCCCAAACATCCGCAACAACATCTTCACCGGCAACACCTCCCCACTGAGTGGGGGCATCCGCTGCAACACCGGGGCCACCCCCGTCATCAATTACAACGATTACTTCAACAACAGCAGCGGCGATGTCGGTGGGGCAGCCTGTACTGCCGGGGCCAACAGCCTGTTCGTAGACCCATTGTTCGTCAACCCGGCGGTGGGCAACTACGACCTGCAAAACAATTCTCCCCTCATTGATGCTGGCGACCCCACCATGACCCTGCTGGTAGATTACGAAGATCGCATTCGCCCCTCACACCAGGGCTGGGACATCGGCGCGTATGAGTTGGGGGGCTGTTATGCCCAAAACCAGACCACGCCAGACATCATTTTTGGCAGCCTACAGCGGGCCGTCAACCTGGCTAGCAATGGGGATGTGATTCTGGTAGATGGAACCTGCCTGGGGGTGAACACCCGGTTGGTTTCGGGCAATCCCACCACCCAAAACCTGTTTGTGGATAAACGAGTCACCATTGATGGAAATTGGAACGCTGGCTTCCCTGACAGCAACGACGATCCAGCCGTTCTACAACCTCAGGAACAAGGGCGGGTGGTCTATATCGCCAGCGGGCACACCGTCACCCTGACCAATATGATCTTGACCAACGGCAATGGCAATGTGGCCGGCCTCAGCGGTCACGGCGGGGGTATTTACAACACCGGCACCCTTATTCTGAACAACACCTTTATCGAATTAAGCCTGGGGGTGAATGGGGCAGGTATCTACAATATTGGCCCATTAACTGTAGATAGCTCAACCATCCGCCAAAATACAGCCACCAACGGCGGCGGCATTTACAACAATTTTGCCGGAACAACGGTGATCACGGCGACGGAGATCACCCTGAACATTGCCACCGTCTCTGGGGCCGGGGTATACCAGCAGTTGGGTACCTTGCAAGTGGAAGCTAACCTGATTCACGCCAATGTAGCCTCGGTAAGCGGTGGTGGCATCTTCCAAAACGCCGCAACGCTGCGCCTGCTGCGGAATGAGGTATACAGCAATACCACCAGCGGCAGTGGCGGTGGGGTATATCTCAATGCCGCCAGTGGAGCCAACCAGGTTTATAACAATTTCATCTATCGCAACCAGGCGGTTACCGGGGGTGGGCTGTATAACAACAACAGCAACACCGGCATCTGGCACAACACGTTTGTGGCCAATACCGCCAGCAGCAACAATGGGGGCGGTCTCTTCTCGGCGGCTAACAGCCCGGTTATCCGCAACAATATTGTTCATAACAACAGTGGCTCGGGGATTCATGCTACCGGGGGGTCGCCCAACATTGGCTATAACAATGTGGTAGGGAACAGCGGCGGTGGTTACGGCGGGATTGCCTCAGATAGTGGGGGTGGCATCGCGGCCGCACCGATTTATGTGGACGCACCTGCTTTCAATTACCGTCTCCAATACGGCTCCCCCGGCATAGACGTAGGCGACCCCGTCTCACCCGTGGTTGTAGATATTGACGGGGACACCCGGCCCAATAATGACCAGTTTGACATGGGGGCCGATGAACTCAACGCCTGCCTCATTCGGGTTGGCACAGCCCTCTTTACCCACCTGCAAGATGCCATTAATTACGCTGAAGCCAACAACATTTACACCGTTGAAATCGCTCGCGGTATCTGTCGCGGCGTCCGGCCAGACCCGGTATCCGGTATCACCTTACAGGTTGGTTATGTGCGGGAAAACCTAAACTTCATCGGCTCCCTGAACCGGAATGATTTCAGCGACCCCAATGATCACGGTGAGTTGGGCTTCAATACAACCGCCATTGACGCAGAGAATCAAGGGCGGGTCGTCGTCATCGCTCCAACTGCGGTGGTCAGCTTTACCCACGTCGCTTTGGTGCGAGGCAATGCTTTCGCCGCCAATGACAGCAACAGCAATGGGGGTGGCCTGTACAACCCACAAGGACATCTGTATAGCCATGAAATCAACATTTGCCAGAGCCAGGCAGCCGATGGCGGTGGCTATTATGGTGGGGCCACCTCTTCCGCCAACCTGGGCGGGGGTGTTACCGGGGTTTGTGGAGTTGGTGTCGTCAACGAGGAGGGAGAAGTCATTGATATCCTCTTGTTTACCGGCAACAACGCCACCAATAATGGGGGTGGCCTCTATACCCAGGGGTCTCTCATTATTCGCAACCTGGGGCTGTATGGCAATGCGGCCGCTAATCATGGAGGGGGGCTGTATAACAGTGCCGCGGCCGCGCGCCTCACCAACTTCATCCTCTACACCAACTTCGCCGGGGTCAATGGTGGGGGCCTCTACAACACCGGCAGCGATCTGGAACTGCTCCACAATACCATTCGCAACAACAACGCCACCAACGATGGTGGGGGGGTCTTCAACAGTGGGGCCAACCTGCTTATCAACAGCACCATCCTCTACAACAACAGCGCGGGTAATAACGGCGGTGGTCTGTCCAGCACCGGGGGCACCCTGGCTTACAACAACTTCAACAGCAACACCCCCAACGACTCCACCATTGGCCTGGGCACCAACGTCTATACCGGCACCCCCCAGTTCATTCCCGATACCGTATACCGCATCCAATACACCTCTGGCAACATAGACAAAGCGGATCCAGCCCTCATCAGCCCACCCTACAACGTGATCATTGATGCCGACCTGGACAGCCGCCCCGACAATTTGCCACCGCACAATGGCCTCTGGGAATACCGCAGCGACATCGGGGCCGATGAATTTGCCAAAGAGTTCTCCTGTATCATCGAACCAGAAAGCCGGACCTTAACCGGTGCGGCCGGCAGTGTAGTCATTCATAACTTTACCTTGCGTAATGATGGCAACTTTACTGATACCATCACCATCACCCTACAATCCAGCTCGATGGGGTGGGCTACCCTCGTCGGCGGACCTCAAACCTATCTGCTAGACCCAGATGAAACACGGGCGATAGTGCTGGAAGTGGCGATCCCCATTACCGCAACAACGGATATGGTGGATATTTCCATCCTGCAATGCCAATCATTGAGCATCCCAGACAATACCGCCACCGCTACCGCCACCACCCAGGTTGCTTTGCTTCGCGGGCTGCTGGTTGACCCAGATTACACCGCCTTTGCTTTGCCTGGGGATGTCCTCACCTTCACCCATATCATTACCAACGTGGGCAACCAGACGGAAAATGTGCAAATTATCCCCAACTCCGGGCCACAATTTGCCAATGCCAGCCTGTACAACCCAGATGGCACCCCGTTCTTCCCAGACACCATCTCGATGGATGCCGGAGAAGCTATTACCCTACTGCTGCGAGTGGCTATCTTTGAAGATGCCATGGGCGGGGGAATCGCCACGCCGGGGGTTATCGCTCGCCTGGTAGCTGATCCCACCATCTTTGATGCCAGCCAGAACATCATCAACATCGGCTATGTGCCGGGGACACGGTTCCTGGCGGCAACCGGGTCGGTAGACAACTCCAACTGTACCAACCCCAATAACCCGTGTGCCACCTTACAACATGCCCTCAACCAGGCTATGGATGGGGATGCTATTTTGCTCTCAGTGGGCACGTATACCGATTACACTACCCGTACTATTGGCTCAGTCACTTTGGTTCAGAATGGGTTTGTAGAGAAAGATGTCTCCATCAGTGGGGGGTACAATGCAGCTGATGGGTACACCAGCTTCCAACCGATTACCAACACGGTTATCCTGGATGGGGCCGGCCACCGTGTCTTCTACATCACCGCCGACGCCACCGTCACCCTGACCGCCCTCTTTATGGATAATGGGCGCCATCCACTGTATGGGGGTGGCATTTATAACGCCGGGGGGAACCTCTCCATTTTAGGAAGCTGGTTACGGAACAATGTAGCCCACTATGGTGGGGCTTTATTCCAGGAAGATGGAACGTTGTTCATCAACAGCTCCGTCATCGCGGATAGTCGGGCCGTCAACAACACAAATACCCTACCAGGTGAAGGAGCCGGGTTACATATTGTGGATGGCTCAGTCCGGCTAGAAAACAATACCTTTGTCAACAACCGGAATGAAACAGCCAGCCTGGCCCCCGCGCCAACAGGTAACGGTGGGGCGTTGTTCCAGGCGGCTGGTGAGATAACGCTGCTCAATAACATCTTCGCCTTCAACGTGACGCAAGGAGTAGGCGCGGCTTATTATCTCAGCCCCACCGTCACCTGGGCAGAAGATTACACCCTCTTCTACCAGAATGGGCTGGCTCCAACCAATGTCCCCACCGGGAGCAATAGCTTCACCGCCAATCCGCTCTTTGCCGATACGCTTTATCACCTGAGCGATCTCTCCCCAGCTATAGATGCGGGCACCATTGCCGTATTCCTGGGGTTGGATATGGATGGGGAATCCCGGCTGCAAGGGATCGCCGTAGATATAGGGGCGGATGAATATACCCAGGTAGCCGAGTTTGTTTTTGTACCCCCGTTCCAATCAGCTCTTATTGAAGCAGGATCGCGCTATACCTATACCCACACTCTGACCAACACGGGCGATTTTGCCGATAGTTACACTCTGATTATGGGGCACAGCACGACGGGTGGTACGGGTTGGGATTATACGCTCTCCCCCACTAATACAGGGATGCTTAATCCAGGAGAAGGGATCCAGGTAACGATGGTAATTACTGGTGGGCCACCAGGATATGTGGATACCACGGTGATTACGGCGACATCGGCGGCTTCCAGCCTGTCGTTGGCGGTGACGGATCAGACGACGATTAGCCAGACGGCGGGGGTGGATATTGAGCCATCCCGCTTTGGCAGCGGCGTGGCCGGGGGTACGGTCATTTACACCCACACGGTGACGAATACAGGTGATGGGCCAGATTCGTTTACTGTGACGGTCGCGGCCGCGACGCCCGATGGTTGGGATATTGATATTACTCCCGCCAACACCGGCGTTCTCCTGCCCAATGATGCCACCATTGTCACTGTCACCATCCAGATACCCCTGACTGTCACTGTGACTGTCCATACCCTGGTTGTTGAAGCCGCCAGCGTGGTCAACCCGGCCGTCACCGATCAAGTCGAAGACATCACGACCATCTACAACAGCGGGGCCTTGCTAGAGCCAGATTATTTCACCGTCGTTGAGCCGGGCACCGTTCTCACCTACGTCCATACCCTGACCAATATCGGCAACATCAGCGATACCTTCACTCTGGATGTAACCAGCTCTCAGGGGTGGTTTGTCTCCATTGACCCGGCTGGCCCGATTGACCTGGATGTTTCCGAATCGGTCCAAATTACCGTAGTGGTGGCCGTGCCGCTGACAGCTACCCCAGGCCAACAGGATGACACCATCATCACGGCTACGTCTGACTTCAACCCGGCCATGAGTGATACGGCTACAGACATTACCCGTGTAGCTCAAGATCACGGCCTGACCTTCACCCCCAGCCAGACGCGCACCGTCCCGGCCAATACGGTTCAGGTGTACACCCACACCCTGACCAATACCGGCAATGGGCCAGATACGTTTGCCATTACGGCGGTGAGCAGTGAAGGGTGGGATGTGCAAACGCCAGCCAATATCACCTTGAATCCGGGCAACTCGGCTACCGTAGCGGTCACGCTAACTGTGCCGGCCGTCCCCCCGATTACCGATACGATGCGGGTCACAGCCACTTCGGTCATCAGTCCGGCTTTTTATGCTACCGTGACCAATACGACGATTGTGACGGTCAGCACCGCGGCCGCGGGGGTAGAGATCGCCCCAGACCGCACGGGCAGCGGCACCGCCGGCACTATTGTCACCTACCAGCACACGGTCACCAATACCGGCAACATCGCCGACAGCTTCACCCTCTCGCTCCTCTCTAGCCAGGGGTGGACAGTGGATGTATCGCCAGCGAGTGTAACCCTTAATGCCGGAGAGACGGCTCTAGTTACGGTGACGGTCACTATTCCTGGCGCGGCCGCTGTTGGTACCGTGGATGTCACCACTGTAACCGCCACCTCAACCTTTGATCCAACGGTGACAGATACGGCCACAGATACGACGACGGTGATTGAAAGCGGCACGGCGGGGGTTATCATCGCCCCAGACAATACAAACAACGGCACAGCAGGCACCACCCTGACTTACCAGCACACCGTTACCAACACCGGCTTAACGGCTGATACTATAAATCTGACAGTTCTCTCCAACCAGGGATGGACGGTGGCGGTGAATCCAACCACTGTCTCGTTGGCGGCCGGCCTCTCCAGCCCGGTTGTTGTGACTGTCACCATCCCCGGCGCGGCCGCGGCCGGAACGATTGATGTCACCACCGTCACCGCTACCTCAACCAATGACCCATCGGTCAGTGACACGGCTACGGATACGACTCTGGTGCTGGCGGCTGGGGCCGGGGTGATGATTGCTCCGGACAATACCGGCTTTGGCGACCCTGGAACAGATATCCTCTATACCCATTGGGTCACGAATACCGGCAGTACCGCCGACTCTTTCTTGCTGAATCCACAATCTACAGAAGGGTGGGATGTGGGGTTGAGTCAGAATTTCATCTCCCTGAATCCTGGAGAGCGGGTGCAAATAACGGTAACGGTAAGTATCCCCGCGGCCGCGACCCTGGGTACAGTAGATGTCACGACTATCTCCGCCACTTCCACTAACGATCCGACAGTGCTAGATTCGGCCACCGACACCACCACCGTCGGCGATGGGCCACCACCAGAGGGGAACCGGGTGTTCCTGCCCGTGATGTACACAAGCTGTACCCCCATCACCGGCGTTGATCTGGTGGTTGTGGGTATTGAAATCGTACCCGCTAACCCCACTGCCGGGCAGACGGTGACAGTACGGGTAACTATCCGCAATCAGGGCACCACCAACGTCACTCCAGGGAACAACTTCTATCTGGACTTCTACGTGAATCGCAGCCCCGCCCCCGTGCTGCCAGGGGATATTCAATGGGGCATCCAGGGCAGTTGGATGACCGCCGGGGCCACCCGTACCCTGACCGACAGTTATGTCTTTAGTGGGGGAACACACCAGTTATGGGCCCAGGTAGATACGGACAACACCGTGAATGAATGCCCCAATGAGCATAACAACATCTTAGGGCCAATTACCTTGACCGTGACCGGAACAGCCGGTCAACCCGCTGGCGATGTGACCCCAGTCGCCCCCGCTCCCCTGGATAGACCCCGGCCAACCCCCACGCCTGGCCTGCCCGATGATCAGGAAAACAGCCAGATTGAGGGGCCAATTGATACAGCTTCAGAGGGTGAAGGGGAAGAGGGTCTCCCGGTAGAGCCAGGGGATGGGTAACAAAAACGTCTCTTTTTGTTAGGTGACGGAAAAGGCCGACTTTGTTAGCGAAGTCGGCCTTTTTATATGTACCAATCTGGGGGATACCAGTGGTGGGGGGATGGGATCCTGGTGATCCATCCCCCGGCTGTATGCGCCATCCTCATGCACCTATCGTACAAGCTGGTCTACATCTTAGCTAACTCCCATAACCGGCTGGGGCTGAGGGGGATTTCGAGAATCTCCAACCCGACAATGCCTAGGGCGTCCTCAACGGCCTGGGCAAACAGGGGGCCAACGGGAATCGCCCCGGCTTCACCGGCCCCTTTGATCCCCAACGGGTTGAGCGGTGACGGGGTGACGACGTGATCCATCTCCACTTTGGGCACGTCCAGAGCGGTCGGCAGCAGGTAATCCATCAATGAGGCGTTGAGCATCTGCCCATCTTCGCCGTAGGCCAATTTTTCATAAAAGGCGTTGCCAATCCCCTGGGCTACTCCCCCTTGTATCTGGCCATCGAGGATGAGGGGGTTGATAATGCGGCCGCAATCATGCACTACCACGTATTTAAGAATCTGCACCCCCATCGTCTCTGGGTCCACCTCAACAATCATGGCGTGAACCCCATTGGCGGTGGCCCCATACTCCGGGCCGAAATAGTTGCTGGACTCCAACCCTGGCTCGGCCCCCGGTTTGACCGCCCCGCGCATCGGGTTGGCCTTTTGCGCCAGTTCCCCCAGGGTGTAGGCGCGGTCAGGCACCCCCCGCACCATCGCTTTGCCCTCACGGAGATCAATATCTTCGGCGGCCGCTTCTAGCAGCTCACTGGCTAAACGGATAATCTTTTGGCGCACATCTTTGGCCGCCTCGTTGATCGCATTGCCTGCTACCACCGCTCCCCGGCTGGCAAACGTCCCCGCCCCCCAATGGAATTGATCAGTATCCCCCGTCACCAGGTCAACATCTGTTACCTGCACCCCTAGCTGATCGGCCACGAGTTGGGCGAAGGCAGTGAAATGCCCCTGCCCCTGCGTACCAATGCCCGTGGCGACAGTGACCCGGCCATTGTTTTGCACCTGCACCCGCGCCCCTTCATACGGGCCAATCCCCGTTCCTTCCACGTAAGCCACAATGCCCAACCCCAGGTGGCGGCCCTCACGTCGGGCGGCCGGTTTGGTTTCAGCAAAAAATTGCTCATATCCAATCATGGCCATCGCCTTATCCAGTGAGGGGGCATAATTGCCGCTGTCATATCTGAGGGGGGCAAAATCCTGGTAAATGATTTCGTTGTTGTAGGGGAATTTCTCCGGGGGGATGAAATTACGGAAACGGATTTCGGTCCGATCCATGCCCAACTGTTTGGCGGCTATATCTAAAAGCCGTTCCATGACAAAGACGCCATGCTGCCGTCCCGCCCCCCGGTAAGGGGTGACGATGGGTTTGTTGGTGAAAACAGCGGTGAAGGTGCTGTGGTAATGGGGAATGTCGTAGCAGCCGAGTAGGGTACATTGGCTGTTCAACGGGACGGTGAGGCCATAGGGTGCATAGGCCCCGGCATCGTGGATGAACCGATCACGCACCGCCAGGATGCGCCCGTTTTGGGCTAAGGCTATCTCCGCCCAATGGATTTGATCCCGCTCCTGGGTGGTGGCGACAAAATTCTCGCTCCGGTCTTCAATCCATTTGACGGGCCGCTCCAGCCGCATAGAGACCCAGGGGACGAGGACCTCTTCCTGGTAGAACATCATAATTTTGGGGCCGAAGCCGCCGCCGATGAATGGGGCGATGACGCGCACCTGGTTTTCGGATAGGTTGAGCAGGGCAGCCATGCCGTTACGGATGAAGACGGGGGCCTGGGTGGTGTCCCAGATGGTGAGCCGTTGGGCGCGGCGGTCCCAGTCAGCCACGATGCCCCGGTTTTCCATCGCGGCCGCGGCCCCATGATCGTAATAAAACCGCCGCTTGATCACCAGGGCGGCCCCGGCGGCAATCTCATCAAACTTGTCTCCGTCCCCTTTGACCTGGACAACATGGGCGTTGACATTGCTGCCTATGCCGGGCAAATAGGGGATATCGTCATGGATTGCGGCCGCGTCTTCGGCCAACGCTTTCTCCATATCTACCACCGGGGGGAGCGGCGCAAAATCTACCCAGACCGCTTCGGCCGCGTCTTCAGCCTGGTAACGGCTTTCGGCCACGACCATGACGATGGGTTCGCCAACAAAACGTACTTTTTCTTTAGCCAGCGGCACCTGGGTCCGTTTATTAAAGACGATTCCTTCGATAGGAGGGGGAGAGACGAGCAAAGGGCCGGGTTGCCAGTAGTCGCCCAGGTCGTGGGCGGTGTAGATGGCAATGACGCCGGGAAGTTGGGACGCGGCCGCGACATCAATATTAGTAATGCGGGCATGGGCATACGGGCTGCGGTAAAAAGCGGCATGAGCCATATTGGGCAAATCCACATCATCCACAAACAGCGCCCGCCCCGTCAGCAGGCGGGGGTCTTCATTTCGTTTAATCCGTTCACCAAAGAATTGTGTTGTCATAGAAAACCTTATAGGGGTGACAAAAGCATTTCCCCCTTTTTATAAAAGAGCTTACCCACATGCTGGATATGCCCTAACAAGTCAGGGTCATGGATATCACTCAAAATAGATAGGTCAATGGTGTAAGGTAGAAGCAAATCATCGAGATCGTTGGCGATCTGGTAAAAAAGTTTCAGCGTCAGTTCCCTATCCCCTGATAAAACCAGGTCAATATCTGAGCCATTTTTATAATTCCCCTTAGCCCGTGACCCATACAAAATTGCCTGCTCTACCTGAGGATAGGCAGCCAATACCTGGTTGATTTTTTGGATAGTATCTGTTTTTAGACCAAAACGATCCTTCATTTTTCTGCTTCCTCTGCCTGCGCCGCTTCTTTCATCTATTGAAAGAGATGATACAGTTTAAGAAACTCTGGGTAATATTGTTCACAAATGGCGGCCGCGACTCGGCGGGCTGTTTCTTCGTTATAAGTATGGGCTGTTAAGGTTCGGCTTTTAATCATTTCCATCCAGGTTTCGCCAGCTTCTATCAACCCGCGCCGAAAAGCCAGCCGAAAAGCATCTCGGCTGCCATGAATGGTTGTCTCCCCTTGCATCTCGAAATAATCTTTGAGGAGATTCCAGGCTAACTCATAGGTATATTCAAACCCCTGGATCAACCCTTGCTCTTCTAATTTTGATAGGGTTCGCTGCCTGGCCAGGGTGACAGCTTCTTCTAGCTGGGTAAAGGCTTTGCCAAAATGATTGAATCGCTGCTGCCAGCGAATGTCTTCTTGGGTCATGTATCATCTCCGTGTCAGGGCATGATTAGATTGTACATCGCGGCCGCGTTCCTGCCTATTCTGTAATGCGGTCTTCACTTGGCAAACGCGGCCGCACTCTCCGCATGTTCACTAATCGCCGCCACCATTTGCGGCCACATCTCCATTGGCAGGGTATGCCCCATCCCTGGGATGATGAGCAGGTTGGCGTTGGGAATTGCCTGGGCGGTGGCGTACCCACCGGCCACTGGCACCAGCGGATCCGCGTCCCCATGAATCACCAGGGTAGGGGTCGTGACCGAACGAAGGGCTTCCTTCCGGCTGCCGCTGGCTAAGATAGCGGCCATCTGCCGGGCTGTGCCCGCCGGGTGCAGCCCACGATCATACGCCTGAGCCGCCCGTTCCCGGGCCAACTGTTCACGGAAAGGGAAATAGCTGCCAGCCAGGACGCGGCCGCCGCGCACCGCTAGTCCAATATGGCTGGCCCGATCTTTCGCCGGAGGGGTACGCAGGAGAGCCAATGCTTCTTTGGAAGGCCAGGGCAGCCTGCGATCCCCAGTATTAGACATGAGAGAAACAGCACTCTTGAGTCGCTCCCGATAGTGGATCAGGAGTTCCTGTACAATCATCCCCCCCATCGAAGCTCCAACCAGGTGAGCCTGCTTGATGCCTAACCCATCCAGCAACCCCACCGCATCGGCGGCCATATCTTTGAGCAGATAGGGTGCGCTGACCGGCAGGCGCAAAAGATATTTTAGCAGCTGCCAGGGCAGGTTGGGCACACCGGCGGCATCCAATTTAGTGGAGCGGCCGCTGTCCCGATTGTCATAACGGATGACCCAAAACCCAGACAGGGCCAACTGCTGGCAGAAATCGGCTGGCCAGGTGATTAACTGCCCCCCCAACCCCATAACCAACAACAACGGTTCCGCCTCTGGGCTGCCAAAACTGTCATACGTCAAAGTAAGGCCATTGGCTTCAATTTGCTGTTCACTGCTGTACGGCACACGCATGGTTATTACTCCGTAAAGGCAATAAACCGCCCCCACATGGATGTCGTCTCCATGCCTGGGGGTAAGAAGGCGGCGATGAAAACGCGGCCGCTGCCTGCCCCGGCCAATTCTCCCCCCAAATTTTCGGCGTGGACAATCCCTTTGGGGAACAAATTCAGGTGCATATCCTGATAATAGTGATCAAGGGGGTACATTTCATCCCAATCCTGGCCATATTGATCAAGCAATTTCTGATTGGCCTCAGCGAACGTCTTGGGATGCCACAGCCGTTGAATGGTGTTCATGGGATGCTCCATAGCCACGCAGTCCACCCCTAACCATTTGATTTTTCGCCGGATACACCAGTCGGCAAAGTCGGGTGAAGGGCCAGGGTGTTTGATCATGTAGCGGAACTCATCAGAGTCAGGGCTGTTCCAACCGTATTGGTGCCAGCCCGTCTTGACAATGAGAATATCCCCATCGTGCAAATCTACCACACTTTCGATCATCTCTGGGGTGTAGACGCTGGAGTTGCTGACCAGATGGGAAATATCGGCAATGACTCCGGGGCCAAACCAATAGTCAAAGGGCATCTGGCCGATGGTGCGGCCGGCCGCCCAAAAATGTTTCTCCCCATCCATGTGGGTTGCCAGATGGAAGCTGGCCCGGCAATGGGCATTGTTCCGCCCCAAACCGAAATATTGCCCCCCCACTCGTTTGGTATATTTGACGCTGAGGGGTTCGTAGTTGGCCCATTGGGGAGTCTGTACACTGAACGGCAGGGTCATATCCAACATTGGGGTGTGGTGCATGAAGGCCAGGAACTCGTCTTCAGACATATCATCAGGGGGGGTGAGCGCGGCCGCACGGCACCAGGCCGACTCCACTTCCATAAACGGAATGGGCATGACCATAATCCAGGCCCGCCGGCTGCCCAACTGGCCGATCTGCCCGCCTAATGATTCCGCCAGCAGCAAACCCGCTTTGGGCATAGTGATGTGGGTCAATTGGTGGTACCACTCCGGCGGAAATGTCTCATCCCAGCTTTTGCCGGTGGTAGCCTTGAGTTTGGCTTCAGCCTTATCAAATTCGCGGGCATGGGCGGTGCGGATATTCGTATTCATCGGATGTTCGGCACAGCCACAATCCACGCCGATAAGTTTGAGCTTCATCTCCAATGCCCATAGAAAAAAGTCCGGGGATGGCCCCGGGTGGCGCACATAATAGCCAAACTCTTTGTTATCAATTCCCCCTTGGGCATTGGGGTTGGGCACATCCGGCTGATCCCAGCCGTATTTATGGTAGCCGGTGTTGATAATCAGAATATCCCCTGGCTTTACTGTCACCCGCGAGGTGATCATCTCCGGGGTGTACAGGCTGTAATCAGACACGGCATCAGAGATGTCCACAATGACCCCTTCGCCACAGAGCGCGGCCACGGGAATGTCAGCAATGGCTTTGGCCCCGGAATGAAATGCTCGTGGCCCCACAACATGAGAGCCGGTGTTATTGCTCCACTCAACAATCTGCCCATTGGCCCCTTGCCCCCCCCCCCACGAGCCGGTCAGTCGCTTAAAAAAATGCACTTGCAGCGGCATCTCCCCCGGCCACGGCGGGGTAAAAATGCTCAAATTTTGGGTCAAATCATGCCATTTGGTCCGACTCAAGATATGAATAAAATCGGTGTGATTCATAATTGCTCCTCTTCGGTATATTAGTGTATTGGTATATTAGGGGTATGGTTCGTTCAGCACGTTTTGCAGGGTGATTAGATCCGCTGAAGTAAATAACTCGTCAAGTTCGACGAAGTCAGCGGCATAAACAGCAGAGTCTTCACAAACGGTTTACCATCGGATGAAGTGTGAATTTTGCGGGATTGTTTGATGTAAGTCAGAAAGCCGTTGAGTAGACGAGCTAGATGACCAATTCTTTCAATTTGATTTAACACCTCACTCTCCGGCATCAATTTGCGTTTATGTACTCGATTAAGCCAATATTTGGTTTCAAACACACTCCCCTGGGCACAATACAGAAACTGCACCTTCTCTCCGTAATGATAACGTCCAAATGATTCACTAATATTAGCTCCAATAGAATCTACGGCTCTGGTTAGCTGTTTCCCTACCGTATCACGGGAAAAATCACTCCATCCGGCAACCTGCTTCCAAACATCATCAGCCAATGCTTCTGCTACACGCAGCACCTGTAAATCATCAATGGATGCACCCATTATTTACCTTCCAGGTTAGTATATTGGTGTATTGGTGTATTGGTCTATTAGAGATAGGTGCCCAATACACAAATACACTAATACACCCTCCCCCGCCCCCCCAGCCTTTCCACATGCACCGGGTCGTAACAATCCCCGTACTTCGTCTTCGGCATGTTCGCCTTTTTCGCCATCAGTTCTTCGTATTCGGCATCATCTACCATTGCTACGATGCGGGCAATGCTGGCTTCCCCATCCACAAACCGCCAGGGGAAACAGCCTACCTGCACCCGCCGATTGACCAGGAGATCAATATCCCCCCCCACACATTCAGCATGGATAATGCCCCGGTGGAACATCCACAGGTGCATCATCTGGTACATATCTTTGGTGAAATAGTCGGCCAGGGGTTTGCCATATTTTTGGCGGAAATGGGCGTCGGCGTCCTCAGCCTGGGCGGGCATCCAATCCCGGATTTTGGTGTTCATGGGATGGTCGGCACTGCCACAATCCACCCCAATCCAACGGATTTTCTTCTCTATACACCAGTTGGCAAAGCGGGCATCGGGGCCGGGGTGCATGACCATATAGCGCACCTCGTTGCCATACGGCTGATCCCAGCCGAAGTGGTGGTAGCCGGTGTGGATGATGAGAATGTCCCCTTCGCGCACTTCTACCCGCTCTTCGATCATTTCTGGGGTGTATACATCATAATCGCCACAACAGTCGCTCAAATCTACGATTGCCGCATCGCCACACAGAAAATCCAACTCCAGAGAAGCAATATCTTTGCCAGGGGTATAAAAATGGATTTCGCCATCCAGGTGGGTGCCGACATGATTGCTATGGGTGACAAGCTGCCCGTTGGCCCCATTAGGGGCTAATCGCTTGAAATATTTTACCTGTAATGGTTCATAAGTGGGCCACGCGGGTGTGCCGATACCGAGGGGGATGGATAGATCAATGAATTTCATAGTTAATCTCCAAAATACCTCTCCACAAACGCCACCAACGCCTCTTCAAAGACGTTCATTGGCGGCCGTACCAGACCTGCCCCTACCTGCCCTACTCCTGCTTCCTTGTGGGCGATGCCGGTGTTGATGCGTGGGGTGATACCTAGTTCCACCACTTTGCGGATGTCTACCCCGACAGGGGTGCCGCGAAAATCGAGAGAAGGGATGGTGAAGGCGGTGTGTTCGGCGGTGGTGATTTCGTACATCTCCAGGGTGGCGTTGATGGCGTCCTGGGGGGTGCCGCTGATGAAGGTGACGATAGCGGGCGCGGCCGCCATGGCAAACGCCCCAATCCCGGCCGTCTCCGTAATCGTGCTGTCACCAATATCCCCACTGGCATCGGCGGCGGTGAAGCCAGAAAAATAGAGGCCATCCGGGGTGCCTACCGGGCCAGTGAACCAGCGATCCCCCAGGCCGCTGACCCGAATGCCCAAATCGGTGCCATTGCGGGCCATGGTGGACATGATGGTGCTGCCCTCAACCCCATGCCCGGCGTCGGCCATCGCTTTGCAAGCGGCCATGACCGGGTTCAAGACGCTGAGGGCATTGTCACCCAGGAATTGTAGAATTTTGCTCTTTTCCTCACTGCTGGCACGAGTGCGGGCGATAAACGGGGCCAGCCGGGTAGTATAGATGAAGGAACCAGCCTTGTTCCGGTTGTGCCCTTCATCCCCCATGTGTAGAGCTTCGGCCAGTAGAGCGCGGATGTCCAGGCCGCCATCCATCATGGCGAGAGCTTCGGCCAGGGTGGGGGCCACCACCTCGTTCATCCAGCGCAGTTTAGCCAGAACTTCTGGGCTGTAGGCCCCATAACGCAGCACTTTGCCGTATCCTTCGTTGAGATTGGCATACGCCTTATTGCCGTGGGTAAGGTTTTCGACCACGTACACCTGCATTGAGGCGGACGTGACCCCGGCCATTGGCCCGACGGCGTTATGTTCGTGACACGGCTCCAGGTCAATCTGTCCAGAGGTGACAAGCTGTTCTGCACTGGCCCAATCGGCGGCCAACCCCTCAAAGATAACTGCTCCGACGATAGCCCCGCGCATGGGGCCAGAAGCGCGTGCCCAGGTGATGGGCGGCCCAGCGTGGAGAAGCAGGTTGTCACGCATCCCAGGGATGACATCACGAGCGGCCGCAACGGTGGTAAGCTGCGGCCGCGCCGTCATCATCCGTTCGACCGCAATTTGGTTAGCTTGTTCAATATTCATGGGCGTTCCTTTTTGTCCGTGGGATACAAGATGGCATCGGTGTAATCTAAAAATGACCAGGCCAGCATTAACGATTCAGCAACAGTTCAAGCGAACCAGATTGGTATATCACCTCAAATCCATATCTGGTTGAACGTTGAATACGACTTGAAGGTGTCTCTAATTCACTGGTTTGCAGCCACCGGGCCACATCAGCCTGGTACAGTGGCTCTTGCCAATAAGCAGAGACCATAGCAATACTGGCGGGTAAACACCAGAAAAACTCATTTTGGGGAAGGAAGGGTACGTTGAGCGAGGGCGTGAGCATGATCAGCAATTTCTTGAAGCGTGTCAAAGGTGAAAAGGATTTCGCCAGTCGTTGCATTTACGTCTAGCGTGCCTATCTGGGCCACTGGGCCAGTCACAGGGGTGGCGTACCACACAGGCACACGCCAAAGAAGCTACTGCCCAGCGACCAGGCTGGGGGTTTCTCCATATAATAAATTCCCCAGTTCATCTAACAACAATTTACTGACTTTGCGTTGGGCTGTTTGGGCTGTCACACTAATAGCCGCTGTGATACTGAGTTCAATTTTTAACTCAGCCTGTGGGGGTAAGGTCAAAGCAGGAAATTCAACATTCATGGGATTTATTCCTTAATTGATACCAAAGACCTGTTATCATCTTATTATATCTTCTGTTGTCCATACCGTAGAACCAGCATTAATGCCCACGCAGTGCCCTCATTTCCTGAGCTTTCCACAGCTACCGACCAGTTTTCCACTGAAACAGGCCAGTTATCCCCAGTTTGTTAGCAAATGTTTAACAGGATGTTTGCGGGTGGGGAGTTCTGCTGCAAACAAAAAACCCCTGGGCGGCCGCGGCCGCCCAGGGGTTCATCCTTCATCCTTCACTCTTCATCCGTACTTACCGCGGTTCCCATTTCATGGCATCAAAGCCAATAATCCGTGACAGGTAGGTTTCCCCGGTGATGTCACTCAAGTAGACATAATCATTAGCCGTACCGGCAAAGGTGTACGTCCCCAGCGAAACCCATTCATTGTCATAGATAGACTGGTTGATAGTACGGGTTGCTACTCCACCCTGATGGGAGATGAGGTATTTAGCTGAGGCGGTGGTGGTGTACCAGTAAGGCACATAGACATATACCTCATACCGTCCGCCAGCTACCAGAGTCGGTGACCATTTGGCCCAGTTAAAGTTCGCCTGCTCAGTCCGGTTATTCTTCGTCCAGAGCATCGTGCCATTGTACCCTTCATTGGCGGTACGCCAGCTAGAAGCAGCCCCGCCCGTGCTAAATCCGGTACCACCATTATCCACAATGACTGTACCCGTTGGCGGAGTTGGCGGGGGGGTGCCCCCACTGCCGATGGTTGACCAGGAAAGCCGGGCAACCGCCTGACCCGTTCCTTCATAATATTCCATCTTCACGGGAAGATCGCCGCCGGGCAGATAAATGTCACCGGTGTAGGTAGTGACCGCCTGCACCTGCCATTTATCAATAAGCAGATGATTGTTCACCCAGAGGCGTACCCCATCATCCACCGTCACCGAGAAGCGGTAGTTACCGGCGGGCAGATTGAGCGTCCGGGTCCAGCGGACGGAGAAGTTATCATTGTTAATGGTACCCGGAACCGGTGAACCGGTGCCCCAGTTAAAATCAATCGTTGGGTCTTCCCGCACAACAGCGGGGGTGCCACTCAGGTTGTTGTTGTTGAAATATTCACCCCGCCAGGCCGCCCAGGAGAATTTGGCGACCGCGCTGCCGGTGTTCTCATAATATTCAACAGTGATGAGGTGGTGCCCCGACCCCAAATGTTTGTCTACAGAGACGGTACGCACGGCATGGTCAGACCAATCATTGATGATTAAATCGTTGTTGATCCAGACGCGGATACCATCATCGCTGGTGGCGGTGAAGCGGTAAGTGCCGGGAGCTACTTCGATGTACCGTGTCCAACGAGCAGAGAATTGATCGGCGTTGATGCCGGCAGCAGGTGAGCCGGTGCCCCAATCAAAGTTAATGGTTTCGTCGGTGCGGGTGAGAGTGGGGGTTCCGGTTAGGGTTTTGTTGTTCCAATACGAGGCCTGCCACACGGGATCGCTGTGCTGCGGAGTGAGTGGCTGGGCCTGGACCACGCTGGTTAAACCCAGGGTCAGAACTAAAATGAGGAGAATACCGATACGTCGTAACATGATGAGCCTCCATTACAAGGTTTTTATACTAACCAATACAGAGGGTTACGAGGCTGATTACCAATACAGTTCAAGACGCTGCGGCCGCGTAACCTGCTATCATATTATATGTCGCTTTGGCTAAATATTTATAACAGTCAGTTACAGGACGTTGCCGGAAATAGGAGGTGAAGGTAAATTATGGTTAGTATCCCTGATTGACAGAATTAATCTTTTGCCGTACTGACAACAACGGATTAAGAAGGGAACCGATTTTCCCAGAGAAGACCACTATCCGTTTGTTTCTCAATCTGTTGTTGTCATTCTGAAAATGAGCGTTGTACTGACAACAACGGATTAAGAAGGGAACCGATTTTCCCAGAGAAGACCACTATCCGTTTGTTTCTCAATCTGTTGTTGTCATGCTGAAACTGAGAGCCGTACTGACAACAACGGATTAAGAAGGGAACCGATTTTCCCAGAGAAGACCACTATCCGTTTGTTTCTCAATCTGTTGTTGTCATTCTGAAAATGAGCGTTACCAGTCAACCAGGCTAGCAGCCTGTCGGAGAAAGAAGTTCGTACATGGATTTTCGCGGATAGACGCGGTTTTGCGAATATAACGAAGCAAACCGCGTCCCAATTTATCTTTGGAGAGGAAAGAAATGAGTTTTCTAGTCGTATTACACAATTTATTGCGCTGGGTGGTGCTGCTGGCGGGCGCGGCCGCGGCCCTCAAAGCGATCTTCGGTCTGGTAGGCAAACAAAGTTGGACCCCCCTGGATAACCGGTTAGGGCTGATCTTCACCATCAGCTTTGACCTTCAATTTTTGTTGGGGTTGATTTTGTACGTGGCCGGCCCCACCATGCAAGCAGTCTGGGGGGATTTTGGCGGGGCCATGTCTAATTCGGCCCTCCGTTTCTATGCCGTTGAACACATCTTCATCATGTTCATCAGCCTGGGACTGGCTCACGCTGGCCGTTCGCTGGCCAAAAAGGCGGCCAACGACCTGAAGAAACATCAACGGGCCGCTATTTTCTTTACCTTGTCCTTACTTCTGATATTTGTGGGCATCCCCTGGGATAGGCCACTATTCCGCTGGTAAAGGGTGAAATCCGCCCCACCCCGGAACAAAGCTGTTATAATCTGCCCATGAGCAGCAACGAATACCCGGCCATCTCTACAGAGCCGTTGCCTGTGCCACCTACTACAACCTCACTCATAGATGTTCTACCCTCTCAGCCTACCTTTTGGGGGGCAGTGCGGGCAGTGGTGTGGAAAGATGTCACCGTGGAGTGGCGGACGCGCCAACTGTTAAGCATTATGACGATGTTTGCCGTTGCTGTGGTCGTTTTGTTTAATTTTGCCCTGGAAACCCGGCTGGATGCGGTGCGCAATGTAGCTGTTGGGCTGCTCTGGACAACCATTTTGTTGGCGGCAACCTTAGGGTTAAGCCGGGCGATGAGTATGGAGCAGGAAAACCGGAGCTTTACCGGGGTGCTTTTGGCTCCTATCGAACGGAGTGCCCTTTATCTGGGCAAGGTAATCAGCACCCTGCTTTTTGTCCTGGTTTTAGAACTGATTTTGATTGGGCTTTTCTCCCTGTTTTTTAACAAGCCGTTTTGGCGGCCGGGGGTATGGGTTCTGTTATTTTTGGGAACATTGGGGTATGTGTCGGCTGGGGTGCTGGTGGCCTCGATGACCATTCAGACGAGGGCGCGGGAGGTGCTGCTCCCGGTTTTACTGCTGCCCTTATCGCTGCCTTGTGTTCTCGCGGCCGCGACCGGCACTGCCCTCTTCATGTTTCCCCAACAACCCCAATGGGCTGAGCTGCAATCACCCCTCTCCATCATCCTGGCCTACGATATTATGATGATCGCCGCCGGGCTGTTGACTTATCGGTATGTGGTTGAAGAATGAATGGGTTAAGCCACAGATTACACCGATTTTTGATGGGTACCCCTTAGCTGTTTGGCAGCGGCTGCCGTTGACCGCAGGAAATGAATTTCATAATTCATCCTTCCTAATTCACAATTGTACAGGAGGTTGTCATGACAATTGCTCGCTTAAATCGTTGGATACCCGCTTTGAACTGGTTAGCCTTAATCGCCATTTTGATCACCATGTTCATGACCTTTTTCTACGCCCCGCAAGAGCGGACGATGGGCAATGTGCAGCGGCTGTTTTATTTCCATGTCGGCAGTGCCTGGGTAGCCGCTGTCTCCTTTTTTATCGCCCTGATCTGTGGCATTTTATATCTGCGGCGGGCCAACAAAACGACAGATGCTATCGCTGTGGCTTCGGTAGAAATTGGGCTGGCTTTGGTGACGATGACCATTGTCAGCGGTTCCATATGGGGCCGGCCGGCCTGGAACACCTATTGGGAATGGACACCCCGGCTGATTAGCATCACTGTTTTGTGGCTGGTGTATGTGGCTTATTTTATGCTGCGCGGGGCTATAGATAATGAGGAACGTCGCGGCCGCTTCTCCGCTGTCTATCTCATTGCCGGTTTTGTTACTGTCATTCTGGCCTATCTATCCCCCCGCTTTCTCCGTGACCTTCACCCCATCGTCTTTGGCCCCATTGCCGAATCAGCCCAGGGGGCCGAGCAAGGGTTACAGGATTTTGCTCCCGGTTTAGAAAGTATGCGAATGGGGATTACCCTCACTGTCTCTACGGTAGCCTTTAGTCTGCTTTATCTGGCCTGGTTAGCTAACCGGCTGCGGCTGCATCTGATGCAGGATAAAGCCACACATCTGAAAATGCGCCTCATTGCCCGTTTGCAAGAGCGCTGACCACAAACCCTTTGTCTCCTGGAGTAATGCCCTATGCCCTGGTCATTTTTAACCACTCTATTCCAATCTGTTGATCCTAACAACTTCAACAACTTTTTACTGTTCGGGTACATCGTCATGTGGCTTGTCGGCCTGGCTTATGTCATCTCCCTTTATAGCCGGCAGCGCAATCTAAAGCAGGAGATTGATACCCTGCGTCAATTGTTAGATGAAGATGAGCGGGCGTAAGAGCGGCTAAACTCATTTTGTCTCTCTGCCTAGAGGTTATTGGTATGGAAAAATCTGTCCTTCCCCCAGGTACCGGCGGGAAAATCCCTTTGCTCTCCCGCTTGAATAAAAGTCAGAAGATTGTGGCTGCGGTCATGGCCGTGCTGGTGGTTTTATTGATTATTGGTACGCTGGTGCAAGCGGCCGCACCCCCACCCATCGTCTCCGTTCTCCCCACCGACCGCTCTTTTCTAGCCCTGGCTTTTCTGGCTTTTGCTGGGGGGCTGCTCAGTTTCCTCTCCCCCTGTACCCTGCCCATTTTGCCCGCCTATTTTGCCTTTGCCTTCCAAAGCGGCCGCAAACAGATCGCCTTCAACACCCTCTTCTTCATGTTAGGGCTGGGCACCATGTTCAGCCTGATGGGGGCCACCGCTTCCACCTTCAGCCGCCTGCTCCGGGGCAACCAACAAATTTTACTTATCCTGGGCGGCTCACTCATTATGCTGTTTGGGGTGATGGCCTTGTTGGGCAAAGGGTTTGCTGGTTTTAAGGCCGAAGAGGAGCAGATGCCCGCCCGCACTCTGGGTGGGTCTTATCTATTTGGCCTGACCTTTGCTGTGGGGTGGTCTGGGTGTGTGGGGCCAATTTTGGGGGGAGTGTACTCGCTCGCGGCCGCGACCGCTTCCATGATGAGTGGTTTTATCTTATTGTTCATTTACACCCTGGGGTTGGGGCTGCCCCTTGTTTTCGTCTCGACTTTCCTGGGGCGCACCAGCCGGCAGCATATATTTTGGCGGCTGCTCAAAGGCAAAGGGTGGGCGGTCAACACCCATCAACTGGTTGTGGCCCTCATCTGGTCATTAGCGGTTTGGCGCATCGCTGTCGCTCTGGTTAAATATTTCTTCTTTAACGATTTTGCCACCGTCAACCTTTACACCCCCTACCATGAGTTCGGTCTATTAGCCCTGGTCCTGGCGGGGGCTTTCCTCTGGGTATTCGCCAGCCCTGGGGATAAGCAGTTGACGCTCAATTTGCACTCTACCCAGCTTGTCAGCGGGGTCCTGTTTATCTTGTTGGGTATCTTGCTCCTCAGCGGTACTCTGGCTATTTTCAACAGCATGATCCCGCTGGAATTGGCTTACTGGTTCGCCGACATTGAAGAGGCATTCCTGAACTGGTTTGGGCGATAATGTCTTAGTTTATCCCCAGATGACACAGATTTTCACCGATAAAAAATCTGTGTTCATCTGTGACATCTGTGGATAACTCTTTTCCAGCTTGTCCAGGTTAGGATAAACAACGAAACTAAAATGTCTGATCAGCCATCACCCCAATCCGCTGAGCGGAACCCGGTGTTTATTTTTATTGGCTTTGCCTTGTTGGGCGCGGCCGCTGTGCTGCTCATTTTTGGGGGTGAACTGTTTACCCGGCCTACCCCAACGACAGTTCCCCTGGATCAGGTGGCTGTTTTTGGGGATCCAGTTACGCCCGCGGCCGCGTCCATCTTTTCTGGTGGGGGGATATTAGAAGTGGGTGCGGCCGCGCCTAACTTCATCGCCGCAGACCTGGACGGCAACAGCATAGAGTTAAACCAACTGCAAGGCCAGCCTGTCATCCTCAACTTCTGGGCCACCTGGTGCGCCCCCTGCCGTCTGGAAATGCCCGAACTCCAGGCCACTTACGAGGCGTATCAAGAGGACAACCTGGCTATTCTGGCCGTCAACCGGCAAGAAACCGCCAACATCATTCGCCCCTTCTTTTATGACGAAATGGCTCTCACCTTCACCCCCTTGCTCGATGAAACGGGCCTGGTGGCTAACCTATACAACATTCTGGTTATGCCCACCACCTTTTTCATCAACGGAGAGGGACAAATCACCGCCATTCATCGCGGCCCCCTCACCCAGAGCCAGATAGACGGCTATTTAACCCTCACCCTGACCAACACAACCGACGGATAACAAATCCCCCTTAATCTCCAATCTCCAGTCTCCAGTCTCTTACTCTCTCACCCTCCCAATTCCCCATTAACCACCCCCTATTTTTCTTGCTATTTACCTTACGCTGTGCTACCATGCGCCCGGTTTTATTATTTGATTCATCCTTCTGTCCTTATCCTGGTTGGTACACACTTTTGAGGTAAATAGACCATCATCTGAACCCGAGAAAGCTACAGGTAACTCCTACCTTCTTCAAGGTCAGCCATGCGGTGTTGGTCTGGCTCGTTTCAACCTTACCAGGTTGAACAGATTTTCGCCTCAACCTTCCCACCTGCTCTCAATTAAAGACAGAATGATGAACTGGTTTGTTCATCTTTTTTGGGTTATCAGGAATTATTCTTATGAGCATTGATTTTACCGTCCGTTTAATAGGGGCGATGGTGGCGGCGATCACTTTAGGATTATTTGGCCGGGAGTTGGCCCAGTTAGCCAATGATGACAATGCCAGCCTGTATATCGTCACGCTTACTTTTGTCGGCATTTTGGCAGGGTTGGTGCTGACCCCTTATTTCACCACTCGTCCTATTCGCCATGTACGCCAAAGCCTGGTGACGATGCCCCCGGAGCGGCTGATAGCCATTGTGATTGGTATTTTTCTAGGGCTAATTGCGGCTTTATTGGTGGCGTTCCCCCTTTCCTTACTGCCCACCCCATTCCAACAAGTAGCCCCGTTCGCGGCCGCAGTCATCCTTTGTTATCTCAGCGTAACCGTAATGACCCTACGGCAAAATGATTTGGGGGGCATTATTCGCAGCTTACAACCCCGGTTACAAATGGGCAGCGGCCGCACTACTCCCCTCGCCGACAGCATGATGGCTATCCTGCTTGACACCAGCGTTATTATAGATGGCCGCATCACCGACATCTCCAAAACTGGCTTCATTCGTGCCGAATTTCTCGTGCCTAACTTCGTCTTACAAGAGCTGCAACACGTTGCCGACAGCCCCGATATGATCCGGCGTAACCGAGGGCGACGGGGTCTGGAGGTTCTCTCCATTTTACAAAATGAATCCCCCGTCCCGGTTCGCATTACTGATATGGATGTTGATAATGTGCGTGAAGTAGACGCCAAACTCATCGCCCTGGCCCGTAAGCTGCGCTGCCCCATTATGACCAACGATTACAACCTGAACCGGGTGGCCGAATTACAAGGGGTCACCATCCTCAACATTAACGACCTGGCCAACGCCATCAAAGCCGTTTTCTTGCCTGGTGAAGAGATGGTCGTTAAAGTGATTCAAGAAGGGAAAGAGTACAATCAAGGGGTTGGTTATCTGGAAGATGGCACGATGGTGGTCATCGAAGATGGCAAAGAGAAGCTCAATCAGACCGTTCCGGTCACTGTCACCAAAGTATTACAAACCAGCGCGGGGCGCATGGTGTTCGCCCGGCTTTAGAGGTTTTCCATGCCCTTACACATCTACAACGTCCTTTCACGGCAAAAAGAGCCATTCCAACCCCTCAGCGAAGGGAAAGTCAATCTGTACGTCTGTGGCCCAACGGTGTACGATGAACCCCACATCGGTCACGGCAAAACATACATCGCCTTTGATGTCGTCGTGCGCTATTTACGCTACCGGGGATATGATGTGCTGTATGTGCAAAATATCACTGATGTCGGCCACATGCTGGATACGGGTGAGGATCGTATCCTCAAAAAAGCCCGGCAAACCTCTTCCCTGCCAATGGCAGTGGTGGAGACATATACCCGCAGTTACTTTACAGCTATGGATGCGTTGAACGTGACCCGGCCTGATATTAGCCCACGAGCCAGCGGCCACATCCCTGAACAGATTGCCATGATTGAGCAGCTTTTGGCCCAGGGGAATGCTTATGAGGTGAACGGCTCTGTCTATTTTGCCGTGCAATCTTTTCCTGAGTATGGCAAGTTGAGCGGCCGCAAAATCGAAGACCTGGAAGGGGGGGCACGGGTGGCGGTGCTAGATGAAAAACGGCACCCCGCCGACTTTGCCCTGTGGAAAAAGGCAGAGCCGGAGCATATTTTGCGCTGGCCCAGCCCCTGGGGAGAAGGGTTCCCCGGCTGGCATATCGAATGTTCAGCCATGGCCGCCAAATATTTAGGCCAAACCTTTGACATTCATGGCGGCGGCATAGACAACATCTTCCCCCATAATGAATGTGAAATCGCCCAGAGTGAGGCCGCCCATGGAGAAAGGTTTGCCCGGTTCTGGATGCTCACCGGCTCGCTCACTTTAGACGGGGTGAAGATGAGCAAAAGCCTGGGCAATACCCTGACGGTTAAAGCAGCTTTGGCGCGGTGGCGGCCGGAAGCGATTCGTACTTTTATCCTCTCAGCCCATTATGGCAGCCCAATTGATTTTTCTGATGAGGCGATTGACGGGGCCCATAAAGGGTGGCGGCGTATCTGGGGAGCGGTCACATTGGTACGAGAGCAGCTGCGGAGTGCGGCCGCGGGCCAGCCCGATCCCGCCATCCTCGAAGGATTAGCCGGGTTCAAAGAACTGTTCATCGCCCGTATGGATGATGATTTTAACGCCCCTGGGGCCCTGGCGGTGCTGCATGATATGACTCGCCAGGTCAACACCTGGGTCAATGAACAGGGCAATCTGACCCAGGGTTCTCTCCAGGCGATTGATGATCTCTACCGGGAGTTAGGTGGGCAGGTGTTAGGCATTGTGCCAGAAAGTGTGGAAAGCAGCAGCAGCGCCGACCGGGAAGATGGCCTGGTGCGGCTGCTCATTGATTTACGGTCCCAGGCACGGGCCAAAAAAGAGTGGGCCACCGCCGACCAGATCCGCAACCAGTTAAAAGAGTTGGGGATTGTTCTCGAAGACCGGGCTGATGGCACAATCTGGAAGTTGGCAGAGTGAATTTTTATGGCGTGATTCAAGTTTCTCTTTCATAATGCAGGGCGAAGGATGAAAGATGGAAACACCAAATTTTTTGATCCATGTGCATCCGTGTTAATCTAGCAGCCTGTCGGAGAAAAAAATTCGTACACGGATACTTCGGCAAGCTCAGTACAAGCTGTCACGGATAAACACAGATTTGGGGGCATGGCAAAGCTAAAAATCTGGGTAATCCATGTCGATCCGTATACTATAAAAGGAAATACAAAACTTTTCCGACAAACTATCAGGCACTTATCTTTACGAGAGATGCGTGATGAATACAAGAACAACTATACCTAAACAAGCTCAGGGCTTATCACCAGATGAAGTAAAAGATCCATTGGCAGGGTTGGTCGCGGCCGCAAACGCCAAGGACGATATGGCCTTTCTTACCGCTTATGAGCAAATAAGTTGGCCTGATCAGACCGCCGTCAACTTTGCGCGAGCAGTTCATCTGGCCTTGACCGCTGGGGCGCATATCCTGGCCCGAGATCTAGCCCAAGAAGGGACAGACCTCTATCCAAACCATGCCGAACTATTGGCCGGGAGAAATTACTTGTTCGGGGTATGTGGTATGAGGGTTATTTATACCGTCTTCATGTCAATTTTGAGGCCGATACAGGGGCTGATTTAATTGTTGAAGCAACAGCATTTGTACCGCTCTGGGATGCTCAAGAAGCATGGGGTGATTGGCCTGTATTTATTGGGCCAGGTGGTGGCCTGGAACGTATGCGTTTTGCTATTGACCCCGGAACGGACACTTTCTATTTTGGCACCCTCTGAAAATTGACCGATCGCGAGGCGATTAAATCGTAAAGGGTCTTGGGGATTTCGTGGGTCCCGACGTGAAACGTAATATATGAGGTCTCTCTGGTCACGCATCATGTTTCACGCCATCGTAAAGAATGTCGTCTATGAAAACAGAGTTTTTGTTCCGGCGGAATACGGTGCGGGAAGCCCTGCGGGGGCGACGGCGGCCGCTGTTTCGTCTCTGGCTAGAAACCCGGTTGGATAAACGAGTGGCTCAGGAATTGAGCGCGGCCGCAGCTTCTCTCCGTCTCCCCATTGAAACTGCCGATAAGGAAAAATTAGGCAAACTGGCCCAAGACCGGGGCCACCAGGGGGTAGTGCTGGAAGCCGGCCCTTACCAATACGCTGCGATTGACGAAATGCTCGGCCGCGCCCGGCAGTTTGGGGATAAACCGTTTTTACTGCTCCTGGACCAGGTGCACGGGCCACAAAACATGGGCATTCTGCTCCGCACGGCTGAGGCATGTGGGGTGCATGGGGTCATTCTCCAGGAGCGTAATGCCCCAGACATTACCCCCACCATCGTCATGGCCTCAGCTGGGGCCACTGAGCATTTGCCCATCGCCAAAGTGACCAATCTGGTAGTGACGATGAAGCAGTTGAAGGAGAAAGGGGTATGGCTGGCCGGGCTGGATGTGGCCCCCCAGGCTCATTTGCCGGGTGAGATAGATTTGAACCGGCCGTTGGGGTTAGTGGTGGGGCATGAAGGGGAAGGGCTGCGCCGTCTGGTAGGAGAAACGTGTGATTTTTTGTTGCAGCTGCCTATGCGCGGCCGCGTGGAATCCCTCAACGCGGCCGCGGCCGGGTCCGTGATGATGTACCTGGCCTGGCAAGAACGAGGCTTTGCCGGGTTTCAACCAACACCATAATTATTCCAACTTCCTAACCTGGACAAGCCAGAAAAAATTTACCCACAGATTTCCCAGATGGCTCTACTGAAAAAAGGTCGCGCAGAGACGCGAAGGCACACAATTACCAAAGAAAAATTCGTGTTCATTCGTGAAATTCGTGGCTTCTTTCAGTGAACTCACAGATGTAGTACGTATTTCAGCGCGATTGTTAGAAACGGTGCATTATTACAACCGTATCCGCGTTTTACCTTATGACAATATGGCTGTTACCATCTTTGAAACATTACGCCAGCAAAAAGTTCGGATTGGTACACAAGATTTATGAATAGCCGCCATTACCTTACGCTGGCAAGCAACCCGCGTTACCCGAAATGTGCGGGATTTTTCTCAAGTACCATTTCTTGAGTTCGTTGATTGGACAGTTTAGTAGATGCAACAGTGTCTTACCTGCGGCCGCGCCGTTCAACCTCACTTATTCACCTGCCCCTGGTGTGGCTCCCTCCATCCAGCCCGGCAATCCCAGGACAATCCTCACGGTTTCCTCAACTCAACCCGCCTCTCCTTGCGGACCCTGGCCCAGCATAATATCCCGGTTAGAGAAACAACCTACCTGGCCCTTGGGGGAGGGATGGGCAGCTTTGTCTGGGTAGATTATCTGCGTGTTGGCGGGGTAGCTTCGGGGCAGATCGCCGTCATCGGCCAACAAACCACCCCGTATACCCGCTTCCGGCAGCTTTGTGCCCATTCACAAATAGATGATCAAGAGCGCATTCGCAGCGATTCTGGGGCCAGACCGGATAATTTATGGGGTTGGCCCGGTTATGGGGTGCAGGAGATAGCCTCGCTGCTGCGGCAAGGACAGATAAGGCCGGCCGCCCGCATCGCCTGGCAAATTTTAGCCGAACCAACCCTGGCCGATGTGTATACCCCTCGTGCCGCCCTGGTGTTTGCCAGCCTGGAACGGGAAATGAAGCGGATTGGCTGGTCACGTATGATGCGCCAGGGCACGATTATTGGGATACGGCAGACGGATGATGGCCGATTCGCGGCCGCATACCGACGAGACATTCCTGGCCGTCCCCCCGCTATAATGGTCATCGCAGCCCCCTACATCCACCTGGCCCTGGGGTATCCCGGCATCCACCTGGCTCCAGAAACTCAGGCGTACCGGCAGGCTAGCGGGAACACCCGTCTGGTGGTGCAGGCGTATGAACCCCATGAGCATATTTACCAGCAGTTAGCGCAGCATGGGGGGAGCTTGATTTTACGCGGCCGGGGCATCGTCTCCTCGCGTATCTTACAAAAAGTAGATGAAATTCGCCGTGCCACCGGCCACAATATCCGGGTTACTCATCTGCTTCGCTCTCCTTTGACCCAGGGTACAACTTATGGTTCGGCCCGCCGCCAGGCCCGTTACCATACCCAATGGCAGCCGTTTAACTGGCCCAAAGCGGCCTTTGGCGGGGATTTGCGGGTTATTTTGGCCCAGGCATCTCCCCAAGAGCGGCCGCACCTGTTGGCAACCTGGGGTGGGGTAACAACCAGCAATCGGTCAGATTGGCAAGAGGTGTTGGCGCGGGGAGAGCGTGAGGGGTGGTATCAATGCTGCTTTGGCGAAGTGGAAAAAATCAGTGGCAGTGGGCGCGGCCGCGTCATCGTCCACCTGTGCCCTCAAAAAGATTCCCCTTCTGCCACCCATTTAGTCGCTAATTTCGTCATTGATTGCACCGGTCTGAACACCGCCCTGCACCTGCATCCCGTTCTAAACGATTTGTGTGAGCAGTACCAGCTTCCCCTCAACCCATCCGGCCAACTGGCTGTTACCGAGGATTTTGAGCTAAAACGGTTACGCAACGGGGAAGGGCAGGCGTTTATGGCTGGGGTGATGAGTTTTGGCAACAGCTTCGCCCCGGTAGACAGCTTTACCGGGCTGCAATATGCCGCCCAACGTTCCATAGATGCCTTACTCCGGGAAAATGCCCCCGGCCTGCATCGGCTCAACGGCCTGTACTCTCTGCGCCAATGGGTTCGCTGGCTGCGTGGAGCAGCGCCAGTGGCAGCAGACACCAATCGTAAATCGTAAATCCCATGACACCCACTTTACGCGGCCGCGTCGAAACCCGCCTCTTCCTGCTCACTTTCCTGGGGCTGCCCATCACCGCCATATTTGCCTGGCTGTATCAGGACAGACAGACCCCTTTCGTTTTATTGGGCTACGTCCTGCTTTTTGGGCTGGCCTGGGATGGGGTGTATTACGGGTTACAAACGCTACGTTGGAATCGGGATTGGCCGCCGCTGTTTATGGTGGTGGCCGGTGTCTGGGAAGCAATGTTTTTGTGGGGATTGATCAGCCTGAGCCGGGAAGCGGGGTTAACCCTACCTGGTGTGGCCCCAGGATTAACCTTTTTCCAGTTTGCGGCCCATTACACCGTCGTGTTTTGGAGTACCTTCGCGGCCGCGTTCAGCCTGCTGCCTATCCTCTTCCCTCGCTGGCGTTACCGGGGCGGAGAGTGGTCAGACTAAAAAACGCCAGACTCCAGTCATTAATTTAACCCTACATGGTGCGGCCGCGGCGTTCTCCGGCAATTGCTGAACCTGCCGAAACATGGTGGCCGGTGCGGCCGCGCTCGGTGAGGGTGGTGGGTGGGCTGGTGCGGCCGCGTTCCATGACTTGCTCCTGGTTAGCTATCATAATAAATATGGGGCAGCAGTGAGGCAAGTTGGAAGGGTAGGGTGATGATGCAAGGGTGATTTAAGGAATGAACAGTAGTGTAATGACGATTAGCGGGTGTGTCAATGATTGGTTTTAATATGAAATTGCAACGTGTGGTTGATCGGGTGGGAACAGGGATGAGCAGGATTGACGGATTGATTGTTGGCGGCCAAAAAACATGGTGTGAAACCTTTTGGTAGATTCAAACCAGGCAAATTTCACTCCTCAATTTCTGGGGGAGCAGGCAAAATAGTCACGGTAATCGCCGCCTGGGCCAGATCATTAGGGCGGGGGCCAGCAATGGTTATAACCGCCTGGGCCGGGCCAGTATAGGTGGTGGGGATGTTCAGGCTGGCTTCCCAATAGCCAAAGGTGTTGACCGTGCCGCTGCTCTGAGCCAGATTAACCCCATCTTCGCGCAGCAAGGTGACGATAACCTGGCTGTCAGCAGCATTGTAGGCCATACCCCAGAAAGTGACGGTGGAACCACCCGTTAAATCAGTTTGGTGAGGGGGGCCAAACAGATAGACGGCATACGCCCCTTCTTCGTCAGGCTTTTGTAATTGGATGGGGATTTGAGCCTCGCGCCAATTATCGGCGCCGGGGGCCCCAAAGCGAGCGATGGCACAGCCTGGCCCACTCAGGTTGTTGGGAATGTACAGATACCCCTGCCAATAACTGCTGCTGGAGACGCGGAAGCTGGTCGCGGCCGCTTCGGTCTGGCAGTTGTCTACATACAGGGCAATAAAAATAGTGCCCGTCGGCTGGCCTGCATAACCGTCAAAAAACAGGTAATACCCCCCCACCCCTTTGCTGTGCATCACCGGGCGATACAATTCCAGGTAACGAGGGTTGGCGGCCGCGTTCGCCCCCAGCGTTACCCCCACTGCATCCTGTTGCAATACATTGCCCGCCACATCCTGCACCTGGGCCTGAATCTGGGCCGCTCCCGTGATGGTGATGGGCACGGTCATATCCACCTGCCACAGATTACTTTCTACCGGGGCGGTTGTCTGGGTGAGCAGATAGCCGTTGATGGCGACAAGCTGTATGACCAATCTCTGCCCGTCCGCCACCCGCCCGCGGCCGCTCACATTGACCACACTGCCGGTCAGAAGGTAGCTGCTGTCTGAGGGAGAGGTGATATTGATCGCGGCCGCGGCCGGCTCTGGGGTAGGGGCAACAAAAACAGGGGTAGCTATCTCCGCCGGGGTAAAGGTAGGCGGGGGACTCATCGTATCCATCGGCGGTGGCTCGATCTCAGCCACGACCATAGTGGGGGGGGGCAAAAAAACCGTCGGAATCGCCGTTGGCAGCGACTCTGGAGCCGTCTGCCCACAGGCCAACATCCCCACCCCTAGCAATAACACCCCGAAAATGCTTTTTAGAACTTTCATAGACCATGCCCTTATTACTCTGTAATATAAGTAATCTAAATATTCTTCGATTCCAAAGTAGCTAATTCGGCAAACTTGGAATTTGCGTCATTAACAACTGTATAACGAGAATTTAGCTTTTGGCGACAAACGGCTATGGAG
>JAHDWJ010000020.1:53728-116686 GCA_023384415.1 Anaerolineae bacterium
AAACCGTTGCCCCAAAGCAAAGGCTTCATCAGCCGGCAAATGCTTGTAAAAAGAAGCTAGGGCGTGGGTGTTAAGGTTATCTAAAACAAGACAAATCTTGTCCGCCTCGGGATAAGCTTGTGACAAAAGCTGACAGAAAAGGGTGAATTCTTTACCGGTGCGCTGCGGGTATACCGTAGCTACTCGTTTGCCGGTTAAAGGTTCAATCGCGGCCAAAAGAGCGCAAGACCCGTTCTTTTCATAGGCATAATGCTCTTTGCGGATTTGACCGGTTTGCATCGCTATCGGCTCAACCGCATCTCCGATGAGAAAACAAGGGCGTTCATCAAAGCAGACCACAGGACGTTTAGGCTGGTAAGGTTGGGCATATAACCAGAGAATGCGCTCCATTGCGGCCAGAAAAGCAGGAGTCATTTTGCCAATCACCCACTGTTGTTTCAAGTGGGGCTTGAGTTTGTTTTTTTTAGAATGCGACCAATTTCGGTGTGTGAAATGGCGTCGATGTATTCTAGCTCGACCACTTTTTCAGCTAAAAGACGCAGCGACCAATGGCTATGTCCTTCCGGGGCATCACTGCAAGCTAGGGCCGTGATTTGGGCACAAGTAAGCCCATCAATTTCTTTGGGACGACCAGAACGCGGCTTGTCGCTTAAAAAGTCCAGCCCATTTTCTCCATATTTTTGGGCCCATGTCGAAACGGTTTGTATTGTCACACCGACGATTTGGGCCACGTTTGTAAAGGTGCCACCTCGATCTAATTCGAGGAGAGCCACAGCTCGTTTATACACTTTGGCAGGTAAACTGCCTTTACTGATTAAGTTTTCCAGATGCGGACGATCATTTTCGCTGAGGGTGACATGTTGTTTTTTCATAGCACCCGTGAGCTTATCTGCTTTCTATAAAATGTTCAAGAGATTTTCAAATCTCTTTTGTTACGGAGTACTTATACATAAAACACCCAGAACTGGGGAATCCATCTGGTTGATTGACAAAATTAATCTTTTGCCGGATTAACAACAGCGGATTAAGAAGGGAACCGATTTTCCCAGAGAAGACCAATACAATATCCGTTTGTTTCTCAATCTGTTGTTGTCATTCTGAAAATGAGATTTGTCAGTCAATCAGGGAATCCATACAAGCCATACACCCCTAACAAATTGTCGCGCAGAGGCACAAAGAGAAAAATCTCTGCGCCCCTGCGTTTTGGGGCCAGGTTCCTTTGCCCATCTTGACATCCGTATTTTTCTAATCCATGTTCCGTTCATCTCTGGCTATTTTCCCCACAGTAAGGTACGGTTATACAGTTCAATAGTAGCATATCTCTAATGGGCTGGGCGGGCGAAATTGGTCATAATCTGTCCTGGAAAGTCGTAACAGCGGTGTTTACTATGTGGGTAGGGAGAAAAGAGCCAACCTGAACAGGGCTTACTACTGACAATGAAAATTTATCCGCAGATTATCGCCAATTAACGCAGATTATTCTCCCGCCTTACCCATGTTCCTTCCTATCTGTGTTTCTTCTTAACCTGCGGCGCGGCACAGCTTACAGCAGCTATTTTTTGAAGGAGAGTTCACCGGCTGCTCTGACCACCATGAATGAAAATTTGTAGGACGATTTGGTAAAGGGTGTGTTTCATTTCAGTTGAAGGGGAGAACGCGGATTGACGGGATTTACGGATTGTTCTGGGGCAAATAAATCCGCTAATCCTGGTCATCCATGTTCTTAACCAAACGCCCCAACTCGGTTGAAACACCCCTTTTCTAAATCGCGTATCGAACTGGAAGTTCAATTTACAGGGAGTTCATTGAGGCAAACTATGAGACGAGTGGTGATTGTAGGTATTGTTCTTCTTTTGCTGGCGGCCGGCTATTTTATCATCCGGCGGCAGCAGGCCCAGGCGGCCGCAACCATTGAGGTGGTACGCCGGGCTACGATTGAGATGGGCACCATTCAGGCGACGGTCAACGCCACCGGGTCCATCCAGCCAGAAGCGTTGATCAGTCTAAATTTTGGTCTGGCGGGCACCGTGCAGCAGGTCAATATTGTTCGCGGGCAGTGGGTTGAAGAAGGGGAACTGTTGGCGACGCTGAACAGTGAAGAGCTAGGTCTCCAGGTGCAGCAGGCGGAAAACAGCCTGACCATCCAGGAATTAACCTTACAGCAGCGGCGCAATGCCGCCCCCAGTGCGGCCACTCTCGCCTCAGCCCAGGCGGATATTGATGCAACTTTAGCCAATCTCCAGGTGGCGGAGGCGAATCTGGCCCAGGCCCAGGCCGGGTTGCTGCAAGCCCAGGCCCAGCGAGATTTGCTCCTGGCCGGGGCGACCAATGCAGAGATCGCGGCCGCTGAAGCTGAAATCGCCGCCCGCACCGTTGAGGTGCAAACAATTCAGTATAATTATGATCGCATCATCGAATTTGGTGTTGGTGGGTTAGCCGAAGAACAGACCCGCTTGCAGTTGTTTGCTGCCCAGGAAGGGTTACGCGCTGCCCAAACCCGGCTGGCGGTGCTGCGGGCCGGCCCCCGCCCCGCCGACATCCGGGCACGTGAGGCGGCTATCGCCTCAGCCGAAGCGTCTGTTTTGGCCGCCGAAGGGAATATCGCGGCCGCAACCGCCAACGTCTCTCGGGCCCAGGCGGCCTATCAGCGGCTCTTGGACCCCCCCACCGCCGAAGAGATCGCCATATTGGAAGCCCAGGTGGAAAATGCCCGCACCAACCTGGAACTGGTCCGCTTACGGCTGCGCCAATCCCAAATTATCGCCCCAATGAGCGGCCGCGTTGCTTCCGTCCTCATCAACAGTGGGGAACAGGCCAGCCCTGGTGTGCCTGTCATCACCCTCATCAACGAGCAGGCTTACCATATCACCGTCAACGTAGATGAGATAGACATAGACCAGATCACCTTGGGGCAGACGGTTGAAATTACCCTGGACGCCTTGCCGGGGCTACCCCTCAAAGGGAGCATCAGCGAAATCGCCCCCACCTCTACCAGTGCCCTGGGTGGGGTTGTCACCTACCTGGTCACCATTAACATCACCGACGTAGACAGCACCGTACAGCTTCGTCCGGGCATGAGTGCCAACGCCGCCATCGTGACCCAGGTCGTAGAAAATGTCCTCATTGTCCCCAATTGGGCCATCCGGCTGGATCGGGAGACAGGCCAGGCGTTCGTCCTGCGTGAAAATGGAGATGGCACCATTGCCGAAGTCACCATCACCACCGGCATCCGCAACGAGCAGTTTAGCGAACTCCTCTCCGGTTTGCAGGCCGGGCAAACGGTCGTCATCACCAGCGAACGGGAAGGATTTAACTTGTTTGGGGGTTAAGATTTTTCACTGTCAGGTTAACGGCTAAGGCACACAAGAATTTCACCGCCTAGACGCCAAGATCACCCAGAACTTCTAAATGGACAAGCTATTTAGTTGCCATTCCTAACCTGAACAAGCCAGAAGGGATTTATCCACAGATGTCACAGATGAACACAGATTTTTAAACCTTCTGTAACAATTTGTGTCATCTTGTGGGTCACTTCTTCACTTCTTGTTTCCTGTACAAGAAGTTGACTTGTAAGTTACTAAGAAACTTTGTGGTCTTTGCGTCTTAGCGGTTCCTTTCTTCTTAGGAACTATTTATGAGCAGCAACGGCAAGAAGCCAGTTATCACCATCGAAAATATGACCAAAATATACCATTTGGGGGAGCATGAAGTCCGCGCCCTGAATGGGGTTTCGCTGACCATTTATGAGGGGGAGTTCATGGCTATCATGGGGCCGTCTGGGTCAGGCAAATCTACCATGATGAATATGTTAGGGGCATTGGATAAACCCACAAGCGGCCGCTACATCCTCGGCGGTGAAGATGTCAGCCAGCTTAATGACGACGCCCTGGCCAACATCCGCAACCGCAAAATCGGCTTTGTCTTCCAAAATTTCAACCTGCTCTCTCGCACCCCGGCCATTGAACAGGTAGAGCTGCCCCTCGTCTATGCCGGTAAAGGGGATCGCCACCAGCGGGCCAAAGCCGCATTGGAATTGGTGGGGTTAGGGGATCGGCTCGATCATAAACCCAGCGAACTTTCCGGGGGGCAGCAGCAGCGGGTGGCCATTGCCCGCGCCCTGGTCAACGAGCCAGACATTATCCTGGCCGATGAACCAACGGGGAATCTGGATAGCAAATCAGGCACGGAGATTATGCGAATTTTTCAGGAGCTTAACCGGGAGCGGGGAATCACCGTCATTTTTGTGACCCATGACCCGTGGATTGCCCGGCACACCCGCCGCGTTATCACCCTGGCCGATGGGCTAATTTTGCACGACGAGGAAATCCCCGAACCCCTCATCGCCGGCCAGGCCCAACGCCCTTCAGATACGCTTCTCCATTAAACTTTAGCTCCGATTGAAGAAATGGAACGTTATCGCAAGCAGCACCCTATGTTAGGGCAACAATATTATGGTCAATTTATTGGTCTATACGATGGACAGATAGTAGGGCATGGTAATAATGGGGGACAACTATATTATCGTTTGCGGCAGGAGTATGGTGGTTTGCCCATCTTGATTGTAGAAGTCACAGAAACACCGGACCAAGAGCTTGTTATTCATACCCCAAATTTAGAACCATCTCCATGATAATTGTCCCCTACAATAAGCGATATAGACCACCTATCCCGGTGCTTATGGTCAGGTTTTACTGCCCAATGACTGACCGATTCGCCGGGCCATTTGAGGCGATTGTTGATACAGATGCAGACGCTTCTTTGATTCCCCAGGCCATCTTAAATGAAATTGGGGCTGAAGAAACTGCCCCTGGATGGCTGCGTGGTGTGACTGGTGAAAGACGGCCTATTAACTTGTATTATGTAGATATTTATCTGGGAGATTCAGGTTATTCGGGCATCCGGGGAATGGCTGATATAAAAGGCAAGGAGATCATTTTGGGCCGTGACTTGTTGAATAAATTACCTGTATTTCTTGATGGGACGCAACAGCAAACTGTCATCCTTGATGACGTGACCGTGAATCGTTTGCGACAACGATTATAACTTTGGAATACGCTGCTATGGGTTTATGGGAAAATATTCGTTTAGCTTTACGGGCGCTGCAAGCCAATAAGCTGCGCTCTACCCTCACTATGCTGGGGATTATTATTGGTGTGGCCGCCGTCATTACCCTGGTTTCCGTGGGCCAGGGGGTGCAGGCGTTTGTGGTGGGGGAGTTCCAGGGGTTGGGCAATAATTTGCTCTTTGTCTTCCCCGGCCAGTTTGACCAAAATGGGCCGCGCCGCCGGGGAGGGCAGGGGTTGACCGATGGGGATGTGCGGGCTTTATCTGATCCTCTGCGGGTGCCTGATGTGATCGCCGTTGTGCCGGAGTATGGCCGCTCGGCGAATGTCACTCGAGGGGGGAATGAGGCTCGTGCCCCGATTACCGGGACGACGACTGGCTTCCCCGATATGCGTAATTTTTACCCCGCTGTAGGGCGGTTTTTTAATGAACAGGATATGGCAACCAATGCCCGGGTGGCTGTTTTAGGGCAGACGGTGTATGAAAAGCTGTTTCCTGATGGAGAACTGCCCATTGGGGAGACGATTCGTATTAACAATGTCAATTTTCAGGTGATTGGCCTGATGGAAAGGAAGGGGGGGTCTGGGTTTAATGACCAGGATAATTTGATTTTGGTGCCGATTACGACAGCCCAGCGGCGGCTTTTCCCGGCCCGGCGGGCGGATGGGCAGATGGCCGTAGATTTGATTTATGCCCAGGTGGTGAGTGAGGAACGGCAAGCGGCCGCGATCGTACAAATGGAATTAGTCCTACGCGAAACCCATAACATCCCGTTTGACAAAGAGGATGATTTTACCGTCGTCAGCCAGGCAGAGTTGGTGTCCGCCTTTAGCCAGGTGACCAATGTGCTGACCATTTTCCTGGGGGTGATCGCCGGGATTTCTCTGCTGGTGGGGGGGATTGGCATTATGAACATTATGCTGGTCTCGGTGCGGGAGCGAACGCGGGAGATTGGCTTACGCAAAGCGGTGGGGGCTAAACGGCGTGATATTTTAGGGCAGTTTTTGACTGAGGCGATGGTGTTGGCCGTGACCGGCGGGGTATTCGGCCTGGCTTTGGGCGCGGCTGGGGCTTTTCTCATTGCCCAGGCTTCCCCCACCTTACAACCCACCCTGGCCTGGGATTCAGTGGCCCTGGCGATAGGCTTCTCCGCCCTGATTGGCCTCTTTTTTGGCATCTACCCGGCTACCCGTGCGGCCGCGCTCAATCCCATTGATGCCCTGAGATATGAGTGATATGACCACTACAAACCGCGAGGATGTGCAGAACACAAAGTTCCTCAAAAGATTCTTGGCGTCTTCGCGGTGAACTCTTGTGTGCCTTAACCGTTAAGTAATATGAACCTGATCGAAAACACCCGCATCGCTCTGAAAGCGCTGCAAGCGAACAAATTACGGGCCGTTTTGACCATGCTCGGCATTATGATCGGCGTAGCGGCGGTGATCACCCTGCGCTCCATTGGCGATGGGGTCACCCGCTACGTGGCGGATCAGTTTATTGGCCTGGGCACAAACCTGGTGTTCATTGTCCCGACAGATGATCCTAATCGGCGGGAATCGTCGTTGACCCTGCGGGATGTGGCTGTTTTGGCTGATTCGGCCCTGGTGCCGGGGGTGAGTGGGGTGGCGCCGGTGCTGTTTCGCCGGGCTGAGGTGCAGTATGGGGGAACGGTGTACCCCACCAGCCTGCGGGCCAGTACCCCAGATTATGGCCCGGTGCGAGGGTATGTGGTAAGTCGCGGCCGCTTTATCAATGACAGTGATTACAACGCCAGTTCACGGGTCGTCGTCATTGGCCAGGATGTGGTCCGTAATGCGTTCCCCGCCGATGTAGACCCCATTGGGGTTGAGGTCAAGATTAACGATGTGCCTTTCCGGGTTGTCGGCATTTTAGAGGAGCAGGGGGGTGGGACGTTTGGCAGTGAAGATGATTTGATCATTGTGCCGCTGAGTACGGCCTCGGAACGGCTGTTTAATAACCGTAGTGCCCGCACCGGGCGGTCATTGGTTGATTTTATCCTGGTGCAGGCGGTTAGCAGTGAGGTGATTGAGGATGTGGTAATTGACGCGGCCGCAGCTCTGCGCCAATCCCACAATATCAGCTTCCGGGATGAGGATGATTTTCTCATTCTGACCCAACAAGATTTCCTCAGCTCCTTTGGGCAAGTGACCCAGGTATTGACCCTGTTCCTGGGGGCCATTGCCAGCATCTCTCTCCTGGTGGGGGGAATTGGCATTATGAACATTATGCTGGTTTCGGTGACAGAGCGGACGCGGGAGATTGGGCTGCGGAAGGCGGTGGGGGCACGGTATCGGGATGTGTTGGGGCAATTTTTAACTGAGGCGGTGGTGTTGGCGATCTTGGGGGGACTCTTTGGTATCTTGTTGGGCTGGTTGGGTGCGGCCGCGATCCATCTAGCTGTGCCTGACCTGGATACCACCGTTACCCTGGATTCAATCCTGCTGGCGGTAGGGTTCTCGGCCGGGGTAGGTCTCTTCTTTGGTATCTACCCGGCCAGCCGTGCGGCCGCGCTCCATCCCATTGAAGCGTTACGGTTTGAGTGAGGGCGGGGTGACTCTGCGAGTGGGCAAGTCACGGGTGCCAGACCCTATTCCCGCACATCCGCAGATCCTGCCAATCTGTATCCCATCAGCACGAAAACGCAAACAATGTTGAAAGTCGCCGCCAAACCTGGCATTTCATCCATCCCTTTGGCAACTTCAGGGCAGATTAGCCTTAATAGAGAGAGCAACTTCACGAGAAATGCCGGGCAGTTCGCTTAATTCCTCAACCGTAGCCCGGCGAATACCTTCGATGGTTTCAAAATGGGCCAGCAGTTGTTTACGCCGCCGGGGGCCAATGCCAGGGATGCTGTCTAAAACGGACGCCGTGCCCACTTTGGCCCGCCGTTTGCGGTGCCCTTCATTGGCAAAGCGGTGGGCCTCATCCCGCAGCCGCTGCACCAAATATAACCCCTGGGAACGGCGGGGCAGATAAACCGATTGTTTACGCGCCGGTAAGAACAGCTCCTCATTTTGTTTGGCTAAACCAGCTACCGGCACCTCATCGGTCAGGCCAAATTCAGCTAACACTTCCATTGCTACCGTTAGCTGCCCCTTCCCTCCATCTACAATCAATAAATCGGGCAGTAACGCCCAGGCAGAATCTTTCTGCTTGCCAATTTTATTCAGGTCATGTAATTCGCCTGATTGGGCTTCTTTGTACCGTTGGAAGCGGCGGGTAAGGGCTTCGCGCATAGCTCCGTAATCATCGTTGCCTACGGTCTGGATGTTGAAGCGGCGATAATCGCTTTTGCGGGCGACCCCCTGGACGAAGACGACCATAGAAGCGACGGTTTGTTCTCCCTGAGTGTGGCTAATATCGTAACATTCCAGGCGGGATGGCGGCCGCGGCAGGTTTAACGCCTCTTGCAGTTCGCTCATGGCGGTCACATGCTGGGATTGGTCGGCAGCCCACTGTTGGCGCAAGGTGGCCAGGGTATCTTCGGCGTTGCGGGCGGCCATTTCTACCAACTCTTTCTTTTTGCCCCGTTGGGGCACTTGAAGGGTAACTTTGCTGGTTCGTTTTTGCCGCAGCCATTGCTCGATGATTTGGGCCTCTTCAATGGCATGGGGTAGGAGCAGCTCCTGGGGAATGTGCGCCGCTTCGTCGTAAAACTGGGTCAAGAACTCTTGCAGAATAGCACTGTCTTGCTCATCTTCGGTGTTTTCAAGCAGGAAATATTCCCGGCCTATCAATTTCCCTTGCCGGATGAAGAACACCTGAACACAGGCATCCCCGTCTACTCTGGCGAAGGCGATGACATCCTGGTCGGTATCTGCGGCCGCGATCACCTTCTGCTTCTCTACAATCCGTTCAATAGCCTTGAGTTTGTCCCGGTACTGGGCCGCTTTCTCAAAATCGAGGGCTTCTGCGGCCGCGCCCATCTTCTTCTGAATCTCCTTCATCACCCCATCAGAGCGGCCATTGAGAAAATCCATCAACTGCTGAATCATCCCCCGGTATTCTGCCTGGTTCACCGCCCCGATGCACGGCCCATTACACAATTTGATGTCATAATAAAGACAGGCCCGCTCATCTTGCCCGGTGATCACCCGGTCACAGGTGAGGTAAGGGAACACCTTTCGCAGCAAATCCAGGGATTGGTACACCGCCCAGGCTGAGGTATAGGGGCCAAAGTAGCGGGAGCCATCTTTCTCCATGCGCCGCGTCACCGTTACTTTGGGGAATGGGTCGGCCCAATGGATTTTGATGTATGGGTATCGTTTGTCATCTTTGAGGCGGATGTTGTAGCGGGGCTGGTGTTTTTTGATGAGGTTCATCTCCAGCAGTAGGGCTTCTAGCTCCGAATCGGTGATGATAATTTCGATGTCGCTGATTTGTTGGCGTAGTTTGTGGGTTTTGTAGGAATCTACATTGGCCTGGAAGTAGGAACGGACGCGGCCGCGTAAATTGACTGCCTTGCCAATATAAATAATCTTGCCGTCCTTATCCTTGTGCAAATAAACCCCAGGGCGGGCTGGCAGGTTATCTAAAATCTCTTTAATACGGGGGGAAGGTTCAAAACTCATGGGGTAATTATACCTGGAAGTTGGGGGTGTACAGAGTGAGAGATTGAGGAGTTGGGGAGTAGAGACTGGAGATTGAGAGATTCAGTGGCCAACCTGGACCGGCTGACCCCCAGAACGATTAGAAGGGCCGGCCGATCTGGTGATTGAGATTGTGTCGGATGATAGTGTGCAGCGGGATCGGCGGGACAAGTATATGGAGTACGCGGCCGCCGGGGTGAAGGAGTATTGGATTGTTGACCCGCGGCCGCAAAAATTACGCACCGACTTCTTTATCCTCAACGAACAGAGGCAATATGAGCTATTTGCCACTGAGGATGATGAAAAAGTTAGCTCCCATATCCTGACCGGCTTCTGGCTGCGGACGGCGTGGCTGTGGCAGGCAGAGAGTTTAGACCCATTTCTCCTCTTTTGTGAAATTCGCGGCTTCTCCCCCGAACAAGCCCAACAGTTCCAGGAAATGCTGCGCCAGGGGCCGACGGATGCCAGTGAACAGTAATCAGTTAGCCGTTAGCCGTTAGCCGTTAGCAGCAGGCATTTTACAGAGATGGCGTACACAAGAAGGGGTTATCGAAAAAAGCAATCTCGCGCAGAGGTGCAGAGACGCAAAGGGGAACATCTCCGCGCCCCTGCGTCTTGGCGCGATCTAACGTCATTGCCGATAAACTCAAATATAAACCGCGTTGTACCAATCTCCCGTCCCTCTTCCTCATCCATTTCATTCCATGACTACCAGCCCTGGCAGGGTGAGGGCGTCATTGATGGGCAGCCCATCGGCGTTGAGGACAGGCAGCCGCTGCAAGGTCGCCAGGAGATACCAGCCTACAATGAGCCGGTAAGGGCCGGGGGCCAGGTCTGCTTTTAACTGAATCTGATGCCGGTCATTTACGACTGCCCCAGGCGGCCATTGGCTGGTGGGGAAGGTGCCTTGCACCGGCCAGCTATCTACCTGCCCCACAATCTGATCCTGGCTGTCTAACACCTGGAGAAAGAGGGTGTAATCATGGGGGATAGGGGCCAGGGCTTGCCATTGCAGGTTGACGGTGAGTATTCCCCCCGGCTGTAAGACCGTTTCCGGCAGTTCCAGGGTCAGCAGGGCGATGAGGTCCTGGTAGTTGGTGGCCCCTTCGGGCAGGGGGACGCCGCTGATTTCAACCTGACCGATGATGCAGTGGGATCGCGGCCGCGCCAACCAGCCACAAATCGCCTCATCTCGTTCACATCTCCCCGCCTCACACCGTTCCCCCCACAGCAGCAGCCCATATTGCCCCGGCGGAACATTCGCCACAAGGGTCGCCTGCCAGAGAGCATCCCCCACCCGGTCTGGCTCAATCAGGCGAGTTTGGGCCAACAGGGCGCCATCAGCCGCCTGCAAACCAATATAAAGGGGTTGTGCCCCGGTATGCTGGCCGGAAAATAGCAGAGAGAGTTCACTCTGCGGCCGCGCCCTCATCCCTCCCGTTATCCCCGTCAGATGGGCCTGGCCGATGGTCAAACGCAGCGGCCTGGCCTGAGAAAGATGTTCCGGCGGAGTCAGGGGCCAATCCGCCACCGGGTGCCATTCCAGGCTGTCTGGGTCGCTGAAGGGGGGGGCCAGAGCCACTTGAAGCTGCATCGTTTGTGTCTGGGGCAGAATGGGCAGCGGCAGCAGGTGAAAGTCGGCCACGATCTCCCCCGGCTGCCAGGCGAGGGTGGGGTAATAGTTGTTGGCCGGGTGTTGGCCAATGGCCGGGATGGGGGGGCCGCTGTACTGCTCGTTGGCCCAGCGAGTATAGACGTACCACGCCTGGGTGAGGGGGGTATCGGTGCGCCAATAGAGGGTCGCGGCCGCGGCCCCTTCTCCCAGTGGTTCCAGGGTACCCCCCAACAGGTCAACCCCCTGAATGAGCTGCGGCCGGTAGGTCACGTCATCAGGCAGGGTGGTTAATGGCTGGCGGCTCACTTCCGTCAGCGGGCCCAGAGAGCGCAGGTGGTAAATCCCTTCCAGCCCCGGCAAAAAGCGGGCCAGATAGACGGCCTGCCCTCTAGCCAGGGCTGTTTCTAATTGGAAACGGTACGCCGCCTCATCTGGCTCTACCCGAATTTCTAAATCGGGTCGCCACCCTTCAGCTTGCTGCAAATAGTAAAGGGGGGCAATTTTTTCACTGTCGGCCAGGATCATCCCCCCTGCGGCAATAGGTAGATTTAGCACATATTCCCCCCAGGTGATCAGCCCATCGTCACTGGAGCGGTCTACGGCCCGGTAGATGGGAGGGAGTTGGGTGAAAAGGAAGATGAAGCAGAGGGTGAGGACGGCGAGGGGGCGAGTTTGTGAGTTGGCAAGGGGGGGAGTTTGGGCAAGGATGGTGAGGGCGAAGCCAATCCAGAGAGCGATGATGAGGTGGGCGGGCAGCAAAAAGACGGCCAGGTCAGGGACGTGGTAGTTAAGGCAGTAGAGGGTGAAGCCAAGCCAGGTGATGAAGGTGAGTAGGGCAGCCCGGGGATGGTAATAGACCAGGAAGATCAGTCCGAACGCGGCCGCGACCAATCCTACCGTGCCCCATTCCTGGTGAAACAACCGGCCCACAATCTCATACCGGGTACTATCCTGGAGAAAGGCGGTAAGCTGCAACGCTCCCCGGAAGCGGCCGGCCACCACCCAATCTACAAACCGCCCCCACCCCATCGCTTCGCCATTGACCACCCACCAGCGCCAGGGCAAATAGGCATAAAGAAGCAGGGGCAGCAGCCCGGCTAAGGCCATCTGTGCCAGCCAGCGAGCCGTCCAGGGAAGCTGCCGCCGCTGCCACCAGAAAATCAGCAAAGCCGGAGGAATCAGAAAGACGGTGGTGAGATGGTTGGTCAGCCCCAGACCGATAAGAGGAATTATGAAGGATGAGGGATAAAGGATGAAGGGTGAAGGGATAAATGTTCGAGCTAGGAATCCATGTCCCTTCCTATCTATGTTTATTTTATCTGTGGTGATGGCCGAAACCATCAGGTAGAGCGCGGCCGCGACAATGAGCAGATGTAAAGTATACACTTCCGCCTCCACCGTCTGCCCCCAGAAGGTGGGCCTGGTTGCCAGAACCAGCGCGGTGAAGAGGCCGATGAGGGGGGTGGGCAGTGAACAGTGAGCAGTCTCCAGTCTCTCAGCCTCTACTCTCCCGCTTTCCAAGTTCACCAACCGCGCCATCACTCCATAAACCAGCACCGCGGCCGTGACCCCATACATTGCCGTCCCCACATTGAGCCGCCAGGCCACTGAGCCAATGGGAATGAGCAATGTCCATAGTTTGCCCAACAGCAGGTAAAGGGGATAACCAGTGGGGTGGGCGATACCTAATTGGGGGGCTACCACCTGAAACTCAAAGGTATCGGCCTGGCCGACGGTACGCCCCAGGGTGAGCAGGTAGAGGGGGATAAGGAAGAGGGTGAGGGTAACGAGGGGGCGGGAGGGTGAGGGGGCGCGGGGACGAGTAAGATAAAACAGGGTGAAGGTAAGCCAGAGAGTGCTGAGAAAGAGGACGCGGCCGCGAACCATATCAAGCTCTGGGGTGAACAGGTAGAGCAGGTTGCCAGCCAGGGGCAGCCAGGAGAGCCAGGCCGGGTATGGCCACCTGATGCCCCAGACCAGAACCGCCAGGAACGCGGCCGCAAATAACACCGGCAGCGGCCGGCCCAACAGTGCCAACTCTGGAAACCACCCTTCATACAGTAACCGGGCTAAGGCCAGGCCGCCGATAAAGCTACAAATAGCTGGGAGAAGAGATGAAACGTGAAACGTGAAACGTGCTAGGTGCTGGGTGATAGATGAGGAGGGTGGGGTCAAAACCTTCATACCCTCAATTGTATCCAATCTAGGGCAGGGTTAAAGAATCAACTCTGCGTTTAGTCACAGTCCCAAGATCCAGCGGGCAATGGTGAAGTAGATAAACAGGCCAGTGGCGTCTACCAGGGTACTCATGGCTGGACCAGAGACAACGGTGGGATCAATGCGTAATTTCGCGGCCGCGAGCGGCAGCAGCGCCCCTAATGAATTGGCCCACACCACAATCGCCATAATCGCCAGAGCGACCGTCAGAGCAACCGGCACACCCGTGCCCCAGGTGACAGCACGCAAATAGGCCACAGTTGCCATTCCCGCGCCTAAAATCAGCCCGGTACGCAACTCATGCCAAAATGCCTTCAAGGCATCCTGCCATTCCAAATCCCCTACGGCTAACGCCCGAATAATGGTACTGGTGGTCTGGGAACCAGCATTTCCCCCGGTGCCAATAAGCAGGGGGATAAAAATAGAAAGGGTCACTACGGCCATCAACTCATCCTCAAACAGGCGCATCACCGTTCCCGTCAGTGTTCCCGTCAAAAACAGCATCAACAACCAGCCAATTCGTTTCCGCGCAATTTCGGCAACCCCAGTGTTGAGATAAGAATGATCCAGCGGCGACGCCCCCCCAAACCGCTGAATATCTTCCGTGGCTTCTTCTTCTAAGACATCAATGACATCATCAATGGTAATGGCCCCCAGGAGCATTCCTTGTTCATCCACAACCGGCAGGGTCAACAAATCATACCGGGACATGATTCGGGCACACTCTTCCTGGTCGGTGCCCACGGAAACAGAGATCACTTCCGGGTTCATTACATCCATGACCAACTGTTGGGGAGCTGAGGTAATCAGTTTAAACAAGCTCACCACACCACACAGTTTGCCCTCTTTATCTACGACAAACAGGTATTGGATAATTTCCTTGTCTTCGGGCTGCCATTCGCGGATGGCGTCTAAGGCATGGGCAACGGTCATGCGACGGCGCAGGGCCAAAATCCAGACAGTCATCAGCCCACCCGCACTGTCTTCGGGGTGCAAAAGCAAGGGACGAATTTCGTCCGGGTCGGCCAGTTGGGAGAGAACGGCTTGAACCTGATGCGGCTCCATCTCCCCAAACATATCTACCGCTTCATCTGGCTCCATTTCGGCGACGATACGGGCGGCCGCGGCCGCAGGCAATGCGGCCATCAATTCGGCGGCTTCTTCGTCTTCTAACTCTTCCAGCAAGTCCGCCGAACTGGCCGGGTTCAATTGGGAAAAGAGAGAAACCTGGTCTTCCTCGTCTAGTTCGGTGAACAGGTCAGCCTGATCTACAGGACGCAGCTCTTCAATGATTGCGGCCGCGCCGGCAAAATCATCCTGTTCCAACGAAGCACGCAGCCGTGCCAGAACATCATCCAGGTAAATTGTCTGCATTGGAGCACCTCCAGGATGTTTCCCCTGGAGGCGTGGTAGGGAAAGGAACGATTGGGGAATCTCCTGTTTCCCTCATCTCTCAAGTTCATTAGCCAGAGTTAGAGAGGGAGAGATTAAGAGATTGAGCGTTCCCTTGAGAAGAACCTGCTTCCAGGGGAGCTATTCAATTAGATAAGCAGGTGTGGAAGGCATTTTGATCCTACAACTGTAAGGCTCGGCCTTGTCTTCCATAATGAACATAACTCCTACAAAATTATGAATTATGAGGGATGAATAATGAATTTCACCCTTCTTGATATGACTCGTGCTCAGGAAGCTCAAACAAAGAGTGTGCCACAGGTCCTGGGGTAACTTCTGCGAAAACAAACATGGCTGATTGAGGCCAAACCAGTTGCACCAAATCTGTCACCATAACGGATGATCCAACTTTATCCTGGACCAAAACTGCCTGAGTGCATGAAATTGTAACCCTTAAACTGGGGCTGTCAACATTGGCAGATGGCAAGGGGTGTATGATCAAATACCGTTTAAGGCCAACGTAACAGCCGAGCCCCAGAGTGGACAAGGATGGGGTTTCCCTGCCAGTCCGCATAAAAACCGCGCTGCCCTTCAGCTAAAAACTGCAGGGTGATCTTCATCTGGGGTGGGTTGGGAGCAGGGTCGTTTAGGGCGAATTGGGCAAAGGCCGCACAGGGAGAGGCAGCTCTGAGGTTGATGACGCGGCCGCACATCCCATCTTTTGTTTCCAAGATCAACTCACCCTGTAACTCAGCCCAGGTAATCGGCGCCGCGGCCGCGAAAATGATATTCTCCCCACCACACCCATCTACCAGGTGACCCCCAAAGCGGCCGCGCATCTGCTCATAATGGCTGGTGAAGTTAAACGAGAGGTTATTCCCCTTGTGGGGGCCGGCCTGGGGGTGTTCTTGATGATGCACATCGGTAATCATCAGGTCATCCTGCCACCCCACAACGCCCCGGGGGCTTATTTCCAGCCGGGAAACCGTCACCAGATTGGCCGGATCATACCGCTCCCGACGCGGCCCTACTTTCAGCGGCCCCGTCTGCACCTGCAACTTCAACACTCGTCCCAGTTCGATCATGGTAGTTTCGAGTTTCAAGTTTCGAGTTACTCCCCCTGCCCCGCTGGCGATTTATGCACATGGACCACCTGCCACCCATTGGGACCTTTCACCAGCACCCGTGATTCATTATGGCTTTGGTGGCGTATCCCTTGCTCCCCGGCAATGGAGAGCATAAAGGTATAAGAGACAATGGCGGTATCACCGTACCGTTGCAGGCGCGGCTCAAATAGATCATAACGGAATTCAGTGCCGGTTCCGGCCCAGCTATTTTTAATCATAAACAAGTGGAAATCCAGCCCATCCATCCGGTGAGGGGTGACAAACCATTCATAAAGAGATAAATCAGGGGCGGTGGTCGCCTGGTACGCGGCCGCGTCCCGGTTAAAAATAGCGCGCAAATGATGATGGAGAAAATCCCAAATCTCTTGTTCTTCACTATTCATGGTGACTCCTCAGGTAAAAGCGGTAAAACAGCCTGGGCAGGTGAGTAAGGATCAACAATTCTCAATTTGCCCAGAAATGAATGTAGATGCGGCGGGACAGGTGGGCTACGGTTTTGGTCAAACGAGACCGTTTCGTTCCCACCAGTCTCGCCCCGCTTGGGCTAAAACAAGGGCCAAAGGGGTGAGACAGGCGGGAACAAGGTTGAATCGCTTGACCCAGATGGTGCCCGCCTATCTCCCCCTACCCCACAACGGGTGCTAAATTGAGAATTGCTGGGCAATGATGCTTCATATAGGCATATGGGGTCAGCCCAAGGATACTGTCCAGGGCATTTATTCCCGTGAGATAATTCCCGCTTTCTCCAGAGGATGGGGGCCGCGATGAGCCAGGGCCGGTGCTTCACCACCGGGAAACATCTTACCCCGGTTGGCTAATTCATGGGGATCAATCGCCTGACGGATGGTTTGCATTAACGCCATATCGGTTGCGCTGAACATGGCGGGCAGATAGTTCCGTTTTTCCATGCCCACCCCATGCTCCCCAGTGATAGAGCCACCCAGTCGGATACATAGCTGGATGATTTCTCCGGCTAACTGCTCAGCCCGCGCCAACGCGCCTGGCTCGCGGCCGTCATACAAAATGAGGGGGTGTAAGTTGCCATCGCCGGCGTGGAATACGTTAGCAACACGGATGTTGTACTGCTGGCTGAGGCGGTCAATCTCGGCCAGGGCTTCCCCCAGGCGGCCGCGTGGCACCACCCCATCCTGGACAATGTAATCTGGGGAGAGTCGCCCCACCGCCGAGAATGCCCCTTTGCGCCCTTTCCAGATACGTGCCCGCTGGTCGGCATCCTGGGCCACCCGGATTTCTGTGGCCCCAGATGCTTTGATGAGTCCCATCAACTGGTCAAACTCAGCGTCTACCTGGATTTGCTCCCCTTCTAGTTCAACGATGAGGATGGCGGCCGCGTCCGGGTAGCCAGCCTTCACCGTTTCCGCCGCCTTAATCGCCAGCCGGTCCATCATCTCAATGGCACCTGGGAGCAGGCCAGAAGCGACCACCTGGGCCACCGCTTCCCCCGCCTGAGCCAGGCTGTCATACGCCGCCAGGACAGTACGGTACAGCTCCGGTTTAGGCAGCAGGCGCAGGGTAATCTCCAGGGCAATACCAAACAGCCCTTCCGAGCCGATGAACAGGCCCAAATAATCTGGCCCCATCGTTTCCAGGCTGTCTCCCCCCAGCGTGATCAGTTCGCCATCAGGCAGCACCGCTTTTATGCCCAGGACGTGGTTGCTAGTCATGCCATATTTAAGGCAGTGTGCCCCGCCAGAGTTGAAGGCGATGTTGCCACCGATAGTGCAGATGCTCTGGCTGGATGGGTCGGGGGCGTAATAGAGATTGTAGGCGGCCGCAGCCTGGCTCACATGTAAATTGACCACCCCTGGCTCCACCACCACAATCCGCTGCTCTGGGTCCAGGTGTAAGATACGATTCATCCGGTTCAGGGCGATGGTGATCCCATCTTCAATGGGCAGCGAGCCGCCTGAGAGGCTGGTACCGCTCCCCCTGGCGACAAAAGGAACGCGGTATTGATGGCAGAGGCGTACTGTCTCAACAATTTCGCTTTGGCTTTCGGGCAGAACGACGGCCCGCGGCCGCGCTCGAAACGCCGTCAGGGCATCCGATTCATACGCCGCCAGAGCCGATGGGGCCGTCAGCAAACGATCTGGGGGGTAAAGCTGAGCCAGGTCGGTCAGGAGATGGGGGGCAGACATAGGCATTAATAGGGGGTTTATCCACCCTCTCCATCAGCCGGCATGATGGCCCCGGCTGCCTCGCCGTAGCTCCAGCCATCCAGATCAGGTGGGGTGACACCTAAAGCGGTCAACATACTGCTAATCTGTTCCCGGTGTTCAGACGCATGGTTGATGACCTGTACCATCACCACCCAGGGGGAGATCAGGTAGCCATCCCGGGATTGAATTTTCCCTTCCAGGTGTCGGCTCTGGGGGTCTCTGGCAATGGCTAACAACGCTTCGCCACTGGCGGCCGCGGCCGCTTCTAACTCAGCAAACGCCACGGGTGTTCGTTGTCTCTCTGCCAGCGGCATCGTCAAGAGCGACAGGTATCCCCGCTGCGCCGACACCAGATGGGTTAAGGTTGAGCGGATACTCCCCATGGCAGCCGTTTGGGGTTCGGCATCAAGCTGCTCATCGGTAAGAGTCACACACAGTTCAATCATGCGCCGATTGGCCCAATTATTATGCTCAAACAGCCTTTCCAGAACATTTTCCGTCATCATAGAACTCCTTTGAACTTTTAGAAGTATAGGAAGCTATGAGCCATCTGACAAGGGGAATGATTTATGGGAAATATTGGGGGGAAAATGAAATAGGGCGTAGAGCTTCTTATGCAGAAACGGTCTACGCCCTGTGGCTATTTAGGAATGGATGAAGGGTAGCTCTATCCTTCGGGTTGCGGCCGCACCACCAGCATGGCACAAGGGGCCGTCCTCAGCACCTTCTCCGTCACACTGCCATGTACCCACCGTTGGAAGCCAGCGTACCCATGTGTCGCCATCACAATCAGGTTGATATGGCGGGCCTCAACAAAATCTATAATGGTACGGGCCGGGTCCCCCCCCCATACTTCGGTAGCAATGTCCGGGTATTCATCACTGTATGCGATGGCTAGATGTTTTAGATAATCAGACGCCCGGTTATACCCATCTTCCCGCAGCCGGTCGCCAAATCCATTTTCCATTTTATCTAACGTGGAGATCAGATGGGGGTCTACATCAAGCGGGGGGACCACCCGGAACAGAGTAACCTGGCAGCCTAACCCGGCGGCAAGCTCCAGCCCAGGGGGAATGGCCTGTTCCGCCAGAGCGGAGCCATCCAGGGTGATGATCAGCCGGGTAACTGGTTGATTGTTACGAATGACCAGCACCGGGCAGGGGGCTTCCCGCAGGACCTTCTCAGTCACACTGCCCAACATCCAGCGAGTAAAGCCAGTCCGCCCGTGAGTTGACATAACAATCAAATCAATCTCTTGCTCGGCAGCCATTTCGACAATGACAGCTGCTTCATCCCCTTCTGCTAACATGGTTCGTACAGTCACGTTGGGATGAGCGCACCGCTCTTGCACCCCATGCAGATATTGTTGCAGCTCGCGGCGAGATTGGTCCACCGACTGCTCTGGCAGCATGAAACCATAGCCGGCCGGTTCGATGTTAAACATGTGCTGCAACACGGGGACGCTCAGCAAAAGAATCTCCCCATTGGTTTGCTGGGCCAAAGCCAGGGCCGGTTCCAAAGATCGCTCGGCTAATTCTGAACCATCCAGAGGAACGAGTATTTTCTTAAACATGATAAACCTTCCTTGCGTGAAGGGTGAAAGGTAATCAAACGCTTCTCACGTATCACGCATCACGTATCACTGACAACTGTAACCGCGTTGCAGCACTTGCTTGTTGAGTTCTAACAAATGGGCTTTGCTGGCCCCAACGTGGTTCACCAATGATTGCTCTAGCTGCTCCAGGGTTAGAATGGGCCGTCTGGCCAACAGTGCCCCCAATAAGGCCATGTTGAGGAGTTTGACGTTGCCGGCTTCTTCAGCCAGGGTGTTGGCGGCGATGTAGGCCGTTTGGATGTCGTCGCGGCCGCAAACGGATGTCACCAGTGAGCTGTTCACCAACAACAAACCACCCGGCTTCACCAGGTTCACATATTTGTCAAAGGAAGGTTGGTTCAACACAACAGCCACATCTGGTTGAGCCACAATCGGGGCCCCAATCGGCTGATCGCTGATGATGACGGTGCAATTGGCCGTGCCACCGCGCATTTCCGGCCCATAAGAGGGAATCCAGGTCACATTTTTGCCCGCATCCATGCCCGCATAAGCCAGAAGCTGCCCGGCAAATAACACTCCCTGCCCACCGAACCCGGCGATAATAATTGATGTTTCCATGATGACTCCGTGAGTTTTGAGTTTCTAGTTTCTAGTTGGGCGTGTGCGAGTTTACGAGAGGGGTGAAACCATCACGTTTCACGTATCACGCCAACGCATAATCTACTCGTTTTTGCTTTTGTAAGGCTTCGGTGAAGACCTGGCCCAGGCGGCGGATGCCGATTTCGATTTGGGCTGGTTGGGCGTTGGAGAAGTTCAGGCGCATACTGCTGCGGCCGCGTCCGTCTGGGTAAAACACATGCCCCGGCACATAGGCCACCTTATTGGCAATGGCCTGGGGCAGCAGCCGCTCACTGTCCAGCGGTTCGGGCAATGTCACCCAAAGGAACAACCCCCCTTGCGGCCGCGTCCATTGCACCTCAGCCGGGAAATATTGGGCCATAGCCGCCAACATCACATCCCGCCGATCCCGATAAACCTGGCGAATCTCCCGCACATGGTTCTTTAAGAAGCCATCCTGAGAAATCACCTCATAGGCAACCATCTGGTTCAGGGTGCTGGTGTGTAAATCCATCCCTTGCTTGGCGATAACACAATGTTGAATCACCTCAACCGGGGCTACCATCCAGCCCAACCGCAGCCCGGGGGCCAGGGTTTTAGAGAAGGTACTCAGGTAAATCACATTGCCCCGGTAAAAGCCAGAGCCGTTGGCCCCATTGAGGCGTCGGGCGTCTTGCACCACCAGCGGCGGCAAATGATCCCCTTCAAAGCGCAACTCCCCATATGGATCATCCTCAATAATCGGCACCCCATACCGGTCAGCGATGCGAACAAGGGCCTGCCGCCGCTTGAGGGAGAGGGTGACGCCACCAGGGTTTTGGAAGTTGGGCAGGATATACATAAATTTTGGCCCACCTGCCAGAGCTTCTTCCAGCAAATCGGTGCAGATACCCTCATCATCAATGGGCACAGTGTCATACTCAGCCTGATAAGCGTTCCAGGCCTGCAATGCCCCCAGGTAGGTGGGGGCTTCAGTAAGAATGAGATCGCCGGGGTTGATGAGAATTTTGCCGATCATATCCAGAGCCTGCTGTGAGCCGCTGGTAATGAGGACATTTTCCGGCCCTACCAGGATGCCATATTGGGCCATTTTGTTGACCAGAAACTCCCGCAGGGGAAGATACCCTTCGGTGGTGCTGTATTGCAGGGCGCGTTGGCCGGTACGGGCTAAGACGCGCTCGTTGGCGGCCGCGAACTCAGCCACAGGAAATAGTTCCGGGGCCGGCAGACCTCCGGCAAAAGAGATAATATCCGGTTGTTCGGCCAGCTTTAACAGTTCACGGATAGCCGAACTGCCCATCCAGTGCATTCGTTGGGCATAACGATGGTTCCAGGGAGTGGTCATGGTTGACTCCGTTTTTTAGTTTCGAGTTTCGAGTTGTCACGTTAGCAATCGAGTAGGCGAGTCACTCAGTCCTCAGTCCTCACTCCTCACTCCTCATCACTTACTCCTCACACCTTAAAATCCCCCAGTGGGTAAACCGGTACCATCTGCTCTTTGATCCAGGTGAGGGATTGTTCGGGGGTCATACCCCAGTTGGTAGGGCAGGAAGAGAGCAGTTCAACGACGCTGAACCCCTTATTAGCCATTTGCACCTCAAAGGCGGTGCGAATGGCTTTTTTGGCCTGGATGACATGGCGAGCGTCGTGCAAGCTGCGGCGCACACTGTAAGCGGTACCGGGCAGGCTGCCGAGCAGTTCGGCCATGTGCAGGGGATAGCCGGTCATGGCTACATCACGCCCCTGGGGGGAGGAGCTGGTTTTTTGACCAGGCAAGGTAGTGGGGGCCATCTGGCCGCCGGTCATGCCGTAGGTGGCGTTGTTGAGGAAGATGATGGTGATGTTTTCACCCCGTGCGGCCGCGTGAATCACCTCCCCCATCCCAATCGAAGCCAGGTCGCCATCCCCCTGGTAGGTGAACACGATATTATTCGGGTTGACCCGTTTGATACCAGTGGCCATGGCTGGGGCGCGACCGTGGGGGGCCTCACAAGCATCTACATTAAAATAGTTGTACGCAAAAACGGAGCAGCCCACCGAAGCGACCAGGATGGTGCGTTCCCGCAGCCCCAGTTCATCTAACACCTCAGCCACCAGCCGATGGGCGGTGCCGTGGGTACAGCCAGGGCAATAATGGGTATAACAGTCGGCCAGGGATTGCGGCCGCGCATAAACCAGCGTCTCATTGGGGGCAGTCATAACAGCGGGATTCATGCCTAACTCCTGTGGATAGAAGGTTGAATTAGGAAGGATGAATTAGGAAGGATGAATTAGGAATAGAAGGCACACTCGCCTATTCGTTCACTGGTAAACTCATCCTTACATACGCAAAAATTCGTGGGCCGCCTGGGGTTTCACCGGGAATTGATGCGTCTGCACATCATCCTCAGTGGGCACAACCCGCATTAATTCGCGGACCTTTTGCTCTACCTCTTCCGGCATGGGGATAACACCCCCCATCCGGCCATAAAAATGAACCGGGACGCGCTCATGGACAGCCGCCCGGACATCATGCACCATTTGCCCGGCATTCATCTCTACCACCAGGAACGTATCCGCCAGATAGGTCAGTTGGGTGAGACGGCGGCTGGGGAACGGCCATAAGGTAATGGGACGGAACAGCCCCACTTTTAACCCTTCCTGACGTAAATGCTGTACCGCTGTTTGAGCCACACGGGCGGCCGTGCCAAAAGCAACCAGGAGAAGGTCGGCATCATTGGTCATGTATTCCTCGTACCGAATTTCATTGTTGGCCTGGATATAGGCTAATTTGGCCTGTAACTCCTTGTTCATCAACTCCAATTCGGTGGTGCCCAGGAAAAGGGAAGAGATGACGTTTTTCTCCCGCCCTTTAGCTCCGGTCAAGGCCCAATCCGGTCGCCCGCTGGGCAGCTCCCGCATGGGGGGCAGCTCTGCCGGTTCCATCATCTGGCCGATGGCGCCATCTACGACCACAAAAACCAGGGTGCGGTATTTTTCCGCCAGATCAAAGGCCAGGACGGTCAAATCTATCGCTTCCTGCACGGAAGCCGGGGCTAAGACGATGGGGTGGAAATCCCCATGCCCGGCGGTTTTGGTAATCTGGTTGTAATCTCCCTGGCTGGGCTGGATGTTGCCCAGGCCTGGCCCGCCACGCATCACATCTACAATGACGGCGGGCACATCGGAGCCGGCAATATAGCTGAACCCTTCTTGCATGAGGCTGATGCCAGGGCTGCTGGATGAAGTCATAACTCGAACACCGGTCGCGGCCGCGCCATACACCATGTTAATTGCCGCTACCTCACTCTCTGCCTGCAAAAAGACCCTCCCCAGCTCCGGCATCCGCTCAGACATATACTCTAGCAGTTCCGTTTGCGGGGTAATGGGGTAGCCAAAATACGCCTCACAGCCAGCCCGTACTGATGCCTCAGCAATAGCCACATTGCCTTTCATTAATTTTTTGCTCATAAGAGACTCCGCTGAAAATAAGGATGAATTAGGAATTAGGAATTATGAAAGGGGTCTCACGCGCAAACTCACTTTTTCGTTGCCTCTGGCGAACCCCGTTCATGTTGTCTCCAGTGAAAATAGCCATTGTAGGCTTCGCCGCGTCCCAGACGAAGAAGAAACAGGGATGAAAAACTGGTTATCCTGTTTCCTGGCTTCTGTCAGGCCAGGGCAGGCTCCCTGACCGCTTTTTTGGCCGGAATTTCACGGTACACCGTGATACAACCATCAGGGCAAACGGTGGCGCACAAAGCACAGCCGGTACAATCATGGTTGGGATCCAACAAAATAACCGGCCGATACCCTTTGCTGTTCAAATCATCAGCTAAGAATAAAACATCCTGGGGGCAGGCCGGCCGGCATAATTCACACCCTTTACACCGCTCCACATCTATAACAACCCTTCCTTTAGCCATGTTCGTATTCCTTCACGGCTCGCAGCCGACTCAATAGGATTTTGGGGCAATAATTGATACTAACTATCGTAATGGGTACCCGGCCTCCTCCGTAGTGACAGATTTCCCTATCCCTCCTGACAAAAGTCACCAGTGAAAAGACAACAAAAAAAGGGCAGTTTGCGGCCGCCCTTTTAGAGAAAGTTATGCTAGTTGAGAGGAGTTACATTACCCCCCACGAATGGAGCCGCCAGGGGTAATCAGGGGCATACGAGCTAAGAACACGCATATAATTGGCTCGCTCAAACGCGGCCGGCTCGGCGCAATTCATCTGACTGAGACTGCCCCGCAGCTGCTCCAGTGATTCATACTCCCGCTCAGTAAGCCAGGCTTCGACACCTTGACGCAATACGATCAGCCGGTTAATACCGTTTTTAAGCAGCTCTGAAGCGATCATGGTTACGGCCGCACCAGCAGCAACCCCCTTGAGGACATCGGTTACGGTGTGAACACCCGTGGTGAGGGCCAGATCGGCCTGTACCCGGCCATATAAAATGGCGATCCAGCGCAAGGGCAGGCGCAGTTCATTGGAACTGCTCAGTTTCAAATTGGGCACAACTTCCAGGTTGTCCAAATCCAGATCAGGCTGATAAAACCGGTTGAACAAGACCAACCCGTTGGCCCCGGCCACATCCAGGCGGTGAGCCATGTTAGCCATAGAGCTAAAATAAGGGCTGAGTTTCATGGCTACCGGTATTTTGACAACCGTTTTGACATCGGCCAGAATGTCGAGATAGAGCCGTTCGACTTCGCCGCTGGTCATGTACAGGTCTGTAGGCAAATAATAAACGTTTAGCTCCAGCGCATCTGCTCCGGCTTCCTGCATATCACGGGCATAACGCACCCACCCCCCGGTGGAAACGCCGTTTAAGCTGGCAATGACTGGTATCTCCAGACTAGCTTTGGCCTGGCGAATATGTTCCAGGTAAACGTCAGGGCCGGTGTTGTACTCTCTGGCTTCGGGGAAGTAGGAGAGGGCTTCGGCATAACTTTCGACGCCCTGGGTGAGATAGGCGTCGAGGGTGTGGCTCTCCTGGTTGATCTGTTCTTCAAAAAGGGAGTAGAGTACGATTGCGGCCGCACCCGCATCTTCCATCCGTTTGAGATTATCCAGACTTCGGCTCAATGGCGAAGAAGAAGGCACCAATGGGTTTTTTAACTTTAGTCCGAGGTAGGTGGTAGATAAGTCCATAGTTTACTCCTGAAAAAGAGGTCGGTGACTGGAGATCGGTAGGTCCGAAATCTGCTTATTTATCCACAGATGTCACAGATAAACACAGATTTTTCAAGCATCTGTGAAAATATGTGCCATCTGTGGATCACTCCTGGGGTCTCTGATTATTATTTTGCCGGATTGGCCAATTGGGCCAGGGTTTGCCACCGTTTTTGGATGTCTTCTTTGGCCTGTTCGAGCAGGTGCGCGGCCGCGTCCGGGTGACTCTGGGTCAACATCTGGAAACGCCCTTCCCGGTAAATATAATCAGCCAGGGGGATACTCGGCGGCTTGGAGTCCAGGTGGAACGGGGTGTCTCCATTCTCCAGGGCCGGGTTAAACCGGTAGAGCGGCCAATGCCCAGAGTTGACGGCCGCCTGCTGCTGTTGCAGCCCATATTTCAGGTCGTAGCCGTGAGCAATACAATGGCTGTAAGCGATGATGAGAGATGGGCCATCATACGCTTCGGCTTCCAGGAACGCTTTAACTGTCTGGGCATCATTGGCCCCAAAAGCCACACGGGCCACATACACAGTGCCATAGCTGAGGGCCAGCAGCCCTAAATCTTTCTTGGGCAGGGGTTTGCCCGCGGCCGCGAACTTGGCCACGGCGGCTCTAGGGGTAGCTTTAGACATCTGCCCGCCCGTGTTCGAGTACACCTCTGTATCCAGGACAAGAATATTAACATTGCGGCCGCTGGCTAACACATGATCCAGCCCGCCATAACCAATGTCATACGCCCAACCATCCCCCCCGACAATCCAGACCGATTTCTTAACCAGCACATCAGCCAGGTTGAGAAGGTTTTCGATTTTCGCTTTTAGACCGACAGTTTCAGTCGGGGCCAGGCGTAACGCTTCAAGCCGGGCTTTGAGTTGGGCCACCCACTCCCGTTGGGCCTGGATGCCGGCCTCGGTGCTTTGGTCAGCAGTGAGCAGGGAATCTACCAGGTCTGAGCCAATGAGGTCACGATGCTGGGTGAGAAGGGTCGCGGCCGCGTCCAGCCGTTGATCCAGGGTAATCCGCATCCCCAGACCAAACTCCGCATTATCTTCAAACAGCGAGTTCGACCAGGCCGGCCCTCGCCCCTCACGGTTATGCGTCCAGGGCGTCGTCGGCAGGTTGCCCCCGTAAATCGAAGAGCAGCCCGTCGCATTCGCCACCAGAGTGCGGTCACCAAAGAGTCGGGTCAGCAGGCTGAGATAGGGCGTTTCCCCACAACCGGCACAAGCCCCAGAAAACTCAAACAGCGGTTCCAGCAGTTGGTTATATTTCACCTGATTCAACGGCAGCTCAGTCCGGTCTATCTCTGGCAAATTCAAGAAAAATTCCCAATTTTCCCGCTCCGTTTCGCGGATGGGCTGCTGCGGGGCCATATTGATCGCCTTCAGCTTTGGCTGCCGCTTATTCTTCACCGGGCACACCTCAACGCAGAGGGTACACCCCGTACAATCTTCGGGAGCCACCTGGAGCGTATAAGCCATCTCCTTGTACTCCTTAAAACGGGCTGGGGCTGACTTAAACGTCTCTGGGGCATCCCCTAATAGTTCCGGATCATACACCTTAAGCCGAATCACTGAATGGGGGCAGACCAGGGCACATTTGCCACATTGGATACAAATATCTGGGTCCCACACCGGGATTTCATCGCTGATATTCCGCTTCTCCCAGCAAGTGGTACCACTGGGGTAAGTGCCATCCACAGGCATCGCGCTGACGGGCAGATCATCCCCCAACCCCTCAATAATTCGGGCCGTGACCGAGCGGATAAACTCTGGGGCATGAGTGGGCACAACCGGCGGCCGCTCAAACTTGCTGGTGACATAAGGAATCGCCGGCACCAGGTGTAAATTCTGTAGGGTGGCATCTACGGCGGCGAAGTTTTGCTCAATGACCGCCTGCCCCCGTTTGCCGTAGGTTTTAACAATCGCTTCTTTAATCGCTTCAATCGCCTTGTCTGTGGGCAAACTGGGCAGATTCATCAGGGCAAAGAAGCAGGTTTGCATGATGCTGTTGATGCGCCGCCCCATGCCTGTCTCTCTGGCAACGCTAAGGGCATCTATAACATAAAAGCGCAGGTTTTTCTCAATGATTGTCTCTTGTGCCGAGCGGGGTAATTGATTCCATACCTCATTGGGTGGGAAGGGGCTATTGAGTAAGAAGGTGGCCCCAGGGGCCGCCAGCCGCAGCACATCATACCGCTCCATGAAGTTGAACTGATGCACGGCCACGAAGTTGGCCGATTGAATCAGATAAGGAGCGCGAATGGGGTTTGGCCCAAAGCGAAGGTGGGAGACGGTGGTGGAGCCAGATTTTTTGGAGTCGTAAACGAAATACCCCTGAGCATGGTTGGGGGTATCTTCACCGATAATTTTGATGGCGTTTTTGTTTGCCCCCACTGTCCCATCTGACCCTAACCCATAAAAGACAGCCCGCACCACTTCCTCTGATTCGATGGAGAAGGTTTTATCCCAATCCAGGCTGGTGTGGGTCACATCGTCATAAATGCCGACGGTGAAATGGTTTTTGGGGCGGGGTTGTTTGAGTTCATCCAGAACGGCTTTGACCATGCCGGGGGTGAACTCTTTGGACGAGAGGCCGTAGCGGCCGCCAACGGTGCGAACGGGATGATTGAAACGGCCTTCATACGCTTCGTTTAGAGCGGCGATCACATCCAGATAGAGGGGTTCGCCGGTAGCTCCAGGCTCTTTGGTCCGATCTAGAACGGCGATGGTTTTGGTGGTGGGAGGCAAGGTAGCCAGAAACGCGGCCGCGGCAAAGGGCCGATACAACCTCACCTTGATCACCCCAACCTTCTCACCCCGCTCCACCAGGTAGTTGATTGTCTCTTCAACCGTCTCCGCCCCGGACCCCATAATAACAATGACGCGCTCAGCATCGGGGGCCCCGGCATAATCAAATAAGTGATACTGCCGCCCGGTCAGTTGAGCGAACTGGTTCATCGCTTCCTGAACGATAATCGGAGCTTCCAAGTAATACGGGTTAGCACTTTCACGCGCCTGGAAATAGACATCAGGGTTTTGGGCTGTACCTCGGATAAAGGGGTTGTCGGGGGTGAGAGCGCGGCCGCGATGGGCCATCACCAGGTCATCATCAATCATTGCCCGGATGGTTTCCAATGTGACGAGTTCAATTTTGTTGACCTCGTGGGAGGTACGGAAGCCATCAAAGAAATGGAGAAAGGGGACGCGGGCTTTGAGGGTTGCGGCCGCGGCGATGAGGGCGAAATCATTCACCTCTTGCACCGAGTTAGAGGCCAACATCCCCCAGCCGGTACTGCGGGCGGCCATCACGTCACTGTGATCGCCAAAAATAGAGAGACCCTGGGCGGCAATAGAGCGGGCGGCAATATGGAACACCGCCGAGGTCAGCTCCCCGGCGATTTTATACATATTGGGGATCATCAGTAAAAGCCCTTGAGAGGCGGTGAACGTCGTGGTCATGGCCCCGGTTTGTAAGGCTCCGTGAACGGCCCCGGCCGCTCCCCCTTCTGACTGCATCTCTACCACCTGGGGTACAACCCCCCATAGGTTGGTCTCCCCTTCGGCAGCCCATTGGTCGGCCCACTCCCCCATAGCTGAGGATGGGGTGATGGGGTAAATGGCGATAACGTCACTGATTTTGTAGGCTACTTTAGCGGCCGCTTCGTTGCCGTCAATCGTAATCATTTCTGGTTTCATGGCGTGTTCTCCTGATAAGTACACCGATCAACACGGACGAACACTGTTACACAAAAAATTCAACTTCTGTGCCAGGGTTGAATTATCAGGCTGTTGGGGTGAACAGCCAGGATCAAACGTGTCCGGTAATGCGCGGAGAACAGGTTGGATTATTCCCCACACTGGGGTTCATTGTAGGGGGGGATGGTCAAAGCCAACAGTGACAGATCACACTTTGACCCCTGATGAAGATCATGGGAATAGTTAATAGCTTCTACATTAATCGTTCAACAATTCAACGATTCATCAATTAGCTATTTGGTTTAGGACTACCTTGAGATAACGTTCATGCCCTTTGCTATCGTACAAGGCCAGGGCGGCTTCGTTCAAATCCAGTTCACCAAAAACCAGTTTAAGCTCTTGCAAATAAGTGGCATCACAGAGCATCACCGCATCTTGAAATAGTTTGCTGCTTTGCAATTGTAGCTGCAGCGGGTCATTGGCTAATGATTTGGAGCCATTGAGGGGGTTGATGATTTCGGCGCGGCGGGCAATCCGTAGGGTATCGTGTATCTGCCCTTTGGAGATAGGCAGGGTTTCGTTTTGGCTGTATTTTTCAGCGATACTGTCAACGACCGTTTTCCAGAGGACGGTGCCTTCGGCCTGCAACAGAAAGATGGTTTCTTTGAGGATTTGCAGCCGTTGCGGGGCGGGCACAACCCGCAGCCCCCGCTTTTTTAAGCTGTGCCGATATTGCTCATGGAGTTCGGCGGCCGCTTCCGTCTCATCAGGTCGGCGGCTGACAAATAAGGTTGAACCTTGCAATTCTACTACCAGCAAATCATCAAATTTTTCCAGAAAAGCACGAAAGTTAGCCACGCCATACTGAGTTTCATTAAAATGACCGTGATTTAACGCTTGCAGCCGCTCTTTTAGCAAGCTGGCGCGAATATGTTTTTTACCCTGCCCCAACTCATCCAGAGATTGCCGCAGCCATTGGCGCAGTTCGGCCTCACTGGCTTTACGTTCTGGTTTAGCGGGTTTAGCCGGTTTGGGTGTGGGAGATGGAGCTGCGGAGGGGGTTGAGGCGACAGCAGGCAAAGCTAATGGGGGGGATGGGGTGGTTTGCGGCCGCGACACATACAGGGTAGACCCATCTAGCTCCACTTGCACAAATTGAGGGTATTGCTCCAACAGTTTGCGGAAACTTTCCCTGACCTGGGGCATTTTATCTAGCTCCCCCTGGCTCAAGGCCCGCATCTTCTCTTTGAAAAGGCTGGCGGATACCCGTTCTCGTTCAGGCAAAAGCTCGTCTGCGGCCGCTTGCACCCACCGGCCTATTTTATCCACCTGTTCTTGCTGAACGGTTTTTACCAGATCGTCATAATAAAAATAACGATCACACAAATCCACCAGGCTTTGGCTGGTCGTATGGCGCAGCCCAATCCCGATAACTTGTTTACCCCGTTTACGTAGGGCACTCACCAGAGGTACAAAATCTCGATCTCCAGTTACGACTACGTAAGTAGAAAAGTTATGCCCATCTACCAACGTTTCCATCGCATCAACCACCAGCTGCATATCTACCAGATTTTTACTGGCCTGACCCAAACGCACAGCCGATTGCAATTCAAAACCAGCCGTTGCCAGGGCGCGGGGAATATTATCATGCTGCCGCCATTCGCCATAAGCGTAGCGCAGCACCACACGCCCATTGGTAAACCGCTTGACATGGTTTAGAAGCAGGTTGACATCAAAGGTGAGATTGACTTCGGTGGCCCCTATGACAACATTGTCCAGGTCGAGGAAAATGGCCACATCATTGTTCATTCATCCGCTCCCGCGAGGTTCACTTTAGTGGTGATGGCTCCGGTCTCGCTATCTGTACAAAAATAACTGCCACATCCCACAGCCGAGAGTGACAACGGTGTATCTTAGACTACTTTAACCTTCTTCGCAACCTAAACCGATAGGCTTATAGGACTGTTTCACGTGAAACAGGCAGAGGGTGGAGAGCGGGGATTAGAGACTCTCCACTCTCCACTCTCGATCTAAAATGCAATAGTCTGACCTTGATGCGTATAGACCAAAGAATGACCTTATCTACCCATTGTTTCACGTGAAACAATGTAAAATCGGTTTGTTTGACATAATCCTTGCAGTTTACGTAAAGTATGTTACCATTTTGTGAATCTGTCGTTAAAATAGATAGTTCTCTTGGAGGTACTCCATGCGTAAATTAATTTGGGAAGGAACCCCGTGGGAGGCATTCAAAAGCTTTGCCATTATTTTTTCCTTTACGGTCAATCTAATCACCCTCATCGTTCTGCTCATCGCTTTACCCCTGATTCTCCCTATCGTCAGTCAGATCGCCACGCCTATCGTAGGCGGATTAAATGACAGCTTTGTGCAGATGAGCGAAGCTCATATCGTGCAAACCATCGAAGTCAACGATTCCATCCCCGTTGTCTTCACGCTGCCCCTTTCAACAACTACCAAAGTGCGGCTGATTGAACCTGTGCCGATTCAAGCCCAAACGGCTTTCATCCTGCCTGGTGGCGGGGGAACCATTAACGGTCTGGTCAATCTGACTTTAGCTGAGGGGTTAGAACTGCCGGTTGCCCTGAACCTGGAAGTTGAAGTGAACCAAACTGTGCCCGTTAATCTGGCAGTTGAGGTAGACATTCCCCTGGCAGAAACAGAATTGGGTGTACCGTTCCGCAACTTGCAGGGCATTTTTAATCCCTTGTATGGGCTGCTGCGGGGTTTGCCTGGCAGCAATGAAGAGTTTTACGAACGGCTGCAAGAGGCAATTACCACATCCCCGGATGAAGGCACAGATGTCGTCACGACCGGCGAATAATGTATGACCGCGTCTGATACTCCCCCAGTTTGTGATTATGAGGGGTCTGATTATCGTACTCGTTTCTGGGAGGGGCAGGGGCGGAGTTATGAAGATCAGGTGGAGCGGATTGCCCTGCGCCGGCTGATGCCCCCTACAGGCACGACCCTTTTAGAAGTTGGGGCCGGCTTTGGGCGGTTGGCGGATGAATATCTGGGGTATGAGCGGGTGGTCTTGTTTGATTATTCCCGCTCCTTGTTGCAGGAAGCACAGGCCAGGCTGGGAGATGATCCCCGGTTTATCTATGTGGCGGGCAATTGGTATCAAATGCCGTTTGTGGCTGGCCTGTTTGCCACCTTAGTCCAGATTCGCACCATTCACCACGCGGCTGATGTCCCTTCTCTGTTGCAGCAGTTAGCCAGGATTGCGCGGCCGCAAGGTCATTACATCCTCGAATTTGCCAATAAACAAAACCTGAAGGCGATGCTGCGTTACCTGCTGCGCCGCCAGACCTGGTCCCCCTTTTCCCCTGAGCCGGTGGAGTTTGCCCCGCTTAATTTTGATTTTCACCCCCGCTGGCTGCGCCAACAGTTGGCCCAGGCTGGCTTTCACCCTGGACCAATGCTTACTGTTTCCCATTACCGGATACCGCTGCTAAAAAAGGTCGTGCCGACATCTATCCTGGTTAAAATGGACAGCCTGGCCCAAAAGAGCGGCCGCTTGTGGCAGCTATCCCCCAGTGTGTTTATTCACAGCCAGCACCCGGTGGGAGGCGCGGCCGCGTCCCCAGATACGTTTTTTGCCTGCCCGGAATGCCAGACCCCCCTGGGAGCCGTAGAGGCTGAACAGTTGAGCTGCCTGGGATGCGGCCGCAAGTACACCGTGCAAAATGGGTTGTATGATTTCAAAGAGCCTGCTGACCATTAGCAGCTGCCCTATAGACGGTACCCCCAACGCGGTGAAGAAGAGAGATGATGCCATTCGCGGCCGCAATCACGGCTCACTCTTCAATGCTTCCCGGTAGACAAACAAAAAGGGTCTTACCCCGAAAGGTAAGACCCTTTTTTTCTGACACCGTAGCACTAATTCTTAACCAACAGAGGTAGTGCTACGGTGCCATTTTTACTACTAGCCATATGCACCACCTCCTTGCCCTTAAGATAGCTGTGCAGATAATCTGCAATAAATGGGGCAATGAATGAGAGAGATTATGGCATAGGGTGGGGCGGTTGTCAAACGTAATTCACGTGAATCTTGATATGACCCCTGACTTCTGACCACAGATGTACCGCTTTACCCATTCAACTTGCGTCAAAACAGCCTTATATTTATCCCAACCTCTACCCAGGAGCGCACCATGGATCGCGGCCGCAATACACAATACGCCTCACCTTCTATCTGTTTTTCTTCATCTCTGTCTGGCTGGCCCACCCCACTAGAGGCCGATGAATTTGTCGAATTTATCCCGGCCAACCCTGTGGGCACGATGAATTACCAACCCCCGGCCCAGGCCAACAGCTTCGCCGACCTGTCCCCTCAGAAACAACAATAAGTAACCAAGAATGCCTAGTGCATCTTCTTTGTTTATTGGTTTTCATTCGTTGCCAACATGGAGCAGAGCTGTAGCTATACACGCCCCTATCGTCTGACAGAATGGATGGGCGGAGCTTGCCTGGTGAGCAGCGTTAATGCCAATGGTGTATGATTGGGAAGGGGAAGAGCCGCTTAAAAACAGTAGCGCAACAATGGATTGAGGAAGGGCGGCAGCGAGGAATGCAGCAAGGTGTGCGGCAAGCTATGCGGCAAAATGTGGTTGAGCTGCTAAAAGAACGTTTTCCGGCTCAAGGGCGTCGGGCCGCTACTGGGGACAGCCTGGCCGAGTTTGAACAAGCTCTGGACACAGTAACCATCCCACCCCACTGATAGCCTGACACAGAGGGCAGCTCTGCCGGCTGGTACGCGGTGGGGGTCTGGAAACACCGAGAAATTAAATTTGGTTACCCAAGATGGACGGGGACATCCCCAGCATATAACGTAATGTCTGGCTCGCTTTCGCCCAAAACAGCCGTGCGAATGTACCCTAAAGCCACCACCCCCGCTGGCCCCGCGGCCGCAGAGCTAATTTGCCCACCTTTTTTCCCCTTAGCAGTCAGGAGTTCTGTGCCCGGCTCTACCCAGGCATCAGGGCGCAGGCGGTAAAGCCGTTTCGCCAGCTTACCCCGGCTCTCCATCCGGGCGATGATCTCCTGGCCGATATAACACCCTTTCTTAAAGGAAACATCGGCCCATAAATCTGCTTCTAAAGGGATATACTCCTGGGTCAATTCTCGGCCCAAACGAGGCTGACCGCTGGCAATGCGCCAATAATCGAAGGTCGTTTCATCCGCTGGGGTACAACCCGCGGCTGTTAACCGCTGCCCCACCGCTTCTTTATCCCCCTGTTGAGACATGACAAAATAGCCATCCCCGCCTACCGGATCGGTACGGTGAAGATAGGCGGTCAGCCCTTCTAGCTTGACCTCCCGCCAATGGTGCAGGGGCAAATCAACTTCCGGGAAGCCTGCGGCCGCGAGCCGTTCTCCCGCCTTTGTCCCATACACCCCCCAGATGGCCGTCTCCTGGCTCAAATCTTGAATGTGGAAATCATCATTAAAAAAGACAAACCGCAGCAAATATCGGGCGATAAAATCACCATTGCTCTCCCCAGTGAGGCAGTAAACCGCTTCACTGCTGCTATAAAGGATGATCCGATCAATAATCCGAGCGATGTCAGTGGTAAGAACAGTGGCGGCCCCCTGGCCGCTGCTCAGGCTGTTGACCGCCTGGGTGGACATACGGTGGATTAAATCCAACCGGCTCTTACCGGTAAATTTTAAGAGACCCAGATTGCTCCGGTCTACAAGAATGGGGGGGTCTAAGGTAATCATAAGGGAATCATAAGGGAATTATGGGAATTTAGGGGAGCTGCAGGCACTCACTTACTCTTCATCACTATTTTTCACTGCTTACTGCCTACTGCTGACTGCTTACTCCTCTTCTTCCTCACGGTACGCGGCCGCGATCCGTTCAATCAGCATCACACGTTGGGCTTCCCGGCCAAAGCTGCACCGCTGGATAATTTGCCACAATGGTTTGCCTTTGAACATGGGAAACCGGTTAGGGTCATTCAGCTCCCGGTCATTAAACTCCGTCAGCCACCCTTCTAACTGCACCCGGACTCCTTGTAAATCATCAAAAATACGGTCCAGATCGCGGCCGCTGTACTCCTGGTACTGGGCTTGATTATACGCTTCCGGGTCAGCCAGGGCTTTGAAGAGATGCTGCGGCCGCTTTCCCTGCTGCAGCTGCATCAACCCCGTCACCAACTCTGACTCCCAGGCCACCAGGTTGACCAGAAAATCACTGATAGCCCACTCCCCCAGCATCCCTTTTTGTAGCAGCAGCTCATCCGGTAACAGTTCTAAGGCCATCAACAACCTTTCCCGCACCTCATCTAACTGATCTTCAATCTCCTCTCGTTTCATGGGCTAACTATACCCAATCTGAGGGGGTGGGGGCAAGGAAGTGAGCGGTTCCCGGTTGGCCGTTAGCGGTTCGCCCGGCGGTCAAACCGCCGGGCTAAAAATACAAAGCCCTAGTCGGCTGTAAATGCCAGGCCAATGGCCTTTACCTTTTTAACCCGGGCGTTCGTATTCAGGTGAGTAGTGATTGGCGATTGGTGCATCGCCCGGCGGTCAAACCGCCGGGCTAAAAATACAAAGCCTTAGCAGGCTGTAAATGCCAGGCCAATGGCCTTTACCTTTTTAACCCAGGCGTTCGTATTCAGGTGAGTATGGTTTGCGAACTAGATGGAGCGGGGGCACAATTACCTTCTGGCTTGATCAGGCCAATCTGGCTTACATTATGTCTACCCAACCGTCCCCAACAACCCACCTACGCTGGCAAACTGTCGCGGCCGCAACCCTGCTCCCTCTGACCTTCATTCTCATCCTCTACTGGGGCCTCAGCCGTCCCCCAGAGCGGGCTTTTGATGATGCCTTTATTACCTACCGGTACGCTGACAATTTACGCCAGGGAATGGGGCTGCGCTACAACCCAGACGAATGGGTATTGGGCACAACCACGCCCCTCTTCGCTTTACTCCTGGCCGGGCTAGGTCAGTTCTTCCCCGATATGGTCACATTGGGGCATGGGGTAGGAGTGATAAGCTGGCTCGCGGCCGCGTTCCTGGCTTACTGCTTCTTCACCGGAGAGAACCGGCCCCGCGCCGCCCTCATCGCTCCCCTCTTGCTGGCCTTCATCCCTGTTTTGTACGCCAGCCTGGGGATGGAAACCCCTCTGCTGGCTGCTTTGATGCTGGCGGTGGCCTGTGCCTGGCTGCGCGGCCGCTTCTGGCTCACCGTTGGGTTAGCGGCCGCGCTCATCCTCATCCGCCAGGACAGTGCCTTGTGGCTGTTGGCCCTCGGTCTGGAGATATGGCGGCGACGCAGCCAGACCCAAGCTGAACCACCCAAATGGGAATGGCAGATAACCCAACTGCCCTGGCGTGAAGGTCTGATCACCGGGCTGCTCACCCTGCCCTGGTTCCTCTACGCCCTCTGGCAGTATGGCAGCCCATTTCCCAACAGCGCGGCCGCCAAAATCGGCCAAAACAGCCTTATGCCTGTCACCGGGCAGCCCCCCTTCTGGCTGGGTCTCTGGCAAACAGGCAGCAGCGGCCTGTACGCTGTCACCAACCTGTTCGTTCTGATACTGCTCATTCTGGCCCTCATCGGCATCATCCGGCAGCATCACCGCTTTCTCTGGCTCATCGGTTGGTTCCTGCTCTACCTGCTCACCTACACCTGGCTCGGCGTCGTCAGCTTTCCCTGGTATTTCGTCCCCCCCTGGGTCGTCCTTAATTTGCTGCTGGCCTTCAGCCTGGGTAGTCTGTTAGGGGATGATCCCCCACCGACGCGGCCGCCAGCCACCGTGCCCGCCTCTTTCACCCAACTAAGACTGCTCATCATCGCCCTGGGGCTGCTCATGCTCATCAACCGGGTTGAACCGATGGCGGCCGCTCAGATACAGCAGGGATACCGCCCCGCATACCGGGCTATTGGCGATTGGCTGGCTCAAAACAGTGCCCCCCACGAAAGCATCGCCACCATTGAAATTGGGGTGGTAGGGTATTACTCTGGTCGGCCCATCTTAGACACCCAGGGGTTGATCAGTGCAGATATGACCGGGCATCAATTGGGGTGGGCCGAAACCCTGGTGTATGCCCTTAATGCCCATCGTCCCACCTACGCCCTGGCTCTGCCGGATACGGCCTGGGATATTGTCACCGCTCAATGGTGGTTTCAGGCGGATTACGCCCCGGCAGCCCAATTCAATGAAGCGACGGTTTACCAGCGGCGGCAGTTGACCAGAGTGGTATACCGGGATGACACAGCGACAGCTTTTGCCCAGGGGATTACCGTTCAGGGGGTGGATTTTGCCCAGCAGCAGCTAAGACCGGATGAGATGATCACGTTTTGGCTCAAAACAGAGGTGGCAACTAGCCTGCCAGCCGATTATCTGCTGACCGCTTTTCTGATAGATAGTCAAACTTATGAACGGTATGCCATTACGACCAACGAACCGTTTTCCGGGTTGTACCGCAGCTCGCTTTGGCAGCCAGGGGATCAGCTAACCATCCCATTCCAGCTTACGCTGCCAGCCGATCTGCCGGAAGGAACGTACCGCCTGGGGCTGCTCTGGTATGACCCGGTGGCCCAGATGGGTTTACCTCTGGCGGGTGGGCCAACTGAAACGACGGGGGTGGGGGAATGGGGTTGGCTAACCTGGGGTGAACCGGTCGCGGCCGCGTTCCCCACCCCCATCCCTTTGCCTACCCCGGTCCACTGGCAGGCCCCACTCACCCTGCTCGCGGCCGCCTGGCCCCTTTCCCCCCTCTCCCCAGGGGAGATGATACCGCTCCAATTCCTATGGCAGGCAGACCAACCGCTCACCGCCAATTTGACCTTGTTTGTACATCTGGTAGATGACCAGGGAGAGATTATGGCCCAACAGGATGAGAGACCGGGACGCGGCCGCTGGCCTACCCCAGGATGGGCAGCCAGTCAAACAGTGCCCCATCTGGTGAGCATCCAACTGCCAGAGAGTATTCCCCCAGGGGTATACAGTTTGCGGCTGGGATGGTATGATGAACGCGGCCGCGTCCCCCTACGTGACCAATCGGGCGATTTCTTCATCTTCGCCCAAGCGATAACCGTACAAACGGATGGCAGATGATGGATTTTTTTGCCACGAATTACACGAATTGGCACGAATTTTTGGGTTTTTTTGTGGTACACGGATTTTCACGGATGGACAAGGATTTTTTCTACCCACTGCTAACTGTTAGTTGCTAACTCCCCCCAAAACTATGCCTTACCGAAACCTAAACATAGACGCCATTGTCAAAACCAGCGTTAAGCTGCAAAAACGGATCAACGAGCGATTCCCAGAGCGGGGGTTGGCCCAGGTATCTGGAGAAGTGTGTCACGTCGTAGAAAAAGCCCGGCAAGAAGGGGAATGGATTCGCCAACCGCTCTGGCCTATCCGCATTGCCGTGATAAGCCTGATTGCCGGTCTGCTGCTGGCCCTGAGCCGGGCCATCTTCCTGTTCAATATAGACCATACCCCAGTTAATTTTGTCGAATTTGTCCAGGCGTTAGAAGCAGGCATCAATGACATTATCTTCATCGGCGCGGCCATCTACTTCCTGGTCACTATCGAAAAACGAGTGAAGCGCAACCGTATTCTCAAAAATTTGCATGAACTCCGCTCCCTGGCCCACGTCATAGATATGCACCAGCTCACCAAAGACCCCGACCCGGCCCGCGCCCAGGCGATGACCGCTTCATCCCCCCCCGTCTCTATGACCAACTTTGAGCTGACCCGTTACCTGGATTATTGTAGTGAGATGCTTTCCCTCATTGGCAAAGTAGCCGCTTTGTATATTCAAGATTTTGACGATGCTATGGTGCTATCCGCCGTCAATGAAATAGAGGCTTTGACCAACAGCCTATCGGGCAAAATCTGGCAAAAAATCATGATCATCCAGGCATTCCAAAGTTACGAGGGATAAATGATGAAGGGTATGGCCTTATGGTTTACTTGACATATTCTTAGGCCATGCTAGACTGCCTTTTATGCGTACAAGATTATGGAAAGTTGGTCAAGGGGTGATCTGGCTCCTGCTCCTGCCTTTCCGCATCCTTATCTGGCCTTTTTGGCAGATCGCTCTCCTGGGTGGGCGAGTTATTCGCTGGGTAGGGAGACAGCTATGGGCCGCCCTCAAAGCCGTCGGATCTCTTTTGTGGGAGCTGTGGCAGCCCATCCATGAGATTTTAGCCTATTATTTCCTGAGTCCGCTCAAGGACGCCTGGCAAGGGCTGGGACGAATGGGGCTGGCTCTGCGGGCCTTACTGACAGCGTTTATCTGGCAGCCCCTGGTCTGGGTGACGGCCCCATTGCGCTGGCTGCTACGGCAGTTGTGGCGGTTTGGCCGCTGGTTGGGCCGGCAAGGGATACGGCTGGGAGAGTGGTTATTTATCCGGCTGGTGTGGCGGCCGCTGCTCCGTTTACAGGGAGCCATTACCCACCGCTGGCAGGCCGGCCGCTCTGGTCGCCAACGGTTACGCCGTAGTTTATACTCCCGCTGGGTGTTGTGGCGGGCGCGACTCTGGCTGGCCCTACGTCGCCCTAAACCCCCAGCCACCGCTGTCCTTATCCCCCCGGTGCCGCGGCCGCCAACGGCCCCACAACCGCTGCGGCCAGCCCGGTTAGCCGCTACCCTGGTAACTATCAACGTCATGCTGATCGGCCTGAGTTTTATGGTCAATCAGTTAAATGCCCAGGGCACCCCCACCCCCAACCGGCTTTCCCACATTACGGCCGTCCCACCAACCCCAACCCCAGACCTGCGTACCCCGGAAGCGGCCGCGCCCCTACCAGAACCAGATATGCTCATCGCGGCCAACCGGGCCAAACCCACCATCACCCCCTGGCCCCTGCCCGATCCTTTGGCCCCTGGCGGCTCCATCGTATTCGCCCGGCGGCACAATGGGCACAGCGATATTTACGCCCTCACCATCGGCCAGCCAGAGCTAATCCGGCTGACCAATGACCCCGCCGAAGACCGGGACCCGGCCTGGAGTCCTGATGGGCGGCGGATAGCGTTTGCTTCTAATCGCGGCCGCAACTGGGATATTTACGTCCTGGATTTACAAGAAGGCACCTTGCTCCGCCTTACCGACCATCCCGCCTTTGATGCCGGCCCCGCCTGGTCTCCTGATGGACAGTTCATCGTCTTTGAATCTTACCGCAGCGGCAACCTTGATCTATTCATCGTCAAAGCAGACGGCACCGGCCAACCCATCCGCCTGACCGAACACCCCGCGCCTGATTTTTCCCCTGTCTGGTCACCCGGCGGCCGCCATATCGCCTTTACCAGTTGGCGCAGCGGCAACAAAGATATTTACATCATGTCTCTGGATGCGGTTTCAGATACCAATGCCACCAACATAACCAACAGCCCAGACAAGCATGAGGACAATCCCGCCTTTAGCCCAGATGGGTCATTTATCAGCTTTGATGACAAGAGCCCCGGTTTTGACCGGGTTTCGGCTATTCCTCTCAACAACTATCGGCCGGCCGGAGACCCCATTACCCTGGGGCAAGGGAAACAGGCAGTCTGGTCGCCCAGCGGCCGCGACATTTTATACATCCATCAGCAGGCCAACGAGTCGTTCCTGCTGGCCGGTTCTGTCGGCGGCTTTGGCGTCTCATCCCCGGCCTATGCCCACCAGGGGATACTCGCCAGCCCCGATTGGTCCCCCATCATCCTGGCCCAACATTGGACCCCCAACGCCTATTTCCAGGAGATCATCCGGACCCAAGAATCGCCCCTTTTCCTGGAAGCGGTGGCCGAACGGCAGGCCGATGGCCCCCCCTATCTGGTGTATGAACTGCCCATCAATGCCCCTTCCCCGTTTCTAAGTGATCGGGTAGACCAATCCTTTCTGGCCTTGCGTGAACGAGTGCGGCTAGAAGCGGGTTGGGATTTCTTGGGGCAGGTGGATGATATGTTCCACCCCATCAACACCCCGGCCCTCCCTGGCATGAGTGACCGCACCTGGAACAAAGCGGGGCGGGCGTTCTCTTTCCGCTATGCCTATGCCCTGACCTTTGATCCCCAAATTGAGATTTTGCGGCAAGATGTGGGGGTACAGTTGTATTGGCAGGTATACCTGAAAACCATCGCCCAGGATGGCACGATGGGTGAGCCGCTGCGGGATATTCCCTGGGATTTTCGTGCCCGGTATGGGGCGGATCCGCAGCATTATGATCAGGGGGGGGTACGAAAAGATTTTATTCCTACGGGCTATTATCTCGATTTCACCCTGATAGCGGCTGATTTTGGCTGGACTGGGGTGCCAGCGGCCGAAAATTGGCGGGCCTATTTCCCTGGCATTCGCTTCTGGCATTTTGAAAATCACCAGGGGCTAAATTGGGAACAGGCGATGCTGGAACTGTATACCGCTGAGGAGATTTTGGCGGTGTTTGTACGGCGATAATGAAGATGCGGGTTACAGGTCATGGCTTACTGTTCATTATTATCTGCTGCCTGCTGCTGATGGCCTGCACCCCTGATTTGCCGGAAACGCCGCAGGTGACGCCGGAAGCGTTGCTGACCCTGACTCCCCTGGTACCAGAGACGCCGACGACCTCCCCGGACGCGGCCGCGACCCCCACCCTTACCCCTGATCAGCCCCCTTTGCCCGATGAGCGGCCGCCGCTGGCCTTTACCCCCTCGGCGGAAAATATCCCGGTGCCGGTGAATCCGGTGCGGCCAGCCCTGCCCACTTTCACCCCGCTCCCGTTTGCCACCCCGGTTGTCGTGATTACCGGCGTTCGCCCAGGCCAGGCGGCCATCTACCGCGCCCCGGATTATGGCCCAACCCCGGTGCCCGAACTGCGGCCGCCTCCCTATCCCGTCCCCCTGGCCCTACACCCAGAAGACCATTATGTCCTTATCCGCCCCATCCCCTCGGGGTTCCGCAACTACGATTTAGAATGGTACCCCTACGGCAGCGATGTTTTATTGGCCCAATTTTACCCCTACCGGGTACATCACGGGCTGGATTTTCCCAATGACACCGGTACACCGATTTTGGCGGCCGGCAGCGGCACTGTGATCCATTCTGGCCCCTTGCCCAGCCCTCGTGATGGGGTCAACTATTACGGCAACACCGTCATCATCCACCATGATTGGCAGTGGCGTGGTCAGGCGGTTTATACTTTGTATGCCCATACCCTGGAGCTATTTGTTGCTGTGGGGGATTATGTCCGCCAGGGAGATTTAATTGCCGGGGTAGGCGCCTCTGGGGAAGTGAGCGGCCCCCATTTACACCTGGAAGTCCGCCTGGGGAACAACAATTATTACAACTCCCGCAACCCGTCATTGTGGCTGGCTCCATATGAGGGGTGGGGCGTCCTGGCTGGCACCTTCACCGACAGCCGGGGGCGGCCGATTCAAGATGGGGTGATTGTTGTGACCGCACTCAATGTCAATCACCCCACCCGGGTCGTTCGTACTTACCTGAGCGATGCCGTCACCCCAGATGATTATTGGCAGGAAAATTTCGTTGTGGCTGATTTACCGGCCGGCCGCTACCGGGTGAATCTCTTTGTCGCCGACCGGGGTTATGAGCGCATCGTGGAGCTGCTGCCAGGGCGCACCAACTACATCGCCGTCCAGGCCGACATCGCCTACACGGCCCCACCCACCCCCACCTTCGTCCCCACCCTGGAGCCATCCGCCCCCATCACCAGCACCAACCCAATTACTGATACCCCACCCTAAATAGGGTTATGCAGTTGACAAAAAAGCCATCATAAATCGCTAAAGCTCACCCTCAATTAGATTATTTGCTCCTTGATTGATCGTCAGCTCGCTTGCCTAAACCTTCATTTCAGAGGGTAACAATATGGTGACATGGCCGATGGAGCGAGGAACGGCACTGGGATACCTGGCGTTGCCGGAAGCGGGGGCTGAGGTGGAGATATAACCTTCTCCAGGTCTCGTTGCCAATGATCATCTGTGAAGAAAACCTTCGGAAGGCTTAATGTTACCCGCCGCGTAGAACATCAGGGAGGGAAATTGTCAGGTTGGCAAAATTGGCGAAGGTGAGATCGGTAATAGCCAGGCCGTAATGGTCGTTGACGCGAGCCAACAGGTAAAGGTAGTTGGCCAGGATACGTTGATGCCAATCGAGACCAAGACGGGCCGCGGCCGCGACAATCTCCCCCTCTTCCCCTTCTAACTCCATAAAGTTGCCATACGGCATCTCATCCAGCACCACCTCAACCTGGCCCAGCCGGAACGTTTCCCGGTACTTTTCATACACCTGCACTGCCTCAAAGCCGAGTTTTTGTAGGATCGCGGCCGCGCCGTCAAAATCATCCACCTCTATCTCCAACTCTTCCCGAATTTTCACCTGGGCCACATCCACGTTTTGGGCTGGCCCCTTGTAAGTGATCACATTGCGGCTGTCCTGGCGTAGGCGAAGCAGCTTATCTTGCCGGGCCAACCCCTGCCAGGCATTATCGTAACGGATATTGCGTTCATAAACGCGGGGGTGGTGCAGCACCCCACCCGCTTCCAATACCTTCTGCCGCATCGCCGCCAGATCGTCCACGAGAAATTTTACTTCTACTTCCAGATTATTTGGGGTACTCATAAAGGTAATCGTGACCAGGTATGGCTCATATTCACCCCTTCAACCTCAGCCATCAACTGGTTTCCGCGCCGGATCATCTCTGCCACAGCCCCACCTTCGTAATAGTCGCGGCCGCGAGCATACGACTGCTCCTGGCTCCGCTGTCTGATCATCGTTTCGGTTAATGGGAAGGGGAACATAACAACTACTCTTATTTAACCCAGTCCTACAGGCTGGGACGGGCGCTGGGGGAAAAGGATGTTAAGCAAAATGGTGGCCTCATTGTTGGCTGAACAGTCGGCAAAAATGTGATCCAGTTCGGCCAGAGAGCGGCGGCCAAATAACATCTGCAAAAAGGTCAAATCAGGAAACCGAGCATCCCCATCATGGAAACGTTTGGGGGTAAAAGGAGCGACCTCGGTCAGGCGGCCGCGTCCAAACGTAAGGGCAAACTGCTGCCGGTACAGGTTCAACCGGATGGACCCGCTGTACCCGGCCATAAAACTATTTGCCAATCGCCGCTCCAGCACCGGGCCGATATGCCTTAAAAACCCAGGCAAATCGGCTACGCGCAGGTACCAGGCATACGGCCGCCACGGCTTTTGCAGCTGCTCCCCCAACACATCATACGACGGGTGGTCTGGCCCAAAATCGAAAAGAATGCCCGTAATAGCTTCCTCACGCTGGGGGTTGAGCCGTTCAGCTTCTGCTTTGAGGGCGCGGGTGACAAACAGGCAAACTGACCGCCACGGATGGCCGGGAATGACGCCCAACTCCCGCAAAATGTAGCTGCTGCGCCACTGGTTAAATTCGGCATACGCCACCGGCTGCCCTTCGTTCGTCTCAATGATGTGGAACCGGCGGTAGAAGGGGGAATCTTTATGGGGATCATTCATCTCATGCTGCCAGAGAAGTTCGGTGCGCTGCCGGTTGATGAGAGATTTTTGACCATGATAGAGGTAAAGCTGCTGTAACAAAGGAATATCTGCGGCCGCGGCCGCCCGCCAACGATATGCTTCTTCATCCACCTTCACCTCATTGCCCGGCTGGCTCCAGGAAAACCGGGCCGAGCCATGCAAATCTAAGGCCATCTCATAACCAAATTGGCGATAATACCAGGGGATGCCGGTTATCCCCTGCACCATCTCCCCCTTGCGGCCGCTGAGGGCATGAATCAGTTCAAACTGCCGGGCCACCAACCCCCGCCGCCGGTAAGCCTCATCCGTGCCTACCAACTCCACGCGGCCGCAGCCAAACGGCACATCCTCATACAGCCACGTCTGGGAAATCAGGCACAGCGTGGAAACAATCTTCCCCCCTGCCTTTTCATCCACGACCACCGTAAAATCCTGTGGGCCAGTCGTTGGGTGGCGGCCGCTCATTAAATCTCGTGTCCAATGCCCCAAAAACTGATCCAGATTGGCCGGATCATCACTATGAATCCGCACATTAAAATCCGCCAGCGCGTCAACATCATCGGCCACCCCCCAGCGCAGCCATAACCCATCCTCTAACTCAACGGGTAAATTGATCATAATAACCTCTATAACAATTGTTCATTTCTTCGTTCACCCACCAACATCGGCCAGGAATAACTGATTATACGCTCCTAGCAGCAAATGTGCCGTTCGCCCTATCAAGCAAACGCCCAGACCGAACGAAGTTTGTGAATTTCTTGACAAACTGCGTCATGGCTTTTATACTAATCACGCTGTTAGCGAAAATTCGCTAAAAACAAAATTTAGTTGATCGTGATTATTTGATGCAGATGAGGCGCAGTGATGATTCAGAGCGGTCTTGAACTCAAAGGGGAAATCACCCCCACTTATGCCGAAATAATCTCCCCAGAGGCGTTGGCCTTTGTATCCGATCTCGAACAGCAGTTTGGGGCACGGCGGCGGGAGCTGCTGCAAAAACGGGTAGACCGGCAAGCCCGTCTGGACAGCGGCGAAATGCCCAATTTCCTGCCCGAAACAGCCTACATCCGGGAACAGCCGTGGCGTGTGGCCCCCATTCCTGCTGATTTGCTGGACCGCCGGGTAGAAATTACCGGCCCTGTAGACCGCAAAATGGTGATCAACGCCCTCAACTCTGGGGCCAACGTATTCATGGCTGATTTTGAGGATGCCCATTCCCCCACCTGGGCCGCAACTATCGAGGGGCAGCTCAATGTGCGGGATGCGATCAAGGGCAGCATCAGCTACCGCAACCCAGAGACGGGCAAGTTTTACCAGTTAAATGACCCGGTAGCGACATTAATGGTGCGGCCGCGTGGCTGGCATCTCGAAGAAAAACATGTTCAGTACCAGGGCCGCCCCATTTCTGCCGCCCTCTTCGATTTTGGCCTTTTCTTCTACCACAACGCCCACACCCTCATCAACAACGGCAGCGGCCCCTATTTTTATCTACCCAAAATGGAAAGCCATCTGGAAGCTCGCCTCTGGAATGATATTTTTATCTTCGCTCAGGAGCGTCTCGGCATTCCCCAGGGCACTATCCGGGCGACTGTTCTCATCGAAAATATCCTGGCCGCGTTTGAGATGGATGAAATTCTGTACGAATTACGCCGCCACTCCGCCGGGCTGAACTGCGGCCGCTGGGATTACATCTTCTCCGCCATCCGCAAATTCCGCCTCAACCCCCGTTGGGTCATGCCCGACCGCGCCCAGGTGACGATGACCGCCCACCTGATGCGCTCTTACTCCCTCTTACTCATCAAAACCTGCCACCGGCGCGGCATCCATGCCATGGGGGGGATGGCCGCCCAAATTCCCATCAAAAATGATCCCCAGGCCAACGAACAAGCCCTGGCCAAAGTCCGGGCCGATAAAGAGCGGGAAGCCAGTGACGGCCATGATGGTACCTGGGTGGCCCATCCTGGCCTTGTGCCCATTGCCAGAGAGGTGTTCGACCGGCTGATGCCAACGGCCAACCAGATTCACCGCCACCGCGAAGAGGTGCAAATCAACGCGGCCGATCTGCTTACCATCCCCAGTGGGGCCATCACCGAAGCGGGTCTGCGCCTGAACCTGGATGTCGGCATTCAATACCTGGCCGCCTGGCTGGGTGGCAACGGCTGTGTCCCTATTTATAACCTGATGGAAGATGCCGCCACGGCCGAAATTTCCCGCTCCCAGGTATGGCAGTGGGTCTACCACCGGGCCAAAATGGCGGATGGGCGGCGCGTAACCCCAGAACTGGTGCAAAGTTTACTGCCAGAAGTGGTAGCCCAGGTACAAGAGCAAACAGGGGCTAACGGTAAAGTGAGCGCGGCCGCAGAGATGTTCGCCCAAATGATCCTTAACCCCCAGTACACAGAATTTCTCACCTTACCCGCTTACGAACAATTAGAGGCCTGAAACGTGATACACAGATCACGTTCTTTTTAATCAACTTCAATTCATAGAGAGGGAGTAAAACAATGTCCAAAACTGATCAACACCAGGTAGACCATTTAGAAAAATCATGGCAGACCGAAAAACGTTGGCGCGGCATCACCCGCCCCTACAGCGGTGAAGATGTGTTCCGCCTACGCGGCACCGTCCAGATTGAGTATACCCTGGCCCGAATGGGGGCTGAGCGGTTGTGGCAGCTTCTCCATCAAGAACCATATTTACCGGCCCTGGGTGCGCTCACCGGCAACCAGGCAGTGCAGATGGTTCAGGCCGGCCTCAAAGCGATCTACCTGAGTGGCTGGCAGGTGGCGGCCGATGCCAATGATGCGGCCCAAACTTACCCTGACCAGAGCCTTTACCCTGCCGATAGTGCCGCCAACCTGGTGCGCCGTATCAACAACGCCTTACTCCGGGCTGATCAGATTTGGCACAGCCAGGGAAAAAATGGCACCTATTGGCTAGCCCCTATCGTCGCCGACGGAGAATCCGGGTTTGGCGGGGAGCTGAACACCTTTGAGCTGATGAAAGGGATGATTAACGCTGGCGCGGCCGCGGTCCACCTCGAAGATCAGCTCTCATCAGCCAAAAAATGTGGGCACATGGGGGGCAAAGTCCTCGTGCCTACCCGCGAATTCATCCGCAAACTAATCGCCGCCCGCCTGGCCGCCGATGTTATGGGCGTTCCCACCCTCGTCGTCGCCCGCACCGATGCCAATGGCGCCCACCTGCTCACCAGCGACATTGACCCCGCCGATCATCCGTTCGTGACCGGCGAACGCACCGAAGAAGGGTATTACCGGATCACCGGCGGGTTAGAGTCAGCCATCAGCCGGGGGCTGGCCTACGCGCCTTATGCGGACATGATCTGGTGCGAAACCTCTACCCCCGATCTACAAGAAGCAGAGGTGTTTGCCGAAGCGATCCATGAGAAGTTCCCCGGCAAGCTGCTGGCTTACAACTGCTCCCCATCTTTCAATTGGAAGCGTCACCTGGACGACAAAACAATTGCCGAATTCCAACGCGAACTGGGCAAAATGGGGTACAAATTCCAATTCGTCACCCTGGCCGGTTTCCACTCTCTCAATACCGGTATGTTTGATCTGGCTCAGGGGTACAAAAACGAAGGCATGGCTGCCTATTCCCGGCTGCAGGAGCATGAATTTGCCCTGGAAAAAAGCCTGGGGTATGGGGCGGTGAAACATCAAAGTTTTGTCGGCGCAGGCTATTTTGATGAGGTACAAATGGTCATCTCCAGCGGCCATGCGTCCACCGTCGCCATGCACGGCTCCACCGAGGAAGAGCAGTTTGAGGAGACGGTTTCGAGTTTTTAGTTTCAGGTTTCAAGTTTCAGGTTGGGAAACGCCAGAGAGCAAGGGTGGTCTCTGGCGTTTTTGCTTTTAGGCCAGGGCTGTTAAGATTAGAGGGAAGTTCTAACCATCGGTTTTGCAGATTGACACCGATGTATCCATGTTTCCTTCCTGTCCGTGTTCCTTCGAGCAGTTGCTATTTTTAGAGGGGTTCCCCATAAACAGGGCATACCACCATGAATAAAAATTTGTAGCCCGATTTTCTAAATCGCGCATCGAACTGGAAGTTCGATTTACAAAGGAGTGTACTATGCAACCTATCGCTACTTTTTCTATTGTCGCTTATGACCCACACAAACATGAATGGGGGGTTGCCGTACAATCGAAATTCATGGCCTGCGCGGCCGTCGTCTCCTGGGCCAAAGCGGGAGCCGGGGCGGTGGCTACCCAATCGTATGCCAATATGCTGTATGGCCCGTTGGGGCTGGAGATGATGGGGCATGGGCTGAGTGCGGAACAGACGGTTGCCGCCCTCACTATCAGTGATGAGGGACGGGCCTTGCGCCAGGTTGGGGTAGTAGATAAGCAGGGACGTGCGGCCGCGTTCACCGGTCAAGAATGTTACGCCTGGGCCGGTCACATCGTCGGGGATGGGTTTGCCTGCCAGGGGAACATCCTCGTTCCCGGTACCGTGGAAGCGATGGCGGCCGCGTTCACCGAAGCTCGCCTGGGGGATGGGGAACTGGCCGATTGGCTGGTGGCCGCCCTGTCTGCCGGGCAGGCCGCGGGGGGAGATAGTCGCGGCCGCCAGGCCGCCGGCGTTTTAGTAGTACGGCAAAATGGGGGATACGGCGGCAACAACGACCGCTACCTCGATTTGCGCGTAGATGATCATCCCGAACCCATCGCCAAATTACAAGAGTTAGTCACCATGCACCATCTCTACTTTGGCCCCGTAGACCCCCACAACACGGTACCCCTGGCCGATGTGGCTGAAGAGATGCAAAAGCTGCTGACCCGCACCGGGCATTACCGGGGACCGGTCAACGGCCATTTTGATGAAGTCACCCGCAAGGCGTTACGCGCCCTGGTGGGGGCGGAGAATTTAGAAGAGCGGTGGGATGGCACCGGGGAGAGGATTGATAAGCTGGTGGTGGAGTTTCTACGCGGCCGCTTTGCCTAAACTACCACTTGAACCAAGGGAGATTGACCAGGCTTAGGGTTTGCCAATGGCATCTTAATGACGCTTTGCAAGAATTGCCCATAGATGATTTCTATTCTCGGAACTGTTTGCAACGCTCGGAAAAAGGTCTATTGGCGAACGGGTTGTCCTGGATCATTGGGGCGGCCACTTACACGAGCCGTGTAATATTTTATTTTGCTGATTTGATGTTGAGGAAGCAAATGCTGGCACATCCGCCAAATATTCAACCAGTTGTACACCGAGCCTTTCAAGGCTCCATAATACAGGTTAAATCCAGTATCCACTTGATGAGAACAAACAATGGGCAAACCTTTCCTGATCGAACTCCCTATAACTGTCAAAACCTACGACATTGATTTCCTCAACATCGTCCACAACATGGTATACATCCGCTGGCTAGAAGATTTGCGCTTTCAGATGTTAGCCGATTATTTACCCCTGGAATCGCTACTGGCTGACGGCATTTCCCCGGTGCTGCTGAAAACAGAGATTGAGTACCGCTGGGCGGTACGCCTGGGAGACCCGGTGGTAGGGCAGATGTGGATGGCCGAGCTGCAAAACACCCGCTGGATATTAGAAGCCGAGATCAGCGTGGGGGATAAAATCGCTGCCTGGGCCAGACAGACCGGCTTTTTTGCTGACCTGAAAACGGTGCGGCCGGCGCGAATGCCAAAAGCGTTGCGGGAGCAGTGGCAGGCGGTGCAAACAAAAATTTCAAAATGATTTTCAAGGACCATATATGTCGCTCTATCGAATCTACATTGACGAAGTAGGCAACCACGACATGCAAGTAAAAACAGTGACGGATCCTAACCGCCAATACCTTACCTTGTTTGGGGTCGCAGTTGAAAAGGATTACATGCTCAACACCCTGCAACCGGAAATGAATATCATCAAACGAAGGTTTTTCCAACAAGACCCGGATGAACCAATCATTTTTCATCGGACAGACATTGCCAATCGGCGAAACCAATTCCATTCTCTCTGGGATGAAACTAAACAGAATGCTTTTGGTGAGGCCATGCTTCACGCTTATCGGCGTTGGCAATACCATGTTATGGTAGTCACCATAGACAAAAAGGCTCATTTGGCCCAATATGGTGAATGGCATCGTCCGCCTTATGTCTATTGCCTACAGGTTCTAATGGAGCGTTACATCCTATTCTTGCGCGGGAAAAGAGCAACAGGAGACGTGATGATCGAAGTACGCGGCAAACGAGAGGATAGAGAGTTGGCTCAGGCTTATGGTGATTTTTTCCTTGCCGGGTCTAGTTTTGTTAGCTCTGATACCTGGCAAAATCATCTGACAACCAAAAGATCAAGATTAACCCAAAGCGAGACAACATTGCGGGTTTACAATTGGCTGACTTGTTAGCACATCCAGCCCATTATGATGTTTTGTTTGAACATGGCAAAGTAGAAGGGCAAACAGCAATTTACAGTAGTGAGATCGTCAAAATTCTACGTGAATCCAAATATCACCGTTCTTTTGATAACAAAATTGTTGGCTACGGTATGAAATTACTCCCCTAAACAAAAAAAGCACCCCAAAGGGTGCTTTTCAATGTACTCCGGCCTACGCCTTCAACGTACATCCCACTCCGACTAGCGGATTAAATGTATTATATCACATATTCTAGATTCGCGAAGAACAGATTATGGTTTTACACATCATCATTCAATTCAGCACCGCCAACGGAATCACGGCCGTGCGCTTTTGTCGGTCAGCGATTTTGGTCACGGGGGGGCATTCCCACGCCTCTGGGGCCGTTTCCCGGCGGGTAGCCGTGAATTGGGGCAAAATGCCACAGGCAAAACATTGATGACGGCAATCCACCCGCGTTTCCTGCTTCTGGCTCATCAAATAATCCTGAGTCAGAAACTTCTTGGTCACGGCCACATCAATATGCTCCCAGGGGAAAACCTCATCAATGCGCCGTTTGCGGTGGGTATAAAAGGCCGGGTCTAACCCTTCCTCGGCAAACGCTTCCAGCCACTGCTCCTGATGAAAATGTTCCATCCAGGCATCAAACCTGGCGCCCTTACGCCAGGCCCGCTCCACCACCTCTGCCACCCGCCGATCCCCTCGCGCCAGGAACCCTTCATACAACGACTCTTTGGGGTCATTCCAGCGTAAAAGCAGCCCCTGCCCGCGCAGCTCCCGCTTGAGCAGGTCTAGTTTGGCATAAATCTTGTCCACCTGATCCATCGGCTCCCACTGGAACGGAGTGTGCGGTTTGGGGATGAACGTGCTGACCCCAACATTGACGCTGGCTTTTTTGCCATGAAATTTGCGCCCTTCCGCTAATACCTGTTTAGATAGATCAATAATCGCTTCCACATCTTCCATCTCTTCCATGGGATGACCGATCATGAAATAAAGTTTGATAGTACGCCAGTTGCGCCGGTAAATTTCCCGTGCCGTCGCCAGGAGTTCGTCGTGGGTAACATACTTGTTGATGATGTTACGCATCTTCTCCGTCGCCGCCTCCGGAGCCAGGGTGAAGCCGCTCCGTTTGCTGTCGCCCAGGTTATCCATCAGTTGGGTAGAGACAGTCTCAATCCGCAGGGAAGGCAGGGAAATATTCAAGCCCAACTCCCCAAACCGCTGCCCGATTCGCTCGGTGAGTTCCAGGACATTGGTGTAATCGCTGGACGAGAGGGAGAGCAGAGCGATCTCTTCATAGCCGGTCTCTTCCAGAATTTGCTCCATAGCGTCCAAAACCTCATCTACCGGCCGCTCCCGCACGGGGCGAGTGATCATGCCGGCATGGCAGAAGCGACAGCCCCGGGTGCAGCCGCGCATAATTTCGATGGGGGCGCGGTTATGCACCGTCTCAATAAACGGGATGATAAATTTGGTCACCGGGGGGGGCATGATCGGCACAATGGTTTTTAACACTTTGGCCGGAGCTTCGGGCACGGTGGCATAAATGCGGCGGACGGCCCCGTCATCGTGATACGCCACATCATAGAAGCGGGGGACATAACAGCCTTCGATTTGGGCGATCTGGCGCAGCTGCTCATCCCGGCTCAGGTGACGAGTTATCTGGAGCGTCCCGGCGATGCGTAAAATCGCTTCTTCCCCCTCGCCAATGACAAAAACGTCTATGAAGGGAGCCATCGGTTCGGGATTGGTTACGGCGTGGCCTCCGGCGATAACCAGGGGATATGTTTCATCCCGCTCAAGGGAACGGACGGGCATTCCGGCTAAATCGAGCAGGTTGAGGGCATTGGTGAACAACTGCTCATACGGCAGGGTGATAGCCAGCATATCAAAATCCCGGATGGGGTGTTTGCTTTCCAGGGAGAAGAGGGGGATGTGATGCTGGCGCAGCTTCTCTTCCATATCCAGCCAGGGGGTATAAACCCGTTCGGCCAGTAGTTTGCGGTGGCTGTTGATAATGTCGTACAGAATCATCAGCCCCAGGTTGGACATGCCCAGATCATAGATGTCTGGGAAAGCCAGGGCGATTTTGCAGTTGATGTCGTCCCAGTTTTTGACGATCTGGTTGTATTCGCCCCCGGTGTACCGCCCCGGTTTAGCCACCCGGGGCAAAATACGTTCCAGGGCGAGTTCGATTTGAGTTGGTGTCATAGATGTATCCATTGGCAAAAGGGAGTTATCCTCCTTCCGAAGGTTTCGCGGCCAATGATCGTCAGGGGAAAAACCTTCGGAAGGCTTAATAGTTACCTTATTATAGCGAATATGGCCGGGAATGGCTTAAAGCTAACTTTTTCACACATTTTTCTTGCTTGTATGTATTTCTTTAGTGGGAGTAGTAGGGGGTGTGTATATGTGCATAACTGGGGACACCCCCCAGATGTGGGTGAGTTGATTGCTCTTGGCTATATATAGCTGTGTTTCTCGTGATGGGACATTTGTTCTTGTGGGTGCGGTTGGGGATAACGGTGGAAGGGGTTGGGGGTGTGGGATTTCCCGTTGGGGAAAATGTGGGAAATAACTGGGTTATGACCGCCATATATGGAGTTTCGGGGGGTAGATAATAAGGGCGAAATTTGTCAAGTTATCCACTGAACAGGTCGTTTCTCCACAGTTTTCCTCTACTTATCCACAGCCAGGGGGTCACGATGTTTGGTCGCGGCCGCGGCGGAACAGGTCCATCCAGGCGTTTACCTCATCAGGGCTGAGTTTGCTGGTCGTTTTTTTACGGGTGGGCAGGGGGGACTCGGTTTTGGCCGGTGTAACGGGATGGGCCGAGGGGGGGGCAGGTTTGGCGGGACTTTCTTCTACCGTGGCTGGCGCGGCCGCAAACAATGCCAGCCACGCTTCTACTTCATCTGGGGAAAGGTGTACCCGGTCGGTTTTACGCGGCCGCAGGTCCACCTTCTGGGGTTTAGCTGCTTGAGGTGGTTCAGGGGATCGGCCCGGTCGGGTGGGTATCGGGGCCGGTGGGGGCGTCTCCGGCTCCGGGCCAAACAGGTCTAACCATTCCGCCACCTCCCGCGCTGAGACCACCGGATCATCCGTTACTGTGGGGAGTGGGGTGGGGTTAGCTTCCTGGGCCATCATGGCCGCGAAAACCTCAGCGTAGAGGTGGTTCATCTTTTGCTGGCGGGCCACCTTGATAATCGCCTGGTCACTGGTGATGACGGTATATTCGGGGCCGGCTTTACGCTCCACCTGACGCATCCGGTAAATGAGCAGCGAATCAGCCGAGCGGCCCACTGAGGCGAAAATGACGGTGACGCGGCCGCCGGTCCAGCGGCGCTCTTCTCCCCCAGGCAGCCCGGCATCAAAAAAGAGAGTCACCTGCCGTCGTCGGTCGCGGCCGGCCCACTGCTTCAGCCGCCGCACCAACTGCGCCTCATCATCTTCATCCGCCAGGGAGATGTCTGGCGTTTTACCGATCAGATTATGCCCATCAATCCAGTAATTCATATGACCTTATGAGTCAACTTCTGGTACCGAAAACAAGAACATATCCACAGATGACACCGATTTTCACAGATGGTTCAAAAATCTGTGTTCATCTGTGACATCTGTGGATAAATCTTCAGGGAAATCCGCTCAGCCCTCACTCTTTTTTAGGGAAGCGATTTACAAGCGACCCCATTGCCACTGCCATCGAGACGGTGAATATCTCGCCCCACTTCAACCATACAATGATCATAACACGCTTGCGCGGCCGCCTGGGTCGTAAAATCGCGGCAATCGTAGCTGTTTTTGCTGCATGTGCAGGGGGCCACATCACCCCATAACCCCTGCCCCGTTTCGCGGGCCGTCCGCTCTAGCTGGCCGAAATAATCCGCCTGGGCCACATCAGGGGGGAAGGTGGCCTGCCGGGCGTATCCCTGGCTTACCAGCTCCGCATTAACAAAAGTGCCATCAGGCAAATAGACGTAACGCAGCAGCCGCCCAAACCGATCGGTCTCGGAAACGTCTTTGACCAGGATCACTTCCTGGTTAAGCACCAGATTTTCGTTGGCCGTTTTAGCTTCCTGATAATAAAAATCCCCCCGCTCTGGGGTGTCCACGCCGATATAGCGCACCCGGTAGGCGGCCGCCCCACCCAGGCGTACTTCAATGGTATCCCCATCAATGACTGAGGTGACTTGGGCGGTATCACCGGGGGGAACGGTGGCGCGGCCGCTGTCGCTAATCTCCCCGCAAGCCAGTGGCAAAAGAAAGAGTAGGCAAAACCAGAAATAAGCTCGTGGCCTAATCATAACAAAACTCATAATAAAACAGTTCGCTGCGTTCCCCATTGCTCATTTACCCATTCCCCCATTAACTACTCTTTTATCTGCCTGCTGCTGCCAGAACGAATAATGGTTGCCAGAGCGATGATGGCCCACACCAGGTTGAGGAAGGATGAGGGGTACGCCTTGTAATAGAGGGTGTTGATGATGAGGCAAACCCCACCCACCAGGTTGAGCAGTTGGAACGGTAGGGCATGGCCGGAGAGCCGTTTGCTGGATACCAGGGCATAAGCGAGGATGAGCGCGGCCGCGCCCAGCCACCCCACACCATCTATCAGCAGCGTCATCATAAACATACAGCTAACAATTTGATTGACATCAAACCCCACCGCAAGTCAACTTCTTAGATAATAAACAAGTAGTGATCCACAGATGACCTAGATTTTCACCGATGGCTTAAAAATCTGTGTTCATCTGTGCCATCTGTGGATAAATCTTTTCTGGATTGTCCAGACTGGCGGATTTTGCCACGAATTAAACGAATTAGCACGAAGGGGAAAGGTAATCGTTCCCTATTTCTCAAGAAGTTCTTACCGCTCTTGCCGTTTTCGCGGTGAAATCCTTCTGTGTCTTCGTCGTTACTTTCAGCTTCCCTTTTGCGGCCGCCGGTTCTTGTCCATTTAGCAGCGGCCGCAAAAATTGCCCCGTAAAAGATGCCTCAACCCGTACAATCTCCTCTGGCGTTCCCTCAGCCACGATGCGGCCGCCCCGATTCCCCCCTTCCGGCCCCATATCAATCAGATGGTCCGCCACCTTGATAATATCCAGGTTATGCTCAATAATCACCACCGTATTCCCCTTGTCTACCAGCCGGTTCAAAGCCTCAATCAACTTAGCCACATCATGGGTATGCAGTCCCACCGACGGTTCATCCAGGATATAAATGGTGCGGCCGGTGGCGATCTTAGACAGCTCCCGGCTCAACTTCACCCGCTGCGCCTCACCCCCACTCAGGGTTGGGGCTGGCTGTCCCAGGTGGATATACCCCAGCCCCACCTCCACCAGCGTCGCCAGCTTCCGTTTAATGGGGGGATGGTGAGCAAAAAAGGCCAACGCCTCATCAATGGTCAAATCTAATACCTGGGAGATATTCAACCCCCGGTAGGTCACCTGGAGCGTCTCCTTGTTATACCGTGCCCCCTGGCAAATTTCACAGGGCACATAAATATCAGGCAGAAACTGCATCTCAATCCGGTTTTGCCCCTGCCCTTCACACGCCTCACACCGCCCCCCCTTCACATTAAAGCTAAACCGCCCCGGCTCATACCCCCGGATTTTGCTCTCCGGCAAGCTGGCAAACAGGTCTCGGATCGGGTTAAACAGATTAGTGTAGGTGGCCGGATTGGAGCGCGGAGTGCGGCCGATGGGGCTTTGGTCAATCTCAATCACCTTGTCCAAAAATTCCAGCCCCTCAATCCGCTCATGTTTGCCCGGCACTGTTTTGGCCTGGTAAAAATGTTGCAGCAGCCGCTTGCCCAAAATCTCAACTAAAAAGGAGCTTTTACCGCTGCCACTGACCCCGGTGATGCACACCAGCTTGCCCAGGGGGATGCAGATGTCCAAATTTTGCAGATTGTTTTCCCGCGCCCCGCGCACCATCAGGAACTCCCCCGTCCCTGGGCGACGCTTCTTGGGGATGGGGATGGATAAACGGCCGCTCAGGTACCCCCCCGTCAGCGATGTTTCATGGGCCATCACCTGCTCCGGGGTGCCCGAAACCACAATCTCCCCCCCCTGGATGCCCGCTCCCGGCCCCAAATCAATCAGCCAATCGGACTGCCGCATTGTGTCTTCATCATGCTCTACTACCAGCACCGTATTGCCCAAATCCCGCATCCCTTTGAGCGTCTGGATAAGCCGGGCATTATCCCGCTGGTGCAGGCCGATACTCGGCTCATCCAGCACATACAGAACCCCCATCAGGCGGCTGCCAATCTGGGTGGCCAGGCGGATGCGCTGTGCTTCACCCCCACTGAGCGACCCGGCCGCCCGGTTCAGGGTGAGATAATCCAGCCCGACGTTGATCAAAAACTCCAGCCGGTCATGGATCTCCTTGAGGATGGGGGCGGCAATCAACTGCTGCCGGTGGCTGAGCGGCGTCGTTTCTGGCTGTTGCAGTTGGTTGACCCAAGCCAGCGTTTGCAAAACCGGTTGGGCCGTCAGGGTGTGGATGTGCATGTCGTTAATTTCCACGGCCCGGGCCGTGGGGTTCAGCCGGGTGCCTTCACAGGTGGAGCAGGGCTGATCCACCATGAACTCTTCTAGCTTTTGCCGCACATAATCAGACGTGGATTCAAGGTACCGCCGCTGTAAATTGGGAATTACCCCTTCATATTGGGTGCGGTATTCTCGCCGCGCTGCTTCCCGGTTGACATAAAGCACGGAGATGGTCTCCTCGCCGCTGCCATGCAGCAGGACGTGCATCTGGGCGTCATTGAGCTGGTAAACGGGCAAATTGGTGGGAATGCCGAAATGGTCGGCAGTCGCTTTGAGAAGCTGCCAGTAATACCCCTGCTTGTCATCCGTTGGCCAGCCGATGATGGCCCCTTCTTCCAGGCTCAACTGTCTGTTGGGCACAATCAAATCGGCGTCAAACGCTTTGCGGGTGCCTAACCCCTGACAGTCGGGACAGGCCCCATGGGGGCTGTTGAAGCTGAAGCTGCGCGGCTCAATAGCTGGCATACTGGTGCCATCGTAGGCGCAGGAGAGGTGTTCGGAATAGAAATGGTCGCGGGGGTTCTGGCTGTCGGTGACATCGTTGATGATGACGACCCCTTCCCCCAGGCGTAAGGCGGTTTCGATGGAGTCGGTGAGACGACTGCGGCCGCTGCGGGCTTCTTCACTCTCATCATCAGGATCATGCTGGATGACCAATCGGTCTACCACGGCCTCAATGGAATGGTTCTTGTACCGGTCTAGCTCAATCGCCTCATCTACCTGGCGCAGCTCCCCATTGACCCGCACCCGGACAAAGCCGGCCTTGCGAATATCCTCAAAGACGCTCTGGTGATGTCCTTTGCGGTCTTTAACCAGGGGAGCCAGGATTTGGATGCGGCCGCCTTTGGGCATACGCAGCACACTCTCCACAATCTGCTCCGCCGATTGGGGCATCACCGGGCGGCCGCATACCGGGCAGTGCGGTGTGCCGGCACGGGCAAACAAGAGGCGCAAATAATCATAAATCTCCGTCACCGTGCCCACCGTCGAGCGGGGGTTATGGCTTACCCCCTTCTGGTCAATCGAGACCGCCGGGCTGAGACCCTCAATCTGGTCCACATCCGGCTTCTCCATCTGTCCCAGAAACTGCCGGGCATAGGCCGAGAGAGATTCCACATACCGCCGCTGCCCTTCGGCAAAAATCGTATCAAACGCCAGCGACGATTTGCCCGAACCAGAGAGACCCGTCAGAACAACCAGCTTATCCCGAGGGATTTCCACATCAATATTTTTCAGATTATGTTCGCGTGCCCCACGAACAACGATTTTATCCAGAGCCATAGGTATCATTCCTGATTTGCGAGTGTGCGAGTAGGCGAGTGGGCGAGTTTATTTGTGAGTAATCTCCGTGTTCCTCAATCTCGTAATTTCCCAGTCTCCCCTCTTCCACATTCGCACAAATATTCTACAAACGGAACGATTATTTTAGCACGATGTATGGTTTGTGGCTATGACATTTTAGACACAGCAGCCGTTCTCAATTTGCCCTGAAATGCCTGTCGGGGCGGGACAGGTGGGCCAGGGTTTTGGTCAAACGGGAGCGTTCTGTTCCCACCTGTCTCGCCCCGCCTTGGTTGAAACGCGGGGGCAAAGGGGGTGAGACAGGCGGGAATGAGATTGAACCGGTTGACCCAGATGGCTGCCCGCCTGTCCCACCCCTACGACGGGTCTTAAATTGAGAATTGCTGTGGGTACGGATGGGCAGGATTAGAGGATTGGTTAGCCCGTCTCTCCTTATCCGCCAATCCTGCCCATCCGCGTTCCCTCCTCACCTGAACCAGGGTAATTTGTTATACTACCCAGACCAGGGAGAGTGAACCGTGAACAGGGTAGGACGATTTGGTAAATCGCCCTACATTTTTCAGGAGAACGATATGTCTCAACCAGACCCACCCCAACAAATCCCAACTACAAAGGACGATGTAGCCAAAACCTTTTTGCAGATAGCTGGCGAGAAATTGCCGGCCCCCATGCTGCTGGTGCTGCTAATCATTTTTCTCCTGGTTGTCTGGGGAGTAGCCATCGAGGGCAACCTGTTTTTCTTGCTCTTGCTGCTGCCTGTTTTAGGCGTAGGGGCCTGGGTATGGCTGGAATGGCAGAAGATTAAGCTGGAATACCGGCGGATTGAAATTGACCAGCCGAAGCCAGAGCCGCAACCCTCACCCGCAGAGCCGCAGCCCCCCCAGCCCCTTTTGCCAGACCCACCCCAACTAGAGACAGAAGCGATCTTAAAACGGCGCTACCTGACCTGGCTGGCCGGCCGCTGCGAACTCCTACCAATGGAAGCGATTGATAAATCGGCTGCCCACACCGATGGGGCCAAGGTGGCCCTCAACAAGGTGTTCACCCAGGTAGACGCCCTGAAGCCGCTCCCTCCGATGACCCAGGAACAGATGGCCCGTATGAGTGACCGAGAGGGCAAAGCCAACCGACGAGAAGCGGCTCTGGCTATCATCGGCGGCCGCGAACATCATTACCTGGTCTTATTGGGTAAACCCGGCTCCGGCAAAACCACCCTGGTAGATTACATCGCCTTGTGCCTGGCCGGCCATTACCTGGCCCGACCCGGCGATGCCACCCTGGACAACCTGGAGCGGCAAGGGTGGCGGTTGGGATGGCTGCTGCCCGCACGAGTCATTTTACGCGATTATGCCGAGCGGGGGCTGCGCCAAAAACGGCCTCTCTGGGAATTTATCGCCGCCGAATTGGGGCGGGGTGAGACCCAATTAGCCCCCTATGCCCCACACCTGCGCCAGCAATGGTTGGATGAAGGGGGGCTGCTGCTCCTGGATGGGCTGGATGAAGTGCCCGACGCCCATAAATGGCGGGAGCAGCTGCGCCAGGAAATTTTGACCTTTGCCGCCACCTTTAAGAAAGTGCGGATTTTAGTCACCGGCCGCCCGTATGCTTACGACAAACCCGAGTGGCAGCTAGACGCCTTTACCCGTACCGATCTGCTTGATTTTGACCAGGCTCAGATGTTTGCCTACATAGACCGGCGCTACGCCCTGATGGCCGGGGGGCAGGCGGGGTTAGCGGAAGGGGAAGCCCAACGGTACGCTCAGGAGCTAAAACAGCAAATTAAAGAGCGAGAAGCCCTGCAAAACCTGGCGGCCCGCCCCCTGCTCCTGGCCCTCATCACCTCTTTGCACCATTGGCGCGGCGGCCGCACCCTGCCCCAGGACCGGGAAAAGCTGTACGACGAGAGTGTTGATCTGCTCATTGATTTGTGGCAGCAGCGCAAACGGCTGCCCGAAATTGACCCCAACGACAAAACTGCCCGCGAACTGACCTATCTCCTGGGAGTAGGGCCGGTAGAGCTGCGCGATGCCTTAAGCCAGGTCGCCTTTGAGGTCCACCGGGATCAGCCCAAACGCCAGGGGACAGCCGATGTTCCGGCGGGCAAACTGGCTGAGGCGTTGTACACCGTCCTGGCCCCAGAGAGCAAAGTTTCCACCCGGCAAATCATCGCCTATATCCAAAACCGGGCCGGTCTGCTAGAAGAGCGGGATGGCACTGTCCAGGGGAAAGAGATTTACGCCTTTGTTCATCGCACCTTCCAGGAATATCTGGCGGGCTGCTACCTGCTGACCCAGGAAAATTTTGCCGATGCGGCGGCCGGGCTGGCTCGCCCCGACCCGGAACGGTGGCGCGAAGCCCTGCTCCTGGCCGTGCGGCGGGACAAAAACCCCGGCCCCGCCTGGGACCTGATAGATGCCCTGTGCCAGCCCCCAGAACCGCCCCGGCCCGGCGCGGCCACCCCCGAAGCCGCCTGGTGGGGGGCCTTCCTGGCCGGGCAGGTGCTGCTGGAGCGGGAATTGTGGCTGTCCCCCCCAGAACGCCGCCAGCCGTTGGTCAACCGGGTCATTGGTTGGCTGGCCGCTTTGTTGGCTGCCGGGGCCTTGCCCCAACGGGACCGGGCGGCGGCCGGCCGCATGTTGGCCCAACTGGGGGATCCCCGGCCAGGGGTAGGGGTGAAAGATGGTGTACCTGATATTGCCTGGGGGGAAACTGTCCCGGCCGGCACGTACAGGCTGGGCGGGGATCAAGGGGCTTACGACGCTAAACCAAAAGAGGTGAATATTAAGCAGCCATACCAGTTAGCCCGCTACCCCATCACCAACGCCCAGTTTCAAGCTTTTATAGACGCCGCCGATGTGGCCGATCCCCGCTGGTGGGCCGGGCTGCCGGAAAAGGAGAAGCAGTTCAGCCAGCCTGGATTCCCTTATGCCAACCACCCCCGGGAAACGGTCAGTTGGTACCAGTCCATCGCCTTTTGCCGCTGGCTCAGCGATAAATTAGGCTATGAGGTAGATTTGCCCCATGAGGATGAGTGGGAAGCGGCCGCGCGGTATCCCAATAACTGGTTCTACCCCTGGGGCAACGAGTTTGACCCGGAGAAGGCCAATACCATCGAAGGGGGATTGAACAGCAGTACCGCCGTCGGCAGCTACCCCCAAGGGGCCAATGCCGCTCTGGGGCTGTATGATTTGAGCGGCAATGTGTGTGAATGGAGCCGCAACAAATACGACAACCCTGAAGATACAAAAGTAGATGATAGTCCTGCGCGGCGCGTGGTGCGCGGTGGCTCGTGGGGCTTCGATCTGATCTTCGCTCGCGCGGCTTCTCGCGATCATTTTCACCCTGATATTCGTCTCAATGACCTTGGGGCTCGGGTGGTGCGCCGTTCCCCATCTCCTTGATCCCTGGCCCCTGGCTCTTGGCGGGCAAGCGGTAGCGCGTCCCGCCTCTTCGCGCGGTAGCGCGATCAAATTTTTTTAGCATTGACCAATCTCCAAGATTTGTCAATGCTATACTACCAACGGTCATAAACTGACATTTTCAGTGAGACTGGCGACTCGATATTAACCAGTCTCCAGTCTCCAACCAGAATGTCACTTTATGACCACGATGGGTATATCTGTAAGGGCGGGCGGGACAGGTGAGCCAGGGTTTTGGTCAAACGGGAACGTTCCGTTCCCACCTGTCTCGTCCTATAGCTTTTAAGAAAAAGATTTTGGGTTTTACGAGACGTTTTCCAGAGTATCACCAATCTTAAATCGTAAATGCTATAGTTTGTCTGAAACGAGGGCAGAAAAAGGGGAGAGTTCACGACTGGGCGGTGCGGATGTCGTGCGGTCAGACCCGCCTGACGAGCCAGATCCACCCGGTGGCCGGAGCCGCCCGGCGGTCAGACCCATGCGGTAGTGAAACCCGTGCGGCGGCCAAATCCGCCCGGACGTGAACGTCCGGGCTAAAAATACAAAGCCCTACCGGGCTGCCGATGTGAGGCCATTGGCCTTC
>JAHDWJ010000131.1:0-569 GCA_023384415.1 Anaerolineae bacterium
GCTATGCAAGGCAGATGGGGTATGATTCCATTGCGATAAATCCATCCTCAGAAGTTACAGACTATCACAATAATCCCAATTGCACAGGCCTTAAGTATTATCTGATCAACCCACAATGGTATCCACAGATTTTATCAGGATATAGCAGGGCGATAGACATTACGCAGCCTCTTTCAGAGGAAGCTAAGGAATTTTACAATCAGCGTATGGTATGGAAAAGCCATGATCCGTTTCCTTACAATCTGGCGACAGGTTATCACCCTGCCGGGTCTTCAGAGCAATTTTACGTAATGTGGGATTTTCAGCAACAGGCGGTTATTGATGAGGTAGTTGAAAATATTATAAGCCTGGCAAAGAGTTATGAAAACACAGGATTGCCGTTCACCTTTGGTGGATATATCATTGATGAGCCGAAGCTTGCAGGTGAATTTTACAGATTAGACGAAACGGGGAATAACATATCTGTAGATTTGTCTTATTGGACAGGAGCGGATCTGGGTTTGGTGCATGGCGCCATTACCCATGAGTATGCAACGTATTCAGAGGGAATGGCTGCATTTTACAAGAAA
>JAHDWJ010000131.1:726-1738 GCA_023384415.1 Anaerolineae bacterium
ATTTTAATGCCGGGGTAGATATTACAAAAGACAAGGTTGGCAACTCCCAAACAAACGAAGCAGATGAATACAGGAATCGTCTTTTTGCAGCCAAGGCTGGCATTAACGGCGGCTGGTATAATTGGTTTGGGTGGTTTGGCGACACAGGAGATATGTCGGGTTTTAAGAGTATTACCGAGGTTTCTCCCCGACTCAAACTCATAAGGTGCATACCCAACTGGGATAATCTTAATAATGTGCCGCTCAGTGAACGTACATGGGATGGCAGTGTTTATCATAGTACAAAGAGTTATGCGGGGAGTGATGTCATGTATTCACGTCATCCAAAGACAGGAAAGCTTTTTGCTGTGTTTTTGACGTTGTCAGGGGCTATAACGCTTAATGTGGGTGAGACGGTAACCGCGGTGCAGCGGACTGACGGTTATTTTGTTGAGTCAGGGGATGGGAGCGCCGATGTCAGCATTGTTGGTAACGAGGTAAGTTTAAAGAGCAAGGATAACATAGGTGAAGGATACATCTTTACCGTATCGGGAGATGGTGCTTTGTCGACAGTAGAGACCGGGTCAGAGACAGAGTCAGAGTCAGATGTGACATCGGGTTCGGAGACTTCGGATGAAACAGTAAATGGCAGTGAGTTGACGCATACGACGTTGGTTGAGTACTATCCTGCTGGCGGATCACGCAACAGTGTATCGTCAAAAAAGAGTACAAAAGCCATAATCTCTAAACAATCTGGCAGTACACAGACATGGCAGCAGGTAGTCAAAAGAACGCAAGCTCAGAAGACGGCGGGGCTTTCAGGGGGCGAGGGATGGCAGTTGATAAGTGGTATTGTTTATGCTCCATCCAATTCCAATATTGCATATTTAGTTTCCGACACAAATCAGGTATGGAAAACCACAAATGCCAATGCAGACCCTTACAGTATTAAATGGGAAAGAAAGGCAAATGGATTCTTTGCCAATGGCGGGGCTTCTATAGTCGTTGATCCTACAAATCCGAATATCGTTTA
>JAHDWJ010000132.1 GCA_023384415.1 Anaerolineae bacterium
TGGAACGAAGATTATCTCCTTAAGGTGTTAACAGGTTAATATGCGATTGCCCTACCCCATTGTGCCTCTTGCTGGTGATAACGGTATAATGGTTTTGAGTTTTGAGTTTCAGATTTCAGGTTGCGGTAGTTTTGCTTTGACGCTTTGCCACTCTGCCGCTTTGCACCTTTGTTTTAAGGGAGTATATCCATGACCAATGAATATGATCTGGTAGTTCTCGGCGCGGGGCCGGGGGGATATGTGGCCGCGATTCGAGCGGCCCAGTTAGGGTTGAAAACGGCCGTTGTCGAAAAGCAGTGGATGGGGGGGGTTTGCCTTAATGTGGGGTGTATCCCTTCTAAAGCGTTGCTGAAAAACGCGGAAATTGTTCATACCCTGACCCACCGAGGCAAGGAGTTTGGGTTCAGTTTTGATAATTTGCAGGTGGATTATAAGGTAGCTTATGCCCGCAGCCGGGAAGTATCCAACCGGTTGGTGAAAGGGGTGGGCTTCCTGATGCGTAAAAATAACATTGATGTCCATGAAGGCACAGGCACAATTACGGGAGCGCACAGCCTGACGGTGGCCCTGAATAAGGGGGGTGACACGGAGCTGAAGTTTAAGCATTTGATTGTAGCTACGGGAGCGCGGCCGCGTACCATCCCTGGAGTCAACTTTGACGGCCAACACATCATCTCCTACCTGGAAGCCATTATGAGCGACACCCTTCCCAAACGGGGCGTCATCATTGGCGGAGGGGCCATCGGGGTAGAATTCGCTTATGTATGGGCCAACTACGGGGTAGAAGTACATATCGTGGAAATGCTGCCTAACCTGCTCCCCCGCGAAGAGCCGGAAGTAAGCAAAGTGCTGGAGAAAGCATACAAGAAGCTAGGCATTCATCTACACACCAACAACCGCACCGAAAAAATAGAAGTGAAAGGGGATGAAGTGCACGTGACCCTAACTGGGGGCCAATCCATTGTCTGTGATCAGCTGATGGTTGCCGTCAACTTCCAACCTAACATCGAAAACATCGGCCTGGAAAAATTAGGCTTAAACTACACCCAGAGTGGGGCTATCGAGATCAATGAACAAATGCAAACCAATGTACCCCATGTATACGCCATCGGCGACGTAGCAACGGAGTACCGGCTGGCCCACATTGCCTCGGCTATGGGGCTGGTAGCCGCCGAACATATTGCTGGTCATCCCACCATCAGCCTTAATTATAAAATGCTGCCCCGCGCCACCTATTGTGTGCCCCAGGTAGCCAGCTTTGGCTATACTGAAAAAGAGGCCAAAGAAGCGGGGTATGAGGTACATATTGGTACGTTTAACTTCATTGCCAATGGTAAAGCGTTGGGAATGGGGGAGCGGGATGGGTTTGTCAAAATTATCAGTGATGCCCGGTATGGGGAAATTTTAGGGGCGCATATGGTTGGCCCAGATGTGACGGAGCTGCTCCCGGAGCTAACCCTGGCCCAGATGCAAGAGCTGACCGCCGCCGAAATTGCCCGCAACGTCCATGCCCACCCAACCCTGAGCGAAGTGCTGATGGAAGCAGCCCACGGTGTTGAAGGAACGCCAATTCATAGTTAAAGCTGGGGAATGAAAGTGGGATATGTGGGGAAAATTTCAGGAACTGTAGAGAACTTTTACCGCACTCCTCAGCCCTCAGTCCTAAAAAATGGGCGGTACAAGACTCGAACTTGTGACCTCTACGATGTCAACGTAGCGCTCTAACCAACTG
>JAHDWJ010000133.1 GCA_023384415.1 Anaerolineae bacterium
TTCAAACACCTCAACCACTTCTCCTTGCGCATCCGCATCTTCAATCCAGGCAATGCGAGCCATATCGTTTACCTCCTTCATAATCCACAGATTTCACAGAACTTGTCCTCAGTGTACCGCAGGACGACACAGATTTTACAGGCACAAACAATCTGTGCCATCTTTGGATAAGGCAAAAAAAGCGATGAGTTTCAACCTGTGCGAGTGACTTTGGCTAGAATGAATTGCTAGGCTGCCCCCTCACATTAGCTCCTTTTCTAGTGCTGGTACTAAAACTTGGAGTACGGCCAAGCTTTCACGGACAAGCATACGGTCACGCTCACTATCGGGATCCTTTGAGCCATGTATTAGGTTGCACCTGACCTGGTAAAGAATGCCTGCGACCGCGACAAGCCGCTCAACTGCTGATTGACTATTATCCCGATAGATGCCCGCGCACCTCTCAGACACTACTCTGAAATTTGGATCGGTTATGTCTAAGAGCATATTGCCGGGTGGAATCTCCAGGATGCGTTCGGCTGAACGAGTAACCGATCTCAAAACTCGCAATGCTGCTCTCTCAGTGAACGCACGCCTTACACATGCCATGACGCGCGCGCGCTCATTTCTGTCTGGCTCGCCACCGTAGATCGCATTGAAAGCCATCCAAAGCTGAGAGAATTCGCTCCAATCAGCCGGTGAGATCGTTCTAATGCGATAAGCTAACTCGGCCCGAAGTGCCATGTTGATTGGCATGTGCAACCTACCTTTTTATTGCTACACACTACCCTGTCTAGTTCCCTTTATTATAAGTATTGTAGAGTGGGGAACAAGAGGGACGGCCGTTCTTGACCCCCACCTATCAAATGAAAAAGACAATTCGAAGCAAAAGTCCACGTTTATCTGCGTCCCTATAACCACTGCCCGCCGTGAAAGCGCCAGCGTGGGAACAAAATGGGCAGTAAGCTTTGTGACCCGACCCAGGTGATGGCAAAAACAGTGAGATAATGGACGGCAAAACGGCCGTACCCCACCCCCACCGCCACACCCGGCAATGTCAATCCCAGCACCCACAGCCCATGCAGCAGCGTCCACAAAAAAAGCCCTTCCCATAGCCCTGCCACCCAGACAAACAGCGGCGGCCAATCCCGGTTCCAGCGCCACGTTTGCACATGATTGTACAACACGTCCCAGCCCAACCCCAGGAGCAAAACATAACCCAACAGCGCCAACGGTTGTACGCTACCATAGAGCCAGGTGAACACGGCCGTGACCGGCAGCCCCATCACCGTGAGCAAAAAGAGGCGCGTTTGCCAACGGCCGACTAAGGTAAATGTCATGGTGCCACCCCTTGCCACCAGCGCCACCACTGCCGCGCCGATTCCCATCCATGCAGTGGACGCAAACCAGGCGCCTTCTCCCTGATCAGCGCCTCCACCGACCGCTGCGCCGCATAGTGCAGCCCCAAAAAGCTGTCTACCGGCGCATACGCATTGCCCGCCGCCATCACCCCCGCCAGAAAAACCTGCCCTTCGCCATTGCGCAACTGCTTCAGTTCAAAGTCGGGCGTCACTTCCAGCCGCCCGCTGCTGTTTTGGCGCAGCCCATAACACCCGCTCAGGTCGGCCAGCAGGGGATGAATGGTTAAGCGGTCATCCAGGCCGGTACAGTCAATCATAAAGTCGGCCACCAGACGGCTT
>JAHDWJ010000134.1 GCA_023384415.1 Anaerolineae bacterium
ACAAATTGTCAACTTAACGACAATTAAAAAGACATTCTGACAGAATGTTGCCAGTTTTTTGTGAGGAGAGTGCGGGGAATGGCACGGCCGTGACAAAAAACAAACCTGCCCTACCCGTTCTCTGCTATAATCCCCTCATTCAATCTCTTCATAAGGGGACAAACAGATGCAGGCAAATCTAATCACGGCCGATCCACAAATTATGATGGGAAAACCGGTTATCGCCGGTACACGCATTACGGTAGAACTCATTCTGGAAAAGCTGGCTGCCGGGGAAATAGTTGAGCAGTTGTTGGTCGCCCATCCGCGCCTGACCCGTGAAGGCATTCAAGCGGCAGTGGCATATGCGGCGTAGACGCTGCTTTAAGACAAAATCCGTATTCGTCTCCAAAAGCGTTAGAAGAAAAGCCAAAGCTGAAAATGGGAGTCTCAAAAAAGCGCAGAAATTTAGTCATTGCAGGGCTGGCCTGGTTGGTATGGCTGGTGGGGTTACTGCTTTTTAGCCTCTACACTTCACTGGCTATTCAGACTGATCCACGAGTACAGATGCTGCTGAATCCATCTTTTGACTGGGGACCAACCTTAACAACGTATGATGTTGTTAGCCTCTCTCCAAACTTCACGGAACAGTGGCGTACTTCTGATATTTTTGTAATCCCAACCCTTTCAGGAAATAGCCTGCTCACTCTAGAGGATAGTGTGTTCTTTGTGGGCAGTACCAATCAAGACGACTTCCCGGCTCTGCAGAAATTAAATTTGCAAACGGGGCAGCATGAATGGCAAACCCAACCAATAGAAAGCTTCTCACTCTTGGTTCGTGGTAGCAATCAAAATGTTATTGTTGGACAGCGCATCCCAAGCCAGATCACAATTTATGACGCTCGATTTGGTGACACTATGGCGGAAAGAACCTTTTCATTCAGGAGTAGGGGTATGGACTTCATCCTTGCCGAAGAGGGCGAACTTTATGTGAATAGTGACTACCATTTTTATCTACTTGATGAAGGCAGTGGAAAAACAAAACCATTTAGAAACCCCAACAAAGCATATCCTATCTTTCTGATCCAAAATGGCGTGATCTATCACCGAGAATTAGGCAAAAGTTTGCAAGCATTGGATCAACAGACAGGACATATGATCTGGGAAAGCAGATTCGACAAGGAGATTGTACAGCAACCCGTGTTTACTGAAGAAACCATCTTTGTTCGCACCGGTGAATTCACAGGTCAGGTTCATGTTCTTGATCGCCTGACGGGAGAAACTCTTTGGGTTTCTGAGCCAGGCGTGGTAAGCAATGTGGCTACAGTTGGGGATTGGGTTTACTATCTGACGAACGAAGCCCATTTGCATGTAGCTGATGTACACACGGGCATGTTGGTTGCTGATATTGTGTTTGCGCCTGGTATCCTGGAACTAGATGAAATTGACTAGGTGAATTCGGATTTTTATGTGGCGGCTACCGAAGACATGGCCGTCGTCTATTTCAGCAGCAGCAACCAACTCTTTGCTTTTCAACACAAATCCGAAGAATAAACAAAAAGACATCCGATTTCGGTAACCTTTGGTTGCCGAAATCGGATGTCTGGTATCGTTCAAACGAAATTGCTACAT
>JAHDWJ010000135.1 GCA_023384415.1 Anaerolineae bacterium
CACGATAACCGGCGCCGCCACCACCTGATTCGTGGTGAACACGGCCGCACAGGCACAATCCCGTTCCGAATAAACGAGAGACAGATCAAGTTGGTTATCTTTTTTCAAACCGGCGGGTATGGCTACGGCCGTGAACCCCGCCGGACTGGTGACAGAACCATTTTCTAACAGATTAAACATGTCATTCCTCTTGTTCGGTGGGGCAAATATCGCCCGGCGTCAGTTTGGGATTTCCCAAACCTAAATTTAGAAATGGTGGAACGGGATTTTCATCAGCATTTAGTTCGGCTGCAATTTCGGTGCAGAGGGAATTTAAGGAGTCACGGCCGTTCCAGTTGTTGACAAGAGTATGGGCGGCTGTGGTGATAGGCGCGTCCGGATATTGCTGGTTGAGCCACTCAAGCCGACTTTGTGCTAAATCAGTGTCCTCTTGTAGCAAGGCGACGAGAACTAAACGAAACCCAGCAAACTGGTAAATTTGATCTCTCGTCTCTTCTTCGGTAGCGTACGCCTCGAAAGCCGTAGAATAGGCAAGCGGGATGAGTAGAGTAGGATCAACAACTGCCTGTTCATTAAAGAAGCTTGGCCCTATCCAGATTGCCCTCAGCAAATTCATCATTGGCTTCATAGAGAATGTGGTGACGGTATTCTGTGGGATCAAGAAGGGTATCAGCCAGGGTTACGGCCGTGCCATCCCATGACCAGATTTCGGTATAAGTGCGCAAGTCTCCCCATGCCATCGATCCATTACTACCTCCATGAACATATAAATCAGACAGACCATCTCCTTGATAATCTTCCAAATAGACATCAGCAATTGAGACACTGATCAGATTCTGTTCTGTACGAGGGTTTGAGACGATATTTTTGATAGTGCCATCCACAAAATGAAGCAAGCTAATCTGTACCCAGTCTGCCGAGGCACCAAAAAACCGCGCATCTACAATCAATGCTGGCAGCCCATCTCCCCCCATATCTACCACGTCTGCAACTTTAGGAATGGGATACTCCCAAAAAGGGGCATCGTGAGGTATTTCACTGTAATAACGGTAGAACACTCCATTTTTGCCAATAATCCACAAATTACCAACGGGCGCAATTGGCGGGCCTAAATCCTGATCGAATTGGCTATGTAGGGAGAAAACCCATTCTGACAGACCGTCTCCATCTAAATCCACGATTGTCCAATACGGATCATCCGTTGAACGATCATCTTCACGCATCCAACCCGCTTCATACAGGTGAGTGATGACGGTTTCAGGAGGTAAACCCACTTGCCACGCCTGTACCAGCCATGTTTCCAGTTCGGCCCAGGTGGGGGGCGCTGGCCCCTGGTTATCTGGCGTAGGCGTGGCGCAGACTGTGCTACACCCGCCCGGACATTCACCAGGGCAAAAGTACACTTCGTTTTCAGTACAGGCGGGCGGTGTGCAGACGGGCGCAGGTGTGGTCGGCAACACCGCCTCTGGGGTGTTGGTAGCGGTGGGAGATGGGGATACGGCCGTGTCTGCAATCTCAGCCATGATCCGTGTTGGGGCAACAGTCGCGGTGTCTTCAGGCACGGCCGTACACGCCGCCACCATTATCCCCACACATACCAATCCAAAGGCC
>JAHDWJ010000136.1 GCA_023384415.1 Anaerolineae bacterium
AGTGAACATGAACAACGCCAGGTTACGATTGCTGCTCATAATGCCATTGACCAATGCCAACATGCCTCGTTCATAGCGCCGGTAAATCAGAGCCAGAATGAGAATAGAGACAATAGTAATGCTCGCCATGCTGGTCAATACCACGGTAAAGGCTGGTGCATTGTTCAGCAAGACGGCTGCCAGCAGCGTATCTATGAAGGTGGTGATGTTGGCGCCCATGATGTAAGGGATGGCGTTTTCCCGGCGCACAAATCCCCGCTGACTCAGCGGCACCAAAATACTTAACGACAGGCTGACCGACATAGAGATCAGCGTAATACTGGCCCCTAACAAAAACATGACCCAGGGGCGATATACCAGTCGTGACATGCGCCCGACCTGGCTTTCTTTTAATGCCATTTCGGGCAGGCATTTATCAAACAAATTAAAGCTAACCATGATGATGGCTAAACCCACCAGGAACAATGACCAACGCGGCAGGAAGGACAGGAAGAACGCGGCAATCGGGTCAAAAAGTACATCTGTTATCGAGGTAAGCATTGTGCCGGAGCGTAGTTCTACCTGGTCAAAAATACCTGCTCGTAAGATGGCGATACCCACAAACAGGGCGACTATGAACGTGGTGCCCGTTACGGTGAGAGAAAGCAGGCCCATGCCCAGGCTGTTGGCCCGGCTGCGGCCACGTAACACATAAACAAAACCGATGAATAACACAATAAAACTGGCGCCCAACCGGCTGCCGATAATCATCGTAAAGGTACTCATCTGGTCAATAATGCCGGCGTCAAAAAAAGCTAAGGCAGCAGCGGCAACGGGTGAACCACTCATTACCATATAGGCAAAAATCCAGCCAAAACCGAGACTGTTGATGGGATTGCTGACAGCAAAACGATCCCGCACCAGTGGCCCCATATCGCGCGCCCCCTCCTTCATCAGCGTAATAGCCAGGATGAACAAAAAGATACTGGCGATAAAAATACCCACTTTTTTCCAGGCAATGTGCTGCCAGAAAGGGCGTGACTGGTGGCTGGTAGTGGCGGACACGGCCGTTCCCATCTCCTGCCCTCCTTCGCCAACCTCAACCCCTATTTTGTTGGGTTCATCCATTGAATTCCTCCATTGCCCATTTCCTATGCCCATTTCCTATGCCCATCCCCTACCTTTAGTCACCAACACTTCTTGCTCAAGCCAGGTCATTATTGCCGGTTAAGCTTACCGTGCCGGTAAGGAATAGGCAACGAAAATTTCTATAGCGACTTTACTTCTCGCGCCGCCGCAGCCAGTCGGTGCCCAAAATCAAGATGATGGAGAATAATCCTAACAGCACGGCGGTACTGTAAGCGCCCGTGTACATCCGCGCATCGAGCGAGCGGTAGATGTAGATCGGTACCGTCTCCGTGCGCCCCTGGATGCCGCCGCCAACCACCAGCACCGCCCCAAATTCCCCCAAGGCGCGAGCCAGCGTCAGGGTAATGCCATATACAAAACCCCAACGCAGCGCCGGAAACGTCACCCGGCGGAAGGTCAGCCAGCCGCCGGCTCCCAACGTCGCCGCGGCCTGTTCCTGGCGCACGTCAAATGCCTCCAACACCGGCACTAACACGCGC
>JAHDWJ010000137.1 GCA_023384415.1 Anaerolineae bacterium
AGTAAACCACCCGGCATCTGGCAGCCCAACAGCCCCCCACCATTTTTTCGCCTGTCCTACCTGCAAGACGCCTTTGGGTAAGATAGTGGACGGCCGTCTCACCTGCCCCAACCCCACCTGCGGCCACCAATGGCGTGTCGAAAACGGCCTCTACGACTTCAAAGAGCCTATTGTAGTTGTCTAAATTCTACAATGTGGGAACCAACAGCAAGGAGGAAAGAAAATGAAAGTTATACTGGCTGATCTGCAAATCCAGGTTGTGAATGCCTGGCGGCAGGCTTTCCAAGAATATCACAACATTGAAATCCATCATGGTTCCATCTTTGATGTGTCGTGCCATGCCATTGTTAGCCCGGCAAACAGTTTTGGTTTTATGGATGGTGGTATAGATATGGCGATCAGTCGTCATTTTGGTTGGCATGTTCAAGAACGGGTACAAGAGGTTATCAGAAACAAACATCACGGAGAATTGTTAGTTGGTGATGCTGATATTGTAGCCACCGATGATGCAAAAATCCCCTACGTCATCGCGGCCCCTACGATGCGTGTGCCGATGATTCTGGAACACACGAGTGTAAATATCTATCTGGCAACTCGCGCCGTTCTCCTTCTGATGAAGTTCGGAACATTCTCTGATGGGACAGTTATCAATACGGTTGTCCAACAGGTAGCTATTCCCGGTATGGGAACTGGTGTGGGTAGATTTCCTCCCGCCATATGCGCCAAACAGATGAAGCAGGCTGTGGATGATATTTTGCTAGATCAGCATGAGTTTCCAACAACCTGGTCACAAGCACAAGAACGGCATCAATTGCTCTATGGTGAAGATTATCGAGATTTGCAGTACTGAGGTGGACAAAATAATAAAGCGAACAGGCATCAGAAACCCGGTAGATTAATTACGACCGGTAAATTCGTCATCAACTATGTGCCGTCAGCAAACCTGGGGTATCAAGTTTTGGGAATTATCGTTATGTCTACTTGCTTCACTCATCGTTGCCGGGAGTGTAGCAGTAGCGCCGGTTGAAAGACCAGCCGCCGCCCCTATTGATGCTCCATTTGGCATTGTTGAAAGTTATGTCAACTCGACGGCAGCCATGAACCTGGCCTGGCCTTTGGTGAATTGGATGTATCAGATGACGCTGTTTGTTATTCCTGTTTAATATCTGACCAGGGGGGGGAATAGTTCGGAGGTGTTGCTCTCCTCCGAACTATCTATCTTGCCGAAAGTTGTGAAACTCACCGGGCCAATACAATCTCCAACCTGGAAGAACCAACCACATAGAGGCTTCGAGCCAGCAGCAACAGCAGCAGCCGTAAGGCACGGCCGTTCATTGTTGATTGTGTCATGTCAAAACCGCAAGTGCCACGGATATTCGGGGGCGTTTATGCCCGCTGCCCGCTACCTGCTACAAAGGCGATTTGCTGGCAGGATTTAGCCTGGGAGAGGCTTCTACCCGGGGCTGGGCGACAGCACGGCCGTGTGGCCGCAGCGTGCGCCAGAGGACGTCGGGATAAAAGAGGCGCGTCGGGGAGGCCAACATTTGCTGCACTGCCAGAAAGGCTTCGGCGACGGTGGCATCGTGCATCATGGC
>JAHDWJ010000001.1:0-208698 GCA_023384415.1 Anaerolineae bacterium
GGGGGTTAGGGGGTCTCAAGGCAGTGAATGCAGCCATGATCAACAGACAGACAGACAGACAAACAGACAGACAGACAGACAGACAGACAGACAGACAGACAGACAGACGGAATGGTACGGGGTTTTTGCATCATGTCAACCTCTTTGTATAGGGTACTGGAGTCTGGCGTTTTTGCTCTGACGATTGGTGTATTGGTTATACTACCTGAGGAAATCAATTTTCGTCAGAGGCCAGTATGGGATTTTAATAAACAAGTGGATAAGTAAGCAGGTTGTTGGTCTGAATTATACCTGTTCCATTTCAGAGAACAAATTTAAATATGGTTTTAATTTAAGCGGTAATGGTTTGTTATGAACACGGATTTTTAGGGTTTACGGATGGGGTGATCGGACAATTCTATCCGCTGAATGGTTATTTAGGGGCGGATAGTGAGTTGGTAATGGCCTTTATCCAGGGTGGCGGGGGCCGCGGCCGCAACGATAATGATAACGCGGCCGCGGCTGTCATCCAGGTTCACCGTTAGCTGCCCGCTCTGGTCTGGGGTGAGGGTGAGCGGCCGCACCACTACCTCGCCTGGAGCAAACCCTACCACTTGCACATGCCACGGCTGCGGCATATAGGCGGTCACCCGGTGAAACCCTTCCGCTACCCATCCTTCGGCCAGCGTCTCCGCATCATCAAAAAACCCAATCTCCGGCACGGCGATGTTATCAAAGGCGATGCCTGGGTGGGTCAAAATAGGGTCGGTAATATATTGAAAACGAAGTAAAATTATTTGTCCGGCATACGGTGAGAGGTCAATCTGCTCTTGGGCCCACCCATTGCTTTCGCCGGTATAAAACCGGGCCGTGTAGGCACTGTTGGAGGGATCATCCGCCGGGTCTAACCCCTGCATATTTTCCCCAACCACCCCCTGCCAACTGTTCCCCCCATCGGTAGAAACGGAGACATAAGCAAAATCATACCCTGGCTCGATGTCGTAATAGGTCTGGTAAAACAAGGTGGCCTGGGTAACGTTGGTTAAATCTAGCGGCCGCGTCAACCGTTTATCGCTGTAATTTCCCCGGTTGGCCAGCCACATGTACTCCCCAGAGGCGGGCACCGCTTCAAAAACCGGCACCAGAGTATCCCCTTGAAAGACAATGGTGACATTGCCCCCACCGCTCAACTCATAATAATCAGCGGCGTATTGGTGAACCGTCGTATTAATTTCGCGGGGGACATTGCCCAGCCGGGTCATCGTAGCCGTATCCAGCCCGGTGGTGCCAAACTGGTAGATAGCTGGGGCATCTGGGTGATTATGCACCGCCAGAGCCACCAGCCAATCCAACCAGAGGGATTCGCTGGTCACGGTCAGGCCATTGGCCTGGGCCACCGCATCTATGGCAAAGAAGCCGGGCAGGGGGCTGGTGGCAAACTGCCGGTACAGATCAACCCCCAGCCGATCAAACAGGTAACGGTTGAGCAAAAACCCTTGCCCATAACCAGGGATGGTGGTGCCTTCACGCGGCCAGGCGTTAAGCTGTTGATCGGGGTTGGCTAAATACCAGTTGGCCCGCTGCACGGCACTGTTCTCAATTTGCAGCAAATCCTGGGCCAATGTCGCCGACCCTTCCACTTCCCAATCCCATCCCCCCACATCGTACTGATGCTCAATTTTATGACGAAACTCATGCCCTAAGACGCTTAAATAGTAGCCAGGGCCAAAGTTGGTGACGTTCATGACAAACATATCCAGCTCATTGGAGTTCCGGTTGACGGAGATGGGCAGCCCATCGGCCGCGCTGAAATAGCCAGAGAGGCCACAGCTGTTGGCCGTTTGTAAGGTGACATTACACAAGGCCAACGGGGAAGCGTTGACCACATGGACACGGGTGTCCCCATCTATACCCGGCTGTTGGTCTTCGCCAAAGAAAAAGGATACGGTCTCATAAATGCGATCAAATTCAGCGGCGACCAGGTCCAGGGTGAACGAATCGGGCTGCTGGCTGCCGGGGCCGGTGTCAAACCAGAAGTAAGCCCGCTCACCTTTGGCTAGAAGGATGGCGTTGATCTGGCTGACGGTGTTGCTGTTGATGTTGAGGATGTTGATAACCCGTTCTGTGCCTAAGGGGAGATCAATGTTGTTCGCGGCCGCGGGGGTAGCTGCCGGGTAAGGGATGCCATAAAAAGCGACAGCCAGAGCGATGTCATCACGCTTGGGGGGAATGGCCTGAGTCAGTTCGTCAAAGGTGTCTTGTTGGGCCTGGGTCACGGGCAGACGGCTGAGGGGTTGCAGGCTGTTGTTCGCGGGGGGCCAGGTGGGAGGCGCGGCCGCGATGGTGCTGAGTGGGGGCAGGGTAGCTGGCTGTGCCGGGGGGGTGAGGGTGAGGGTCGGTGGGGGAAGCGGCGTGGGGAGAACGGTTTGGCTGGCAGCCGTGGTTGTCACCGTTGGGTTAACCGTTGTTGGGGTACCCTCAACTGCATAACGCACTGTATTACAGGCCAGGGCCAGGAATAACAACAGTAAAAAGAAAATTCTCGCTTTGGTCATAACTACATCCTAACCTGAACAAGTCAGAAAAAATTTATCTACAGATGTCACCCATAAGTCCACGGAAAGCGGCCACGAATTTCACGGATTAACACGAATTTTTCTTTGGTAACTTTGCGCCTTCGCGTCTCTGCGCGACCTTTTTTCAGTGGAGTCACCGATGAACACAGATATTACGCTCTCGATTTTTTATCTGTGAACATCTGGGTCATCTGTGGATGCGCCCTTTTTCCCCAACCATTTCAAGGCTTCCCGCTGGCTTAAGGGAGCCAATTGGCTGCGTTGCACAAAATCTACAACCAGGTTGGGGTTGGTTTTACTGTATTCACGCAACGCCCAACCAATCGCCTTCTGGATAAAAAATTCGCTGGAGTGCCGGTTTTCCTGCACGATTTCCAGGAGCAGAGCCGCATCTGTTTCGGCTTTGTAGCCTAGCTGAAAAAGGATGGCACTGCGGCGCAGCCACATATTATCAGAGGTGCGCCAGTGGGGCAGTACTGCCTCACGGCTCTCTGGAAAACGGTGGAACTGCTCACCGGCAATTCCCCCGGCCAGGGCATCAACGGTGTCCCACCATGATTTGGTGATGATGAGCTGCTCTACCAGAGGGATGGCCGGGGTAGGCAGCCGTTTGCTCCCCTTTTCTAACAGACCGACGGCGATATATTGACATTCTCGCTGCGGCCGCTGCCACAAATTCAAGATAACCGGCTCTAACAGGTCTGGGGGCGGCCGGCCATGCGCGTCTAAAAATTGCCGCACAAGCAGGCGGCGCTGCGGAGTTTTGATCCCGTAAAAAGGAAATTGATCCCGCATGTAACGGGCCATCGCCGCCGCTTCCACCGGGTTGGCCTGTGCTTCTAACTGTTGCAGGAGAGGGGCCAGGTACGCGGCCGCTGGTTCAAGCATCGTTATTCCTTTGAGAATAGCCATAGATGAGGGGAACACGGATTAGGAAAAACAGGGTATCTATACAGCCCTCACCCTGGCCCTCTCCCCCAGGAGAGGGAATAGCTCCCCTCTACCCCAGAAGAGGGGATAAACTCCCCTCTCCCATCTGGGAGAGGGGCCGGGGGTGAGGGGTGACTGATTCCCTGTACAGTTACAAACACGGATTATATTTGGACCGACCAGGTCTGATCAGCGGCCGCGTTGATAAAACCAATTGAGCAGGCGGAACCAGGCTAACCGGGCCGAAAAAGTGATCCCTTGTTGGCGCAGTTGTTGGGCAAATAACGCTTTTGCCTCAGCATATAAGGCCATATCCTGTTGGTTGTAATGACGTACCAGGGCCAATGTTTCCGGGTCATATTGTTCATGGGCCAGACGGTTATACCCCACATTTTCGCGCCGATAAAAAACATTTTCCCAACCGTAGGTTTGCTGAAGTAAAAGAAGGGTAGCATCAAACTGCTCGGCCAGGCCAACGACGGTGAAGGCGCGGCGTAACTTGTGGATTGCGGCCGCTAAAACAGCCTCCGTCACCTCTCCATATCTCACATCTGCCCACACCCCCGAAATAAGGCGCACCTGAGCATCATTCATCATAATAGGTTCACTGGTAGTCAATAAATCCTTCAGGCTCATTTTTTGTTCACCTACCAGGTGGTACAGATAATGATCTGGCGTCCGTTGGATAAAATGATAGTAGGAAAGCACCCGCTCAACCGGGTCACGCAGCAGGGTGAAATAGCTGCTTTCCTGGGGGAGATAGGTGTGTAAGCCAAACGGCATGTGCCCACGAAACAGCTCAATGGCCATTCGCTGTGATTTCGGCAGCTTCTTAAACTCACGAATAGAGGCGTGTGCATTCGGCCCAATAGAAAAAGTTGCGTCTGACGGGTATTGCCGTTCAAGAATACGGTGAAGCGTTGTTCCGGCGGCTTTGGGGATATGGAGAAAAATAACAGTCAACAGTAAGATTTTGTTCCTTAGCGAGCGACTAAACAGATGCGAACAGGGGTACTCTCCGTCTGGTTGCCGGCCGCGTCATAGGCGACAACTCTAAAACTATGACACCCAGGGCCAGGGATGCGCCATTTCTCCGTAAACGGGGAGACGGTATTAAGGGCAAATGGCACCTGCGCCCCATCTACAAAAAACTCCACCCGCGCCACACTTAAATTATCAGTCACCTGGGCCTGGATGACGACCCAGGTTTCATCGGTAAAGATGGTCTGGTTAGGCAGGGGGAACAAAATACGTGCTTCGGGGGGGATGTTGTCCACCGTTATTTGTAAGCTGGCCTCGACAAAAGTGCCATCATGGCGGAAGGCGGTCAGGAGCAGGGTATACAACCCTTCATCCAGGCTGCTAACATCCCAGGCGGCAATGGTCTCATTCCCTTTTTGCTCACCCACCCCATCTACAATGACCTGAATATCCACCGGCGTCAGCCCCTTAAAATAGGCCAGCCGGTAATAGGCAAAATCTTCTGTCTGGACATTGCCTCGTATGTCTAGCAGCCCGGTGACAAATTGGAAGGGGGTTGGGGATAAGATCGCTACCCCGCCAACGATGGCGGCGTCACCGGTAATGGTGTCAAATTCAACCGGGGGCTGTTCGATCTCGTTTTCTCGCACCCAATCCGCGGCCGCGGCTGGGTAAATCATAAACACCTTCGTTTCCACCAGTTCCAGGGGGGTATAAATGGTAGCCAGGCGACCCGTCTCCCGGTTCAGGCGAAACTCTTGATACATATTGTCAATCACATTCGGTTCCGTCCCGGCCACAAACAGTTCGGTCACGGCGGGGCAGTGAGGGGTAGGCAGCAGCCCGGATGGGTTACACACCGCCCGTTCTATGATACCTGGCGGCCGCGTCCAGGTCATAATCGGCGCATCCTGCAAAGCCCAACTCATCACCGCTTGCCAGATAGGGGCCGCCCCCACCGAGCCGGGCAAATTCCGCATCGGAGTATTATCGGAATTGCCAGACCAGACCCCTACTACCAACTGGGGGGTGTAGCCAATAATCCAATCATCCCGATAATCATTGGTCGTACCCGTTTTCGCGGCCGCGGGCCGGTTATCAGGCAGTTCCAGGGCATTAGGACAGCCAAACGCCGGGCAGCGTGCCCGCCGGTCAGAGAGAATATCATTCATAATATAAGCCAACTGGGGGGTGACAATCTCCCGCCGCTGTGGCTGATTATACTCATACAGCACTGTGCCTCGCCGGTCTTCCACCCGCAAAATCGCCACCGGGTCCAGGGCACGGTAGCCCAACCGCTGCTGGAGTGAGGGTACTGGTTGACCAATCATCACCCCATTGTTGGCAAACACCGAAAAAGCGTACACCATATCCAGCAGCTTCACTTCCCCCCCACCCAACGTTAAGGAGAGACCAAAATTGTTCGCTCCCCCGTCCAGGGTGGTGATGCCCATATTGTGGGCTGTGCGGATAACCGCATCTATCCCTACCCAACTCATCACCTGCACCGCGGGGACGTTGTAGCTGTTGGCTAAGGCTGTCCGCAGGCGCATAGGGCCATGGAAACGACCATCGTAATTTTGGGGCACATAAGCGATGCCGTTGTAAGGGGTACCAAAATCGGTCTCCACATCCAGGAGCATGGTGGCGGCCGTATACCCTTTGCTCAGAGCGGTAAGGTAAGTAAACGGCTTAAAAGAGGATCCCGGCTGACGCAGCCCATCGGCGGCTACATTGAACGCCCCATCAATGGCGGTGTTCCAATAGTTGAGGCTGCCGACCATCGCTTTGATCTCCCCGGTACGAGGATCAATGGCGACGACAGCGGCGTTGGAGATGTTGTGATCTCGACCGGCATAACTGGCTGGCAGCGGCCGCAAAAAAGCTAGAGCGGCACAATTGGCGGCCTCATCGGCGGGCAGCTCTGGTTGGTTAGATAACCGGGCGATATGGGCGCGAGCGACACATTCCGCCTGCCCTTGCAGCTCCAAATCCAGAGCCGTATAAACCCGCAGCCCCCCGCGCAGCACCTGCTCCGGGCCAAACATCGTTTCCAACTGCTTCCGCACATACAGGGCATAATGGGGAGCGATGATGTCAAAACGGGTTTCCACCCCGGAGCTGACCGTCAGGGGAGTGAATTTGGCTTCTACCGTTTGCTCCCGGGTGATATACCCATCGCGGAACATCGCATCCAGCACCAACTCCTGCCGGATTTTGGCTTCAACCGGATTATCAATGGGGTTAAGAGCCGGGGATTGGGGGATGGCGGCCAGCATAGCGGCCTCGGCCAGGGTCAGTTCGGCAGCGGTTTTATTGAAATACACTTTCGCGGCCGCTTCAATTCCATACGCCAGATTGCCATAAAAATTACTGTTCAGATACCACTCCAAAATTTGCTCTTTGGAGTAGGTCTGGGTGACCTGTTGGGCCAAAATCACCTCTTCCAGCTTACGCCGGTAATCATCCCAACCTACCTCAGATCCTACCAACCGTCGCTCTGGCTCAATCAAATTGTTCTTGACCAACTGTTGAGTAATCGAAGAGCCACCCTGGATAGCTCCCCCTTGTAATACATATTCATAAAATGCCCGGCCAATCCCCCGCGCATCAAACCCCTGGTTGGTCCAAAAAGTTCGGTCTTCAATAGCTACCGTTGCCTCTATCAGATGTTGAGGGATTTGCTCCAGGGGCACCCACTGCCGGTCACCCCCCAGAGGATCGATCACCTCATACAGCAGCACCAGGTCCCGCTGACCATCCCCGTTTTTGTCGGCCCCCCAGCCATAAATTTTGGTTGTCTCAAAGGTGCTGTCTACATCCAGACCGATCCGCTCAATCTCGGTGAAATCGGGCAAATCCTGGGTGAACGCCGCATAGACAGCCGTGACCCCGGCCACCCCCCCGAAGGCGGTCAGGGCGATGAAGAGGCCCAGTAACAGGGTGATGACGGCGAAAATACGTAAAAAGACGCGGCCGCCGCGCCCCTTGCGTTTCTGTCGCCGATACCGTCGGTGCATAATGTGAGTGGTTCGCATAAAAACAATTATAACAAAGTAGCCCCAAAATCAGCCCAGTTTAACCAACGTTTAGCCATTGTTAAAGCAACGGCCTGGCTCAATGCGTCAAAATTTGCATCTAACCAATGGCTATGGTAATTTACATCACCTTGATTTAGCCCTTATCAGTCCAGTTCACAACCATCCACAAAAGGGAATTTTCCCGGCAAAACAATTACCACTCAAACAAAGAAATTTAGGTTTGAGTTTATTCTTTACCCAAAAATTGAATGACCCTTGTTGGCTAAAATACGTCCCATGCAGGCGGTATGAATACCACAAAATCACCTTTGCTTCAGGTAGAACAAGTCTCACTTAGCTTTGGGGGCACCGCCGCCCTGAGCGACGTTTCATTCGCCGTAGTCGAGGGGGAAATACGTGCCATCATTGGCCCAAACGGGGCCGGCAAAACCTCCATGCTCAACTGCATCAGCGGCTTTTACCGGCCGCAACAAGGGCGTATCCTCTATCAGGGGCAAGACCTTACCAAAACCCCCACCCATAAAGTAGCTCACCTGGGCATCGCCCGCACCTTCCAAAACATTGCCCTCTACACCGGTCTCAGCACCCTGGATAACCTGATGGCCGCCCGCCACATCCACATGAAACAAACGGTTATCGCCAGTGCCCTTTACTGGGGGTCTGCCCGCCGGGAAGAGGTAGTCCACCGGCAGCAGGTGGAAGAAATTATTGACTTTTTAGAAATAGAACATATCCGCAAAGCGGTCGTCGGAGCTTTGCCTTATGGGTTACGCAAGCGAGTAGAATTAGGGCGGGCCCTGGCCCTGGAGCCAAAGCTGCTGCTGCTTGATGAACCCATGGCCGGGATGAACAACGAAGAAAAAGAGGATATGGCCCGTTTTATCCTGGACATCCATGAGCGGCGCGGCATCACCATCGTCCTGATCGAACATGACATGGGGCTGGTGATGGATATTTCGGATCGGGTAGTGGTCCTGGATTTTGGCCGCAAAATTGCTGATGGTTCGCCCGACAACATCAAACAAGATGAGAAGGTCATCCAGGCCTATTTGGGACAAGAGTGAGAGAAGATAATGGGTGATCCGCAAACAGTGCCTCAATATTTTGTGGCCATGGCCCAAAAGTTTGGCCACCAGAGGGTGGCTGTGCGCCAGAAAAAGTATGGCGTCTGGCAAGAATTTACCTGGCAGGAATGTTATGATCAGGTGGAAAGCTTTGCTCTGGGCTTGATCGTCTTGGGGTTACAGCGGGGGGAGCAGGTCTGTTCAATTGGGGATAATGACCGGGAATACCTCTGGGGGTATCTGGGAGCGCAAGTGGCCGGTGCGGCCGTGGTTGGTATGTACACCGATGCCATTCCCAATGAGATGAAATATATCGTCAACCATAGTGATGCCACCTTTGCCCTGGCCAAGGACCAGGAGCAGTGTGATAAATTTCTGGACATCCAGGCCGATATCCCTCTGGTAAAAAAGGTGATTTATTGGGATGAGCGCGGCCTGTGGAATTATGACAATGATTGGCTGATCTCATTCCAGGAAGTGCAGGCATTGGGGCGGGAGTTGGCGGCCAAAGAGCCAGACCGTTTTGCTCGTGAGGTGGCCCTGGGGCAGGCCGATGATGTGGCCATGATTTGTTACACCTCAGGGACAACGGGGCTGCCGAAGGGGGTGATGCTCACCCATCATAATTTGATCGCGGCCGCGGCCACCACCCACCCCATTGACCCTCGCACCGAAAACGACAACCACGTCAGCTTCCTGCCGATGGGTTGGATCGCCGAACCCGTTTTTGGCATTGTCCCCCATTGCTACACTGGCATGATCATGAACTTTCCCGAAGAGCCAGAAACCGTTCGGGAAAACATCCGCGAAATCGCCCCGCAAAACCTGGCCTACAGCGCCCGCCTATGGGAAAACCTGGTCGGTCTGGTACAGGTTCGCTTAAAAGATGCCAACTGGTTTAATCGTAAATTGTATGAAATCTTTTTGCCCATTGGCTACCAGGTTGCCGAGAAAAAGATTAATAAAGAGCCACTAAGCCTGGGGTTAAAGTTACAATACCAGCTAGGCGATTGGCTACTCTTTGCCCCATTGCGTAATCAGTTAGGCATGTCTCGCATCCGCAGCGCATACACCGCCGGGGCTGTCCTTAGCCCTGACCATCTCCGCTTCTTCCACGCTGTGGGTATCAACCTGAAACAGATTTATGGCTCCACCGAAGTAGCGGGTGGGGCCACCCTGCACCGTGACGGAGACATCAAATATGCCAGTGTTGGTATCCCCAACCCAGAGATGAAAATACGAGTGGCCGAAAATGGGGAGCTACAAATTGCCGGGCCAACGGTGATGAAAGGATATTACAAAGACCCGGAAAACACGGCTAAAGATATTCTGGTAGACGAAGATGGTACCCGCTGGTTTTGCACTGGTGATGCCGGTTACATTGATGAAGACGGGCATGTCATTTTCCAAGATCGGGTGAAAAATATGCTCCGCCTGGCCAATGGGGAAATTTTCTCCCCCCAGTTTATTGAGGGGCGGCTAAAGTTCAGCCCTTACATCCGTGATGTCATGGCGATTGGGGATCCCACCCGTGATTATGTGACCGCCCTGATCATTTTGGATTTTGACAATGTAGGTCACTGGGCCGAGCAAAACCGGATCGGTTACACTACCTTTACCGACCTGGCTCAAAAATCAGAGGTGCATGAGTTGGTGCGCGGGGCAGTTATTGAAGTCAACAAGACACTGCCCGAAGGGGCCAGGATTCGCCGCTTTGTGTTGATGCACAAAGAGTTTGATGCCGATGAAGCCGAGATGACCCGCAGCCGGAAATTGCGCCGGGATGTCCTGGCTGACCGGTATGGGGAAATTGTGGAAGCGATGTATGATGGTCGGGAACTCATTCAAGTCAAAGCTATGGTGAAGTACCAGGATGGCAGCGAAGGGTTTATTGATACCCAGATTAAGGTGCTGTCGGTGTAGGGTGTGTGGTATGAGGAGTGGGAGATGAGAAGATGAACTGGATTTTAGTGCCACAACAACTTGTCAATGGCCTGATGTATGGGGGCACCCTGGCTTTGATCGCTTTAGGGATTGTCTTGATTTATAAATCATCCGAAGTGTTTAACTTTGCCTATGGGCATATGTTAATGCTGGGGGCGTTTTTGACCTGGTGGTTTGCTGGGGGGGCCCGGACGGGAAATGAGCCGATCTCCTTGCCTCTAGGTTGGGCGATTGTAGCGGCCGTGTTGGTTTCGGTACTGTTAGGATTTCTGATTGAACGGCTGGCATTGCGGCCAATGGCTGGTCAACCATTATTGGCCATTGTTTTGATGACTTTGGGACTGTCCCAAATTTTTGAAGGCAGTGTGAATTTACTCTTTGGGGTGACTCCAAAGGGAAATTTCCCCTCACCGTTCTCCCCCAGTGATGCTTATACCATTCCTGTCCCCCCGGTGGATGGGGAAAGTATCGTCTTTTTAGATCGCATTCAGATAGGCCATACCCGGTTGGCAACCTTTGTCGTAGCGGTGGTCGCGGCCGCGATCTTTATGCTCTTCTTCCAATACACCAAAATCGGCCTGGCCATGCGGGCCACTTCCGAAAACCATGAGCTGGCCCGCAGCCTGGGGATCAAAGTTCCCCGCATCTTCGCCCTCTCTTGGGCCATTGCCGGGATCACCGCTACCCTGGGGGGCGTCCTGTTAGCCACTCTCAGTGGGGTCAGCGTCAACCTGGCCGCCGTCGCTCTGGTTGCTTTTCCGGCTATCTTGCTGGGCGGGCTGGAATCATTCCCTGGGGCCATCATTGGTGGATTGCTGGTAGGGTTGGCCACGGAGATCGTCAAAGCCGCAACCGTTGTCGAAGTTCGCAACTCCGCTGATATTGCCCCGTATGTCTTGCTGCTCATCTTCTTGCTGCTGCGCCCAGAAGGTATCTTTGGGCGGCACCGCATTGAGCGCATCTAAGGGGTGTTGATCATCAGTGATAACCGTTCAGAAGTTCAACTTCACTAGAGAAGTTGAGCTTTTGTAAAACCCTTGTGATTGACGCACTCCGTCCTCACTCCTTGTCACTCAATCCTTATCAGGAGTCTTATGGCCGTTTTACGACCTGCAGGTGATTTTGATCGCAGTTATGAACAAGATATGGGCATTGTGCGCCAGCGGTGGCAGCTTTTTTTGCTCCTGGGGGCTATTTTGCTGGCCTGCTCCGCCGCCTTTTGGGGGGAAGCCCGCTTTGTTTTTAACCTGAACCGTCTGGCTTATCTCATTATCGCCCTGCAAGGGTTGAATATCCTCACGGGCTATACAGGTCAAATTTCTCTGGGACAGGCCGCTTTTATGCTGGTGGGCGGCTATGCTTCCGGGTTGTTGGCTATTCATCTGAGCCTGCCTATCTATTTATCCATCCCCCTGGCTGCCCTGATTACAGGTTGTGTTGGTTTGCTCTTTGGGTTGCCATCCTTGCGGGTCAAAGGATTTTATCTGGCCATGGCCACCCTGGCGGCCCAGTTTATCATCCCCTGGCTCACTCGTCAGCCCCGGTTTAGTACCTGGCTGGGGGGCACAAAAGGGTTTATTGACATTCCCACAACTTTTCTCACGGTTTTCCCACTGCTGCTGCTTATTTTAATAGCGGCCGGGATTGTGGCTTATGTGGGCTGGTACACGCAGCGGCCGCAGTTCCAATGGGGTGGTCTGGCTGTTTTCCTCATCACCGGGGTTATCTATTCTGCCTGGGATATTTCCTTGCGGCGAACAGTCAACATAGCGGGCTTACCCCCCACCGATCTTTTCGCGGCCGGCCACCTTAAAGCGTTCATCACCGTGCTTACCACTGGTGTGCCCATGCGGGCCTGGATCATCTCCCTGCGTGAACTGCCGACCTATTATCTGAGCGTTTCCCTGATCACTTTGCTGCTGAGTACCATCCTTACCATCAACATCACCCGGTCCCGGCTGGGGCGGGCCCTCATTGCCATTCGTGACAACGATCTGGCGGCCGAACTACTTGGTGTTAACCTGTTTCAATATAAATTACGGGCTTTCTTCATCGCGGCCTTCCTGGCTGGGGTTGCCGGGGCCTTACGCGCCCACAGTGAACGGGGTGTAGGCACAGAGTTTGGCTACAGCCTCCGTGAATCCATCCTCTTCCTGGGAATGTTAGTCATTGGTGGCTTAGGGACCAACCTGGGGCCTTATTTGGGCGGAGCATTTGTCATTGCCGTAGAAGATTTTGCCCTTTGGCTGGGGCCAGAATTGGCCCTTATTTTCCCGACCCGGTCCGCTGAATTGCAATCATCCTTTCGCCCTATCTTTTTTGGCCTGGTATTAGTGCTGTTCCTCATTTTTGAGCCACGCGGCCTGGCCCACCGTTGGATGTTATTAAAGGCGTCATGGCGGTTAAGGCCGTTTGCCAGGTAACTGCTGTAAGGAATCGCCAAACTAGAAACCAGGAACTAGAAACTTAATTCTATAGGAGGTGGTGCCTATCAATAAATAACTTTACCTTGTTTGTCTCTTTACTGGAAACCACGAAACAATTTTCGTTTGGAGAAGGAGAACCTGAGATGAGAAAATCTACGATTGTTTTATTGCTTACCCTATTGACGGTGTTTATCCTGACCGCCTGTACCACGCCCGTAGAAAATGTCGTCCAAACAGCGGAAGCGGTGGTAACTGAGCAGGCCCCAGCCATCCAGGAAGCCGCCACCCAGGTAGCTGAAGTGGTGCCAACGGCGGCCGCGGCCGCGACTACCGTTGCCGAAACAGTCACCGAACCCACAGAAGAGCCAGAAGTTCTGCCGCCTGGTTGTAATGAGGATTTGACCGGCAAAACCATCAAACTGCATCAACAAGCCGGGAAAGAAGGGCCATTGGCGGCCATTTTAGGGCAGGCTTTTGACTTCGCCACCAAAGATGCCCTGGCTGCCATTAACAGCAATGGGGGAATTTGTGGGGCCACTTTAGAAGTCGTTTTTACGGAAACCAATTATGCCGCAGAGTTAGAAATCGCCGCCTATGAAGCCACCCGTAATGAAGCCCTTATCATCTTCACCTATGGGAGTGCCGCCACTATCGTTCTGGCCAACCGCCTTAACGAAGACAAAATCCTCTCCTTTGCCGCTGGGGTGAACGGCCCGGCCATGTATATTCCCCGGGATGGATACACCATTGGGGCTGTGCCCATTTACTCCGATCAGTTTGCCGGGTTTGTGGAATGGCTCAGCGAAAATTGGGCTGATGTAAAACCCGCTGGGGCCGGTGATCAGATTGTTGTCGGTGTTATTGGCTGGGCCAATGCCTTTGGGGCCGGGGCCACTACCCCAGAAGCTGTGGCTTACGCTGAATCTTTGGGTGTTACGGTCCTACCGATGGAAGAGCAGGCTTTATCCCCTGATGCGGATGTTTCCGGGCAAATCCAAAACATGGTCATCCAGGGGGCTAATGTCATCTATAACCAAAACCTTTCGTTCAGTGTAGCTCAGGTGATTGGCACCGTTCGGGCGTTAGGTGTTTGGGATAGTGTGATTGTTGGCGGGGTGAACTGGTCGTTTAACCAGGATGTGCTGAATTTCCTGGGCGACAATGCCCGCCTGGCGAATGGGTATTATGGTGTTGTGCCCCATGCGACCTGGCAGGACAGTGATCTAGAGATTGTGCAAGAGGCCGCGGCCGCGTTTGAGGCGGGCGGCTATCCGGCAGCGGAAAAAACCAATACTTATCTGCTCACTTATGCCAGCTTCTTCGCCGTCCGCGATATTTTGGTTCATGCCATCAATATGGTTGGCTATGACAATCTGAGTGGGGAAACCTTGCTCGCGGCCGCGATAGATATGGGAGTCATTGATGCTCGTGGGGCTTACCAGTATGATCTGCAAGATCAATACCGTGCTCCCCGCCATGCTCGCATCCGCCAATGGCAGGTACAGGCGGATGGCACCCTCGTAGATGTGGCCGTCTCTGATTACTTTGAACTGCCTGATACGCGGCCGCCAGCACCCTAGTTTTTAGGGCACGGATCGGCATAGATCAACCCGGTTTTTTAGTAGGGGCGTATGGTTATACGCCCCTACTTTTGGAACTGACCCATGCTTAAAATCAATAACATTGAGGTCGTTTATAGCAACGTCATTTTGGTCCTGCGCGGCGTTTCTTTGGAAGTACCCGGTGGGCAGATTGTTTCCCTATTAGGCGCGAACGGGGCCGGTAAATCCACGACCCTCAAAGCCATCTCCGGGCTGCTGCGGGCACAGTTAGGGGAAGTCACTCGTGGTACCATTGAATTTGACGGGCAGCGCATTGACAAGCTATCGGCTGAGGAAATTGTGCGCTTAGGCATTGTACAGGTATTAGAAGGGCGGCCGCTCTTTTCCCATTTGACCGTTGAAGAAAATCTACGTGCCGGGGCACTCTTCCGCTCAGCCTCTGAAAGTTCTATTAAACACGACCTGGACGAAGTTTATCATTTTTTCCCCCGCTTACAGGGGTTACGCCATCGCACCAGCGGCTATCTTTCTGGTGGCGAACAGCAAATGACAGTCATCGGCCGCGCCCTCATGGCCAAACCCCGCTTGATGCTGCTTGACGAACCCTCTCTCGGGTTGGCCCCTTTGTTGGTGCAAGACATTTTTAATATTATCAAACGCATTAACGAAGAATCAGGGGTTTCTATTCTCCTGGTTGAACAAAATGCACGAGTAGCCCTCAAAACCGCCGCTTATGCCTATGTGATGGAAACGGGGCGTGTCGTTTTAGACGGTCCCGCCAGCCAGTTAGCTGAAAACGCGGACATCAAAGAGTTTTATCTGGGCCTGACCCATTTAGGGGAACGCAAAAGTTATCGTGATGTTAAACATTACAAGCGACGTAAACGTTGGCTTGGTTAATAATAAGTAACTGTTTCAGCACACCTTGATACCCACTATGTCACTTCACCTTTTTGATAACGCCTTAGCCGAGATTGTCACGTATGCTTATGCTCAGTCCCCGGCATTTAAACAGCGGCTAGATAAGCTCGGCCTTCACCCCGAGGCGATCCAAACCGCAGCCGATCTGGCCCAAATACCCGTTTTGACCAAAGATGATGCGGTCGCTTTGCAGCAAGCCTCACCCCCTCTGGGGGGTATGTTAGCTGTCCCCCTGGAACAGGTTTCCCACATCTTCCTCTCCCCTGGCCCTCTCTATGAGCCGGCCCCGAACCCAGATGATCCTGAATGGACATGGGCCGTTGAAGTCATGCGCCAATGTGGGTTTGCCCCTGGGGATGTGGTGCTAATGAGCCTTTCTTATCACCTGGTACCGGCTGGTTATCTGTTTGATACGGCCCTCGTTAAGCTGGGCTGCACCGTTTTGCCTGCTGGCACGAGCAGCAGTGATTTGCAACTTAAACTGGCCCGTGAGTTAGGGGCTACTGGCTACATTGGTACCCCCAGCTATTTGATGGGCCTCATTCAGAAGGCGGAAGAGATGGGGCTGGATTGGCAGCATGATTTTAAGCTGCGAAAAGCGACCGTTTCCGCCGAACCCCTCTCTCCAGCCCTGCGGGCGCGGTTAGAAGGGTATGGCCTTGCCGTGACCAATGCGTATGGTACGGCCGAGTTTGGCATTTTGGCCCTGGGCAAAACAGCCGGGATGATGATGCAGCTGCTCGATATGCCGCTTATCCAGATCGTTGACCCGGATACAGGCCAGGAAGTTGGCTCTGGGGAAGTTGGTGAAGTGGTCGTGACCAATTTTAGCCGTATCTACCCGCTTATTCGCTATGGCACGGGGGATATGGCGATCAATGTTGATCCTAATCCGGGGCAAAGCCGCCAGGGGGAGCGGAGCATTATCCTGGTCGGGCGGCGGGGGGAGGCGGTGAAGGTGCGTGGGATGTTTGTTCATCCCAACCAGGTGCGGTTCGCGGCCGCGTCCATCCCCTCCATCCGCGCTACCCAGGTCATCATCACCCGGCCTGAACTGCGTGATGATGTGACCATCCGCGCCGAGGTGGATGATGGGCAAGGGTCAGACGCCCTGGCCCAGCAGCTTTTGGGGGCGTTCCAGGCCGCCTGCCGCGTCAAAGCAGACCGGGTACAGTTTCTCCCCCCAGGCACCATTGATCCCCAAGAGCCAGGGGTTTATGACCAACGGCAATGGTGAGGTTAATGGTTAATTGGGAGATGGCTAATTAACGATTAATCAATTTACCAATTAATTATTCTAAAATGAAATTCGATGTCACCCTGCTCAATTTTGATCTGGCGGAACTGCCCCACATTGTCCAGGCGGCGGAGCGGTTAGGGTTTGATGGGTTCTGGCTGGCGGAGACGACGAATGACCCATTTTTAGGGCTGACATTGGCCGCTGAACACAGCCAGAAGATGACCCTGGGCACAGCTATTGCTGTGGCCTTCCCGCGCAGCCCGGCGGTGCTGGCGTATACCGGTTGGGGGTTAGCCAAATTGTCACGCGGCCGCGTCGTCATCGGCCTCGGGACTCAGGTGAAGGGGCATATTGAGCGGCGGTTTGGCCTGGCCTGGGAGAAACCGGCCCAGAAAATGCGTGAGACAATCCAGGCGATGCGGGCGTTTTGGGATTGCTGGCAATATGGCGTCCCCCTCAAGTTTCAGGGAGAATTTTTCCGCCACGATTTGATGACCCCGTTTTTTGACCCTGGCCCCCACGATTATCCCCATATCCCCATCTATATCTCTGGGGTCAACAAGTTGATGTGCCGGTTGGCCGGCGAACTATGTGATGGGCTGCATATCCATGCTCTGCATACGCGCAAATATCTAGATGAACTGGTTATTCCGGCCGTGGAAGAAGGGTTACAGATGAGCGGCCGCGACCGTTCCGCTATCACCCTCAACACTGCCATCTTCGCCATTCCCACCGATGATGAGCAGGCAGCCCAATATGAGGCGTTTGCCCGGCAGCAAATCTCCTTTTACATGAGCACCCCAGCCTATGGGATTATTACGGAGCTGCATGGGTGGCAAGGGGTAGCTCAAGATCTGCGACGGTTGGCGGCTCGCGGCCGCTGGCCGGAAATGCCCGCCCTCATCACCGATGACATCCTGGCCGAATTTGCCCTGCGCGGCCCCTGGGCGGAAATTCCTCACCTCATTAAACAAAAATATGGTGACCGGTTGGATCGGGTTGGTTATTACCTGACCTTTATGCCGGGGGAGAAGGATGAAGCCTGGCAAAGAACCATCAAGGCCATGTCCGAACCATGACCTAGATAGACGCAGATTTTGCTTCATCCATCAAATATGAAACCACCCTCTCAGCCAACAATGAGTACCCTCAGCGGCCGCGTCCTGGCAACTTTTCCCGCGGCTGTTGTCGTTCTCATCATCAATGAACAGGAAGAGCTGCTCCTGCTCAACCATCCTACCCGGCCTGGCTTATGGGAGCCGGTGAATGGCGCCATGGATGCCCATGAGACGGTCTTGGAAGCGGCCTTGCGGGAAGTGCAAGAAGAGGCGGGGAGAGAAATCCGGGTGCGGCCGCTCGGTGTGGCCCACGTTTCCACCTTCACTTATGACGCCAACGTCACCCATTTCATTGGTATCACTTACCTGATGGCCTATGAGGGGGGAGAGGTGATCCCCGGTGACGATATGCAGGGCAGCCAGATTCTCTGGTGGCCTCTGGCGAATTGGGAAAACAATCCCCGGCAACTAATCCCCCCCCTGGATCAACCCTGGCTCCTGGAACGGGTCAAAGAATTGTATCGCCTCTGGTATAACCGACCCCCTGTGCCCTTACAACGGCCCTTAGGGCAGACACGAAATAAATATGAGATGCCCGAAGCGCGTGAGAACGTGAGCGCAGGGGAAAAATTGGGAGAGTAAATTATGCTGCGTATTTTGCATTGTATCCCAGATGGTCGCTGTCGTACTGATTTGCAAGTAGATGAATTGGCGGCCGCGCTGCAAACTCAGACAGGTGTAATCTGGGTAGACCTGAATGGGGCCAGCCTGGAAACCAGTGAAGCCGTTTTGCGCGGCGTCTTCCATTTTCATCCCCTGGCCATAGAAGACGCACTGCAAGAGAGCAATGTCCCCAAAGTAGATGATTGGCACGATTATCTTTACCTGGTGTTATACAACCTGGACCAAACTCCCGACCGCCAAGACCCCCGCGATGAATTAGATATTTTTGTCTCCCCCCATTACCTGGTCACTTATCACCCAGAACCGATCCCGGCTTTGGAAAAAATATGGCAGCAATGTGTACAAGACCGTACTGGCCGGCTGTGGCGACATGGGGCCGACTATCTGCTCTATCATCTGGCGGATGAACTGGTTAAGAGTTATACCACTGTGGCCGAACAGTTAGAAGATCGGTTAGACACTATCGAGAATGAGATATTTAACCGGCCGGCCGCCGACATTACCCAGCGCATTTTTGGATTCAAACGAGAACTGGTTCACCTGCGCCGCATTATTGCCCCCCAGCGTGATGTTTTTCTCAAACTAAGCCGGGACAATTTCCAGGTCATAGATGCCGTAGACCGCATTTTTTTCAGTGATCTATCCGATCATATCAACCACGTCTACGATCTGGTTGAGAGCTTGCGTGATCGGGCCCACACCGCCTTAGATACCCACCTCTCAATGGTCAACAACCGGATGAATGATGTGATGAAGTTGTTGGCCGTCATCACCACTTTGTTCTTACCCCTCACCTTCATCACCGGCTTCTTTGGCATGAACTTTTTTGAGCCGATATTTCCCTCCCAATTTTGGACGGGGCCACTCTTATTACGCCTTACCCTGGGCAGTATCATTCTGGTGCCGGTAGCCATGTTTTGGTGGATGCGCCGCCGCTCCTGGTTGTAAAAAAATTATGCTTGACCTACCTCTCCACAGCCAAATCTGTTATCTGCTGGCTTTCCCTTATACTGCCAGCACCCCGGCCCAGCCGACCCAACCGATCCAGGGATTAAAGGATGCCCCCTATTTCCAGCCGGTAGATATTGAGGTGCAATCTTTAGCCCCAGAAACGATGATGCTGGAAGGGATTCATATTTCTATCCAACGGCAGGTATACGACAAGCGGCTGCAAATTATTCAATGTCATTATCGCCTGGCCGATGTCTGGAGCAATGTTGCCATGCAAACCCGCCTACACCTGGAAGAAGGGTTGCAAAGCCATCTGCTGCCGGCCGCCAGCCAGGCCGATGAGCTGTTTGAGGCATATACCATTTTGCTTATCCAGGGGGTTGGGCATTCACCTGACCAGTTTGTTAAAGCTAATGGCAAAGATTTAGCCCGCTTTTTGCGGCCGCAGCGTGACCTGTTTGGCCCCCATGAAATCGAAGAAATTCTCTTCTCTCGCGTTCGTTACTCCGAGAACGATCTAACTCTGGTAGATTGGGATGGGGCTGTCATCATCTCCCCTGCTGGCGATTATCAATCAGATATTGAGCTGCTTAAAATTGGCAGCTACCAACTTTTGCGCTACCGCATTTTGGATAAGGCGATAGAAACCAATTTGCAGATGATTGGACGTAATTTTCAGGCTGGCCGCCGCCCTTCTCTCTTCCCCACGCGCTCTCGCCGGATGCTGCGTCAATTGTTAGAGCAGCGGCTGCTTATGCTCTTAGATTTTGAACGCATTGATCAAAACTTACTTCTCATCGGGGATTGGTATACCGCCAAGTTGTACAATGTCATTCATGATGAGTTTTATCTGGGGGATTGGAAGAGTACGATCAAAGACAAACTAGACAGTCTGGAATCGCTCATCCAGATTATGCAAGACAATTTCACGGTCTCCTGGTCCAGTTTCATTGATTTGCTCCAGGTGGCGGGCTGGTTGCTTTTGTTAATCGGATACATTATTCTGTTCTTTATTGATGTTCAAGCCTATTTACCTTGATGGGTTTCAGGGTTCAAGTTTCAGGTTTCAGATTAATAACTGGGAATGTTGCAACTCATATCGTTCGGAGTAAACCATGTCTAAATTAAATCAAGAAAAATTAGCTGAAATGAGTGTGTCTCAATTGAAGGAGCTGCTGCAAAGACAGGGGCTTTCTACTTCTGGCACGAAACAGGTGATGATAGACCGGCTGCTGATGGCCAACCCGGCCGGGCCAGGGGTGATGGTAGTAGAGACAGTTTCAGTCAGTAAACCTGCCGTCAGTAAACCTGATAGAACCACATCGCCCCAATTGAGTGAAGCTGTTGTTGAGGCAGTCTCAGGTCTGGCTACCGTGAAGGAACCTGCACCCCCAGATGATGACCCGGCCACGCTCATTGCCCAGCTTAAGGAGTTAGTCGCTCAGGCCCAAGCCGCGGCCGAAATGGCTCAAAAAGCTGCCCAGGACGCGGCCGCTAAAGGGGAGAAGAAGGAGAAAAAGGGGAAAAAGAAGAAGGGGAAGAAGTGAGATGGAATCAGTCAACAGTCAGCAGTGAGCAGGGCCAACAATCAACTGCTCACTGCTGACTGCCAACGGCCTTAATCCCGGCGGGCAACCCCGGAGAGGCGTAAGACCCAGTACAGCAACTGCCCAATGGCGGCGATAGCGGCCGCGACATAGGTGAGTGCGGCCGCGTCCAGCACCTTATTCACCCCTTCCGTTTCGTGTACTGAAAGCAGCCCCTCGCTGACCAACAACTGTTTGGCCCGGCGGCTGGCATCAAATTCTACTGGCAGCGTTACCAGCGAGAACAGTACCGCCCCAGAAAAGAGAATCACCCCCAACCAGGCCAAAGAGTAAAACTGAATCACAAACCCAATGATGATGATCCAGGGGGCCAGGCTGCTGCCAAATTGAACAGCCGGCACCAGGGCCGAGCGAATTTGCAGCGGCACATACCCGTTGGCATGTTGTAAGGCATGACCCATCTCATGGGCGGCGATGCCGGCGGCCGCGACGCTCGGCGACCGATACACACCGGGACTGAGGCGTAAAGTACGGGAGCGGGGATCATAATGGTCACTTAAAAAACCCTGTGACTCTTCCACCTGCACCTCATACAGCCCTCTTGAATTAAGCAGGGCGCGGGCAACTTCCGCCCCAGTCTGACTACGTGCCGTGCGCACCTGAGAATATTTGTTGAAATTGCTCTTAACTTTAGCCTGGGCATACAAACCCAATAACATCGCCGGCAAAGCCAGGAGTAGATACAGCGGATCAAAAATCATCGCACATCTCCATGAAAATAAGTTTCAAGGTCCAGGTTTCAGGTTCCCCTGAGTTTCTGAACTCTCTAACTACTTCTACTACTTCTACAAGTACTACTTCTACAAGTTTACAATATTTTTACCCTGTAGAAACTCATGGAGCTATTCTAACCTGAATTTGTTTTTTTTGAATTAGAAACAGCCCCTCTTTCATAAGATGTAGATAAACGAGTTGCCTATCCCGCTCATCAGAGGATAATGGGGAGCGAGTTTGCGAGTGATAAACTTTGCCACTTGCGACTCAGCCTCTCTATTTTCACTGCCTAATTTAATCCTACTATTTCCAAAGGAGCTAACCATGTCTACAGTACCCCCACGCAATGAAATCCCTGTGCAATACACCTGGGATGCGTCTTCTATCTATCCTTCTGATGAAGCCTGGGAAGCGGCCATTGTGGCCCTTGATGAACAGTTGACCCAGGCCGCTTCTTATCGCGGCCGCCTCACGGAAGGAGCCGCCACGGTAGCTGAAGCCCTGAATGCTGTCGAAACGGTGTACCGCAATGCCAGTAAAATTTTTAACTACGCCATGATGTTTTACACTGTGGACAGCAATAACCAGAGTGCGGCCGCGAAATTTGATCGGGCCCGTTCCTTCTTTGGCAAAGCCCAGGCCATGACCGCCTTCATCCGCCCGGAGATGATCGCCATCGGTTTTGATACCCTGCGCCAATGGCGCCATGAAGATGACCGCCTGGCTCACCTGGGCCATTACCTGGAACTGTTAGAAAAGCAGCAAACCCATGTCCGTTCGGCTGAGGTAGAGCAAGTGTTAGGCATGGCCCAGGATATGATTGGCACAGCTACCTCGACCGGGGGCGTGTTGGTCAATACGGATTTGAAATTTGCGGCCGCAGTCGCCAGCGATGGTACCACCCATGAATTAACCCAGGGTACCATTGACGCACTCGTCACCCATAGCGATCGGGAAGTGCGCCGTACCGCCTTCGAGAGTTATGCCGACGGGCATCTGACGTATAAAAACACCCTGGCTACCAGCCTGGCTGGGGCCATTAAAAGGGATGTCTTCAATGCCCGTGTGCGTGGCTACCAATCCTCTTTAGATGCCGCGCTCACCAGCAACCATATCCCCCATGAGGTGTTTCATAACCTCATCGCCACTTACAAAGCTAATTTACCAACCTGGCACCGCTATTGGCGATTGCGTAAACAAATCTTGGGGTATGAGCAGTTCCATGCTTATGATGTCAAGGCCCCTCTGAACCAGGTAGACCAGCCCATTTCTTATGAGCAGGCAGTAGATTGGATTGCTGATGGGATGCGGCCGCTGGGGGATGAGTACGTCTCGGTTTTACAGCGTGGCTGCCTGGAAGAGCGATGGGTAGATGTATACCCCAACCAGGGCAAACGGATGGGGGCGTTCTCTAGTGGCTCTTATGATACCCACCCATTCATTATGATGAGCTACAACGACAATTTGTTTAGTCTCAGCACCCTGGCCCATGAGCTGGGTCACTCGCTCCACTCCTATTACAGCCGCAAGACCCAACCCTTCGTCTATGCCAATTATGGCCTGTTTGCTGCTGAAGTAGCCTCTAACTTCAACCAGGCCCTCGTGCGTGATCATCTGCTCAAAACCCACACCGATCCCCAGATGCAAATCGCCATCATCGAAGAAGCAATGTCCAACTTCCATCGCTACTTCTTCATCATGCCCAACCTGGCCCGCTTTGAGCTAGAGACCCACGAACGGGTCGAACGAGGGCAGGCCCTCACCGCCGACGATATGATCAACCTGGCGGCCGATCTATTTAGCGAAGGGTTTGGCCCGGATGTAACGGTAGATCGGGAGCGGGTAGGCATTATTTGGGCCCAGTTCCAGCATATGTATATGAACTTCTACGTCTACCAATATGCTACGGGCATCTCTGGGGCCCATGCGCTGGCCCAGGGGATATTAGACGGCAAACCGGGAGCCGTAGAGTCGTATCTTAATTTCCTGAAATCTGGTGGCTCGATGTATCCCCTGGAAGCGTTGAAAATGGCCGGGGCCGATCTGACAACCCCCCAGGCGGTGGAGACAACGTTTGCCGTTCTTGCCAGCTATGTAGACCGGCTAGAACAACTGCTTGGTTAAGAATAAGGTGTGGGAATAGATTTTTTGCCACGAATTAACACGAAGTCAGAAAAATTCGTGTTAATTCGTGCCATTCGTGGCCTTTTTCTGATTTGAGGCTTCTTTCAGTCGTGGTGAACCAGCCGTATTTTGGTTTCACTGAGCAAGGTACGGTGTACCGGGCACCGTTTGGCGATTTCGTAAAGGCGGGCCCGTTGGTCATCATCTAACGGGCCATGAAGGGTCAGGCTCATTTCGATTAAATCTACCTTGCTGCCAGGGGGGCTGGTGCAATCCTCACAGGCGGCCGCGTCAATTTTGCGGTAATCCAACCCTACTTCGGCTTTTTCTAAAGGCCACCCCTTCCGTTTGGCATACATTTGTAAAGTAATGATGGTGCAGGCGGCTAAGGACCCCAGCAGCAGATCATATGGGTTGGGGCCGGCCTCATCGCCGCCATCGGCGACCGGCTCATCGGCAATCCAGTGGTGAATATCACGGGCATTTATCTCTAATTGCAGGTTGTTTCGTGAGTGGGCAGTAAGACGCATGTAAATTCCTTAAACAATTTAACCTTCTACCCGCACTCCCCGCCAGAAGGCGATGCGGTCTTTAATAGGCGCGGCCGCGGGCTTTGGGTCGGGATAATACCAGGCCGCATCTCGGTTACTTTGCCCATTCACCTGCACCGTATAATAGCTGGCGATCCCTTTCCAGGGGCAGTTAGTATGGGTTTGACTGGGAGTAAAATATTCCCAATGGATCGCTTCACGGGGAAAATAATGGTTGCCTTCTACTACGACTGTCTTTTCACTTTGGGCTAAAACAGCCCCATTCCATACAGCCCTAATCATTATTTGCTCCTTCAGGGGATTGCAAAATAGCCAATAACGCCTCATAGAATGCCTGGCAATCGGGGCATTGATGCAGGTGATTTTGCACCAACGGCATGATTTTCTCGGCCTCTTTTTGGTGGCAGCATAAATCGGCATATTCATCCAGCAGGGCAAAAGCATCCTGGCAAGATAATTTGCCGGCTTCAATTTCTACCAGATGACGCATTAACCGTTGGACAATATCCGTACCGATTGGCTCAGACATAAGCCTTTATTCCTTGATCGGCTTATCAGGGGGTAGGTGAGGTGTGACGGGTAATTACACGTCTGCCTATAACAATGTACCCATCCCCAAAAAGGTTCTACTCTTGTTTGATGAGGCATTAAGAACCGTTCTTACATGGCTTCAAGAAGTTGCCCCGAACAACGGTTACAGACAAGACGCAGGGGCGCAGAGGTTTTTCTCCATGACTCTGCGCTTTTGCGTGAGATTGGGTTCTGACGTGTCCAGGTTAGGGTTAAGTTAAGACTCAAAGGCCTGTAATACCTGAGCCGGGGTTAACCCTTGTTTCTCCAGGAGTGTCCGCAAACGGAGGCGGGCATCGTGCAGCAATTTATAAACGGCGTTGGTCTTCATCTCCATTTCAGCCGCGATTTGTTCTGGGGACAAACCGTGAATGACCAGGGCGATCAACGCGGTGCGCTGTTTCTCAGTTAATCCATGCAGTAAAAGCTGTTGTACCTGAGCCATCAGGTCAGCCTGCTCGGTCTGTTCGGCGGGGCCAGGAGAGGATGAGGCAACCAGCAGGGGGGTATATTCCCCTTCGTCTGTGGCTAATAACCCATCCAGGGAATGATCTTGCCAGCGCTTACGGCGCAGTTCGGTGAGGGCTACGTGCAGGGTAATTTTATGGGCCCAGGTGGTAAACAGGCTGCGGCCGGCAAAGCTATCCAGTTGATCCAAAATTTTAATCAGAGCTTCCTGAACAAAATCTTCGGCCAGGGCGGCAAATTCAGGCGTGTTGGTATTAATTTGATGGAGCAGCCCTTGCTGCAATCCGCGCACCAGGATCGTATGCAGATCGGCTAAGGCTTGTTCCCGGGGCTGCCCCTCAGCGCGTAGATCGTTAAGCCATTGTTGGTTGCTTCGTTTTGCCACAGTGATTCCTCGCCACCCCATTATACCGCAGGGTATAAGCAGGGGAAATGGATAACAGACGATGGGCAGGAGGAAGGGGGTGTGTTAAGCTATTCCAACTTTGTTCCAAATGAATAGGTGTTTATGAGATTAAAGGTATTTTCGGCTTCATCGTACCGGTGGTTGGGGTTGGTTTTGTTAATGCTGCTGGCCTTTTTTTTGCGGGTCTGGCGGTTGGATGATGTGCCCCCAGGTTGGCGGGATGATGAGCTGATTGATGTGTTGGTGATTTCGCAGAAAGCCCTGGATGGGGATGTGCAGCTTTTTTATGCGGATGCGTCGGGTAATGAGGGGTTGTACCATGTGCTGAATGGGGTGATGTATGGCCTTTTTGGGGCGACTCCCTGGGGGATGCGGGGGCTTTCGGCGATTTTGGGGCTGCTGGCGATTCCGGCGGTGTATGTTGTGGGGAAGCAGTTGTATGATGAGAAGGTGGGCTGGCTCGCGGCCGCGTCCCTCACCATCAGCTTCTGGTCCCTCATGTACTCTCGTTTTGCTCTGCGCCAGGTGATGACCCCGCTGTTATTGTTGTTAGCCTTCATCTGTTTTTGGCGAGCCTTTTCACGTCTCACGCTTTACGGATCACGTTCCTGGATTAACGATTTACGCCTGACGATTTTAGATTGGGTTGGGGCCGGTGTTTTTTTGGGGTTGGGGTTTTATGTCTATTTTGCCTCACGGGGCGTCCCGGTTATTTTGTTGGTTTTTTGTGGGGCGATGGTGTTGGTGGCGCGGCCACGGCTGCGACAGGCCATGCCCGGCATCCTCACCATGTTTGCCGTCACCATTTTATTAGCCATCCCCTTATTCATCGTTCTGGGGCAGCAGCCCGAAGCTGAAGCCCGTGTCAGTGAGGTAGGAGTTCCCCTGAACCGTGCCCTGGAAGGGGATTTTTCTCTGGTGCTGGATTACACCTGGCGCACCCTGGGCATGTTTCACGCCACCGGGGATGATGAATGGTTGTACAACATTCCTTTCCGCCCGGTTTTTGGCCCGGTAGGGGCCATCTTCTTTTGGGCAGGGGTGGGGATTGCTCTGTGGCACAGTGGGCAATTATTGGCCGGGGTGTTTCGTTCACCCAGGCGGCCGCCAGCATCCGCCCAGCTTTCTTCCCTCTTTCTGCTTTTCTGGTGGGGAGCAGGCATCTTACCCGGCTTTCTTAGCGTACCGGCGGCCAGTTTGGGGCATACCATCGTAGCCCAACCAGCCGTTTATATTTTGGCTGCCTTGCCCGTCTGGGGTGCAGGTCAATTGATAGCGCGTAGGCAAGGGGAGAACTCGCAAACTCGCAAACTCGCAAAATCGCTCCCCCTTACCTTCGCCCTTATCCTCTGCCTCACCATGGCCGCCCGCGATTTGCCGGATTATTTTCTGGATTGGCCGCAGCGGGGGATGACGCGCTTCTTGTACCGGGCGGATATTGGTGATGTAGCTGATTATCTGGCGGCCAATCCCGCTTTAACTGATTTTGGCATTAGCGGGTTGTTGGCGGGTCCGTGGGACCGGCTGGCTTTAGAGGTAGAATATACGGGGGAGGGGGTGGTGCGGCCGCGTTGGTACCATCCCGAACGGGCTATGATGACTCATCTGGGGGGGGAGCCAGCCGTTAATTTTGTAGGCTATCCGCTGGTGCCGATGGCTTACCGGGGGGAGTTGTCTCTGATGGGTGGCGCGGCCGCAGGGGGATACCAGTTGAGCCAGGCTGAGGTGGAACGGGAGTGGCAGCCACCGGCCTGTTTCCAAAATGGGTTATGTCTGGTGTGGGCCAGTTTCGGTGATGGGGTATTAGAGTTGGGTTGGGAAGTGGCGCGGTCGCTTGATTTGCCCCCCATTCCCCTCATCAGTAACCCGCCGCCGCCAGGGGTTTACGCCGGGCCGCGCCTCTATGTGTTTGCCCACCTGCTGGATGAGGCGGGGCGGTTCCTCACCGGGGAAGATGGGTTGTGGGTAGACCCGGTGACACTCCACCTGGGGGATCGCTGGTTACAGCAGCATTGGTTGGGGGAACGAGAGGAGAGCGCGGCCGCGACCTTTGGCCTATATGATCCCATGACCGGGCAGCGCATCCTCACCGACACCGGTCAAGATCACCTGCGCCTTGACTTGCCCGAAAGTTAGAGCCAAAATGTTTATCTGACGGTTGACGTGAGATAGAGGACAGATTATCCTGTTTAGTCAATTTCAATCGCAGGATAGGACAATCAATGTGTGTCATACCTAACCTGGACAAGCCAGAAAAGATTTATCCACAGATGTCACAGATGGACACAGATTTTTAAGCCATCTGTGAAAATCTGCGTCATCTGTGGATCAGTTCTTGTTTTTTGTACAAGAAGTTGACTTATACGGTACGAAAACATCAAGGTGGTAACTATGGAAACGGTAACTGTATCTTGGCAATCATTAACATTTAGGACTTACGCAAAATGCAAAAAGACCTGACAGGTTTTTTGATTCGTTCTATGGTTGTTACAGGAGAAAACCTGTCAGGTCTGCGTAAGTCCTAACATTAAAACAATATCTCGAATGGGTTAATGGGGGAATCCGATTGGCCGGTACGCGGATTGGCCCGGAGCAAATTGTTGATGCTTATGAAGCTGGGCCAACCCCGGAAGAGATTGCTTTGCGCTATCGGACGTTATCTTTAGAGGCTGTTTATGCGGCAATTACCTATTACCTGGCCAATCAGGAACAAGTAAAGGCTTATATGCAATCGCTGCAAAGAGAAGATGAAGCAGAATGGAAACATCTGGGGCATGAATCATTAACTAAATTGCTGCGCGAGCGTTTAGAAACACAATCCCATACTGTCATTGATCGAGAGCAGGTCACACCCACATTATGAAACCCCAGTTTTTGCTGGATGAGAATGTAGACCTGATTGTGCAAAGACAACTGCACTGACGAAACCTGGCTATTGAGGTTTTAGCTGTCGGAGATGTCGGAACACCACCCTTGTAGGCGCAAGATCGGGTCATTTTAAGATGGATCGAGGAAAACGATTATATTTTAGTGTCTTGGGGCAAACGAACCATTCCAGGCCATTTGGTCGAGCATTTTGAAGAGAGTAGACATGTGCCGGGTATTTTACTTATAAGGCGTGGTACAACGCTGGGGCAAATTGTGGAAACACTTTTTCTGGTGTGGATGGCCTCGGAAGCGGAAGAATATTATGACCGGTTGCTGTACATTCCCTAAGTTTAATATCCATTTGGTAACTACTAAGGCACACAAGAATTTCACCGCGAAGACGCCAAGATCAGTAAGAATTTCTTGAGGAACTTTGTGTTCTTTGCGGCTTTGCGGTTAGTAGTTACTCCATTTGAACGATTATCGAGACGATTCCTAACTGTTTTAGCACACGATCAAGTAGATGAGGTTAATAAATGTTGGGCAATATGGGCCGCGGCCGCGCCGTCGCCAAAAAGTTGGGGTGGGAGAGTGTCAGGACGCGGCCGCGCCAAAGCCTCACGCACCTTCTCCTCTTCCGTCCCCACCAATACATTCCACCCCTGAGCCACCGTCTCTACCCATTCCGTATCCTCACGCAGCGTCAGGCAGGGCACCGCAAAAATATACGCCTCTTTTTGCACCCCCCCCGAATCGGTCAGGATGAAGCGGGCGTTTTTCTCCAGGGCCAACATCTCCAGGTAGCCCACCGGGGGGATGAGCCGGACAGTGGGTGGAGGGGTGAGCGAGAAACGTTGTAATGCGGCCGCCGTCCGGGGGTGAATCGGCCACAAGACTGGCCATTGGCTCTGAGCCAGGCAGGCCAAGACCTGGGCCAACGCCTCAGCCGTGTCTGTATTGCTGGCCCGGTGGATAGTCGCCAGAACATATTCCCCAGGGGTGAGGTGATGCTGACTGAGGATGGGGGAGTGTGCGGCTTTAGGCAAAAAATAGTAGAGAGCATCTACCATCACATCACCAACCAGATGTACCCCCCGATGAATCCCCTCAGCAGCCAGGTTGTCCACAGCAGTTTGGGTGGGACAGAAGAGCAGCCTGGCGCAGTGATCAGTCAGGACGCGGTTAATCTCTTCGGGCATAGTCCGGTTGAAGCTGCGTAGACCGGCCTCAATATGGGCGATGGGGATGTGGAGTTTCGCGGCCGCGAGCGCACCGGCCAGGGTTGAGTTCGTATCCCCATAGACCAGGAGCCAATCCGGTTTTTCTTGTTGCAGCACCGCCTCAATCGCTGCCAGCATCTGCCCCGTCTGCTGCCCATGTGGGCCAGAGCCGATACCCAGGTTGTAATCCGGTTCCGGGATACCTAGCTCCTCAAAAAAGACAGCCGACATACCGTGATCATAATGCTGCCCGGTGTGGACGAGTATTTCGTTAAATTGTTGGCGTAAGGTGGCGGAAACGGGGGCAGCTTTAATAAATTGCGGCCGCGCTCCCGCAATAGAGACAATTTTCATCATATGCGCCTTTCCTCATAGAAGTTAATGCAGGCAAAGTTAATGAGATAGAGAGATGAATGGATCTTTGGGATTTAGCAGCGTCAATGGCATATGGATAGGGGCTTACAGCCAAACATGCCTATATTTCGAGTCAACTCCCTGAATTCCTCAGAGTCTTTGGGATTTCGCGGGGCAAGATAGAATAAATGTAGCGGCATACCCTTGTGGTTGCCCTCGACCAGGCAGGGACAAAGCCAGCCCCTACATCTGGTGTCAACCCCAAATTCCTAAAGAGCCAAACAATCTTGCACAACCGCATTTGCAGGATTCACGGATTGGGCCTGGTAAGTAAAAAATCCGTAAATCCTGCTGATCCGTGTTCTCCCGTTTTTATTCTTCAAAAGGAACCGGAACGACGGTGGCCTGAACTTCGGCGAAGAGAGCGTCGATTTGGGCCTGGACGGTGTTAACAAGATTGTCCAGGGGGATGATGATGCGTTCGTCGCTGTGGCGCAGTTTCATCTCTACGCCCCCCTCTTTCCAGGCCCGTGCCCCTACGGTGAGGCGAATGGGTAGGCCAATGAGGTCGGCGTCGTTGAATTTGACCCCGGCTGATTCATCTCGATCATCGTACAATACCTCAAGGCTCGCGGCCGCTAACTGCTCATACACCTGATCAGCCTCTTTTTCCATTTTACCCATGCCGACCAGATGGACATGGTATGGGGCGATGGTGATGGGGAGCATCAACCCTTTATCGTCATGGTTCTCTTCGGCGGAGCAGGCTAGCAGCCGCCCTACACCGATGCCGTAGGACCCCATGATGACCGGTTTGCTGCTGCCGTCTTCATCTACAAAGGTGCCGCCCAGGGCCTCGGTGTATTTGGTGCCCAGCTTGAAGATGTTGCCCACTTCAACGCCGCGCGAGAGGTAAATAGGCTGCCCACAGCGCGGACAACCATCCCCCTCCTGCGCGGCCGCGATGTCTGCCACCACATCCGCCTGATAATCCCGCCCATAATTGACATTTCGCAGGTGGTACCCGGCCTCATTGGCCCCGGCGACCAGGTTAGGGGAGGTGGGAACAGCGTCATCCACGATGATGATGACGTTTTTATTAGACCGCAGCCCCACCGGTGAGGCATACCCTGCCACTGCGCCGATAGAACTGATCTCTTCCGGGTGGGCCGGCCGCAGCTCATGGGCTTTGAGGGCGTTGGTCAGCTTCGTCTCATTCACTTCCATGTCACCGCGCACAATGGCGAAAATCAATTTTTGGGTTTCCGTGCCTGCTTCGCGCATGGTGGCGACCATGAACACCGCTTTGGCCGTTTTGGCTTTGGGAACACCCAGAAATTCAGCCAATGCCTCGATAGTGGAGACATCGGGGGTGGCGACTTTCTCAGCGGGGAGAGCGGTTTCTGCGGCCGCGTCCTTTTTCTTAAAGGTAGCAATTTGTCGGTTAGCGTGGTAGCCACACCCATCACACAGCACCAACGTATCCTCACCGATGGGGGTCAGGTACATATATTCATGGGCCATAGACCCGCCCATCATGCCCACATCAGAAGCGACGGCGATGGCTTTAATGCCCGCCCGATGGAAAATGTTGAAGTATGCCTGATAATGGGCACGGTACTGCTCATCCAGGCTGGCCTCGTTGGCATCCAGAGAATAACTGTCTAGCATGGTAAACTCTCGTACCCGGATGAGGCCAGCGCGCGGCCGCGGATCATCGCGCCATTTGGTCTGGATGTGATAAACCAATTGGGGCAGTTGGCGGTACGATTGGATTTCCCGCCGAATCAAATCCGCTACCACTTCCTCATGGGTCATGGCCAACACCATATCTCGTTCGTTTTTATCATAAAACCGCCCCATCTCCGTGCCAATCTCATACCACCGTTTCGTCTCTTTCCAGATGTCTGCCGGATGGACAACGGGCATGGTCATCTCTTGCCCGCCGATACCGTTTATCTCCTCACGCATAATATTTTCAATTTTGGTGATAGATCGTTTTGCCAGGGGCAGGTAGCTAAAAATGCCGGCCGCTAAGGGGCGGATAAACCCGGCCCGCAGGAGTAGTTGATGGCTCTTCACCTCGACATCAGCCGGGGCTTCGCGTAAGGTCAGGCCAAATCGTTTAGACATTCGCATAAAACACCTCGTAGGAGTCAGAAATAATCAGAAAATGGGAGATCATATACATTCGCCTGGCTAATCAGGCGGCAGGGCGGCCAACAAAAAACGCCCCGTTGTGGATTGGGGCGTTTCGTTCATCAAGGGTGGGCTGCGGCCGCGTATACGGCCTCATTTTTACACCATCACCCAGCCAACGAAACCACCCCGTGCCCAACGGGGCCGCTAGGGATGGGGTATGGCTGGAAAAGGAGTAAATCTGTCTGCGTCATCATAGGCATAAAAATACTTGAGAGGGGGGTTTTTGTCAACCAGAGATTGCAACTGATTAAATATTTATTCCTTACTGGACTCTGGCGAAAATTGATTTCACCAGTGGTAATAACCAATACACCAATACACTAATAACCAGTAGTCAGACTAAAAAACGCTAGACTCCAATTACTTATTGGGTTTGCCTCCAAATCGCCCCATTTCATTAGACTGGCCTATACCTGTTTCCGTCAATGTTTGTTCTACGACTTTATGGCAATCATTTATATAAGGCACCCATAACTTTTCATCGGCCGCCGCTTTTTTGTTTCGGCAGACTTGCATGACCTCACCCGCTTGTTGGGGGTCAACCCAAAATGTTTTGCAAGTGTCTCCTTCTGGCCCTTTTTCTGATTGGGCGTTGCCCATGCCACAAAACTCTTGAGTATCACCCCGCCATAGATATTTATGGGTGGCTACATTGCCCCGAAAAAATGCTGAACGAGTACAGGAGTATATAGGTACCTGGGCCGGCCCCTCATGCCCGTCTCGGCAGTTACGTTGTAGACCATCTGTATGATTGTGTTGAGTATATTGTTGAATCTGTTCTTCTCGCTTGAATGCTAAATCTTCACTTTCTAATCGCTGTAGATAACGGCTGTTTGTTTGATAGGTCTGCACACCTGCTTCTAAAGCGGCGGCCGTTTTTTGCTGTAAAACACGCTGTGTAGCTCGATTGCCGATGGTACGCTGTAAAGCCAATATCTGCCCTGTCTGTGATGGGCCAGTAGGTAAGGCCATGGTTGGCACAATCTGGACATTACTAAAGGTGGTTTGGGGTTGCTGCTGACGATTGAGTAATATTTGACGTTCTGCTAAGGAATAGTTATTGACCTGGGTAATGCGGTTCATGATATACTCCTAAAAAATATAATGTTGATCACTTCTTCATAAAATGGCAGCAAGACGAGAGGGAAGTAAGGTAATGATACCACATTATTGTCAATTTGTTGTCGGATTGGTTGATTTCATTTCTCCTAACTGGTAGAAGACCAGCGCGGCCGCAACCACTGCCGCCGTTTCTGCCCGTAAAATGCGTGGTCCCAGGGTTATTGGCTGCACCTGGTGGGTCTGGGCCAACCGAATTTCATCCTCGCCCCACCCCCCTTCCGGGCCGATGAATAAAGCGACGGGGTGAGGGGGGGATGCGGCGAGAGTGGCCTGTAGAGAGATGGTTTTCTCCTGCTCGTAAGGGATGAGGGCCAGGGTATCAGGGGGGAGGGTAGCCAGGGCGCTGCTCAGGGGAATGGGGGGGAGAAGCTCAGGGATGCGGCCGCGTCCTGACTGTTCGGCCGCTTCAGTGACAATCCTCTCCCAGCGGGCCATCTTGTTGAGACTGACTTCGTGAACCACTGTACGTACTGTGATCAGGGGCACAAACCGGGCCACCCCTATCTCCGTCCCTTTTTGCAGCACCCACTCAAATTTATCCGTTTTGAGCAGTCCCTGGTAAAGCGTTAGATGGGTAGATGGCTCGCCGGGGGCAGGGGTACGCTCAACAACGCGGCCGCGTACCCCTCGTTTATTGACCTCATGTAAGGCAACAGTATAAGCCCAACCCTGGTTATCCAAAAGAGTGATGATGGCCGGCGGCCGCAGCCGTAACACCTGGCTGATCTGATGGGCCTGAGCCTCAGCCAAAACCACCTCTTCCCCCACCTGCCACAAGCCAGCCATAAAAAAACGGTGCATACGACTTACTCTCGCCGACAGGCAGCCTCAACCGCCTCAAGCTCTTGAGGCGGGTGGGGCAAAACCTCATGCCCATCTTCGGTGATGAGGATGCCACACTCCAGGCGAATGCCTATCCCTTCATCAGGCAGCATCAAAAACGGTTCAATCACCAGCACGACCCCTGGCTCTAATGGGGGATCTGGGTATTCGTACACATCGTGAATGTTAAGCCCCACGGAGTGACCACACCGGCCATAGCTGTATTTCCCCAACCCATGCGCCGCGAATACGTCATAGACAATCTGGTGCAGCTCATACTCGGTGATGCCAGGGCGCATGGCGGCAATGGCCGCTTTTTGGGCCGCCAGGACGATGGCATAAAGCTCTCGCTGCCGGGGAGTAAATTTACCATTCGCTGGGAAGGTTGAGGAGATATCGGAGTAGTAGCCATGGTAACAGACCCCGGCATCCAACAGCACCAGGTCCCCATCTTGAATTAGCTGATTATTATCCATGTAATGCCCAATGACGGCATTTTTGCCCGCCGCGACGATGATGCTGCTGTCGTAATTGCCCATGCCCAGGGTGATGTGTTGCGGCCGCGTCGTCACCTCATATTCAAAAATTGCCTGCCCCAACGATTCATTGATACCTGGTCGTAGGGCCCCCATCAGCTTGGTGAAAATCTCGGCGTGAATAGTAAAGGCTTGACGCAAACATTCAATTTCATACGCATCTTTGAGAAACCGCATCTTGTGAATCAGTGGGGCGATATTGCGCCATTCTAGCCAATAAAACCGCTCTTTTATCTCCTTGAGCAGTAGGTGCGGCGTTGGGACTGGCTTGCCCAATTGTGGCGTTCCAGCACTATTGCCCCAAAACAGTTGCTGCCGCATCAAGTTCCGGTTTAAGGTTTCGGGTAATTGGGAGAGCTGCATGACCCGGTCCACCCCGCTGCGGGTCTGGAGCGTCTCTAATGACTCACCTACCCCGTCCAGAAATGCTTGCGCCCCACTCCGTACATGGGCAAAGAGGATGGAACGCACGACGCGGCCGCGCCCCACCTCACGACTTTGCAGCGTTTCAAAATAATCTACTCGCACCCCCTGAGGGGCCAGCAGCAGCACCGCTTCCGAGTCTGTCACCCCGGTCAGATAAGCTACATTTTTATCAGGCAGTGCCGGGTCTTGAGCCACTCCGCCCGCCTGAATCAGGGCGATCCCCTCGTCCATTTGGGCCATCAGCTTCTCCTGCCGGGCACGGTATCGTTCAGGTAAGGATCGTTCAGGTTTCACGTTTCACATTCCAGTTTGCGGTTTCACGTTCCAACTTCCAGGTTAAAAGTTCCCCCATCTTTAAGCCCCCCGGTTAGCCAGCACTGTCGCCAGATGACAGGTACGCATGGGGCTGCCTTGTTTACGCAGCCCCCCTTCCAAGTGCATCAGGCAACTAATATCCCCACCAACTATCAAGTCTGCCCCGGCCGCCTGAAGCGCTTCCAGCCGCTCATTCATCATTGCCCCACTGATGGGGGCCATTTTGATGGCAAAGAGACCGCCAAAACCACAACAGGTTTGCGGTTTATCTTGCTGGCACAGTTCAATCCCGTTCACTGCCTGGAGCAGGGCATAAGGTTGGCGGCTTAATCCCAACTCCCGCACTCCATGGCAGGATGGGTGGTAAACGATTTTACGCTTCAGCGTGGCCCCAACATCGGTAACGGCCAGGTGGTCTACCAGATATTGGCTGAACTCAACAACGCGGCCGCTTACCTCTCTCACCCTGGCCTGCATGGCTGGATCATCCTGGAACAACTCCTGGTAATGGTGTTTGATCATGGCGGCGCAGGAACCAGACGCGATGACGATTGGCCCGGCCGTTTGGTGTAATAAGGTGAGGGTGGTCGCGGCCGCAGACCGGGCTTCCGGCCAAAATCCGGCGTTATAGGCCGGTTGGCCGCAGCAAGTTTGCCCTCGGGGAATCTCTACCCTGACCCCCTGCTGCTCTAATACCGTCACTACATCCTGGGCAACATCCGGGAAGAGAGAATCGAGCAGGCAGGTGATAAAAAATTGAACGGTTGGGGGAGAAGGTGTAATCATGGGTAGTGGGCCAAAATTTGGGGCAGGTGGGCTGTAGTTGGCAAGATATGGTGTGCCCCGGCCCGTTCTAGTTCACGCTGCTGCCCAAAGCCACACAAGACCGCCGCGCTCAAGGCCCCAGCCCGACGGGCCGCTTTGACATCTACGGTAGTATCCCCAACCATGAGGCAGTTTTGGATGGGGACGCCTAGCTGCGCGGCCGCGTGCCACAGCGGCGCCGGGTGCGGTTTGAGGCGGGCGGTATCTTCCAAGCCACAGCTAACTTCAATAGCCGTATCAATGGCGGGAAAGGCGTTCAGGAAAGCGCGGATATGTTTCCGGTCTCGGGTTGTCACCAGGGCCATGCGGTAACGCGGCCGCAGGGCCATAATCATCTCCTCAACCCCTTCAAGCAAATGAAAGGCCAGGACATGATGGGGATGCCACCAATGGTACATCCGATCCTTCTGGCGAAACACAAACGCATCTAGCCCCAAAATGTCTAGCAAAGTGATGGTCGAGTTGCCCGGTGTCTCTACAGCCATCACCAGGCGGCGAGCTAACGGTTTGGCCCGGTTGGGGAAAAGCGGCCGCAGCCGTTTAGCTAATCGGGCTACAGCCTGATCGTCGGTATCTACCAGGGTGCCATCCAGATCAAACAGGATGGCCTGGATGGGGGTGGGTGGGTGGTCAGGTTTCAAGGTTTGAGGTTTCAGGTTGCAAGTGGCAGAGTGGCACAAACGATTTTACTTTGCCGCTTTGCCACTTTGCTCCTTTGCCGCTTTGCTACTCTTACAGCTTGTTCAGAAACGTTTGGGCGAAGCTGCTGTTGGCCCCCAGGGTGCGGATGAGACCTTCGACCAGCAGGGGGAAGCGGAAGAGCCATTTTTGCATGAGAAAGGAGCGGTGCATGGACGGGCCTAGCTGTTCATCACATAAAGTTTGATAAGGGTATAACCGCTGCCGGGAAAGGTCATTGGCTAATAGGGCTTCATGGGCGGTCGCGGCCGCGAATTGGGCGGCGGCCACAGCGTTGTAAATGCCCCCGCCAGTTAAGGGGTTAATCTGGGCAGCGGCATCACCCACCAGGAGTGCCCCCTCATACACTTTTTGCACTGGCTGTGAGCCAAAATTAAGCTGCCAGGTAGAGAGGCTATGTATCTGCGTGGTATGCTTAAACCGCTGCTTAATGGCAGGCATGTTAAGAAAACGATCTAACATCTTCTCCAGGTTTCCCTTCATCTGACGAAAATAATCCAGACGAATGCCCAAACCCACATTGGCCTGACCCTCAGCGGTGGGGAATATCCAGGCATAACCGGGCAAAATCCCTTTGTAGAGATAAAACTCAATCTCGTGGGCATATTCAGTAAAATTATCCAGATAGGCGCGGATAGCCACAGCCCGGTGCATTTCTTGCTGTTTATCGGGGCGCAGGGCGCGGGCAATCACCGAGGTGCTGCCATCGGCGGCGATGAGCAGACGGGAGTGGATTTCCCGGACAGCCCCATTTTCACGCAGCCGAACACCAATGACGCGGCCGCGTTCCAAAAGAGGGGCAATCACCTGGGCCTGACAAAACTCCGCCCCACTTTCCAGGGCATGTTGATACAGCAGATGATCAAACTTAAGCCGGGGCACAATATAAGATTCTGAGCCGCCCTCACTGGGGGGAAATGGGGCCACAAACTGGTAGCCATGGGGGGAAACCATCATCATCTGCCGTGCCGGATAAAAACCCGCCTGGGCGATCTTCTCCTTGAGGCCCAGGGTGGACAAAATGTCAATGGCCCCTGCGGGGATGGCATCACCACATGTCTTGTCACGGGGAAATTGATCCTTATCAATGAGCAAAACATCATGCCCTTGTTGGGCCAGGGCCATAGCTGCGGTTGCTCCGCCAGGCCCCGCCCCCACGACGACGACCTCGCGTTCCATTTTTTTTCTCCTTTTAGGTGAGCTATAGATGAAGGAAACACGGATGAGCGAATGGAAAAAATAGCGTTCATCGGGAAACGCATTTTTTCATCCTTCATAATTCGTCCCGCATCCTTCTCTATCCTATTCCTTCTTGCTGCCGGATGGTGGTTAACAAATTAGCACAACTTTCAGCGACTATCTGGTAAACGGTGTCAAAATTGCCCGTGTAATACGGGTCAGGGACATTATAGGCAAATGCCTGCCCCGTTTCCCGGTCGGCAAAATCTAAGAGCCGGTATAAATGGGGGTGGCTGCGGTTCATTCGGAAGAGGTGATCCAGGTTGCTTTGGTCCATGGCGATGACATAGGTGCTGGGGGCGGTGAGATCATGCGGCCGCACCTGTCTGGCTCGTCCATCATAAACAATGCCATGTTTCTGCAACACCTGCAATGTACCAGGGTGGGCCGTCTCTCCCACATGCCACGAACCTGTTCCTGCCGAATCTACGCTGATTTGCTCCGTCAGCCCTGCTTCTTCAACCATCTGTTGCAATACCGCTTCGGCCATCGGCGATCGGCATATATTCCCTAAACAAACGAATAGAACCTTGATACTCATGGTAGTTGATTTACGATTTACCATTGGGTTTGTTTCAACTAAGTTGGGCGGTTGGTTAAAAACACGGATGAGTAGGATTAGCGGATTTATTTGCCCCAGAACAATCCGTAAATCCCGTAAATCTGCGTTTTCCCCTTCAACTGCAATGAAACACCTTTTACCCTTTTAGATTGATGATTGGGATCACCTGAATCTCCACTCTCCACTCTCCACTCTCCAATCTCCCCCCCAACATCAAGCCAATCTATAAGCCGCATTCTGTCCCCGCAAGCGGGTGGTGATCATCTCTCTAGGTAAACCATTGCTGGGTCACTCTGGCAGTCTACCCGGACGTATGACGAGACGGGCCGCCTCGTGCCGGTCAGAGACCGAACTCCGCCCTGCTTGACCTTGCTCCCGGTGAGGTTTGCCTGGCCGGAGACATTGCTGCCCCCGCCGGTAAGCTCTTACCTTACCGTTTCACCCTCGCCGACCAGGGCCGAAACCCCGGTTGTGGCAATATACCTCTCTGTTGCACTTGCTGTCGGGTCGCCCCGCCCGGCCGTTAGCCGGCACCGTGCCCTGTGGAGTGCGGACTTTCCTCGAAGCATATAGCTCCGCGATCACCCGATTGGCTTGATAACGGGATCGTAACATTGGCAAGGGGGGGCGTCAAGGGAAGGCTGAATTATGAATTATGAATTATGAAGGTAATAGGTCTTGCTCCCTTGTTAGCGGTTGGCCGTCAGCGGTCAGCGGTCAGGTTATTGGGCAAACGCCTGGGCCAGGAATTGGCGGATTTGCTGGCTGTAGGCGGCGGGATCCATGTGGTTTAGAACGCCGTGATCTCCATTGGGCACCAGGAAGAGGGTTTTGGGTTGGGTCGCGGCCGCGTACATGCGTTCACTGTTCATTGGCAGCACTATCTCGTCAGCCAACCCGTGAATAAACAAGATAGGGCGGGGGCTGATTTGGGCCAGGGCCGGGTATAAATTTAGCTGGCCGACGGGTACGCCCGTTTCCCGCTCCATGAACCAGAGAACCCACCCGGTCGTGGGCACAGGCGGCCGGCCGGTCAACGCCTTGACGATAGGGGTAGATACGTCTGGTTCCAGGTTGGGGAAACCGCTTTCAGCAATAACTGCTCGGAGATTGGGGTCGGCTGCGGCCGCGTTGATAACCGCCACCGCCCCTAGAGAATGGCCCCACACGGCAATCAACTCTGGGTCAATATCATCACGAGAACGAAGATAGGCTGCGGCCGCGACCACATCATCCCCCTCTTCATATCCTATCGTTGTCACCGTGCCCTGGCTCTCGCCGTGATTACGCAAATCAAACAGGAAGGTACGGTAGCCAGCATGGGCCAAAATGGCTGCTCGTGGCAGCATCCCCCCCCGATGGCCGGAAAGGCCATGCACTAGAATAACCGTTTGCCCATTGGGGGATTCTAGCGGTTCAATCAGCCAGCCCACCAGCTCCAGGCCAGCCCCGTTGGTAAAGGTCACCGTTTCCCAGGTGGGCAGCCCGTAGGCGGCGGGAGTTTCTTGGGGCAGGTTCCGCGCCGGGTAAACCCAAAGCCTGGCCTGGCTGCGTGCCCGGTACACCCAATAACTCAATACCAAAACGACCCCGATTATTACGGGAATGAGGGCGATTAGAAGCAGGTAACGTCGAGAAATCATCGGTCTCCTCTAAAGATAGCCACGAATGGGAGAAACACAGATAAGGGCGAAATCTATGTTAATCGGGTAAATCTGTGGGCAAGTTTTGCGCTGTATCTCGGCTTTGGCGTAGAAGGGTGTAACTGAGCCAGAGGGCAAAGGCGGCCGCGACCCCATTTAAGCCAATTAACAGCAGGGGTTGCCATTGGCGACCGCGAGCGCGGGCGATAAACGCGTCGTGCGCCCCGGCGAACACAATCTCTGCTTGCACGGAGACGGTTTCTGTGCCAGCCATCTCTCCAGTCAGGGCGCGGCCGCGTAAGGCCGTCCCTACCACTACCACTGGCTGCCCGGCGGCTAAATAAACAACATCCCCCTGAACCGGCCATTCTCGCGCTTCATAATCATTGTTGCCAATGGTTACATTCCCCCCATCCACCCGGATAAGCATCTCCAGAGGTAGATAAGGGAAACAGCCATCTTCATCACAATCATAATAAGCGACAAACTCTTGCCCCTGGCGTGGATTGTCCTGGCTCACCTGGCCTATAATAACCACCGGATCACCACTTCGTTTTTCAGCTAGTAAGGAGGTAGAGCGGATGGGATCAACGGTTGCGGCCGCGTGTAAACTCCTGTACCCCACAAGTGCCAGCAGCCCATTAAAAGCCAAAAAACTGGTACTTAGCAGAGCGAATCCACTTAATAACTGGTATTCCCAGCTTGAACGGGATGGGCCAAAGCCATACCGCCAGGCCAGCCAGAGTAGAAGTGAGATCCCCACCAACAAAACCAGATTACCTATCATAATCAGCTGATCCTAACGATATTCAGCCTGATTGTCGAGCAGCCCCCAGCTATTGTAACCCGTTTACACATTAGACAGGGCATGGTAACATCTTTGACAGAACTCATAACCGCATAAGCCTGAAGGAGTTAGATTATTGTTTTCAGTGGTTGAACACACCAGAATATCCATATCAAGGGCTACGGATCCTGAAAAGAAATCAGAATCCAGGCAGCTCGCAGAATTCTCCTTTCAATAGGGTTGCCCGTGGCCCAGCAGAATGAACGTTCCGCACTCTGTTTACTTGCCTTGCTGAACCTTTCACCAAACAAGCAATGACCAAACCAACCCTTTCCCCTAAAGAGATCGCAGATCAGGTGGCCCAAACCTTTTTTCGGGTTGACCCAACTCCTGAGGCGCGACAAATGGCGATCCGCCGATTGCTCTTGGGCGCAGGGCAAAGTATGCTCTTAATTCCTATGCTGTTCTTTTGGCGATTTGGTGAGGTGGGGGGGGTAGGCTGGGGAACGACTCTCTTTTTTATCGGGTATTGCTTGCTGGCAGCGTTAGGGTTGTATTTTCAGCCACACACGGCATACCATGCCCCCACTCAGGGGCAGTTTGATTGGGCGGATCGGGTGGGAGCGTTCTGGCTGGTGAGTTGTGTCTTTGGACCATTGGCAGGTTGGCTCCTCACGGCGGTTTTTCCCCTCACGGTTGACTCTTGGCGGTGGCTGTATGGGTTACGCTTTCTCCTGGCGGCCGCAATCCCTCTCCTTACCGCTTTGCCTCTTACCCGTTATCTACAGGGGCGGGCAGCCTGGGTGGCGCTGCCCTTGCTCCTGGTTATCACCAGTTTGCCGATCGGGAGTGTGGTCAATGTGAGTAAGGATTTATGGTCTGGCCCCGTTGTTCGGTCTGTTCAAGGTACGGATTTGCTGGAGATATATCTGCAACATACCGGGCAAATAATCGGTCTGTGGCCGTAGGTTCAGCAGGGGGCAGGAAATTATGAGACAATTATGGTACGCGGCCGCACTCTGTCTTTTCCTTCTAACAAGCTGCACCCAGCCACAAGACAATACCCCCACCCCAGTGGCCCAGGCCACAAAGGTCCCCCTTATCTCCACCGCCGCTTTGACCCCCACCGCTACCCTGGCCCCCCTGCCCACCCAGGTTCCCTCGGCCACGCCCCCCCTGACCCCGACCGCCACCCCCACCCCTATCCCCCCCGTTCCGGTCAGCGCGGCCGCTGGCGTACCCCTTGAGCTAATCGCGGCCGCGCAAACCGTCATCGCCCAATCCCCCGCCCAGTTCACCTGGCAGCCTGACCCATCCCAGGCTGATCTCCTTATCACCGTCATTCCCGAAGGTGAACCTATCGCCCACCCCCTGGCTGCCTGGGTGCTGGCCCTGGCTGCCCCGTTCCCCACTATCCCGGATGAGATGCTGCTGTTTGAGGTCAAAAAAGGGTGGCAAGAAGGGCGGCTTTTTCTCGATGAAGAGACCCATGCCTTGTTGCGGGCATGGTGGGGAGAACCGGCCGCGGCCGCGACCCTTCTCCCTTTGGAACAGCTTACCCCCGCCCTCTGGGAAAACCGTCCCGCCTTCACCCTGCTTCCGTTCCCTGACCTCAACCCCCAATTGAAGGTGCTGCGCCCAGATGGGCTTCTTTCCCCTATTGATCTCCATTTTGACCCGGCCACCTACCCCCTAACGGTGATGATTGGTTTGATGGGAGAGGCTGAGGACGCGGCCGCGTTCACCACCGTGTGGTCTGGTCCCACCAGCAATTATGACCCCAGCAAAATGACCCGCCTGGCTATGACGGGGCCGGCCGGGTTCAGCCGAGCCACAGCGGTGCGAATGGAGCGGCATGGCCTGCAATACCCTGGCGAAGAGGTTGCCCCTTTGCTTAATGCCGTTGATTTCGCCCACATGAGCCACGAAAACCCGTTCACCCCCGACTGCCCCCCACCCCAATCTACCGGCGGCACCACCTTCTGCGCCCATGAAAGATACATTGAACTGATGCTTTATATGGGCATAGATATCAATGAAATGACCGGCAACCATTTGAATGATTGGGGAGAGCGGAACCTGCAATATACCTTTGATTTGTTTGAGCAGCATGGTATCCAAACTTTTGGCGGCGGCCGCGACCTGGAATCCGCTCGCCAACCCTTGCTCATCGAACACAACGGCAACCAGCTCGCTTTTGTGGGGTGCAACCCGGTTGGCCCCTGGGCTGTCTGGGCCAGAGAGGGGTATGCCGGGGCGCTGCCTTGTGATGATTACAGCTACATCCAGGCCCTCATCACCACCCTCAATGAACAAGGGTATATCGTCATTGCTACCCTGCAATATTTAGAACATTTTATGTACGATGTTTGGGCGGAGCAGCGGCGGGATTTTGATGGGCTGGCTCAGGCAGGAGCGACGATTGTCAGTGGCAGCCAGGGGCATCATCCCCAGGCGTTCAACTTTGTCAATGGCGGCTTCATCCATTACGGCCTGGGCAATTTCATGGCTGACCAGATGTGGTCCCTGCCTACCCGTCAGACGATGATTGATATTTACACCCTTTATGACGGCCAGCTCCTCTCGGTGCAAATCTGGACCGGGCTGATTGAAGATTACGGGCGGCCGCGCCCCATGACCCTTGAAGAGCGCACCCAATTGCTTGAGTTGGTATTCACTGCCAGCGGTTGGCCGGTGCGATAGTGAGCGATGAGCGGTAAGCAGTTGCCACTCATACCTCATACCTCAATCTCCCCATATTTTGTCAAACTATTGCCGATATTTCATACATCCAGTTTCTCGTTTCCTGCGTCATACCTTTTGATTCAGTTGATCAACGGTATTTAAGCAGGGCCATTTTCTTAAATGGGGAATGGCAATAGGAAAAAGGAGTGGATGTTATGAAACGTCGTATCATGTTGTTTGGTTTACTGTTTTTGCCCCTTGCTTTATTGGCCGCCATGTTTAACCAGACCGCGGCCGCGGCCGGACCAGGGGATGCCCGTGTCCGTGTGGTGCATGCCTCGCCCGATGCTCCCAATGTAGATGTCTGGGTAGGTGGGGCGTATGCGTATCAAAATGTTCCCTTTGGGGCTATCGGTGACTATGCCATTTTGCCCGCCGGGAGCTATCTGGTTCAGGTAGAGCCAGCCGGGGCTGGGGGAGCTGGCCCGTTTGTTATCTCCGCCACCCTCAACTTTGCCGCCGGTACCGATACCACTATCGCCGCCACCGACTTGCTGGCCAATATCACCCCCCTGGTGCTAGCCGACAACAACGCTTTGCCCGCCGTCGGTAATGCCCATGTGCGCTTCATCCACGCTTCCCCAGATGCCCCAGCGGTAGATATTACTCTCACCGATGGCACCATCATCTTTGGCGATTATGCGTTCCAGGAAGTTAGCCCATACACCCCCATCCCGGTGGGTACCTACAATTTGCAGGTGCGGCTCCAGGGTACCAGCACCGTCGTCCTCAATCTGCCCGGTATCACTTTGGATGACCGTAATGTGTACACGGTCTATGCCGTTGGCCTGGCTGGGGGGTCCCCCGCTCTGAGTGCGGCTATCAGCCTGGATGCTGGCCCCTCCCGAGTGCGGGTGGCCCATCTCTCCCCGGATGCCCCCAATGTGGATGCCCTGGTCAATGGCGCGGCCGCGTTCACCAATGTCGGCTTTGAAACTGTGACCCCCTACGCCGCCCTCACCAACAATGAGTATCAGATTCAGGTTGAGCCAGCCGGGGCTGGGGGGGCTGGCCCGTTTGTCATCTCCGCCACCCTGACGCTTGATCCCAATGTAGATTACACCATCGCCGCTATTGACGTGCTGGCGAACATTACCCCGCTGGTATTGGTGGATGATAACTCCCGGCCGGCGGCTGGCAATGCCCATGTCCGCTTTGTCCACGCTTCCCCTAACGCCCCGGCGGTAGACATCACCCTGACAGATGGCACAGTCCTGTTTGGTAATGTCGCTTTTGGGGAAGCCAGCAATTATCTGCCTGTGCCTGGTGGGGTGTACGATTTAGAGGTGCGGCTCCAGGGCACCAGCACGGTGGTGTTGAGCCTGCCCGGTATTGCTCTCTATGCTGACCATGTGTACACCGTGTTTGCTACTGGTCTGGTAGGCAGCTCTACTACCCCGCTCAACGCCATTTTGATTACCGACGCCAGCTACTTTGTGCCGACGGATGTCTCTCTGACCGGGTTTGGCGGTGAGTCGAATAATTTCTCTTGGGGGATGATCGCGGCCGCGTTGACGGTTCTCCTGCTTTTGGGGGCCGGCATGGTCATTGGCTGGCGCCGCGCTGGAGCCACAGGTTAAGGGGATCCTCCGCAGATTAACGTGGATTTTAGAGATTAGAACGGGAGAACACGGATTTACGGGATTTACGGATTGTTGCGGAATGCGTAAATCCGTAAATCCTGCCCATCCGTGTTTCTTCCCAGGGTTATTCCCCAGCTATCAGACCGAAACCCCTACCGTATAGCCGCTAGCCCAGGCCCATTGGAAGTTGTAGCCGCCAATGCGACCGTCTACATCACAGATTTCGCCACACAGGAATAAGCCAGGGCAAACTCGCGAGGCCATCGTTTTCAGGTCGAGTTCGTTCAAGGGGACTCCCCCCGCTGTTACTTCAGCCACATTGAAGCCGCGATGACCGCTCACGGGCAGCGGGAGTTGGGTGAGAACGGTGAGCAGAGTATGGCGCTGCGGCCGCGTCAGGCTGCCCACCTTCATCCCTCCATCCAGCCCGGCCTGTTCCCCCAAGGCCCGCCCCAACCGTTCCGGCAAATATTCCCCCAGCCAGCGGCGCACCGTTACTCCCCCGGCCTGGAGTAAAGCCGCCTCAGCCGTTTCCCAGGTCAACCCAGGCAGCCAATTTACCGTCAGGGAGGCCGCGGCCGCATCCAACTGAGCGGCCAAAAAATAACGGCTCATGTCCAGCACCACTGGCCCAGAAAGGCCAAAATGGGTACAGAGCAGCGAGCCGGTCAACGCCAGTCGCTTCCGGCCCGTCCCCGCCCCTAACGTCAAACTGGCGGGCACAGCCACCCCACTCAGGCTGGTTAAAAAATGGCTGGGTGGTAAGGTGAGTGGTACCAGAGCGGGGAGCAAATGAGGGGTAAGCGTGTGCCCCAACTGTTGGGCCAGAAGATAGCCATGCCCATCAGAGCCACTTTTGGGCAAACTTTTCCCCCCCGTTGCCAGGACCAGGTGGCGGGTGGCCCAACGGCCCCAGGGGCCAGAAACGGTGAACCCTGTTTCGCTCTTCTGCACCGCCTCAACCCGGTAAGGGTGATGAATGGTGGCGTTAGCCTGCGCGGCCGCGTTCAGCAAAGCGTGTAGCACCGTCCGCGCCTTGTCCGTTACCGGGAACAGCTTACCCGTCTCTTCCCGCTTTAGTTCCACCCCTAACTCGCGGAAAAATTGAACCGTTTGCGGCACATCAAAGCGGCGCAGCACCTTGCCGATACTGTTCCGGGAGCTGCCGGCAAATGCCTCAGCCGTCACCTCGTCGTGGGTCACATTGCACCGCCCCCCGCCCGCAACCAGGATTTTAGCCCCCAGCGTTTTGGCCCCATCGAGAATGACAATACGCCGGTCTGGGTTGGTGCGGCCGGCCCAAACCCCAGCCATCAACCCGGCCGCCCCGGCCCCCACAATTAAAATGTCGGCTGGTTTAGTTTGCTGGATCACCCGGACGAAAATCCCTTTGGCGTTATGGTCTGGTCAAGGGTAGGGTGAAAAAGAAGGTACTCCCCTGGTCTGGCTCACTGGCTACCCAAATGTTCCCCCCATGTGCTTCCACTACCAGGCGACAAAAGGCCAGCCCTAACCCGGACCCTTTACGAATGGGCTGCCCATCTTCACGAGTTACCTGGACAAATTTATCAAAAATACGGGATTGGTACACCAACGGTATCCCTTCCCCGTCATCGGTGACGCTGAGAAGAGCCTGATCCCCTTGCTGCTGGGCAGCCAGAATTACCTGCCCCCCGGCCTGGGTATATTTCAGGGCGTTACCGATCAGGTTCTCCAGCACCCGCTCTAACAACGTCTGATCTGCCGATACCAGGGGAAGCTGGGTCTCGGCCTGCACTAGGATCTGTTTCTCTTCGCCCTCGGCCAGGGGGGAGTACGCGGCCGCGCGGCTGTGCAGCAGTTTGTTCAAGTCGGTGGGGGCATAATTGGGTTGCAGGCGGCCGGCCTCCAGGCGGGTTACGTCCAATAAATCATTGATCAACCGTATTAACCGGTCAGCCGAAGCGGCTGCTGTCTGGAGAAATCGCTGACGGTTGGACCGCGCCTGTGGCTCATCTTCGGCTTTTTGCAGCCACTCCAGCCCCATAATCACCGTCGTCAGAGGGGTGCGGAGATCGTGGACTATCATGTTGGTTAAATCATCACGGACCGCCTCAGCGGCCCGCAAATGGTGATAAGCCTGAGCCAGCTCCTGGGTGCGTTGGCTAATCAGATGATCAGCCCGGCGCACAATGCCTAACAAGGCCAGGAACAGCAACCCCATGGAACTGCCACCGATGAGTAAACCTACTAAACGGGCGCGGGTGATGGTCGCGGCCGCGCTCACCATCCTTTCCCCCTCGGCCCCCATTCCCCCATGCCCGGCGGCCATAGTGTCCACGCCAACTTCGGCCAACACCCGCCCCAACTCCTGCTCCACAAATTGAGAGAAGAGGTGAGCGGCCAATAGAGCCAAAGCCCCCATCACAATCAGGCTGGTCACCGCAAAATAGCGGGTCAGGCTAAATTGGCGCAGCCGCTCATGCTCCTGCACCAACGCCCCGACAGCCAACAACACCCCCATCAGCAGTTGGGTATGGTAAAGCCACCAGGAAAGATGCCACAAAGGAAACTGGTGCAGGCTGACGGTGCCAATAAGCTGCCAGGCCGCAATGAGGGCCATCACCCCAGCCATCCGCTCTCCTGTTTGGCGCCACTGTTGGCCCAGCCGGAGCATGGCGATCAACCAGGCCAGAAAGGTGCTGCTGAAAGCCAGCCAGCGGTGGAAAGGGGCTACATTTTCATCAATATAGGTGAGCCAATGGGGAACAAGGATAACGATACCGGCAAAGAAGCCAATGGCTAAAACCAGGCTCAGGTTCACGGTACGTATCATCCGGGGGGATGGGTGAAAGGTCGCCAGCATAAAGACGATACCCCCAATGAACAAGGTCAGCCAGGCCGCCCAACGAACACCAGGGTTGCTGGTGAAAAAGATGGCCTGGGGGGTATATAGCCCATGAATGAGGAAGATGCCGGCCATGGCCGCAAAGGCGGTGGGCAGCAGTTGGTACCGGGAAAGGCCGGCCTGGTGCAGGGTATAGGCGATAAAGAAGGAAACGACCGCGGCCGCGAAGGTGATAAAGGTGACGACGTAAAAGTGGAACAGGGGATTATGAAACGTAATATCCCATTCTGGGAACAGGGCCAAACCAACCAACAAAACCGTTGGCCCAACCAGGCTTAGGATAATCAAAAGACGTTTCATACGCTTAGGTGTATCTTCTCAAAAAATGGGGGTGGGCAGTGCCGTCCAAATTTCTTACTTGTGCGGGCAAGAAAGAATCTTACCCTACAAACCCAAAATATTGAGAAGCTGCAAGTTAACTTTCAAAATCCGGCTGTTCCGGTCTCTTTCATCTATCACTTTGGCAAGGCTGGGGCCAGCCTGATGGGCCGCGGTTCATGCACAACACCAATGATACCATTAACTGGGTAGCTTTGATCTATATTACGTTAAGAAGGCGCAAAAAGAGCCCGTTTGCTTACGCGGCCGCAGCCCGGCCTGACCAGAGCCACAGCACCAACGCCAACGCCGCCCCATAACAAAGCACCCCCACCAGAGAAACCGCATAAAAGCCAAATTGCAGGGCCAAAATTGTGGCCATCGCCGACCCAACAACGGAAGTTGCCCCGTTAATCGCCCATAACCAGGGAGTCACGGCCGCGTCGCGGCCGCCAATCCAGCGCAGCCCCAACGGAAACGGCTGACCCATCATAAACCCGGCGGGAAAGATGAACAACACCGCCACCCCAATACGTACCCCCAACGGCCATTGTTGGGTCAGGGTCAGAATAGGTGTCAGGAGCAAAAGCTGTAAACCAATGATGGCTAACAAAGCCAACAATACCCCACGCAGCCGGGACAACATCAACCCTGGGGGCACTTGCTGGCTGCTTAAACTGCCAATCCCCCCACTCAACAACAGGGCAAACAGCACCACCGCCAGGGCATACGTAGGTGATCCCAAATACAAAGTGAGCCGCTGAATGAAGGGAACTTCAACCAGCATGAAGCCGGCCCCCAACGCCCCGAAGTAAAGCAGGTATGAACCGTGTTGGGAGAGGGAGAGGTCGCGGCCGCGTCGCAGCAGCAGCGGCCCCACAATAAACAAGCCGGTAAACAAGGTGGAGATAATCAGCACCCCGCGCAGCACCCGGTTCGCCTCAACACTGGCCCGGTAAGCTGGGTTTTCATTCAGGGACGGCGTGGCCGGGCTGCCAGGGCGGACAAAGTTAAAGAAAAACGGCTGATTATCTGTTGGCGGGGCGATATTCAGGCGATAACTGCGAATGACCTGGTTCATGTTGGCGGCCGCGATGAGGGCATGAACCGGATTATTCTCTAGAGGGATACCAGGGGCATGAAGCACGGTAAACTCCATACTTTCCGCCAGGGCGACCAGTTCCGCTACCTCAGCGGCCGTAAACGGGCTTTTCTTCAGCAGCATGGTAGCTAACCCTTCCGTAGCTGACCGGTTTTGGGAAAAGTTAGCAATGACTACGATATGATCGGCGGGGTTTGCAACCTGCTTTTGCTGCCAGGCATCCATCCCCAGGGCTACCAGCCGCAGCGTCTCCGTTGGATCGGCGATGAAATACCAGCGGGAGAAGCTGACCATCCCCCCAGGCGTCAACCGGTCATAGTAAGTAAGGAACGCCTCACGGGTATATAGCCCATTTTCGGAGAGGGCAAACGCCCCCGCCGATGAGGCGGCCCAGGTATCAATCAAAGATGCTTGAATGAGATCATACTGGGTGTCATGGCGAGCCAGATAGGTGCGGGCGTCCTCAATGGCTACGGTGACGCCAGGCTGCTCGTAAACATAGCCGGTATAGTCGCCAAAATGGTACCGGGCCGCTTCAATAATGGCCGGGTTTAGCTCCACCCCAGTTATTTGCCGCGCCCCAAAGAGAAGACCAGTTAAAACATCGCGGCCGCCGCCCGGCCCAATGATAAAAACGTTGGCTTCCGGCAGCAGATAATAGGCCAACGAGGTCAAATCATAACGCAGGAAATCAATCGTTGACCATTGCCCATCCCACCATTGGATGGGTGTCCCCGCTTTACCATCTATGAGGAGCAAATGATGCCCGGGGTCTGGCCCCACGTAGGTCGGGCTAAGGCCCCAACCAAATGGCTGCAACCAGTACGGGTCTTCATAAACTGTCACCCTGGAGAGGGCATTCCACCGCTCATACAATACCTGCCGGTCAGCATCATACCCGCTGCGGGCACGGACTTCCAGCCATTCGTTTTGCTGGTTGCTCAGCAACAGCCCCAGCAGCCCTAGAAAAACAGCCGCACTGGCTATCTGATAGCTGCGGCTGGCTTCCAGAGCGAAACAGATGGCCGCCGCGGCCGCGATCACCCCCACCAACAGCACCACATTGGCCCCCCCAAACCAGCTCAAAGCGGCAATACTCACTATGCAGCCCAGGCTGGCCCCTACCAGATCATAAAAATATATCTGCCCCGCCGCCAGGCTAAAATGGCTTAAAGCCAGGGCCACCACCGCCCCCCCCAGTAAGAAGGGCACGGCTAAAACCAGGTATATCAGAGCCAGCCAGCCCCAATCCTTCCAGGCAAAGGTGAAGCTGCTCCCTCCACCCATATCGAACGGGATACGCAAATAGAGGGTAAAACAGGTGACGATAGCGGCCGCGAACAACATCGCCAGCAAAGCCAGCCGGGCCGGGGTTCGTTCTGCCGGGAAAAGGTGGGGAAACAGATAAAGCCACACCCCGGCGGCCCCACTACCCAGCAGAGCCAGGGAAATAGCCATAAAAGCAAAGTGGTACCACATCAACACGGAAAAAATGCGCGTCAGGGAGACCTCCAGGGTCAAAATCGCCATTGTGGTCAAAAACACCCCCGGCAGCACAAAGAAACGCGGATTCCTCATACAATTTACTCCTGCGAATTTAGTTTCTAATTCCTGGTTTCAAGTTCTCTCATTTTCATCCATCTTGGCCTACCTGACCAGTTTACCCATTTTGATTCGTTGTGCTAAACTCCACAGCAATCTGTGTCCATCTGTGACATCTGGGGATAAATCCCTTTGGGTTTGCCCTGATTTAAAGAGGTGAGATAGCGCGTATGAATCGTATTGCTGTTGTTCTGTTAGCGGCCGGGAAGGGGACGCGCATGAACTCCAAACGGCCCAAAATTCTCCATGAGGTGGGGGGCAAGCCGATGGTGCAACATGCGTTTGTCGCGGCCGCAGCCATCGCCACCATCCCCCCTGTCCTCGTCATCGCCCCAGATGATGACGGGGTGCCCAATTTGCTGGGGGAACAGGCCAGCTATGTCACCCAGGGGGAGCAATTGGGCACAGGCCATGCTACTTTGATGGCGCGAGAGCTGCTGCGCGGCCGTGCCGACCAGATCATCGTCACCTACGGGGATATGCCCCTGCTCAAAGCCGACACCCTGGCCCAGATGGCCCAAATTCAGGCCCAAACCCAGGCCGTCATCACCATGCTCACCGTCAAAGGCGACCTCACCTCATCCTTTGGCCGGGTGGTGCGGGATGAAGACGGGCAGGTGCAAGAAATTGTTGAGATGGCCGAAGCCCGCCGTCGCCCCAACACCGCCGAACTCCTCTCCATCACTGAGCATAATGTAGGAGTTTACTGCTTTGACGCCCCCTGGCTGTGGGACAATCTGGACAAACTCCCCCTACGCCAGGCCCGCTCCGGCCCGGAATATTACCTGACTGATACGGTCGAGATGGCCGTGCAGCAGGGGCGAGAAGTGGTAGCCTTGATGACCGATGATGACAGCGAATGCCTGGGGGCCGGCACACGGGCGGAGATGGTGGCCGTAGAGCGAGCGTTCCGCCAGCGGATGGTGCAGAAATGGCTGGAGAATGGGGTCACGATTGTTGATCCGGCCGCGACCTATATTGACCCGGAAGTGACCATTGGGCAAGATACGGTAATCTGGCCCAATAGTTATCTGCAAGGCCATACCCAGATCGGTCCTGATTGCATCATCGGCCCTAACGTTATTTTGCGCCAGGTGGTCATTCCTGGGGGCAGCCGGGTGGAGCAGACCCGCCTGATTGGGCCTGCTGAAACATCCCCTGCTTCCCCCCAGTTATCCCCCATCAGCGAAGCCGAGAAGTCCGCCTTGCTCGCGGCCGCGCACCAGGCCCGCCCCCAAGCCTACGCCCCTTACTCCAACTACCTGGTTAGTGCGGCCATCCTGGCCGAAGACGGCCGCATCTTCACCGGTGTCAACGTCGAAAACGCTTCCTACGGCCTCACCATTTGCGCCGAACGAAACGCCATTGGCCAGGCCGCGGCCGCAGGGGTGCGCCACATCCGCGCTGCCGTTGTCCTCACCGAAAACGGGGGCACCCCTTGCGGGGCCTGCCGCCAGGTCCTCAGCGAATTTGCCGACGACATCCCCATCTGGCTGGCCGACGCTCAGGGCAACCTTCGTCAAACCAGCCTACATACCCTGCTGCCAGACCATTTCGGGCCGGAGAAGTTGAGTTTCTAGTTTTGAGTTGGTCTTATCGCTAGCGCTTTGGCAAGCGCACTCACTTGCCCACCCATTCGCCCTATGGAAAAAATATTAATTGTTGAAGATGAACCTGCGTTATTAGAAACCTTAAGCTATAACCTCACCCGCCAGGGGTATGAGGTGGTCCAGGCCAGCGATGGCCTGGTTGCCCTGAAACTGGCCCGCGAACAGCAACCTGACCTGGTGGTGCTGGATGTCATGCTGCCTGGCCTGGATGGGTTTGAGGTGTGCCGCATCTTACGCAAAGAGACGAGCATTCCCATCCTCATGCTCACCGCCCGCGCCGATGAGGTAGATAAGGTGGTGGGGCTGGAGATGGGGGCGGATGATTATTTGACCAAGCCGTTCAGTATGCGGGAGCTGTTGGCCCGCGTGAAGGCCCATCTGCGCCGCATCCGCATCATTCGGGAAGAGATGGTGGCTGAAAACGCGGCCGCGTCCACCCCACTCCCCGCCGAACCCACCTTCACCTTTACCAACCTCATCATTGACGACAACCGGCGCGAAGTATTGCTAAACCAACAGCCGCTGCGCCTTAAACCCAAAGAGTATGATCTGCTCCTCTTCCTGGCCCGCCACCGGGGTATTGCCCTGTCCCGCGATCTGATTTTAGAGCGGGTGTGGGGATGGGAGTATGACGGCAACAGCCGCACCGTTGATGTCCATGTGCGCTGGCTGCGGGAAAAAATTGAAGCCGACGCCGCCAACCCCACTCGCATCGTTACCGTCCGCAGCATCGGCTACCGGTTTGAAGGGTAGAAAATAGGAGTGAGTGCTGAGGACTGAGTGAAGGCTCCGCTCAGCCCTTTCACCTCAGCCCTCACTCCTCACCCCTTTCACCTCACTCCTCACTATGTTTCGTAACATCCGCTGGCGTATTGCCGTTCCCTATCTGGTGCTGATTCTCCTGGTGATGGGGGGGCTGACAGCCTATCTCTCCTCATTGGTCAATCAGGCGTATCTGGCGGCGTTGCAGCGGCAGCTTTTGGCTGAGGCCCGACTGCTGGCTAAGGAAGCGGAACCGTGGTTCGCGGCCGCGCCCCCCCCTGTCGGCGCCCCCCTTATTCAGTCGCAAATCAGCCAGTGGGCAGCCTTATTGAACGCCCGTATTACCCTCATCGCCGCCGATGGCACCGTCCTGGCTGAATCATTCACCGCCCCGGAGCAAATAGAAAACCACCTGTTCCGGGCCGAAATCCAGCAAGCATTACAGGCAGATGAAGGAAGCAGTATCCGATTTAGCCAGACGGTTGGGGAAGAGATGATGTACGGGGCTGTCTCCCTTAACCAGGGTGGAGAGGCTGTGGGTGTGCTGCGGGTGGGGGTGTCGCTGCGGGAGATTACCGCTCAACTCAACCAGATACGCCAAACCCTATTGGTGGTCGCAGTTATCACAACCAGCATCGCCCTCATCATCGCCCTCATCATCGCCGAACGGACAGCCCGCCCCATCCGCCAGTTGACCCAGGTGGCCGGCCGCCTGGCCGCCGGCGATCTGGATGCCCGGCTGCACAATATCAACACCCGTGACGAAGTACGGGACCTGGCTCTGGCCTTTAACCAGATGGGGGACCAACTGCGGGAGCAAATTACCCGGCTGGCGGATGGCAATGATCGGCTGCGGGCGGTGCTGGAAAATATGGCTGATGGGGTCCTCATCACCGACAACCTGGGGCAGGTGAGTTTGCTCAACGCGGCGGCCCAGCGGCTGTTAAAAATTACTGAGGGGGAAGTAGCGGAACGCGGCCGCAGCTTTGCCGCCATCGTCCGTCATCACCAGCTTATTGAGTTGTGGCAGCAAGCCCGTCAGGCCCAACAAGAGCGAATCGCCACTATTGAGTTAAGCCAGCAGGGATTATTTGTCCAGATGACCATCACCCCCCTGCATAGTACTGACCCCCAATCATATCTCATTATTTTGCAAGATTTGACCCGCATCCGCCGCCTGGAAACGGTACGCCGTGACTTTATCAGCAATATCTCCCACGAACTCCGCACCCCCCTGGCTTCCCTCAGAGCTTTGGTGGAAACGCTGCGTGACACGGCCCTGGATGACCCTCCGGCTACGCTCCGTTTTCTGGACCGGGCCGAGACGGAAGTGGACGCCCTGACCCAGATGGTGCAAGAGTTAATGGATTTGTCTAGTTTGGAAAGCGGCCGCGTCCCCTTGCGCGTTCAACCGGTAGCCGTCAGCGATATCCTGCTCCCATCCATTGAACGGTTCACTCCCCAGGCCACCAGAGGGCAGATCAGCCTGGTGTTAGATTTACCCCGGGGGCTACCCCAGGTCCTGGCCGACCCCGACCGCATCCAGCAGGTCGTCCGCAACCTCATCCACAACGCCCTCAAATTCACCCCCCCAGGCGGGCAAATCACCCTCTCGGCCACCCCCCACGCTAACGAAGTACGGATTTCCGTGCAGGATACCGGGTTGGGTATCTCCCCCCAAGACATCCCCCGCATCTTTGAACGTTTCTACAAATCAGATCGCTCCCGACAAAGCGGCGGCACCGGCTTAGGTTTAGCCATCGCCCGCCACATGATTCAGGCCCACGGGGGCAACATCTGGGTCAAAAGCAAAGAGCAGCAAGGCAGCACCTTCACCTTCACCCTGCCCGTGGCTGATAGGGAGTAGTGGACAGTTAGCAGTGAGCAGTCCCAGTCGCTTAATCTCTCAATCCTCAGTCCTCACCCCCCTCTTAACCATCTGTTTACAAACCCATAGCCCATCCTTAAACAAACTCATCTGAACTGTTAAATAGAGCACCCTAATCTTGATCCGAAACCATTGTGGTTTGGGTACGTTTGTGTGCCCCATTTCCAAAATACTTTTTGAGGAGCAAGAAGAATGATGCGTAACGTGAAAATCATGCTGTTTCTTTTACTAACAGCCCTAATTTTAGTCGCCTGTGGCGGCTCAACCGAGCCAGAAGTTGTGCGTGAAGTCGTTGAAGTTGTTGTTACCCGCACAGAAACGGTCACGGAGCAGGTCCAGGTAGAAGTGACCCGTGTGGCTACGGTCATCCAGACGGAGACAGTTGAAGTGGTTACCCTGCCGCCGGTAGATGTGTTGGCGGTGCGGGGGAACATCGTCGTTGCCGGGAGTTCCACCGTTTACCCCTTGACCGAGGCGATGGCCGAACGGTTTCAGAGCGAAGGGTACAGCGGTAACATCACCATTGATAGCATCGGCTCTGGGGCCGGGTTTGAGCGGTTCTGTGTCAGCGGGGAGACAGACATCTCCAATGCCAGCCGCCCGATTCGCCAGAGTGAAATTGACTCTTGCCGGGCCATTGGCCGGGAACCGATTGAGTTCCGCGTTGGCACTGATGCGCTGGCCGTCGTGGTCAGCCCCAAGAACTATTTTGCCGAGAATATCACCCTGGAAGAGTTGGCATTAGCCTTTTCCACAGCGGAAACCTGGGCTGATGTCAACCCCAATTGGCCGGCTCACCCCATTGCCCGGTTCAGTCCTGGCACCGATTCGGGGACGTTTGATTATTTTGTCGAAGAAGTGTTTGGCAATGATGAAGCTCCGATTCTCGCGGCCGCGAATCTGCAACTCAGCGAAGATGACAATGTGTTAGTACAAGGGGTCTCTGGGGATGCCTGTAATGCCAACAACCTGAGTACACCATGTGCTATCGGTTACTTCGGTTATGCCTACTACCAGGAAAACCCTGGGGCGTTGAAGATTCTGGACATTGAAGGGGTTGAAGCAACCGCCGGGCATGTTGAAGATGGGACGTATGCTCTGGCGCGGCCGCTGTTCATCTACTCTGATGCCACTGTTATGGCCGAGAAACCCCAGGTGGCGGCTTTCATCAACTTCTACCTGACCTTTGTCAACGAGGAAGTTGTCAAAGTAGGGTACTTCCCCGCCAGTACCGCTGCTTTGAACATTGCCCGTATCAATTGGGCGGCGGCACAAGGAGTGCAGGTCGCGCAGCCGGCCATGTCTGGCATTATCTTGCCGCCGGTAGATGTGTTGGCGGTGCGGGGGAACATCGTCGTTGCCGGGAGTTCCACCGTTTACCCCTTGACCGAGGCGATGGCCGAACGGTTTCAGAGCGAAGGGTACAGCGGTAACATCACCATTGATAGCATCGGCTCTGGGGCCGGGTTTGAGCGGTTCTGTGTCAGCGGGGAGACAGACATCTCCAATGCCAGCCGCCCGATTCGCCAGAGTGAAATTGACTCTTGCCGGGCCATTGGCCGGGAACCGATTGAGTTCCGCGTTGGCACTGATGCGCTGGCCGTCGTGGTCAGCCCCAAGAACTATTTTGCCGAGAATATCACCCTGGAAGAGTTGGCATTAGCCTTTTCCACAGCGGAAACCTGGGCTGATGTCAACCCCAATTGGCCGGCTCACCCCATTGCCCGGTTCAGTCCTGGCACCGATTCGGGGACGTTTGATTATTTTGTCGAAGAAGTGTTTGGCAATGATGAAGCTCCGATTCTCGCGGCCGCGAATCTGCAACTCAGCGAAGATGACAATGTGTTAGTACAAGGGGTCTCTGGGGATGCCTGTAATGCCAACAACCTGAGTACACCATGTGCTATCGGTTACTTCGGTTATGCCTACTACCAGGAAAACCCTGGGGCGTTGAAGATTCTGGACATTGAAGGGGTTGAAGCAACCGCCGGGCATGTTGAAGATGGGACGTATGCTCTGGCGCGGCCGCTGTTCATCTACTCTGATGCCACTGTTATGGCCGAGAAACCCCAGGTGGCGGCTTTCATCAACTTCTACCTGACCTTTGTCAACGAGGAAGTCGTCAAAGTTGGTTACTTCCCCGCCAGCAATGATGCTTTGAACCTGGCTCGATTCAATTGGATTAACGCGAATAATTAAGGGGTATTGGTGTATCGGTGTATTGGTGTATTGGCAGTTGCTCTGTCCATCATCACTACACCTATACACTATGTTAAACGACAGGATGAGGTGATCCTTGCCTCATCCTGTTTTGTTGTAACTGTCCATCCTGGTAAGTTGCCTGTAGGAAAAGCGGATTTACAATCTTGTGCGTTTCAGGTTTCAGGTTTCAGGTTGGTAACTGATGCCTGATGCCTGCTCACTGCTTACGAACACCAGGATGGAGGCGAATGATGGCAAAAGGAGAAAAAATGGCAACACAAACACCGGCCCTTGTGGGTACACCGGCCCAGCCGTCACAACTGTTGAAGCGGCCGCGACCGGGTGAAATGCTCATCCAGGGATTTCTCTTCCTTTGTGGGGCAATCTCAATTTTGACGACCATTGGTATCGTTTACGAATTGGGCAAAGAGGCGATGCTCTTTGTGGCTACCGAAGAAGTAACCCTGATTGATTTCTTTACCAAAACCAAATGGCAGCCGGCCATTGGTGAATTTGGTATCTGGCCGCTGGTTTTAGCCACCCTACTTACCAGCGTTATTGCTATGGTTGTGGCTTTGCCGTTAGGGTTGGCCTCGGCCATTTACCTGAGCGAATACGCCAGCGAACGTGTTCGCAGTACACTCAAACCAATCTTAGAGGTGCTGGCAGGGATTCCCACCGTTGTCTATGGCTACTTTGCCCTAACCTTTATGACCCCCTTACTGCGACTCATTTTTGGGGATGGGACAGTGCAAATTTTTAACACTGCCTCAGCCGGTATCGTCGTCGGTATTCTCATCATTCCCCTGGTCAGTTCCATGAGTGAAGACGCTTTACATGCTGTCCCCCGCTCGTTACGAGAAGCCTCTTATGCCCTGGGGGCCACCAAGTTAGAAACCTCGGTGCGGGTAGTGGTACCGGCCGCCCTCTCAGGAATCACGGCCGCCTTTGTAGTGGCTATCTCCAGAGCTATCGGCGAGACGATGGTGGTCGCTATTGCCGCCGGGGCCGGGCCACGCAACTTTGAGATTGGCAAAGATGGCCTGTTTAGTTACATTCTCAACCCGTTTATTGCCGGGGAGACAATGACCGGTCACATTGTCCGTATCAGCAGCGGCGACCTCTCCTACAACTCCATTGATTACAACAGCATCTTTGCCATTGGTCTGCTCCTCTTCATAATGACTTTAGGTCTCAATATGATGAGCCGCCGCTTTGTGGCCCGTTTCCGGGAGGTGTATGAATGAGCCGCGCACCTCACTCTTTTCCTGAAGGGGCTGCCCTGGAACAGCAAATCAGCCGCCGCCACCGTCAGGGCACCTTTGGCCGTACCCTCTTTTTGGGGTCTACCATCATTGCTATTCTGACCTTGATCGCCTTGTTATATAACATTCTTAACCAGGTGTTTGGCCTGGTGGCCGTAGAAAACCAAATTCCCCCGGCCAGTCTGGTATTGACCCTGGATCAGGCGCGGATGCTTGGTTCTAGCAATACCTTCACCAGTGAAGATGATACCGACCTGGTGGCCGGTATTGCCGATGATCCGTATGCCATTGGCTTTTTTGGCTATGCTTATTATCAGGAGTACCAGGACCAGCTAAAAGCGTTACAGGTAGAAGGGTCAGAACCCACCGAGAGAAATGCGGCCAGAGGAGATTATTTGTTAGCGCGGCCGCTGTACATTTACACCACCCCAGAGATTATCCAGCGTAACCAGGGGGTGTCTGTTTTTATCAACTATTACCTTACCCACCTGGCTGAGTTGAATAATGAGGTAGGGTACTTTTACGCCGGAGATGAGGCTATGCTGACGGCCCAGGATTTATGGAGCAGCCACAGCGGCCTGAACCTGGCCCCGGGGCAATTTGCCATTATTAACCCGGCGGGTCTAGGCAACAATGTTCGTATTGCCGGGAGTTCGACGGTGTACCCATTGACCCTGGCGGCCGCAGACCAGATCGCGGCCGCAGGGTTTGAGGGGCAGATGACCATTGACAACATCGGTACCAGTGCCGGGTTCCGCGCCTTTTGTGAGCGAGGCAGTCCGGTGGAAATCGTCAACGCCAGCCGGGCGATCAAACCGGCCGAATTTCAAGCCTGCCGTTCCGCCAACCGGCGCCCCATCGGCTTCGTCGTAGCTATAGATACCCTGGCCGTCGTTGTCAGCCAACAAAATGATTTCCTGACCGATGTCACCCAAGATGAGCTACGGGAAATTTTCACCACTGCTGAACGGTGGTCTGATGTCAACCCCCGCTGGCCTGATGAGCCGATTAAACGATTTATCCCTGGATCGGACAGCGGCACCTTAGATTTTTTCACCGAAACGATCTTTTTTGAATCGTTAGAAGATTTGCCCAAAGAGGATTTGGTCAACATCTTGCAACAAAACATCTCTGTGGGGCTGGGGCGCCGCCTGGAGCGGGATCAACGGTTTTACGAAGATCGGTTTGTCTTTGAAGACCCGGCCCTCTTTGCCGAAGTGTGTGCCAGTGATGAGCCACCTGCCGGCTGTACCCTGCGGCCGCGTGATCAAAATGATGTATACCAGTTGGTTTTAGCCAACGTAGTGAAACCAGACGTGGTCCGCACCTGGTCGCTGGTGGATTCGATCTTTAAGCGACGTGAGATCGCCCTGGAAGTGGAAACCAGTTTCCCCAATGCGGAGTTAGAGTTCCGTTCCTGGCTTACCCCCCAATTCGTCCGCAGCCCCCAATCTAGCACCCCAGAGTTGGCCGGTGTCCGTACCGCCATTCGCGGTTCTCTGTGGACTATTTTCATCACCCTGGCTTTTTCTTTCCCGATAGGGGTGGGGGCGGCCATTTACCTGGAAGAGTATGCGACCGATAATCGGCTAAACCGGATGATCCAGACCAATATCAATAATCTGGCTGGGGTGCCCTCGATTATTTATGGGATGTTGGGGCTGGCGATTTTTGTGCGGACGTTGGAACCAATTACCAGTGGGGCCATCTTTGGGGTGGTGGAAAGCACCACTTCGGCCAATGGGCGGACGATTCTTTCCGCTGGTCTGACGTTAGGGCTGCTTATTCTGCCGCTCATTATCATCAACGGCCAGGAAGCGATTCGGGCGGTGCCCAATTCGCTGCGCCAGGCCGGCATGGCCCTGGGAGCGACTAAATGGCAAACGATCTGGCATCATGTCCTGCCCAATGCCCTGCCCGGTATCCTGACGGGGACGATTTTGGCGGTCTCGCGGGCTATTGGGGAGACGGCCCCGATTGTGGTGGTGGGGGCTTCAACCTTTATCACCATTGACCCAGATGGGCCGTTTTCTAAGTTTACGACGCTGCCAATTCAGATTTACCAATGGACATCGCGGCCGCAAGAGGAGTTCAGGAGCATTGCTGCGGCCGCTATCGTCGTCCTGCTGGCGATGCTGCTCACCCTCAACGCCTCAGCCGTCATCCTGCGCAACCGCACTACCAGGAGGTTATCATGACCCAACCCAGCCAAAATGGCCGCTATGCCATCGAAGCCAACAACATGAGCATCTATTACGGCTCCTTCCGGGCCGTCAAAAATATTTCCCTCAAATTCCCTACCCACCAGATTACCGCCCTCATCGGCCCTTCTGGCTGTGGCAAAAGTACCGTTATTCGCTCCTTCAACCGGATGAACGATCTGGTCGCCACCGCCCGCACCGAAGGGGAAGTGTTGTATCAAGGCCACAACATTTACGACAGCCGGGTAGACCCGGTAGAAGTACGCCGCCGCATCGGCATGGTATTCCAAAAACCCAACCCGTTCCCCAAAACCATCTACGAGAACGTGGCCTGGGGGGCCCGCATCAATGGATACAAAGGGGATATGGACGGTCTGGTAGAAGGGGCTTTGCGTCAGGCTGCCTTGTGGGATGAAGTCAAAGACAAGCTCAACCAGAGCGGCTTCTCCCTTTCTGGGGGGCAGCAGCAGCGGTTGTGTATCGCCCGTACCATCGCCGTCAAACCAGAGATTATCCTCATGGATGAGCCGACCTCAGCCCTGGACCCCATCGCCACCTTACGCATCGAAGAGTTGATCCAGGAGCTCAAGAAAAATTACACCATCATCATCGTCACCCACAACATGCAGCAAGCGGCGCGGGCTTCTGATTACACCGCCTTTTTCAACATGGACACCGACCGGGCTGGCTATCTGGTAGAGTACGATCAAACCAATGATCTGTTCACCAATCCTAAAAACGAGATGACCGAGCAATATATCACCGGGCGGTTTGGTTAAAGCAGGATGATCATGAATGAAAATTTGGAGCGCGATTTTCTAAATCGCGTATCGAACTGGAAGTTCGATTTACGAAGGAGCTAACCTGATGCGGGCAACATTTGAACGTGAACTATTACAACAACAAGAGCAACTGCTGGCAATGGGCAGTGTAGTAGCAGAAAATTTGACCAAAGCGGTGACGGTTTTGCTGCAAGCGAACCATGCCCAGGCCCGGCAGTTGATCCAGATGGATGAGTGGGTCAATGAGCAGCGGATCAACATTTTGATGGGCTGCCTGGCGATTATTGCTACCCAACAACCAACGGGCCGGGATATGCGTTTTCTGGCGGCGATTATGGAAATCGCAGGGGAATTGGAGCGTATTCATGATTATGTGAAAGGAATTGGCCGGATTAGTTTGATCGTCGGGACCAGACGGCTGCCCGATTTTCTAACTTATATTTTGCCCCAAATGGCCGAAAAATCGGCCGATATGCTGGAGCGGACGATGGATGCGTTTGTGCGCCGAGACGGTGCCCTGGCCCGGACGATTCCCCAAGAAGATGATTTTGTGGATGATCTGTTCAAACAGTCCCACCGGGATTTTGCCACTTTTATCATGGCTGATCCAGAGCAAATTGAGTGGGCCAACTATTTGCAATGGGCTACCCACAACCTGGAACGGTCAGCGGACCGGGTGACCAATGTGTGTGAATGGGTGGTTTATCTGGTAACCGGTGAATATAAGGAGATGGATGCGGAAACGTCGCTGGAAGCGCTGCCCGCGTGAAAAGAGTGTGTAGGGTAATTTGGTCAAAGTGCCCTATATGGGAAAAACTGAAAAACGCCAAAGCCTGGAATCCGTTATAATACTGAGTACAGGCTGAGGTGACGTGGTGATAATCAAACAAATTCGTTGGCTGCCTGATGTCATTGAAAAATTAGAAGTCAAGCATGGTGTTGATCTGGAACAAGTTGAACAGATTTTTGTCAATAAGCCCCTTTTTAGACGTGGGTCAAGAGGAACCCGTCAGGGTGAACACATTTATTAGGCTTATGGCCAGGCAGATGATGGTCGTTATTTGTTTGCGGTATTTATCTACAAATTAGATCGATCTGCCCTTGTTCTAAGTGCCCGTGACATGGAAGGCGACGAGAGGCAATTCTACCTGCGGAGATGATCCAATGAGTAAATTACCCGAATTCAAAACGATTGCCGAGGAAGTGGCTTTCTGGGAAAGCCATAGTACGGCTGACTATTGGGATGAATCCGAAATAGTCCATTTTGATGTAGACGTTTATCACAATTTGCTTGGAGATGATCCCACCATTCTATTAGAAAAATCCGACTATTGCCCCCGTTGTCAACAATCCCTTGTACATGTCAGCCTGGAATATTTGACCCAAAACCATGGCCATCTTGTTTCTGTCCGAGATGTGCCAGCCTATCAATGTGACAAAGGGCATATTTATATGATGGCTGAAACATTTGACCTGCTGCTGGATTTATTAGAGAAGGAAAATCAACAACGAATTATTCCTGTTGAGATATTACATGTCCCAGTCTTTCACTTGCAACAGTCATTCTAAATCCAGGCACGGTTCACCATTTTTCTGACGACAATTTTATACCTTTTAACGGAAGGGGACGGATTGCTCCCAGGGGTGGACGAACTGTTCCAGGGCAACGTCCAGGCCGTCGGCGATGCGGTTGATGTAGTTGAAGTAGCTGATGACCTGGGTGGCATCGTGGATGGCCCGGTCGGTGAAGCCATGCTGGCGCAGGGTTTCTATGTCGGCATCGGTGATTTGAGCAGGGGTGTGGGTGAGCTTTTCGGCGTAGGCGCAGAGGGCCTGGTTGGGTGGGGTGAGCGCGGCCGCGTGCCAATCTTTGGCTATCTGGTGAACCAATAAATCAGCTGCGGCCGCATCCGTTAAGCCAAAATCACGTTCGACCTCAGCCCGGAGGTCGTGGGCATGGGCCCGCGTTCAGTAGCGGCAATGGTTGAGGGCGGAAACGACGGTGGCTAACATCTCTCGTTGGGACCGGCTCAGGGGAGAGGGCTGGTGCATGAGGACGGCATATAACCCCATTGAGGCTTTGAGCGCGGCCGCGTTCTGGCTCATAATGCTGACAATATGCCAGATGCGGCCGGCCCGCTTCATCGCCGCCTGATACTCTCGCTGGAGCAGCGGATCCTCAGCATCTTCTACCGTAAACACCTTAATACGGGGCATAGAGAAAATATTACCTCTGCTCAGAAAAACCGTCCATTCGTTCCTTCCTTAAATTCGCTGTTGTCACCCCGATCTCACCCCGAAACGGCGAGCCTATATTAGAGAAAATATTATCGCTACTCAGAAAAACCGCCCATTCGCTCCTTCCTTAAATTCGCTGTTGTCACCCCGCCCATCATTGCCATCATCATTACCTTGATGCCAAAAGGCACACAAAGTTGATATAATACCCTGGCTATGAAACCAATCAACTGGAGCGCTGAGAAAAATTCTACCCTTGTCCAGGAGCGCGGTATTTCTTTTGAAGATGTTATCTTCAGCTTGCAGCATGGTGATCTATTAGACGATATCGTTCACTCAAACCATGCTGTTTATCTCCATCAACGAATCTTTGTTGTTGCCATTAACAGTTACACCTATCTCGTGTCCTATATTGAGAGTGAGAACGAGATTTTTTTAAAAACGATCATTCCTAGCCGGAAAGCCACAAAACAATATCTTGGATGCAAATGATGAACAGCTTAAAGTTAGACCCGGAAGAAAAAGAAATTTTAGAGGCATTTGAAGCAGGTGAATTTACCTCAAAGTTGTACTAGTAGAGCGTTTGTCCAGGCCGGAAACCAACCCTCAGACAGGCTAACCAACGGCCCCGCGATATAGCTCCCGATATAATCCATCCTGAGCCATTAACGTCTCATGCCGGCCGCGTTGAACAATGCGGCCGCCTTCCACCACACAAATCAAATCGGCATTCCGTATCGTACTCAGCCGGTGGGCAATAACAATAGCCGTGCGGCCGCGCAGCAACCTATCCAACGCCTTCTGAATCAGCACCTCGGTTACCGTATCCACACTGGCCGTCGCCTCATCCAGAATGAGGATGCGCGGGTCTACCAGGGCAGCACGGGCAATACACAGCAGCTGCCGCTGCCCCACTGACAAGTTCACCGCTCCTTCTAAAATTTTTGTCTCATACCCCTGGGGCAGCCCAATGATAAAATCATGGGCGTTGGCCGATTTCGCGGCCGCGACCACCTCAGCCAACCCCATCTCCGGGCAACCAAAGCGGATATTGTCGGCAATACTCCCGGCAAAGAGAAACGGGTCCTGAGGCACCAGGCCAAATTGGCGGCGCAGCGATGCCTGCCTCACAGAGCGCACATCCAACCCATCTAGCAATACCCGCCCCTGGCTCACATCATAAAAGCGAGCGATCAGGTTGGCGATGGTCGTTTTGCCAGCCCCGGTTGGACCAACCAGAGCCACCGTCTGCCCGGCGGTAATGTGCAGATTGACCTCATGCAAAATTTCTGGGCCATCCGCCTGGTAATGGAAGGTCACATTTTCCAGCCGAATTTCCCCGACAATCGGGGGCATCTCCCCGGCTTCTGGGGGGTCTACCAGTTCGATGGGGGTGTTGAGCAGGCGCAGCACCTGTTCCCCCCCAGCCATAGCCGCTTGCATGGTGGTGTAAATGCGGCTTAACTCCTGAATGGGCTGAAAGAAGCGGGTTACGTAGGCCAGGAAGGCCACCATGATACCTAACGTAACCTCGGCACTGGCGACGGCGCGGCCGCCAAAATACAACACGATAGCCATCGAAACCACCCCCAGAAATTCAATCGTGGGCAGAAAAATAAATGAGAGGCGCATCGCCTCAATATGGGATTGCCGGTTGGCGTCATTGACCGCCTCAAACTGCTCTTCCACCCGCTGCTCCTGGGCAAACGCCTGAATCACCCGCATCCCGTTAATATTTTCCGCCAGATTGCCCACCAAAGCGGCCACCCGCCGCCGGGTCAGGCGGAACGCGCTGCGGGCCTGGCGGGAAAAGAGAATAGTAGCTAAGGCCATCAGGGGCAAAACGGCGAAGGTGAGCAGGGCCAATTTAGGACTCATGGTCAACATGATGATGACAATGCCTAGCAAAATAAGCAGGTCGCCCAGTAGGGAGATGACCCCCTGGGTGAGCAAATCGTTGATGACGGCCACATCGTTGATAACGCGGGAGACGGTGACGCCCACGATGGTGCGATCGTGGTACCCCAGGGAGAATCGCTGGAGATGTTCCAACATCCGCTCGCGCACATCGGCCAGCACCCGCTGTGAGGTCCAGCCGAGCAGGTAATCTTGCCCGGCGGTGGTGAGATAAAGTCCCAGGTAGGCCAGGGCGATGAGCAGGGCCAGCCGTCCCAGCCCATCCCGGTCCCCGCTGGCGATAGGGTTATCTATGGCCGTTTTGATGAGGTAAGGGATGAGCAAGGTGAAGGTGGTGACGCCTAGCATGAGCAGGAAGGCCAAAAACATCCGCCGCCAATACGGTTTGACAAAAGCCAGCATCCCACGGATGACCCGTTTGTCCAAAACGCGCCCATCCTGCCCCTCTTGCCCAAATTGATTGACCGCCCCTCGCGGCCCCATGTTCGGTGAAAAGCTAAAACTCATAATAATGGGTGAATGGGTGAATTACGCCTCTCCGTTTGTAACTCGTAAATTTGTTGGTAAAGGGAGGAGCTTGCCAGAAGTTCTTCATGTTTGCCCTGGGCGGTGACGCGGCCGCTTTCCAGCAACAAAATCAAATCAGCCTGTTGGATGGTGCTGTGCCGGTGGGCGATGATGAAGGTGGTGCGGCCGCGCATCAGCCGTTCCAGAGCTTGTTGGATTAGCTGCTCCGTCTGACTGTCTACGCTGGCGGTGGCGTCGTCCAGGATGAGCAGCCGGGGGTTGGTCAGCAGGGCGCGAGCGATAGAGAGCCGCTGCTTTTGCCCCCCGGAGAGGGTGACCCCCCGCTCTCCCACCCGGGTATCGTACCCCTCGGGCATAGCCATAATAAACTCATGGGCCTGGGCATCTTGGGCCGCCTGGATAATCTCTGCTTCGCTGGCCTGGGGGCTGCCGAAGGCGATATTTTGCCGGATGCTGGCGGCGAAGAGTAGGGTGTCTTGCATGACGAACCCGATCTGGCGACGCAGGGAGCTGAGGGTGGTTTGCTGGCTGTCGTGACCATCAAGCAGGATGCGGCCGCGTGTCGGTTCATAAAAGCGGGCGATCAGGTTGATGAGGGTAGATTTGCCTGAGCCGGTGGCCCCCATGATGGCGATAACCTGCCCTGGTTCGGCGGTGAAGGTGATGTCATGCAAAATGGGGTGGTCTGGCTGGTAGCCGAAGAAGACGTGATCAAATTGGACGCGGCCGCGCAGCCGGGGCAACGGGGTCGCTCCAGGGGCATCGGCCACCTCTTCCGGGGCATCCAAAATAGCAAAAACCCGCTCCCCGGCCGAAGCGGCAATAGCTAAAATCGGGATGATGCGCCCCATATTACGAATCGGCCGCACCAACATGCCCAGGTAGGTCATAAACGCCACCAACTCCCCCATCGTCAACGCCCCGTCAATCACCAGCCACCCCCCATACCCCAAAATCCCCACCGTGCCCACATTGGCGATCAAATCTAGCAGCGGGGCATTCACCGCCTGCACCCGCACCGACTTCTGCGAGAGATCAAACCATTGCCGGTTCTCCGCCTCAAACCGGCTGATCTCACTCTCTTCCTGGGCAAATGCCTTGACAATGCGTATGCCGCGTAAATTTTGCTCCAGTTGGGTAGTCAACTGGCCCAGTTGGTCTTGAATTTGGAAAGAGAGGGGGCGAAAGACGCGGCCGTATTGGTAGGCCCGGTAAAGGAGTGGGGGCACAATCAGCAAAACGAGCAAGGCCAACCGCCAATTCATCCAGAACAAAATCGCCGTCGTGAGCAAAATCAGCACCGCCCCTTCTACAATCCGCAGCACCGCCCGGCCGGTGAGGAAGCGGATGCGCTCCACATCTTGCATGGCGCGGGTCAAAATTTGCCCGGCTTCGGTGCGGTCATGGAAGGAGAAGGAGAGGGCGGCCAGCTTTTGCACCAGGGCATTACGCAGATCATAGGCCACATTTTGGGAGGTGATCTCACTCCATTTGCCCTGATAAAAGGTGACAACCCCCTGGAGCAGACCCAGACCGAGGAGTAGCAGGGTGGCCCGCGCCAATAAGGGCAGGTCCCCGCCGTAAATACCGGCATCAATCCCCCAGCGGATCAGTTGGGGCACGACCGCGCTGCCGCTGTTGATGAGCAGCATGGTCAGGTAAATGCCGACTACCATACGCAGATACGGCCGCAGGTAGCCAAAGCAGCGGCGTAAAATGTGGAAATCGGTTTGGGTGTTATCTGATTGGAGCATTGGGAATGGACGCCACGAAAGTCACGAATTGGCGCGAATTTTTTTTCTGGTATCTCTGCGCGAGGTTTTTTAGTAGACTCATTTGTTTTACTTGTGGGCAAAAGTCATGAGCTGGCACTGCTGTAATGGCGGATGGCGTAGTTCCAAAACAGGATGCAGGCGATAAAGAGCGCGGCCGCGATGCCTGCCGCGTATACCACAAACAGCCCATCTAATCGGGCCAACAGCACCGACGCGGGCACGGTGGTGATGAAGGCGATGGGGACGACAAAGGTGAGAATGACCCGCACCCACCCAGGGAAAATGGTAACGGGGAAGCGGCCGGCCTCATAGAAGGTAAAAAGCAGCTCCATGATATTCTCTAACTGGACAAACCAGAAGGCTGAAGTGATGAGGAGCATAATCAGGCTATACAGGATGAGCAGGGCACAAAGGCAGAGGATGATAAAGTAGAGAACAGTGAGGGGCTGCGGCCGCGTTTCCAACTGGCTGATGGCCCATAACACCAGGGCAATCCCCAGGACCATATCGGCCAGCCGCCACACATTCAGCCGCCGCAAGGAGGTGTGAAACTGGGCGTTAATCGGCTTGAGCAAAATAAAATCCATCGTCCCCACCCGGATATGCTCCATAAAATCTTGCACATTGGGGGAGATAAACACATCTACAAAGCCGAGAAAAAAGACAAACAGCCCTAAAACAATCAGCAGCTCATTGAGTGACCAGCCGCCAAGTTGGTCAGTATGCTGAAAAAAGACCACCGCCCCCGCCACCGACCAGCCCAAAGCAACCAGGCTTAATACCAGGCTGCTGACAAAATTAGCCCGGTATTCTAAATCGGCTAAGAAGGCGGCTTTATAAAATGTAGCTAAAACCCGGAGATAACGACGCACAATTGACTCTACTGAAGAAAGAGATTTTTTGCCGTAAAGAGGCGCAGGGCACAAAGAATTTCTCTAGAGTTCCTCTTTTCTTGGCCCCCTTAGCGTCTTAGCGGTTCCCTTTTTCTTTGTCATCACTCTTGAGGACCCCGGCGCGGATCAACTTTTCTTTGAGGTCTCGTTCTGTATCCTTCATGCCGGCGTTGACATGGGGATAAGCTAACCAGACGAGGGTCAGCCCAAACCAGGCCCCGGTGAGGGTTCGCAGCAGGGGGGGGCTTTCACGCACAGCAAAAAGCTGGCCCAGGAAGCCAAGAAGGCCGCTGCTGTGGCCATCAAACATATAGCCAAAAAGCTGGCTAAACCCATCCAACCCAATGGGCCCCATGCCGATGATGATGAAGGCGAGAATGGGAAGAGGTTTGATGTTGTACCGCGGCCGCAGCACAGCAAAAATAAGCCCCCCCACCAACACAAAGAAATAGATACCGATGTCCCGGGCACAGAGGGCCATTTTGTACCCCATCTCACTATTGCCCAGAAAAACCCGTGCGGCAAAGAAGAACCGGTTACTATCGGCGGGGGATATGCCCTGAAATTCGGACAGTCCTGGGGTATATGCCTCAAATGGGGTCAGGGATGTGCCCGCCAGCTCGCGGGGGTACACCGGTTGGTCGCCAAAGAGGAAGAAAGAGCGAAAAGCCATCTGGTGACACATGGGAGAGTAGGCGGCATAAATCGTTTTGGCCGGCCCCTCGGCCCCGACACTCATGAGAACTGGGGCCAACATGGGTAGACCAACATAGAGTGCGGCCGCGGTGTTAAACACCGCCAACCAGTTTCGGCTCAGCCAATAAACAAACCGGTCAATGGCAATTACCATTGTCCGCGTCCGGCCCGTGACCGCTTTCTTTTTCCCTTCCTGCTGCGATTCTAATGGTTCTGACATAAAAATTCCTTTATGAGTGCTGAGGGCTGGGACTCGAAACTAGAAACTAGAAACTTCCTCCCCCGCCGGGGGTAGGGTAAACCAGAAGGTAGCTCCGGCCCCTACTTCACTATGTAGGCCAACCTGACCGCCCAACTTTTCAATAATACGACGAACAATGGAAAGCCCCAAACCATGCCCTTTGGCCCGGATTTTATTAACCTGCTCAAAAGGTTGGAAAAGGCGAGCCTGCTGCTCTTGGGGAATACCTGGCCCCTGGTCCCGCACCCAAAAGCAGATCATCCCATCCGGCTGGATGAAGGAGCCTACCTCTATGATGGGGGGGATGCCGCCATAACGCAGGGCGTTACTTAGATAATTGACCCAGGCTGCTTCCACCCAGGGGGCATATCCCATGGCCTGGGGCCAGGTGGCCGGTATGGTCAAAACCGCGTTTGATTTTTCAATGATGTGGGAAAGCCGCCGTCGGGCCTCTTTAATGGTGCGAGCCATATCTACCGGAGCAATAGCCATATCTTCCCGACGTACCGTAGCTAAGAGAAGCAGCTCATCAATGATGTTGCTCATCTTGCGAGTGTTTTCTAAGATGTGGGTCAGACTTTTAATTTTCTCCTCTTCGGTCAGGGAAAAATCAGTCTCTACCAGGACTTCGGCATAACCGGTGATGAGGGCCAGGGGATTTTGTAAATCGTGGGCGACGGTGTGGGCAAAGGCGTCTAACTCATTTTTACGAGCTTCCAGGTCTTGGGTGCGTTGATGTAACGCTTCAACCAGGTTGGCGTTGTGAATGGCGATGGCCGCTGAGGCGGCTAAAGTTTGGGTAAAGGCCAGATCATCCGCGTCAAAACTGCCTTCGCGTTTGTTGACCACTTCAATAACGCCTATGAGGCCATCCCCCAGCCGTAAAGGAACGGCCATAAGGGAATGGGTGTGGAACCCGGTGCTGTGATCGATCCGGTGGGCAAAGCGGGGGTCTGCGGCCGCGTCCGGGACAATGGCTGGTTGATTATGTTGGGCTACCCAGCCCGCCACCCCTTCCCCCACCGCGATACGCGCCCCAAGCAAAGGGGGCGTTTGTTGGTAATGAAAAATGGCCCGGCATTCTAACATGGCCTGACTCATCGGCACCCACAGCCAGACCGAACTGCCGTCTGCATCGGTTAAATCAATGAGAGCCTGGAGCAGTTGGGCCATAATTTGCTCCAGGTCAAATATAGAAGTGAGGGCTTGCCCTGCTTCATTCAGCAGAGCCAGCTTTTGGTTTCGTTTTTCTAAGGCGGCTACCGCCTGGGCCCGCTCAGCAATTAACTGCTGCCGCGACAATACTTGTTGAATGGTAGAAGGCATCAAATCGAGATACGCTCCATCTGGGTCCTTGACAATATAATCACTGGCGCCTAACTTCATCGCCTCAACGGCCGTTTTTTCATTCCCGGTTCCCGTCACCATGATAATGGGGGGATGGGGAGAATCGCCTAACTTATGCAAAATCTCCAGCCCATCCTGTCCGGGCAGCTTAAAATCCAGAGCCACCAGATCATACAGATGCTCTTTAATCTGATTCAGCCCCGTCTCTCCGTCGTACACCAGATCAACGGTGTAACCGGCGCGTTCTAGCTTTTTTTGGAACAGTCGGGCCAGACCAACATCATCTTCAACATATAAAATGTGGGTGGGTTTGTTTTGATTTTCGGTCATAGAGCGGGTAATAGATGGTTAGATACAGAAAAAATAAAGGTGGTACCCTGGCCAGGGGTGGATTCACAGCTAATTTGGCCTCCATGCCGGCGGACCAGGGTTTGCACGTAAGTCAGCCCCATCCCTTCACCAGGGGTATCTTGTTTGCCTGAACGATAAAATGGCTCAAAAATTTTTGCCTGATCTCCAGCCGGGATGCCACGACCGTTGTCTTGCACAAAAAAAGTAATTTTATCTGCGGACTCTTCTGCCCATACGGAAATATGGCCAGGACGATCTGGCTGGAGGTAAGTGAGCGCGTTGGTAAGCAGGTTGCTCATTATTTGTTCTAAGGCCACTTGATCGGCGATGATGGGAGGCAAGGGGGCAATGTCCACGGTCACTTGTTTTTGGTTGATTTGAAAGGCCAGGGTATCTAATATTTCTTGAACCAGAAGCAGGGTGTCAATCGGCTCGAAACTCAATTCTCGCCGACCGATTTGGGAAAGGGCCAACACGGCATTGCTCAGGCGGGCCATTTTACGCACGGAGGAGCCAATGAATTCGAGGGCTTCCGGGATATCTTCGTGTAGGGAGAGGGCGATGGCCCGTTTTTGCTCGTGGGTGAGGTGCGGCCGCACCCCTTCTATCACCTCTTGCACCACCGCTAATGCCCCTTTCAGTTCGGCCAAAAAGCCGCTCATATTGACGAGGGGGGCACGCAAATCATGGGAAACCATATAGGCAAAGCGGCGCAGCTCTTCGTTGACCGCCGCCAACTCTGCTGTGCGCTCTTGTACCAATATCTCTAATGGATCCCGTGACTCGCGCCCCGGTATACTCCCAACTTCATCCTGACGTAAGTCTAACACGATGGTTTTCCTATCTCACTGGTCAGTCTCCATTCTCGCAATTTCTCGCCCCTCAACGCTCAATCCTCATATCTTACTTAATACGCTGCTCTTTCCAAAGCCTCATGCTCTTCCCGCAAACGCAAATAACTTTCATATCGTGCGGCCGCGACATCCCCTCTTTTTACCGCCGCAACTACAGCACACCCTGGCTCATGCCGGTGGGTACAATCACTAAACGAGCAATCGGCCACCAGGGGGGCAATTTCTCGAAAATAGGCATCTATCTCTGCCGGTTCCAGATCAAACAGAGCCAGCCCTCTTATCCCTGGGGTATCGGCCACATAGCCCCCTCCTTCCAGGGGAAACATCTCGGCATAACGGGTGGTATGCAGCCCTTTACCTGTCGCCTGGCTGACCTGATGCACCTTTAGCCCTAGGTCCGGCTGCACCGCATTGAGCAAACTTGATTTGCCCACACCGGATGAGCCAGAAAAAACAGAAATTTTCCCCTGGAGTTTCTCCCGCAAGGCATCAATGCCCTGCCCGGTTTTGGCACTGGTATACAACACGGGATACCCTATCTGCTCATACAGGGCAAACAACTGTTCCGCTTCGGCCAGGGTGGTCAGGTCTACTTTGTTAACACAGAGAATGGCGGGCAGCTCATTCATCTCGGCTACCACCAGAAATCGGTCCAATTTGCGTAAACTGGGGGCCGGGTTGGTGATCGCCGTGACGATAATCAACTGATCTACATTGGCGATTAACACCTGCTCTTTGTCTGAGGTGAGCTGGCGTAGGCCCGCGGCCGCACGGGAGCGGGAAAGGATCGTACGCCGTTCCTCAATAGCCTCAATGAGGCCGGCTTCATCAGAAGTGTAGGTGAATGTTACCCGATCGCCAATCGTCACCAGATCACTGTTTTGTCGCTGCCGCTTTAACCGGCCCGGTACCTGGCAAACAACTACTCTCGCCCCGGTTTCGACGGTGTAAAAGCCACTAATCGCCTTGATGACCAACCCTTGCCCTTGTTTGTCCATAAGCTTATGAAATCAGGCGGGAGAGGAATAATTAATGGAGTCTTGTGGCCCCATCATTAACCATTCAACCATTCAACCATTCACCAGTTCACCCATTAATTATTTTCCTGGTCTATCTCCTCACCCCACCAACTCCACCATCATCCGCAGGGTGGCGATGGGGTCACTGCCCATAGGCATCATGTTCAGGGTGGTGATGGGGCTGTTTTGCCATAAGGAGAGCCGCTCCCGGATACGTTCACGAGGGCCGACCAGGGCTACTTCGTCAATCAGTTCAGGGGGCACACGCATCATTGCTTCCCCCTGGCGACGGGAGAGGTAGAGGGATTGGATTTCGTCTGCGGCCGCCTCAAACCCATAACGCACGGCCAGATCATAATAGAAGTTCTTCCCCTTTGCTCCCATCCCGCCAATATAGAGGGCCAGCATCGGCCGCACCATGTTGTAAGCAATCTCCATATTATCTTCTAACACTACCGCCACCGACGGGGCAATATCAAACTGAGCCAGCGATTTGCCTGCCTTCTCCAGACCCGCAGTCACCGCTTCCTGATACGTATCTGCATACCGCTGCGGCGAGAAAAAGATGGGCAGCCAGCCATCGGCGATTTCAGCGGTCAGGGTAACATTAGCCGGGCCGATGGAGGCCAGGTAGATGGGAATATCGGGTTGGGCGTTGAGGGTGCTTTTGAGCGGTTTGCCTAAGCCGGTAGCATCTTCGCCCTGGTACGGTATCTGGTAAATTGCCCCCTGGTAGGTGAGGGGGGCTTCGCGCTTAAAAATAGTCCGCACAATCTCCACATATTCACGAGTGCGGGTAAGCGGCCGCCGGTAGCCTACCCCATGCCACCCTTCCACCACCTGTGGCCCAGAGAGACCTAATCCTAAAAGGAAGCGGCCGTCGGAAAGCTGGTTCATCGTCATGGCCGTCATGGCCGTGTTGGCTGGGGTACGGGCGGGCATCTGCATAATCGCCGTGCCCAGCTTAATCCGCTCCGTTTGCGCCCCCATCCAGGCCAGCGGCGTCACCGCATCGGAGCCATACGCCTCGGCGGTCCAGACCGCATACACCCCCAGCCGATCCGCTTCCTGCACCAGGGCCATGGGCAGATCAATTCGTCCCGCTGCATAGCCGATATTTATGCCTAGCCGCATATGTCACTCCTGTGAAATAAATTATGAAGGATGAATTATGAGGGATGAAGGAAGTGCCAATTTTCTCTGTGACGACAGTTGAGTTCCACTCATTGCCCTTAAAACAAAAAAGGCTTCACTGATTGGTGAAGCCTTCAGGTGCCCTCACGGGGATTCGAACCCCGGTTTTAGCCTTGAAAGGGCTACGTCCTGGTCCCCTAGACGATGAGGGCAAAGCGGACAACATTTTATCACCCACTGGCGGCATGGTCAAGAAGTTGCCAGATTGCCGATTGGCTCAACCATCAGAATTATACCGACCAATGGCGATTCTAACACCTAACCTGACATCGCCAACTGTTTGCATTATAATCCCCCCGGATTCAGTCCAGAGAGGGATTAAATAGTCAACTATCAAGGGTTTGTACATGCTATTAACGGTTATTATTCCCGTATACAACGAGGCTTCTACGCTGGCGGAATTGATCCGGCGCGTTCATGCGGTAGATGTCCCCAAAGAGATTTTAGTGGTAGATGATGGCTCAGATGAAGCTACCAAAAGGTTGTTAGATCAATCAATCGCCGAAAATGTCACCCTGATCACCCACCCGCACAATATGGGCAAAGGGACAGCCATCCGCACCGGGTTGGCCCAGGCGAAGGGGGATGTGGTGATTATCCAGGATGCCGATTTAGAATATTACCCCTCTGATTATGTCAAATTGATTATGACTTATCAGCAGCAGCAGGCGCGGGTGGTTTATGGGGTGCGGGATTTGAGCCGCCGCTCTAAGGTGATGCGCTGGGGGAATAGGGCTATGACCTGGATGACTAATTTGCTTTATGGGGTGCGTCTGCATGATATGGAGACGTGTTATAAGCTGATTGACCGGCGGCTGATGCAATCATTGGATTTGCAGAGCCGCCGCTTTGAGATTGAGGCGGAGATCACGGCCAAGATTATCCGCTCCGGGGCGAAGATTTATGAAGCCCCTATTCAATATGATCATCGGGAAGAGGGGAAGAAGCTTACCCCGTGGGATGGGCTGCCGACGGTGCAGGCGCTGCTGCGGTATCGGTTTTGGCGGCCGCAGCCGGCTCTAGCCGCTGCCGATTAGTTGGGTGTAAGTAAAAGAGGGTTAGCCCCAACGCGGCCGCACCCCCAACTCCGCCATACATCAGCCAGGGCAGCTCAGGCTGGTTTAGCCGGGCTGCCCAATCTACCAACGACCCCCCCACCACATGCCCAATGCTCCCGCCTACGGCCAGGGCCAGGGAGTTCACCCCAAAGTAAGATCCTCTGGCGATAGGGTTGGCTAAGGCGGCCGCGACTGTCTCCGAGGTGGGCATTACCCACACTACCCCCAAAGAGAAGAAAAAGAGGCTGGCGTAAAAGTGGCCTAAATTTTGCACCAGGGCCATCAGCCCCAGGCTCATGGCCACCGATAAAACGCCTAAAATCAGAGTCGGGAACGGGGGCAGCCACCGTTGGGCTAATTTTAGCGCGGGCATTTGCAGCCCAATCGCCAACACTGAACTGACGGTGAACATGATACCCACACTGCTGTCTTGCCCGGTCATCGCCTTAATGGCCAGGGGCATAGCAATGGAAAGCTGGGCCCACATAAACCAATACCCAATCAGCAGCACTGTAAACAGCATAAACGGCTTATCGCTGAGGGGGTAGCGCAGCCCGTTCATAACCGACTGCTCCCCGCTGCCAGTAGAAACGGACATGGGGGGGAGCCCTACCCAGGTGAGGATAAAGGCGACAACATAAAAGAGCGCGGCCGCGTACCCCACCGTGGCAAAATCAAACCGGATCAGCCAGACGCCCATGAGTGGGCCAATGGTTCGGCCCAGGTTTTGTAACATGCTGATGCGGGCATAGGCATCCGTTGTCTTTTCCGGGGGAGCCAGGACGGCCACAGCGGCCCGGGTCGGGGCGCCAAACAAAGCCCCACCAATGGCTGCGGCCGCGCCCGACAACAGCAGCAGGGCCGGGGTATCCGCATACCCCATCAGGGCAAAACTCCCTGCCCGGATCAGCAGCCCCCACAGAATCAAACTTTTCGGACCGAACTTATCCGCCAAGGCCCCGCCAAAGACCGTCAGCCCTTGTTGGGTAAACTGCCGCACCGCCAGCACCACCCCAATAAAACCGGCGGCCCACCCCAGGCCATCCACATAATGCACCGAGAGCAGGGGGATAATCAAAAAGAAACCCGCATTCATCAGAAAGATGTCCGCCAACAAGGTTGGCAAACCCCACTGAGGAATGCGGGCAGATAATGGCAAAGCAATAGGTTTCACAGGCGTTGCATCCAATTAGATGATTGTCTAATCATTATACACCACAATAGAAACCACGCCGCTCTGAAATATTGTTTTCCCTGGTAGAAAAGTACCCTCATGTTTTGCCCTATGTCGCGGCCACAATTCCCCAAACAGGCTACTTCCTACACCCAAACTCGCGCGGCAACCACCCAAAACAAAAGATTTGTGCACCGAACATTGCATGATAACATTCTTGACAAAAGATTATATAAAGGAATAGGCGTATATTTAATATCATGCCATAGGTGATGCTGTTTAACCATTATGTGTGGTCAGACCAACAAGATCGAGCCAATTCACCGAATGTGGCGAAGGTGTAAAAGCTCTGCACCTGAGCAGAATTCACTGGTGGCTAACGCGGCCGCGTATGCTCTTGAAGCTCTAGGTGTGGCCGCCAATGACATCCCCCTGGAACAACCATGACCCCAGCAAAGTCTGCCCAATCCTCTTCAATCAGCCATCGCCCCCAGCGTGACCGGTTAATCCAAAATGGTCTTACTCTTATTGAGCTTACCTACGATGATTTTGAATGTGATGCGAGAAAAGACTAGAGCGAAAGAGAAAACGTCGGAGAACAGCGATATGTGCTATTGGCAGCAGTTTGACATTTAGCAAGTAATAGCAACGCTGGGTTCCGCTAACTGGTATTTACCAGTTTCGGCATAGTGTGCATGCGCCGAAAAGAAGATTTATGTCAATAGATTGAAGCAACTTATGTTAGCCAGAATCACTTAAGACTGGTGAGTAAATTGACATAATAGTTGTGATGAGCGATATGCACAAATTGTGCTTCTTGTCAAACATGATTTAGCGGAAAGTAGAGAGCAACATGGAGCTAGAAAGCATGTCCAATGACAATAAAGAGATGGTTCAGGCGTGTATCACGACGGTTGGTTTCCCTGAAACCTTAGATGGTGTGCGAAAGATGCTTGTCAAGAACGAATACAAAGGAAAGGGAAAAACAGACCTGGATATTTTGATTGAATTCGATTCCCCAGATAAGATCAAGTGGACAGCTCTAAGATGGATGACCCAAGGTGACATTCTCTTTTTTTATCATACGAAAGGGGCCAAAAAACGGGTTGCTAACTTATATCAACAAGCGGTAGATGGGAATACTCAAAAGAACACCCTTGCATACCTCTTAGAATGGACATTAGGCTTGTCCAGTAAAAATAAGACCCTTGTGCATGCCTTGGAGCGAACATTGGCGCTGACCAATCGCTATTCAGGCACGATTTTTGCTTGTGCGAAAATTTCGGGCAAAACAGAATATTCAGCCAGTGACCATCAGCATTTTGGGAGCAAATATTTCGCCCCATTAGAACAGGTACATGTTTTTGCTGTTCCTCTTCCTCTGGATAGATTTTCTGATCTTGTAACCATTGGTCAAGCTGTCACTACCCCGTTATATAGTCGGCAACTTGATGGGATTAAAAATATGCTTGCACAAGAAAATCGGCTACCGAATTTTTTGAGCAAGGCTGAATTTAGCGGGTTAAGTTTTCTTAATGTGACCCACGAGAACTGGCCGACTATTTCTTGTGCCCCAGAGACTCGTTTCATTTATGAAGCCCAGATTAGGATCTATTTGCTAGATCATTTACTTAGCGGGATTAAAGATAAGGGTACTCCTCTCTTGGAGGAATGTCGCTGTGTGCGAAATGGAAAACAGACGGGTAGTGCTGATTACTTCGTTAAATTGCATGATGTCTGGGTGCCTGTTGAAGCTAAGCTGAATATTCTGACTGAAAGAGATATCCTTGACCAGGTAGCAAAATACATAAATATTGAATCATTCACCCCTACAAAAGGAAAATATCGGGGAAAAAGTTTTGCCGTACATAATGCAGCTATTTGCCTGGTTATGGATCAGTCGGGGGTGTATGCTGTGTCAGAAGGTGACTTTGTGCAATGTCGTCCCGGTATGCCAATCTGGCGGCGTGAGCAGTTAAATCACGAAACGGCTTTGGAAATTCGTGACTGGGTTAAAGTTCATTTTTTGCCGTAGTAAAACACTGGACTCTCCACCTATACGAGCGAACTAATTGCCGTGGGCAATTGTTCCAGGGTGGTGATGGCTGCATGGGGAGTGACGCCATCGGGGGTGGGGAAGCGGGGATGGGATTGGTAATGAATGGTGAACATGCCGGCATTGCGGCCGCCTACCACATCACTGGCCGGGTCATCCCCCACAAAAACGGCCTGCCCCGCCGGTACATCTAACTCCTCTAAAACGTGGTGGAAGGTCTCGGCACGGGGTTTCCATAAATTAACATCTGCTGAAAAGAGCAGGGCATCAAAGTAAGGCAGCAGGTCAAACTTTTCTAGATCGCCAATATGGGCGCGGCCGCGAAACATCGTATTAGAAATAAGCCCTACCTTGTACCCTTCTTGTTTAAGCTGGGCCAGGGTGGTTTGGGCATGGGGCAGGGTTTCACTGCGGCCGCATACCACATCTTCATAGGCTGCGGCCGCTTCATCCAACCAGGCCGACTTAATCCCCTTAACGCGCAAATAAGCCACCATCTCATCTAACAGCCCCCGCACCGTCAGGTTTTGCTCTCCACGAGTAGCCTGCTGCCATCGCTGCGGCAGCATAATATAGCCAATACGCCGAAACGTCTCCATGGCCGGCAGGCGCACCGGCTTTTCATGCAGTACCTGATACGCGGCCGCCAGCCCCGGCCCCTCCATATCCGGCCACAAATCATACCCCCCGGCATAATCAATCAACGTCCCACCCAGGTCAAAAACAATTGCTTTTATCATAATTCAGTAATGAGGACTGAGGACTGAGGACTGAGTGTTGCCTAACCAGAGTTAATATGTAATCCACAGATGTCACAGATGCACACAGATTTCATCTCCCATCTGTGAAAATCGGTGTCATCTGTGGATAAACAACCCTCTTTGCTTCACCCAATCTCTCAATCTCCAGTCTCCAATCTCCATCACCCCTCCCGAAACTTTGCTACTGTCACCCCATCTCCCCCCTCACCGTCACGCCCTTCTTCCCAACTGGCAACGTAGGGATGCCCTTTGAGCAGCTTCCGCACTGCCTGGCGCAGTTTCCCCGTCCCTTTGCCATGAATAACGGTGAGCCAGGGGAGATGGTTGAGTGCGGCCGCGTCCAACTGCCTCTCCAATATTTCTAACCCTTCCTCAACCCGCTTGCCCCGCAAATCCAGATTCATCCCGGGGGCGGCTACCGTGGGCTGGGCTGAGGATGTATCCTGAGGATCCGGCAGCCGATCCTCGGCCATCTCCTTCAACACCAGGTCACGCACATCCACCCGCATCGTCATATTGCCCAGAGCTATCAGAGCATCCGCCTTGCCCAGGCTGATAATTTGCCCCTTCGCCCCCAATGCTTTCACCAGAACTGTATCCCCTTCGGCTAACGTTTCCCGTGCCTTACGCACCGAACGGGCCTTCTCTCTGGCAGGCTCTTCCGGGGGGAGTTGTACTTGCTCAATCTGCTCCACCTCCTGTGATACCTGCTTTAAGGCATTTAATGAGCCGGTATCCCGAATCTTGCGCCGCATCTGCCGGATTTCTTCCCGCAGCTGCTCTAACTCCACCTGTTTTTCTTGCCTCGTTTCCGCCAAGATTTTTTGCCGCTCTTCTTCAATTTGCTCCAGGCGGCCGGCCAACCGCTCCCGCTCTTCTTCGATACGACGCAAATGGAGCCGCGCGGCCGCTTCCTGAGCTTCTATCTTCTCCCGCAGCTCATAAATTTGTTCCAGCATATCCTCAGCCCGGTTGCTGCCGCTACCCAACCGGTGCATCGCCTCATCCAAAATCGTCTCATCCAGTCCTAACCGCCGGGCAATCGCCAACGCATTGGAACGGCCCGGAATGCCAATAGTCATCTGGTAGGTGGGGCGGAGTGTTTCCATATCAAACAGCAGCGACGCATTGGTTGCCCCAGGTGTCTCATTGGCATACACCTTTAGCTGTGGGTAGTGGGTAGCGACAAAGGTGGTACTCCCCTTGTCCCGTAGAAAATTGACCATCGCCTCGGCTAGAGCGGCCCCTTCCGCCGGGTCTGTGCCAGAGCCAAGCTCATCCAGCAGCACCAGGCAGCGATCATCCACCTGGGCCAAAATGCGGATGATGTTGGTGATATGTGCTGAGAAGGTGGAGAGACTTTGCTCAATAGATTGCTCATCCCCAATATCGGCAAACACATTGTCAAAGACCGATAGGCGGGCCTCATTGGCCGGTAGATGGAGACCGGACTGAGCCATCAGCACCATCAAGCCCATCGTTTTCAGGCTGACTGTCTTCCCCCCAGTGTTGGGGCCGGTAATCAGCACCAGGAAGGTTTCCTCATCCAGGGTTAGATCCACGGGCACGACGGTATGGGGATCAAGCAGGGGATGGCGGCCGCGGCGAATCCAGATGGTGGAGCCGGGATGGGGGTTGTGGGCAGGGGGCTGCCAATCGGCTTGCTCGTTTTTATGTTTCGGCGGCCGCACCGGAGCCACCGTCCGCCAGGGAACAAATTGGGGGGCAACGCTGTTGGTGGCGATGGCATATTTGGCACGGGCAAAAATGAGATCCAACTCGGCCATACAATCTACCACCCGGTTGAGGGGTTCCCCTTGCTCCCCCACTTTGCCGGAAAGCTCGCGCAGCACCCGTTGAATCTCTTCCTGCTCAGCCACTTGCAGGCTGCGGTATTCATTATTCAGTTCCACCGTCGCCAACGGCTCAATCCACAAGGTGGCTCCGCTGCTGCTCTGATCATGCACGACCCCAGAAATACGCCCTTTGTACTCTGCTTTAAGGGGGATAACGTAGCGGCCGCCCCGTTGAGTAATAATCGGTTCCTGGAGAAATTGATTTTGGCTGCTGTTCAACAGCCGCTGCAACTTCTCATGCAGCCGGTTATAAGCCACCCGCAGCTCCTGGCGCACACGCGCCAGTTTGGGGCTGGCACTATCCAGCACTTCCCCCTTATCATCCAATGTTTCGCTGATAGCCGCCACCACACCAGGACACTCATCCATTTGCCCGGCAAGGGCTGCCAGATGAGGCACATGATCGGGCAGCCGAACCAAAATGCGGCGCAAGGTGCGGGCTGCTATCAGCGTACCTCGGATGTCCAGGAAATCTGATGGCTGGAGCGTGTACCCTCTGGCCGCATTGCTAACTGCCCGACGCACATCCCGCGTCCCCCCAATGGTAATATCATCTCGCGTTTCCAGCAGCGTAACAGCCTCTTGGGTTTCGGCCTGCCACCGTTGAGCCGTTTCCAGGTGGGTAGTTGGCTCTAATTGGCGGGCCAGAGCTTCACCGCCACTGAAGCTGGTGAACCCAGCTAGCCGCTCCAGCACTTTATCAAATTCTAAGATGCGAAAAGATTTATTGTCCACGATGATCTGCTTGCTCAAAATGCTCGTCTGGCCAGCCTACTCCTGATTAAAGTAGACATAAAGTGATCTGGCCCAGGGTTCGCAGGTACAAGACCTTGCCTTTGCTCCTTAAGCCTAAATGTTTAATGCGGGGGGTAGTCTACCCCAGAGAGGGAGGGAGAGGCAATAGGGAATTGGGGGATGGTGGAGAGTGAAAGAGTGGAGAGGGGAGACTCGTTGTTAGCCATTGATTGCCCAAGGGCTGCGTATGGTTTGCCACGGTGTCCCGATTTTGCGACTTTGGGATTTCGTGGGGTAAGAGTACGCGGTAAGGCTAAATGTAGGAGTTGACCTTGTACCTGACCAATTGAGGGCATCACAAGGGGACGCCCTACATCTAATACATCTTCTTGAATCCTTAAAGACCCCACACTTTTTTACCAGGGTGATCTGTGTAGGAATAAAAAAGCCTGCTGAGTCTCAGCAGGCTGGTAAGGTTGAATTGGTGGAGTTACCCACGTAGGGGGATTAGAAGAGGGAGCGTTTGGTGACGATGCGGGCCTGGGGACCACGTCCATTGTCAATCTCCTCAAATTCAACATTATCCCCTTCGCTTAAGTTACGATACCCTTCCCCATTGATAGACGAGTAATGGACAAAAACTTCCTGCCCACCATCTTCGGGTTTGATGAACCCGTACCCTTTTAATCGGCTAAACCATTTGACAATGCCCTGTTTTTTCACCTCGAACCTCCACATGCTTTGATTAACTTACCAATACAGTCTATTACCTGCTTTTGGCTCAATCTAACATGGAGCGCAGGGGGTGTCAATTGGATTGCGGTGAAGAAAACGAGCTTTTTGCGTGATTTTCACGGTCGCGGCCGCAGCACCGCCTCGATGATGACATTTTGCTGCCCAGTGTCCACAAACCCAACCCGTTCGGCCAGGTTGAGAGAAGGGGCATTGTGGGGGTTGACGGCGTAGAGAGGGATGCGGCCGCGTTCCAATACATATTGGCATAAGGTAGAAACAACGCTTTGTCCCCAGCCGCGGCCGCGGTAGTTGGGTTGAGTATGTACTGCTATCTCGGCAAAATAACGTGATTGCCAGTTCACCATAGCTGAAGCGACCACTGTGCCGTTTGGAGAGCGAATAACCATACGCGGCCATTCATTGCCTGATTCAGCCTGGGTGACGAGAACATTGATCACCGGCTCATATCGGCTTTGATCCAGGGACAGCAGATTGGTCATTTCTTCTCGCTCTACGGTAAACCAGGTATGCACCAGAGGCAGATAAGTCGGCGGCGTCAGCAAAATGATAGGCATACCCGGCGTCATTGTCTGGTAAATAAAGGCGGTACTTTGCTCCAGGTCCTCAAGCGGCAGCCGCCAGGTGACCATTGGGCGAAACAGATCAAAACCGGTTTGGGCCAGGGTAATAAATCCCCGGGGATGGTCTGAGGCGGTTGGCTCCAGCACAATTTGGGTGCGGTTATCGGGGTGATGAAAGGCGTAATAGCTTTCGATGGCGTCGCCAGGGTGGCGTTCGTCAAGCAAGTGACGCAGCCGCTGGCGAATTTCAGGTAAATTCATAAGGTCAATAAATGCAAGGAGTATTTGATCCACAGATGACACAGATGGACACAGATTTTTTTCTCACTCCTCACTCCTCAGTCTCAGTAGATTCAAAATCTGATTTTTATCCGCAGATTTCGCAGATTAGCGCAGATTTTTTCCAGGCTAACCCCTAAAATCTGCGCTAATCTGCGAATGATTCTTCAGTAAATTTAGATCTACTGGGTCTTCACCTCGGGAACAGTGAGGGCTTGTAAGGCAATGCGAATTTCATTCTCAACCGCGGCCGCGACCACTTCCTGGTGTGGGTTATAACTCTCCATAGATTCCCCAGCCGCCAGCACATTGCCATCTACAGCCAGGATGGCCCCGGCCTGGACACCGCGCAGATTAGCCACATGGAATAGGGCGGCACATTCCATTTCTACGGCTAACACCCTGGCGGCGGCCATCACCCGGTAATCTGGGGTGAAGGGGGTCGTTACCCCGGCATAAAAGTTATCCCGGGTGATGACCAGGCCGGTGAAGGTGCGCGGGTGGGCTGCGGCCGCGATCTGCTGTAAGCGCAGGGCAAGCTGTGGAGATGCTACGGCCGGGTAGCCAGGGGGAACTGTTTCTCGTCCGTAGCCGGTGCTGTCCACCGCTGCCGTTACTACCACCAGGTCGCCAGAGACAATATCCGGCTGAATACCCCCGCAGGTGCCCACCCGGATAATTTGTTTGCCCCCGGCGGCGATGAGTTCTTCAAAGGCTGCGGCCGCGCCCGGGGATCCAACCCCATGAGAACAAACCGTCACCGGCACACCCTCATATAATCCTTGATAAGCCCGGTACTCTCGTTGATTGGTCAAGAGGCGGGCTTCAGTCAAATGGCCAGCGACTTTTTCAGCCCGCTCCGGATCGCCACAGACGATGACCGCCTGGCTCACCGCCCCCACCATCAGGCCAGTAATAGGTAATTTTGACATAGGCAAGACTCTCAATCTCCCAAAATAACTCGCTGACGCACTACCCCGGCTCGCTTGTGTGTGGCTACCAGTTCAACCTCAGTTCCCGCTGGGGCTTTGACCACCCACTCTACTTTGGCCCGTTCGTTGGTGTCATCACCCCCCCAGGTAGGGGTTTGGATTTTATCGTCGCGGCCGCGAAGTTGTCCCGCAATCACCTTCTTCTCCCCACTCACCAGGGCCGCCCCTTCCGGCAAAATCAGATCAAACTCCAGCGGTTTTACCACCTTCATCTTCATCGCCTGTTCAGAAATATTAGTGGGCAGCCAGCCGGTGTTGTGAACGGCAAACAAAATATGGTGCAAATCGCCGTGGGATTCCACCTGCACCTTAAACGGTTCTAATTTAGGGGAGATGAGGCAGTTAAAGATGGCCCAATCGGCCAGGGGAGCCACTTCCTTCTCTAAACATTTGTACGGTGGGTTGCGGATGGTGATAAACAGGTCCCACCCCCCTAGCTCTACTTTTCCTAGTTGAGGATGGTCAAATTCATACCAGGTTACATATCCTTCCCCTCCTAATTCCTCATCCATCCATTTGAATATCTTAAAATCATCTTCCACCGGGTGATCGCGGAACCATTCCAGCACTTTACTGTGATCTACCCCGGCGGCTCGCTGGATGGACCAGATTTCGGTGGTCCAGGCATATACTCCCAGATGTTCGTACAACCAATCATCAAACGTGCCCCGGATGTAGCTCTTGGGGTCATAAGCAAAATCATGATAAACGGAGATGGCTGGATAACCGGTGATCTCGGTGCCTTTTTTGCCAATTTTCTTGAAGGTGCGTAAATCCTGGGTGGGCAGCTCAGTTTCTGGCCCTTTGGTAGGCGGCCGCAGATGGACGCCGCTGTAAGTATGGTAACTGATCCCCCCGGTAATGTTGGGATGATCGGCGATAAAACGCATCGCGGCCGCAGACTCTGGTTCACTGCCTGGATAATCCCCTGCCCCAGCCTGGTCCGGCTGCCAGAAAACGGGAAACTGCCGGTTCAAATCCAACCCTTGCAATGATGGGGCTTGTTTGATCATCACCCCATCATAATTTTGGATACGGCCCTCCAGCAGCAGCCGATAATAATTCTCCCCTGGGGGATCATCCGGCTCGCGGGGCACCATCAGCCGGGGTTCATCCGGGTGAACTTTCCACGCTCCGTGGGGGTCTTGCAGCCGCATTTGCAGCAGGCGGCCGTTGCCATCAATATCTTCCTGAATCAACCCATCCAGTTGGTCTGTGCGGGGATACGGTTTGGTGCTGCTGCGAATCCATTTGGGGGTATCAGCCAACGCCCACTCCGCCCCATCCGGGTTCAGACGGGGTACCACATAAAACGCCCGGCTGTCCAGGGCATAAGTCACTTTATCATCCTGACCATATTGGGTCAGCAGCTTGTTGAGCAAATAAAGGGAAGCGGTTGAGGCGGAAACTTCGGTGGCGTGAATGTTGCCATCCACCCACATGGCCGGTTTTTCCGTATCTGACCCGGTGGCGAAGTTCGTCACCACCATCAGCCAGATGTTCCGGCCCTCATAACTCACCCCGATTTTCTCCAGGCGGCATAAGTCAGGGTATTGGGCGGCCCATGCTTCTAATATCGCCGTCAACTCGGCATAACGATAATATTTATCAAACTGAACATCAACCATGATAAACTCCTGTGGGAAAGGATGAAGGATGAGGGATGAAGGATGAATTTCATGCCTCGGAACTAATGGCTCAGGCCGATCTCCTGACCAGGTTCAAACTGGCCACAGCTTGAGAGGGCAGGTAATCATGCGTCATGAATCAGCCCAAGCAAGCCTAAAGTATACCATGCTTACATCTGGCTACCTTTGAAATTTTAACGATGTCGGTGTGGTAATAATGTCAGGTCTGCCCCTGTATCTAGGAGCATCATTGCCTGGGTTGCTAAAGCTGGCTTGGTTGGATTACGAATGGTGGCATAAGCGATAGGGGCAGCCGTCTGGGAGTATTCAAGGTGATATGCGGGCATCTTCTGGATCCTCAATCAATTCCATAATGTACCGGGATGCTCTTTCTGCGTGGGCAAGACGTGGTGAATAAATATAAGCAGGTTTGTTTTTATCTACCTCAGAGATCAGATCAGGGATCAAAATGTATACTTTTGTTTGTTAAGGTAGACGTATATCAGATGTGATACGGATTAGTCCCTCTGCTTCGACAACACCTTCTAATGCTAGTACACTCATGCTGCACCTCCATTTACGGTATGAACCAGAAAAATTATAGCATGATTGTAGCCGCTTATAGCAGAAATGATTTTTCGCAGGCGATTGATCTTTGTTTGCGTCTCTATCTGGTTTAGAATTTAGAGGCGTTTCTATTGGCGATCAACCGTTAGCCGGCCTGTTTCATCATTCTCAAGGGGGTTACTATGAGCAGCCCTGTGTATGCTGATTTAGAAATTTATGTGATGCCGAAAACGGCGAAAGGTTACCCGGTGCAAATTCGTAATGAGGGGCGGGAGTTTCCCAAAGGGTATCTTCCCGCGGAAATTGCCTCATGGCTGCGCAGCCAGAACCCGGAGCGGGATGGGGAACAGTTGTATCAGATGCTCCTGGCCGATGGGGCGCTCCGGGATGCGTGGGTGGAGTCCCGCGGCCGCAGCGCTAACCGCCGCATCCGTATCCGCATAGATGAGGATGCCCCCGAACTCCACCCCCTACCCTGGGAAATCATGCGTGAAAAGACCGCTGGAGTCATTACCAAAACCATCGCTGCTGACAGTCGGACGCCGTTTTCCCGTTATCTGGCTGGACCGTGGGAGCCGGGGCAGGCGGTTCGGGCGCGGCCGCTCAAAATTCTCGTCGCTGTTGCTGATCCCCAGGGGTTAGAGCGGTTCAACTTGCAGCCGGTAGATGCCCCCCTGGAACATACCATTATCCGGGATGCCCTGGCCGGCCTTGACCCCCAAACCTTACACATCCATTATTTGCCCCCACCCATCACCCTCAGCCGCATTGAAGCTGAACTGCAAAACGGGTATCACATCCTGCACCTGGTCGGACACGGTTTTTTTAATGAGAAGAAAGGGGCCGCTTTCTTTTATATGGCAGATAAGGATAACCAGGTGCAGCCAGTCACAGAAGAGAAGTTTGCGGAAATGATGGGGCGGCAGGTGCATATGCCCCAGTTGGTATTCCTGACAAGCTGCCAGACCGCCGTCCGCAGTCCGGCGGATGCGTTCCGGGGCTTTGCTCCTAAACTGGTGATGGCCGGTGTCCCGGCGGTGGTAGCCATGCAGGATTTGGTCGGCGTAGAAGCGGCCCAGGTGTTAGAAGGGGCGTTTTACCGGCGGCTGATAGCCCACGGGCGGGTAGACCTGGCCTGTAATGAGGCCCGCGCTCAGGTTCTCTCCGAAAATTTGCCCGCAGGCTGGAATGTGCCCGTATTGTTTAGCCGTCTGCCTGATGGGCGTTTGCTTTTGGTAGATGAACCAGGTGAATCCCCGACCGCTGCTGTTGGTCAGGCCAGGGTGCAGAACGGGCAAATTCGGCTGGATTTGACCCCGGAGCAGGCAGCGCGAATCAACGAAATTCTGAACCTCTCCGCCGATGTGCCTCCCCAGACGACGGCTGGCACTGCGGCCCCGACAGCCGCCACGACGGAGCAGTTAGGGAATCAACTGGATATGGTGTTGCAAGCGGTGGACGCGGCCGCGACCTCTGACCCAGACACCCATACGGATTCCATTCGCCTGGGCAATCAGATTGTCTCCCGCAGCGAACTCCTGCTCCGCAAAGCTATTCTGCTCCTCACCAACGCAGATTTCACCTTCAACGAACATTTACAGAAGAAGATGTTGGTTTACCAGCAAGGCAATATAGATTGGGAGGCCCTCCCTCCCCTGCCCACGCCAGACAGTTACAAAGGGCAAATTTGGCTGCGCGTTTACAAAGATATCCAACCCTGGGTAGAACACCAATTCGATGATCCTGATGATCTGGAGATATTTACCCAAACGTTGGCCAACTTTATGCTGACCGATTACGATTTCACCACCACTCAGGCCCAGGTACATGAAGCGTATGATCTTTTGCTGACCGCCAATGAGTTAGAGCCAACCAATATACCGATCCTTTTACAAATGGCCCGTGCCCTGATTTGGATTAGCCCCAGCGATATAAGCGATGAAATCAAGATTCTGAACCATGCGCTGCAGCTGCTGCATTCCCCCAGCAGCACCGATGAATGGTTCCATCGGGCGCAAGCTCTTCTCATGCTGGCTTCCAACCAACTCCCCCCAGACATCCAGCCACTGCAAATGGCGCGTGCTATCTTTGTCCAATTGAACGAACCAGATTGGGTGCAGGAATGTGATGCGTTATGGCAATCTGTTCCGCCAGCGCAGTTTACCTTTCAACCGGCTGGCGGCCGCTGGCGTGTGGACATTAATGATCAGGCCGGGAGTGTTATGGTGATTGATTTTCACGCCAACGGACAGTTTGAAGCGGTACAGAGTGGGGTCGGCTTTCAGCTTCAGGCGCATGGGTTCTGGGGATATGATCCGCAAAAGCAGCTGCTACAGTTCCAGGGGTATGTCAACCAGACCAATCCGTTTACGCTGGCTATTACCCTGCAAGGGATGGAGGGGCAGCAGGTTGTCGGGCAGGGGTTTGATGGGTTGGCTTATCGGTTAACCCGCATGGCCTGAACACGCCCTATTCATCATTCATCCTTCCTAATTCATAATTCCCCTTACTCCTGTTATAATGTTGACAGACGGGGCGCGGCCGCGTTGCTACAATCAATGGATGTGTTGGCCCTTGCCCTGGTCAGCAAGAAGCCCCAAGATGCTCAAGCAGCTTGTCGAAGGAGATACTTATGGAATTAAAAGAGATGTTACGCCTCTCTAGCCGTACCTTTGCTATTGGCATTGAGCGTTTACCCAAAGATTTAAGCCATGCCCTCACGGTGGCTTATCTTCTCTTGCGCGTCTCAGATTATTTGGAAGACAATGCTGAAATGCCTCCCCAGCAAAAGGTTCGTCTGCTCTACCTGTGGGATAAAGCCTTAGGGGAAGAGATTCCGGTGGCCGATCTGATGAGCGAAATGAGTTACCCCCCCCAGGAGACGGCTGATTCGGTCGTGGCCGGCCATGCGGATTATTTATTAACTGAGCTGGCAGCTCTACCCGAAGGGATGCGCCAACCCATCCTCAAACATGTGCGTGACTCCACCATTGGCATGGCCCGCTGGGTGGCACGCGGCCCCCTGGTCAACAATGAAGCGGATATGGATGATTATATGCACGAGGTGGCCGGCCGCGTCGGCTATCTTGTCACGGAGCTATTTGCCTGGTACTCCTACACCATTCGCCAGCATCTGGATTACCTGATTCCCCTGGCGCGGGAGTTTGGCCTGGCTCTACAAACAGTCAACGTCATTCGCGGGCTGCGGGATGATTATGAGCGGGGTTGGATTTTTGTGCCGGAGAGCTTTTGTGCTGAGGTCAACCTGTCTCGGGAACAGTTATTCGACCCGGCCAATGAGCGAGAGGCGATGATTGTCGTAGATATGCTGATCCAAAAGGCAGAACGGCACCTGGAAGCGGCCAAAACCTACCTGAAATCACTCCCCCCCTGGCAGCATTCCATCCGCCTGGCCTGCATGTTCCCTTTGCTCTTTGCCGTGCGTACCCTGGCCATCTGCCGCCACAGCCAAAGCGTTTTGTATAGTGAAGCCAAAATGCAGCGGGAAGAGGTTAAGAAAATTGTCCGTGATTCTACCTTGTGGGGGTGGTCAAATTGGTGGGTAGATTATTACTGCCGCAAGCTGAATATTGTGCTGCGGCCGTGACAATCACCTATCTCTATTCTCAGATGTCAGGCCAGGGGGCATGGGGGCGGTCTCGTTTGAGGATGGGGACGAGGTGGGGGATGCGGCCGCGACGCGACAAATATTGAACCAACGACTCCACTTTATAGGTCAACGTCAAGCTTGTCGCGGCCGCGTCAACCTGACCACCCATTCATGCCCATCCATCACCCACGTCGGTTCATGACCCGTCGCTTCCCGCACCCTGGGCAATCCGTTGTTGTAATTCGGGCCAATTCATCATGCACCACCTATCAGGACAAATTGTATCCCCTACCGTTTCAACCGCCAGTCTAACGCCGTGTATCGCTCCGATACCTTGTTATTCTTCACCGCAATCTGAATCGCCCGGCGTGTACCGACCAGAATGACCAACTTTTTGGCCCGTGTGACCGCCGTATAAAGCAAATTCCGCTGGAGCATCATATAATGCTGCGTGGTCATAGGGATAACCACACAAGGATATTCTGATCCCTGGCTTTTGTGGACCGAAATGGCAAACGCATGAATCAGATCATCCGCCTCTAAGAAATCATACACTACGGGTGCGCCGTCAATGTTCACGGTGATAGTCTGCTGAATCAAATCAATGGCGGTGATACGACCAATATCTCCGTTGTAGACATTTTTGTCATAATTATTGGTCGTCTGCATCACCTTATCCCCAACCCGGAGCAGCCGGCCACCCACTTTTTTCTCCATCTTCTTCCCAGGGGGGTTTAGGGCCTCTTGCAAGAGATGGTTGAGATTAGAAACCCCCATAGCCCCGTTATACATGGGGCTGAGGACCTGCACCTCATCAATCGGGTGCAGGCCAAACTTCTGAGGCAGGCGATTTTTAACCACATCTACCAGGAGCGCGGCCGCTTCCTCTGGCACATCCTTCACAAAAACAAAAAAATCAGTCCCATCTGGGCGAGTCTCCGGGTACTCCCCCTGGTTAATCCGATGGGCATTACGCACAATCAAACTCGTCTGCGCCTGGCGGAAAATTGTCTCCAACCGCACCACCGGAGCCACCTCAGAGGCGATTAAATCCCGCAGCACATCCCCCGCCCCCACCGAAGGCAGTTGGTCAATATCCCCGACCAGCAGCAGATGGGTATCTAAGCCAACTGCTTTGAGCAAGTTGTTCGCCAGCACCAGATCCAGCATGGACGTTTCATCCACCACCACCATATCCACATCCAGCGGGTTTTCTTCATTGCGGGCAAACCCTTCACCCGGTTTAAACTCTAACAAGCGGTGAATCGTCTTGGCTTCCCGGCCAGTGGCTTCACTGAGCCGTTTGGCGGCCCGGCCGGTGGGTGAGGCGAGGGCGTAATTGTTGCGGCCGCGGTCCAACAAATCCAACAAAGTCCGCAGCGTCGTCGTTTTCCCCGTGCCTGGCCCCCCGGTCAGGATAGCCACCTTGTTCAGAATCGCCACCCGTACTGCCTGCTGCTGCTGTGGGGCTAACTCAATACCCGCCGTCTGTTTCAACTGGCTAAATAAGTTATTCCCTTGTTTAAGCTGTTGGCGCAGCCCGGCCAGGCGGCTGGTTGGGTGGGCGATGAGCCGCTGAACCCGATTCGTCACCCCTACCTCTGAGTAATACATCGGCGTCAGATAAACCGCCTCCTCCTCTTTAATAACTGCCCCGGACTGTTCCGTTTCTGGGATGTTATAAACGATCTTCTCCCGCTTGATTAACGCCTCACCTTCCAACTGGTTGATCACCTGGGTAATACTTTCGGCTGGCAGGGTCAGGATTTCAGCCGCTTCTGGCTCCAGTTCCGCCTGGGGCATATACACATGCCCCTCTTCCGCCATTCGGTTGAGGGTATAAGCAATCCCGGCCTCGATGCGGGCCGGGTCATCATGGGCCAACCCCAACGCCTGGGCAATTTTATCGGCTGTCTTGAAGCCGATCCCATGAATATCCTTTACCAACTGGTACGGCTTCGTCTGCACGATTTGTAGAGAATCATCTTTATATTGCTTATAAATTTTGATGGCCAGATTCGTCGAGATGCCGTGTGATTGCAGGAAGAGCATCACATTTTTAATCGCCTTCTGCTCATCCCACGATTTGAGGATACTGTCAGCCCGCATTTTGCCGATGCCGATGACGTTATGCAGCCGTTCTGGCTGTCCTTCGATGACATCCAGGGTGTCATTGCCAAAATGGTTGACAATGCGTTCAGCCATTTTAGGCCCCACGCCACGAATGAGGCCAGAACCGAGGTACCGTTTGATTCCTTCGATAGTAGCGGGCAGGGATTGTTCACAGAATTCGGCCTGGAACTGGCGGCCATGTTTGGGGTGTGTGCCCCATTTGCCGGACAGCTTAAGCCATTCGCCGGGGTTGAGTTCGGGCAGGTTGCCAATAACGGTGATCAGTTCCTCGCGGCCGTAACGAAATGGGAGCAGTCCTTTATCATCGGGGCGCAGGCGCAGAACGGTATAGCCGTTTTCAGGGTTGTAGTAGGTGATACGCTCCACAGAGCCGCTGATGCTGTCATTATTAAAACCGGTCATGGGCGCATTTTATCCCAATGGACACGGATTTGCCGAAGTTATAAAGGGATTTGCAGGCAACAAAAAACCGGTTCGGGTGAACCGGTTCTTTTATGTGTCAAAATGAGGTTAGTTTGATGAGGAATGATTTAGCCAAACAGTCCACGTTTTGGTTTTACCTGTTGAGCCTGGGGGCCTTTGCCTTTATCTACCTCTTGAAATTCGACCTGATCGCCTTCATATAGATTGCGATAACCGTCGCCATCAATGGCGGAATAATGGACAAAAACTTCACCCGTACCATCTTCGGGTTCAATAAACCCATACCCTTTCATACGGCTAAACCATTTAACAATACCACGTTTCTGAGACACGATGTTACCTCCACGACAAGTACAAGTTACCGATACGAAAAAGAGAAGCTCGTCTGCGGCCGCAGGGTTGTGAGCTAACTACCAATACACAATACCAATACATCAACTAATATTGAAAATTTAGCATGAAGCCAGGGGGCAAGTCAATTGCTCCAGAGGAGATTATACGGGACTTTCACAGAGGGGAAATTGGGGGGAATGGGGGAAACTTTGGGGGCAGTTTTTTCTCTACGACTTTGCGTCTCGGCGCGACTTTTTTCAGAGGCGGCGAACCAGGCCCAAAATCAGGGTTATTTGCGGCCGCCCTTCTCCCGGCTATGCTGGTTTACCGGTTTTGTACAAAGGTAAAGAAGAGGAGATTTTGCTGGCAACTGGCGGCGGTGTTCACCCGGTACACCTGAGAGACAGGCGTCCCATTGACTGACTCTAGCTGTATATTGTAGCTCCGCACAATGGGTTGATCATAGACAAACTGTTCCCAGCCAGAGGGTCCATAAGCCGGGGCCCCGCCTACATTTACACGAGCATCAATGCCGCTGTCCCATACATGAACCACATATTGGTTCGGCGCAACCGGGTTGCCGGCCACATTTAACACCTCGCCGGCAATGCCTAACCAGTTACAGCCAGCATTATTGGCGTAATTTTGTAAATATTGGGGGCTGCGTTCATCTTTGGTAAATAGGAAGGGGGAGGGAGTATTACTAGGAGTGGGGGTTGGCCCTTCTGTTGGGGTAGAAGTGGGGGTGTTGGTATGGGTGGGGGTGGGGGTGCGGGTGGGCAGGATTGAGGTTTCCGTGGGGATGGCTGTAGGGCGACGGGTATTGGTTGGCTGTAACACGGGACCAGATGAATCAAGAGATTCAATGATGGGAGTCCAGGTGGGTAGAATGACGCCACCGGGTAGGGTGGGTACCTCGGTAGGCAGTTCAGCCAGTTGGATGACGGTGGGAATGGGCTGAGGGGTTGCGGTTGGTCCACTAACCATCAGGCGCACGGAATCTGGAATCAGACCGGGGACGGTGACGACCAGGATAATGCCCAGGGCCAGCAGCAGGGCGATCCCCAAGACAAAAATGGTAAGCACATTGAAGATGTTGATGCCACAACCTGATCGTGAGGAGCGATTTTTTCGGGACATGGGTAGCCTTTCAGATAGTTGTTATAACAGAGCGGCCATTAAGGCAGCAGAATTACGATGTCGGCTTGTTCGCGCTGCTGCTGTAACCAACCAGTAAAGGTTTGATCAAGTAGTTGATTGCGTTGATTGCTGTCCAGCGGCCGCGCCTCATCACGGTCTATCAGTTGTACCAGATAGTAACTGGTCTGCCCATTGGCATTGGTGAGGGTGAGGATTTCGCTGAACGCCCCTTCTTCCAGAGCAAAAGCTACTTCTTCTATTTCAGGAATGAGCAAAGTACCGCGAGGGAAATAATCTAAATCACCCCCATTGGGTGCGGTTGCCGTGTCCAGAGAATGAAGCTGAGCCAGGGTAAAGAAATCACCCCCATTACGGAGTTGGGCCAAAATATTTTGGGCCAGGGCCAGATCGTTGACATGGATATACCGTGCCCGCACCTGTTCCGCCGTGTATGGTACGTTGGCCGTGATTTGCTCGGCGACCGCTCCGGCTAATAGCTCCTGGTATACCCATTCTTGAAAGGATTCGGCGGTAAACCCATTGGCGGTTAGCCAGTCGGTGAAGCCAGTAGGGCCGCCGTTCTCGTTGGCCAGGGTTTGGGCTTCAGCAATGCGTTGGGCCACTGTTTCGGGGCTGATGGTAATGTTGAGGGACGCGGCCGCAAGCTCAATTAAGGTGCGATTAAGCAAAATATCCAGAACGATGGGCCGGTAGGGGGCTGAATCTTCCCCAGGGGGAGTAAAGCGAGCCAATTCCTCATTAAAAGTGGAGAGCAAAATGGGCTGACCGTTGACAGTGGCGGCCAGAGGGGCTGGGGTAGGCGTTGGGGGAGCTGGGGTGGGTGGCTCGTTGATAATGGTTTCTGTGGTTTCCCCCGCCGGGATTGCCAGAGTGACGACAAGGGTGGGGGGTGCGGCCGCGTCACTGCTGCCGGTTATTACACTTTCCGAAGTAGGTGTGCCTTCATTGCGGCAGGCCACCAGCAGAAGCAAGAGTACCCCCGCCAGAACACTGCGTCTGATGGCACGGAAAAAATAGTGTTGCCTCAGGAAAACAATCTGTTTGCGTGACATAAAGTAGAAAGATTATAACCCCTACCCCCGGCAAGGCAAAAGGGCACATAACCGAAGAGATCTCATCCACATATCTTCGGTCTTCCGTCCTACGTTCGCTCTCTTTTTTCACCTCTGCTATGAGAGAACGGTGAGAAAGAAAATAGCTCCAACGACAACAACAATGAGCACACAACCAATTTGTACCGCTGTCTTGGTCAGCTTAAACAGAACTCGCACCGCTGCCAGAGCGATTAACAACAGTACACCGACCACGACAAGACGCACAAATTCTGCGTTGGTTAAACCAATCAAATCGGTTATCGCTTCCATGCTAAACCTCCGTAATGGGGAAGGATGAATGATGAGAGATGAATGATGAAAGAAGAAAGTTGAGCCTGCTAAAAAACTCCCGCAGAGACGCAGAGGCGCAGAGGCGCGAAGTTACCAGAGAAAAGTTTATGCTAACCCGTGTAATTTGTAGCTTTTTTGTAACTATTCACCGCCAAGACGCAAAGAACACAAAGAACTTGAGTAATTTCTTGGCGTTCTTAGCGTCTTAGCGGTTCCATATCCAGAGAACCTGAATAGTTACGCTTTTTTTCAGGTAACTCAAACTTTATCCCTCATTAACCCATTAACTTACCTACACGCTGGCCAACCTGCAAACTCTCTTACGCACCCACCCGTAAACAAAAAAGGCAGATACGTTGCCGCACCTGCCTTTTGTGACGTTAGTAGGAAATGAAGAAAACGGCTGGCTCGATTTACTCGATTAACCCTTCGTTGCGTAAAAACCGCTTAATATCAATCAACGCTTTTTGACCGATACCAGGCAAGGCCAATAGACCATCTTCTCCTTCATTCTGAAGTTTAGCCAAAACATCATTCACAATAGTCAGGCCAGCTTCTTGCAAAGCATTTTCCGCCCGTGTGCCTAAAGACATGGTATCTACACTCCAACGGGTGGGATCCACCATCTCTTTTTGTTGCTCCTGGGTTGCCATGATTTGTTCACGAACCTGAAGACGGCGCATGAAGCGATCAACTTGCCCTTCAGTATCTAGCAAGCGAGTTTGGCCGGTGAAAAAGGGGTGGTTGCCAGACCAGATTTCTACATGAAGTTCTGGTTTGGTGGCCCCAACGGTCATGACGACTTTACCGTTGCAGATGATTTTAGCTTCGGGATACCATTGAGGATGAAGACCTTGTTTCATTCGACTTGTTCCCCCTGGGGTTGGTAAACACTGACCATTTTGCGGCCGCGTTTTACCTCAAACTGCACCTGGCCTTCAATGAGGGCATAAATGGTGTAATCCCGTCCCAATCCCACATTGTTTCCTGGTATCACTTTGGTCCCGTTTTGGCGAATGATTATATGGCCGGGCAGCACATGCTCCCCACCATATGATTTAACGCCCAACCGTTTAGAATTGCTGTCGCGGCCGTTACGAGACGAACCGCTTCCCTTTTTATGTGCCATGTTTATACTCCTCTCGGTGTAACCAGGAGACAGGCTTAACCCTGTTCTTATCTTTACCCTGAGTACAATCGCTGATGTTTACGCCAAAACCAGTTCGTCTATACGGAGACGGGTGTAGCTTTGCCGATGCCCCCGGCGACGGCGATACCGATTTTTAGGTTTGTATTTCCAAACAAAAATTTTCTTGCCCCGGTACTGCTCTACAACCGTCGCTTTAACGGTTGCTCCCACAACATGTGGCTGGCCTACGGTGATGTTTTCTCCATCGGCGACCAACAAAACATGGTTGAGTTCAATTTGTGAACCAACTTCGTGGGTCAACTTTTCTACACTGAAGCTGTGTCCTACCTCAGCCCGATATTGGCGACCACCAGATTCCACGATTGCGTACACGACCTACCTCCAAAAAAAACGGCATCTATAGGGATGCCGGATCAAATCTTACTTAAAACAACCTTGCCTTGTAGTGGCTACAAGACAACGGAGCAGAATTATAGACGGTGTGCCTTTGATTGTCAAAGTTTGCTTGTGAGGCGATTAACATCTACTTATAGCCTTTGCCGCTGCCGGTTAATGGGGATAACATGATGCTAAAGATGCCTTATTCTATTGGTCTATACGGTCAACGGTTATAAACGGATATTTTCAATGGGACTAGAGACTCGATATTGCCCAGTCTCTAGTCCCCAGCAGGAATGTCACGTTATGACCACGGTGGGTATAAAATGGCGGCCTAAGAAATTGCTGTTCGCTGGTTACTGAAGTTACAACTATGATTCACTCCTTCACCGATAAAATTGCCCTTGTCACTGGGGCGGGACAACCGCCTGGCGCGGCCGCAGCCCAGGCGTTGGCCCAGGCTGGGGCCTCTCTGGTTATCAATGATCTCAATCCTGACCGGGCCGAGCGAACGGCCCAGGCTGTGCGGGAGATGGGCGGCCGCGCCATAGCCATCACAGCTGATGTAGCCAATAAGTTCCAATGTGTTCATCTCATTGAAACGGCCAGGATGGAGTATGGCCGCCTGGATATTCTCATTAACGCTATGTCTGTGCGTCCGGAAATGCCTTTGCTCAAAATGGATGAATGGGATTGGCAGCGGGTGATGGATGTGAATGTGAAAGGGGTGTTTTTTATGAGCCAGCTTTGCGGCCGCGTCTTTGTCAACCAAAATGAGCTGACAGGCCAAAAGCAGGGGGGTGTTATCATCAACCTGGGCACAACCTGGGATGCCCCTCCCTATCAGGCGGCCTATACAGCCAGTCAGGCCGCCTTGCATGGCTTGACCCTGGCTTGCGGCCGCGAATTGACCGAACATGGGGTCAAAGTTCATCTTTTTTTCACCGATGGGTTGACGGTAGAAAACGCGGCCGCCCAAATCTTGGCGTTATGTCAATTGGGATGAATGCCGCCAGCCTGGAAACGGGGTTTACCCGCTGCCACCTTTTGCCGCCCGTCATTCAACTAGAGGATTGTGACTTTGTTACGACGATTTTCCTTTTTGTTCTTACTTATCTTGTTTCTGGCCGCCTGCCGCCAGGAGGAAAGTGATCCTACGGTCATCGTGGAGACGCCCGCGGCCGCAACACCGACCTTACCCACTTTCGCAACCTCCACCTTGCCGCTGCCTACCCCCACTTTGCCCGCTACCGCTACCCCTACCCCTGAACCGCAGCCAGCTCTCCGCATTGATGATCAGAGGATAGATGACAGCGGCCGCGTCCTCATCCAGACAGTCACCAGCCTCACCCCATCTCTTCTGGCTTTTTACACCGAGAGCAACGGCGAACCCGGAGAATTCTTGACCTTCATCTCTATACCGATGGGCACCAGCGACCAGATTGAACTTACCCTCAATCCACTCCAGGTGACAGACACGCTATTTGTCCGTCTCTATGCTGACACCAATCAAGACAATATCCCTGATGATCCGGCCGCCCCACTTGTGCAAACCGCCTTCACCCTGGACCTGGCGGTTACCGTGCCAACCCTCATTATTAACGATCAGACCGTTGATGAGGCCGGTCAGCTTCGGCTGGATGGGGGCACTGTTATTGGGCCATCCTGGGTAGTCATTCATAATGAGGTCAACGGCGCCCCTGGGGAGATCGTTGGATTCTATCCCTTGACCCCAGAAACCAGCTATCCCCTTACTATGACTATCCGTTGGCGGGAGGCTGTGCCCCAGATGCAGGCGATGTTATATCACGATGGGGGAGAACGCGGCCGCTTTGACCCTACGACCGATATGCCCCTTTTGCGCCAGGGACAGCCCATCACCGTTTCCTTCCGCGCCAGCCTGCCCCTGGATGTAACAGTGCTAGATCAGCCCGTCATCAATAACCAGATTGTGATTGAGCGTGTTATCAGCAATGGGCCGGGTTGGCTCGTCGTTTACACCGATGATGGCAGCGGCCGCCCCAACCTGATCATTGGCTATACCCATTTAGAAGATGGCCTCAATACCGCTGTCACCGTCTCGTTGCAGCCCAACGCCCATACGTCTACTCTGTACATCTGGCTTCATGAAGATGAGGATACCATTGGCACCTTTGAATATCCACGCACCGACGCGGCTGTTCGGCTCAATGGCCGTTTGCCCCTCCCATTTTCCTTTCGCACTAATGTCAACAATTACCTCATCGCCCGCGACCAGATGTTGACTGATGGGCCGATTATAGTCAGCCATGCTGTGACCGTGGAGTCGGGATGGGTAGTTATTTACAATGATATGGCAGGAGAACCAGGGGAAATTATCGGCCAGACGTGGATACCAGCCGGGGTGAGCCGGGAAATTGAGGTGCTGGTGGCTATGGATGAGGTGACACCTACGTTGTATGTAGCCCTGCATCGGGATTTAGGCCAACCCCAACAGTTTGATGAGGCCGATCTGTCTATGCTGGTAAGCGGCCGCGCCATTATCGTTCCCATTTTTCTGCTGGACAATTAGCCTCAAATGCGCCCAAACTCTTTAGCTAATTGAGCCACCGAAAGGTGAATTAACGTTGGCCGGCCATGAGGACAGGTATGAGGATTGTGGCACCGTTCCAACTGGTGTATCAGCGCTTCCATTTCCTGGGGGGTAAGGGTTTGCCCGGCTTTGATGGCCGCTGTCTTACAGACACGCAAAATGATCCGGGCCTCAATTTTAGCTTGCAGTGGCTTATCCCCCTGCTCTAAATCAGCCACAATAGCTTGCACTGCCTGGGCCGGATCCGCCCGTCGCAGCAAAGCGGGGATACCACGTACCATGAAGGTATTAGGGCCAAATGGCTCGATCTGGAAACCTAAATGCTCCAGGTTAGGTAAATAATCAGCCAGCAGGGTCGCCTGGGCGGGAACAAGATGCACCGCAACTCCTGTGACTAACCCTTGCGAAGGCAAGGGAGATTGCCCATTGGTTTGTTCCCAGGCCGCCAGAAATTGTTCGTATAAAATGCGTTCATGGGCAGCATGTTGATCAATGAGGAAGAGGCCATCGGGACCCTCGGTGATAATGTATGAAGCTCCCACCTGGCCGATGACGCGCATGATAGGGAGGGTTGAGGTGTGCGCCGTGAGGGCTGAGGGTGGTGAGGGCTGAGGGTCGTGAGGCATGAGGATTGAGGGCTGCGCTGTTGAGGGAGTGTCCCAATCCAGGCTGAGGGGTTGGGGTTGGCTGGGGAGCGCGGCCGCAGGCCAATCTCCTTGCCAACCAGGGAAGGTTGTGGGCTGCGGCCGCGCCCATTCCACCAACTCCCCTATCTCCCGCACCGGGCTGCCAGCAATCAACGTCTTGCGAACCGCCCGCTGCACCGCACTAAACGCCGACACCCCTTGACGAAAGCGCACCTCAGTCTTGGTAGGATGTACATTCACATCCACCTGCTCATAAGGCAAGTTGACAAACAGCACCGCCATGGGATACCGCCCGGTAGGCAGCAGGGTATGGTACGCCTGGATGATGGCATAAGTCAGTTGGGTATCTTTAACCGGGCGACCGTTGACAAATAAAGTAAGTTGCCCCCGGTTGGCCCAATGCAAGCTGGGTGGCCCCACATACCCAGAAACTTTTACCAGCCGGTCTTCATCTTCATCCGCTTGAATCAGCAGCAGCTCCCGGGTCGTCTCTGGCCCATACACAGACAACAAAGCATCTAACAAATTGCCTGTCCCGTGGCTCTGAAAATTGACCCGACCATCGTGAGCCAGGCGGAAGCGCACCTGGGGATACGCCAAAGCATACCGGGTCACATGCTCATCTATCACCTTCCGCTCGCTGGTGACAGATTTGAGAAATTTGAGCCGGGCCGGGGTGTTGAAAAATAGATTTTCAACAGCCATGACCGTGCCCTGAGGTGCGCCAACCTGGTCTATTGATTGCCTACCCCCACCATGCAGCACCAGGCGTGTCCCAGCCGCTTCCCCTTGAGCGCGAGTCACCACCGTCAGGCGGCTGACTGAAGCGATGGCCGCCAACGCTTCACCACGAAACCCCAGGGTTTGAATGGCATCCAGATCACCGCTGGTCTGAATTTTAGAGGTCGCATGGCGCAAAAAAGCGATCTCTACCTGCCCGGCAGGGATACCCTGTCCATTATCGGCGACCTGGATCAAGTCGCGGCCGCCTTGCCGAATATCTATCTGAATAGTCGTGGCCCCAGCATCCAGGGCATTTTCTACCAGCTCCTTCACCACCGAAGCTGGCCGCTCCACCACTTCCCCGGCGGCAATTTGCGAGGCCAATTGATCAGGTAAAAGTTGAATCTTCATAGGTTGTAATTGTACCACAATGGGAAAAGGGCTGAGGACTGAGTGATGAGGATTGAGGGGTGAGGATCACCAAATTGTCTTCCGTCCTATATACCCATCGGGGTCATAAAGTGACATTCCAGTTGGAGAGTAGAGACTAGAGACTGGGGACTGGTTAATCTCGAGTCTCCAGTCTCACGGAAAATGTCAGTTTATGACTGTTGGCAGTATATAATGCCATCTGTCACAAATGCCCGCCAGATGGTGTTTAGTAGGTTGTAATCGCCCATGAACAGCAAGGATGATGAACCCATGACAACTTTTTCGGATGGTTTGCTCCTGGAGCAAATGGGGCAAGGGGATGTGGCTTCCTTTGAAACGTTGTTTCTGCGCCATTATGACCGGGTGTATGGGCTGCTTTTTCGCCTCTTAGGGGATCGGGGTGAGGCGGAAGATGTGGCCCAAGAGGTGTTTATGAAGTTGTATGATAACCCGTTCCGGCCCGGTGAGGAGCATAATGTTTCGGCCTGGCTCTACCGGGTAGCCACCAACATGGGGTATAACGCCATTCGCGGCCGCAAACGACTCTGGCAGCGCAACAATTACCTGGTCCCTGACCCCACCCCAGACCCGGTTGAGACGGTAGCCCGCAATGAAACCACCGCCAAAGTGCGTCGCGCTTTAGCTACATTAAACCCCAGGCAAGCCCAACTTCTCCTGCTGCGCCAGATGGGATTAAGTTACGAGGAGTTAGCGGCCGCTTGCAACATTGCCCCAAGTTCCGTTGGTACCTTGCTGGCCAGGGCGGGCAAAGCTTTCCGGGAAGCGTATGGAGAATAGTTATTCGTTATTGGTCTATTGGTGAGGAGTGGTGAAAATACACCTACCCACCGAGAGCCAGTTGAGGAAGAAGATGAATAACCAAGATGATGAAATCCGTGATGTGCTTGAAGCGTTGGAGCTGCTAACCCCAACCGGGGTGGATGCACCCCGCCCGGCGCGGCAAGCACTGGCGCGATTCCAACAACAATTGCAGGCTAAAAAACCTGCTCAACCCTGGTATTGGAGGTTTACGACCATGTTTCAACCTAGAAAATACAGCTTCGCTGCGGCGATGGTCATGTTTTTGGTGATCCTTTTTGCTTTTCCTGGTGTTCGTGCGGCCGCGTCCGACTTTCTCGGCCTGTTCCGGGTGCAAAAATTCGCTCCTATCTCTGTCTCCCCTCAGCAGATTGCTATGCTCCAGCAGATTGCCGATCAGGGATTGGTGCCGGGCCAGTTAGAGATGTTGAGTGAGCCAACCGAACCGCAAAAGGTAGAGAGTGTGGCCGCGGCCGCGGCCGTGGCCGGCTTCACCCCGCGCACCTTGAGCAGCCTGGGCCAACCCAATGAGATTTATGTGATGGATGGGGGAAGTGGTCAGCTAACCATCAACCTGGCTAATGCCCGATCTATCTTAGAAGCGGCCGGCATTGATCCCCTGCTCCTGCCCGACAGTTTAGACGGCCAGCCAGTCCAGGCTACCCTCTATGCTTCCATTGACCAAAGTTGGGCCGATGGTACCGTGCTGCTGCAATCCCCCAGCCCAGAAATAGATTACCCTCCCGATGTTAACCCGGCGGTGTTGGGTGAAGCCCTGCTGCAATTGATGGGACTGACCCCCAACGAAGCCCGGCGTATGGCCCAAAACATTGATTGGACCAGCACCCTCATCGTTCCCGTTCCCGAAACAGCGTTCAGCTTCGCCGAAATCAGGGTAGATGGTACCAGCGGTATCTCCTTAACCAGCCTGCGCGGCAACGACCGTTCTGGCCTGGTATGGCAGAAAAACGGCCTCGTCTACTTTCTGAGTGCCCCTGGCAGCGTAGATGACCTGATCAAACTGGCTGAATCACTGCAATAATTTGGGCTGGATCATTTGGCCGCCGACGGTTGACCGCCGACCGTCGGCGGCCGCCCGCGATCAAAACTACTACCCCGTTCCTGAGTACATTGATTATGTTAGCGATTGATACCGTAGGCTTACGCAAGGAGTTTGGGGAGAAGGTGGCAGTAGCTGACCTGACGCTGAAGGTGCAGCAAGGAGAGATTTTCGGCTTCCTGGGGCCAAATGGGGCTGGGAAGACGACCTCAGTGAAGATGCTCCTGGGACTCACCCGCCCCACCAGCGGCCGCGCCACCCTGCTCGATCACCCTTTAGGCGACCGCCTCAGCCGGGCCAAAATGGGGTTTTTGCCAGAGCATTTCCGTTTCCAGGAATGGCTCCGAGCAGATGAGTTCCTGGACCTGCATGGCCGGTTGTATGGGATGAGCCAGCAAGCCCGTGCGGCCGCGATTCCCGATTTACTTGAACTGGTTGGGCTGGGTAAACGGGCGGCCACCAAACTGGGGGCCTTCTCCAAAGGAATGTTACAGCGGATTGGGTTGGCCCAGGCGTTGCTCAACAGCCCCAGGCTCGTTTTCCTAGATGAACCTACCTCTGGCCTGGACCCGGTAGGGCGGCGGCTGGTGCGCGATATTATTCACGGCCTGCGTGAGGAAGGTACCACCGTTTTCCTCAACTCCCATCTCCTGGGTGAAGTGGAACTGACCTGTGATCGAGTTGCGTTTATCCGGGAAGGGGTAGTGGTGGAGACGCTGGATTTGCATGACACCCACACGGAACAGGTGCATGTCACCCTACGGGTGGGCCAGCCAACCCCAGAACTGCTGGTGGCCCTGGAGCAGTTTGGGCGCGAGGTGGCGATGGATGATGGTCGCGGCCGCGTCTCCCTCACCTTGCCCGATGAAAGCCATCTCCCGGGCCTGGCCCATTGGCTCACCCACAACGGTCACACCCTCTACGAACTCACCCCCCGTACCCTCTCTCTGGAAGACCGGTTCATGCAAATTATCGGCGACCATTCCGGGGACACGTGAGAGTAAGCAGTGAGCAGTAAGCAGTAACAACGCAACTGCCCACTATTCACTGCCCACTGCCAACTACTAACCGCCATGAACATTGTTCTGACCATTGCTCAACTCACCATTCGTGAAAGCCAACGGCGACGTATCCTTTGGATCGGCCTTTTTATGGGGCTGGCTTTCCTGACTGTCTTTGGCCTCGGTTTTCATTACATCATCCTGGAATTTGAGAGATTCCCCGATGCTCATATCCCGGTGCGGGAGATTGCCCTGGCTTTACAAATTGCTGGTCTCTACGTCGTTTACTTCCTCACCGTCATGCTTGGCATTCTCATCGCTGTAGCCGCGCTCTCTGGCGAAATTGATTCCCATATCATCGAGTCTATTGTCACCAAACCGATCCGGCGGGCGGAGATTATTTTAGGTAAATGGCTTGGGTTTGCGGTTATTATTGCCTTATACACCTTGCTTCTAGCTGGGGGCACCAGCCTGATCGTCTATCTGCGTTCTGGCTTTGTCACTCCCAACCTGGGATATGGGCTGCTCATCATCTTCTGGCAGGGGGTAATTGCCATGACCCTGACCATCATTGGCGGGACCCGCCTCTCTACCCTGGCTAATGGGGGATTGGCCTTTATGCTGTATGGCATTGGCTTCATTGGCGGGTGGGTAGAGCAAATTGGGGCGCTGTTTCGCAATGAAACGGCGGTAGATTTAGGCATTCTTTCCAGCCTGATCATGCCGGTAGATGTTTTATGGCGGCACATTATCATGTTGTTGACCCCCGCATCTATGCTCGATAGTGGGTTTGATGGCCCCGTCATCTTCGTCGTCGTCTCTCGCCCCAGTGAAGCCATGCTCCTATACGCCGTCTTTTACGTTTTCGCTCTACTCCTGGGAGCCGTCTGGAGTTTTACTACCAGAGATTTTTAACCCCATTGGGATTAGTATCTTACCTCGCTCCCTGTTACTCTTTGCTTTATAATTTGGAATGATCTGGCGGAAGTGGAATAGACAATGAACAATAGCCCTGAATTAACTCATGAAATTGTTGGTGACTAGTCGTATGATTACTTCCCATTAGGGAATTTTGTAGTCAGAGCGCCTGGGGTGTGTGGTGGCCGTCCGACTTTTAAATATACCCGTGTTGAAGTCAGTTTCATCTTAGGACGTATAACTGCCGGGTACTCTGTTGAGGCTATTGTAGCTATTGTAGCCGCCTATAATAATCCCCATCTCAATTACGACCAACCATCTTGATTTTTGGCACAAAGTACACCCTCATCAGGGATACTAGGGATACTGTATTGTCACCTGTGAGTTAGTCCAAAATCAAGTTGAACGATTGCCGGAACTGTTACGGACTGTTCTTCGGAGCAGTATCTTTAGAACAAAAACAGCCCGTATGGGCAAAATCATTAAAGGACAAAGAGATAGTCGCGTTAGCTATTACGAACAAAATTGGCAGGTGCATTTTTTGTCAAAGTTATGAAGGAAACGGTTTAACGATCTTTGGCTCTTTGGGAATTCAGGGGGTTGACAGATCGTAAAACCCCACGAAATCCTAAAGACCCCGATCTTTTTGCTTCTTCATAGGTGATCTGTTTTACAACAAATTTCGCTTATCTGTTATCATTCCAGGGATGATTGAGTTGTCGTATGATTTTTTGTGGAGGCGATGAATCGGTGAGTTATTCTGTGACCCTGGAATTACCGGATAGGCTGTATCACCGTTTGCAAGAGATAGCTGAGGTATCGCAGCGGCCGCTGCCGGAGCTGCTTTTGCGAACCATTGAAGAAGGGATGCCCCCAGATGTAGACCGGGTGCGGCCGCAATACCGTGACGCTCTCCTGGCTCTCCATACCTTCACCGACCAACAATTGATGGATATGGTGATGAGTCCCCATGAAGAAGAGAAACAATCAGACTGGGAAACCCTGCGCCGGGCGTATGCCTCCCGTCTGCTCCGCTGGCGCGGCCACCCCATCCCTACGCCGTATGAAGTGGCGTTGGATGAGGGATGAGGGGGAGAAGGAGAGAGCGGTAGACAAGGAGACGCAGCGACGCGGTAACCGTCTACTTGCCACTCGCAAACTCGCTTTATGAAAATCGGCCTGATTACTGGTGAGTTCCCACCGATGGAGGGGGGGGTTGGGGCGTTTACCCAGGAGTTGGGCAAAGCGTTTTTTGCCCTGGGGCATGAGGTACATATTTTGACGGGGCGGCAGGCGCGGCCGCTACCGGCTGACCGTGATTGGCGCAAGCTGCGTGACCCCATCCCTCTCCCGTATGCCGCCTTGTACCCCATTGTCCGCAAATGGACCTGGCCCAGTACCGCCCAGGCGGCCGATTGGGCTATCCGTTATGAATTGGATGTGATCAATATCCAATACCAGGCGGCTGCGTACCAGATGCGGAGTGCGGCCGCCAATTTTCTCCCCTGGCGCCTCAAAGGCATAAGCAAAACCGTCGTCACCTTCCACGATGTGCGGGTGCCCTATTTGTTCCCCAAAGCCGGCCGTCTGCGCCAATGGGTTGTCCATTTCATGGCCCGGCAAACCAACGGGGTCATCGTCACCAACCCGGAAGATTACCACGCTCTGCGACCCATCGTCCGTACGCCGCTGCAACAAATCCCCATCGGCAGCAATATCACTGTTCACCCACCGGACGCGGCCGCAACCCAACAGATACGGCAGCAGCTAGGCATTCCCCCGGCCGGCTGTCTCTTAGGCTATTTTGGTTTCCTCAATGAAAGCAAAGGGGCCGACACGCTGCTGTACACCTTAGCTAACCTGGATGAAACGACACACCTGGTTTTTATCGGCGGGCAGACAGGCAGCAGCGACCAAAGCAACAATGCTCTGTTCCTGAGCCAACTGCGGCAGCAAATTGAGCAGTTAGGGGTGTCTCGGCGGGTTCACTGGACCGGTTTCGTGGATGAGGTAGCGGTATCAGCCTATCTCCATGCGGCCGACCTGATGGTGATGCCATATCGGGATGGGGTTTCGCTGCGGCGGGGGACACTCATGGCGGTATTGGCTCATGAGCGGCCGCTCATCACCACCCACCCGGCTCACCCTACCCCGGAGCTGACGCATGGGGAAAATGTGTGGCTGGTGCCGCCTGGTGAAGTGCAAGAGTTAAGTGAGGCAATTCGGCAGCTCGCGGCCGCAGATCACCTTCGTCATACTCTGGGGCAAAACGCCCGTACCCTGGCCGATGCCTTTTCTTGGGACAAAATTGCCACCCAGACGGTGAAATTTTTTACCTCTATGGGTTAAAGCAGCTTTGGCTAAAATCTCTGGTTATGCTTGAAAAGCAAAAAAAACGGCTGGCCTGGAGCGAAAGGGGTGTCCTAAGCCTCATCTTAGGGTTATTTGTCCTGTTAGGGTGGGTGTACGCTGTGACGACGCCGGTGTTTGAGGCGTCGGATGAACTGTGGCATTACCCTCTGGTGAAGTTCCTGGCTGATGGCAATGCCCTGCCGGTGCAGGCGTTTGACCCGGCTGAGGCCGGCCCCTGGAAGCAGCAAGCCAGCCAACCACCCCTTTATTATTGGCTCGCGGCCGCGGCGACGTTTTGGATCAACACCGATGATCTTCCCCAGGTGCGCTGGCTCAACCCCCATGTAAACAACGGTATTATCACCCAGGATGGCAACATCAATCTGGTCGTCCATGATCCGAACGCCACCCCCTGGCAAGGGACGCTCCTGGCGGTGCGGCTGATCCGGCTGCTTTCGGTGCTGTTGGGAGGATGTACTGTTTATCTCACCTACCTTATTGCCAGCGAACTGGCTCCAGATAGACCAGAGATTGCCCTGGGCGCGGCCGCGTTCAACGCTTTTACTCCCATGTTCCTCTTCATCAGTGGGGCCGTCAACAACGACAACCTCGTCGTCCCCCTGGCATCCCTGGCTTTGCTGCTGATGATCCAGTTAGCACGGGGGGAATTGAGGGGAACTCAGTCCTCACTCTTCAGTCCTCAATACTTAGCCCTTTTACGCCTCGGCGGCATCATTGGCCTGGCCGCCCTGACCAAAGTAACCGCCTTGGGGCTGCTGCCATTAGCCTGGGGCACCATCTTTATCTGGCAGTGGGGACGCTCTGACCGGCAGGTGACGCCGAGAGCATTGGCCCGGCTGTTGGTAAATAGTATTGGTTATTGGGTATTGGTTATTGGGCCATTTCTGCTTGTTGCTGGCTGGTGGTATTGGCGGAATTGGCAGTTGTATGGGGATTGGTTAGGCTGGAATGCGTTTATCGCCGTGTTGGGGCAGCGAGAATCACCCGCCTCTTTAGCCCAATTGTGGGGAGAACGGCATGGGTTTTTGCAATCATTTTGGGGGTTGTTTGGCGGGGTCAATGTACCCATGTTTAGCTGGATTTACACCATTCTGAATACGCTGCTGCTGTTGGCTGTCCCTGGGTTTGTCCTTTATTTTTGGTATGAACTTAAACGATGGCGAGGTTGGCGGCCGCGTTCCCTTGTCCAAACCCTCACCTTCTTACTCTCCCTCGTCACCCACTTCTTCCCCCTCGTCATCTGCTTGCTCTGGATTACGGCCATCGTTTATGGCCTGGTCCAATGGACAACCATCACCTGGTCATCACAAGGGCGGCTGGTTTTTACGGCCATCTCCCCCCTGATGACCCTGTTGGCGGCGGGGTTGGTGGGCTGGCTGCCCCAGAAAACGGCCCGCTGGGTGATGGGGGGAATGGGGCTGTTTATGCTAGGCATCGCGGCCGCGTCCCCCTTCACCTTCATCCGTCCCGCTTACCAGCCGCCGACCCACACCCGTACCCTGGCCCAAAGCAGCAGCGTCACCTTCGCTAACCAGATACGGCTTACCGGTTATGAACTCTCTGCTACCACCCTACGCCCAGGGGATGAGATAGACATCTGGCTGACCTGGGAGGTGCTGGCCCCAATGGAACAAGATTGGAGCGTTTTTATCCACCTGAGCGACCCGATTTTAGAGCTGCCTATCACCCAACGGGATAAATATTTCGGCCAGGGGTTGTTGGCTACCCGGCTGCTCCAACCGGGGCAGCAGCTTTTGGAGCATTATCATCTGGTTATTCCTGAAACAGCCATCGCCCCAGCCCAGTTGCAGCTTTTGGTGGGGCTGTACCAGTTTGGCCGCAACATCCGGCTGCCCAGTTCGTTGGGGCAGGATGCCCTGTTGTTGGCTGTTTTACCGCTGGAGACCATTCCAGGGGAGCTGCCGAATCCGGTATCGGTCAACTTCGGCAATGAGGTGGAACTGGTTGGATTTACGGTGGAACCGCGCCGTGCCCGGCCTGGAGAAACGGTGCAATTGCAGCTCCATTGGCGGCCGCTGCGGCCGCTTAATCGTGATTACACCTTTTTCGCCCAGGTGGTGGGGGATTGGGGGGGGGCCAATGAACGGTATGCGGCCGCAGACATCCTCCCATCTGTTCCCACCTCAGCCTGGCCATTGGGGCAAATGCAGACCCTCACCTTACCCCTCACCCTACGCCCAGACACCCCTGCCGACGCCTATCCCATCATTATTGGCTTGTATACCCAGGGGTCGGATGGCAGTTTTAACAATGTACAGCGGGTAGATAGTCGCGGCCGCATTCTCAACGAACCGTTTCTCAACCTGACCCTCATCCGGGTTGATCCATAAGTTTCAATGCTCCTCAGCCCTCAGCCCTATTTCTCCCCTCACCCTGTTCTTTGCCAGACCGTTTAATTACAGGTAGAATCTTCTTTACCCGTGCTTTGCCATGCTACCAGGCATGTGTTATAAATGAACCGCTCTTGCGATATATTTCACAATCACCCGTTTTTCCCTGGTGAGGAGGCTCTACAGCGTGTTAACTGAGTGGCAATTCGTTGGCATTTTCTTTCTGCTGTCACCTATATTCCCGGCGGCCCCGATCATTGCCCAGCATTTGCTCGGCCCGCGTAAACCTAACCGGATCAAACAAGAAACCTACGAATGTGGGATTGAAACGGTGGGGGATAGCTGGATACAGTTTAAGGTGCAGTATTACATTTACGCTCTGGCCTTTGTGGTCTTTGACGTAGAAGCGATTTTCCTGTTTCCCATCGCGGCCGCCTACGGGCAATTAACCCTGTTCGGCATTGGTGCGGCCGCGCTCTTTATCTTTCTCCTGGCTGATGGTCTCGTTTACGCCTGGGACCGCGGCATCCTGGAATGGGTCTAATTGAGGACTGAGTGGTAAGGGGTGAGGACTAAGTAACATTCTACACACTCCTCGCCCCTCAGTCCTTACCACTGTAGGAGTAACCGTATATGGATCCCATCAAGTTACTCGAAAGCACCCTCAGCCTCGCCCCGTTTGAATATTTGCGCGAGGTGTGGGTGGCCGCCGGGATGAATCCGGCCCTGGCCAAAGTGATCACCGACGTTATCGGGGTTGTCATCTTAGCCAGCTTTTGTCTGTTGATCGTTTTATTCCTCATCTGGTTAGAGCGCAAAGTGCTGGCCCGGATGCAAGACCGCATCGGCCCTAACCGGGTGGGGGGCAAATTTGGCCTGCTGCAAACCCTGGCCGATGCCCTCAAACTCGTCTCCAAAGAAGCCATCACCCCCGCCGGGGCCGATAAAATAGCGTTCAACCTGGCCCCGATTCTTATGGTAATGACTGCCCTGCTCATGTGGGCGGTGATCCCGTTTGCGCCCGGTGTGATTGGTTCAGACCTCAACATCGGGCTTTTTTATATCCTGGCCGTCAGCTCCGCTTCGGTGGTCTGTCTGCTCCTGGCCGGATGGGGGTCTAACAATAAATACGCCTTGTTGGGGGCATTTCGTGCTGTAGCCCAGATGGTCAGCTATGAAGTACCTATGGTCCTCTCCTTGTTAGTGCCCTTGATTTTGGCCCGCTCTATGCAAATGGGAGAAATCATTGCCGCTCAGACCATCCCGTTCCTCATTTTAGCCCCCATTTCGGCCCTCATCTTTTTCATTTCCGCCCTGGCCGAAACGGGTCGTACCCCGTTTGACTTGCTGGAAGCAGAATCAGAAATTATTGCGGGTTTTCATATTGAATATGGGGGTATGAAGTGGAGCATGTTCATGCTGGCCGAATTTGTCGGCACATTGTTCATGTCTGCCCTATTTACCACCGTTTATCTGGGGGGGTGGCGGTTCTTTGGCGTGGAGAATGTTGTCTTGGGCAATATTCAGATAGGCAATTTGCTGGCCATGCTGGTCTTCTTCCTCAAAACCTTCGCTGTCTTTATGGTGTTCATCTGGATTCGGGGTACGCTGCCCCGCGTCCGCATTGACCAACTGCTAGATTTTAACTGGAAATTCCTTGTGCCATTGACCATTGTTCTGACCATGATGGTGGTGATTTTGGACAAGGTGTTAGAACTCAATGGGATTGCCGGTTGGAACCGGGCCATTGTCCACCTGATTAGCAATGTGGTGCTGGCTTTTATTACCCTGGAACTGCTGCGTCGTCGCGGCCGCCAGATTCGTGAAGAAATGGAAGGGTCGCGCCAGGCTGGCCCGGATGATCACCACGATGCTGACGGTCACGGCCACGAAGCCGATCACGGCCACGGCCATGAGTTGGCCCACGCTGCTGGGGATTAGTTATCAGTTACCAGTGAACAGCGGGTAGTTTTCTCATCACGCATCACGATTCACGCTTCAAGCCATACGCTTATGACCGCACAACAAATTATCTTCATTGTTATTTCGGCGGCGACGATTGTTTCAGCCCTGATCGTGGTTACAAATCGGAATTTGTTCCACGCCGCGTTGGCCCTGATGGCTTCGTTTCTTGGGGTAGCCGGGTTGTATGTTTTGCTGGATGCTGGCTTTTTCGCGGCCGCGCAGCTTCTCATCTACATCGGGGCTATCTCCATTCTGGTTATCTTTGCCATCATGCTTACCCGGCGGCTCATGTCTGCCAGTGAACCTAGCTTCAACTCCCAATGGGTGATGGGGCTGGTGGCTTCGGTTCTGGTTTTTGGCTTATTCCTTTATGTCATTATCCAGGCCTGGGGCGGGGCGGTGGCTCAAACCTTTCCTGTTTTACAAGCACCAATGGAAGCCCCTGGCATTGCTGACAGTATCCGGGCGTTAGGAGCGGCTTTGGTTGACCCCAATGGCTATGTGTTACCGTTTGAGGTCGCTTCGGTGCTGCTCTTGGGGGCCCTGATCGGAGCCATTGTTGTTGCCCAGCCGGAGAAGAAATCATGAGTGGTATTCCTTTAACCTGGTATCTCATCGTCGCGGCCGCGCTCTTTGCCATCGGTTTATATGGGGTGTTAGCCCGGCGCAACGCTGTCGCTATCCTCATGGCCGTTGAACTAATGCTCAACGCCGTCAATATTAACCTGATCGCCTTTTGGCGTTATTTGACCCCAGACCGGCCCATTGGCCTGGCCTGGGCACTGTTCGTTTTCACCGTGGCGGCCGCTGAGGCGGCTGTTGGTCTGGCCCTGGTCATTTCCATTTACCGCCAACGAGACTCTGTTATCGCCGAAGAGATGGACATCCTCAAATATTGAGGAAGGATGAGGGATACCTATCGTCATCCGTTTGAGTTCATCTTTCATCATTCTTAATTCATAATTCCTATGAACGAAGCAACTTTAACCACCTTCACCTGGCTCATCCCCCTTTTCCCCCTGGCGAGCTTCTTTCTCATCTTTTTGGTCACGCGCCATAACCGCACCCTGACCTGGATGCTCTCTTGGGCTGCGATTATCACTTCCCTGGTGATGGGGTGGATTGTGGCCTTCAATACCTTTGGCCTATCGGAACTGCTGTCTGGGGGGCAAAAGGGTTGGAAAGAGCATGTCCATCACCTGGTTGATCACCCGGTGGTTATTGAAAGCTCAGTGGCCTGGCTACCTTTCCGCCCGGAAATTGGTAGTTGGCTGCGGATGGGGGTAGCGGTAGACCCGCTGACGGCGGTGATGCTGTTTATGGTGCCGTTTGCCATTACCATGATTTTTATTTACAGCGTGGGGTACCATAATTATGGCAAACCTCGTGGCACGAAACCGGGTGTGCCCAATCATGGCAAAGAAGAGCCAATGTTTACCCGCTTCTTCGGCTTCTTCTGCCTGTTCGCGGCCGCGATGCTCACTCTAGTCGTAGCGGATAATTTGCTTTTGCTTTTTGTAGGCTGGGAAGTGATGGGGTTGTGTTCTTACCTGCTCATTGGCTTCTGGTATGGCCGGGAATATGATGACCCAAAAGCTACCCCCCCGCGCAAGGCTTCGATCAAAGCGTTTATGACTACCCGCGTCGCCGATGTGGTGATGCTCATGGGGATTGTCTATTTTTACCGTGCCTTTGGCACCCTCAACTTTTCGGAAGCGTTTACCGCTGAAGCCCTGGCGGCCGTTGGGGCCGTCACGGCAGGGGTGATTGCCCTGCTCCTCTTTGCGGGTACGGTAGGTAAATCAGCCCAATGGCCGCTGCACACCTGGCTACCGGATGCGATGGAAGGGCCAACCCCGGTTAGCGCCATGATTCATGCGGCCGCTATGGTTTCTGCTGGTGTCTATATGGTTGTGCGTATCTTCCCCTTGCTGGCCCTCGGTTTAGCCGGCAGTGAGTCAGTTGGCCTCATTGTGGGGGGGATTGGGGCGATTACTGCTCTCATGGCCGCCACCATTGCCGTGGCCCAAAATGATGTCAAACGAGTGTTGGCTTACTCTACCATTTCCCAGCTTGGTTTTATGATTGCCGCCTTGGGGATTGGGGCGTATGTCGCGGCCGCGTTCCACCTCATCACCCATGCCTTCTTCAAAGCATTGCTCTTTCTCGGTTCCGGCTCCATCATTCACGGCATGGAACACGGGGCCGAACACGTTCACGACCACCACACTGACCCCCAGGATATGATGAACATGGGGGGGCTGAAAGACAAAATGCCCCGCACCTTCATCACCTTCGTCATAGGTGGTCTGGCCCTGGCCGGGTTCCCCTTTGTCACCGCCGGGTTCTGGTCCAAAGATGAAATTCTGGCCGATGCCTGGCACCAGGGGACACACGGCAACACCCTGGGCATGATCATTTTCATCATGCTCTGTATTGCTGCTTTCCTGACCGCCTTTTACACCATGCGCCAGATCGCCCTCACCTTCCTGGGCCAACCCCGCACCCCGCTGGCGGAGCATGCCCACGAGAGTAACAATTACATGACCCTGCCGCTCCTGGCTCTGGCTGTTTTTGCCATAGGCTTTGGCTGGTTAGGTATTCCCGACACTTTCCTGGGCACAGAAGGGGTGTTTTACAACTATTACCACCATTTTGTGGGGGCGACGGTTGAACATACCTTGCACGAATTACATGCCCTGGTGCCTGGTGTCCATGAGCTAGTTACCCTTGAGTTTGATCCCGTGCCCCTCATCGCTTCCATTGTGGTGGCCCTGGGTGGTTTAACCGTTGGTTATCTGGTGTATGGGCGCAATCCCCTCAAAGCGAATGAGCCAGACCCGTTGATCGCGCCGCTTGGCCCGCTTTACACCTTCCTCAAGAACAAATGGTATTGGGATGAACTGTATGACACCATTTTTGTCCAGCCCACCATCTGGTTCTCAGAGACGTTTGTATATGAATGGGTAGATAAAGGAGTGATTGATGGTACGCTCCATCTGGCGGCCCGCAGCACTTATGCTATGGGACAATATGTGAAACGGTTTGAAGAACGGGTGATCAATGATGGGGTAGATGCAATTAAGGATGCGGTGTTGTGGCTGTCTAAGGAGTTTCGCTCCATTCAGGCGGGCAATATTCAAGAATATGCCCTGATGTCGGTATTGACCGCGGCCGCGTTCACCATTTTACTCATCCTGCTGCCCCGTATCATCGGCTAAAGAACACCTGAAAACGGCTTTGTGTCCTTTGCGTCTTGGCGGTGAAAAACTGTTTGCTGCTCACTGAAAATCTCCTATGATATTTTCCGAACCAACCCTCCTTATCCTGGCTATCTTCTTCCCGGCTGCGGCCGCGTTGATCGTCTTCCTCTTGCCTGATGATGATAAAACCCTGGCCAAACGGCTGGCCTTCTACCTCAGCCTGGTGCCCCTGGGCCTCGTCCTGGCGATGTGGGTCATTTATGCCAACAATTACCGCCTGGCCCCTGGGTTTCAGTTCGAGACCATAGCCGAATGGTTTCCCCTCATCGGAGCCAGCTTCCACATTGGCGTAGATGGCATCAGCCTGCCCATGATGCTCCTGACCGTTATTTTGACCCCCCTGAGCATCCTGGCCTCTTTCAACATCGAAGACAAAACCAAAATGTTCATGTCCCTCTTCCTGTTGTTAGAGTCGGCCATGCTTGGTTACTTCGCCGCTCTGGACCTGGTTATCTTCTTCATCTTCTGGGAATTTAGTCTGGTGCCGATGTATTTCCTCATCAAAATTTGGGGTGGGGCGGATCGAGAATACGCCTCATTTAAGTTTTTCGTTTACACCATGGCCGGCAGTCTGGGGCTGCTCATCTCCATTCAAGTAATGGGGCTTTCTATGGGCACCTTTGACATTGTAGAACTGATGGATAAATGGGTTAATGTCACCGGGGCCGTTCTGCCAGAATCGGGGATTTCTATTCCGTTCATTAAAGCATTCGCTTTCTGGTCATTCGTCATCGCCTTTGCCATCAAAGTGCCCGTCTGGCCATTCCATACCTGGCTGCCCGATGCCCACACCCAGGCCCCTACTGCTGGTTCCATGATTTTGGCCGGGGTGCTGCTGAAACTAGGGGCGTATGGGTTTATTCGCCTGGTCATTCCCCTATTCCCAGAGCAATCCCATCAGTTGGCCTGGGTGTTGGCCGTGTTGGGAACGTTGAGCATTGTCTTGGGTGGGTTTGCCGCTTTTGGGCAGTGGGATTTCAAACGGCTGGTGGCCTACTCTTCAATTAACCACATGGGGTTTGTGGTGTTGGGAATTGCCGTGATGGCCCGGGCTTATGGGGCCAACCATTCAGTATGGGATGGGGATGCGATCATGGCCACGAATGGGGCGGTCATGCAAATGTTCAACCATGGGTTGAGCGCGGCCGCGATGTTCTTCATGGTCGGCGTCTTTTATGACCGGCTGCATACCCGTGACCTGCGTAAATTTGGTGGCTTTTGGGCTGTGGCCCCCATCACCGGCGGTATCCTCATCTTCAACAGCATGGCCTCATTGGGCCTGCCTGGCCTGAACGGGTTTGTGGGCGAATTTCTCATTACTCGTGGGGCCTGGGGGCCGTATGCTGGCCTGGTGGCTATTGCCATGATTGGTTTGTTAATGACCGGGGCCTATATCCTTAAAGGGATTGGGCAAACCTTACATGGCCCGATCAAAGACCAGGAATTGGCTCACCATTTAACCCCTATGACTACAGTGGAACATCTGGTCATCTGGCCGTTAATGATTCTCATGCTCACTTTGGGCCTCTGGCCACAATGGCTGTTAGCGATCATTAACGATACCGTATCTCGTCTCTTCTAAACGGAGCATTGGTAATGGAATTCCCGTTTTTATCAATAATCACTTTATCACCCATTGCGGCGGCGGTTATTATTTTACTGCTGCCCAAAGAACGGGGGGAGAATGCCCGCATGATGGGGCTGGCGGCGATGATTTTAGGGCTGGTGCTGAGTGCCTATGTCTACTTTGCTTATGATATAGACGCGGCCGCGGGGCAACCCTGGCGCAACACCCTCCAATTCGTCGAAGAAGCCAACTGGCTGCCCAGCCTGGGCATCGGTTACATCATGGGGGTAGATGGCCTCAGCGCCACCCTGGTCTTCCTCACTGCCATTGTCGGGTTAGGCGGTGTTCTCATCTCCTGGGGCATCGAAGATCGGCCGCGTGAGTTCTATGCTTTCTTTATGCTCCTGGTAGCCGGAGTCCATGGGGTATTCGTGGCCGTAGACGGGTTCCTGCTCTTCTTCTTCTATGAGCTGGCCGTGCTGCCCATGTATGTCATGATCGTCATTTGGGGGTGGGCCAAAACCCGCGAATATGCCGCCATGAAGCTCACCCTTTACCTGCTCATCGGCAGCTTCATCTCCTTTATCGGCTTCCTGGTACTCTACTTCAACATGCCTGAAGCTATCCGCACCTTCGATCTGCGCGTTTGGGCCGAGTTTGATTTCCCCTTCAATCTGCAACGTATCTGGTTCATGCCCGTCTTCCTGGGATTTGCTATCCTGGCCGGTATCTTTCCGTTCCACAACTGGTCCCCTGATGGGCACGTAGCTGCCCCCACCGCCGTCTCCATGATTCACGCCGGGGTACTGATGAAGTTAGGGGCGTATGCCGCTATGCGTGTTGGTATCCAGTTGCTACCAGAAGGAGCGGTCTACTGGTTCCCCCTGATTATCATCCTGGCAACCATTAACGTGGCCTACGGCTCCTTTATCGCCATGCGCCAACGGGATATGAAATACCTCATTGGCTACTCCAGCGTCAGCCATATGGGGTTGGTCTCATTGGGGTTTGCCGCTATGACCCTCAATGGGTTTACTGGAGCCGGCATCCAGATGGTTAGTCACGGGGTGATGACCGCTCTCTTCTTCTCTGTGGTGGGGATGATTTACGACCGTGCCCATACCCGGAGTATGGACGAATTAAGCGGCATGGCCAAAGCCCTTCCCTGGACGGTGGTCGCCTTCACCATCGGTGGTCTTGTCTCAATGGGTATGCCTGGTTTATCTGGCTTCGTCGCGGAATATCCTATTTTCTTAGGGGTTTGGGATGGTGGTGATCTAAACCTGGCGGGAACAGTAGGGGGGTTAAATCCGGCCAGTTATTATCCGTTTTTGGTTGTACCCATGGCCCTGGGTATTGTGGTAACGGCCGCATATATTTTGCGGGCCATTCACAATGTATTTTTTGGTGAATATGATGAGCATAAATGGCACGATATGTCCCCCTTGCGTGGGGTAGACAAAATTACCCTGGCAATGTTTGTGATTATTTTGATTGTTATTGGTGTTTATCCCCAAATCATATCCCCCATTGTAGAATCTGGGGTAGCTCCGGTCATTGCCCGTATTGAGATGGCCCAAACCAATTTTACTGTCGTCCAAAGCGTCCAATCCCTGGCGGCTCACATTGTTGCCTGGTTAGGAGGAGGTGCCTGAGTGTCTCCGCAATTGAATCATTATCTGGCTTTGCTGCCAGAAATCGCGTTGGTGGTAATGATTGTGGCTATTTTCGCCTACGAACGGCGTTTGGCCCCAGATAATCGCCGCCAATTAGGTATCCTCTCGGCCTGGGGGGCGTTTATTATCCTTTTGCTTACCCTGGCCGCCTGGCAACTGGCTGGTGTTCCCGATTTTGCAACCAGCAGCTCGCTAAATGAGACGTTGATCTGGGGCGGAATGATGCGGAATGACGGGTTTACCCTGGTGTTCCGGGTGATGTTTTTGCTGGCTCTGGGGCTGACCAGCCTTATTTCCGCGGATGTGAAGAGTTTACAGCGGGGTGAATATTATATTTTGCTCCATGTGGCTACGATTGGGTTTAGTTTGATGGCCGCGGCCGCGGACCTCATCATGCTTTATGTCGCTCTAGAAACCGCCAGCCTCTCCCTCTACGTCATGGTTGGGTTTGTGACCAGCAGCCCCCGCTCCACCGAAGGGGGTATGAAATATTTTGTCTACGGCGCCTTTGCTTCGGCCCTAATGCTTTACGGAATGAGCCTTATCTACGGCATCTTTGGCGAGACAAATATCTATTTCATCTCTCAAATTGTCCTGTCCGGTCGGCTCGATAATCCCCTGCTGAATTTTGATAACGTCTTCCTTGTAGCCGCCATTTTGATTCTGGCCGGATTTGCCTTCAAAATCTCCGCTGTACCGTTCCATTTTTGGACTCCTGACGCCTACGAAGGGGCCCCAACACCTGTTACCGCTTTTCTATCTACGGCATCTAAAGCGGCCGGGTTCGCCATTGTCTTCCGTGTCTTCTCCATTGGTATGTTGGGTGCTCCTGTTGCTGACCGTTCTAACCCGTGGTGGACTATTTTGGTGGCGATGTGCATTGTCACCATGACGTTGGGCAATTTATTGGCTATTTACCAGAGCAGTATCAAACGGATGCTGGCTTATTCCAGTATTGCCCAGGCAGGGTATATCATTATCGGTCTGGTGACGTTCACCGCCGAAGGGTTAGGGGCCGCTCTCTTCTATCTCTTCATCTACGTTCTAACCAATATTGCCGCCTTTGGCGTGATTATCCTCTTTGCCAATCAGACGGGCATAGACGATGATTTGATGAGCCTATCCGGTTTGAGCCGCCGCTCACCCTATTTAGCCCTGGCCTTAATGGTGGCTTTACTCTCTTTAGGCGGCATTCCGCCAACGGCTGGCTTTATTGCTAAATTCCTTGTTTTTAAGGCCGCAGTAGATGCCGGGCTGTGGTGGTTGGCCCTCATTGGGATTGTCAATGCGTTTATCGCTTTGTACTACTATTTGTCGGTGTTGAAATATCTTTACCTCTATCGTTCCGATGAAGAAGATGTGGGTATTTTTACCCCCCGTGCGGCTCGTGTGGCTTTGCTTATAGCATCATTGGGTATGCTGCTTTTGGGGACAGTGGCCGCACCTATTGTCGAATGGACACAGCGGGCAGCTTCTGCCTTTCTCGGTTAGCTAAATCAATTTTTGATCGTCATGCCCAAATGTGGGTGTAATTGGACGATTGTTTGTTTGTGATATAATTCGCAAACAGTTGCCCCCGGCACGATTTTACCATGTCCCAAATTCGACCTGAGCAAGTGCAACAAATTAGCGCGATGATGGGTGTTGTCACGCAAGTTGGTTGTGGTACGGTGCTGCTTATTGGTCTGGCGTTGGGTGGGGGCATGTTGTTAGACAATCTATTAAATACCGGTCGCATTATAACGGTTGTTTTGATGGTTGGAAGTGTGCCGGTATCCCTTTACTTGATATTTAAGATTTGGCTGCGGGCGATTACGCAAATGCAAGCCAAAGAGAAAGAAGAGACTCCAACAAGGGAGGAAAGCAAACAGTGATTAAGAAAAGATATGTTATCTATGGGTGTTTAGTTGGGTTAATTCTCCTTCAGATATACCTGACCCCGGTGCTACCGGTTATCCAATTACCCGGTGAAGCGATTATTCGCAACGAATTTTTCTACACTATTTTTAGTAAGAATCTGGGTTTTACCAATACGGCAGTTGGGGCGATTTTGGCGGCTCTGATTGTGTTGGGGATTGCCTTTATAACGCGGGCACCTTCACGTAAAGCAGATGAGGTACCGACCGGTTTTTACAACTTTATGGAGATGCTCATTGAAGGGGCGTATGGGTATGTGGCTAACATGACTGGCAAATGGGCCAAGAACTTCTTCCCCTTCTTTATGACCTTTATTCTCTGGATTGTGGTGGCGAACTGGTTGGAGTTGATCCCCGGTGTAGACGCTATCGGCAAGTGGGAATCTATGGGAGAGTTGGCCGAGCATCGGGCTGAAGCTGCGGGGATTCATGACAAGGATGAGCTGCATCGAATTGCAGATGAAGCAATGGCGGCGAATATTGGCGATTGTCGCAATGGCCTTTTCTTGATGACTACGGGTTGTGCGGAAGAGGATCGGGATTGGACGATTGTACCAGCAGTGCGTGCGGCCGCGACCGACCTCAACTTTACCCTGGCTTTGGCTATCATCTCTGTTGTGATGACCCAATATTACGGTATGAAAGCCCAGGGATTGCGTTACTGGAACAAATTCTTTGTCTGGAACGGGGATAAAATTGCCAAGAACCCCCTGGCTATCATGGACACCGGCGTTGGTTTGCTGGAGTTCATCAGTGAAGTATTCAAAATTGTCTCGTTTGCCTTCCGGTTGTTAGGTAATATTTTCGCCGGACAGGTCCTCTTGTTTGTCATTGGCTCCTTGCTGCCCATCGGCAACCTGCTCTTCTGGCATTTAGAGTTTGGTATCGGTTTGCTGCAAGGCGTCGTCTTTGCCCTCTTAACTTTGACCTTTATGAAGGGCGCAACTGAATCCCATCATGGGGATGACGATCATCATTAAAACGAGATGCGTGAAACGTGATGCGTGAAGGGTTGTCATGCTCAAGCATTACGTTTGACTTATCACGCATCAGTCATTGGTCAATAATCACTTTATCAACTTAACGAATTTTCGTAAAAATTGGAGGATATAACATTATGGAACTAGAAGCGGCTCAAGCCATTGCTGAAGGTCTGAAGCTGTTAGGGGCTGGTTTAGCCATGACCGGTGCTATTGGGGCCGGTGCAGGCGTTGGTATCGTCGTTGGTGGGGCCGTGCAAGGCATTGCCCGCAACCCCGATGCTTCAGGTAACATTCAGGCCAACATGATTCTGGGCGTTGCTCTGGCGGAAGCCGTGGCTATTTACGCGCTGGTGGTGGCTCTGATTCTCATCTTCGTGGCGTAAGATTGTTCCTTTGTTACAACATACAACGGTCAATCTGACCGGGAGGTGAATGGATGGAAGCATTAGGTATTAACATCGGTTATATAGTGATGCAGATTTTACTCTTCATCATTTTGTTCCTGGTGTTGCGTGGTTATCTATACAACCCGATTTTACGCACATTGGAAGAGCGTAAGGCACGTATTGCCAAAGGGTTAGAAGATGCCCGGCAAGCGGCTGAAGCGCGTGGCAAAGCGGATGCTGAAGCCAAGAAACTTTTGGATGAAGCCCGGCAAGAAGCAGCTAAAGTAAGCCAGGAAGCGGTGGCCAGGGCTGAAGAGACAGCGGCAGGTATCATGGCTAAAGCCAATGAGGATGCCAAAGCCCGGCTGGCTCAAGCGGCTGTGGATGCCGAAGGGGAGCGCAACCGTATTTTGGCTGATCTGCGGGGGCAGGTGGCGTCTATCGCTATCGCGGCCGCGAACCGCCTCATCGGTGAAACCCTGGATGAACAGCGGCAGCACACTCTCATTAGCGACTTTTTCGCCAAAGTACCGGCCAACGTTGCTGGCTTGTCTGGAGCCCATGCCGAAGTAACCAGCGCCCTGCCCCTCACTGAGGCCGAGAAGGCCAGTGTAGCCCGCACTGTTAAAGCGGAAAATATTACCTACAAAGTGGATCCTGCTATTTTAGGTGGTGTTATTGTACGGGTAGGGGATCAGGTTGTAGATAACAGCGTGGCCGCCCAAATGAGCGCGATGAAGAGCGCCCTCAACTAATTAAAACCCGCCTCGTCTATGGGGTAAGAAGAAGAAAAAAGGCCAGGGATTCAATCCACTGGCCTTTTTCGTTTAAGCATTAGGCGGGAGGTTGAACTTCTGGACAACTTAACTGCTCTTCGTTGGAATGTAGCGAGCGATTTTGGCGGCCAGATTAGCCAGGGGAAGGCTTTGCAGCCATACTTTGCCGGGGCCAGTCAAAGTAGCCAAAAACAACCCTTCCCCACCAAAAAAGATGTTTTTAACCCCTTTCACAGTGGTAATGTCATAGTTGACGGATGGTTCGTACATGGCAATGTGACCGGGATCTACTTTCATCGTCTGGCCGGCCTGCAAACTATAAGAGCGCACTTCACCAGAGATTTCCACAAAGGCAATCCCTGGTCCAGTTAATTTTTGCAGCACAAACCCTTCACCGCCAAACAGCCCGGCCCCTAGTTTGCGTCGGAAATGGACTTCTAGCTGTACAGAATCTTCAGCGACCATAAATGCATCTTTTTGGCAAATACGGCTTTCACCTGCTTTAAGCTCTACTGGGACGATGGAGCCAGGTGCTTCTGGGGTGAAGGTGATCATACCCTGATTACCCTCACAGGTGTAATTGGTCAGAAAAAGGGATTCACCAGACAATGACCTGGCTAATCCTTTAAGCAAGCCACCCCTGGTATTCGTTTCCATCTTGATATTACCGATCATCCAGGCCATCCCGCCGGATTCGGTGTACACTTTTTCTCCCTGGTCTAAATAAATATCCAGGGTTTGTAAGGTGGTACCTTTGATTTCATAGCGCATGATAGGCATCTCCTACGAAAATAGAAACAGAGATAGGAAAATACAGTGATGGATAAAAACTTGGTCTGAGCTTGCCCGATTATCTACATAAATCGGCAGGCAAATTTCATCCATCAAACTGAACCTAACATAAGTTTACGACTTGGGGCTAAAACTGCAAGTGGGTAAAACAGGTGAAATTTTGAGCCAGGATGCGGCAGAGCAAACTGGTTCTCGCTTTATAACTGGAGTCTGGCATTTTTTAATCTGACCACTGGTTATTAGTGTATTAGTGTATTGGTTATTATCACTGGTGAAATCAATTTTTGCCAGAGTCCAGTTTATAATTAAATGGTGGTGGAATTCTATGAAACCAAGCTCTTTTCCTGCCATGTTTGTCTGGCCAGATTATGCTGGAGGTTCGATTGCCAACGTAGCCCCGACTGCGGCCGCGCTCCTATCTATCCCGTTTATTGGCTTGCCCCCCTTACGGGACCATTACTGGCATCCCTTAGCCGGGGATATCCGCCGGGTAGTCATTTTTATCATAGACGCCCTGGGGTGGAATTTGATCGAGCAGGAGCAGACGGCTCTGAGCAGTTTGTTACAGCGGGCGGTAGTCAAAGATAAAATTACCTCTGTGTTCCCCTCAACTACCGTCAATGCGTTATCAAGTATCTGGACGGGGGTGGGGCCGGGGCAGCATGGGCTGGTGGCTCTGCGCCTGCTTATGCCAGAGCAAGCGGTTTTGGGCAATATGATTAGCTGGGGAGCTAATTTCACCCGGGAAGTGGATACGTTGGTGGAAGCAGGGGTGGATCCGGCTAAGTTTTTAGCCGTACCTGGGGCCGCAGAACAGTTCGCGGCCGCAGCTATACCCACCTATGATTTCAAATCATTCGCCTTTGTGGATTCTCCTCTCAGCCAGATGCACGGGCGCGGGGTCAAGCAGCGTATCGGCATCCGCACCCCGGCTGATATGGCGGTGCAAGTGCGGCAGCTGCTAGAAAGTAAACCCAATGAACCAATGGTCGTAACCGCATACTGGCATGAAGTGGATAATCTAAGCCATTACCGGGGACCACACCATGAAACGACGGCGGCCGAGGTGCGTTCGGTTCTGCATCTGATTGAAGAAGAAATCATGGTTAAAATGAATGCGGCCGCACGTGCCCATACCGCTCTCTTCATCATCGCTGATCACGGTCAGATCGTCACCCCGCCAGAGCAATTCATTCACCTGGAAAATCACCCCAAGCTGCAAAATTTGCTCTTTATGCGGCCGGCCGGTGAACCTAGAGTGGTTAATTTTTATGCCCGCCATGGCTGCGAGGATGATCTCCTAACCTATCTGAACACCCATCTAGGACACGCCGTTTGGGCCATTCGGGCTGAAGAGGCCCTGGCAATGGGGCTGTATGGGCCACCCCCATTCGCTCCGAATACCCAACATCGGTTGGGAGATGTCATTGCCATCATGCGCGAGGGATACACCTTATTTGCCCCAGATGAGAAAAAGAAAGCCGCCCAGATGATCGGCCGCCATGCCGGTTTGAGCCAGGCGGAAATGGAAGCCCCTTTTTTAGGGTTTTGCCTGTAGTTGACAGTTAGATGCTGTTTCGGTAGCATCCGCTTCGGAGTTAATATGGAACCTGTAAAAACACATCCCCATAAGTTGCAATCCCCCTTAGCCAAACCAACCCTGACCGACCGTTTGCGTACCCATGCGGCCGTTATCATTAACCCCATGGTGGAGTTTTTGGCCCGGTGGCGCTTTACCCCGGATGGGTTAACCATTACCGGGATGTTATTCCACTTTTTCTTTGCCTGGCTCATTGCCAGCGGCCATATTTTTTGGGCGGGGGTGGCGATTATGTTTATTGCCCCGTTGGATGCTCTGGATGGGGCGTTGGCCCGCCGCTTGGGGCGCAAACAAGGGGGATTTGGGGCTTTTTTAGATTCAACCCTGGATCGGCTGGCAGAGATTATTTTGTTTGCCGGGTATCTCCTATATTTTAATCGGGAGGGGGAAGGGTTGTGGCAAGCGGCCGCGTACCTGGCCATTACCGGCTCGCTTATGGTGAGTTATGCCCGTTCCCGTGCCGAAGCATTGGGGCTGGAGTGTAAAATCGGCATTGCCAGCCGGGTAGAGCGGTATATCCTCATCATTGTCACCTTACTGCTCCAATGGCCGGAAGCGGGGCTGCTCATTCTGGCTGTCACCACCTACATCACCCTGGCCCAACGTATCTGGCATGTGTGGAAACAGACGCGGGCGAAGGAATAATTAATGGGTGAATTGATGAATGAGTGAATAGTAAATAATTCACCCATTCACCGCTGGTTGACTGACAAATCCCATTTTCAGAATGACAACAACAGATTGAGAAATAAACGGATATTGGCTGTCTCTGGGAAAATCGGTTCTCTTCTTTATCCGTTGTTGTCATTATGGCAAAAGATTAATTTTGTCAATCAATCGGCCATTCACGTTAAAAAGGGATTATGCGTAAAATTTATACCGTACTTCGTGCCGAGCCGTATTGGGCGGTTATCATCTTGTTTTGGCTGATGATGGGGGGTCTCTACTTGAACCATCTATTTACCGGAGCAACGCCAAACCGGGTAGCGGTCAACCTGACTTTTCTGGGTGACTTTCCGGTTTACTGGTACGGCATCATCATCATGGCTGGCGTGACGTTGGGGGCGTATACGGCCACGCAATTGGCCCGGGAACGTGCGCTCCGTATCTGGCAAGAAACAGTCCCCGCATCTGTACGCCAGCGGCCGCTCACCACCCTGGCTTTACCCCCTGAGATTCAAACTGTTTTAAGTAAAAACCGCATAACCACCCTGGGTGAGCTGCTCCTCCTGTGGGGGTTCAACCCGGAGTTGTTGGGGTTAAAACGGATTCAATTAAAAACAGTGCGGGAGAAGTTAAACGCGGCCGCAAACGTAGACCCGCTCTGGGTAGGTGAGGATGCTCCCTGGCGCATCTGGAATCCTGATTACGTATGGGGGGGCATTGGTGTTTGCCTGGTACTGGGCGTCATTGGGGCACGACTGTACCATGTCCTGACGCCATCCCCCAGCATGGCCGCCTTGGGGATCAATTCGCCGCTTGACTATTTCCGTAACCCCTGGCAGCTCATCAATCTACGAAATGGGGGATTGGGGATTTATGGGGGTATCATTGGCGGGGCTGTCGGGTTAATCTGGTATACCTGGCGGCACCGGCTGCCCCTGTTGGGTTGGGCTGATCTAGCCGCTGTTGGGCTAGTTTTGGGGCAGATGATGGGACGATGGGGCAACTTCTTTAATCAGGAGCTTTATGGCCGCCCCACAACTTTACCCTGGGCTGTAACCATTGATCCCGCCAACCGGTTGCCTGGCTACAGCGAGGTCGCGCAGTTTCATCCCGCTTTTTTATATGAATCAATTTGGAGCCTATTGACGTTTATTGGGGTATATACGTTGATTAGACGATATGGGGAGCGGCTGCTGCCAGGGGAAATCACCGCCCTTTACCTGATTGCTTATGCCGTTGGTCGTACCTTGTTGGAGCTAATACGGCTGGATAGTCGCACTGGGGTAGGGGGCCTGCCTATCGCAACCCTGGTTTCTCTGCTGATTGCTGTGGGCATGGCCGCCTGGCTTTTCCTGCGCCGTCAGCAAATAGGGCGTGACGAGTGACGCACGAACTGTGACTCCACTAGATGTTTTGCCAACTTCATCCGACATGTTTAGCGTAAGGGCTAAATCCCCCAAAAAGAACCGGGTGATTGCCATTCATTAGTCATCACCTTTCACTATAGGATATTTGGGGGATAACTGTCATTGGACAAGAAGTGAGAGGTGTTTTATTGTTCAGATGATGGGGATGCCCACCCCTTTCATCCTTCATCCTTCTCAATTCATCCTTCCATACAGGGGCGTACCATGATTGTTGCTGAACAGTTAGCCAAACAGTTTGATGATTTTGTGGCGGTGCATGATGTTTCGCTGCGTGTGCCTGAGGGGGAGCTGCTGGCGCTCTTGGGGCCGAATGGAGCGGGGAAGACAACGACGGTACGCATGTTGAGCGCGATTCTGAACCCAACTCGCGGCCGCGCTACTATCGCCGGTTTCGATACCGTAACCCAGGCCGACCAGGTACGCCAATCTGTAGGGCTGCTCACCGAACAGCCGGGCCTCTACAACCGGATGACCGGGTTGGAATATTTGCTCTTTTATGGGCAACTTTATGGGCTGCCCGATGCTTTAAGCCGGGAGCGAGGGCTGGCGATGTTTGATCGGTTTGCCATGGCTGGGGCCGAAAATCGCCGTCTAGGAGAATATTCTAAAGGGATGCGTCAGAAGGTAGGGCTGATCCGCGCTTTGCTGCACGATCCCCCTGTGCTGCTATTGGATGAGCCAACTTCAGCTATGGACCCTCACAGTGCCCGGCTGGTGCGAGATGCCATTTACGAACTACGCCATGACCGCCGCACGGTCATCCTATGTACTCACAATTTATACGAAGCAGAAACATTGGCCGACCGGATCGCCATTATTCGTCAGGGCCGCATCATTCGTGAGGGGACGCCGCAATCACTTAAGCAGCAGTTATTGGGGCGGCCGCAGATGGAACTCAAAGTAGATCGCCCTTTGAATGGGCAAATTAAAGAGTTGGATGATCTGGTCACTATTGAAGCCATCACCGGGTCAACGATTCGTTATCGGGTGGATGAACCAGAGCGGGTCAACCCACAGCTTGTTCGTCGTTTAGGCGAACTAGGGTTGGGTGTGGTGACATTACATGAAATAAGTCAGAGTTTAGAAGAAGTCTATTTAAGTGTTGTCAATGACGAGCGGTGATTCAAGGCAGGTAATATTATGAGTTCTCTCCCCCTAACCTTACCCATTAAACGGCATGATTGGCGGATGGCCTGGATTATTGCCCGGCGCGAAATCCGTGATTCTTTTCGCGATTGGCGCATTATCCTGCCTACCATTTTCTTGACTCTGATGTTCCCTGGCCTGCTCAACTTCACGGCTGATCGAATATTGGCCCTGGCTGCGGAATATAATCCGGATTACATTGCCGATCGCCTTTACCCATTTCTTTTGATGGTGGTTGGTTTTTTCCCAGCTTCCTTTTCCCTGGTCATTGCCCTGGAGACGTTTGTGGGGGAGAAGGAGCGTAAAAGCCTGGAACCCCTGCTGGCGGCCCCTTTGACCAATGGACAGTTATACCTGGGTAAAATGATGGCCGCTTTATGCCCTCCCCTGTTCGCCAGTTACCTGGGTATTACCGTGTACCTGGTGGGGCTGTGGTTCCGGCAAGGGGTTGTGGTTTCGTTTAGCCTGTTTAGTTTGCTGGTGGGGCTGACAACGGTGCAAGCGGCGGTGATGGTGGCCGGGGCAGTGGTGGCTTCAACCCAAACGACGAGTGTGCGGGCAGCTAATTTACTGGCCAGCTTTATCATTATCCCTATGGCTTTGCTGCTTCAATTTGAAGCGGTGATGATGTTTATTGGCAACCGCAATGGGTTATGGTGGATTTTGCTGGCGCAGCTCCTGGTGTTGGTAGTGCTGATGCGGATGGGGGTGAAGATGTTTAACCGGGAGGAGCTGCTGGGGCGCGAGTTGGATCAGTTACAGCTTGGGAATATGTGGCGACGGTTTTGGCTGCGTTTTAGCGGCCGCGATACCCATCCTGCTTTCCATCCTCTAACCTGGTATCGGGATACTCTGACCCTGGTGCCCCATTTGCGTAAGCCTGGTTTGATCTTTCTCCTGGCCATGGTTTTCGCCGGACTGTTAGGCTATTACATGATTAACCACTATCCCCCGCCAGAACAGATGTATGCCTCTTTGTTTGGGGAGGAGCGACAGCGGTACCTGGCAAATCTCCAGCTTTTAACCCAACAGCTGCCGATGACTATTTTTTGGCACAATGTCCGCGCCCTGTTATTGATCGCCCTGGTAGGCATTTTCACGGTGGGCATGGCGGATATAGGCTTTTTTGCCTTGCCCTGGGTTGTTTTAACTTATGTGGCTCTGCCAATGAGTGGGATAGGGGAAAATCCATTCTTGTTTTTGTTGGCAACAGTGGTGCCCCATGGGGTAGTGGAGATACCAGCGCTATTGTTAGCGGGCGCGGCCGCGCTGCGGTGGCATGTCGTGGTTATTGCCCCACCCCCAGAAAAAAGTTTAAGCGAAAGTTGGATCAACGCGGCCGCAGACTATTTCCGCATCTTCATTGGTTTGGTCATCCCCCTGCTTTTCCTGGCGGCCTTCCTGGAAGCATGGGTGACCCCTCAAGTGTTGATTCATTTTTATGGCAGTTAAACGACGGCCACAAACACCAACTCCCACACAGCCAGGTGGCCGCTTGATGCGGCCGCCTAAAACCCACCTTCATCTATCCTGGACAAGCCAGAAAAGATTTATCCACAGATGTCACAGATAGGCACAGATTTCCAAGTCATCTGTGAAAATCTGTGGATCACTTCTTGTTTCTGTACAAGAAGTTGGCTCATAAGGTTGCTAACTTTTCCAGAGGCGAGACCGGATTGACTTGCCTCTTACCATCCTTTACAATCAACAATATTGACAGTTTGGGCGTTCCAGTTCTCTACTGCTTATTTTCATTTTATCCTCCCTGACCATCAACTATAAACATGAGTGAAAGCACCCTGGAAAGTCATTGGCGTGAGGATGGTATTCTGGTGATCAAAGCCAGGGATACAAGCACGGCGACCATAGAGCAGTGGCAGCGTGAAGCTTTAGACCTGCTGGAACAAACCGATACCTACAGCAAACGGCTGTACGATATGCGTGAATTAGAGGGACTTTCTATTTCCGCCATCCGTACAGCTATTCGTCTGAAATCCCACCGCAACGCTCGCTACGTCTATGCCGCCGTAATGACCCGCAGTTCCCGTACCGCTTCCCTGGTACAAACGGTACTCTCCATCCAACCTGGTGGCAACTTCCAGATCATCATGGATGAAACCGAAGCGATTAACTGGCTCAATGACAAAGTTCCCCCCGCTAAGAGTTTTCGCCCCAAACAAGCACCAGGGAACGAGTGATCAGGGCTGAACAAGCTTCCCTATTTTTCCTCATTAACCATTCCCCCATTCCATAATTCACCTATTGCCCATTCACCTCTCCCTCACTTAAATTTCTCGCCCCATTCACCCCACCCAATCAGGACAGGGGTACAATGAATCTGTAAGCCGAGAACAATGAGTCGGGTTAACTGTTCCCCGCTAACTGCTTACTTTCTCTGTTACAGAACCCCCGTTGTTGCCGACTATTGGTTGTGAGGTGACTTATGTTGAAGTTTCGTTTGTTTTGGCTGTTAGTGTTTATTTTAATGGTGGTTAATAGGCCAATGCCTCTGGCTCAGGCCAGCCCTATTTTTGCCGCTGATGTAATTGTCTCTGGCACGGATTTTGCCGGGGGGGAGATGTGGCAGATAGAGGTGACGAATGAGGGATTAATGTTAGCGGCCGCGGCCGCGCACGGTTCCTACACCTCTCCCATCCTCACCGCCCCCTTGCCCTTCAATGCCGCCGTCCCCCAATGGGTAGCCAGCCTGCCCCCCGATACCCACATAAATATCCGCCTGCGTACAGCCAACGCGGCCGGCCTCTGGAATGACTGGTTTGACATTGTGCCCAACGACGATTGGATGCGCCCCGAAGACCTGGATATTGTCGGCAACATGATCGCCGTCCCTGATGCCGATGGCACCCACATCCAGTTTCAATATCAGGTTGGCTTTAGCCGCCTGACCGCCCAGGCTGCACCCCGCTTGCGCGAAATAAGGTTCACCTTCATAGATGCTACAGCCGGCCCCACCTCGGAACAGTTAGCCATCTTAGCCCGTGCTGAAGCAGAGGAAACCCCGCACAGTCCAGAAAATGGCTATCCCAAACCCCCTGTCGTCAGCCGTGCCAATTGGTGTACCGATCCGGCCTGTAACTACACCAATGGCTTAGAATACCATCCCGTTACCCACCTTATCGTCCATCATACCGTCTCTGCTAACAGCAGCGCCAACTGGGCCGCCGTTGTCCGGGCGATCTGGCATTTCCACACCTTTACCCGAGGGTGGGGGGATATTGGCTACAACTATCTGGTAGATATGAACGGCGTCCTGTACGAAGGGCACAACGGTGGGGATGATGTCATTGGCACCCACGCCAGCGGGGCCAACAAAGGGTCAATGGCCCTGGCCTTTATTGGTACCTTCACCCTGCCCGGCGAAAACCCGCCTGGCATCACCCCACCCCCGGCTATGCTAGATGCAGCCGTTGAACTGTTTGCCTGGAAAGCCGACCAGAAGCAGATAGATGTGTATGATTCCAGCCAACTGCCCAATATGGGCTGGGGGCTGCCCCATCTAATGGGACACCGGGATGCGTATGGCACCACTGCCTGCCCTGGAGAACAGGCCCATGATTTAATCCCGTGGATTCGGAATACGGTAGCCGCTCAATTGGGGTTCACCCCGCCCCACACCTATATTGATAACCTCAGTTCAGCTTTTACCAAAAGTAACTCAACCTGGACGGACGGGCCAAGCAGCTGTGGGTTTAATGTCCATGCCTGGTACGCCCGCTCTACCACTGGCCCGGCCACCCACTGGGGGCGATGGCAGCTAGCCGTGCCCCAGGCCGGTGAATATGAGATAGAAGTATACGCCCCCTACTGCCGCACCGGTTTTGCTGACACGCGCGGGGCACAATATCAGGTTCACCATGCCAATGGGATGACAACCGTCGTTGTCAACCAGGAAGCTAATCTAGGGTTGTGGGTCTCTTTGGGCTATTTTCAGCTGACTCCAGGGGGGAATCAGTCGGTTTATCTGGATAACCGGACGACAACGGATAGCAATCTGGGGTTGTGGTATGATGCCATAAGGTTGCGGCCGCGGCCCGCGGCCCCTCCCACCGTTACCCCCCAACATCCCTCGGCCAACACCTGGCTGACTGACCCCACTGTCACTTTCCAATGGTACGTGGCCCCCGCTGGTCAAGTTCAGAGTACCTTACTTGAGGTCGCCACTAACCCCAGTTTCAACAGCCTGGTATTCAGCCAAACCCTGGGCATCCAGACCAGCTACACCTATACCTTTACCCAGGATTACCGCGATCTATTTTGGCGTGTTACTCTCAACACAGTGGCGAATGGTTCAATCACCTCAGCGGCCACCCATTTTGGTTTGGACACAACCCCGCCTGTCTCAGCTGTAACCGGCATCTATCGCCTCAACGAAGAAGACCCCGATTATCTCATCTTCTGGGGCGGCACAGATATAACCTCTGGCATTGCCGGGTACACCATCGAATATCAGGCCGAAGGTGCGACAGATTGGACACGTTGGTTTACAGGTACAACAGCCACCTCAGCCACCTTCCTACCTCCAGACCCCGATGTTATTTATTGGTTCCGTGCCCAGGCCACTGATGTGGCTGGCAATAGCGAATCTCCCCATACCGAAGGCGACATCAGCACAGCACAAGTCGTTTTACTAGACAAACGGATGATGCTACCTATAATTCAGCGATAAAAAAACGGGAAACGTGATACGGGAGGTGTGTTTTCACTTCTCCTATATCACGTTTCTGGTACTCATTCGCTGGAGGTATCATGTCATCTGCCGTTTCTATAGATGTGTTGATTGTTGGTTCTGGGCCGTCCGGGATATCTACCGCCCTACACCTGGTTCATCAAGATAAAAGTTGGGCCAACCGCATCCTTGTTGTAGATAAAGCCATTCATCCCCGTGAAAAGCTATGTGGTGGGGGTATCACTCACCTGGGGCAAAACGTCCTGGCCCGGTTGGGGCTGCCTATTGGCGTACCCAATTTTGAGGTACGTGAAGTGCGGCTTGTTTACGAGAAATACCAATATTCCTTTTACGGCAACCCTGTTTTCCGCATTGTGCGTCGGGATGAGTTTGATCATTGGCTGGTCAGAACAGCCGAAGAATGGGGGATCACCGTGCGTCAGGGAGAGGCGGTCAAAGATGTCACCGTTCACCCTGATTATGTGGAAGTTGTGACCGATAAGGGGGTCTTTCACACCCAACTGCTAGTGGGTGCGGATGGTTCACGCAGTGTCGTAAGGAGTAAACTCAAATGGGATGATGAGACCCGCGTAGCCCGCTTGCTGGAAGTGCTGACCCCGGAAGATGCCCGGCAAGAGGTGTTGTTTCGAGATAAGGTAGCTATTTTTGACTTTACCCACCTGGCTGGGGGGCTGCAAGGGTATTATTGGGATTTCCCCAGCTACGTAGATGGACAGCCGATGATGAATCGGGGGGTGTTTGACAGCCGGGCACAGCCTTCTCGCCCCAAAGCAGACCTGAAACAACTTTTGCGTGACTCTATGGCCGAACGCGGCCGCGACCTGTCCGACTACAAACTTAAAGGCCATCCTATCCGCTGGTACGACAAAAAGGGCAAAGTAGCTGATCACCGGGTCATCCTCGTGGGCGATGCGGCCGGCGCCGACCCGCTTATGGGAGAAGGTATCGCCTTTGCTTTGGGGTATGGGGTGCCTGCCTCTGAAGCGATTCGTGAAGCATTTGCCCGCCACGATTTTACCATGCGTAACTACAGCCAACGCTTACGCCGCCACCCCCTGTTCTATCAACTCCAGGTACGTACCAACCTGGCCCGATTTGCCTATTGGCTGCACTATCCCTGGCTGGTACGCTTAGGCTGGCAGGTTGCCCGCCTCATCATTCGCCTCACCCCCTGGCGCAGCCGTGATTTTGTTCCCGCACTGCCCCCGCTGATGGTTACGACCAGAGGGGAGCCATAATCTATCTGCATTTCTATGACAACAACATCGCCCTTAACGGCTGTGGGTCTCTTTTATGAAAGAAAACGAGCGTAATACCAACCTGCCTGATCGGTGGGCTAAATTATTAAGCAACCGCCCGTTTGTAGCCGCAGTTATTTTTACCTTGTTCTTGTTTGGGCTGGAAGAAAAATGGTTTAGGCTGCCACAAACCCTTTATCTGTGGTTGCTACCCCGTGAGCCATTTTGGTTATATCTGGGCGGCGTGTTATCTATCCTCTTTTCTCTTTTCTTGTTCCTCTTTTTCCTTTGGGTCTCTTTTTTATCCCGGCCTGTTTACCGGGTTATCTATGCGGGCATTTTGATAGGGGTTATTTTGGTTCAATACAACTATCAGAATGTCTTTGGCCGGTTCATCTCGGCCCAAGATATGAATACGGCGTTAAGTTCACCGTTTAACTTATGGGTGGACGCGGCCGCGTTCTTTAGTTGGTCAGGGCTTTTACCCATCAGCCTATATTTGCTGCTCACTCTATGGACATGGCCGCGACAACAACATGGTGGACGGCAGTTCCTGGCAATTATCGCCGTTATCGCTGTTTCAAATGTGATCTATTATTACCTGGGTTACAGCCATAGTGCGGCACTCTCCGTTCCGGCCTTTTTCAAAACAGCGGGTAATTTGTTTATAGAAGGGGTCGAAATAAGGCAGCTAACCCGTCAGCTTGTTCCCTACAAAAGTGACATAGTACCCCAAAACAATATTGTTTTGATTATTGACGAAAGCATTCGAGGAGATCGTTTAAGCGTGAATGGGTATATTCGCCCAACAACCCCTTATTTAGAAACATTAGCGCACCAGGGGTATGTTAGCAATTGGGGTATTGCCGTCTCAGCCGCCACATGCAGCATTTTATCCAACAAAGTCATCCTGACAGGGGGAAGCCATCTGCCTGATCCTGATTATCATCTGGAAACGAATCCCACCATTTTCCAATATGCCAAAGCGATGGGGTACACTACCTATTATCTGGATACGCAAACAGATTACCTCTGGAACGGTCTCACTGTGACAGACTTAACTTATATTGATCACCATATGACCAGACGTAACTTTGGTCAGGATTATGATGTTGATTTACGAGCCGCCGATTTTATTTATGAACAGGTAGCTTCAGGAACCGGCAACTTTTTTCTGCTTAACAAAGCCGGCGTTCATTTTCATTACAATGATACATACCCTGCTGAAGCCATTATTTGGGAACCCATCCCAGCCCCAAAAATATATGTGGATCCTCTGGCCGTAGGGAATACTTACGATAACGGTTTACATTACAATGTTGAACAATTCTTCCGCCGCCTGCTAAAAGATACGATAGTGCTGGAGCATACATTATTGCTTTATACCAGTGATCATGGGCAGACTCTTATTGAAAATGGGGAAACCTGGTCTCATTGCGGTAATACAAGTAAGGAAGCGGCTGTCCCCTTGTTATTAATAGGTCAGCATAACTTCTCCCCAGACACACAATATCGGGCCACCCATTACAATATTTTTCCAACCATCCTGGACCTCATGGGAGTGCCAGCAGAAGCCCGGATTGTAACCTATCCGTTATCTCTTTTAGAAGCGACGACGCTTGATTCTGCAAATCGCTATTTTTTAGGCGGAACGGTAGAGGCTTATTATTCTGTTCAGGTTAATTTTGATCAGGGAGAAGAGTAAGCGGCTTAAGGTTAAACCAGGCCGTTGCCTATTTTAAGCCTAAATGAGCGGCCTGACCAGGAGGTGGGTGCTTATCTTAAGCCCGACTGTAATATAAAATTGACCATAATTTACCCTGTAATCAGGGTGGAAATAAGTGGAAGTAATTATAAGGACATCTTCCCTATTTGGTGTCTGAACAAAAGATGTTACTTTGGTAACAGTATCATCGTTACAGACACTGTACCCCTTTTGCTTTATAGCTGAAATCAAATTTCATAAGGTGAAACTATGCCCTTTTTTCGCTGTTTTCTTATGGGTGAAGGTACGTTGTTGGTGCAATGTGCCGAACAGTTACAGGCCAAAGGCCATGCCATTCTGGGCATCATTAGCCAAAATGAAGCCATTGCCCAATGGAGCCAAAGCCAGCAAATTCCCCTGTTAGACCCCCAAACAGATTGGCCGGCCGCCCTGACCCAACACCCGTTTGATTACTTTTTCTCCATCGCTAACCTGGCCATCGTGCCCGACAAGGTGCTGGCGCTGCCAGAGAAAATGGCGATCAATTTCCATGATGGCCCCCTGCCCCGGTATGCCGGTCTTTATGCCACCTCCTGGGCTATTCTGAACCAGGAGACGGAGTATGGCATCACCTGGCATGAGATGGTAGCGGAGCTAGATAAGGGGCGTATTTTGCGCCAGGTGCTTTTCCCCCTCAATGGGGATGAGACCGCTTTTACGCTGAATGCCCGCTGTTATGCCGAGGCGGCCAGCTCTTTTGCTGACCTGATAGATGATCTGGCGGCCGGGCAGCTTCAGCCACAGCCCCAAGATTTGGGCCAGCGGAGTTACTTTGGTAAAACTAAACGCCCTTTCGCGGCCGCGACCCTCACCTTCACCCAGCCCGCCGCCCAGATCGAGGCCCTGGTCCGTGCCCTCACCTTTGGCCCCGTACCCAACCCCCTCACCCTGCCCAAAACGGCTGGCTTCCTGGTCGGGCAGCTTACTATCACCGATACCCCTTCCCGGCATACCGCGGGCACCATCACCCAGATTATCCCAGACGGGATTCAAGTCGCTACAGCCACCCAGGACGTTATCCTCAGCCAGTTCCGCACTCTGGATGGGGCTGCCGCCCAACCCAACTGGACGGTAGGCACCGTTTTGCCCAGCCCAGATGAAACCAGCGGCCGCGCCTTGACCGACCTGGCGGAAAATTTGGCCCGGCAGGAAAGTTTCTGGCACAAAACATTGGCCCAAATCAACCTGGGGGAGATTCCTTACCTCAACAGTGAAACGGATAGCCCTGATTCGCCGGTGTATGCCCAATTACATGCCCCCTTGCCCGCTGCCTGGCAAGAGTACGCGGCCGCCCACCAACTCCCTCTCCCATCCCTGGCTGCTGCCGTTTTTGGTCTTTACCTGACCCGCCTCTCCGGGCAAGAGCAGCTAACCCTGGGCTGGCAGGTAGACCCACCCGTCACTGCCCCTGAATTTGCTCCGGTGGTGCCGCTGAATCTTGGCCTAACTTTTGCGCAAAGCGGCCGCGACAATTTACAAACCGCCCTGGCCCGCCTGGCCCGCACCCAAAAAGGGCAAAGCTACCCCCGCGACCTCATCCCGCGCTCCCCCGATTTAGCGGCCGCGCCCAGCTACCCCATCCTTATTACCCACTCCTCACCCCTCAGCCCTCATTCCTCACTCCGGCTTACCTTCACCGACAACCAGGTCCATTGGCATTACCAGCCTACCCACCTGGCCCCAGAAAGCGCCGCCCAGATGATGCACCAATTCACCACCTTTGGCGAGCAGCTTCTGGCCCACCCTGAGCAGCCATTGGCCCATCTCTCCCTGCTCGATTCAGGCCAGCAGCAGGAGATGCTTGTTGCCTGGAACAATACCGCCGCCGATTACCCCAGCGACCTTTGCCTGCACCAGCTTTTTGAGCAGCAGGTGGCTCGCACTCCCGACGCGGTGGCCGTCGTTTATGCCCAGGAGCAGCTTACCTACCGCCAGCTTAATGACAAAGCCAACCAACTGGCCCACCATCTGCAACAGCTAGGGGTTGGCCCGGATAGCTGCGTCGGCCTTTATCTGGATCGCTCTTTGGATTTGATGGTGGCTTTGTTTGGGGTGTTAAAAGCGGGGGGAGCGTATTTACCCCTGGACCCGGAATACCCGGCGGACCGTATCGCTTTTATGTTAGAAGACGCGGCCGCGCCCGTCATTCTCACCCAGGCCCATTTGCAACACCGTCTCCCTCCCGGCAAAGCCCAGGTTATTTGCCTGGACCGGGATTGGGGAGTGATTAGCCAGCACGCGGTCGCGCCCGTTAGTAGCCCTGTCACCCCGGCCAATCTAGCCTATATCATCTACACCTCTGGCTCCACCGGCAAACCCAAAGGAGTGATGATCGAACATCGGCACGTCCTCAACTTCTTCGCTGGCATGGATGACCACATCCCCCACGATCCCCCCGGCACCTGGCTGGCCGTCACCAGCCTCTCCTTTGACATCTCGGTTTTGGAGCTGTTCTGGACCTTGAGCCGGGGGTTTAAGGTGGTACTGTATGCCGAAAAATGGGACGCGGCCGCGCCCAGCGACAACCGGGCCATAGATTTCAGCCTCTTCTACTTCGCCAGCGACGCCGGGGAAAACCCCGCCGACAAATACCGCATTCTCCTGGAAGGGGCTAAATTCGCCGACCAAAACGGCTTCTCAGCCATCTGGACACCAGAACGCCATTTTGGGGCCTTTGGCGGTCTGTACCCCAACCCCTCAGTCGCCAGCGCGGCCATCGCCGCCATCACCCAAAACGTCAAAATTCGGGCTGGCAGCTGCGTCTCCCCGCTCCACCACCCCGTCCGCCTCACCGAAGAATGGTCGCTGGTAGATAATCTCTCCAACGGGCGGGTGGGCATCTCCTTTGCCGCCGGGTGGCAGCCCAACGATTTCATCCTGCGCCCGGATAATTTCGCCGACCGCAAAAATCAGATGTTCCGTGACATTGAAACGGTGCATAAATTGTGGCAAGGGGAAGCGGTCACCTTTCCTGGCCCCAATGGGCGGGATGTCGCCGTGCGTACCCTGCCCCGCCCCATCCAATCCCACCTGCCCACCTGGGTCACGGCTGCGGGCAACCCCGAGACGTTCCAGATGGCCGGGGAGAAAGGGTATAACCTGCTTACCCACCTGCTGGGGCAAAGTGTGACCGAATTGGCTGAAAAAATCGCCCTTTATCGGCGGGCGTGGCAGGAAGCGGGCCACCCTGGCGAAGGCCACTTGACCCTGATGCTCCACACCTTTGTCGGTGATGATACCGATGAGGTGCGCGAGGTGGTGCGGGAGCCGATGAAACAATATCTGGCCAGCGCTTTGGATTTAACCGAAAAAGCGGCCTGGTCGTTCCCCACCTTCAAGGATAAAGCTCAGGCAACGGGCATGAGCCTGCGGGAGATGTTTACCGCCAGAGCCTTAACCGACGACGAGAAGGACGCCATTCTTGACCATGCGTTTGAGCGGTATTTTGAGGACAGCGGCCTCTTTGGCACGGTGGACCGGTGTATGGGGTTGGTCAACCAGTTGAAAGGCATTGGCGTGGATGAAATCGCCTGCCTGATTGATTATGGCATCCCTTCAGAAATGGTGCTGCGCCATCTGCCTCATCTGAACCGGGTGCGTCAGGCGGCTTTGCCTGATCAAACTGCCGGGCAAGACCTCTCCTTTGCCGCGTTGGTTCGTCAGCACCGGGTTAATTATCTCCAATGTACCCCCAGCATGGCTCAAATGTTCCTGCTCAATGAAGGGTCTCGGGCCGCCTTCCGCCAGCTTGAGGTTTTATGTGTAGGCGGGGAAGCGTTCCCGGTGGCTCTGGCAGATGAACTATGTAACCTGGTACGCGGCCGCGTCCTCAACATGTACGGCCCCACCGAAACCACTATCTGGTCGGCGGTGAGCAGCGTTGAGCCAGCCCGTTACCAGGGGGGGCACACCGTGCCCATCGGCCGCCCCATCGCCAATACCAGCCTATTCATTTTGGACCAGTTCAATCAACCTGTCCCCCCCGGCATTCCTGGGGAGCTGTTCATTGGTGGGGATGGGGTGGCCCGAGGGTACCTCAACCGGCCGGAATTGACCGCGGAACGCTTTGTCACCCTTCCCCTGGCAGGGGATACGCCTTTACGTCTTTACCGCACCGGGGACCTGGCCCGCTACCGGCCTGATGGCACCGTAGAGTTCCTGGGGCGCAATGATTTCCAGGTGAAAATTCGCGGCTACCGGATTGAATTAGGAGAGATTGAGCGGCATCTGCTGGCCTTCCCGGCGGTGGGGCAAGCGGTGGTGGTGGCCCGTGAGGATACCCCTGGCAATAAGCAGCTGGTAGCGTATCTGGTGCCCCAGTCCGGTCAGAAGATAGAGACGGCGGACCTGCGGGAGTTTATGCGCGGCCGCGTTCCTACCTTCATGGTGCCGGCCCATTTTCTCACCCTGGCCGCCTTCCCCCTCACTCCCAACCGGAAAATTGACCGCAAAGCCCTGCCTGCCCCCCAGGCCGCCAGGCAGCAGCCAGAGGCAACCTACACCCCCCCAGCCAACGACCTGGAAGCCCAGATTGCTACCGTCTGGCAGCAGCTTCTAGGGCTGGAGCATGTGGGCATGGATGACAACTTCTTTGACATTGGCGGCCACTCCATCCTGGCCATCCAGGCCCACCGGTTGATTACCGAAGCGGTGGCGCGGCCGCTAGCGGTAACTGATTTATTCCGCTTCACCACCATCCGCGCCCTGGCTGCCCACCTGGGGCAAAGTAACGGCCACAGCCAGGACAGCGCGGCCAACCTGCAACAAAGCCTCGACCGCGCCGAACGCCGCCGCCAACAGTTGCAGAGGAGAAGGTAGGATGAGGAGTGAGGACTGAGATGTGAGGTATGAGGGAACGAGAGACTCACCTACTCACCTACTCACCTACTCACTTACTCACCTACTCACCTACTCACCTACTCACCTACTCGCCTACTCGCCTACTCGCCTACTCGCCTACTCGCCTACTCGTATACTCGCCGCTTACAACTTGAACATTATGAGCCACAATCAAACCATTTTAGATTCATTGACAGGTACAGAAATTGCGGTTATTGGGATGGCGGCCCGGTTTCCAGGGGCCGCCGATGTGGATAGTTATTGGGCCAATCTCCGCGATGGGGTTGAATCTATTCAACCGCTGGCGGATGAGCAGCTGCGCCAGGCCGGGGTTGACGAAAAAACGATGCGCCACCCCCGTTATGTGAAAGCGGCCGCGATCCTCGACAAGATGGAGCAGTTTGATGCCCCGTTCTTTGGCTTTAGCTCTCGGGATGCGGCCATCATGGATCCCCAGCACCGCCACTTTTTAGAAGTAAGCTGGGAAGCCTTAGAACATGCCGGGTATGATCCAGCCCGCTTTGATGGGATTATCGGCGTTTATGGCGGCTCCGGTCACAACGCTTACCTGCCCTACAACATCCTCACCAACCCGGAACTGCTCCACTCCGTTGGCTTTTTCCTGCTGCGCCACACCGGCAACGACAAAGATTTCCTCACCACCCGCGTCTCCTACCTGTTCGATCTGCGCGGCCCCAGCGTCAATGTCCAGACCGCCTGCTCCACCTCCCTGGTCGCCATCCACCTGGCCTGCCAAAGTTTACTCAGCCTGGAATGTGATATGGCTTTGGCCGGGGGTGTCACCATCGAGCTGCCCCATGGCCAGGGGTATATTTACGAAGAGGGGGAGATTCTTTCTCCTGATGGCCACTGCCGCCCCTTTGATGCGGCTTCCCAGGGAACGGTGTTTGGCAGTGGGGCCGGGGTGGTGGTGCTGCGCCGCCTGGATGAGGCGATCAAAGCTGGCGATACCATTCATGCCGTGATCAAAGGGTCGGCCATTAACAATGATGGCTCTGGCAAGATGAACTACCTGGCCCCCAGTGTAGACGGGCAGGCCAAAGCGATTGCCGAAGCCCTGACCATCGCCGATGCCCCCGCTTCGTCCATTAGTTATGTGGAAGCGCATGGCACTGGCACCCCCATTGGCGACCCGATTGAGGTGCAGGCGTTGACCCAGGCATTCCGAGCCACCAGCCAGAGGAGTGGGTACTGCGGCCTGGGGTCGGTGAAGAGCAATATCGGCCATCTGGATACGGCCGCTGGGGTTGCCAGCTTTATTAAGGTGGTGCAAGCCCTTAGACACCAACAGCTTCCGCCCACGCTCCATTTCCAATCGCCCAACCCGCTGCTAAATCTGGCCCAAACGCCGTTTTATGTCAACCACAGCCTGCGCCCCTGGGCCAGCCAGGGGCAGCCGCGCCGGGCTGGGGTAAGTTCGCTAGGAGTTGGGGGGACGAATGCTCATATTATTTTAGAAGAAGCCCCCAAATTGGGGCCGTCGTCTCGTTCGCGGCCGCAGCAGTTGTTGCTCCTCACCGCCAAAAGTAAAACCGCCCTGGAAGGGAACAGCCAGCGATTGGCCCACCATTTGCGTCACCACCCTGAACAACCCCTGGCCGACATCGCCTACACCACCCAGATGGGTCGGCAGCCGTTCCGCTACCGCCGGGTGGTGGTGGGAAGCTGCCATGAGGAGATCGCGGCCGCTCTGGAATCCCAGGATCGCAGCAAACTATTTACCCAGGAAGCCAGCCAGAGCAAACCGGCCATCGGCTTCTTCTTCCCTGGTGGCGGGGCCCAATACCTCAACATGGGGCGTGACCTGTATGACCATGAACCCCTCTACCGGCAAATCATAGATGAAGGTCTCACCCTTCTGCGCGGCCAGCTTGATTTTGACCTCAAGGCAGTTTTGTTTGCTGAACGGGGCAGTGGGCAGTTAGCATCCCCTCACTCCTCACTCCTAGAAAAACCTGCCGCCGCCCTGCCGGCCCTCTTCCTGACCGAGTACGCCCTGGCCCGGCTGTGGCTCTCCTGGGGGATTGAACCGGCGGTGATGATTGGGCACAGCATGGGGGAATATACGGCAGCCTGCCTGGCCGGTGTCTTCTCCTTCGCCGATGCCCTTTCTATCGTCACCCTGCGGGGCAAGCTGTTTGAGACCCTGCCCGCTGGGGGGATGCTTAGTGTTTCCTTGCCCGAAGTGGAGCTGCGGCCGCATCTGTTTGGATCTCTGGATATTGCCGTCCTCAACAGCCCAACCGCTTCGGTTGTCTCTGGCCCCCTGGATGATATTGAAAAGATGGCTGGCTATCTGGATGAGCAGCGGATTGAATACCAGCGTGTCCCCATTGATGTGGCCGCCCATTCTCCTATGCTAGAACCGATTTTGGCCCCCTTCGAGGCTCATTTGCGCCGTATCCGCTTTAACCCACCGCAGAAGCCGTATATCAGCAATGTGACCGGGACGTGGGTGCGGCCGCAAGACGCTACCGATCCCCTCTATTGGGTGCGCCATTTGCGCCACACCGTCCGCTTTGCCGATGGGGTAGCCACCGCCCTGCAAACGGCTAACCTGATTTTGTTAGAAGTAGGGCCAGGTAAAACCCTCACTTCATTAGCCCGCCAACACCCCGACGCCCCCAATGGGCTGATCGCCCTCACCTCGCTGCGCCACGTGCGCGAGACGGCTAATGACCAGGCGTATCTGCTGACCACCCTGGGGCGGTTGTGGGGTCATGGGGCCGAACCCGATTGGCCGGCCCTATATCCCCAAGAAATTCGCCACCGGGTACCCCTGCCCACCTACAGCTTCGATCACCAGCGGTATTGGATTGAGCCGGGGATCGTGTCCAACCAGGCGGCCGCACCCAGTTACCCGCGCAAACAGAACAACCTGGACGATTGGTTCTACCGCCCCACCTGGACGCTAAAGCCACTGCCCGACGCGGCTGCGGCCGAACCCCCCTCCTGGCTCATCTTCCTGGACCAATTGGGGGTGGGGGAGCGGCTGGCCCAACAGCTACAAGCCGAGGGGCACACCGTCACCGTCGTCACCGAGGAGCGGCAGTTCACCATTAAGGGACCAGGGCAATACGCCCTCAACCAGAGCTTCCGCCCCGACTACCTTGACCTGGTAGATGAGCTGGCCGAACAAGGGCGGCTGCCGCAGCGGGTTGTCCATTTGTGGGGTCTCACCCCAGAGAAAATAACCGTCTCTCGGGTTGAACTGTATGAGCAGCAGCGGGACAACGTTTTTTACAGTACCCTCTTTCTGACTCAAGCCCTCAGCCAGGTCAACCTGCCTCAGCCAGTACATATCACCCTGGTCAGCAATGGGATGCAGGCGTTACCCGGTGAACCGCTGCCATTCCCGGAGAAGGCGATTGCCCTGGGGTTAGCCCAGGTTATCGGCAAGGAGTTCACCGATATTAGCTGCCAATGCCTGGACGTGGTTGTGCCCCCACGCCGCCGCTTTTTGGGTATGGAGCAAACGGCCCTGACCCAACTGCTGGCCCAAATCCGCCAGGAAGCGTTGATCCATGATGGGGAGCCAGTAGCTCTGTGGCGCGGCCGCGACCGGTGGGTTTCCCGGTTTGAGGCGGCCAAAGTAGACGGGGGAGTGAACCGGCTGCGGCCGCAAGGGGTGTACCTTATCACCGGTGGGTTAGGGGGAATTGGGCTGGTGCAGGCCCGGTTGCTGGCCCAAACGGTGCAGGCCCGCCTGGTGTTGACCGGGCGCACGGGTCTGCCCCCTCGCGAAACCTGGGATAAATGGCTGGCAACCCGTGAAGAGACAAACAAAATCAGCCAACAAATCCGCACCGTGCGTGAACTGGAAAGCCTGGGGGCTGAGGTGTTACTGGTGGCCGCCGATGTTAGCAACCGGGAACAGGTACGCCGGCTGGTGGCGGCCGCCAAAGAGCAGTTCGGCACAATCCATGGGGTCATCCATGCGGCCGGGGTGCTAAACGATGGCCTCATCCAGCTTAAAGCGGCCGGCGATGTGGCTAAAGTGTTCTCCCCCAAAATCCGAGGTACCCTTCTGCTTGATGAAGCCCTGGCCGATACCCCACTTGATTTCTTCATCCTGTTCTCATCCACCAGCACCGTCATGGGGCCGGTAGGGCAGGTAGATTACGTGGGGGCCAATGCGTTCCTGGATGCTTTCGCCCAGAGCAAAACGGTTCAACCAGCCGAAGGCTCGCCTTATACCCTGGCTATCAACTGGGGGATGTGGTCTGAGGTGGGCATGGCGGTCGCGGCCGCGCATACCCCCAGCCCGTATGCCCCGCACGATCCCCGGCTCAGCCGCCCCATGAAACACCCGTTTCTGGGCCGTCTCATCCAAGGGACCGATGAGGAGATGGTCTATGAAACTACCCTGGGCACCGACCATTGGTTGCTCAACGAACACCGGCTCAAAGATGGCACAGCCCTGGTGCCGGGCACGGGGTATCTGGAGATGGCCTGGGCTGCCCGCCAGCCGGATATGCCCCGCCGCCCGGTTGAGATTCGGGACCTGTTTTTTGTCTCGCCGCTGGATGTGGCTGAGGGAGAGCGCAAGACGGTGCGGCTGCGCCTGGTCAAGGAAGGGAATGGGCATCGGTTTACTGTTGCCAGCCAATCCTCGTTTGATGGCTCCTGGCAGGAACATGCCCTGGCTCAAGTCACCTTCTTAACTCCCACCACCGTACCGGCTCAGGACGCGGCCGCTATCCTGGCCCGCTGTAACCGTCAGGAAATCACCTTTGCTCCCGGCCAACAGGAGACCAACCAGGAGCGTTTTCTCCGCTTCGGCCCCCGCTGGAAAAATGTGCGCCAGATTCGCTTTGGCGATGGGGAAGTGGTAGGGCGGCTGGAGTTGGATCCATCCTTCCATGATGATTTGGCCCAATACCCGCTTCACCCGGCCCTGCTTGACCTGGCGACGGGCATTGGCTTGCCCCTTGTCCCTGGCTACCACGATACCAGCCACACCTCTCCGGCTTTTTATGTTCCCCTGACTTACCGGCAAGTACGTGTATATGCCCCATTGACGCCGGTGCTGTACACCCACCTGCGCCACCGCCCGGACGCGGCCGCGAACCAGCAAACAGCGACCTTTGATGTAACCCTGATGGATGAAAGCGGCCGCGTCCTGGTTGAGGTCAACAGCTTCACCGTCCGCCGCGTGGGTGAACAGCAAAATATCTTCAGCCGCCAAACCACCCAACCCACTCAGTCCTCACTCCTCAGCACTCAGCACTCCCCAGATCGTCCCACCCTGCTAGACCTGGCCCTGAGCGATGGGATCAAACCGGAAGAGGGGGCGGCCGCGTTCCAGCGATTGTTGACCGGTGCGGCCGCGCCGCGCACCATCGTCTCCTCCCTGCCCCTGGCCGATCTGCTCCAATACACCCACACCATCCAACCCGAAAACGAGAGCGAAGCCATGCAATTTGCCCGGCCGGCCCACCTGGGAGAGTATGTCCCGCCAGAAAATGAGGCCCAACGCAAACTGGCAGAGATGTGGCAAAAAGTATTAGGGCTGGACAGCGTAGGCATCCACGATGATTTCTTTGACCTGGGGGGAGATTCCCTCATGGCTATTCGCCTGGTTAACCTGGTGAAAAAAGGGTTTGGTGTTGAGCTTTCCCTGGCGACCATTTTTCAAACCCCAACGGTAGCCCAGATGATCACCTTGCTGCCCCAGGAAGAGGCCAAACCAGGGGAAGCCGCTCCTACTGACCGCCGCCGCCAATGGGCCAAAGCCGCCCATCAAGCCTTGGTGCCCATCCAAACCAAAGGGGACAAACCCCCGTTCTTTGTAGTGCATGGGGCCGGGGGGCATGTGTTGGTGTATAGCCCCCTGGCCGATTACCTGGGGCTGGAGCAGCCGTTTTATGGGTTGCAGGCGGTGGGGGTAGATGGCAAGCAGCGGCCGCTGACCAACATCGAAGCCATGGCCGACCTGTATCTCCAAGAGGTTCGCCAGGTCCAGCCACACGGGCCATATTACCTGGGCGGCTTCTCCATGGGGGGGGAAGTGGCCTTCGCCATGGCCAATAAGCTCAAGGCCGCCGGAGAAGAAGTTGCTTTATTGGTTCTCTTTGACACTTTCAACCCCGTGCGGAATATTCGTGGCAAGGGAATTACGGCGACCAATGGCCATGAAAACGGTTATGCCCCTCATCAGCCGCCGGAAATCAGGCGCGTCAGCCGGTTAGCTGCTTCTCGGCGCAAGGTTATCGGCCATGTGCGCCGACTGCGCCAGATGGGGGTAGGGGAACAGGTGCGGTATTTGTGGGAAGATGGGCAGCGGCGTTTCTATCGCCTGCATCTCAAATGGGCCTTTGAGCGGGCCTACCGTGCCAACCGCCCCATGTCTTACGCCTTCCTGGAAGATTATTTGTGGGAGACCAACCTCAAGGCGATTACGAACTATATGCCCCAGGTCTATCCCGGCCAGATTATCTTGTTCCGCTCCACCGAAAGCCTGCCCCATAACCCGGTAGATCATCCGCTGGGGTGGGGGCCATTGGCCCGTGATGGGGTGCAAGAATATATTATTGACGGTCCCCATCGTATCATGGATGAGCCGTACATCGCTGATGTCGCCCGCATCTTGCAGCAATGTCTGGACGAGGCGCAGGCGCAATATGCTTAACTTGTCACCTGAGATAAGATAACTTGTAACTTTAACCCGCTAGGCTAAATTTGTTCATCCTTGATCTTGCCCTGTCCAATTTTATGACCAAACTACGCCAATCTTTTACCCATGAACACCAGATTGAGATCACCCTCTTTCTGGTGTTACTCCTCTGTTATGGTTACTTTTTTCCTCGTTGGGCTGATCCCAATCAAAATTCCCGCCTGAACATGGTCGTAGCTGTGGTGGACGATGGTACGTTTAAGATTGATAAATACGTCGCCAATACAGTGGATTATGCCAAAGTGGGAGAGCATTATTACAGCGATAAAGCCCCTGGGGTGGCCTTTTTGGGTATTCCGGTTTATGCGGTTCTGGGCACAGGGCTAGATTTGCCTGTGATGGCTCCCCTCACTGAACGGTTGGCCAACAGTTCAGCTTTTCAGGCCACCTTAAACCCGGATGGTACCGGGGTGAGTACGGATAAAGTCCGTTTTGCTATTGCCCAGGTGGTTTTGGCCTTTTTGTTTGGGGCTGTGCCAACGGCTTTGTTGGGAGTGCTGCTGTTTCGGGTTTGTCTTTATTTGAGCCGTCACCTCTGGTTGAGCTTGGTTTTGGCCTTAGGCTATGGGCTGCTAACACCTGCCTTTGCTTATGCCAATAGTTTTTATGGGCATCAGTTGAGTGCTTTTTTGTTGTTTGCGGTGTTTTATCTTGCGTTTGCCACTTCTAGCCCGCTTACGCCAGCCCGGCTGATGCTGATTGGGGTCTGCCTGGCCTATAGTGTCGTGACCGAATATCCGACTTTTTTGTTAGTGGGAGTGCTGTTTTTGTATGTGGCGTATCAGCTTTGGCAGCAAGGGGAATGGCAGCGATTGGGGTGGGTATTGGGGCCGGCGGGGGTGATCGCGGCCGCGTGGATGCTGTACAATAAAACGATTTTCGGCGGCTACCTGGAGCTGGGGTATGGCTATTCAGAATTGTGGGTAGATTCCCACAGCACCGGGTTTATGAGCCTGGGGGTGCCCCGTCCGGATGCTGTGTGGGGGATTACGTTTGGCCTGTTCCGGGGGCTGTTCTGGTTATCTCCCTGGCTGTTTTTGGCCGTGCCAGGGTTCGTACAATGGTGGCGCGGCCGCGAACATCGGGTGGAATGGTTCGTAACCCTGGCCTGTGTCGCCTTGATGTTTTTGTTCAATAGTTCATCCGTCATGTGGTGGGGGGGGTTTTCTGTAGGGCCGCGTTATATTTTGCCCATGCTCCCGTTCCTGGTGCTGCCGATTGTTTACAGTTTGCGGCCGCTTACCCAACCGGCATCCCCATCCCATCGCTGGCTCACTGGCGCGTTCGCTCTGCTGCTCATCTGGTCCTTCCTGGCAACCTGGGGCATGACCCTGGCCGGACAGGCGTTCCCCCCCGATACCCTCTCCAACCCCTGGGTAGATTACCTGCTCCCGAACTGGCAAGCAGGGAACATCGCCCGCAGCCTGGGCACCATCATCGGTTTTCGGGGCTGGTTAAGCCTGCTGCCTGTTCTCCTACTCTCCCTGGCTTTGCTGGCCTGGCCTCTTTTTACGATCAGAAGGACATCATAATTTATTATCCCAACCATGCCCAACCATCCACCATCCCCAACCATCTCCCGTGCTGAATGGCGGTTTGTCGCCTTGATTGTTCTTTTGGTCTTATTTATAACCAGTTTGCCCTATCTGTTTGCCTGGCTTACCACCCCAGCCCACAAACAATTTATGGGTATCATGCTGGATGTGCCAGATCATGGGCAATATTTTTCCTGGATGCGGGAGTTGACAGACGCTCATCTGGCGGCCAATAAGCTGACCCCAGAGCCGAATGAGCCGGTCTTTTTTAACTTGCTCTGGTGGGGGTTGGGACGGTTGGGGCGGCTGTTTGGGGTGGGATATGCCGGGATGTTTCAGGTACTCCGGGTAGTGGCGACAGCCCTGTTTTTACCTCTGGTGTATCTATTTTGTGCCTGGTTTTTGCCGGAACGCGGCCGCCGCCAAACCGCCTTCCTCCTCATCTGCTTCAGTGCCGGGCTAGGCTGGATGATCATCGCCTACCGTAACCTGTTTATGAGCGAAGAGCTGCCTCTGCAATGGCTGTTGGATGTGTACATTGCCGAAGGCAACACCTTTTTAAGCATTCTGGGCTACCCCCATTTTATTGGGGCTGCTTTGTACATCGCCGTTTTTTACCTGATTTTGCGCGGCGAAGAGACGAAGCAGTACCGGTACGCCGTTTATGGGGGGCTGTTGGCCCTTTTCCTGGGGTGGCAGCACGCTTATGATTTGGTGCTGGTGTACGGCATTTTAGGGGCTTATGCTTTGCTGGTCTGGCTGCGGGATAAGAAGTTTCCCTGGTTCCTGGCCCAAAACTTGATCATTTTAGGGCTGATCTCCTGGTGGCCGGCCTTATATTCAGTCATTCTCACTTCGCTTGATCCGTTGTGGGAAGAGGTGCTGGCTCAATTTGCCAATGCTGGCGTATATACGCCGCCGCCACTGCATTTGCTCATCTTTTTTGGTCCCCTGCTCTGGTTGGCAATAGTGGGGTTGTTTCGTTTGCGGCCGCATCACCTGTCCCAGTTAGATAACAAAACGTTATTTCTGGTGGCCTGGTTTGTGGCTAACTTTTTCTTGCTCTATATCCCTACCGATTTTCAGGTTCACATGCTCAACGGCTGGCAGGTACCAATGGGGATTTTAGCCACCTTAGCCTTGTATGAATGGCTGACCCCGGGACTGGCTGCGGCCGCATACCGACTTCGACCCTCATTTTCCCCTCATTGGGTGCAAAAAGCGGTACCTCTTCTCTTTCTCCTGGTCGTCATACCCACCAACCTCTACTTATGGCTGTGGCGGTTTGACGAACTACGCCGTTATGATTACCCTTATTACCTGTATCAAGATGAACTGGCGGCCTTTGCCTGGCTGGAACAAAATGCCAACTCGGATGATGTCGTTTTAAGCTCTTTGACCACCGGCCAATATATTCCGGCTCTAACTGGCACTCATGCCTTTCTGGCCCATTGGGCCCAAACCTTAGATTTCTTTGGCAAGAGCGAGATGGTCGAACAATTTTTCACCACTCAGACAGACCCGACCCAGCGGCAGGCTATCTTGCAGCAATACAGCGTGGATTACATCCTGTATGGCCCTACGGAACAGATTCTCGGCAATTATGACCCAGCCAGCGCCCCTTACCTGACACTGGTATTTGCTAGTGAAACCACACAGATTTATCAGGTAGTCGGTATCCCAGACCAATAATGATTCGCGGCATGGTTTATGGTGATCTGGCCGCCAACCATAAATCGCTATCCGCTTGGGGAAAAAACTATGCCTCACCCATTCAAAAACAGGAAAATCAACAAAACCGTTATTTTGTCGGGGCTAACCATATTCTGGTTAACAGCTATCATAGTCATGCTCTGGCGACCACCAATTATTGCTCAAACCAGTGAAAGACTGGACGGCAACCATACCACTTATCTACCTTTGCTCAAGGCACCCATCCCGTTGGTAACTCTGTATACAAACGCCTTTGTTAACCCCCTATTCGTTACCCATGTCGGTGATGGACGGTTGTTTGTGGTGCAAAAAGAGGGCATTATCTATATTTTGCATCCTAATGGGCAAACATCCGTTTTTTTAGATATTCGGGATCGTGTTCTAAACGAGGGGGAACAAGGATTGTACAGTATTGTGTTCGATCCTGGTTATGCTACCAATGGCTTTTTCTATGTCTCTTACAATGGCGAGAGGTATCTGGATGAGGAATGGTTTAATGTCTCACGTTTTCGGGCGACAAATCAGGTAGCTGATCCTGCTTCGGAGTGTCACATATTTGGATTGCCGATGGATTACGACATCCATAATGGGGGAGGAATGGGCATACACCCGTTTGATGGTTATTTATATGTAGGAATAGGTGATGATCGGGGATTGCTGGCCGCCCAAGAAGACACCACCTATAAAGGTAAATTAGTTCGACTTAATATCAATGCTTTATCCCCAACCATCTGCCAGTCCGCCCAAACACAAATTTTTGCTAAGGGGTTGCGCAACCCCTGGCGATTCGATTTTGATCCAGTAACGGGTGATATGTATATAGGTGATGTGGGGGATGCAAACTGGGAAGAGGTGAATTTCATCCCCAATGGGATGATAGGGATGAATTTTGGCTGGCCTTGTATGGATGGGCCAACTTATATTGGTTTTCCTATTCAGACCCAATGTGAAGAGGTGGGCACAGGAGACCTGCCCCTTTATTACTACGCCCATCATCCCCGATGTGCCATTATTGGCGGGCATGTATTGCGACGACCGGGGTATCCAGACCCACAATTTTTGTTTGGAGATTCCTGTACACGGGAGCTTTTCCTGCTTACTAATACCGGAGGTATTCCTGCGGTGCAGCTTTTAGGGACACTCATTGGCAATGGGTATATTCTGTCATCCTTTGGTAAAGATTACGCGGGAAATCTTTATGCGATGGATTTCCCCAACAATATTTACCGGTTAAATATTCCTTAAACTGGAGTAACTGTACAGGTGATCGTTCCCCCCTCACCCTGGCCCTCTCCCCCAGGAGAGGGCCAGGGTGAGGGGCGGTATAGTTACAATCTGGACATGCCAGAGCCGATAATGAAACGGATCATCTTAATTCTCTCTATCGCGGCGATACTCTTGTTGTGGGCTAGCCCTGTTGGTCAAGGGCAGCGCAATACCTGGTCGCGGCCGCTGCGCCTGGGGGATGGCTGGTTTCCTGATGTAGCTGCGGATGTCAGCGGCCGCGTCCATCTGGTCTATGCCAGCGCTACAGGTGATAGTGAAAATTACCAGGGCTATGATATTGTTATGTATACCAGCAGCCCCGATGGAGTGAAATGGAGTACCCCCAATGATATAGGGGCGCGGCCGCAGGTGGGGGGTAGTGAAGCTACCCGCCCTTACCTCATTGCTGATAACAACCATACCTTGCACCTGACTTTCCGAGATACCACGGTCTTCTATGCCCAGGCCAATGCCCTTTTGGCCGCGCAATCTAACCATTGGTCTATTAAACCGATCAGCGAAGGATATTTTTCTGTTGTCGCCCTGGACAGCCAAAACCGAATTCATCTGGTCTACACTGATAATGTTGTCACTGACCAATGCCCCATCTGTTACCATGTCTATCATACCTACTCGGATGATAACGGGGCGACCTGGTCTGCCCATACCGATGTCTCCACCTTGCCCACTGGCTCGGCGAAGCCCCGCCTGGTGATAGATGACCAGGACCAGCTATACCTGATATGGGAAGCAGGTATTGGCGGCTCGTATGGACAATTGATAGACCCAACCAGTGTGGTTTATACCTTCTCTACAGACCGCGGGGAAACGTGGGGTCTACCTATGCCTATGTCCCCAGTGAATGAGCGGGCACGTCATCCGGGCATTGGGTTGGATGGGGATGAAAAGGTGATAGCTGTCTGGCTGGCCCCACAAACCGACCTGGTTTATTATCGCCTATCTGAGGATCGCGGCCGCACCTTCACCCCCGCTGCCCCCATCCCCAATACCTTTGGTGGTTGGAATGTTCACCCTGGTCGCCTGGATCATTATGTTTTGGAAAGGGATAGCCTGGGTCATCTCCATCTGGTGTTGGTTGGACGCATCCGTGCCCACCAACGCCATCTTGACCTGCTGCACCTGGTGTGGGACGGGCAAAACTGGTCAACCCCGGAGGTTATCGCCTCTTTCTATGGGGATGTGCCTGAATGGCCGGAAATGGCCATAGCTAACGGCAATCAGCTTCATGTCACCTGGTTCATCCGCCCGGAAGCGTATATCTGGTCAGGAGGATACGCTTCGCAAATATGGTATGCTCAGCGAACCCTGGATGCTCCCAGAATTGAACCTCACCCATTGCCCACCCTGACCCCCATACCATCCCCCACCCCTGAGCCGACTCGCCTTATCCCCACTGTAGACCCGTTATCAGATGATGTGGTTCTGACGGAGGCATTGGGATTTTATGGGAACATTACCACTGAAAATGATGAAGTATTTTTAATTTTCCAAAGCCTCATCCCGTCCCTGCTGTTGATAGGTCTGGTGGTTGCTGTGACCCGCCGCCTGCGTCATTGATGGGTTTCAGGTTTCAAGTTAGGAGTTCTCAGAGTTACTAAATCGCCCACACCCCATAACAGTATGTTATCCCCCTGTTATTTCTTATGAACATCCTGGCTCTCATTCCTTACGTTCCCAACTTGATTCGAGTCCGTCCGTATAATTTGCTGCGCTACCTGGCAGCTCGTGGGCATGACCTTACGTTGTTGACGCTATGGAGTGATGAGCAGGATTTGGCTCAGATAGAACACCTGAAAACGTTTTGCTACGCCGTCGAGGCGTTCCCGCTGCCCCGCTGGCGCTCTCTGGCGAATGCCGCGGCCGCTTTGCCCACCTATACCCCCCTACAAGCTGTTTATTGCTGGCAGCCGGCCCTGTACCAACGGTTGCTGGCTTTGCTTTCTGGCCCACATGATTTTAAGGCCGTGCATGTGGAGCATCTGCGGGGGGTCCGGTACGCGGCCGCACTCCAGCAAGCGCTCCCTCAAACTCCCATTGTTTGGGACAGCGTAGATTGCATCAGCTACCTGTTCCGTCAGGCCAGCGAAGTTAGCGAAAGCATGATCCGCCGCTTCATTACCCGGTTGGAGTTAAACCGTACCGCCCGCTATGAGCGCAAAATGGTCGGTACCTTTTGCCACACCCTGGTCACTTCCGGCCATGATCGCCAGGCGTTTTTGGAATTAACCCTCCAGGCTGAACAGCGAGTGACGGTGCTGCCCAATGGGGTTGACCTCGACTATTTCTACCCCGACCCGACCATCAGCCGGGACCCGGCGACTCTGGTGGTCACGGGCAAGATGAGTTATGACGCCAACGCGGCGATGGTCTCCCACCTGGCCCACCACATCATGCCCCTGGTCTGGGCAGAGCGGCCGGAAACCCGTTTGCTTATCGTCGGCAAAGACCCCACCCCAGAAATCCAAAAGCTGGCCCACCACCCCCAAATCCAGGTTACAGGCTTTGTCCCTGATCTACGCCCTTATCTCCGTCAAGCAACGGTGGCTGTCGCTCCCATCACCTATGGGGCGGGTATCCAAAACAAGGTGTTAGAAGCGATGGCTTGTGGGACAGCAGTGGTGGCCTCACCTAAAGCCGCTTCGGCTTTACAGATTACCCCTGGGCAGGAGTTACTGCTGGCCGAAGAGAGTGGGGAGTTCGCGGCCGCGATCCTCTCCCTTCTCAACCATCCCGAACGCCGCGCTGCCCTGGAGCAGGCTGGTTGTGACTATGTTCACCATTACCACAACTGGAACAATATCGCCGCCCAGCTTGAGCAAATTTACCTTTCGGTAAAAAATGAAGGATAAGGTACGTCAATAGCCAACCGCCCATATCACCTATGAACGTTCAACTCATTCTCGCCTCTGCCTCGCCCCGGAGACAGGCGTTATTGCAGTTATTGGGGCTACCTTTTCAGGTGATGGTGGCCGATGTGGACGAAGATTCCATCACCCACCCCGACCCGACCATTAACGTGGTAGAAACAGCCCGCTTAAAAGCAATCACCATTGCCGCCCGCTGTGTTGAGCCGGTGCTGATCATCGCCTCGGATACAACGGTGGCCTTAGATGGGCAGATGTTGAACAAACCAGTAGATGAAGCTGAGGCGTGGCAGATGTTACAGGCATTACGCGGCCGCGTCCATTACGTTCATACCGGCCTGGTTTTGCTGAACACGGCCACCGGGCAAACAGTCACGGACGTTGCCACTACCCCCGTCCCCATGCGCTCTTACAGCGACAGTGAAATTGCCGCTTACATCGCCACTGGCGACCCGCTCGACAAAGCGGGGGGATACGCCATCCAGCATCCCCAGTTCCAGCCGGCCCCCAACCTGTCTGGCTGTTATGCCTCGGTGATGGGGTTCCCCTTGTGCCACCTGACCCGTGCCCTGCGCCAGATGGGGGTGATAGTGACGATAGATGTCGCGGCCGCGTGCCAGCAAGCTATCCAATACGACTGCCCCGTCTATCCCCTCATATTGAGCCGCAGTAAGGAATGACCGTGAGCCGTGAGCGGTCAACAGTAAGCAGTCCTCACCCATCCCTACCCCAACGACAACCGGGGCACGAAAGTAATGAGAAACATGATAAAGGTGAACAGAGCAATCCGTTGACGAGGGGGATCCAGCGGGGTAATGTCATTAAGAGGGGGCTGATGATCCAATCCGCCTAAAAGGGCGAAGAAGGCCCAAAACAGCCAGGTGGGGGAGAACAAAAACCCGGCAAAGAGGAGCATCACAAAGGTAAATCGGGAAATAAGGTGGGCGGTGCGGCCGAAGATGGCGTAAATGGTATGTCCACCATCTAACTGCCCCAGGGGCAGCAAATTGATGCTGGTGACAAACAGCCCCAACCAGGCGGCAAACAGGACTGGGTGAAAGGCTACAGTATGCCCGGCAGGAATATCCAACAGGAGCCTGGTAAGCAGGTAGGTCAGCAGAGATTGCCCAAACCCATGTAGGGTAGCCTGCTGCCCCATCACGGGCACGAGTGGGGAGAGCCATAACCCCAGCATGAATAGAGGCACGGCGACCAAAAACCCGGCAATGGGGCCGGCCACCCCCACATCAAATAACACCCGCCGGTCACGCATGGGGGCACGTAAGGAGATGAACGCCCCCATGGTGCCAATGAAGCTGAAAGGCATGGGGATAAAGTAGGGCAGGCTGACGTTGATACGATGGTAACGTGCGGCCGCGTAATGCCCCAGCTCGTGAATACCTAAAATGAGCAGCAAAGCCCCGGCAAAAGGAAGACCCGCCCACACCGCCTGCAAAATCGCCCCTATCTGATTAGAAGAAATCGCCGCCAACAAACTCACTCCATTCAGATTGGCCCCGGCCCCGATGGTGGTAAACAGGGTCGCCAGAAAGAGAATTAGATTAACCAATGGGTTGCTGCTGGTTTTTTGCTGGGCTACCCCTTTTAGAGCCAGGAGAACTTCATGCTGCCCTTGTTTTTGTAAAACAGGTAGATAATCATGCCGTTCAAACCGGGATTGCAGCTCCTCAAAAATTGTTTCTGGGGGGTAAAGGATGCGGCCGCGAAAAGCGATGACCTGGCCGCGGCCGCGCACTTGCGTTTCATACACCTCAAACAGATCTGCCACTTCCTGTTGCAGCAAACCGGCTTCTGGTGGGTAAGGGTCGAGAGGAAAAGGGAATAAGTTCACGAATGAGTTGGTGGCCGTTGTTCAGGCTTAGATTTTGGGCAGGACAATCCCTTGTTGGCTCTGGTATTTGCCTTTGCGGTCAGCATAAGAAGTTTCACATTCCTCATCCGACTCAAAAAATAATACCTGGGCAATACCTTCGTGAGCATACACTTTGGCCGGTAACGGGGTCGTATTGGAAATTTCCAGAGTAACATACCCTTCCCACTCTGGCTCAAAAGGGGTCACGTTGACAATGAGGCCACAGCGGGCCATCGTAGATTTGCCCAGACAAATAGTCAGCACCTTACGGGGAATGCGGAAATACTCCACCGTTTTAGCCAATACAAAAGAGTTTGGCGGGATGACACACACATCACCAACAAAATCCACAAAACAGTTGGGATCAAAATGTTTGGGGTCTACCACCCCTGTCCAGATATTGGTAAAAATCTTAAACTCATTGCTGATCCGAATATCATACCCATAGGAAGAAAGCCCATAAGAAATGACCCCCTCCCGCACCTGCTTTTCGACAAATGGCTCAATCATGCCATGTTCCAGAGCCATCTGGCGTATCCATCTATCACTTTTAATTGCCATAGTTTCCTCTTATTGCCGCATCGTTTAGATTTAAAGACGGAAGACGAAGAACGGATAGTTCCCTCAGTCCTCACTCCTACATTCGCATTGTAACAATCTCAGGCCAGCAGGCAAGAAAGTTCACGAGCTGTTCGCGGCCGCGTCATACACCAGCAGCGTCTCCGTAGCCGCCTTTTCCCAGGAAAATTGTCGCGCCTGAACTGGGCCGCGCTTCCGTAAATCAGCCGCCAGGTTATCCTCAATCAACACCGCGATAATCGCCCCAGCCATTCCCCGCGCATCATCCGGGTCTACGGCAAAAGCGGCATCCCCCACAATTTCCGGTAAAGAGCTGGCATTTGTCGCCACCACCGGTGTGCCACAAGCCAACGCTTCCAGCGGCGGCAGGCCAAACCCCTCCTGCCGGCTGGGAAAAGCAAAACACATTGCTTCCCGATAAAGAGATGGCTTATCTTCTTCATCAACATAGCCAAGCCAGCGTACATAGGGTTCGATTTGGCTGCGCTGAATGTAATCATCATAATCCGGGTAATTGGCCCCAGAGATTTCCGGCTTATGCCCGGCCAGAAGTAAAGGATAATCTGTGCCTAATGCCTGCCCCACGTAGGTATAGGCATGGAGTAAGGTCAGCACATTTTTATGCAGTTCATACCCCCCCAGGTAAAGGGTGAAGAAGTCAGGCAGATCATATTTCTGGCGAATGGCCCGATCTAAAAGGAGATTGGCCTGAGTGGTGAACTGGGGTGCGGCCGCCAGATATACTACCGTCACCTTTTCCGCGGGCAGAGCCAGGTGGGTCAGAATGTCTCGTTTGCTGGCCTGGGAATCCGTGAGAATATGGGCCGCCCCGCGTGCGGCCGCGCTTACCAACGCCGTATACAGCCTTGCCCTGGCTCCCCGACGATACTCTCGTACCAGCAGCGTTGTCAAATCATGCACTGTCACCACCACCGGCAGCGGCGAACGCAATGGCGAACCCCAATAAGGCACGTGGGCTACCGCAGCACCTATCTCCTGGCTGGCGCGAGGAAACCCGACTTGCTCAAACCATACCTTGCCCAAATGGCCGGGACGGGTAGGCACAGCTTTAACCTTCACACTAGGGGGAACCTGCTCTGGGATGGCTGGCTGATCAGGAATTTGCGGATAAACCAGGGTAATATCCAGATCAGACACCAACCGGTTCAGATGATAAACTAGTTGGCGAGTATATTGACCTGTGCCACTATTGGGGCGATTCCAGAAATACGCATTAACGGCGATGTGCATAACGATAAATGCTACTTCCCTTTAACAAAATAGGCTACCTGAGTTAGAGATAGACCAGCAGTTCTCAATTTGAACCTTGTGGTAGGGGTGGGACAGGCGGGCAACTATCTGGGTCAAGCGGTTTAACGTCATTCTTGCCTGTCTCACCCCCTTTTGCGCCCCCATTGCCGCCAAATCAGAGCGAGGCAGGTGAGAACTGAATGCTCCCGTTTGACCAAAACTCTGGCCCACCTGCCCCGTCCCTACATCTACTTCAAGGTAAATTTTGCACATCCAGACCGATTTGTTATAATCCCTCTCCTGGCGACCAAAAAGGGTCGCCTTTACTATGTATAAATCATTCGGTGCCGGGTAGAACGATGATAACGGTACTATACAGATGAGGTGGAATCATGGCCAAATGTGAACTTTGTGGCAAACAACCTATGCACGGCAACAACGTCAGCTTTTCGCAGAAGAAAACTCGGCGGCAATTTCGCCCTAACATTCAACGGGCAACGATGATGGAAGGCGGCCGCCTGGTACGTCGCCATGTTTGTGCCCGCTGTCTGAAAACAACATCTAAATAGATCGTACTCCTGTTCCTGTTGTCATAAAAAAGCGTGATCTAAAAAGGTCACGCTTTTTTGTTGCCTGGAAACGACTTTAGAGTAAGATGTCGTAACCGATGTACCGCTTGTAAAAAAGGGGCAATCTCATTTACGCTTAATAATTGGCCCACCCCAACCCAGCTGATCAAATTGTGATTTGAGGAAATCCCGTTCTACTTCTTTTCGGGCTACCTTCTTTTCCAGGTCGGCCGCCATTTCAGCCAGCAAATCACGCCCTTGCCGCTGTGCCAGCTTCACTTCCAGGCTCAAACGTATACTTGGCCGATTGGGAATGGCCCGTTTTTCTTGCTCAATTTCACGTAAGCGGCGATGAATACGGCGCTGCTCTTCTTGTAAAACCTGAATAAGCTGGGCATCAGTTTGGGAGGTGGGTTTGCGGCCGCGAATCGGCATATCCCCTGTTTGTTTTTCCATAGCCAACAGTTCCACCAGGCTGCGTGCTGCATACGCATTGTTGATAGCCGCCATCATCTCTGTGCGGTATAGACGATCAGCCTCATCTGCAGCTAAATCAGGGTGAAAACGGCGGGCCAACTGGCGATACAGCTTCTTCACCTGAGCTTCCGTCGCCGGGCTGGGGGGTTCAGGGGGTGGTTTGGGGGCGCGAGGTGGAGGGACATCCCATACGCGCTTATATTGTCGCTCTACGCCCGGCAAACTCGATCCCAATCGCTGTTCATTCCGCAGCCTTTCCATCTGCTCTTGATAATATTCCAGGCTTTTTTCTATCTCAACCAACTTATCCAACCAGGGGCCAAGCTGCTCCTCGACAACAGTTTCAAAAGCGTAAACCTCTGCCAGATGATCGGCTAAGTCAGCCTCAGCCTCAAACAGGCTAGTTTGTGCCTGCTCTAATTCCACCCGCAGACGAGTTAGCTGCTCTTGTACCGTTTCAAACATAATGGTTCATTTGTATCTTTTCAATAAGTTGGGGTGAACCTTCGGAAGGTTTCTGTACTGGACAAGCTCTCAGGTCAAACCTTCCGAAGGTTGCACGTTTTACTGAGAGGTTACTGCGGCCGCTTCTAACTTTTTCCTGGCCCCATAAGCCAGAAAAAAAATAGTGACAATAGCACTGTAGGCAACAATCTTTTGCCCGGTTACTTGCAAGATCAGATCACGCGGCCCATAAAAGAGCAGCCACACGTACCAACCCAAGACCAGAGCAAATCCCACCAGCAAAGCCCGATACACTGGGGCAAACGCAGGAACCCTGATCATAGAGCCAAGATAAAACAAAACAGCCACAAAATAGCTGCCAAACGCCCCAAAAACGAAATTAGTGTGGGTTTCCAGGTATTGATCCGCTGGCGTGAAGGCGACACCAATAAAACATAAGCCAGCAATCAGACCGGCGATGGAGCCAACACGCGCCAACTGCCAACCAATATAGTCACTCTGGAAAAAAGCGGGCAGCAGACCAAAAAAGAGGATAAGGGAGAAGCCTGCTCCACTTAAGGCAGTAGTAAACATGAGGAAAGAAACGGTATTCGCCTGTCCATTATGGGCTACAGTCAAGCCTAGATCGCTGAAGAAATTACGGAAGAAATGATACCCGGTATCGGCAGGGTTTGCTGCATTGCCCCCCGCATAAAACAGCATAGCCAACAGGGTTAAGAGAACAAATTGACCACAGCCAATCATGATAAAGGTGAAAAGACGTGGATGGAGTGACATAATGGGTGAAAGGTATCTTCTCAATAAGTTGGGGTGAACCTTCGGAAGGTTTCTGTACGGGACAAGCTCTTGGGTCAAACCTTCCGAAGGTTATACGTTTTACTGAGATGTCAGGTGGAAGCTACAAAAAATGCGCTGAGTAATCTCAACTCAGCGCATTTCTATTTTAGCATTTGCTCGACCAGTTGTTTACATCTGGTCCTCTCTGGGGTGACACAGATTGGTTCAATCTCCGAAGCCTGAACCAATCTCCATCAACTTAATTCCCAACGACTACTAATTGTACCCTGTGGAGATGGAGCCATTCCGTAGACCTGCGTCAATTTCGTTTAGGCGGTTCTTGATCTCCTGAGAAATCTGGGCGTCAAAATCATGGAATGGGGCCAACCCAACCTCACCAACATAGTTGCCAGCGGGGAAATTACCAGCCTTGGCCGAGCTGATCAGATCAAATACTCCGGGGGTGATCAATTTCATGGCACTGGATACCAGACAAGAATGGGCTTCGGGAACAGTTTCCCACTGGTCAGAGTCTACACCGATGCAGTAAATACCGCTGCGGCTGGCGACTTCGATCAAGGCCCCATTCCCGGTTTTCCCCCCAGCCCCAAACACCACGTCAGCATTGTTGGTATCAATGGCCTGGGCAGCCGTAGAAGCCCCCCATTCGGGATCAGTAAAGGCAACATCTAACCCACCAGGATGATAGGTGGAGATCAGGTTGATGTTAGGATTGATGTACCGCGCTCCGGCTTCGTACCCTTCTTTGAAGGCCACAACCGGGGGTACCAGGCTTGTCCCTAAAACAGCCGCGATGGTGTTTGTTTCTGTGAGCATGGCGGCTAAAGCCCCGGCCAGGAAACCAGCCTGATCTTCAGGGAAGAGTAAACCAGCAACATTGGGGAAATCATTGCTGGGGTCATCATCAAAGCCCCATGCCTGGAACTGGTCAACGCCAATGAATTTAATGTCCGGATATTTAGCGGCCGCTTCGTGGGTAGCATCACCCAAAGCAAACCCGACGGTCACGATGACATCATATTTTTTGTCGGCGAAGAGGGCGATATTGGTGGCATAATCTTTGGCATCTTGGGTTTCGATGTATTCAACGTTGGCATCCAACTCGGCCTGAGCGCGGAGTACCCCTTCCCAGGCTGATTGATTAAACGATTTATCATCCACTTCCCCTACGTCTGTTACCAGGCCAACGCAAAAAACGTCTGGTTTGGAGCAATCAACCTCATCTGATCCGCCACAGGCTACAATGAGCAGGGCAAGAAGGGTGAGGAGTACTACAATTTGTATCTTCTTCATGGTTTTCCTCCGTGTTTATGGGATATACATATAAACAATGGTTAATATGTTTGCCTGTTAGCCATTGAAATTCCAGATTACTTGGCTATAAGAATTCAGGGGCAGATAGGCAGGCAAATATTATACCAGAGACCGAGTAAAAGCGAGCGGAGCAATTTTACTGGATTGAGTAGAGGGTTCAAATTTTCCTGGTACAATTGCCGTTATGCCTGATCCATCTCCTGAACCAACCCGGCGGCCGCAGATGTGGCTCATTGTTGTTATCCTTTGCCTGGCTGTAGGCCAGTTCCTGTTTCAGCAAAATATGAACGGCCCCAACCCATCCTGGGCCGCTTTGGCTGTCGTAGCGTTGGGGGTAGGGGCGTTGTTTCTTAGCCATGGGGAAAACCGGTGGGTTATTTGGATGCAGGCCCGGTTGTCACAATGGCGACCCGCCGCGGCCGCAGAGGGAGCCGCACCAGGACGGGATTGGGCGATCATGGTTTCGGCTTTGCTCACTCTTTTTGTTTTGGCCCAGCTCCCCCGCTTACGCCTGGATGATAATTACACCCTGGTCGCGGCCGCCTGGGTCGCGGCCGCGCTCTTTTTCCTCTACGGTATCACCCCGCCCACCCTGGCCTGGCCCGACAGCCGCCGCCTCTGGGCAGATCACAGACCCGTTTTCCTGGCCCTGGTGGGGATAGTCCTGCTGGCCTTCTTGCTGCGGGTGTGGCAGGTGGGCATCATCCCTAAAACGCTCAATGGGGATGAAGCGTCACAAGGGTTAGAGGCGATTCGAGTGTTAAACCGGGAACTGCGGAACCCATTTGGGACTGGCTGGTTGGGTGTGCCCAGTTTCAGCTTTTTCTTTAACAGTGTGACTATCCGCCTGATGGGGCCGACGGTGACGGCGCTGCGTCTGCCCTGGGTGTTTATCGGCACGTTGACGGTGTTGTTTACCTTTTTGCTGGTGCGTCGGTTGAAGGGAGATCAATGGGGATTGGCCGCGGCCGCGTTGGTGGCAACTTACCATTACCACATCCATTACTCCCGCCTCGGCTCCAACCAGATAGCTGACCCGTTCTTCCTGGTGACGACCCTCTGGCTGTTTTACCGGGGACTGGATAAGAAGAGCGCCCTTAGCTTTGCCTTGAGCGGCATGGTGTGCGGCCTGGCCTTTTACTTTTATGCCGGGGCGCGGCTGACCCCGGTGGTGCTGCTGGCCACGGTGGGATATCTCTGGCTGCGTGAACCCCGGGCTTTTACCCGGACGCATGGACTGAACCTGCTGATTATGGTGGGAGCGTTTATGGTCGTGTTTGCGCCGATGGGCCAATTTGCCATTCGCTTCCCAGATGATTTTAATGCCCGGCTCAATATGGTGGGGATTTTCCAGAGCGGTTGGGTGGATGCCGAGTTGGCTCGCGGCCGCACCCTGCCGGTCGTGTTGTGGGATCAATTCCAACGGGCCTTCCTGGCCTTTAACCATTACCCCGACCGCACCGTCTGGTATGGGCTGCGCCAACCGCTGCTTGACCCATTTTTTGGCACCCTTTTCCTACTTGGTCTGGGGTATGGCACCCTGCGCCTGTTAGGCCGAAATGGCGATCCCCGGCTGGCCCCGATGGTGGCCTGGTGGTGGGGAGGAATGTTCTTAGGGGGAATGCTAACCGAAAGCCCCCCTTCTAGTCAGCGGCTCATTACCTTGAGCGTCCCGGCCTGCTTCTTTATCGTTTTGGCCGTCATGGAAATGTTAAAATTGGCCCAGGATGCCCTCAACCAACGATGGGAAAGGTTAATAGTAACGGCCACGGTGACTACTTTTGCGGCTATCAGCCTGTACAGCTATTTCATTCTCTTTATCCCCAATCGGGTGTATGGCGGCCCCCACGCCCTGCTGGCCACAGAGATAGCCCCCCGCCTGAATGAGCTAAAAGAGGAGCATTATTTTTATTTTGTGGGGGCCCCAGAAATGTATTGGGGCTTTTCCACCATTCCTTATCTAGTCCAGGGGGTTAAAGGAGAAGATTTGCGCGAGCGAGTGACCCCAGAAACCCTTGAATGGGCCATACCCAGGGATAGGGGGATGGTGTTTGTGATTTTGCCCGCTCGCCGTCAGGAGTTGGCAGCGATTGAAACAGTTTTCCCTGATGGGGTGTTAGAATCTTATGATTCCCCAGCTACGGGGCGGCCAATGGTTTCATTATATGTCGTTTCTAAACAAGAGTAGACGCAGATGGCTATGGCTGCTGCTGGGGCTGGTTGGTTTGACCTGGCTGGGGATGCGGCTGATGGTAACCATGGTCAGCCCTGTCCCGGCAGGGTTGGGAGTGCAACATGGACGGTTAACCCCCTGCCCAAATGTGCCGAACTGTGTTTCGACGTTGGCCGAGGCTCCCCCACAGGCTATGTTGCCCTGGCCTATGCCAGGTGACGCGGCCGCAGCCCAAAGCCGCCTGCTCATCCTCATTGAGGAACAGCCTCGCACCAGGGTTATCACCATCACCCCAACCTATCTCCATGTTGAGTTTCGTTCCCTGGTGTGGGGGTTTGTGGATGATGTGGAGTTTTACCTGGATGAGCCAGCGGGCGTGATTCATTTTCGCTCCGCTTCCCGATTAGGCAGTGGAGATATGGGGGTAAATCGTGCCCGAATGGAGCGGTTGGCGGCCGCATGGGCGGCAGTGCCTGGTGAGCCGTGAGAGAGAATTATGAAACAGATATTATCTAATCGTATGGGGTTGTGGTTATTGGCTGGGGGAGTAGTTTTGCTAACGGTGGCTGCCTTTCTCCTGACGATGAGGCGGCAATCGAATTTGCCCGAAACGCGGCCGCAAAATTTCACTGTTACCTATAAAGCGTACCTGCCTGATATTCAACTGTACGAAGAGATTTACTTCGCTCCTTTGGGCAGCTATTATCAATACAGCTACAAATCAGCTACCAGCCGCATCAACTTTACCCTCACCCAGGAAGAGCTAGATGCAGTTTATGAAATTATGCGCGGGTCCCAATTTGCTCGCCTGCCTTTAGCCAGGCGAGAATTAACCCCAGACCAATCGGGTACGATGATACAACTACAGGTGGGGCGGCAGACGTATACGGTGATTGAAACAGCCGATAAAGGGATTCCCGAAGGGCAGGCCAGCTCGTGGCAGTTTGCCCGCCAGACTATTTTTGCCATTCGCGGCCGCGAATTTCAGAAACAGATCATCCCTTTCACCATCTTGTTGGATGGCAACCTTATCGGTACACCGCTCCAGCTTTATCTAAATAGGGAAGTTTTGTTTGATGCCGAAGTGACCACTGAGGCCGTTTTGTCAGCCATCCCCATTGAAAAAATCCCGGGAGATTATTTAATTGAAGCGGCCGCCGGCGAGGTATATAGCTACCGACTTACCCTCACCAGCCCGGTTACTTTGAACCTTTCCTGGGAAGCCAACGGGCTGGCTATCAATGGGGAGCCGATGCGCGTGGGCGAGTAACGAGGAGGCGAGTGGCGAGTAAATATTTTACTCATACCTCATCCCTCAGTCCTCATCCCTGTCTTTTTAGGAGTGATCATGGCCGAACGAGAAATATATCCTGTGCAAATCGGCGGGTTGACCCGCCAACTGCCTCTTTTTGAGGTAGCCCCAGGGGTACGCATTGCTATTTTTAATATGCTGGGGGATACATACGTCATCAAAGCGGCCGCAGCCGCTCTGGGGGAAGCGTTACAAAACAGCCAGGCGGATGTCCTGCTAACGGCTGAGGCTAAGAGCATCCCCCTGGCGTATGAGTTAAGTGCTTTACTTGGCCTGCCTTTTGTCGTCTTGCGTAAGACGTACAAGAGTTATATGGGGCAGGCGATCAGTGCCGCCACCGTCTCCATCACCACCGGCAGCCAACAGATGTTGTACCTGGATGAAAAAGATATTGACCAGGTTCGGGGCAATTATTGCATTTTGTTGGATGATGTCATCAGCACCGGGAGTACCCTTAAAGGGATGCGGCAAATTGTCGCGGCCGCGGGGGGGCATGTCAGCCAGGTGGCCGCCGTTTTCACCGAAGGGGATGGAGATTGGGATGATGTGGTCTGCCTGGGGAATTTACCAGTCTTCACATCGTGACAGGGTAACTTTGCACCTTTGCATCTCTGCGAGAGTAACTTTTCAAGATGTTAGGGCTGTAGGGCAAGATTCTTTCTTGCCCGCACAAGTAAGAAAGTTGTGCTACATTGCCCGCCACCATTTTCTGAGAAGTTACCTGCGAGAGACAAAAAAAGAGTCTCCCGCCAAGACGCGGAGACGCAGTGAAAGACGAACAAAGCTCTGCGGGAGTTTTTTCAGTAGAGTCACCAATTGACACCAATTTCACCCCAACCTTTGCGCCTTACCCAATATCATTGGCCGCTTCCCCCTGGCGTTCATCCGGCTCTGGCGGATGATGATCTCCATTTTTGGACGGCCAGGCTGGACCTGCCCCCAACCCAACTGTTACAACTGTTGGCCCTGCTTTCAGATGAGGAGCGGGCACGGCTGGAGCGGTTCCATTTTCCCCTACACCGGCACCGGTACGCGGCCGCGCACGGGCAGCTTCGTCTCATTCTCTCCACCTACCTGCCCATCCCCCCCGCCGACCTTCTCTTTGCGGCCGCCGACTATGGCAAACCATACCTGCTCAATGGGGGGGAGCTTTGTTTTAACCTGTCCCATGCCGGGGATTGGCTGGCCGTAGGGGTGGTACGCGGCCGCGCCATAGGGGTAGACATTGAACAAATCCGCCCCGACTTAGCCACCCCTGAGATCGCCTTGAACTACTTTGCGGCCGCCGAGCAGGTCGCTTTCCAGGCTGTGCCGGATGCCCAGAAGCCCCAGGCGTTTTTCGCCGCCTGGACGCGCAAAGAGGCGTTTATCAAGGCCGTGGGAGAAGGATTGTCATTCCCCCTGGCTGATTTTGCCGTCACCCTGACCCCAGGGGAACCGGCCCAACTGTTAGCCATACGCGATGAGGCTGCGGCCGCGGCCCGGTGGCAGTTGTGGGATGTGGCGGTGGCAGAGGGGTACGCGGCCGCAGTTGTGGCTGAGCAAGCTATAACCATACCCCCTGAAATCTCTAACCCCTTTAAATTTTAGGCTGTATATCCAAGGTTTTTACCTGGCCTGTCTGCAAATCAGCTGTGCGGATGGCGTGGTTGTTGCTGTCGGCGATGTAGAGGCGGCCGCGAGCGGCGGTGAGGCCGCCCGGTTCATCAAATTGCGCGGTCGCGCCCACCCCATCCTGCCACCCCCGTTCTCCACCTAAAAAGGTCGTCACCTCTCGCGTCGCCGGGTTCAGCCGCTTGATTTTGCTGTTGTATGTATCGGCCAGGTAAATCAAGCCATCGTGATACACTACCGCCAACGGATGCTGAAGCAGCACCTCATCACCTACCCCGTCCCGGTCGCCAAAATCGAACAGCCCCGTCCCGACCAATGTTTGTAACTGCCCACCAATATCCAGGCCGGCGGAACGGATAGCACTGGCTTCGGCATCGGCAAAATAGAGCCTCTGCCCGTCGGTGGTCAGGCCGCTGGGCTGGTTGAGGCAGCCATTTAGCTGCGGCCCATCTACCAGAGCTTCCCGCCCCGTGCCGGCCAGCAAAAAGAGGGTTTCCTGGGTCGGGGAGTACCCCCACAGTTGATGCTGCCCGGCCATAGCGATGTAAAGGGTGCCCTCGTGATACAGAGCATCCCAGGGGGTATTGAGCGGTAATTCCAGGGCGCGGCCGCTGGCCGTACGGATAAAATCTTGCTGCCCCGTCCCGGCAACGGTAACGACCTGCTGGCGGGCTAAATCAGCCCGGCGGATGGTGTTGTTCTCGGTGTCGGCGATGTATAGGGTGTGGGCATCGGCCAGGGTGAGACCTTGTGGGCGGTTAAACTGCGCGGCCGCGAACGAGCCATCTTTCAACCCACACTCCCCACTACCGATGATCCCCTGTACCAGGCCATCCAGGTCGGTAATCACAATCCGGTGGTGGTTAGAATCGGCGATAAAAAGCCGGTTTGTGGCTGCATCAGCCAAAATTTTGCCCGGGAAACGGAGAAAGGAATCGGGTGCGGCCGCACGTTCCAGGTGCAGTTCTAAGGGGGTACGGTTCAGCACCCCCTGGGACTCGGCTGTCCGAACCATCGCCCCAATCGCCGTATCAAACAGGCCATAAATCCGCTCTCCCGCATGGTGGCCGACGACATAGCCGGCGGGATCAATGAGGGCAAAAGAGGGCCAAGCCCGCACGGCATAGGCTTCCCATATTTGATAATGGCGATCATTGACGACGGGATGTTCTAGCTCATACCGCTGCACCAGGCGGCGGATATTCTCCGTCTCCCCTTCATGGTCAAATTTGGCCGTATGCACACCGATAACGACCAGTTCATGGGGGTATTTGGCTTCCAGCCGCTTGAGGTCGGGGATGACGTGCATACAGTTGACGCAGCCGTAGGTCCAGAAATCTAACAAAACGATTTTGCCACGCAGATCAGAGAGGGTTAGCGGCCGCGGTACATTCAACCATTCTAAGTTAGCCGGAAACTCCGGGGCACGAACACGGGGGAGATTGCTCATAAATTCTCCAGGGATTGATGATTGTGGATTGACGATTTACGATTGCCTCAATCTCCCAATCTCTTAATCTCTTAATCTTACCCAAACCGACTTTCATCCAACTTATCCCCATCCAGGGGCACCGGTTTTAAGGTAACTGGGGCTGGGGGGGGCAGGGGTTCCAGCGGGGGTGGCTCTGGTTCGGGGGTGCGGGTGGCGAAGATGAAGGCCAGACTGAGTAGGGCCACGATGAGGAGAAACCCTTCGGCGGCCAGGGGAGAAACGGTTTGGGCCAGGTAAACGGCCCCACTGTTGGCGAAGGCGTGCCAGAAAATCGCGGCCGCGAGCCAGCCCAATTTTCCGCTCATCACCGCCCGCAGCACCAGGAGTGAGGCGCAAAGATGCAGACAGACAGCAAAGACACGCTCTACCCCCCCTAGCATGGCTTCATACCAGGGAAGAGAGAAGAGGGTGGTCGCGGCCGCGTCTAGCAGTTCAACTTGTTCTGGGGGCACCGTCGCCAGGGCCGCATCCAGCCACCCTGCCCGGTAAAGCAGCAGGTTCACCAATTGGTTAAAAAAAAGCAGCCCAATGATGACCGCCTCAATCCCGCCGTGGCCGGCCCCCACCATCAGCCCAGCCCCCCAACTGCGGGCTGATTTAGCCCAGAAGCGAAAGGTCAGATAGCGGGCGATCTCCTCAAACAGCCCGGCCGATAGACCCAGAAAGAGGATAGTCGGGATAAACTGCCGGGTCGGGTCTGGCTGCCACCAGCGCAGCACCACCCCATTAAACGGGATATGTCCTACCTGGCTCAGGATAAATGTGGCCGCCCCAATTCCCCAGAGCGACCAGGGCATTCTACGGTAGCGACGGATCAGCCAGACGGCCACCACAGGAGCCAAAAACATCAAAACCCCATTCACAATCAAGAGCAAGGAGATCATATTCACGCCTTTTTCATGTAACCTTAACTGACAGCGTAAGGCAATTTATGGCATAGTACCAATGTACTATCTAACCCATTTATCAAGAGAACTTTTGGAGATGCACTCCTCAATATCCAATAGCTAATTCAATTTGTAGGAGATACGCCAATGGACGAATTCACTTTACTCATCATTATCGTTGCGCTTTTGATTGTCGCTCTGTTAGGTCTGGCCGTTTTGCTCTGGCCCAGCCGTCAGGTAGATGATGTTCCCCGCTATACCACTTCCAGCAAAAACGGGCGGGGGTATTGGGAGTAGGTTTGAGTTCCGAGTTTCGAGTTGCCCAACTCGAAACTCGAAACTAGAAACTAGAAACTAAAAACTGTACCGTCGCCAAATCTTTATCACCGCGGCCGCTGAGATTAACGAGAATAATCTGATCAGGTCGCATCTTGGGGGCTACCTTAATCACCTCAGCCAGGGCATGGCTTGACTCTAATGCCGGAATAATCCCCTCCAGGCGGCATAATTGTTGAAACGCCGCCAACGCTTCCTCATCCGTCGCATAACTATAATACGCCCGCTCCTCATCCCGCAGCCAGGCATGTTCCGGCCCCACACTGGGGTAATCCAGCCCGGCACTGATGCTGTGTGTCTCCATCACCTGCCCATCTGGAGTCTGCATCACATAACTTTTCGTGCCATGCAGCACACCGGGGCGGGCGATATGCAAGTCGGCAAAACGGGCGGCATGTTCCCCGCTGGCAATCCCTTTGCCCCCTGCTTCCACCCCAATCAGCTCCACCCCCTCGTCATCCCGAAAGGCGTGAAAAATCCCCATGGCATTGCTCCCCCCACCCACACAGGCGATCACCTTATCAGGCAGGCGGCCGGCGGCCGCTAAAATTTGCTCCCGCGCTTCTTGCCCAATCACACTCTGGAAATCCCGCACCATCATCGGGTATGGGTGGGGGCCTAGCACCGACCCCAACAGGTAATGGGTTGTCGCCACATTGGTCACCCAATCCCGAATCGCTTCATTGATCGCATCTTTGAGGGTGCGGCTGCCGCTGGTCACCGCCTGCACCTCTGCGCCTAAGAGCCGCATTCGGGCCACATTGGGGGCCTGACGGGCCATATCTACTTCGCCCATATAAACGATACATTCCAGCCCCAGCAGGGCACAAACGGTGGCGGTGGCTACTCCATGCTGCCCGGCCCCCGTCTCAGCCACGATGCGCTGTTTGCCCATCCGTTGAGCCAGGAGGGCCTGCCCCAGGGCGTTGTTGATTTTATGTGCCCCCGTGTGGTTCAAATCTTCCCGCTTGAGGTAAATTTGCCCTCCCCCCAGGCTGGCGGTGAGCCGTTTAGCCAGGGTGAGGGGAGACGGCCGGCCGACATAGGTGGTTAGCAAGTGGTGAAACTGTGCCTGGAACGCCGGGTCTTGCTGACACTCCTGGTAGGCCGTGATCAGTTCAGCCAGGGCGGGCATGAGGGTTTCGGGGACAAACTGCCCCCCAAATGGGCCAAATTTGCCCTGAACGTCTGGGACGGATGGTTGGATCATCAAATGCCTCTGGAAATAGCCACCAATGAAGGGTACCGGATAGAAAACTACCTGGATAGAACAAGGTAAGTTTCTTTGTGTTTCCCTCTTAGAGTAAGCTGTGCTTTGTGATAGGTAGGCGGGATTATATCAACCTTTTTGAGTAAGCAATCGTTCATCTATTACTGGACTCTGGCGAAAATTAATGTCACCACTGGTAACAACTAATGCACCAACACAGTAACAACTAGTGGGCAGATCAAGAAACGCCAGACTCCAGTCTATTATAAAAACCTTCCGAAGGTTCACCCCAACTTATATTGTTGCTAGTGGCCTTGTCAAGCCTACTTTTTCTCAACACTGCTTGTAAGCTGCCAAAGACAGATACCAACGCTGTCGCTGCTGTTCCCATCCATAATGTCATCCCCCATACCGCTTTTTCTGATCAAGTTCTGATCAGTGAAGATTGAGGAATGGTACGAGGTATGGGAATTGGCTTTGTCTAGCCAGAATTCCGTGAATTGCCGCCCAATGAGCGGCCGCAAACATTAGAAATTACGCTGCCCCAAGGAGAACTATTCAATCCCGCTTTATTGTTGAATGCCGCCGAGAGAACGACTTTTCTGGTTTCCGTTTTGCTTAATTATGAGCAGGTTTATTTTACGTTGGATGGGCAGGAGGGATTGTTACATGAGGTTATCGTTGAATCCGGTGGTGATTTAGAGTTACCTTTTTCGGTAAGGGTGGATGAACCTGGTTGGCATGATTTGATTGTTTTAGGCTTTGCGGATCCATATAACAACTCAACAGATGTTCAATATCGTATGTCAGGCAGCAGCGCTCAATTGGTTGGGCGACGACTCTTCCTCAACGTGGAAGGAGCGGATATAGTTCACAATTCCTTATCCACACCTTTATCGGGTACCCCCATCCCCGAGAACGTATCGCTGGGCTTCAGGGCAAACTTTGCCACTATGCCCTCTGATCATCAGTCTCACCCAAGTGAACTTGAACGACAACTTTATGTTGACTCAGGGCAGGCTGGAACAAATTACTCTTATCAGCTTTGGTTAGCTAATATGGATACCGTAAATGAGGCAAACTACGCTCTGGTTTTGTTCCACAATTTTCAGCAAAGTTTAGTAGGAGCGGACAAAGCTGTTGCCGTTCACTTATCTCCAGGGGAAGAGGCGATATTAGATATAATCACCCGACTAGATGGGCAGCCAGGTGTGAATCAGATTCAGGCTGTATTTATTTATGACCCATATAAATCGGTACTCCATCAGGATGTTTGGCTGCCGTTTGTTTATAGTACCATTCGTATGGCTGTTGTAGGGGAATAACGACAGGGGAAGGTATAATCAAGGTTTATGGATACACACCCTTTATCTCCCGAACTGACCCACACCATTTTGGCCCGCTGGGGCCTCGCGGCCGCGTCCCCCACCGTCCCCTTTCTGCACCAACTTATCACCGCCTACGCCCGTCACGTCCCCTGGGAAACCGCTTCCCGCCTGGGGCAAAGGACGAATATCCCCACCTGGCAGGATTGTGCCCGCCTGGGGGAACCGTTTTGGCAGGCCCATTTAGCCCAGGGCACTGGGGGGACTTGTTTTGAGAGCAACTACGCTTTTTTCAGCTTGTTGCGGGCCTTGGGGTATGAAGGGTATCTGACTATCAACAATATGGGGGAGATGATTGGCTGTCACACGGCTATTGTGTTGACCATTGAAGGGGAAAAGTGGCTGGCTGATGTGGGGATTCCCCTCTATGTGCCGCTGCGGGTGGCCGCGGCCGCGGCCCAGCACCACCCCAGCGACTACCATCTCTACACCATCACCCCCCTGGGAGACAACCAATACCAGATTGAACGCTCCCACCACCCCAAACCGATCATCTTCACCCTGATTGATGAACCGGTCAGCGATGCCAGGTACCGCCAGGCCACCATTAACGATTATGGGCCAGAGGGGCTGTTTCTCAACCGGCTCATCTTAACCAAACTGATTGGGGCGTATGCCTGGCTGTACAACCCGTGGGAGACGGCCGATCATCTCATCTATTTCCGGCAGGGGCAGCGAGGAGAAATTCCGCTGCCCACCGAACGGGCAGCCACCCTGGCCGCCCATTTTCAGATGGATGTACAGGTTATCCAGCAGGCGCTGGGGTTGTTAGACCTGCCAGATGGGAGTTAGTGGGTTGGTAGTGCAGTTATGAACTTCCATCAAGTTTTAACAACTTCTCTACTTGATACCCGGCCGCGGCCGCTTGCTCTCGTAATAGCGCCATTCTTTCGGCAACATCTACCCCGGCCAATTGGGCTACCCGCTCTAACCATTGCAGCAGTGAATCCATATTTTCCCCGTTAAACCAGAGAATATCGTTATATCGGTTGATTTGCAGGTAGGCTCGGATGTCGGCGTCCTGGAGCAAACGGTGCCAGAAATTATCCTGGTCAGCCGGAGTGGTTTCTTGGTACCAGCTTTGCCAGGTGGTGAGCCATTTGATCCGCAGATTGATGTGTGCGGCCGCACCGCTGTCTAGCCCCATCCCCTGCATCGCCTCAGCCAGGGGTTTGCTCAAGAGCCAATCATCCAAGAGGGTACGGCTGTACGCGGCCGCCTCTTTCTCCCCCAGCAGCTCCCCCACCCGGCGCACGAAGAGCCAACCAAAGAGAGTTGCTGAGGAGTGAGGATTGAGGAGTGAGGAGTGAGGAGTCAGGAGTGAGAGACTGGGAGATTGGGAGAGTGGGAGATTGAGAAACGGCTCACTGTCAGCGGCCAGCGGCTCATTACCTACTGCTAACGGCTCACTGCCCACTGCTGATAGCTCACTGCCACCAGCGATCATACCATATAGAGCGACCATATCTCCCTGAATGAGGGTGGCGAAGGCGGCCGCGTCCCCCTCTTCAACGTTGGCAAAGGCCAGGGCGGCTTCAAGCCAGGTGGTCAGCGGGGGGAGTAGGGCGTCTAACAGTTCTGTTTGAGTTTCTGGGGTGGCTTCACGCAGGCGGCGGAACATTTCTCCATTGACCAGGGCGCGGAACGGGATATGCACCGGCTGCAAATGAAGCTCCCGCAAAGCCAGTTCGACGCTGGGCACCCCTCGCCCGCCCAACATCCAGGCCAGGTCAGCATATCCAGGACCGCTTACCTCATGGAAATCCAGGAAAACATGGCAGCGATATGCCCCTAGCTCCATTTCTAACCCTTTTTGGTGTAACGCCTGGCAGTTGTGGATATGCTCCAGTCCGGTCACATAATCCCGAAAAACGATAAAGCTGTCCGGGTCAACAGGCAGGTTTAACCCTTCGGCCAGGGTGTGTTGGGTCAGGGTGCGGTCTTCTTCCCCTGGCCCGGTTTTGATGGAGTAGGCGGCGGAGCGGTGTATGCGGCCGCGAGCCGTGCCCCACAGATTGTGATACAGCACCAGGCTGCGTTGGCTGCCCACCCCATTGGAATAAGCGAACACATTTTCATTGACGCGGCCGCTGCCCTCATAAAAATCATACAGCAAAAAATGATCCACCTCAGCAAAGATGCGGCGGCGGTGCAGCAGGGGGTAAATCTCCTTCTCATGCCGCTGGAGCAGGTACCAATTAGGCTGCTCCTCATAATATGCCCGCTTATACTCCATGCCATACTTTTCCGTGAACCCTTCCAACTGCCCATGCCCAAACATCGGCAGCCCGGGCAGGGTAATCATCACCGTACAAATGCCAAAATATTTGTCCCCGCTGCCAAACTGTTCGATGGCCGTCTTCTCGTCCGGGTTGTTCATAAAGTTGACATAACGTTTGAGAATTTCCGGATTAAACTCCAGAGTGTTTTTCATCACCAGCCGGTACTCATTGTTCTTCTCATCCCGGAGCATGTTCATAAAGGCGGAGTTATAAACCCGGTGCATCCCCAGGGTGCGAACAAAATACCCTTCCATCATCCAAAACGCCTCAGCTAACAAGAGGGTATCGGGCACTTCCTGGGCTACCCGATCTACTACTTCGCGCCAAAACTCTTCGGGGATGGCCTGGTCAAACTGCTCTTTGGTCAGCCCATATTCAGAGCGGGACGGGATGGCCCCCCCCTGCCCTGGTTCGGGGTACCAAAGCCGTTGGATATGCCGCTTAGCCAGGGTCATGGCTGCATCAAAGCGGATGATGGGGAAGAGGCGGGCTACATGCAAAATGGTCTGGATGACCGCCTCACGAGCTTCGGGATTGAGGTAATCAATCTGGGCGGTGTCGTTCCAGGGGAAGCTGGTGCCATCGTTGCCATGATAGATGTACCGGGCTTCTCCGGTCCACTGGTCTACCCGCTTAAAGACGACGGCGGCATCGGTGCGGTCGTAATAATGGTCTTCCAGGTAAATACCGACGCGCTCGTTAGGAGAGAGGTTGGGGCCGTTGAAGGTGTAGTTGGGATAGGGGGAGTAAGGCAGGCTGAGGAACCATTGGGGATGGTTGATGACCCAATCGGAATCCAGGCCAAAATGGTTGGGCACCATGTCGCAGGCGAAGCGGATGCCGCGCCGGGCCAGCCGCTCCCGCAGCCCTTGATAAGCGGGATAGCCACCGAGCGCGGCCGCGATGTCATACCCTTTGAGCGAATACGCTGAAGCAACAGCGTCCGGGTTGCCACACAGATGTTTGATTCGTTCTGAAGCGGTGCTGCGCTCCCAGACGCCGATGAGCCATAAGCCGGTAAACCCGGCCTGTTGGAGAAAATCTAGCTCTTCATCCGGGATTTGGTCCAGCCGGGAGAGGGTGCGGCCATATTTTTTGCTCAACTGATCCAGCCAGACATAGGCATTTTTAGCCATGAGGATGACGTTGGGCATCCAATCCAGGTCGGGGCTGAACTGCTCTGGCTCTTCACCTAACTCATAAGCGGATGGGGTGCGGCCGCTGCCACCATCTATCCAGGGCGCGGCAAATTCTAACACCTGGGCCGGGCCGGGACCACCCCAGCCGCGCATCGTTTCTTCTTCGGTAATGGCGTCCAGGCTGCGTAACAGGCGAATCTGGTAATTTTGCAGCCAGGGGGACCAGCGGCCGCGTACAAAATCGAGCTGGGCAGTGAGGGATTCTGGGGCGACCAGGGCCGGTTGGCGCAGTAGGGTAAAGAGGGGCACCTTTTCTTCCCCAAAGGGGGGCTGGGTCTCAAAGAACGCCTCTAACGCCCCCATCATCTCCCGGTAGCTGCTGCTTTGCCCCAGGTCGGTATCATCAAATAGTTCACGAAATGGCGCGGCCGCGGGGTTCATGTTGGTCAGCCACAAGAAAAGCATCTCTTCCAGAGCGATATGGCGGTGACTGTAGCCATCGCTGCTCCCTTCTAAATACGCTTCCAGGGTTATCTCTCCCCGGTAGACGGGTAGGGGGGGGAACTGCTGCAAAAAGGTGGTGAGGGTAATATTGAGGGTGGCCGCGTCAAACCGTTCTTCTAACCAGGCCAGGGCTTCAGCCATAACATCGGCTTTAACCGTTTGCCGGTACTCGGCTATCACAGCATGGAGCAGTTCATCCAGGAGTCCCAGGGCGTTAAGCTGCCCGGCTTTAACCGCCTGTTCTGGGAAGCGGGCCAAGTCTTTTTTATCATTGATCGCCTGGGCAAAACGGCGCGCGGCCGCGATATCCGCCAGGATCACATTCCCTGTAAAGGCAAAAAGGGCCTGATCAAACTGATATTCATCCCGCGCCCGACGCGAGACATGGAACTCCCAAAGGCAAGGTTGAATATTCATATTTGCTCCATTGGCGGGATGCTTTTAGCAACTGGTAAAGGGGTTACGTACCTGAGACAGATTATATTGCTGCCCTGGATTTAAATCTTCCGACCAGACAACTGCACAGCCTAACTGATTGGCACTCTGCAATATCAGCGCGTCCCAGAACGACACATCATATCGTTCTTGCAAAATAATTGCGCTAAGAACATCTTCTCCCGTTGGACGATGAACCTGCCATCCACGTAAATCTTTTATGATCTGTTTTGCTTGTTGAATTGACAATGGGGGTTTTGCTTTACGTGTCACGGCGACATAGAACTCTTGCAGTACCTGTAAGCTCAGGCACCCCTGGCCCGATTTCCACAATTTTTGGAGTAACAAACTGGCCTGCTCCCGCTTGAAACCGGCAGATTGATCATAGGCATATACGAGTATATTTGTGTCAACAAATTGGAGATAAGTCTCATCGTTCATGTAACTCATCCCGTGCCCAGGTAATTTTGCCGTATGTGCCTAAATTGGGGGGAGTTTCCAGCAGCCGCAGCTGTCGGTTCATGGCAATTTGATATTGTGTTTCCTCTTCCGGCAGCAATTCGTTTAGCATTTGTGTAATAAGTTCTGGCAGTGATGTATTGCGTTGAGAAGCAACTGTTTGGGCACGTTGCCAAATATTGTCTGGCAGCGACAAGATAATCTTATGATTGCTGGTTATTGATTGTTGACTCATGTTACACCTCCACAGGTTAGATTGTAACCTGCCTTGATGTGCCCTTCAACGAGCAAACGGCTCAATAGGGGCGACTATGCCGCTGCGGCTTATCTGGCGGCGGGTCTCAAACAGGTCAAAGCAAGCCACCACGTCTATGACTTCCAGGTTGGCGAAGTTAATTTGCTGCCATTGAGTGCGGCCAGCCCGCACACTCAACAAATAATCATCCCTGATTTGCCCGGTACGGGGGTCTGTTCGCTGGGAATAAGCGGAGAGAACAAGCTGGTTGATCTGGGGTAGGGCGGCGAACAGTTCCCCCATTAAGCGGAAGGCCACCGCATGTATGTGGGTCTGGTACTCTTGGCGCCGCTGGGTGGCAGGGCGATCTTTCCACACCAGCCGCAGCTCTGTTTTGTTGACAACGGCCTGCACGGCGGGCATATCTTCACTTTCGGGCAAATCTACGTCCAGCCAGACGGTATCCCCATCCAGATCAAAGGAGACAAAGGTTTCACGAGGCCAGGGGATGGCTTCAACTTGTTTGGCTAAAATAGTCTGGGGATCGTTTGTGGATGGAGTCGCCGAAGTTGGGGCGGGGGTGTCTCGGTGGCAATGGATGAGGGCTAGAAGTTCGTCGTTGACGCGGCCGCAGCTTTGTTCCAGCCAGGAGATAATTTCACTTTTATTGGTTTTGAGAAACGCGGCCGCGTCCTTAGCTGCGAGCGGCCTATCCCGGTTATCCAGCAGATACACCGTGCCATCCTCATTCAGGCCAATCGTGACATCGCCACGTACCGGACTGCTCCCCTTTTTCCCCGTTAGCCGGGTACGATAAGCCAGCCCTGTCCCCGGCAAATCCACATTGGCATACGCTCCTGTTTTACCCAGATTAAAGGTCAACCCTTTGCCGCCCAGGGTTAAACTCAGGCCTGATTTACTCAGGTTCAGCCGCATCCCAGGCAGCAGTTTAATGGATTTACGAAAACGAATAGCCATCAAGACGAGATTTCAACAGTGTGAGCCACACCGTTGAGCGTAACTACCAGATAATTCAAGACATCACGACCAATAATCAACTGATTATGTAGGCGATCTCCCAGAACTATCAATTGCATAGAAACACCGGCCAATTGGATAGTGAGATAATAGCTATCAGCCATGTACCTATGATTACCTAAAACATCAACACGCTTCCATCCCCTTTTCCTGGCCCGAATTTCCTGCAAATATCTAAGTGGAATCATGGTAGCGTCTGATCCGGAGTCTATAAATCCTGTCACGGTCAATATTTTATCACTTCTACCGCTGATCTCTATTTCGGCAATAGGGAAAGCCGGGACATCTTGTTGCCAAAAAGATAAAGTTTCGCTTAGGGCATCAGTGATCAGTTCATGGACTGGCTGCTGACGTTCTTAAGCCAGTTTCTCTGCCTTTTGGTAAAGGGGATCAGGTACCTGCACAGGATGGTGGCCAATCATTTTTATTCCCCTGTATGCACCAAAAGCCAACCAATGCCTCCCAAAACGGTAATGGCGACTATTTGCTCTCGCCAGGGCCAGTGGAAAAATTTACCGCTGGCTAGAGCTACCCCAATCATGGTGACAGCAAACCATATCAAGGTTTGTATCTCTGGGGCCACAATGCCGACCTGTTTCATAAACCGGACAGCCAACCAGAAGGCGGTGATGCCAAAGGCAAAGCCAAACGCAGACAGACCAAATTCGCGCCAGATCAGCCGCCCCTCTTGCCACATCGCGGCCGCGTGCAAAAACCCAAACGCATCCCCCACTCCAGAAAGTAGGGTCAGGCCAACAATCCACATCCCCAGCCGCACCGGTTCACTCAACATTGCCCAGTATCCTCGGGAGAAAGTGAGCCATAAGCAATTAGCCGTAAGGACAGGGGAATACGGCTCACTGATAACAGCTCAGGGAAAAGTAATAAACAGTCACCCCCGCAGCCGGTCTAAAAACCCCCGCGCTGGTTTCTGATTCTGCATCGCCTGGAGTTCACCTTCTAATTTAGCTGCTTTCGCTTCCGCGGCCGCGGCCCGTGATTGCAAATTGATCCGGGCCGAACGCTCTTCACTCAACTGCTGCTCCAGCTTTTTACTCATTTGCAATTCCGTCTCCATACGGGCCACCTGTTTCTCTAGGCTCACCCGGCTGGAACGTTCTTCTGTGAGCAGCAGCTCTAACCGCTGCACCTGCTCGGCATGAACTTGCAGCCGGGCGATTTGCCGCTCCAGGGCAATTTTACCGTCCCGCTCTCGCACTAGCTCCGCCTGGAGCATATCCCGCTCCTGCCGCAGCAGTTCCATCTGCCGGTTGGCCTGGTCTTTGATCTGGTCAAGCAGCTGCATGGCTGCCTTGGATTCTCGTTGGATTTTGTTTTCCAACGCTTCCAACTGGTCTACACGCAGCGTTGCGGCCGCGTCCCGCTCGCCAAACTCAATCGTTGCTGGACCAGCTGGGGTAGCCTCGGCTGGCGTCATCACCGCCAACCCTTCCGGATCAAACACCGGTAAATCATCCAGCGGATTATTCATTTTCCGTTTAGCCATGATACACCCTATCCACTAACTGCTGATACGCCACCGTTGCCGGGTTCTCCCCTTTGGGATCATACTCAAAAATCGTTAGATGATAAGCCGGCGCTTCCGCCACCATCTGACTGCGGGGAATCGGTTCAGCCACCGCCTTGCCATACACATCTAACAACGAATCCATCATCTCCTGGTCCAAATTTTGCCGCAGCACCATCATCGTCGGCACAATCGTATGAATAGCAATGTCAATCCCTTTCATCTGGGATTCCCGGATATTGGCAACATGTTGGGTAATCCCCACCATGCTGAAATAATCTGGTTTGACCGGGACAATCGCCCCTTCGGCAAAATGGTAAATCGCCTGGGTAAACGCATCCAGGTTAGGGGGGCAGTCCAGGATAATGTAGGCAAACCGATCTACCGCCTGGGCCAGACGACGCAAGAGCGCGGCCGCGATATTATGCTGTCCCCCATCCGCCAAACTTTTCTGTAACAGCGCCTGCTTCGCCAACTCCAAATTATCCGAAGACGGCAAAAGCCACAAATTAGGCCGGGGATAGCCCGCTTCCGCCCGGTCTGCCGAAACCACACCTTCTCCAAGCGTTTGCCGCCCTAACAAAACTTCCCCAATATCAGCCGTGCCGACATCTACCCCCAACCCTCTGGCACAATGCCCCTGCGGATCCAAATCAACCAACAACACATGACCCCGCACATACATCGTCGTCCCCTGAAACTCCACCAGACGATCCTTCTCCTCAATCTGGGCCACATCTTCTGGCGACACCCGCAGCAGCAGCCGCCGCGATAACCCATGCGCCAGGTTAATTGCCGTCGTCGTCTTGGCAACCCCCCCCTTCCGGTTCACCACCGCGAAAATCTTCGGCTGTCGTTGTTTCCGTTTTCGTGTCGCCATGGTAATTCCAAACCCACCCGGACGTAAACGTCCGGGCTAAACATACAAAAGCCGTTGACCTGCGGCCGCAGCCCTATCGGGCTTCGCATTTTCAGCCCGGCGGTTCACCGCCGGGCGAATCCTGCCGGGCAAACTCGCAAACTCACCCACTCGCAAACTCCCCCTACTCACTCTCCCGTCCTCGGAACAGCAGCTTGATAGGTGTTCCTACGAACGGAAAGGTTTCCCGCAGCCGGTTCTCCAGGTATCGCTGGTAGCCAAAATGAACCCACTCGGGACGGTTCACAAAAAAAACAAACGTCGGTGGGGCCACACCGACTTGGGTCATATAGTAAAATTTGAGTTGCAGACCAGACCGATGGGGTGGGGGATGGGCTTCCAGGGTTTCTCTGAGCCATCGGTTTAGATCTGCTGTGACCACGCGATGATGGCGGGCGGCGTGAACCTCTAACACCAGGGGCAATATTTTGCTCACCCGCTGCCCCGTTTCCGCTGAGATAAAAAGCAGCGGCGCATAAGGCAAAAAGTTGAATGCTTCCCGCACCTGGTTGGTAAACTCGTGCATCGAATGGGTATCCTTTTCCACCACATCCCACTTGTTGATTAACAAAATAACCCCCGCTGATTGCTCTTCTTGTAACATCCCCCCAACATGTAAATCTTGGGCGATAATGCCTTCCTCAGCATTGAGCAACAAAAGAGCCACATCGGCTCGGTCTAACGCTTTCATGGCCCGGAGAACGGAATATTTTTCGACCCCTGGATCAATCTTGCCCCGCCGCCGAATACCCGCCGTGTCAATCAGGGTAAACTCCTCGCCAAAAGCCCGCACTTTGGTATCAATCGCGTCACGAGTAGTGCCCGCAATAGGACTGACAATAACCCGATCTTCGCCCACCAGCTTATTGACCAGGGTAGATTTGCCGACGTTTGGCCGCCCTAAAATAGCCACCTTGATCGTTTCATCTTCCACGTCTTCCACAGAAAAAGAGGGGAGCAGATCAGCCACCGCATCTAATAAGTCGCCTGTGCCTGTGCCGTGCAGGGAAGAAACAGCGATGACTTCGCCCAACCCCAGTTCATAAAACTCATAAGCTGTATCATGTAATTTACTAGATTCCAACTTGTTGGCGGCAATGATGACTGGTTTATTGGCCCGGTGCAATATTTTACCTACTTCTCGATCCGCCGCTGTAATCCCCACCTGACCATCTACCACATGGACAATCACATCGGCATCCTGAATGGCAACTTCTGCCTGCCGCCGAATGAGGGGTAGAAATTTTTCCGAATCTTCAGATAGTGGTTCCGTGTGCCATCCTTCCAACAGCTCAATGCCGCCGGTATCCACCAGCATAAAATTGATTCCATTCCATTCCGATTCGGCATATAAGCGGTCACGGGTGGTTCCCGCTACTTCAGAGACGACGGCCATCCGCCGGCCGACGATACGGTTAAATAAGGTAGATTTACCAACATTGGGACGCCCCACCAGGGCAACCAATGGTCTACGACTCATGTGTCATACCTCGTTAGCAGTTAGCGGTATCTTCTCAATATGTCGGGGTGAACCTTCAGAAGGTTTCTTCTAGGGGTTGGTTCTTGGTTTAAACCTTCCGCAGGTTACATGCTTTATTGAGATGTTCCGTTAGCAATATAAAAGGACCACCTAAAAGATAAAGCCAGTGGTGGAAAAGTAAGCCACCAAACCCAGGCAGTTTGTGGCGGCGGAACAGTTTCTCCCAGGCTGCTTTCTAGTGGCAGCGTTGGGGTTACGACGGTTGTAATGACTACAGTGATAAAAGCCGGTTGCGTTGAACGTACTTCCAGGCCGGTGGCGGTTACAACCACATTGGGAGTGATATTGTGGGACCCAATATCTAACCCTAACAGATCAAGGGTAACACGTACATCATCATTTTCCAATGAATCTAAAACAGGTAATGGCCCATAAACAACTACCCGCACCGTGTCTACACTTAAGGTATAGGTTAGTCCTGGGCCGAGGGCACGAATTTCAGGAATGACGGGAACTACTGAACTGGTGTAAATTGGCTCAATTTCAATGACGACCAAAATGGGTTGGACGTCATCCAGGCTAACCCCTCTGGGCAAGATGAGAGTCGCTTGTAGACTGATGGGTTGGGTAGCCCCAGTAATATCTACAGGTTCTGTTTGTATGCTGCTCAACCCATTCAACACTTCGGGTGGGCCAGTGACCAGGACGCTTCTGGGTTCGTTGGTGACATTGAGCAGGCGATACCCAGGGGCCGGCTCACCAACCCAATTGACTACAACTGGCTTTTCGGCAAAATCAGCCAGTTGGGTAATGGGTACGGTGATGTTGATTTCGGTGGTGCTAAGGCTCAAATTATTGGTGCCAACGACGTTACCCTGTTGATCGTAAAACAGCGGCCGCCGGGTCACCGTAATGTTATCTCGGGCATCATCCAACAAAATAGTGACACGGGCTTCCGTTATCTCTTCGACACGGGTGGCTGGTCCAGAGATTTGCACCGTTGCCGGGTCGCTGATGGGGTCCGCCGTTGTGTGGCCTCGTGCCGGTGTTCCCCGTAAGATAACCACAACAGGTACTTCGCGGGAGGTTTGCCGTTCTAGGACAATAACGGTGGTGGTAGGAAATTGGGATATTACAGTTACATCATCTATATCCGCTACTATCTGGATGGGGGCAGCTGTTTCGCCAAATGGGAGTTGGCTTAAATCTATAACGGCTAGAAATTGTTCAGGGCGCAGCTGATTGAGGATAGCTGTCGGACCATTGACTTCAATCCGCACGGAGCGCTGGACGGTGTTTGTAACCAGGGCATTGTCTGGCAGCCCTTGCAGCTCTACCACAAGATCAAAAGAGCGGGTGATGAACGGGTTGTTTTCCCGCACGGCTGTAACCCAGATCACAATAGCCAAAACCAGGGATAGCAGGATGGTCAGCAGGTCGGCTAGAAAACTATTAGAGCGACGTAACATGATAGGTTAAAAGGTGACAGTTAGCAGTAGGGAGGGGGATGGTGGGAACTAACTGTTCGTGGATCGGTTAAACAACTCGCTACTTCATAGATTTTGACGGCCATCGGTTACAGTTTTGCCACGATTTTGCAGGAATGCTTGTAGGATGGCATCCAGGCGGGTAGGGTCCTGGCGGCGTAGGATACGGCCATTATGGGCGATGGCGACCTGGCCGGTTTCTTCGGAAACGACGATGACGACGGCATCGCTGACTTCGCTAATGCCCAGGGCGGCGCGATGACGTAACCCCATTTGCCGGTCGGAAAGACTGCTGGTAGAGAGGGGCATGACGCAGGCCGCGGCCGCGACACGATCCCCCCGCACAATTACGGCCCCATCATGGAGTTCCGTATGTTTGTTGAACACCGTCAGGAACAGCTCCGCTGAAGGTTCAGCATTGAGGACGATACCGGTATCAATATATTCTTGTAAGCCTGTGTCTTGCTCTAAGACAATTAAGGCGCCATGCCGCCGTTGAGAGAGGCGTAAACAAGCCTGAGCAATAGCGGTTATCATGGGTCGGTTTTGATCTTGCCGCCAGAAACGCAGGTAGCGCCCGGCACTCCCCAACCGCTCTAAAGCCCGGCGCAGTTCTGGCTGGAAGATAATAGGAATAGCCAGAAGCATGACGGGGAAGATACGATCTATGAGCCAGCTTAAAGCTGGGAGTTGGAAAAGGTTGGATAAACCAACTACCAATACCAGGGCCAATAGGATAAAGACAATAATACCGCGTAGAAGCTGAACAGCTCGTGTGCCTCGAATAACCCGTAGAACAGCAACGATGACGGCAGTCACCAATAAAATATCAACTACGCTGTCTATGGTTAATTGGCTGAGGTAAAAGTTGATTTGTTCCAAAATAGACCCTTGGGTGGGGTATATTTCACACGTTTTGTCGCAGTTGACTCACTAGTTGGCGGTAACTGGCCGAGTTAGGCGGGTTGAGTGATAAAATTATCTCAATGGTGGCAATGGCCTGCTCGGTATTACCGGCTTCTAACTGTGCTTCCCCCAGTTTATCTAATAAATCTATCGCTTTTTGCGGCCGCTTCTGTTGAATATACAACCGGGCCAGCATATTGGTCAGGTTGGGATCGTGCGCCCGCTGTTTCACCATATCCTCTAAAATGCCCACAACTTTGGCACTTTTGCCCCCTTTGATCAGCTGAATCATGTAATCGCTTAACTCTTTAAGCGCACTCTTGGGCTGGTTGACTTTGTAATACAGGTCAATCAAAGTAATGGCTGTGCGCTCATCATCAGGGGAGAGGCGGCGTAATTCCCGGTAGCTGGCTAAGGCTCGCTGCCAATCTAACCGCTGCATATCAATATCGGCGATCTGGTTGAGCAGACGAATACGCCAATTTTTCTCCGGTGAGCCGCGTTGGGCAATATTGAGGGCCTCCTGGAAGGTAGCACGGGCTTTATCTACCTGGGCTAACTGATAATACATGTTACCCATGGATAGATAATTTTCTAAGGCGCGATCAAAGTTGCCCATAGATTTGAGCAAATCTATGAGCCGTGCCCGGCTGGTTAAATCTAGGGGAGCGACCTCAATGACTCGTTCATAAGCGAGTACAGAGCCGTTAACGTCCCCTCGTGCCCGAAACGCATCCCCGATGGTGTTGAATTTAAGCGCGGCCGCTTCATGCCGTTTCTGTAACACCAGCAAATCACCCAGCTGTAAGTGGGCCGGCAGGTAATTAGGGGAGAGTTGGATGGCCCGATACGCTTCTTCGGCGGCCGCGTTATACATCTCCCTCTTGGCATATTCCTGACTCAAATAAAGCGACTCCAGCACATGCTCTGACCCCGCCGTAATCACATCCCCCAAAATCATCGTCTGATCCGCTGAAATCGTATCCAGACGACGACGGGCTTCCTTCACCTTATCTTCCCACCCTTTGTGACTCAAGAACTCCACCAGGGTATTGGCAAAAGCCGTAGCCCGCTCCGGCTCCCCCTTAGTACGGAAACTTTGGGTCAAGTTTTCATACAACTCAATCAGCCGGTCAGCCTGATCTCGTTTGACCGTCTTCAAATCTACAATGCGTAAAACAGTGACAAAATGCTCCAACGCTCGTTCAATATGCCCTCGCGCCCGGTAACATTCTCCTAGAGCAAAATGGCTGCCCAGGCGATAATCTGGATCCTGGACGGCTACTTCAAATTGGGCAATGGCATCACTAAAGCGCAGCTTATCTTGATAAAGCAGCCCCAGGTTATAACGAACCGCCATATCCCGCGCCCCAGCTTCAATCGCCTTTTCATAAGCACTGATCGCCTCATTGGTCATGCCGCGCGTCTGGAAATCCAATGCCTGGACGATCAAGGCATCCTTCATGGTGGTGGTGACATCCTCATCCTCGTCATCACCAAAAAACACTTCAGCCAGCCGTTCCATGGCGATACGCTGCGCTTCCTGAGCCGGGCTGGAGCCATCTTGAGCCAGGACCGTATCATCCAATAAACCAGTAGTCATCCGGCTAGGGGTAAGCGTAATCGCTCCCGCATCTTCACTAAAATGGGTCGCTAATGAATCACCTTGCTGCAACAGCTCAATGGCGGTTAGAACATCGGCATTGCGTGAATCTAATTGTAAAGCCGCCCGACACGCCTGCATGGCTTTATCCGCATCCCCTTGAGCCTGGAGAATACGGGCAATCGCCAGATATTCCCGCACCGCAGCGGGAATCATCCCCTGTTTTTGGTATACCTGGGCCAACCGTTGATGACCCCGCAGAGCATCCGGGTCTATAAAGACAGCCCGGTTCCAATTTTCGACCGCTTCATTGAGCAGGCGGCGGCGCAGTTGTACTTCACCGATAGCCAGGTAAGTTTGTGACGCTTCTTTGTTTCGCTGCAACTGCTCTTGCAATTGAGCCACTCGTTGCAGGTACATGATGTCTCCCTGTGAGAGACGGGCCGCTTTTTTATAATTGTCCAGCGCTGGTTCATACCGTTTTAATTCAAAAAACGCCATGCCCAGGCCAGCATATGGGGCTGGCTCGTTACTAAACTCCTGTAGAGCCTTTTCAAATTCACGTATGGCGTCTTCCCACCGTTGATCCCAACCGTAGGAATGTCCTCTTTCCAGAGCTTCTTCAAAACGAGCGCGATTTTGAGCCACGGAGAACCTCAAATATGAATGATGAGGGGTGAATTATGAAGGGTGAAAGGTCGGCAGCTTTAGAGGAAATTAGCTGTCTTCATCCTTCATCCTTCATCCCTCATCCTTTATAATCTGGTGCTAACAGACGAACGAGAATCGCTTTTTGGGCGTGGAGACGATTCTCGGCCTGAGGAAACAAAACTGAGTGTGGGCCATCAGCCACTTCGTCGGTGATTTCTTCTCCTCGATGGGCTGGCAGGCAGTGCATGACGATGCAGTCTGGATTGGCCTGGCTAACAAGCTCCTGATTAATCTGGTAGGGGGGGAAAATCCGCAGCCGCTGGGCAGTCTCTTCTTCTTGCCCCATACTGGTCCACACATCAGTGTAAATAATATCAGCCCCGCGCACAGCCTCACGGGGGTTTTCAGTTAGTTCGATCTGCTGCCAGGCAGAAGCGCGGATGGATTGTCCCAGGTGGATGTCTTCTTCGCTAAGGGTGTAGCCAGGGGGAGATGCGGCCGCGAAGTGCATCCCCATCTTCATCGCCCCAAACAACAGCGAGCGGGCCACATTATTACTATCCCCCACATACGCCAACTTTAACCCTGGCAGCTGCCCCTTATGTTCTTGAATTGTCATCAAATCAGCAAACGCCTGGGCGGGGTGGTTGTAATCTGATAACCCATTGATAACCGGTACCCGGCTGTACTCGGCCAGTTGCAAAATATGGTGGTGATCAAACACCCGGGCCATAATACCATCCACGTAACCAGATAAAACACGAGCCACATCAGGGATGGATTCGCGGCCGCCCATCTTAATCTCCAGCGGAGAAAGATAAAAAGCATATCCTCCCAGGTGAACCATCCCCATCTCAAAAGAAACACGAGTCCGCAGCGACGGTTTCTGAAAAACCATCGCCAGGCTTTTCCCCTGCAAAATCGGCCGATTACCCCCTGTTTGCCACTCCTGCTTCAAGCGGTGGGCCAGATCCAACCATTCATATAACTCATCTGGTGAAAAATCGAGCAAACTGAGAAAATGTTTCATAAGTACTCTTCTTTAAGGTTTATGCCTCTGAAGAAGTCAAGCTTTGGGCTTGCCTGGAACACAGCCCGCCCCAAAAGGCTGACTTCTGGCCTGAGTAATTATTTGGATTTGTCAAGAAAACGCACTGCAAGTATAACACACGGCTAACGATTAACATAATAAAATAGCACCGCCTCACGAACAATAAAACCTACCCTACATCCACCCTGTACCTGGTCAACATAAAATCTGGTGAACATAAAATTTGTACGCCCTATGGAGTTATGATAACATTGCCCCAACGAGGGGATGTCACCAGCGCAGGGTGTTTCGTCAGAACCATTTAGCAAGACAAACGTATTTTTTTGTTTCCTTAAGTTTAGCGTTCAGAGTCAAGGGCCTAAGTAGCCCATTTTTACCTCTGGTACTAAACGCCAGTCTTTAAGGTAGGTGACATTATGGATTTCATCCGCAAACAGCCCATATTAGGTATGGTTCTGGGCTTCCTTGTGGGGCTAATAATTGGTCTACCCATCCTGGGATGGGGACTTTGGCCTGTGCAATGGACCAACGCCGGCCCCCAGGACCTGACTGCTTCAACTCGCAGAGCGTACATTTTGGCCGTGGCTGATTCGTACTCCTCCCGGCGCGATGATGCCCGCGTCCAGGAAGCCTTCGCCCTCTGGCCTGAAGCTCCCCAAGAAATTTGCCGCTTAGCCCTGACCGAACAAGACCCCGCCGATCAACAAAGATTAACCTTCCTGGCTGCTGTTCTTAGTGGCAATCCCACTTTTTGTGCCCAGTTTGCCGGACAGGTGCCCACGACCGAAGGAGAAGGACGAGGCAGTACCCTGTTTATCATTTGCCTCCTGCTCATCATTTTACTCCTGGTGTTGTTCCTGCTTTTCCGCATCGCTACCCGGCGTGGCGGCTCTACCCGCCCCAGCTATGAAATGCATGTGGATAAACCCACCGAAGGGCCGATGGTGGATGAAGGGATGGATACCGGGGCAACAATGGTACCCATTGCTCGCTTTACTACCACGTATAACCGCGGTCATGATACCTATGATGACTCTTTTAGCGTTGAAAATAGCAATGGGGACTTTTTAGGCGAATGTGGTGTCGGTATCTCAGAATCTCTTGGGGGTGACAGTCCTAAAAACGTAACGGCGATGGAAGTGTGGTTGTTTGACAAAAATGACATCCGCACCATTACCAAAGTAATGATGACCCAACATGCCTATTATGATGAAGCCATTACGGCCAAACTGGCAACCAAAGGGGAACCCGCCCTGCTTCGTCCAGGTGAAGTAGTTGCCTTGGAAACCAATTCCCTCATTATCAACGCCCGCATTCTGGATATGGAATATGGGGACAACCCTGATATGCCTCCCGACAGTTACCTGGAGCGGATCACCATTGAACTTTCGGCCTGGGCCAAAGAAGACGCTGAAGGCGGTGGTATGGCGGATGATATGTTGAATTACTAATACTTTTCACCGCAGGATAATAAAAAAGCCGGGCTAATTAGCCCGGCTTTTTTTATTACCCTGTAGGCGCGTAAGCTCTCTGGCAGAAATCTCCACCAGAGGGAACGATTAGATTATGGCTCAGGCGAGAGTGAATGGATCAAAGAGGCGCTGCCATTCTTGCAAAGCATAACGGTCTGTCATACCGGCAATATAATCGGTGACAACTTGTTCCAGTGGGGCTGAATCGAGCCGCTGATGGGTTTCCGTAGGTAACATGCGTGGCTCTTTGATATAAGCCTGGAATAGTTCGGTGACAAAACGCTCGGCTTTGGCCTGCATCCGTATGAGCCGGTAATGACGATACATTCGTTCATACAAAAATGCTTTTAGCTGTTTTACCATAGCGGCGACAGGGGGTGAAAATTGCACCAGGGTTGCTGGATGGGATTCTACTTTTTCCGGGCTGTCAATGGTATGCTGGTCTAAGAAGGCTGAAGTGGTCGTGATGACATCAGAGACGAGTAAGCCTACCATTTCGCGGATGATTTCGTGGCGAATGAGAGTTGTGAATGGGCCTTTATCCCAATTGATCCGACCTCTCAGATCACGCCATAAATCAAGCTGCTCTAATTCGGCAACGGTGAATAAGCCTGCCCGCAGCCCATCATCCAGGTCATGAGAATCGTAAGCGATGGGATCAGCAAAATTGGTGATTTGGGCTTCGATGCTGGGGCGTTTATCAGGTTCGTATTGGGTAGCTTCACTTTTGTCGTAAGTTGTCTCGTGTTTAAGCATCCCGGCGCGGGTTTCATAAGTCAGATTGAGGCCCGGGAAGAGGGGATACCGGTTTTCTAACTGGGTAACGACGCGATAGCTTTGGGTGTTATGGTTGAAGCCGCTGCCAAATTGCTTAAGTAGTTTGTTGAGAGCAGATTCACCGGCATGGCCGAAGGGGGGATGTCCCAGGTCATGCGCCAGGCAGATGGCTTCGGTGAGATCAGGATTAGCCCCTAGCCCGGCGGCAATGGAGCGGCCTAGTTGGGCAACTTCCAGGGTGTGGGTGAGGCGGGTGCGGTAATGGTCTCCTTCTAAGATGACGAAGACCTGGGTTTTGTACTCCAGACGGCGAAAGGCGGTGGTGTGGATAATACGATCCCGGTCTCGTTGGAAGGCGGTGCGGCTGGTAGATTCAGGTTCGGGGTGGGCGCGGCCGCGACTGTTCCCACTCAGTGACGCATATGGTGCCAGAGCTTGCCGCTCCAATTGTTCCCGTTTTTCTCGGTTATAAATCATAAAACAACTCCTATTTGCGGTGGCCGGATAAAGGGAAGACGGATATCGTCACCTGTAGCCCGGCAGCTTGACAGCGAAAACGCGAAACCAGGAACGGAAAATTTACCTTCCTACTTGCCATAACGTTGGGGCAAGTGTAACATAAACTCATGGTACAGTGAAGCGGGGTACTCCCCACCGGAGAGTGCAAGGTGTTTAATCTCTCATCAATGCGTATGGCTTTTGCTGTTTTATTGATCGCCAGTTTGTTAGCCCTGGCCGTGTTTTGGGTTATCCTGGAACTGCAACGGAATAACCCCAATCCCCCCACCGTTGAACAGCCTGTCGCGGATGCTGGGGCGGTTGTTTTCCCAACGGATCGCCGGATAGAACAGCTTTTTGTGGATGGGTCTTTTGTTCAGTTAGAAGTTCTTTTTAGCAAGGATATTATTACAGAAGCGGAATGGAACTCCCTGAACCAGGTGCCTGCGCCCCAAACGGAACTCCCGCCCCCTGTCGATATTGCTCAAGCTCAGCCCCCACCAGAACCAACCCCCATTGCGCCTGACTTTACTGCCCCTACAGCAGTGGTGGTTCAGCCCGCAGTGGCCGTACCGGCCGCTGTAGACAAGGTAATCTTTAAAGAATATACGGTTATGCCAGGGGATAGTTTATATAGCATTGCCCGCGCCAATAACAGTTCAATTGAGCTGATGGCCCTGCACGGCATTGCCGCCAACCAAATGGTGCCAGGCACAGTGCTTCCCCGTTTGCCTTATGCTAATCCGGCTTATTGTCCGGGCTATACCGCTTATGTAGTACGGGACCATGACACAGTGTTCAGCATTGCCCGGACGCGGGGAACAACTGTAGCCATCATTGCCCAACTCAACCGCCTGGACGCCAATTACACTATTTTTGCGGCCGATGTGATTTGCGTTCCTTGATGACGGAGAACCGATGACGGATGACGGATAAGTGAATCACCTCCGTCATCGGTCATCGGTCTTTCGCCCTTCGTCTCCATGCCTCAACCTGCTTCCCCCCGCCGCGATTATGGCCTGCTGGTTGGTCTGCTCCTGGCCTTTCTCCTTTTAGGATTCACCTACAGCATCGTTAATCCTTTGTATGAGGCGACGGATGAACTGCGCCATTATCGTTTTGTGCGTTATTTAGTGGAAAATCGCCGTTTGCCAGTACAAGGTGAAGAGGAATGTCGCTCCCAGAGCCATCATCCACCTTTGTTTTATGCTTTTGGGGCCCTGGTCACGGCCTGGGTTAAGATGGATAAACCGCTTTGTTACACGCCTCCGACAAATCCATTTTGGGCGTATCGGTATGGGGAGGTGGGGGTGGATAATAAAAGCCAATATTTGCACGGGGAGGATGAGGCGTTTCCCTGGCGTGGTGATGCGCTGGCGGCCCACATAGTGCGGGGGCTGAATGTGTTGATTGGCGCGGTAGTGGTGTGGCTCACCTGGCTGACAGCCCGGCTGTTGTGGCCGGATGATGGTTGGATGGGGTTAGGCGCGGCCGCGTTCGTCGCCTTTAATCCCATGTTTCTGTATATGGCCGGAGCCATCAACAACGACATCATAGCTGCGTGCAGCGGGGCACTCATCACCTATGTCGGGGTGCGGCTGCTCCATGACCCGGCCGGCCTTAGCCGGCGCTGGGGCATTTGGTTGGGTCTGGCTTTTGGGTTTGCCTTGATGAGTAAATTTAATATGGCTGCGGCCGCGCTCCTCATTGAAGCCGTCATCTCTTGGGTGGCCTGGCGTAGAAAACAGGGGCGGCTCTGGCTGGAACTCAACCTACTCATCACCGCCACCACCCTGGCCGTTGCCGGGTGGTGGTTCCTGCGCAACTATCTTGTTTATGGCGACCCGACCGGCTTCCAGGAGGTGACTGAGTTATGGGGAATGCGCGATCCCCGCACCAGCTTTGGCGTGGCCTGGAGCGAATGGTCATCCGTCTGGAGCAGTTTGTGGGGACGGTTTGGTTTTGGGCAAATTCCCTTACCCCAGAGAGTGTACCAACTGCTGTGGGGGATGACCCTGTTTGCGGCCGCGGGTCTCATCATCGAACTGTTCAGTAAAAACAGCACCTCCCGTGCATCGCGTATCACGTTTCACCCCAGCCTCATTTACCTCATCCTCACCGTTGCCCTGTTCGCCGCTGTTGTCTTTGCTTATATGCTCGTCAGTCCGGCCGGGTCTATGGGGAGATTCTTCTTTCCCGGACTGCCCGCGCTTGCTTTGCTGCTCATGTTTGGCCTCACCCGCGCTGCCACTTTCCTGATCGCGCTCATCGAACAAATCGCAACGCGCCGCAGCGCACGGCCCATTCCTCACCGCCCGTGGCTTACAGCTAACTTCTCACTGCTCATTACCCTGGCCATGCTGTCATTCGCTCTGGTGGCCTTGTTTGGCTATCTGCGCCCAGCCTATGCACGGCCGCCTACCTTTGCCACTACCGATCCCCTGCCTAACCCGATCCAGGCCCAATTTGATTTCATCGCCAATTTACGTGGTTATGAACTCAGTGCCCCTACCCTGCACCCTGGCGAGCCGCTGGATATTACGTTGTACTGGGAAGTGACCGGGCAGCCACCAGGCAACTTTTTGCTCTTTGTTCATCTCCGCAACGACCTGGGGCTGATGGTTGCCCAGCGGGATACCCACCCTGGTCTGGGCAACTTCCCTAGCAGTCAATGGCAGACAGGAGATCGCTTTGTGGATACAATTCGCCTCTATCTACCGGAGACGGCTTATGCCCCAGATCAACTAACTGTTCAGATTGGTTTGTATGCCCCAGAGGGGTACCGCCTGGGCATTACGGCCCGCGATGGGCAGGAGTTAGGGGACAGTCTGGTATTGGGGGAAATCAGGCTGCGGCCGCGTTCCGACACCCTGCCCAATCCCCAGGCCCATAATTTTAACAATGAGATTCATTTGCTGGGGTATAGTTACAGCGGCCGCGACCTGCATCCCGGTGACACCCTGGACATTACCTTATTCTGGCAGGCCCAGCGGGGCAACTTGCCCCAATACACAGTTGAAATCCACCTGGTAGATGAGCAAGGGCACGTATACGCTCGCGCTGACAACCGTCCGGTGAATGGACAATCGCCGACGACAGGCTGGCAGCGATGGCAAAACATAACTGATACCCATTCTTTGCTAATCCCGTTAGATATTTCTCCTAATTCCTATCAAATTCACGTTTCCCTTCTTGACGAGCAGACTGGCCTTCGTCAAAATAGAGTTGCTCCTGATGGACATTGGATTGATAATCAGTTGTTATTAGCACCGCTGCGAATCACTTTGCCCTGATGAATCTATCTGAACGCTCCCGCCGGTCTCTGGTTAGCGGTTTACTCTTTTTAGGCAGTATCGTTTATGTTGCCTGGCTTATTATTGCTTTGGGCAACCAGAATCGCCTCTTCCCCGGTTTTTTCCGTGACCCTAACCTGGTGGTCAATGTCGTTGGTCCCTCCACCTGGCCCCCCAAATTAGTAGACCCCCCCTTAGAACACCCGGAACGGCTCGTCGCTGTCAATGACCAACCCGTTACCAGCAACCAACAGTTAAATGGCCTACTAGACGCGGCCCGACCCGATGAACAATGGCAAATGGCTTTTGTTCATCCCGATGGTTCCAGCCGTACCGTTACCCTGCCTGTCTTTGCCATGAGCAGCGAAGATTTCAGCCGTTATTTCTGGCTGCCCTATCTCATTGGGGCCTTTATTTTGTTGGTGGGGTTTTGGGCGTTTCGCGTCCACCCCGATGCCCCGGTAGCCCAACATTTTGCCATTTTTTCCCTATTGGCCGCCTTTAGTACCGGGGGTTTGTATGATATGCTCACAACCCAGGTGTTTGCCCGCCTCTGGCTGACAGGGATCGTCGGGGTTGGAGCCGCCAATTTATATACCGCCCTGGCCTTTACCTATAAACCAGTCTGGTTCCGTGAGAATTTCCTGTGGCGTTGGCTACCGCTGGCAATTGTCATCCCCATTTTTCTCTGGGGGCAGCTTGTTTTATACAACGGCAATACCCCCTGGCTGTATGTGGTGCCGTGGCGAGTGGCTTATGTAGTTGATGGGCTGTTTCTCCTGCTCTCCCTGGCTCTGTTTGTTTATCGGGCGTTGGCTTCTCCGGTGCCATTGGCCCGCCAACAAGGGCGTGTTATCAGTCTGGCTGCTTTTTGTGGCTTTTTTCCCATCACCATCTGGTTCCTCAATGCCGGATATATCCCATTTGATCCCGCCTTTTTCCTGCTGCCCACGCTTATTTACCCCCTGGGGATGGGGTATACCATTATTCGTTACCGGCTGCTCAATGTGGATGTGGTGCTGCGCCGGGCTGTTACCTATGCGTTTCTAACTATTGCCTTGATGTTGGCTTTGGGCTTGGTGACGGCGTTTGTCAGCTCAGTGTTGGGGGTAATGGTGAGTGGGGAAAATGCCGCCTTGTTGATTGCCCTGGTGCTGCTGATTACGTTCCTGTTTGATCCGTTGCGGCAGCGGGTGCAGATATTGGTGGATGAGTATGTGTTGTCGCGGCCGCAATATGAGCGCCTCCTCATCCAATATAATAAAGAACTCACCTCTGTTGGTGAATTGGAAGGAGGAGCTACCCTACTACTCCAATATGTCCGGCGTGGTGTTCCCCATACGGATGTCCAACTGTTTTTACCCGATACGGAACAGGCCTATTACAAACCATACCCCACAGGGACAGCGGTCGAAATTGAAGCCGATGATCCATTCATTTCCCTATTAGCCCGCGACCGAGGGGCGATTGTTTTGATCGATGAACCTACCTGGCCTGAAGAGTGGCGGCCGCATCAACCCCTCATCCAAAAAATGAACGCCGCCATTCTCGTCCCCCTCATCAGTAACCAGCAGCTTATTGGCTGGATCGCCCTCTCGCGCAAACATAACCAGGAACGGTTCGCCACCGAAGAGATCAATTTCCTCAACGCCCTGGCCGATCAATCCTTATTGGGCATTGAACGAGTACGCGCCATGCGCCGCCTGGAAAACCGGGTAGCCGAAATGAACGATCTCAGCCGCTTCTCCCAATCCCTCAACATCACCCAGGGCTTAGATCAACTGCTAGACATCATCGTGGCCGATTCCATGCGCCTGCTGCAGAGCCGTGATTTCGCGGTCATTTTGCATGAACCCGGTACACGGCTCATGTACACCGCTTATTATGTAGAAGATAACCGCCGTCGCCGCGATTATGAAGGGGCAGATAAGCTAATCAAAGACCCCCACGTGCAAGAGGTATTACAAACCGGTCAGATGATGCTGACCACCGGTTCTGGGCCGGGAGAATGGCTGGTTGCCCCCTTAAAAGCAGGGGCAGAAATCATTGGTTTGTTACAGGGTAAACGAGGGTCAGATCAACGCCCCTTTACCGACCGGCAGAAACAACTATTTAATTTTTACGCCAACAATGCCGCCACGGCCCTGGCTCGTTATCAAGCCAATGAGCAAACAAAGGAGCGGGCACAGCAGTTAGAAACGTTAAACGAGGTTATCCGTACCCTCAACTCTATTCGTGAGCCAGATAGTTTGCTAGATTTGATTTTGGACAAATCTATCGAGATGCTCAATGCTGAGGCGGGCAGCTTTTTGATTGTCGATCAGGCAACAGGGGAGTTAGAGTTTCGCCTGGTGCGCGGCCCTACCGGGCAAAGTTTGTTAGGCACACGGCTGCCTATTGGTACGGGAGTAGCCGGTACAGTAGCTCAAACCGGGCAGCCGGCTATTGTCAACAAAGCTCAGGAAGACCCACGCTGGTTTGCCGGTGTGGACAGCAGCACCCAATTTACCACCCAATCTATCCTCTCTGCGCCCCTCATTCACCAGAATGAAGTGTGGGGGGTATTGCAAATTGTCAATAAGCGGAACAAAGCCCCGTTTAATGAGTTAGACCTGACGCTTATCAATACATTTGCCGGGCAGGCGGTGGTAGCCATGGATAATGCGCGCCTGTTGCAGCAGACCGATCAGGCGTTGCAACGACGGGTGCATGAGCTGGCGATTTTGCAGCAGTTGGGGCGAAATCTCAATACAACCCTGGATCTGCACCGAGTGTTGGAGATGACCCTGGATTGGGCCATCCTGATTTGTGAAGCAACGGCCGGCAGTATTTTGTTGACCGATGAGTCAGATCGGTTGCTAACCTTTGTGAGCCAAAATTATGCCCGTGATTTTGCCCTCCCTGCGGATACGCGGGCAACAGATGTGGGACTGGCCGGAGAAGTGATCAGCAGTGGAGAACCCCGCCTGACCCGCAATGTGCTGGAGGAGCCGAAATATCTCGCGGCCGCGCCCCAGACCCGCTCCCAATTGACCCTCCCCATCGTCCATAAACAGCAGGTGATTGGAGCTTTGGTGGTAGAGAGCAATGAGTATGATGCATTTGACCAGGAAGACCAGGACGCGGCCGCCAGTCTGGTCAACGTCGCCGCCACATCCATCGCCAACGCCCAACTGTATGAACAAGTCAACGAAGCCAACCGGGCCAAATCAGAATTCGTCTCCATGGTCTCCCATGAACTCAAAACCCCCATCACCGCCATCCGGGGATATACCGATCTCATGCTCGCCGGCCTCACCGGACAAGTCACCGACAAACAAAAATCATTCCTGGAAACCATCACCGCCAACATCAAGCGGATGGACAATTTGATCAAAGATTTGACCGACATCTCTCGCATAGAAACCGGTCAACTTAACGTCAACCTGGCCCCTACCTCATTCGCCAATGTCGTCAGCGAGACCATGCAGGCCACCCGCAGCATCCACGAAGGCAAAAACATATCCGTTCATCTGGATATGCCCAACGATTTACCCCCCATTATGGGAGATCATTCCCGGCTGGTGCAGGTATTGACCAATCTCCTGAGTAACGCCTACAAATATTCCCCCCCTGATACGGACGTCACCATCACGGTCAAGCCAGATTATACGCCCACAGAAAATGGGATTGAAAGCCCTCGCCCAGTCGTCGTTTGTGCCGTCAAAGATAACGGTTATGGTATCTCTCAGGAAGACCAAACCCATCTCTTTACCAAATTTTTCCGCTCCGATGACAGTAACATCCGTACCTCCCCCGGCACCGGGCTGGGCCTCTCCATCACCAAAGGGATTATCGAACTGCACCACGGTCACATCTGGTTAGAGAGCCAATTAGGGCAGGGAACGACATTTGCCTTTACCGTTCCTCTGGCCCTGGCCGCTTAAGCCCATCAATTCTCAATTTGCCCTGAGATGGATGCAGGGGCGCGGGATAGATGGGCCACGGTTTTAGTCGAACGAGACCGTTCAGTTCCCACCTGGTTCCCACCTGTCTCGCCCCGCTTTGGCTGAAACAGGGGCAACAGGGGTGAGACAGGCGGGAATACAGTTGAACCGCTTGACCTAAATGGTTGCCCGCCTGTCCCACCCCTACGACGGGTCTTAAATTGAGAATTGCTGGCTTGATCCTGCTGTATTTGGCAGAGCCGCTCCATTTAGTTATAATTCCCTCTCGTTGGCGTTATAGCTCAGTGGCAGAGCGGGGGATTCATAAGCCCTAGGTCACTGGTTCAAATCCAGTTAACGCCACCTAAAAACGGGAAAACCTACATACCCATATTGATAAAAGCGTCTGTTGCCAGGGTAAGCAATGGACGCTTTTTGTTTTGCCTGGGCCAGATATAAGACCTGACAGGTCTCCAAGACCTGTCAGGTCTGGTTATTGCTGCTATTCTTTGCTCGATGGGATGACCTACGAATGAGGGAGTTTTTTCCACTTTGTGATAAACTTTGACCGCTCACAAATCCCACACCAAAGGAGTAACGATGGATATTCAAGAAGTTTCCCTACAGCCCCATCAGCTGAAACCGATTCCCACAACTTTTCATTTTGGTGGCTCTTTTTCTAACCGGATGTTCATGCAAAAATATTGCCCTGATAAAGGCTGGCATGAAGCCACCATTGGCCCGTATCAACCGCTGCAGCTTGACCCCGCCACCGCTGTATTACACTATGCCCAAGAGATATTCGAGGGTACGAAAGCGTACCGTCGCCCAGATGGTCAGATAAATTTGTTTCGCCCCTGGGAGAATACCCGCCGCTTTAATGAATCGGCTATGCGTATGGCCATGCCCCAGGTGGATGCCGAAGATCACTTGATGGCTATGACTCGCCTGGTTGAATTGGAATATGAATGGGTGCCTGAAGCTCCCGGCACGTTGTATATTCGCCCGTTTATGATCGCCAGCAAAGCCGGGTTAGGGGTTCATTCTAGCGACCAATATTTGCATCTGATTATCGTTGGCCCGGTAGGCCCTTATTTCCCCCAAGGGTTCAGCCCTGTGCCTGTTTATATTTCTGAGAAGTATCGTCGGGCAGTATTGGGGGGGACGGGTGCCGCCAAGACAGGGGGCAATTATGCTGCCAGCCTGATGGTCGGTGAAGAAGCCAAAGCCAAAGGGTATTCCCAGGTGTTATGGCTGGATGCGATTCATGGCCGCTATGTGGAAGAGGTGGGGGCCATGAATATCTGCTTTGTTTATGAAGATCGGAAAATTGTCACCCCACCGCTGCGGGGAACGATTCTGCCGGGTGTTACCCGTGATTCTCTGCTGCGCCTGGCCCCTGACCTGGGGTATGAAGTGGCTGAAGAGATGATTGATGTCCATGAAATGTTGGCGGGGATTCGTTCCGGTCGGGTGACAGAGGTGTTTGGCTGTGGCACGGCCGCGGTCATCGCTCCGGTGGGCCGATTTGGTTTTCAAGGTGAAGATTACATCATCAACAACAATGAGGCCGGCCCGGTTGCTAAAGCTTTGTACCAACGTCTCACCGATATTCAGTTTGGCCGGGTGCCAGACCCGTATGGCTGGACTATGACCATTTCCGCCAATGGCAAGTCATAAGTTAAATTCGTGGCAAAAACTTTTATGGAAATAAAGCAGTTACGGAGCCAGCGGCCGCGTGCCTGGAGCGCGATTTTAGCCCAAGAACCGGAGATGGCCGGTATCACCGTTACCCGCGTCACTCGGGAAAAGGTTTCGCCACGCCTGACCCGGTTCACCCTTGATCTGGCCGGGCACCAGGATCCCATCACCCTCATTGGCAAAGAGACGGATGCTACCGAAGCCCGCTTTTACCAGGAAATTGCTCCCCGGCTGCCTTTTCTGACCCCCCGCTGTTGGTTTAGTTATGTGGATGGGCCGCAAAGTTGGGTGGTGTTAGATGAGGTGATGGTAGCGCGGCCGCCGGCTCGTTGGCTTCCTGGGGACGCGGCCGCAGTGATGCAAGGGTTGGCTGCCCTCCACGTAGAGTTTTGGGACCGGGAAGATTTGTTAGACCAGGTTGCCTGGTTGGAAAACCCTCTGGAAGGGTTAGCCCTGGATGAGCGTTATCTGGTGCGCCGCCGGGTGTTGGAGCAGCGGGCTTATTATGCCGCCCTGGATGTCGCCGTAGCTTTGTCTGATCATGCCATCTGGAGTTCAGGACGGTTGGCCCCCTACTTTTTGCACGCGGCCGCAGCCGTCGCTTTTCTGCGCCAACGGGGAGGGTGGCCAGGCGTATTGACCTTGAGTGACCTGGACGCGGCCGCTGACCTGCTTGATGATCCTGTTCCCTTGCTTTACAGCCTGCGCGATCAACCCTTGACCTTACAACATGGGGCCCCGTTCAATCACCATTGGCAAGTGACCCCGTTCAACAACGCCTGTTTGCTCGATTGGCAGCAAATCAGTGCCGGGCCAGGCGTGGTAGACCTGGTGCATCTGGTGGAGCAGTTTAACTGGCTGCTCACTGATGGCGGGGCGATGCTACCCCGCAGCATGCCCATTGCCAGCGAAGAAACATTAATAGACAGCTACATTTTGCATCTAGCCGCTGAACTTGGCCCCTTGTGCGATACGCGAACATTGCGCCAGAGCATCCCGGCCGGCCGCTGCTTCCACCTGCTGGCTTACTGGCTGCCCCGCCTCACTGATTGGCTGGTAGAGGCCCGGCGGCAGGGACACACCCTCTCTGTCATGAGTGATGAGCAGCTGCAGGCGGCCGGGCTGGCCCCCTGGGTAGCCCTGAAACCCCAATTAGCCGCCACCATCAACCGGTTTGTCGCGGCCGCGAAAATGTTATAACCTGATACGTGAACCCTATTCGTTCACCCTTCACCCCTCACCTATGGACTCCTTCACCCTCCTTCTCCAATCCATCGGTTTCGCTTTGGCGGTTGTAGCTATTATCATCGGCATCATCGGCGCGTTTGTGCCCGTGTTACCCGGCTCCTTGCTCGTCTGGCTTACCCTGCTGGTGTACACCCTTTTTGATGGCTGGAAGGCCGTCACCCCCCTCACTTTTATCATCTGCACCGTTATTTGCCTGGTGACAGGCAGCGCAACCATCTGGCTCACCTTGCTGGGGGCTAAAACCGGTGGCGCATCCGGTAAAGCCCTGCTTCTGGGGGTATTGGGAGCGATTGTCGGTTTCTTTGTGTTTAACCTGATTGGGGCCATCATTGGTTATGCCCTGGGCATTATTGTGGCCGAATATTTAACCCATCAGGATTGGCGGTTGGCCTTAAAAGCCAGCTTTGGTGGGCTGGCTGGCTGGGGGTTAGCTACCGCTATCGAAGCTGGGGGAAGTTTAATAGTGCTGCTTATTTTTATCTGGCGCGTCCTGGCTGTAGCTTAGGTTAGCTGTTTCAGATTGGTTCAATCTCTGAAGATCGAACCAATCCCCACCAAACTACGTTGTGCTTCATATCCCATAATCTACTCTGGAACTGAAAAACGTATGGACATAGAAACTTTACGCACCATCGGGTTTCTTCTTGTGGGGTTGATCTTAACCGGGTTACTTTTGGTGGGCCTGTTGTTTTTAATGGCTGTGCGCCAGGTACGCCACCTCGAAGTGCCCGAAGGGGCTACCTTCGCCGAAACGCTGCACTATACCCCGTTTATTGTGGTTATTATGATTGACTTGTTGGATTTGAGCCTGGATTTTCTGGCGGCCCCTATCGCCTGGGTCATGTTAGACCGATTGGGGCTGAAGGCGTTACGCGGCGTCTCGGTTGTGGAGTCCCTTATCCCCGGTACCCAACTCATACCCACCCTCACGCTGGCCTGGATTGGGGTGCGGCTGTTTAATATCCGTTAGCCGGGGGCAACCACAACGGTATGCCCCTGCCGTTTTTATGAATGATGACGCCTGAACAAAAAGCCAGACGCCAGATTGATGACCTACTTACCCATGCCGGTTGGCAGGTGCAAGACCGGGATCAGATGAACCTTTCTGACCTGGCCTGGCCTGGGGTAGCCGTACGGGAAGCGTATCTTCAGAAATGGCCTGGACCCCGACCCCCGTGCCCGCCGGGTGTTCGCCTTCCACCGGCCAGAGACGTTGGCCGCCTGGGTGCAAGAGAGGGAGAGTTTACGCGGCCGCTGGCAAACCACCCACCCCGGCAAAAAATACCCCGAACCCACTCCGGTAGACACAACCAACCTACCCGACTTATCAAAGGGTTGGGTCTGGACATCTATTGAACAATTAGCCAATGTTCTAGGGGGGCTTACCAAGAATGCTAAACGGGGAATGTTGCCCTTGCAAATGTCCTATTTGCGAGTAGCCAATGTTTACGCAAACGAATTAAAACTTGATAACGTGGAAATGATTGGTATTCAAGAATCAGAATTAGAACGAGTCTTACTTGAGAAAGGCGACCTCTTAGTTGTAGAAGGAAATGGAAGTGTTGACCAAATAGGTCGAGTAGCTCTTTGGAATGACAGTATCTCACCTTGTGTCCATCAAAACCATATCATAAAAGTTAGATTCGCTGAAAAAAACATAGCTGACTTTGTTCTCTATTGGTTGCTTTCACCCAATGGGCGCAAAGAAATTCAGAGGGTTGCAAGTTCAACATCTGGTCTTTACACCTTGAGTTTGTCTAAAGTGAGTGCTTTGCCTGTACCGCTTCCGCCCCTCGCCGAACAACAGCGCATCGTCGCTGAGGTGGAGCGGCGGCTGTCCGTCATCGCCACCCTGGAGCAAACCCTCACCGCCAACCTGGCCCGCGCTGACCGTCTGCGCCAATCTATCTTACACCGTGCTTTTAGCGGCCGGCTTGTCTAAAGTGGGACGATTTACCCCATCGCCCACCTTTTTCGCAGGAGCAAAGAAGAGATGGCTAACCTTGATCGAACCATTGAACGCACCCTGTATGCTCACGAACTCCTGACCCCACCCATACAATGTCCACAATGCAGCCACAAGTTAGAGCAAGATTACGGCCCCTACCAGATAATAACCAGACAAGGCAGCCGCCTGGCCGATTCTTTCGTTATCAGTGGGGAATTTGGGTATTTGTGTCCGGGCTGTGCCACAGCCGTTATCCACCTCCCGGTATTGGTGCAAATGCTTTATGGGGGTGCCCCCAAGCGGGGTTGGCAGGTAGGCCCGACTTTTGCCGTACTGGGATTGGTGAACCTGGATGCGGTGCCCCCGAATAAACGGCATACCCCCCTGGATGAGTTAGACCTGCCGTTGGTACGTTTTCACGCGGCCGCAGCCCGTGAAACAAAGAAAAAAAGGGCCGCCCGGCCCATACGGCCATCCAAACGTAAGAAGCAGACATGATTCACCCCATTTCGGCTCATTAGGAATTGTTGGAGTAAGGGCAGGTACAAGGTCGGCTCCTACAGTTAGCCTCACCCCCAAAATCCTAATGACCTATAATAGAGTTGACAATCTAGCCGAGTTCTCTAAAATCAAATTGTGGTTGTGCGCCGAACATCAGCTTACCGAGAGAAAAAAACATGCCTATCTATACCCCTCACAAGGAGGACATATCTCAGGCTTATGTACCCTGGGATAATGGGATATCCTCAGCCAGTAAAAAACAAGCTATGGCTTTATTAGAAACAGCCGTGCTCGCTCAAGATGGGCTATCTTTTGCGGCTTTGGTCAAGGCCATCCCCTGGTCAAACCAGACCCCAGAAGAACTAATCGTTGCCATACGGATGGCCTTTGCCCTTGAAGCCCCTCTCCTGGCTCGTTACTTAGCGGAACAAGGTATCAAATATCATGCCACCCATCCAGAAATAGAGAAAATAGCCCACATTCTCGCCCCCCCAAAAGCCACAACTGCGGCTCGCTCAACAAAATTAGATGTAAAGGCAAATCAACTTTGGCTAAGAAACAATCGGGAAGCGTACCAGCGTAAATGGGTTGCCCTACACAATGGCGAATTGATTGCTACCGCCCCAACTTTCTCGGCTCTCGCGGCCGCGGTGGGGGATATTAAAGGAAAAGGGATTCTGTTAACACAGGTGAGTTGATGCTTTTATTAAGGGCAAACGGTGATACTTTTGCTACCGGCGCAGCTCCTTACAGCTACCGCCCCCCTATAAATGATATTACCAATCGCATTCTTCTTCAGGTAGCCATAGAAGGTACAATTATTGAAGCAATCGTAGATACCGGCTCTCCTTTCGCTGTTTGCCCCCCGTATCTGGCTGAAACAATTGGCTTTGATCCCGCGGCCGCGCTTGATTCTATCCCGTTCATCGTTAGGGGAATCAGGATGACGGGCAATCTGCACCGCGCCACCATCTTGTTTCCCGCCGCAGAAGGGGATGATCTCGTTGTTGACGCCACAATCTTTGTGCCCAATCAAGAATGGCAGGAATCATGGGGGGAACATCCTGCCTTTATTGGGCTTACAGGTTGTTTGGAACGGCTGCGGTTTGCCTTTGACCCGGAAAATGATCTCTTCTATTTTGGTCCCCTCTGATTTGTACAAACATTAGCCTATGTCCACCCAATCATCCGCCATCGTGCAGCGGCTGTGGAACTATTGCACCGTCCTGCGAGACGACGGCCTCTCCTACGGCGATTACGTCGAACAGCTAACCTATCTCCTCTTCCTCAAAATGGATGACGAACGGCGCAAAATCGGCGATCCCTCCACCATCCCCACCCCATACAGTTGAGCCAGCCTGGTCACCCTGGATGGCAGCGACCTGGAAAGCCATTACCGGGAAATCTTGACCCAGTTGGGCCAGGGCAGCGGCTTCATCCCCACCATCTTCCGCAAAGCCCAAAACCGCATCCAGGACCCGGCCAAACTCAAGCGGCTGGTCAGCCTCATTGACGGAGAAAATTGGAGCCGCCTCAATGTAGATGTGAAGGCGGAAATTTACGAAGGGCTGTTGGAGAAAAACGCTTCTTCGACCGCAAACCGGGCCGGGAACAAGCGTGGACCGATATTATCTGGTTCTATGACTACCGCACCAACGTCCACCACACCCTCAAACAAAACCCCCTCACCCGCACTGACCTGGAGGAGTTTGTGACCTGCTTCAACCCGGCCAACCGGCACGAGCGCACCCCCACCTGGAGCGAGACCACCCCCGAGGGACGGTGGTGGCCGTACGCCTATGCTGAAATCATGGCTCGTGACAAGGTGAACCTGGACATCTTCTGGCTGCGCGATGAATCGCTAGAAGGCAGCGACAACCTGCCCGACCCAGATTTAATTGCCGTAGAAATCGTGGAAGATTTAGAAGCGGCCCTGGAACAGTTCCGCCTCATTGCCGAAGATTTAATACCGTGAAAATCACTCCCCCACCAATGCATTCCCATCCGCCCGGCACTCACACGCCTCTTTAACCTCTGAGCCGCGCACCAACAGGCCATAATATTCCACCCCCTGCCCCTGGGAGACCCAGCCAGCCATGTTGAAGGGAATGGGGCCATCGGCGGCAATCCAGCGGCCGTTGTAAGTGCGGGCCAGGTGCAGATGGGTGGCGGTAGAGAACCCCCCCTCACAAGAGGCATGGCCTAACCGATCTCCGGCCCGAACGACTGTACCCACAGCTGCCCGGTTCCGTGTCTCCAGGTGCATGTAGGTAATGGCCCAGCCCGTCCCGGCAAACCCATCCCCATCTAAATCTACCACTACTGCCCCAAACCCACTGCGGCTAACAACCCCATCGGCCACTGCCGTGACCCAGTTATCATCCTGGTAACAGCCCAGCCGGTCCCCCGGTGGAGCAAAATCCAAAGCTGCCCAGGCCGAACCCCCAGCCCAGCCCCCATGCGGACCGCCGGTGTAATACCAGGTCTCCCCCGCCGGCCAGGGGAACTGGAGCGGGGGCTGGCTGAGGCCAGGGGGTAGAATGGGATCGAAGGTGTAAGCGAACGGGTTGCCAAAGAGGGCGGTAAAGGTGGCAAAGAAGCCATCCGGGCCAACTTTTTGCCGCCAGACGGTTTCATCGTCAGCGGCCGCGGCCAAAAGCTGTTGTACGGCGGCCGTGCCATCGTTAATGTCTGAGGCAAAGGCCAGTTGCAGGGAGCTGCTGCCCAGGGTAAAGCTGTGCCGGCCGCCTTCCGCCCGCCCATAGAAGCCGAGATTAAGCTGATTAGCGGCCCAGCCCAACTGCCGGTATAACCCTTCGCTGCCCGGAGAGTAATACCTCATCGGGAAGGCAGTTTCTGCCGGGTTGGGCTGGGTGAGCCAGTTCGCCTGGTACTCCAGCAAAGCCAGAAGCAGGCGGGGGTTGACGCTGTACCGGTGGGCCACCAATTCGACCACCTCTGGCCCGGTGATGGGCTGCCCTTCAACTGTTTCGGTGTAGGTGAACAGGTAACCCCGGTGCGCGGCCGCGACCTCAGCCACATTAAACCCTCTGGCCATGGGGCCGTACACCAGTTCACTATCCGGGATGAGCTTAAAACTGGGACTGACGCGGCCGCTGCTCCCCTCATTGCCCGGAATAATCAACGCCTGCCCCACATAAAGGAAATCATGCACCTGGATATTGTTCGCCTGGGCGATCTGCTCCGTTGACAACCCATACCGCTGCCCAATAAGCCCCAGCGTCTCCCCTGAACTGACCGTATGGGTAAACGAGGGCCGGCTATCGCCGCCGCCACCTGAGCGGGGCGGGTCTGGGGTGGGGGTGCCGAGATAGACCATCACCACGACCGGGGTGGGAGTAACCGGGGCCGGGGTGGGCGGGGCCACCAGAACGCCACTACTTTCTTCAGCTAAAGGAGGCACCGTGGACAGGGGAACAGTGGGGGGTAAAACCAGAGGCAATTGGGTCGCCACCACCACCACCTGGGGATCAGGCCGTTGGCAGGCGGCTAACCAGAATAGTAAAAGCAGGGGCAAAATCAGGGCATTTCTAGAGGGGAGCGATTTAGTTAATTTCATCACCCGCCCATTTTACCCTAACCTGGATAACTCAGGGAAATATTATCTGCCCTCATCCCCAGCCCTTCTCCCGCAACGGGAGAAGGGAGCAATCCGCTCTCCCAGGGGAGAGGGTTAGGGTGAGGGGTGGTATCTGCCCTCATCCCCAGCCCTTCTCCCGCAACGGGAGAAGGGAGCAATCCGCT